>PBKG01000007.1 GCA_002722095.1 Rhodospirillaceae bacterium
CCTGTGATCCGCTAAATGCAACGCTCCTGAATGGCACCGCTGCTCATGCACTCGATTTCGACGACATGACGCAAAATATGATGGGTCACCCATCAGTGGCGATTCTGCCGGGCCTGCTCGCGCTCGGAGAATCTCGAAAAAGCTCCGGAACACAAATCCTTGAGGCCGACCTTGTCGGATTCGAAACCGCGGGCAAGATCGGACGTGCGGTTACCTATGCTCATCATGACATCGGCTGGCACGGCACGGCGACGCTGGGTATTTTCGCCGCTGTTGCCGCCGGCGCGGCATTGATGAAGATGAACGCGCCGAAAATAGCAACGGCTCTCTCGATCGCTGCTTCGCTTGCTTCGGGTCTACGAACCAATTTTGGTACGATGACGAAACCCCTTCACGCAGGACACGCAGGACGCAATGCTATTTTCGCGCTTTTTGCGGCCGAGGAAGGATTTAGCGCCAACGAAGCCGCCTTCGAAAAGAAACAAGGGTTTTTCGATGTTTTTCTCGGCCCGGATACTGCCAAACCCGATTTGGCTTTGGCCGCTTGGTTTCACCCTCCGGAAATTCTGGACCCGGGCCTTTGCCTAAAACTTTATCCTAGCGGCGCGCACACTCATCCTTTTATCGAAATGGTCCGTGACCTGACATCGCGACACAATCTCGCCGCTTCCGAAATTGAAAGAATTGATGTGTTATCCGAATCAAGTCGACACGATCATATCAACCGGCCCAATCCAAAATCGGCTCTTGACGCCAAATGGAGCATTCACTATCTCATCGCACGTACGCTTACCGACGGCTGGCCGAGACTTGATCATTTCACCGATACGGCTGTTAGAGAACCGAAGATCCAGGAATTGATGCGCCTAGTCCATGCATCTCCAGACCCAGCCCTGGATCAAAATTGGTCTGACAAATATGGCGGAACCGTAATCATCACGACCTCTTCTGGTACCCATCACCGCGCCCGTATCGAACATATGATTGCTCGTGGTCCAGACAACCCGATGCGTGACGAGGAGGTTGAAAGCAAGTTTTTCGATTGCGCTCGTAGATCCCTCGCACAAGGACAAGCACGGGAATTGTATGACGCGCTAAATCAGTTGAGCGACATCCCCGACATTACCGAGATAATGAAGAAAACTCGGTCACCTTAACCTGACGCAAGTGGATAAAAAAAGCCCCGGAGGAAACCTCCGGGGCTTTCAAGTCAAACTCTAATTCTTTTTTTACGAAGGACTAGAAGCGGGCCCGGATACCCATGACCCAGAGGTTCTGGTCTTCGAAGTCGATCTCGCCACCAGGCGCACCGGCGATGTCACGGTCAACCGAGACATGACGGTAACCGACATACATGTCGGTGCCTGTGCTCTTGATCTGCTGAACGATGGTGAAGCCGTGCGCTTGGCCGACGTCGCCTTCGTTCTGATTGTCGACTGTGGTCGAGAAACCATACTTAAAGCGGGTTTCACCAAGCTCGAAGAACTTGGCGCGATACCAGATCGCTGCCCACCAGAAGAACGGGTCCTTACCGTCGCCGGCGTTGTTGACGCGCGGGTTCTTGTCGCGGTCGTTCCAACCAGCCGCGCCGCTAACACCGATACCCCAAGGGGTCTGGATCGAAATCGAGCCGTTAACCAGATCGATCTCGGTGTCGGTAGCGGTCGTGCCTGCCTGGACTTCGCCCGGGAACACACCCTGCTTGTTGTGGCTGTAGTTAACGGCACCCTTGATCTTCATGCCGGCAACCTTGCCCTTGTACCAAAGCGCGAACTCGTAACCGTCTTGCTCGACGATACCAGCACGGAACTGGAAGCCGTAAATGCTCGGCGAGTCATAACGAATACGGTTGTTACGGCTGGTCGCGTCCATGTTCGTGAACACACGGCTGACGCGGGTCGTCGCCCGAGCGCCACCGGCTGCCGAGGCCGAAGTCTCGACAAAACGTGCATTCTGGAAGTCCCAGTGCTCGCCGCCGCCCTTCTGACCGGTCGAAGTACCGGAAAGGTCGGTCTGCGAGGAGCTGTTACCCGGGCCATTACCGCGGCCGAAGAACAACGTACCGAAACGCTTATGCTTGAACTCGATGTCCGCATAACGGATATCGAAGTCGTTGTCGAAAGGACCATCGATGTTAAATAACGGACGATTTTCATGCGCCGAACGCATGTTCCATTCGTAACGAAGCTTGAGCTTTAGATCGTTATTGATCTTGCCCTGCGCCTTCACACCCATACGGGTCGAAGTGTTACCGTTTTCAGAGTTCGTGAAACCGGTCGCAATGCCGTTGTCCGTGATCGACGCAGAACGCGTGATCTGGCCATACAGCTTCAGCTTCATCTTCTTGCCGCTGGACACAACCTTAGGCGCCTTCGAAGGATCTTTCTTCTTCGCCGCCGCGGGCATCGCAAGACCAGCCGCAAAGGCAATGGCTGTTGTCGCCATCAGAGCCTTATTGAGTTTGGACATGTGAAACCTCCACACTGATAAATGTTCAAACATTTAGGAACCGCCGCCGCCGACTGAAATCGGCATTTACCCCACTGCCTAAAAAACGCCGACAGCGGACAGCACTTCCAGCCCAGAAAATAAAACGCCACAACACTCTAAACCAAGAAAAATCAAGGATTCTCAAAATTCTTGTCATATACCGTTGCAATTCAGTCACACCTCAAAGCGGGGGTAAAAGATAAGATTGAATCGCACGTTATCGCCGACCAGCGCGAGTTTCGCACGCGTTGACTGTAAATTAACCGCCGGCCGGACCTAAATTTTACTGAAGAATTTCTATTATCTCTTTGAATTTACGAGACTTTGCCAACTCCAGCGCCGTGAACCCTAGACCACCCCGTATTGACTTATCTGCACCCGCCGCGACCAATACGCGAACCGTATCCTGGTGTGCCTTGCCACCATTTCCGAGTACCACCGCCTCAATCAATGCGGTCATATCGATGTTGTTTACATGGTCCAACGGGGCTCCGGCGCGAATCAGTGCATCGACGACCCTGGCGTGCCCGAGGTGTGCGGCCGCAATCAAAGCGGTGCCGTCATAACGGCTTGTGATAGCCTTAGGGTTTGCTCCTAAATTGAGTGCCAAGTTTACCATCTTCAGATCGTTTGCGACGGCTGCAATGGTCAAAACGTCGTACCGATCCGATTCGAGCGCGTTAATATCCGCACCCGCCCCTACCAATGCGCGAACTCCCCTGTAGGCACTGGCAAACGCTGCAACATGGAGCGCCGTTCGACCGGCTGAATCGCGCTTTTCCAGATTTGCGCCCGCAGCAACAAGTTTTCGAATTTCCGCTGCATCATCGTGTTGGGCCGCTCGATGCAACCCACCATAGCCAGCAATTTGGGACTGACTGGGCGGCGTTTGCCCGAGCGAATTATCTGCAAAAAAACAAACACTTATAAGCAGACATAAAACGACCGGCACGCTGATCGAATTGTTTTTGGTAGTGGTGGAATTTCCAAATCTCATTTGCAAAGCAAACTTCGACCGCCCAAATAAAAAATCAAAAACTTTCTACCCAGGGTCGCAACTCGACTTCCCAGGTCCAGGCGCTTCTATGTTGTCGAAATACCTGATAATAGGATTCGGCAATTGCATCCGGATCGAGCAAAGCGTCTTCCCTTCGCCCTTCACCGCGCGGGTCATCCGCGCCTTTCGAAATGCCGCCATCTATCACGAAATGCGCGACATGGATGTTTTTGGGCGATAACTCACGAGCCAAACTCTGGGCCAGCCCTCGCAAGCCAAACTTACCCATCGCGAATGCCGACGAATTCGGATATCCCTTCACGCTCGCAGATGCACCGGTAAGAAAGATTGTCCCCTCGCCTGATATCAGCATTCGGCGTGCCGCCCCTTGTGCCACAAGAAATCCGCCAAAACAGGCGGTCAAAATGGCCTCGCGCACTGCACCCGGATCGATTTCGTCGACTGGGCCACGCACACGACCGCTGGCATTGAATAGGACCAACTTGGGCGCTCCGAACTCGTTGTCGAACCATTCGTAAAGGGAGGTGACGGCGCCTGGGTCGCTACAATCACATGGGAAACACTTCGCATCCGTTTCGGCTACCAGGCCATCCAACTTATCGATGTTACGGGAGGCCAGCGCAATATCAAACCCTTCCCGACGGAGCCTTCGAGCAAAAGCCGCGCTAAGGCCACTGCCAGCCCCAACAATCAATACATTTTCGCCCATTCTCAATCCCCGAAATGATTAAAGTTCGCGTAAGACGAGAGTTCTTCTCGGTCTGGCCGAAAGCCGTTTACAACTGCGTCTTGGTCAGCATATCCCATCGACATTCCACAAACGACGATTTGCTCCTCGGGAATATCGAGATGTTCGCGAATTATATTGTGGTAGTCGCTGAAGGCCGCTTGCGGACAGGTATGAAGCCCATGTCCACGCGCCGACACCATGACATTCTGTAAAAACATTCCGAGATCCATCCAGCTTCCTATCTCCAAGTCTTGATGAATGGTGTAGATCATCCCGACTGGGGCATCGAAAAATTTGTAGTTGCGCGCCCTCTGCTGCTTCATTTTCTCGGTTTCCCCCTTCCCGATTCCTATCGTCTGATACAGCCCGATGCCGCAAGCCCGCCGACGCCCCTTATACGGCTCGAAAAAATCGTCCGGGTAATATTTCCAAGTCCGAGTATGACCCTCCTCGCCTGAGAAATAAGCTTGGCAAATGCGATCGGAAAGATTT
Organism: Rhodospirillaceae bacterium; assembly: GCA_002722095.1. Next base: position 4,731 of record PBKG01000007.1, read on the forward strand.
TGGCGAGCTGCGCCTGACAACACGTAAACCTGCCAAGGCTGCATATTGGTACCGCTTGGGGCCCATGCCGCGACTTTCAAGATTTGCTCGACCAATTCTCGAGGCACCGGAGTCGATAAAAATGCCCGCGTCGAACCCCGACTCACAATCGCCTGATCCACAGGATTTAGCAATTCTAGGCATTCTTTGTCATTCGGAATTATTTTTATTTCTTTACTAGACATCCTTGACATTACTTTCCTTTACTTTATTACTTGAGTATGTTTTAATTTTGCTTAACTAGAAGTAAAGCATTCAACTGGCGTACGTTTGGTTGAGTTAAGTATTTGAGATACTTGTTACGCTTCCCGTTCCGATTACGCTTATGCCATAACACATATGATACAGAGCTGGCATTTGAAACTGGGTTGGGAGTGAAAACGAGGTGGCTGAAAAGGACGACAAAAGAAAGATTTCGGATAGGCGTTCGAAGCGTAATCGGAGGTCTTTTGATGATCGACGCGGGAAAAGTGAAAGGCGCCAAAGTGAGGATCGGCGACAAGAAGAGGTGGAAGTCGACGATGATCAGAGGAAAGGTGAAAGACGTCAGGACGATGAAAATCGCAGGCAAAACTCCGACCGAAGATCTGGGCATCGCCGATCAACCGTTGGCCGGAGAATCCATGCAGGACTAATTGGGCAATAAGACGTTTTAAGAACTAGGAACTAATAGAACGATCTGAAGAAAGAAATTCGTTTACGGCCTCAGAATGGGGAAAACTGAAGACATTACCCATTTGTGAAAACGGCGGTAAAGAAAACATGATGAATAAAAAAACATTGCCAGCCAATCCTTTATCCGCAGCCCTTGTGGCAGCGACGATACTGATCGCCGGCTGTAGCGCAGACCCGGTCGTGCCGACGGCACCGGGCACCACAGGTAACGCTTCCCTATCTAATTTCCAACCGACAACCGACATACCGATACCTTCAGGCGCACGCTTCGATGCACGCCAATCGCTTGTTCTCAGCGGAAAGGATTATTGGACAGGACGTTTGGTGCTGGATGCGAACCCGGATATCAGTCAGATTTTCGCATTTTATCAGCAAGAAATGCCGCCTTTGGGTTGGGAGCCGGTCGCAAGTGTCTTATCGACAACTAGCGTACTCACCTTTATCCGCCAGAACCGGACTGCGACCGTGCAGATCGTTCCGCAACGTTGGGGCGGATCCAAAATTGCCGTAACCGTCGCGACACGGCAGCCAGGACAGCCGGGCGGGGTAGTTCCCGCTGCAGGCGGAAATCTATTGCCACCGATGTCACCTGCAGGCTTTGGTCAGGGCAACGGTCAACCCGCGCCAGGAATGCCGTTACCGCCTCCACCAGACGCAGGTCAGGCGGCGCCTGCGAGCGCCCCGAATTTTCAGCAACAGATTCCGCAGGTTTATTCGCAGCAACCAGTTCCAAATCAAACTGGTTTTCCATTACGCTAGCTGCATAAAGCTCTGCCTTTAATTTTCATCAAGATTTCACCGGGGATGTTTTTTTGCATCCCCCCCGGTATGCTGTCGGCTGAAACAAGCTGAGCCTTCCAAGGAGCATACTGTATGAAAAAGTTGCTGATCGTTCTCGCCAGCATCGTGATCGTCATTGCGGTCGCCGTTTGGCTGTTTTTTGCAAATATCGGCGACATCATCGTCGCGATCGTCGAAAAAGTCGGTTCCGACGTGACGAAAGTCGAAGTAGAACTAGATTCCGCTGACGTCGAAACCACATCCGGCAAAGCATCGCTTTCCGGCCTGAGTGTTGGCAATCCGGGCGGATTCAAAACCGATAGCGCGTTCGAACTGGGCAAAATTGCCGTCACATTAGACACCAATACATTGACCAAAGACGTAATCGTCGTAAAGGAAGTAGTGATCGACAAGCCGCACGTTACCTAAGAATTCGGCGATAAAGGCTCGAACCTCGACCAAATTCAAAAAAATGTGCAGCAGGCCAGCGGCGGCAGTCAACAAAAGGCCTCAGACGATAAAGACGATCCAAATGCCAAGAAAGTCATCATCGAGAACCTTTATATCCGCGGGGGCAAGATCGATATTAGCGGGGGCTTACTGGGCGAGAAAAAATTGGGCACCGGCCTGCCGACGATCCATCTAAAGGATATCGGCAAAGAAGGCGGCAAATCGAAAGGCGCCAGCCCGGCGGAAGTCGCGAAGAAGGTGATTGACGCCATCACCGGTCACGCTTCGAAAGCAGTCGTCAATCTCAGTGATGTCAAAAAGCTGATCGGCGGCCAACTCGGCAAGATCGGTTCCGGCGCCAGTGGCGCCGCAAAGGCGGTGAAGGAAAAAGCCGGCGGGCTCTTGGACAAAGGTAAGGGCTTATTCGGAAAATAGATTTTCTCACAATTTCAGTCTCCTAATCGCGAAGGCACTGCCATGTCTTCGCGATTTTTTTCACTAAATCGCCAAATTTTAGCCATCTTCCGGATGATAATGGAGCCACGCACCCAAGGATCTTGGACCAACTCAATCGATAGGATTTGCACTATGACTATGACCAAGACCTTAACATCCCTCGCCGTGGCGATTTCCGTCCTCGGCGCCGCCACCGCCGCTTTTGCGGGGCCAGGCGGAAAACAAGGCGGTAAGTTCTTCAAGCGTGCCGATATAAATGGCGACGGCAAGATCAGCATTGAAGAAGCGGCCGAAGTTCGGGCTCAACGATTTGTCAGGCTCGATACCAATGGTGACGGCGCCATTTCCGAACAGGAATTCGTAGTCCGCAAAAAAGCCAACGCGCGGCGCGAAACACGGCGCAAGAAACGCTTCCAGAAATTTGACAACGACAGTAACGGACTGATCTCTCAAATCGAATGGGATGCAAAGACCGGAAAACGTTTTGCCAAGGTCGACCTCAATGCGGATGGCTTCATCACCCGAGAAGAAGTTAAGACCTTCCGCCAACAACGGAAACTCAAACGTCAGGCGAAATAGCGTGGCGTGTTCGGACTAGCCGATGCCCGGCGCCTCACGGTGCCGGGCATTTTCCGAGTTTTACTCTAAAACGATATCTACACGCTCGACGGTCTGGCCGAAGCGGTCGATCAAAGGGGGAATTAGGCGCTTCATCAAATCCGCCTTGCGCCATCCTTCAAGTCGGGAAATAGCGCGCCCACGCCAAATGCAACTCCCGTCCCGATTGTCGCTCACCTCCACCACAAGGCGAAGGTATGTCGCGTAATTTTGGTGAGGCCGCTCGCCGCGCTTGCCCCCTAGCACACTGTCTTCGTTGCTACGCCAAAGATGGACGAAAACCTCACGTCCCTGCCAACTCGTGCTGTGCGATTCAACGAGCGGAACCTTGGTTTTGACATCCTTCAACTGTTGTATTTCGCTGCGATAGAGGACACGCAGGGCACCCGGCATACGGCTCGGCAATCCTTTGGCGCCAAGCGCTGTCACGAAATCATTTAGGACCGAACGATCAAGCGCACTGTCGTTTTCGGCAACAACATCAACCGACGCGGCAGTAGGAACCGGTTTGCAATTTTCCGAACCCAACATCGCCTGTGCCAGAGCGTCCCTTGCGGACACCCCACACAACACGAGCAAAATTCCAAATATACAGCTTGTTCGAAACCGCATCTTCATCTCTGGTCAAATCAGGCCGCTATGTTAAAACCAAGCGCGCGATAGCACTATCACAATTCGGCATGGCGATTTCAATCGCCGTCCGCGGGGAGGAGAAATAGGTGGCGCAGCGCTGGAAAGTACGGCCCGAAGGCTCGACTTGGGGAGATTTCGGCCCCGACGATCAGCGCGGCCGATTGAACCTCCTAACATCGGAAAAAGTTCGTCAAGGCTTGGCCGAAGCCCGTGAAGGTCTCGCATTTTGTCTCAGCCTGCCACTAACACTTCCCGGCGGAACCGGCCTCAATCCGCGGCGCCATCCACCAGAACTGAAACCAGTGATCCGTGACGGCAAGGTCGCCTTTTCATTGGCGATGGAGGAAATAAATCCGTTGCTCACCAATGTCAGCTGCGACGATGCGATCCTGCTCCACAATCAATACTCCACCCAATGGGATGCATTGGCTCATTACGGCCAGATGTTCGATATCGATGGCGACGGCACGCCAAAACCGGTGTTCTATAACGGGTATTCCGTATATGACGACGCAACCGGCAAACCCACCCAGGGCGAGGTAGGCGCGGCCCATCTGGGCATCGAGCATATGGCAGAGGCGTGCGTACAAGGCCGGGCGGTGATGGTGGATTTTCATGCCCATTTCGGACGCGAACATAAAGCAGTCGGGTATGACGATTTGATGGGCGTGCTGGAAACGGACAATGTGGAAATCGAAGAAGGCGACCTGCTCTGCATTCATACCGGATGGAGCGATATGCTGCTCGAATTTGCGGGAACGCCCGATGCGGGAGTGATGATGGATTCTGGAGCCGCACTAAACGGACGCGACGACAAAATTTTGCAATGGATTACCGACAGCGGCATTGCGGCAATCGCTTGCGACAATCGGGCTGTCGAATATGAATGGGATACGCCATCAAGCGAGACCGAACGCCATACCGCCCTGGAATTGCACGAGCATTGCCTGTTCAAGCTAGGCGTACATCTCGGCGAGATGTGGAATATGGGACCGCTCGCGCGCTGGCTCCGCGAAAACAACCGCTACCGTTTTCTCCTCACAGCGCCGCCATTACACATGCCGGGCGCCGTCGGCTCGCCCGCCAACCCGATCGCCACCGTATAGACACCCGATCAAACGAAAGATTTTAAATATGTATCTCTATTCCGAAGACAAAATAGGTTTTGCCGTCACCCTGCTCCCGAACGGCCTGGATGAGTTCGTTTCGTGGTGTAAAACCGCGGAATCTTGCGGGTTCAATGCGGTCGGCATTGGCGATTCGCAGTCTCTCTACCGCGAAGTGTTTTTGGCGTGTGCCTTGGCGCTGCAAAATACCGAACGGGTTAAAGTGGGACCGAGAGTGATAAACCCTGTCACACGCCATCCGGCGGTCTCCGCATCCGGCGTGTTGACGTTGGAGGAAATGGCTCCGGGGCGTGCATTGCTTGGCATCGGCACGGGCGACAGTTCGGTTCACAATGCCGGCGTAAAGCCTGCAAATATGGCGCAAACCAAAGCCTATACCTCCGCCGTCCAGGATCTGCTTACGAAGGGTGAGACGGTGTATCACGGCGAAACCGCGCGGCTAACTTGGGGAAGCGCGGAAATTCCGGTCTATATCGCCGCATCCGGACCAAAGACGCTCGAACTTGCCGGTGAGGTTGCCGACGGTGTCATTATTCAAACCGGCCTGTTACCGGAGGTCGTCGAGGACGCGTTGGCCTGCATTCGCCGCGGTGCCGAACGTGCCGGTCGCGATTTCGATAAAATCGACAAAACCTGGTTTCCGTGGGTCAATGTGGCGTCCAGCAGAGAAGAAGCAATAGATAACATTCTTCACTCACTGGCCTCGGGCGCCAAACATTTGGGCCGCTTTACAACCCAAGGAAAGCATATCCCCGAGAACATGATTCCGATGATCGAACAGGTCTATGCGGAGTATAAATTCGAGCAGCATCAGATACCTGGCAACGACAACGGCAAATTGGTCAAGGAACTTGGCCTCGCGGACTATCTTGCCGACCGGTTTGCAATCGTCGGAACACCAGAAGATTGCGCGCGCAAAGTCGAAGAAGCCGCGGAAGCCGGCGCGCGTCATTTTTGGATGAGCGTGCATTTTCCGGACAAGGAGGCCTTTATGAAGCAATGGTCCGAAACTGTCATGAAATCAGTTAATTGACCCAATCCTCTGACATTTAAGATGAGCGCTAAAGTCTTAGTCACCGCCGACGGAATCGGCCAAACGGGCATGGATTACTTTGCCAAGCAGGGCGTGACCGTTTTCGATTCAAATAATCTGTCGCCGGAAGAGGAATTGATCGAAAGCGCCTCACGGGAACAGGTAGATGCGATTATTGTTCGTAGAGCGACAATCACGCCAGCGGTTATGGATGCATCGAAAAATCTCAAAGCCATCGTCAAGGTCGGCGCCGGGCTGGATTCGATTGATATCGAAGCAGCTACCGAACGGGGAATCGTTGTCTGCAACGGTGCCGGAATTAATGCGCAGGCAACGGCGGAATTGGCCTTTTCGTTAGTACTCGCGGTGGTACGCGGAATTGTGCCGCTCGCACAGGATATGAAAGAAGCGAACTGGTCGCAGAACCAGTACCGTGTGGCAGGACTCGCAGGCCAAACCTTCGGTATCGTTGGCCTTGGGTATGTGGGACGAATCGTCGCCTCCATGGCCCGGCCATTTGGCGTCAAGCTGATTGCCTATAGCCCGAACGCCCCCGAAGATGCATTTGATGACGATATCGAGCGCATATCGACCCTGGAGGAGTTGTTGAAAAAAGCGGATGTGGTCAGCGTTCACACACCGGGCCGGCCTGAAAACCGTCATATCTTCAATGAAAAAGCCTTCGCGCTCATGAAACCGACGGCATTTTTCATCAATAACGGCCGCGGTTCCGTCGTGGACGAGCACGCGCTTGCCGCAGCACTGACAAACGGCGTTATTGCCGGAGCCGGGATCGACGTGTTCGAACCGGAGCCACCAGCCGCCGACAATCCACTTTTAAGCGCTCCAAACCTGGTAATGACGCCGCATGTATCGTCACGCACGCATCATGTAATCGCCACAACCGCCCGTCAGGCAGCTGTTACGACTTGCCGCATTCTGGACGGCAAACGGCCTGACGAAAAATTTCTGGTGAACCCCGAAGTCTACGAACGCGATTGAGCCGGGCATGGAAACCCTTCAAGCGATCTTCGGTCTTTTTATTTTTTGCGCTATCGCCTGGTGCATGTCGGAAAACCGACGTGCGCTTCCGTTCCCCACTCTTGCAAAAACAATCGCGATTGGCATTGGAATCCAATTCCTATTAGCCATGGTCCTGTTGAAGATCCCTTTCATCGCCAACTTCGTTATGCAGTTGAACGACCTCGTCGCGGCACTCGAGCGGGCGACAACTGCCGGCACCAGTTTTGTCTTCGGCTACCTCGGAGGCGGCAAATTGCCGTTCGCGGAAAAGCAGGCAGGTGCGAGCTTCATTCTTGCGTTTCGTGCATTGCCGGTCGTGCTGTTGGTGAGCGCACTCTCCGCATTGCTATTCTATTGGCGGGTTCTCCCCTGCTTGGTTCGATTGATGGCTCGTTTTCTACAGCGAATTTTCGGAATCGGCGGTGCGCTGGGAATTACCGCAGCGGCAAATGTCTTTATCGGAATGGTCGAATCACCTCTGCTAGTACGCCCCTATATCAAGCGAATGACCCGAAGCGAGCTGTTCGCAATGATGAGTGTCGGCATGGCGACCATTGCCGGCACCGTGATGGCGCTTTACGCGACAATTTTGAGACCGATCGTTCCCGACGCAATTGGCCATATTTTGATTGCCTCGATCGTCAGTGCGCCAGCTGCTCTGCTCCTGGCACATTTGATGGTGCCTCCGGAAGGCGATTCGACGGAAGGTGAATTAGCCTATAGCGATGATGAAGGCGGCACGCCCCAGTCAGCCATGGACGCTGTAACAATTGGGACAGTTCAGGGGGTCAAGCTGCTGATCAATATCGCCGCCATGCTGGTGGTTATGGTGGCAATGGTTCATCTCTGTAATCTTATATTGGGACTACTGCCCGAATTCGGCGGTAACTCAATCTCCCTACAGCGCGTGTTCGGCTGGGTCTTCGCGCCGCTGGCATGGGCGATGGGCGTACCGTGGAGCGAAGCCGCAATCGGGGGCGAACTGCTTGGATTCAAGACCGTGCTCAACGAATTGATCGCCTATGTCACAATGGCGCAATTGCCCGCCGGCGCCTTAAGCGAAAAATCCCAATTGATAATGGTCTACGCACTCTGCGGTTTCGCCAATTTCGGCAGCCTCGGTATTATGCTTGGAGGACTTCTAAGTATGGCACCGGATCGACGTGCGGAAATCGTCGCTCTTGGACCACGCACCATCGTCTCGGGTCTGCTCGCCACTTGCATGACAGGTGCCGTCGTAGGTCTCATCCTTTAATAACAAATTATTTTTTATCGAGTTTCGTCTTCAGCGCGCTAGCGACCGCTGCCGGCACGAACGGATCGATATTTCCGCCCAGTTGGCAAACCTCTTTCACCAAACTCGACGCGATGAACTGGTATCGTTCGCTCGCCATCAAAAAAACCGTTTCCACCTCGCCTTCCAATTGACGGTTCATTGACGCCATTTGGAATTCATAATCGAAATCGGAAACCGCCCTCAGACCACGGATCAACATGCTGGCACCGCACTCTTTAGCGGTTTCGACCAATAGACCTTGCACGCCTCGGGCCTCAATCTCGATACCGTATTTTTTCGCCATCGGCGCCGTTTCAGCCTCGACCATGGCAACCCGTTCATCGAAGGTGAAAATAGGTGTCTTGCCCACATTGATCGCGACCGCAATGATCAAGCGGTCGACAACATGCGCCGCCGCCCGCTCAACGATGTCGAGATGTCCGTTGGTGATCGGATCGAAAGTGCCGGGATAGAGCCCCACCCGCTCGCCCATATCAATCTTCCTCGTTCTCTTTTTCTTGATCGGATTCTTGATCCGGTTCTTGATCTTCCGCGATCTCGGAAGTGTCTTCCCCGGTTTCGTCTTTTCCGGATTCTTCTTCTCCGACTTCGTCTTCCTCGGATTCACCCATATCGCGCAGCCGTGCGACCGAAACTACCTTTTCATCGTCATCGACCTTGAACACCGACACGCCCTGGGAACCACGCCCCTTGATACCGATATCGTCGAGGGGACAACGGATAAGTTTGCCACCATCGGTTACCAACATAATCTGGTCGTTATCCTCGACCGAGAACGCCGCGACAATCTTGGCCCCGCTCCCCTTGCCCAGGTCCATATTGGTGACGCCTTTACCACCTCGCTTCGCGGGACGGTATTCGTAGGCGGAGCTAAGCTGTCCTCGTCCGTCGTTGGAAATCGACAGGATAAATTGTTCTTCTTTGGCCATACGCTGATATTCGGGAATTTCGAAGCTCTTGACGCGCTCTTGATCGCGCTCCAGGTCTTCTGGCTTCCAGGCTTCCTTGTCCCGAGTGTCCAACCGGCGTTTGGCACGCGATGCCTGGATAAAAGTCTCCCGCTGTTCGGCGCTGGTTTCGGTGTGCTGCAGCACGGACATCCAGATTATCTTATCGTCCTCGCCCAAATTGATGCCGCGCACACCGGTCGATGTTCGTCCGCTGAAAACCCGCACGTCGGTGACCGGGAAGCGGATACACATACCGTTCTGGGTCGACAACATGACGTCGTTCGTTTCCGAGCAAACCCGCGCATTAACGAGACCGTCGCCTTCGGCGAGCTTCATGGCGATCTTGCCATTCGCCTTGATGTTCGTGAAATCGGAAAGCTTGTTACGGCGGACATTGCCATTCGACGTTGCAAACATAATTTGCGATTCCGCCCAGCTCTCCTCGTCCTCGGGCAACGGCATAACCGTCGAGATGACTTCGCCCTCCGCAAGCGGCAACAAATTGACCATTGCCTTGCCACGCGCCTGCGGCCCGCCCAACGGCAATTTATAGACCTTCATTTCGAAAACCATGCCACGGGACGTGAAGAACAGTACAGGTGTATGGGTCGATGTAACGAACACCCGCGAGACAAAGTCGCCCTCGCGGGTACTCATGCCTGCGCGCCCTTTGCCTCCACGCCGCTGAGCTCGATAGGTCGATAACGGTACGCGTTTGATGTAGCCGCCATGGGTCACGGTCACGACCATGTCTTCGCGTTGGATCAAATCTTCGATATCGTGCTCGAATTCCACATCGCTTATCTCGGTTCGGCGCTCGTCCGCATAAGCCTCTTTCATTTCGAGCAGTTCGGCGCGCATGACGTCGAGTAATTTTGGCCGCGAACTCAAAATCTCGAGATATTCATTGATTTGTTCAGCGATCTCTTCGGTTTCTGCGACAAGTTTGTCACGCTCCATCCCAGTGAGGCGCTGTAGGCGTAGTTCCAGGATTGCCCGGGCCTGGGTTTCGGAAAGCTGATACTTGCCGTCGACGACCTGGTGGCCCGGATCATCGATAATCTTGATGAAATCCTCCACATCGGTGGCCGGCCACGCCATTGCCATCAACTGTTCGCGCGCCTCGACCGGATCCTTGGCTTTTCTAATTAACTCGATGACAGGATCGAGATTACTGATAGCTACCAGCAGTCCCGCCAAAATGTGGGCCCGCTCTCGCGCTTTGCGAAGTTCGTAAATCGTCCGCCGTGTAATCACCTCCTCGCGGAATTCGAGGAACGCAGAGATTACCTGCTTGATATTGAGCATTTCCGGCCGACCGCCATTCAAGGCCAGCATATTGACGCCGAAACTCGTCTGAAGCGGTGTGAACCGGTAGAGCTGCGCCAACACCACCTCAGTCATAGCGTCGCGTTTGAGTTCGATGACGACGCGTACGCCTTCGCGATCTGACTCGTCGCGCAAATCGGAAATTCCCTCGATGGTCTTTTCACGCACGACCTCGGCAATGCGCTCCATCATCCGTGATTTGTTCACCTGATACGGAATTTCGGTAACGACAATAGCTTCGCGATCCTTGCCCAATGGCTCCACATGTGTCCGCGCGCGCATGACCACAGACCCACGACCGGTGTGCAGGGCCGCATTGATCCCCGCACGTCCAAGAATAATGCCTCCGGTCGGAAAATCCGGGCCCGGGACGATCGTCAGCAATTCCGCAATTTCGATTTCAGGATTTTCGATGGTCGCAATACAGGCGTCGATCACCTCGCCCAGATTATGGGGTGGTATGTTGGTCGCCATGCCGACCGCAATCCCGCCGGCACCATTGACCAACATATTGGGATACCGCGCCGGCAAGACTGTGGGCTCCTCAGTCGAATCATCGTAATTCGACTGAAAATCCACCGTTTCCTTATCGATGTCGTCGAGAAGCGATTCAGCGGCCTTTGCCAACCTTGCTTCGGTGTAGCGCATCGCTGCCGGTGGATCGCCGTCCATCGAGCCGAAATTGCCCTGTCCGTCGATCAAAGGTAACCGCATCGAGAAATCCTGTGCCATGCGTACCATGGCGTCGTAGATCGCTTGATCGCCATGAGGGTGATACTTACCCATGACATCGCCGACGATACGGGCAGACTTGCGGAACGGTTTCGTGGAATCGTAACCGTTCTCCTTCATCGCGTAGAGGATGCGCCGATGTACCGGCTTGAGGCCGTCGCGGACATCAGGCAGCGCACGGCTAACAATTACGCTCATAGCGTAATCGAGATAGGAGCTGCGCATCTCCTCCTCGATCGCTATCTGCATATAATCGCTAGGGTCGTCGCTTTGCGGCGGTTGGCTCACATCCGGCCTTTAATTTCTAGTTCTTGGTTAAAATTTTAGTGCGATTGGAGGCCGATTGGTGACCTTGCACACTGCCCCCTCACGCAAAAAGTCATATCATTTTGTAACATTCCCATAGCGACCCCACAAGCGGCGCATAGGGGCTTTTATGCGTTGTTTTTCAATACCTTATAAGCGTATTTTTGAGTCATTCGACGCTCCAGCGCAACCGTTGAAAACTGATTCGCCTTATTGGAAATTTAGCGTGAATTGGACTGTAAAAAACAAAGCCCGGCCCGGTGTTTCCACCGGACCGGGCCAGAAATAAGAGGATAGTTACCGGTTATTTGATGTCGATGGTAACCCGCCTGTTTTGCGGTTCCTTGACACCGTCACCGGTGGAGATCAACGGGTCGGATTCGCCCTTGGCGAAGACCTTCATCTTTTTGGCCCCGATGCCACGATCAACGAGACCGCTCCAAACCGCGTTCGCGCGGCGCAGCGACAGGCCTTCGTTGTATTGCGGGCTACCGGACGTATCCGTATGACCGGTTAACATCAACTTCGTGGCCTTGCCTTTCTTGGCATAGCTAGCCGCGGAATCGAGAATTCGCTTCGCTTCAGGCGTTAACTTCGAGCTATCGAAATCAAAGAAGACGATGAATGTACGCGGGCCAAGCGCAGCCTGAGCCTTACACTGCGCCATCGCCTTTTTGAACTTTTTGTACGCCTTCTTAATATCTTTCGGCGAGTAACACTCTTCCTTCTGCTCGATCCAGCTGTCGAATGCCACCTGCGCCGCGGCACAAGCTTTCGGGTTCGCATTCTGCGCGCCACTCTTTAGCGCGCTGGTCAACTGCTTGTAGGCCTTCCAGACTTTCTTGTTCTTTTTGCTGATATCGCGAAAAGAAGGTGAATCCGGGCCGACGCCGCTTTTTGCGGCTGCAGCGGCTTTGTCAGCGAAATGCTGGCCGGACTGCCAGTCGCCGCCATTGGCTTCGCTTCTGGCCAGTTTCAAATATCCTGAATGAAGATAGGTATTGAATTTACCCTTCGGCTTCATACTAGCCGCTTCATCGATGTGAGGGCTGGCACAAGCGCTCACCAGACCGATCATCAAGACGCCAACTAAAACTTTCAAACTTTTCATAACGTCACACTTTCGGTGAATGGTCTCTACAGACACTCCCTACGCATTTCTACACCTCACGCCTTACCTATCCAACAGGCAAGCTTAGAATGCGCGACTCGGTTATTTATTAACGAATACTGAGAAAATTACAATAAAAAAATAAAATAATCAGGCTTTCTTTCCAAAACTTCTTGAAAAGAAAATTTATTCAATATTCGCAATAAATTGCGAAGTAAAAGCTAACTGCGGCAAATTGCCCTAAAACGGAATTTCGTCGTCTAGATCGCCTCCTCCGGCCGGCGCGGGCCCGGAATCCTGGGGTGGTGAGTAGTCTTGAGAGGAGTCATAACCGCCGCCTCCACCGCCACCGCGGGAATCGAGCATCGTCAATTGGCCACGAAATCTGCGCAGGACAACCTCGGTGGTGTATTTGTCCTGGCCCGACTGATCGGTCCATTTGCGGGTTTGCAACTCGCCCTCTAGGTAAACCTTAGACCCCTTTTGCAGATACCGCTCCGCCACATCTACCAGGCGATCGTCGAAAATCACCACTCGGTGCCATTCGGTCCGTTCTTGCTGCTCACCGGAATTGCGATCTTTCCACCGTTCTGAGGTGGCTACGGACAGATTGCAGACCTTGCCGCCATTTTGCATCGTGCGGACTTCCGGCTCGCGGCCCAAATTTCCGATCAAAATTACCTTATTTACGCTCCCGGACATCGGTCCCCCTGTCGTGTGAATTATTTGATGAACCGAATCCGGCTGAATTCGGTGCTCCGACACAAATTTTACCGCACCCCCACCTATCCACACAATTCAACCATAAAAGCTATCGTCTCAACCCGTTGTCGGGCCTATATTCACAGCCGAAACGAATTGTATGGAAACACCGTCCGAGCCTTGGAAAATCCGCCGAAATGCCCGACTCGATAAGTATCCGCGGCGCCCGCGAACATAATCTCAAGGATTTCGACATCGATCTGCCGCGCGATCAGCTGATCGTAATCACCGGCCTTTCGGGGTCCGGCAAATCATCTCTTGCGTTCGATACAATTTATGCCGAAGGCCAACGGCGCTATGTGGAAAGCCTATCGGCCTACGCACGCCAATTCCTCGAAATGATGCAAAAGCCCGATGTGGATTCGATTGAAGGCCTGTCGCCAGCGATTTCCATCGAACAGAAGACCACCAGCCGCAACCCGCGCTCCACTGTAGGCACAGTAACGGAAATTTATGACTATCTTCGATTGTTGTTCTCCCGGGTAGGAACCCCATTTTCGCCGGCCACTGGACTACCCATCGAAAGCCAAACGGTCAGCCAAATGGTCGACAAATTACTGGCGATGGAGGACGGAAGCCGTCTGTATTTACTCGCCCCGATCGTACGCGGCCGCAAGGGCGAATATCGACGCGAATTGAAAGATTTGCAAAAACGCGGCTTCCAAAGAATCAAGATCGATGGCGAACTTTACGACCTCGACGATACGCCGAGCCTGGATAAAAACAAGAAACACGACCTCGAAGTCGTGGTCGACCGCGTGGTCCTGCGCGATGATCTCGCCGAAAGGCTAGCTGATTCATTGGAGACCGCGCTGGAGCTCGCAGATGGTCTCGCCATCGCTGAAAATGCCGACGACGGAGAACGTACGATTTTCTCGGCGCGCTTCGCCTGTCCCGTCTCAGGTTTCACCATCGACGAGATCGAACCGCGCCTCTTTTCGTTCAACAATCCTTTCGGGGCATGCCCCGCGTGTGACGGGCTTGGCACCACCATGACCTTTGACCGGGCACTCACCGTCCCGGACGATACTAAAAGTCTTGGCGATGGTGCCGTCGCGCCTTGGTCGCATTCCTCATCACCATATTACCGTCAGACGCTGGAAAGCCTTGCGCGGCATTTCGATGTGCAGATGCGCACCCCGTTCGGCGAACTACCCGACAAGGTGCAAAAAGCGATCCTGTTCGGGACCGGGAAAACCGTCGTCAAAATGGAATATGACGACGGGCTCAGAAACTACACGACGAAAAAACCTTTCGAGGGCGTAATTCCCAATATGGCCAGGCGGTGGAGGGAAACGGATTCGAGTTGGATCCGCGAGGAACTCGAGCGCTATCAGACCAAACACGCTTGCGAGAAGTGTTCCGGCGCCCGCCTCAAAGATGAAGCGCTCGCAGTCAAAATCGATGGACTTCATATCAGCCAGCTCTGCACCAAATCCATTGGTCAGGCGGTCGCGTGGTTCGACGATGTAGAGGGAACGCTGAGCAAGAATCAGAAACACATTGCCGAGAGAATTTTAAAGGAAATTCGCGAGCGGCTTGGCTTTCTGGCCAATGTGGGTCTCGAATATCTGACGCTGGATCGGGCGTCAGGCACACTGTCCGGCGGCGAAAGTCAGCGCATTCGGCTCGCCTCTCAGATCGGCTCCGGTCTCATGGGCGTACTCTACGTACTCGATGAACCCTCGATCGGGCTACATCCCCGAGATAACAACCGCTTGCTAGAGACCCTTCAGCACCTCCGTAACCTCGGGAATACGGTAATCGTCGTCGAACATGACGAGGAAGCCATGCGGGCCGCGGATTATCTGGTGGATCTCGGGCCTGGCGCCGGGCGCCATGGTGGCCAGCTCGTCGCCTTCGGCCCGCCGGAAACGGTAATGAAAGCGCCTGAAAGCCTGACCGGCCAATACCTGACGGGCTTTCGTCAAATTCCCGTACCGACCGAACGTCGCGGCTCCGATGCTGCGCTAAAACTTCGCATCGAAGGTGCGACGGCAAACAATCTCAAAGATCTGAGTGCGGAAATCCCGCTTGGCACCTTCACCTGCGTGACCGGCGTATCAGGTAGCGGCAAATCCACGCTAACCATCGAGACGCTCTACCGGGCACTGGCACGGCGGTTGAACGGCGCGCGCGCGGTGCCTGGAGCCCACGACAAGATTGTCGGGCTCGAATATCTCGACAAAGTCATCGATATCGATCAATCGCCGATCGGGCGGACTCCGCGCTCCAACCCGGCGACTTATACCGGTGCCTTCACGCCAATCCGAGAATGGTTTGCGGGATTGCCCGAAGCCAAAGCTCGTGGTTATGCGCCGGGACGATTTTCCTTCAACGTAAAAGGAGGACGTTGCGAAGCTTGTCAGGGCGACGGGGTAATTAAGATCGAAATGCACTTCCTCCCGGACGTCTACGTTCAGTGCGATGTCTGCAAGGGGCGGCGATACAACCGCGAAACGCTTGAAGTACGATACAAGGACAAGTCTGTCGCCGATGTCCTCGGCATGACGGTAGAGGAAGGCGCGGAATTCTTTTCCGCAGTGCCATCCATTCGTGACAAGCTCAAAACCCTCGAACGGGTCGGATTGGGTTATATCCATATCGGCCAGCAGGCGACGACTTTGTCCGGCGGCGAAGCGCAAAGGGTCAAACTCGCTAAGGAACTCGCCAAGCGCGCTACTGGCCGTACGCTTTACATTCTCGACGAACCCACCACAGGGCTGCATTTCGAAGACATCAAAAAGCTGCTCGGAGTGCTGCACGCGCTCGTCGAAACGGGCAATACGGTGGTCGTCATCGAACATAATCTCGACGTCATCAAAACCGCTGATTACATCATCGATCTGGGCCCCGAAGGCGGCGACAAGGGCGGCGAACTAGTAGCTTGCGGAACGCCAGAGGAGATCGCCGGTGTCGCGTCTAGCTATACCGGGCAGTATCTACAGCCACTGCTGGGCCAGCGGCCAAAACGTAAGCGGAAAAAAGCGTCCTAGTCGAAAGTGAAAAGTTGGGCGAATTCGCCTAGATCCTCGAAGCTGTCAATTGCCCAGCAAGCCGCAATCGCTCGATCCATCTGCTCGTCGGTCATGAGATGGTTAGACAATCGACGAAACTTTGCCTCGATTTCATCATCGCTCATTGGGTTCTCGGGATGGCCCGGAGGGGTCTCGCAAATTTCCTCATAAACCGACCCGTCGGGCATCGTGACCTTGATTGCGGTGCCGAATTTCTCGGGCAGCAACGCGGTCAGGCTGTCGTCGACAGTAAGCTCGATCCTCGACATGACCGTGCGCACATCCGGGTCCTTCAGCTTGGCGTCGGTAAACTGCTCGGCGCCACACGCCCGGTCGAGCAGTGACACAGCAATGCAATACGGAAAGCTGTGGTCGGCGGTTTCGCGATCCTGCGGGTTGAACTTCTTAGGATCCCAGCTCGGCTTTTTGAGCGCGAAATCATGGTACCGCGCTTCGATATGCTCCGCCTCCCGCGGGTCGAAATCATGTTTCGTAACCACGTCGATCGCCGCCTGAATCGAGGATTGCGTCATCATCTCCGCGGCATAGGGTTTGAGGCAGGTCTCGGTGATCATATAGTGACCGTCCATCGGAGCACGAAATGCGTCCGTATCCGCATCGCCGGCGATGACCGGAATCCAGCCCCAGCGCCCTTCGTAAATCTGTTCCGGCCCGGTCAACCCGTCGGCCGCCATCATCGCCGCCTCGACGCCGGACTTGCAGATGTAAGGCTCCGACGTCGCTTTCAGCATTGGAATGTTGCCGTGCTTGGATTCCGTCAGTGTGTTGTTATGGCTACCCGCAATCGCGATGGCGTTTGCGCATTGCGTGGCATCAAGGCCCATCAGTTTGGAGGTCAACGACGCGCCGGACATGGCGAGGTTGGTCGCACTGGCCCAGCCTCGGTTCCAAGTTGAGCCACAATGATGGTTGAGTCGAAGCTGCATTTCATAACCGACAACGGTGCCGAGGATCACCTCGCGTCCCGACAGCCCTTCCGCCTCTGCCACTGCCAACGCGGCAGCAACATTACCGCTCGCATGCGACGGATCGCGGCGATAGCAATAATCGTTGTGATCGAGGTAACGGAGCGCGGTGCCGTTCGCAAAAGTGGCAAGCACCCGGTTGGTCTTGCGACCATCGCCCAGAATGGTCGCTTCGCCGGAGGCTTGATAACGATCCACATAGCCGCGCACGATTTTGGTGGGTGGGCCGTCATAGCCCCCCATCGCACAAGCCAGGGTATCGAGAATTACCCGCTTGGTGAATTTGAGGACGTCGTCGGGCAAGTCGTCGTAGTCGATCCCGAGTAGGATGTCGGCAAGATCGTCGCGGATATAGCGGTCCAATGGTTTCTCCCGAATTTTTGCGCCAGCTGCGGCCAGTCGTGCTAATTCCTTAGCATGGTTGATCGAACTTCGCCCATCCACATCATCGGCGGTGGCCTCGCCGGATCTGAGGCTGCTTGGCAAACTGCGCAGGCCGGTGTGCCCGCGGTACTACATGAGATGCGGCCCGAAAAAGGCACCGACGCGCATCAGACCGACGGGCTGGCGGAACTTGTCTGCTCCAACTCCTTCCGCTCCGACGACGCGACGAGCAATGCGGTCGGTGTATTGCATGAGGAAATGCGGCGCTGCGGCTCTTTGATCATCGCTGCGGGTGATGCGCACAAGGTACCAGCGGGTGGTGCACTGGCGGTCGATCGAGACGGTTTCAGCCGAGCTGTGACGGAAGCACTCGAAGCCGAACCGTTAGTTACTATCGAACGCGGCGAGGTGGCCGGAATGCCACCGAACGATTGGGACAATGTCATCATTGCCACCGGCCCCTTAACATCCCCTGCCCTAAGCGAAGCGATTCTTGCGCTTACCGGCGAAGAGTCCCTCGCCTTTTTCGATGCCATCGCACCGATCATCTACAAGGACAGCATTAATTTCGACAAAGCCTGGTTCCAGTCCCGCTACGACAAAGGCGACGGTGCCGATTACATCAACCTGCCGATGGACGAAGCGCAGTATTCGGCCTTTCTGCAGGGCGTAATCGATGGCGAAAAAACCGAATTCAAGGAATGGGAGGACACGCCTTATTTCGAAGGCTGTTTGCCGATCGAGGTTATGGCCAGCCGTGGCCCGGAGACGTTGCGCTATGGCCCGATGAAACCGGTCGGCCTGACCAATCCCCACAAACCGAAGGTCAAGCCCCATGCCATCGTACAGCTACGTCAGGACAATGCGCTCGGCACGCTCTACAACATGGTCGGATTTCAGACCAAACTTAAACATGGCGAACAAACCCGTATCTTTCGCTTGATCCCGGGGCTCGAGGAGGCTCGGTTCGCGCGTTTAGGCGGATTGCATCGCAATACCTTCCTCAACAGCCCACGCCTGCTCGATATGCGGTTGCGTTTGAAAGATGAGCCACGGTTCCGCTTCGCAGGACAAATCACCGGCGTCGAGGGATATGTTGAGTCCGCGGCTATGGGACTACTGGCAGGACGTTTCGCAGCCGGAGAACGACTGGGCGTAGAGTGTTCGCCCCCGCCCGAAACGACCGCGCTGGGCGCCCTATTGGGACACATCACCGGTGGGGCCGACGCGGGAACCTTTCAGCCGATGAATGTGAATTTCGGCTTGTTCCCGCCGCCGCCAATTCCCGACGGCGTGCGCAAGCTAAAAGGACGCGCACGGAAGGAAGCCTATGCGATGCGAGCGTTGACGCATATCGACGACTGGCTCGACACCGCAAAAGCGGCAGCCGAGTAATTTACATCCATCGGCCAATTAACCGTTTGAACGCTAAACGAAGTTCATGAAATGGTATCGGCAGTGACAACTCGGGATCGTAGGGGTCGTATCCGGCTTTCTCGAGACGACTGAGATGCCATCGCGCTTGAGCCGCACAAAACAGCGCCGGGAACGCCTCTCGCGGCAACGTTAGGTCCGCAACGTCTTCAAGCCGGGCGACCGCCACCTCAGCCAATTGTCGAACTGCCTCACATAGCTCCGGTGACGGTCGTAAAGACCGAACCATCCTTTCGGTTAACCCCGCCGCAACCATCACCTCGAGAGGAATAAAATTTCGATTTTGGCCGAAGAAATATGGTGCCGCGCGTAATAGGCCGGTCAGCCCGTACGCCGCCGCTGCCGCATCGGCCGCTTTTTCCGCTTCCTCATGGCCCGTTTCGACCACTTGCAGGACCAACCGATTGAGCGGGAGCGTCGTGTCATTCAGATAGGCCAGCAATTGTGCACTGTCCCGAAAGGGCTCATCGGATAGGTCCCTTGCCCGGCCATCGATAAGAGTTTCGAACCGCCCGCGCGATAAACCCCAACGTCCGACGGCGCCGTCCAACGCCTGCACAACCTGATGACGTCGCGGCGATCCATCGTAGATTTCGCCAATTGCATCGCGCCACCACTGCAGACGTATTTCTCCTAAGGTTGTCTCTGAAACGGTCTCGCGGGTTTTGGCGATTTCATGGTTGAAGGCAAAGATCGCCCACAGCGCCGGACGCCTGTCCGCCGGCGCGAAGAGGCTCGTGACATATGATTCATGCGCTGCCTCGCGCACCAAATCGCGGCAATAGAGATCGTGTGCCTGCCATTTCATTACCGCACCCTAGCAAAGTTTTTTCGCCAATTCAGGACGCTCGAGGATCAAACAGCCGCCCCTTCCCTCGGCTCGCGAATCCCCTTAAGGTCTTGGGTGGTTCAGGCGTTCGGATCGTGAGGCTCCGTATATGCCTAAATCTAGTGATGAATGAGGGAGAGAGTATTTCATCATGGCTGCTATTCTGACCAATTTACGTAATACGATTATTGCTGGCTTCGTGCTCGCGATAATTCCGTTCTATCTTTATTTCACCGGTACCTATGTAGGCGTCGAATTCGGCAAGTTCTTTTTCCGCTGGCTGCACGTGCTGTCAGGCGTGATGTGGATCGGCCTGCTTTGGTATTTCAATTTCGTCCAAATTCCGAATATGCCGAATATTCCAGACGATCAAAAACCGGCAATCGGCAAGGTGATCGCCCCGGCGGCACTTTGGTGGTTCCGATGGGGTGCAATGGCCACCATCGCAACCGGATTGGTGCTCGCATGGTTGAACGGCTACATCATGGATGCAATTGCGCTGGGCGCGACGATGGAAGAACCCAATATGGGCGTCATTCTTATCGGCATCGGCATGTGGCTAGGCGCCGTCATGTGGTTCAATGTCTGGTTCATTATCTGGCCAAACCAGCAGAAAGCGCTCGGTATGGTCGAAGCCAGTGACGACGAGAAAGCGGCGGCCGCCCGCACGGCGATGCTGTTTTCTCGCACCAATACGCTGCTGTCGATCCCAATGCTGTTTTGCATGGTCGGCGCGCAAAACCTATTCACGGTTTCCTGACCGGAACCGAAACATGAATTTCAAGGAACGGGGCCTTCGGGTCCCGTTTTTTGTTGCTGACCGCATCGAATTTGAGAGGCCTAACGAAAGTCGCCTATCGAACTATCAGGTCAAATGATATCGTCTTCAGCAATTCGCCATCGTCAAAACTTAATTTTACGTATAAAGCGGCCCTCACCAATGGACCCCACTACCGAACGCTTGGTCGATTACACGCTTGCCACTCGGTTCGAAGACCTGTCTGAACCTGTAATTATAGCGTGCAAGGATCGACTGCTGGATACGCTCGGCTGTATCGCTGGCGGCTATAACCATCCTGTTGCGATTGCGACGCGAAATTTCGCCGGGCGCTACAGAATGGACCGGCCCGCAACGATCATCGGAAACGGGTGCGCGGCTACCCCTGACATCGCTGCTTTCGCAAACGGGGTCGGACTTCGCATCCTCGACATGAACGACAACTACCGGGTTAAAAGCGGCGGTCACCCGAGTGACATACTCGGCGCTCTATTCGCCGGCGCGGAACTCGGCACATGCGACGGCCGGTCTTTCCTCACTGCCATGGCCATTGGATACGAAATCTATTGCAGCATTTGTGACGCTACCGACATCAATGGCAAAGGGTGGGATCAACCAGTATTCGGGGTGGTGGCCTCGGCACTGACGGCAGGCCGGCTCATGGGGTTGGGCCGTGAGCAACTGGGCCATGCGCTTGCCATGGCATTGGTCCCCAATATGGCGATGATCCAAACACGAAAAGGTCAACTCAGCGCCTGGAAAGGCTGCGCGGCCGCGAACGCCGCCCGCAATGGCTTGTTCGCAGCCCTTTTGGCGGAAGAGGGTTTTACCGGTCCCGAACAACCGATCGAAGGCACCCACGGGTTTTGGGACATTGTCGGAGAATTCGAATGGCCTTTGCAGTCCGGCGAACCGCCCGAGCGCATTCGTGGCTCCGATATGAAAGCCTTCCCGATCTGTGTCCATGGTCAGACCGCTGTCTGGGTTGCGCTGGGTCTTCGAGAGAAATTGCAGACGGAGAAAATTGCCTCGGTCCGTATCGAAACTTATCACCGTGCTTTCGAAATGATGGGCCAAGATGAGAGCCGCTGGGCGCCTACGACCCGGGAAACGGCGGATCACAGTCTTCCCTATGTCGTAGCGGCTGCCCTGCTGAACGGCCCCATCGACGAGACCGCATTCGCCCCCGACGCTCTGAAGGACGGAAAACTATCCGGTCTGATGCAAAAAATTACTGTCACCGCAACGGAGGAAATGACCTCGCGCCATCCGGCGGGGATGCCATGCCGGCTGACAATCACCCTCGATGACGGCAGTGAATTTGCTCATCAGCTCGATTTTCAGAAGGGGCATCCCTCCAATCCGATGAGCGAAGCGGAACTTTCAACGAAATTCAAAAATCTATTTGCCACCTACGGAAATGAGGACCAGGCTGACGAGGTCATCGACATTGTTCGCAGGTTCGAAGAAGCCGAGGCCGTGGCGGAACTCATCACCGCAATGGGAAAACGCAGCTAGAGCGGAATTAAGGCGGCGGCGACCCTCCGCCCTTCGGCCAACAGCACGTTATAAGTACGGCAAGCCGCACCGGTATCCATACTATCGATGCCGACGCCCTGAGCCCGACTTTGCTGTTTAAGAGCGGCTGGAACCATTGCCATCTTCTCACCACAACCGATCAGCAACACCTCAATTGCCGGATCGGCCGAGAACACGGGCGCAAGGCATTCGAAGCTTAGGTCTGCAATGCTGGGAACTGGCCAAACCAAGGTTTTTTCGGGCACTACGATTACGCTTGAATCCCAAACCTCACCCGCGACCCGAAATCGGCCTGGACCATAGCTATCAATGACCTGAACTCCTTCGGGGACAGTCGGCGTGACGTCCACGGAAGGTCCTTAAGTACTCGGCTCGGGCGAGTACTCGTTCTCGTCGGCGCGCTGAACCTTGAGATACAGCAACATCGGGACCGCTAACGCTACCGAAGAATAGGTTCCGATCATGACGCCGAAAATCAACGCAATCGAGAAGCCTCGAATGACCTCACCGCCAAACAAGACCAATGACAACAACGCCAGCAAGGTGGTCACACTGGTCATCACAGTCCGTGCCAGTGTTTCATTAATCGATTTGTTGAACAGTTCGGTTAGAGGCAGCTTTTTATAGCGGCGCATGTTTTCCCGTACACGGTCATAGATCACGACGGTATCGTTGATGGAATAGCCTGCAATGGTGAGCAACGCCGCAACCGAAGCCAGATTGAACTCCAGCCCCAGCAATGAAAACAATCCGATGGTCGCGATGACATCATGAGTAAGCGCAATCACCGCGCCCATGCCGAACTGCCATTCGAAACGGAACCAGACGTAGAGCAGTATCGCGCCGATCGCCATCAAAACCGCGATTATGGCGGCCTCCTTCAATTCGTCACCGACCGTGGGGCCAACGGTCTCGGTTCGGCGAAACTCGACAACTTGATCTCTGATCGCGTCCTTTACGACATCAAGCGCTTTCTGCTGTTGCGGATCGCCCCCTTCCTGCCGCTGAACACGGATCAACACATCATCCGGCGCGCCAAATTCCTGGATGTTGACCTCACCCAATCCCAGTCCACCAACCGTACTACGCAATTCCCCAACATCTGCGGGACCCTCGGTCTTGATTTCAATCAGAATGCCACCCAGAAAATCGATGCCAAGATTCAGCCCTTTAAAGCCAAAAAGCCCCAACGAACCGATGATTAGAAACGCGGATATTGCCAAGGCAATGAATCGCTTATCGATAAACGCAATATTTGTGTTATCGGGGACGAGACGCAGTTTTTTCATGACTTCTCCCCCTCGCCTATATCATCATTTCCGTCGGCCGCTTGGCGCGAAGCCAAGTTACAACCATCAAACGCGTCACCATGATCGCGGTAAACATGGAAGTGATAATGCCGAAGGTAAGTGTGACCGCAAAACCTTGGACCGGTCCTGACCCGAAAGCATAAAGCAATACGGCGGCAATAAGAGTGGTCAGATTGGAATCGATAATCGTTACCAGTGCCCGGCTATAACCCGCCTCGACGGCATTCATTGGTGTACGACCGGATAGCAGCTCCTCACGTATTCGCTCGAAGATCAAGACATTCGCATCCACCGCCATGCCAACAGTAAGCACGATACCGGCTATACCCGGTAAGGTCAGCGTTGCCTGTAGCGCAGAGAGTAAGGCGACCAACAGACCCACGTTAACGAACAGCGCTACATCCGCCATTATTCCGAAGCGGCCATAAACCACGACCATAAAGATCAGCACCAACACAAAGCCAATGATACTCGCCGTTTTACCGGCTTCGATCGCATCGCGACCGAGGCCCGGCCCCACACTCCGTTCCTCAAGGAACGTCACGCCGGCGGGCAACGCACCGACACGGATCAGCAATGCAAGATTTTGCGCTTCTTTGATCGTGAAATTGCCGGAAATTACGCCATTACCCTGACAAATAGGTTCGTTGATGACAGGCGCGCTGATAACTTTACTGTCGAGAATAATGGCGAGCTGGCGATTGACGTTTTCGCGGCTGGCCCGGCAAAACCTGCGCGCGCCCACCGTGTCGAAACGGAAACTCACTGCCGGACGATTTTCGTGATAAGTGGCGGCAGCATCGGTCACATGTTCGCCACCAACGCGAACCCGCTTCTCGACCGTATAACAAATCGGTGCGCCACCTTCGGCAGTGTCGTCCGATCGCAAAATTTGCGTTCCACCCCGAGCTCGCTTAGGCGCCTCGGTGCAAAGCTGCATTCGATTTACTTTTTGGATAGTCAGTTTGGCTGGTTTGAAACGTTCCTTTATCGTCTCGTCGCCACCCGGTACCTGTACCAAAATTCTTTTTTCGCCCTGTCGTTGGATCGCCGCATCCAACGTGCCGTCGGGATCGACACGAATTCGAATAATCTCGACGGTTCGATTTAAAATATCTTCTTTCTGATCGATGCGGAATTGCTGCGAATAGGAAATCTCAAAAGCGCCGTTATCGTCGACATCGAATTCCAGATTCCCCACATTCTCACGGAGCCGCTCGCGAACGGCGTCGATTTTGTTGGGATCATTGAGCTTGAACAGAACGCTGTTGCCGCGAATGGCTATCCCGGAACTGCGTGCCTTTGCAGCGCGTAAAGCAATCCGTACCGTCGATTTTAGATTTTCCATCTGTTGCTTGAAGACGGAGTCCACATCGACATCCATCAGCAGATGCAACCCACCTCTAAGATCAAGGCCGAGATTCATCCTCTTTCCCGGTAGCCAATCGCTACCAAGATCGAATGTGCCTTCCTTGAAAAAATTGGGCAGCGAATACAGAACGCCCAACCCGCAAACCACTAGGATCAGAACTTTTTTCCAGGTTGGGAACTTCAGCATAGAACGGTCAGCGCGAAACCGCGCTTATTTCTTGTCCGAATCGTTTGCAGGCTGGGTCTTGGAAACCACTTCGGAGATCGTGCCACGCGCGACACGAATTCGTACCCCATCGGCAATCTCCACTGCGACTTCCGCTTCGTTCACTACTTTCGAAACGGTACCGTAGATACCCCCCGCAGTGACAATCTTATCGCCTCGCCGCAACGCACCAATCATTTCACGATGCGCCTTCACCTTTTTTTGCTGTGGCCGAATCATCAGGAAATAAAACACACCGAAAATCAGAACCATCATGATGATGGTCTGCATCAGGCCACCGCCGCCGCCGGCTCCGCCGCTTTGCGCCCATGCGGTTGAAATCAACATCTAATTCTCCTCACCCTGTGGCCTGTAGGCCGGATCATGGCCATCTGGCCAAACGATGCGCGACTATACCCGTACCGGCGGTAATTTCAATTCGGAACGGTATCCTCCTGACTGCAGAACATATGGTGACAGGTGAAAGGGAAACAATAGCGTTTCAACAAAAGACCGTGATAGGGTCCCCGGCGCCAAAATGAGAGAAAAAGAATGGGCACCGAAAACCAAACCAACGAATTATTGGCACGGATTGCGACCGCGCTGGAAAACCTTACGCCGGCCGCTAAACCGGTCAACGATCTAGAGGTGGCGGATGCCTATGTCTGGCAGGCTGAAGCTGGCTGGCTCGAACCGGTCGAAAACGTAAACCGAATAGAAATCAGCCTCCTCAAAGGGATAGATCGGCAAATTGATACATTGCTCGAAAATACCCAGCGGTTTGCGCAAGGGTTGCCGGCCAACAATGCGCTACTTTGGGGTGCCCGGGGAACCGGTAAAAGCTCACTGGTCAAGGCGGCGCATGCCGAAGTCAATCGCACGATCAAGAAAAAGGCTGATCGTCTGGCATTGATCGAAATTCACCGCGAGGATATCCCCAGCCTACCCCAACTGCTCTCGGTTCTGCGCAAGACAGCGCGGCCGTGCCTGGTCTTTTGCGACGATTTGTCTTTCGACGGCCAGGACGCCAGCTATAAATCCCTAAAAGCGCTGCTCGAAGGCGGTATCGAAGGGCGACCGAAGAATGTCGTGTTCTACGCAACCTCAAACCGCCGCCATCTGCTACCCCGTGACATGATGGAAAACGAACGCTCAACTGCAATTAATCCCTCCGAGGCCGTCGAGGAAAAAGTATCTCTCTCGGACCGGTTCGGGCTCTGGCTCGGCTTCCATAACTGCGATCAGGATACCTATTTCGCCATCGTCGGTGCCTATATCGAGCGATACGGCCTCGAAGCCGACGAAGAAACCTGGAAGGCCGAAGCGAAAGAATGGACCGTCACGCGGGGGTCTCGGTCCGGACGGGTGGCGTGGCAGTATATCCAGGATTTAGCCGGCAGGTTGGGCAAAGCGATCGACTGACCGCCGGGTCAGCGTGATGCGGTCCTCCGCACCAGGTGGCGCAGCGGATTAACCGGTCGGCGCCCTTTACGAATTTCGAAATGAAGTTGAGGACGGGCCACGGCCCCGGTCTTACCGACCTTGGCGATAATTTGCCCTCGGCGGACTTTTTGGCCGCGTTTCACCAACACCACCGAATTATGGGCATAGGCAGTTACGAAATTGCCCGAGTGTTTGATCAGAATGAGATTGCCAAATCCCGCAAGCTCGTTTCCCCCATAGGCAACGACACCGGTACCCGCGGCCCGCACAGGCGCGCCGGCAGCGGCAGCGATATTCAGCCCATCGTTGTAGAGCCCGCCTTTTTTCTTGCCGAATTTCGAAATTACCTTGCCGCGTACCGGCCATAGGAAACGCGAGGACGTACGAGGCGGAGCCTTGAGTTCGGGAGCTTTCGCGACCCTTTTCTTACGTTTGCTCTTTTTTTTCGAACTTCGCTTGCTGCGCTTCTTAGCCTGCTTCTTTTTTCGCTTCTTCTTTGAGGCTTTCGAAGCCAGCTGGGGAGCGCCGGGAAGACGCAGTTTTTGCCCAACAGCAATACGGTAAGGCGCGCGAATACGGTTGGTGCGCGCTAACGAGCTCACCGAAACATTGTATTGCCGCGAAATCGAATAGAGCGTGTCGCCCTTGCGAACGATATGCGAAGCGGGCCGGGTTCGGCCGGGAATTTCTAATCGATCACCAATTTGAAGCCGATAAGGCGGCCGGAGACCATTGGTTTCGATGATATCGCGGATACGAACACCGAACTTCTTTGAAATTGCGTAGACGCTGTCGCCCCGGCTAACCGTATAGGACTGTGCATCGCTCGAAATGGCCGATGGGCCGACGCGATCGGGCGTCGAACGACAGCCGGCTGCTACCAGCAAAACCAGCCCGATCAACATCGTCCAACGGATCGTCCTTCGCATCATCTCAGCCTCAAACCGTCTCACCTATCCCGCAAACATCGCTTCTTCGTCGGGTAGACCTTCGACCAACGGCAGAAACCGCACGTCGAACAATTCGGTTGTCTCGATACCGTTCTCCGTACGCTCCAGACGGAGCACCTTTTGACTCCCGTGCTCCGGGCCCACCGGCGCCACCATTACGCCACCGACGGCCAATTGATCGGCAAGAGCAGCAGGCACTTCGGGAGCGGCGGCGGCAACGATTATGCGGTCGAAGGGTGCTTGTGCGGGCCAACCCTCGTTCCCGTCCCCCGCTTGCGCAGTGATATTAAACCGTTTCATGGCGTTGAGCCTTGCCTCCGCCTCGGCCAGCAAGGGTGCATGGCGTTCGATCGTGTAGACCCGGCGGAACAGTTGCGAAAGGATGGCGGTTTGAAAGCCCGACCCCGTCCCGATTTCCAACACCTTTAGCCTTTTACCAACACCCAGGGCGGCAACCATTCGTGCAACAACGTTAGGATCGCTGATCGTCTGGCCAAGGCCTATCGGTAACGCCGTCTCATCATAGGAACGGTCGCGAAAGGTATCCGGTACAAATGCGTCGCGCGGCACGAGTTCGAATGCCGCAAGAATTTCCGGATCCGTCACGCCTGCTTGGCGTAGCGTCATAATCAATCGTATGCGCTGAGTAGCTAAGGTCCCCTCGATTTCAACTCTCCTTACTTCCCCTCGATCCCGCCATTGCTAGCGGAATAAGGATTTGAAATCGCCGAGCGAGCCCGCATGCGTCAAATCCACATGCAACGGCGTCACCGCAATATCGCCGCGCGCCACCGCCTTGTGATCCGCGTCTCCACGGCTGGCGGTTTTTCCGCACTGAGGTGTCCCAATCAGATAATAGCCTTTTTCGCGCGGATCGGGGACCCGAAGAATCTCGTAGCCCGAGCTTCGCCGCCCCTGCTTGACGGCGACCGTGCCCGAAACTTCCTCTTCAGGACAGTCCGGAAAATTTACATTGATAAAGACATCGCGTTTCCAGGAAATCGACAAAACCCGGCGAATCACCCCCGGAGCAAACCTCTTTGCTACATTCCACCGCGCACGGCGGCCATATGGTACTTCTTGGCTAAGCGCTATCGCCGGGAAGCCCAGCAATGCAGCTTCCATGGCTGCCGCGACGGTGCCCGAGTAGGTTACATCTTCTGCGATATTGCAGCCGCGATTGACGCCAGACAGCACAAGATCGGGCGGGATTTCCTTCATCAATTCGCTGATCGCCATCAACACACAATCGGTCGGGCTGCCGCTCACCGCATAGCGCCGACGTCCGGTCTTTACCGCGCGTATAGTGCCTTGCAGGGTCAACGAATGACCGGCGCCGCTTTGCTCGGTTTCCGGCGCAACAACCCAAATATCGTCGCTTAACTCCTTGGCTATCCGCTCTAATGCCTTCAATCCCGGCGCCCGAATACCGTCATCATTGACGAGCAGAATTCGTTTGCCACGGGGATCGAAAGGAGGTGTCGCCATTTACTGGTCTTTACCGATTTTAGTGGCGCCGCTGAGATAGGGCCGCAGCACCTCGGGTACGGTGATGGAACCGTCCTCGTTCTGATAAT
Organism: Rhodospirillaceae bacterium; assembly: GCA_002722095.1. Next base: position 33,875 of record PBKG01000007.1, read on the forward strand.
TCTCGAGCACCGCAATCAGGGTGCGGCCAATGGCAAGACCGGACCCATTCAGCGTGTGGACGAACTGGGTCCCTTTGTCCCCGGCGGCCTTGAATCGCGCGCTCATACGCCGAGCTTGAAAATCTCGGCAATTGGAGCAACTCGAAATTTCGCGATAGGTGCCCTGGCCTGGCAGCCAGACTTCGATGTCATAGGTTTTGGCTGCCCCAAATCCCATATCGCCGGTAGACAAGGTCATCACCCGATAGGCAAGCCCGAGGCGTTTCAGCACCTCTTCGGCACAGCCTGTCATGCGTTCGAGTTCCGCGTCGGACTCATCCGGCCCGACGATACTGACCATTTCCACCTTACTGAACTGGTGCTGGCGCAACATGCCACGCGTATCTTTTCCGGCGGCTCCCGCCTCGGACCGGAAACACGGCGTCCAAGCGGTCACGCGAATTGGTAGCTCCTTGGCGTCAGTAATTTGTCCTGCAACTAAATTGGTCAGCGGCACTTCGGCTGTTGGGATCAACCAGTGATCCCCTTCGGTTTTGTACAAATCCTCGGCAAATTTCGGTAATTGCCCGGTGCCATAAAGCGCATGCTCCCGCACCAATACCGGCAAGGACATTTCCGTATAACCGAACTCACCGCAATGCAGATCCAGCATAAAACTGGCAAGCGCACGATCGAGCCTCGCCAACGCACCTTTCAAAATAACGAACCGCGAACCGGACAATGCGGCAGCGGTCTCGAAATCCATCAGGTCTAGGCCTTCGCCGAGATCGAAATGCTCCTTCGGCTCGGCTATTTCGGGTTTTTCGCCAACCTCCCGCTCAACCCGGTTGGCTGTTTCATCAAGACCGTCCGGCACATCCTCCGCCGGTAAATTCGGGATCACTTCAAGCGTTGCCTTGAGCTCGGCGGCGGTTTCCTTTTCCGCCTCCTCGGCCGCGAGCATTTTGTCCTTGATCGCCGCGACTTCAGCCATAAGTTCATCGGCATCGCCGCCAGCCCGCTTGATTTGGCCTATTTCCTTCGACGCCTCGTTGCGGCGCTGCTGCAACGTCTGCATTTCGGTTTGCGCCGCGCGGCGCTTTTCGTCTAGCGCCAAAATGTCCGCAGATGCGGGAGGGAACTCTCGTCGAGCCAAAAGCGCATCGAATGCGTCCGGCTGTTCGCGAATGAAACGTATGTCGTGCATGACGGTCGGTTCGATCTTTTCAGGTAAACTCTATATAGGCGACTATTTTGCCGATGGCGAGAATTGGCTTTATGCGGAACTGGATTTTCTGCGATCGAGCAGGACCGAACACCAGATCGAAATTTCGTAGAGAAAAATTATCGGGACTGCGAGCGCAACCTGACTTAGCGGATCGGGCGGCGTAAGGATTGCCGCGGCAATGAACGCAATCAGAATTGCATAGCGCCTCTTCTGTTTCAGCCAATCCACCGTGACGATTCCTGACCGGGTAAGTAACGTCAAAATTACCGGCAACTCGAAGCTGAGCCCGAATGCAAAAATCAATCGCATCACGAGAGAAAGATATTCGTTGACCTTGGGTTCGAGTTCGATCGCCACCTGCCCAGCCGTCGCGACTTGCTCGAAACCCGCAAAAAACGCCCACGCCACAGGTAGGACCAGGTAATAGACGAAGGCACCGCCGGTGAAGAACAACAGAGGCGTCGCTATGAGAAACGGAAGGAAGGCCTTCCGTTCATTCCGATAAAGGCCAGGGGCAACGAATTTCCAGATTTGATTGGCGATGACAGGGAATGCGACGAATGCACCAGCAAAAAAAGCCACCTTCACGTCAGTAAAGAACTTTTCGTGCATAGCGGTATAAATCAGCCGCTTGCCCGATTCTCCCTGCCAAAGATCGGCAAGGGGCGCGACGAGAAAATTGAAAATGGGCCCGGCGAAGTAAAAACAAACGAAAAAGCAAACCACCAAACCTGCAACCGCATAGAGCAACCTTTGGCGTAATTCCACCAAATGATCGATCAGCGGCATTTTGGAATCTTCGAGATCGTCGAACTCATCGAATTCACCGACCTCTTCGCCATCCTCTGAAATGTCTTCGGGCCGCTCGCTCATGTCGGCTCCTGTTTAGGAGGTGACTTGTCGGACTTTGGCTTGCTGCCATCCTCAAGGGTGCCTTTGATATCGTCGAGTTCCTCTTCCACATCCAAATGGCTTGCGATCGACTGCTCCACATCGCCCATCAAATTTTCAGGTGTGGTTTCGGCGAATTCTTTTTGGATTTCCTCCAGCTCGGCCTCGCGCGCCAAATCATCGAGCCCTGCCTGGAACTCCATCGCCATTTCGCGAATGCGGCGAATCCACATAGTCACCGTGCGGAGCACCCGCGGAAGCTCCTTGGGGCCAACCACCAAAATGGTGATGACCGCGACGATCATGAGTTCAGGCCAGCCAATGTCGAACATCGCCGCCTCGTTTGGTTAGGGGGTGCCCGGTGTTAAGCGCGTGAGCAATTTATTCCTTGCTCGCTTTTTCACTCGATTCTTTGTCTTCACTAATTTCGGTCGCGGTGCCGTCGATGGTTTTGGCCTCCGTAGGGTCAGCCTTTTCCTTATCATCGTCTTTGATATTCTTTTTAAAGTTCTTAAGGCCTTTACCGAAATCGCCCATGAGCTGCGAAATTTTCCCGCGGCCTCCAAAAAGGATCACGGCGATCGCGAGTACGATCAACCAATGCCAGATACTGAAGGTGCCCATCGAAATCTCCTCAAAGGCCGCCGCGTACGCAGCATCATTACCTAACCCGCCTGCCGGCTGCAATGTCGCGGGTTACCTTTAACTTAGTCAAACCGCTGGAAAGATAAAGGTTTGGTTGGGATCAAGTTCGAGCGCCAAGACCTCTTTCTCCTTAGGAAGGAAGCGCCCCGGCATACGCGAATGGAGATGAATTTCCTCATCGGTCTGCCGACAAGTACAAAGATGAACCAGGCTTGATCTCCCAAGCAAACGCGAAGCGAGCACCTCGGCCTGATATTTGGAACTCCCCTCGTCGGTGGGTACAAGTCGCACCGCTTCCGGGCGTATCAGGATATCGACCTCGGTTCCGTCGGCAATTTCCTTTGTTTCGAATATACCCACCACAGTCTCAACCGCACCGTTCTTCACGCGACCGGTAATATGATTAACGTCGCTGAAGAATTCGGCGACAAACCGGTTTACCGGCGAGAAATAGAGATCGTCCGGCGGCCCTTCTTGCTGCAATGTCCCATCTCTGAGAACGACGATGCGATCACCCATGAACATTGCCTCTTCGGGATCATGGGTTACCAACAACGTCGCGGCATCGCTTTGTTTTAGGACATGCAAAGTATCGTCGCGAATTTGGTCCCGCAGGCGGCTATCGAGACCGGAAAACGGCTCATCCAACAATAAGAGCTTCGGTTTCGGCGCCAAGGCGCGCGCGAGCGCAACCCGCTGCTGCTGACCACCTGATAATGCGTGCGGATAGCGTTCTGCCATACGATCGATCCCGACCATATCGACAACATTGGCAACGACTTCCTCTTTCTTTGCCCGGGACAAGTTGTCGAGGCCAAAGGCGACGTTCTCCGAAACGGTCATATGCGGGAACAAAGCGTATTCTTGAAACACCAGCCCTACGTCGCGCTCTTCGGGCGGAAGGTGAAACCCATTACCGGACCCAACCACGCGACCCGCCAACCGGACTTCGCCCTGCTGAAGCACTTCTAACCCTGCGGCAAGTCGCAACATCGTTGTCTTGCCGCAGCCTGATGGGCCAAGCAAACAGACCACTTCGCCGGGAGCAAGCGAAAGCGAGACACCGTTAACGGCTACGGTCTCGCCAAACCGATGGCTTACTTCACTGAATTCCAATGCTGCGTCGGACGGCATTCACGATCTCCGACCGGTTAATTGGGCGCGTAGATGTACTGAGAATAATTAGCATTAGCAAGCGCGTGCAATCCAGAAACGAGCACTCAAGCAGACTGCTTTATATCGTCCTCTAGATCGATATTGGGTTCGAGCTCTTCGTCATCTTCGCCGTCTTCATCGGAAGAATCATCCGCCCCATCGGATATTTGCCCAAGCGACATCAAACCAGGACGCGTATCCAACAAGCCAGCGGCCTTGAGTTCGTCGATTCCCGGAAGATCCTCCAGTCGCTCAATACCGAATTGATCGAGGAAATGCTCCGTCGTTCCCCAAGTCACCGGACGACCAGGCACCCGCCGACGTCCGCGAGGACGAATCCACTCCGCTTCCAACAAAATATCGAGCGTACCTCGGGAGGTCGCGACGCCCCGCACCTCTTCGATTTCGGCCCGCGTGATCGGTTGGTGGTACGCAATTATCGCGAGTGTCTCAATTGCCGCCCGCGACAATCGGCGCTTGACCTCGGTGTCGATCCTGAGATGTTCCGATAAATCGGGTGCCGTCCGAAACGCCCATGCCTTCTTGCCGACTGAAACCAAATGTACCCCACGATTCGAGTAGAACCCCTTCAGCTCGTCGAGCAAATCTTCGAGATCGCTCCCTTCCGGCAAGCGACCTTTCAACACCCTTTCGGAAATTGGATCAGCGGATGCAAACAGAATTGCTTCAAGTATTCGAAGTTGCTGAAATCGATCGATCGTCATCAGGCTGCCACCGTTTTCGGCCCAGCTTTCAGGAAAAGCGGGGCAAAGGGTTTTGATTGGCGAAGCGAAGCCTCACCTGCCTTGACCATTTCCAGTGACGCGGCAAATGTCGCAGCCACCGCAGACCGCCGCACAATGCCCTTGCCGATGCCCGGCGGCAGGAAATTCTCCAAAGTGGTCCAGTCCGGCACGTCACCGATGAGCTGGCGCAGCCAGCCAAGCGCCTTCTCGGTCGAATACAACTGGGTCGGGTCGATACGAAGCGCGGTAATATTTTCGCGCTCGCGGAACGCACCATAGGCACGCAACAGATCAAACAACGTCACTTCGAAAACCGAAGTTCTGACGATTTCCAGTGGCTCCGGATCACCGCGACGGAAAAATTCTCGATCCAACTGGGGACGCTCGAGCAACGTTTTTCCGGTATTACGCATCGCTTCCAGACGCTGCAATTGGAATGCAAGCCGAGCTGCCATTTCCGCCGCGCTCAGTTCACCTTCCTCATCTTTAACCGAAGGCAGCAACAAGCGCGATTTGAGATAGGCAAGCCACGCTGCCATCACTAAATAATCGGCAGCAATTTCCAGCCTCAAATCCTGGGCCCGCTCGATAAAATCGAGATATTGGTCGGCCAATTGCAAAATTGAAATTTTGGTGAGGTCTACTTTCTGCTCCCTCGACAAAGTGAGCAGCAAGTCGATCGGACCTTCATAACCATCGAGATTCAGAACCAAAGCATCGCCCGACCGGGACTGCCTCTGGTCGCCACTATCTTCCTGAAATTCCAAGTCCGTCATTCGAGCTCGTTCATTTAAGTCCGGTCAGTACCAAAATCCATTCCCGCAAAAACGCGACCGGCTCGCCGACCAAAATTCCGAAGATATTAAAATCGCCTCCGGTTTCTCGCGCCAGCATTGGCGCAATGATCAGCAACCCAACCAATATCAGCAGTCCGAACCGCTCCAAACCCGCAAGCCAACTCGACATCGGTTCCGGCAAAAGCGACACCAAAATCCGACCGCCATCTAAGGGTGGAAGCGGTAGCATGTTGAAGACGGCAAGGACAAGATTCAGCCACAGACAGTTTATAAGGTTGAAATACAACCATTTTCCGACGTCTGGAGGCATGAATTTAACCGTATGCAGCAACAGTGCCGCCAAAAATGCCAAGATAAGATTCGCGGCCGGCCCCGCAGCAGCGATCAACATCATGTCACGTCTTGGATTTGGCAATGCGCCGAAGCGGACCGGCACCGGTTTTGCCCAGCCGAACAGAAATGGAGCCTGAGTAAAAATCAAAATTCCGGGCAGGATTATAGTGCCGACTAAATCGATATGACGGAACGGATTGATACTCACCCGCCCTAACATATAGGCGGTATTGTCACCGAGGCGCCAAGCGGCCCAACCATGCGCGGCTTCATGCAGCGTTATAGCCAGCAACACCGGCAACACCCAGACCGATGCTGTTTGAAGAATATTTCCCAGATCCGCCATGCGTCACCTGGCCATCAATGTCGCGAATTTATTCAGCAAGTCGTCACGGTCCACCGGAGCTCCCGCTGTTTGGGACAACGCCAACAACGCACGCTCCAATCGACCGATCGCAACATCGTCTAGCGCACCTACACCGTCGGCTACCGCCACCATTTCATCGAAATCCCCGCTGCAATGAAGCGCCACATCGCAACCGGCCGCCAACGAACGACGTGCTCGATCATCGAAATCGCCGCCCAGCGCCTTCATGCCGAGGTCATCGCTCATTAGCAATCCGTCGAACCCGATATGGTTTCGAATAACGTCCGTGATTACCGTCGAGGATTGAGTGGCCGGGTTTACGTCGTCAAAAGCGGAATACACGATATGAGCGGTCATGGCCGCTGGCATATCGGCTAGTAACCGGAAAGAGTCGAAATCGCTCGCTTCAAGCTCTTCACGAGAAGCATCCACCACCGGCAGTTCCAAATGGCTATCTGCAGTTGCTCTCCCATGACCCGGCACATGTTTAACCACCGGCATCACGCCCGCTGCCAAATGCCCTTCGCATACCGCGCGCGCCAATGCGGCCACTTCCTTGGCTTCGTTGGAGAATGCCCGGTCGCCAATGATCTCATGTGTATCGGGCCAAGCGAGATCGGCTACCGGCGTGCAATTCACGTTTATGCCGAGCATCGCCAAATCCAACGCCTGTATTTCCGCATTCAAGCGCGCTGCCGTTAACGCCTGTTTCCTGTTTTCCTGAAATCGATCCCCGAACACCTTGGCGGGCAGAGTGTCACGCCAATGAGGAGGCCCTAACCTAGCGACGCGACCGCCTTCTTGGTCGATCAGGATCAACGGCGTCGCATAGGCTACGACATCGGCGAATTCACTGGTCAGCGCACGCACCTGATCGGGCGTTTCGATATTTCGCGCGAAAAGGATCAGGCCAAGTGGATTGCAGCCACCAAAGAACGCGCGCTCCGCCGAAGTCAGTTCGAGCCCCGCACAGCCAAAAATAACCGCGTTGGGGGCCGTCTTTTGGTCGGTACCGCTAGCGGGGGGTGACAACGATGCAGCCCTGACCGCGCTCTTTCAGCGCGTTACAGATATCCGCTGTGGTGGCTCGGTCGGGTAACGGCCCCGCCTGAACACGGAAATAGACCGTACCGCGAACCACGGCGCGTGCCACATTGAGGCTCAACTTGCCAAGCAAATCTGGATGCTTGCGCTTCAAAGCGCTCCAGGCCTGCTTTGCCTTGGATCGGGTCGATAGCGCGCCGGTCTGAATCATGTAAGAGCCCTTGGGCGGTGGCGTCGTCGCCTTTTTCCGTTTCGGCTTAGCTGCAGCGACTTGCTTGGTAGGATCGATCGGAGTCAGCTTCGTCGGCGATTTTTTGTCCTTCGGCTGGACCGGCGGTCGCACCAGCGGCGCTTGCACCTTTTTTGCCGGCTTCGCGGCTTTGGTCGTCTCGGGCGTCGTTTTGGGTGTCTTTTTCGGGGGCTTCGGCGGATTAGGAGCGCCGAGCACCGGACGCAGAGGTTTTTCCGGTGGCGGCAAAATTCGCTCCACATTGCGGTCACGTTTTGTGCCTTCGACCGGATTGAAAACAGTCTTCTCTTGATGCGCCACGGTTACACCACCCGGGTTCGGCGGTGGCACTTTGATTGGCCCATTTAGCTTCAACAAAGGCGCGGCCTCTTCACTGCCGGCGCGCACACCGGCCGAATAGGCGTACCAAAGCAAACCACCAAAGGCGAGCAACACAAAAAACAGAATAATGATCGGCAACATCCCGAAGTGCCGGCGCACGGGCGGCGCGTCTTCGACTTCAGCGTCAATTTCGGCCAGTTCACGTTCGAGTGGATCGATCTCGGCGACCATCAACGCATCTCCTCAACAGGCTCGATTCCGAAAACTTCGAGTCCGCTCGCGATAACGATTTGCAGTGCGCGAACCAATGCAAATCTTGCCGTCGTTAACTCCGGATCCTCCTCGACGATAAAGCGCAATGAGGGCTCCTCTTTGCCGCGGGTCCAATGGCTGTGAAACGCAGACGCAAGATCGAACAAATAGAAGGCGATACGATGCGGTTCGTGCGCTTCAGCGGCCGCTTCGACCATGCGCGGCCAGCCCGCCATCAATTTAATGAGACCAATCTCGGTCTCTTCCGTCAAGCGTTCGAAATTCGCACTTTCGAGAGCTGCCGATTCGATATCGAGGTCGGGCATCTGGCTTGCGATCATACGCCTCACGGAATTGCACCTGGCATGAGCGTATTGCACATACCAGACCGGATTATCACGCGACTGTTCGGTTACTGCAGTCAGGTCGAAATCAAGCGGGGCATCGTTCTTTCGGGTCAGCATGATAAAGCGGACGATATCTTTTCCGACTTCGTCGACGAGATCACGCAACGTGACAAAGGTGCCAGCCCTCTTCGACATTTTCACCGGCTGACCGTCATCCATAAGTTTCACGAGTTGGCAGATTTTTACGTCGAGGGTCGCTTTTTGTTCGGTAACCGCCTTTACCGCCGACTGCACCCGCTTCACGTAACCCCCGTGATCCGCGCCCCACACGTCAATCTGGTTCGCAAACCCACGGCGATACTTGTCACGGTGATAAGCGATGTCGCTGGCGAAATAGGTCCAACTTCCGTCGGACTTTTTCAAAGCACGGTCAACGTCATCACCGAACTCGACCGCCTTGAACAGCGTTTGCGGACGGGGCTCCCAATCATCGGGAGTTTTCCCTTTGGGTGGTTCGAGCACCCCTTCGTATATGAGATCGCGGGATTGCAGATCGTCCAAGCAAGCATCGACCTCGCCAGCCTCGACCAATGCGCGCTCCGAGGTGAACAGATCAGGTTTGACACCAAGCTCCGAAAGATCAGACCGGATCAACGACATCATTTCATCGATCGCAGTCTCGCGGACGGTTGCCAGCCATTCGTCCTCGGAAGCGTTTTTTAGCGACTCGCGGTGCTGATCAACCAACGTTTGACCCACTGCTTTCAAGTATTCGCCGGGGTAAAGACCTTCGGGAATTTCGTCGATTTCCTCACCCAGCGCCTCGCGATATCGTATGTGAGCGGAGCGGGCTAGGACGTCGACCTGCGCCCCCGCATCATTAATGTAATATTCGCGGGTAACATCGAATCCCGCCTTAAGCAGCAAAGACGCTAGAACATCGCCGAATACTGCCCCGCGTGCGTGGCCGATATGAAGCGGTCCGGTCGGATTAGCCGACACATACTCCACGTTCACTTTCTCGCCACCGCCGAGATTGGATTCGCCGTAAGCCGTTCCGACGGAGAGTATCTCGCCCATACAGTCACGCCAAAGCGAAGGTTCCAAACGAATATTGATGAATCCGGGGCCTGCGATATCGATACTTTCAACAGCTTCGTTCGATGTTAATTCCTCACCGAGCTTTTCCGCCAAATCGCGTGGTTTCATCGCCGCCGATTTGGCGAGCACCATCGCCGCGTTAGTCGCCATATCGCCGTGAGCCGAATCACGAGGTGGCTCGACGGCAACGCGTCCTGTTTCAATTCCTTCAGGGATTTCACCAGCCTTCGCAAGGGCCTCAATGCCGGCGACAACCCGAATTCGCATATCGGAGAACAGATTCATGGCTTAGGTAGCGTCTCCGGTGAAAATGCTGCGATGGAGATGGATGGCGTAGCGATCAGTCATACCGGCAATGTAGTCCGCAACCACCCTCGCCGTCATTGAGGAGTTAGGCTCGCCTGCCTGGTCCGCCCATTCCGGCGGCATCCGCTCAGGCTCTCCATGGAACAACTCGAACAGATCGCGGAGACGTTCCGCGCCAACCGCCGCCTGCTCGAGCACCGCGGGGTGTAAATACATGTTTTTAAACAAGAAAGATTTTATTTTACCTTCCTCGCCGGCAATCGGACCCGAAAAGCCCGCAATTTGCTGACCATATTTACGAATATCGTCGGTGGTCTCGACCTTGGCCACCTCGAGATTGCGTTCCGTTTGTTCAATCAGATCTTGGACCGTATGGTCGATTAATCGGCGAATCGATTCATGAATAAGCCGAGGCATTTCGATCCCGTCATATTGCTCGGAGACGCTTCGGAACATTTCTGCGACATGGGGCACGTCTTGGAGCATTTCAATCTCGATAATGCCCGCGCGCAGGCCGTCGTCGAGATCGTGATTGTCGTACGCGATATCATCGGCGAGAGAGGCAATCTGAGATTCAAGAGAGGAATAAAGATCGAGTTCTAAATCCTGCTTTTTGTTGTAGGCCGCAATGGTCGGAGGCACAGGATTTTCCGAGGATTCGGCGACCAATGGCCCGTTATGCTTGACCACACCTTCCAGCGCTTCCCAACTCAGATTGAGGCCATCGAACGCGGCGTAGCGATGTTCGAGCTTGATTAGGATACGAAGCGTCTGGTCATTGTGATCAAACCCGCCGAAATCCGACATACAGCGATCCAACGCCTCTTCCCCCGCGTGTCCGAAAGGCGGGTGACCGAGATCGTGCGCGAGCGCCAGCGCCTCGGTCAAATCCTCGTCTAGACGGAGGGCCCGAGCCAATGCCCGCGCAATCTGGGCTACCTCAAGGCTGTGCGTCAGGCGCGTACGGTAATGATCCCCGCCGGGCGATATAAAAACTTGCGTCTTGTGCTTCAGCCGTCGAAACGCCGTCGCATGCACGATTCGATCGCGGTCTCGCTGGAAACAGCTCCGGTATCGGCTTTCCGGCTCCGCATGCAACCGTCCCCGGCTGGCCTCGGCCCGGCTCGCGAAGGGGGCAAGCGTCGTGTGCATTGCCCAAGTATCCCGCAAGCACATGAAAAGGCAAATTTATCCAGCGCGGCAAAATTTCACTCTTTAGATTGACTTTTCCCTCTGTCATCCCAACTATAACCGTCAGAGGTAAAACCATTTTCAGAGGTGGTACGCCATCATGGCCGATATGTTTGCGAGCCAAGCTGAAAAAGCCGTACGTAGCTTCACTGTGAGCGATTCAGCAATCAACCGAATCGCTCATATTATGGAAGCCGAGAAAAGCGAAAACATGATGCTTCGTGTTTCCGTTTCCGGTGGAGGCTGTTCGGGTTTCCAATACGGTTTTACTTTCGACGACGCGACCACACCCGATGACCATTTGTTCGAGCGAGACGGAATAACCGTCGTGGTCGACGATACCTCGCTTGACCTCCTCGACGGGGCGGAACTCGATTTTGTGACCGACTTGATGGGTGCGTCGTTCCAGATAACGAATCCTAACGCTACCTCGTCCTGCGGCTGCGGTTCATCGTTTGCAATTTAGAACCCTTCAGAATGCTTGACGCCGGGTCCCGTTCCGGCGGAAACATATCTCTCATAGAACTTCGACACAGCGCTTAGAGGACATGGGCGAACCAATTTCCAAAGTCACTATCGTCGGCGGCGGTACCGCCGGCTGGATGGCCGCAACCCATCTCGTGACCCGCCTCAATTCCCGGGCGGAAATACCGATTGAAGTCTGCCTAATCGAATCCCCCAATATTCCGACCGTTGGCGTCGGAGAGGCTACCGTGCCGACGATGAAACGCTGGTTCGAATCGCTCGACCTCGACGAGGCAGCCTTCATCACCCATTGCAACGCGTCGTTTAAACTCGGCGTCCGCTTCGTCAATTGGGATCATGACATCAACGGGAATCCGCTGAACTACATTCATCCCTTCGATGGATTCGGAGACGACATCCAGGGTTACAATCCCGCCTACTACTTCCACAAATTCAACGACCCCGGCGGTGGCAGCAATTACAGCATCTATCACTCTCCGATCACTGCGGTGGTCGAAGGGCGTAAAGGACCGAAACCGCTGGAAGCGGAAAATTTCGAAAGTGTCCTCAATTACGCCTACCATCTTGATGCGGGTTTGTTCGCCCAATATCTCCGCCAGATCGCCATCGAACGCGGCGTAATTCACATTCTCGACGATGTGGAAGAAATCGAACTCGACGAGAAGGGTTATGTCTCGTCTCTCCAGCTAAAGCAGCAAGGCCGCCACGAAATCGAATTGGTGATCGACTGTACTGGCTTCAAGAGCATGATCCTGCAGCAGACGCTAGGGGTCGAATTCGAAAATTATGGCCAATACCTGCTGAACGACCGCGCGTTGGCCGTTCAACTGCCACATCTGGAGCCGACCAAATTGGAGCCCTGCACACGTTCGACCGCGCTCGGGGCCGGTTGGTCGTGGCGAGTGCCGCTCTATTCGCGCATTGGGACCGGATATGTGTTTTCCAGCGCCCACCGAAATGACGAAGAGGCCACGGCAGAGTTTCTCGACCACCTAGGCCCTTTGGGCAAAGGTGCGGAACCACGTGCCATTGGCATGAAGGTGGGTCGAGCGCGCCAGACTTGGGCAAAGAACTGCATTGCCATTGGCCTTTCGGGAGGCTTCATCGAACCCTTGGAATCGACAGCGATCTATCTCGTCGATCGGGCTCTCGGCTGGATCGTGGAATATTTCCCCGACAAGGATTTCAACCCCATACTCAGTGATCGATATAACCGGCTAAGCGAATCGCTCTATACGGAAATTCGTGACTTCATCGTCCTCCACTATTGCACCAATACCCGCGAGGATAGCGATTATTGGAAGGCAGCACGGGAAGACATTACGATTCCGGATTCACTGAAGGAAAAGCTCGAGCTCTTCAAACACGCATTGCCGACGGAAGACGAACTGGACAGCGGATTTTTATTCAGCGGCCTGAGCTATCTGATCGTGCTGTTCGGCAAAGGCTTTTTCAAGGACGTGACCTTCCCCGCCGACAGAGCGATTTCAGCCAGCGATTGGGAACGCTATCAGAATGTACTCCATGGAGTGACCGCCGAACTCATCACCAATCTGCCGGACCACCATCAATTGCTGAGCAGTATCCGTGCAAGCCGTGGCGGCGATAGCGATACTCGAGAGTTGAGCGAGGCCATCGAGAAAGCGGCTCAAAACAAACCGGTGGTCGCGCTACCCGATCAGGCGCTGGAGCCGGAAATCTCCTTTGCGGGCGTCGCCGATGAAGCCGGCGGCAATATTCTTTAGGTCGACCTATGAAACTCGCCACCTTCAACGTCAATTCAATAAAAGCACGACTACCTCGCGTGCTCGAATGGCTTGAGGAAACCACGCCCGACGTGGTGGTGCTGCAAGAAATCAAATGTGTGGATGAGGCCTTCCCGGCGCTCGAAATCGAGTCTCTCGGCTATCGTACCGCCGTCCATGGTCAAAAAACCTACAACGGCGTCGCCATGTTGTCTCGGCATGAGATCGAGGATGTGCATCGCGGATTGCCCGGCGATCCAGACGACGAACAAGCACGTTACATCGAAGGAACCATCAAGGGTGTGCGGGTGTGCGGGCTCTACTTACCCAATGGCAACCCCACGGATACGGATAAGTACCCATATAAGCTCGCCTGGATGGACAGACTCGTCACACATATTCGTGACACCCTTCTGCCCATGGAGATGCCAGTCGTACTCGGCGGCGACTACAATGTTTGCCCGTCCGATGTCGATTGCTACGACCCCGCTCGTTTTGCCAACGACGCGCTCTGCCGACCGGAAACACGGATACGATTTCGCAGTATGATCAATCTTGGCCTCACCGAAGCTTGGCGGGCATTACATAACGAGGTCTCTTACTCCTATTGGGACTACATGGCAGGACGCTGGCAAAAGGATGAGGGCGTTCGTATCGATCACTGGCTGCTTTCGCCACATGCGGCAGATCTGCTGGTCGGTTGTGAAATCGATAAGGGGCCTAGGGGTAAGGAAAAGGCCTCCGACCATACGCCAGTAGTGCTCGAAATCGCCGATTAACTTACGGCCCCTTTTGATGCGCTTGACGCAATAACTCGAGCAAAAATTTCCGCCGTTCGGGAACGCTTTGCAAATCATTGAAGTGCGCCCAATCCTCTTCCGTCATGGGCACGGCAGCATAATCGTTCTGATTCATGCAATCGCCGTAGGCGACCTCGTTAATCTCTGTGCCTGTCGCCCCGTTCACGACGACACGGAAGATATCCAACGCCACCTTGCCAAAAAGTGGGCAACCTATACAGGGCGCCGCTGGCACGGTCGGGTTTTGCTTAGGTTGTCGTGCGACCTGAACGCAAAATTCGTGATCCTTGGCATGCACAGCCGGATTGAAGTCTGGCTTCACATAATTCTGAGTCGACTGGCAGGCGGCGAGGCCGAGACAGGCCAAGCTGGCTAACAATCCAGCAGGACGCCGCAAAGACGCAAGCCGTCTAGATATCCGCATATACGTGCGTCTCGGCCTTGGCACCGGGGTGGGTCACCGCGCCCTTGCAGGCCGGCCCGACTGTCTGCGCGTAGCGCCAAAGAGCGCCCGCCTGATAATCGGTTTCGCGGGGTCCCCATTTCTGACGACGATTCTCGAGTTCATCCTCGCCCAGATCGACTGAAAGAATACCTTCGACCGCGTCGATTGTGATCACGTCACCATCCTGCAACAGACCTATCGGCCCACCGACCGCAGCTTCCGGACCCACATGACCAATACAGAACCCTCGGGTCGCGCCTGAGAACCGACCATCTGTGATAAGCGCTACTTTGTCGCCCATACCTTGACCATAGAGGGCCGCCGTCGTTGCCAGCATCTCACGCATGCCTGGCCCTCCCTTGGGGCCCTCATAACGGATTACCAGAACTTCGCCTTCGCGGTAGTTCCGCTGCTCGACACAGGCAAACGCATCTTCTTCGCTGTCGAAACAACGTGCCGGACCGGTGAAACTGAGATTCTCCAGGCCGGCCACTTTCACGATGGCACCCTCCGGCGCCAGGTTACCCTTCAAGCCAACCACGCCACCGGTCGGCGTGATCGGATTCGAAACCGGATAGATGATCTTTTGATCACCCGGCACCGTTATCGCTTCCAAGTTTTCGCCGATAGTCTTGCCGGTCACCGTCATACAATCCCCATTGAGATAACCACCATCGAGCAGTGCACGCATGAGCACCGGCACACCGCCTATTTCGAACAAGTCCTTGGCCACATATTGCCCGCCCGGCTTGAGGTCGGCGATATACGGCGTGTCCTTGAAAACGTCGGCAACGTCGAAGATATCGAAATCGATTCCGGCCTCGTGCGCCATCGCCGGCAAGTGCAGCGCGGCATTCGTCGAGCCACCGGAACAGGCGACGATCCGAGCCGAATTTATCAAGGCCTCTTTGGTTACGATGTCGCGTGGCCGAAGATTGTTCGCAATTAAATCCATAACCGCATGGCCGGACGCTTCGGCATATTCGTCGCGCGATTCATATGGTGCGGGAGCACCCGCCGAACCTGGAATTGCAAGGCCAACCGCCTCGGATACGCAAGCCATGGTGTTCGCGGTAAATTGCCCACCGCACGAGCCCGACGACGGACAGGCGACGCATTCCAGCTCGTGCAAATCCTCATCGCTCATATTGCCCGCACTATGGGCACCCACGGCTTCGAATACATCCTGAACCGTAACGTCCTTGCCTTTGTATCTCCCCGGCAGGATCGATCCGCCATACATGAACACCGCCGGAACGTTCAGGCGGATCATCGCCATCATCATGCCGGGTAGCGACTTGTCGCACCCCGCCAATCCGATTAGGGCGTCGTAACAGTGTCCGCGCATTGTAAGCTCGACGGAGTCCGCAATCAGGTCGCGGCTCACGAGCGAGCTTTTCATGCCCGCATGTCCCATCGCGATTCCATCCGTAACAGTAATGGTGGTGAATTCGCGGGGCGTTCCTTTCGCCGCCTTAACCCCTTTCTTGGCCGCCTGTGCCTGCCGCGAAAGATCGATATTGCAGGGGGCTGCCTCATTCCAACAGGAAGCGACGCCAACGAACGGGAGCGCAATCTCCTCCTCGCTCATTCCCATGGCATAATAATAGGATCGGTGCGGCGCGCTTTCGGGCCCGACCGATACGTAACGGCTTGGTAGTTTCGACTTATCGATAGTCATAGCGCCTCACTCTTACAAACACTTGCTATGCTTATGCAATTTTTTTTGGCGTGTTGAGTGCCGTGCGGCCGTTGACTTGTCAACCAGACTTTCCCGTTTCAACCAGATGCCGGCTGATTTCATCGACGACAAACCGGCCGAACTCTATCGGCGATGACTGACTCCGATCGCACCATTTTGGATCAGGCTTAGCTATCCTTTCCACGTCTAGGACGAAAAAAACCGCTGCCGGTTTATCTTGATCAAAAACCGGAAAGCTTCGCCCGGCACACCCGAGATTCTGGACTGTAAACAGGCCAATCATCCGGTTTCCCACTAATCGGCGGTTGGCTTTTCTGAGTCTATTCAACGCGGCCCCGTAGCGCTGCCGCTGCTCCGCAGATGGAGATACGGATCGTACTTTCGGGTGATCCTGCTGAAGCATTCTAACCATCGGTGGAATAGCGCTACTAATGCGGTTGGGTGCCCCTCGCAAGCTCCAGCCAAGCCCCCAATAACTAATTTGTCGCAGATCGACCGACTGGCGCTGCGGTGCGGCGCAAGCCGTAAGGCTGAACAGTATGATTGAAAAGCACCCCAGCAGCCGTGTCGTCACTGTATCGACGCCAGGCGATCCAACGCAAATGTAAGTTTTGCTTTCAAAGCCTCTTCCGCGGACAAGCGCTCGCGCTGCTCTTCGACAACGGCTTCCGGTGCCTTGGCAAGGAATTGTTCGTTGCCGAGTTTCTTTGAAAGTTTGACGATCTCTCCGTCCGCCTTGGCGATTTCCTTTTTGAGCCGGTCCTGTTCCGCATTCAGGTCGATAACATCGGCCAAGGGCAGAAAAACATTCGCCTCATCATGCACCAACTGAACTGCACCTTTTGGCGCGTCACTGTCGACAACGATGTTGTCTAATCTAGCGAGCCTAAGGATCAACTGCTCGTGCTCCTTCAACCAGGACAGCGAGTTTTCATGGAGGCCCGCGATGATACCCGGAATTTTAGCACCGGCCGGTACATTCATTTCCGAACGCACCGATCGGATACCGGAAATCAACCGGATGGCCCAATCGATCTCATGGGCAGCCTCTTCGTCGGTCAGGCTTTCTTGGAATTCTGGCCAACGGCGTAACATCAATGGGGCTTCGTCAGCATCGACGAGCCGTTGAAAAAGCTCTTCGGTAAGGTAGGGCATAAAGGGATGTAAAAGATGGAGGATCTGTTCGAAGACCCAGGCTGCGGTGGCTCGCGTTTCAGCTTGGACGTCTTTGTCGTCGGCATCCAGAAGCGGTTTCGCAAACTCGAGATACCAATCGCAATAGGTGCCCCAAATGAATTGATATAAGGTCTGGGCCGCATCGTTGAACCGATACAGTTCGAGCCCCCGGGCGGTCTCTTCCTTGCAGTCCACGAGCGCACTTATAATCCAGCGATTGACCGTCTGGCTCACGTCGGTCGGGTCGAACGGAGCGCCAAAGGGACATTCGTTCATTTCGCAGAATCGCGCCGCATTCCAGATTTTGGTCGCGAAATTTCGAGAGCCTTCGACCCTACTACTCGACAGTTTTATGTCACGCCCCGGCGCAGCCAAGGATGCCAATGTAAATCGCAACGCATCGCAACCGTACTGATCTATCAAATCCAAGGGATCGATCACATTGCCCTTGGATTTGGACATTTTCTGGCCTTTTTCGTCACGTACCAACGCATGCACATAGACCGTGTGGAACGGTACCTCGCCCATGAATTCGATACCCAACATCATCATGCGAGCGACCCAGAAAAAGATGATGTCGAATCCCGTCACCAGCACATCGGTCGGGTAGTATCGCTTGAGTTCAGGTGTCTCATCGGGCCAACCCAGTGTCGAAAATGCCCAGAGCCCCGACGAGAACCATGTGTCCAGCACGTCCTCATCGCGGGTGAGTTCAGTTTTCGCGCCGTAATGCTTCTCCGCGGCGGCCAACGCATCTTCCTCCGATAGAGCCACGAAAATTTCGCCGTCGGGGCCGTACCATGCAGGGATTTGGTGTCCCCACCACAATTGGCGCGAAATGCACCAAGGCTGAATGTTGCGCATCCATTCGAAATAGGTTTTGGACCAATTCTCGGGCACGAATTTTGTCTTACCGTCTTCGACGGCCTTGATTGCCGGCTTGGCCAGTTCGGCCGCATTTACGAACCACTGATCGGTGAGATAGGGCTCGATCGGCACCCCGCCTCTGTCGCCATAGGGCACGGTATGGGCATGGTCTTCGATTTTTTCCAGTAGTCCCGCCGTCTCAATGTCTGCCACCACTTTGTCGCGCGCTTCAAATCGATCGAGACCGCGATAACCTTCCGGCGCTTCGTCATTGATACGCCCTCGCGTGTCGAAAACATTGATCATGTCGAGCCCGTGGCGCCGCCCCACCTCGAAATCATTAAAATCGTGTGCCGGGGTAATTTTGACCGCGCCCGAACCTTGTTCGGGGTCGGCATATTCATCGGCCACAATTACGATACGCCGGCCGACAAGGGGCAGGACGCAATGCTTGCCGACAATATCCTTGTAGCGTTCGTCGTCTGGATGCACTGCAACTGCAGTATCCCCAAGCATGGTTTCCGGTCGCGTGGTGGCCACCGTGATATGGCGCCCTTCTTCGCCGTCCACAGGATAGCGAAAATACCAAAGATGGCCGTTGGTCTCGGTTTGCACCACTTCCAAATCGGAAATTGCGGTTTCCAGTTTCGGATCCCAATTCACCAATCGCTTGTCGCGATAAATCAAACCTTTTTCATGAAGATCGACGAATACCTTCAGCACCGCACGGCTTAGTCCATCATCCATGGTAAAGCGCTCACGCGACCAATCGCAAGACGCGCCAAGGCGACGCAACTGGCGGGTAATGGTGCCGCCAGACTCAGCTTTCCATTGCCAAACCCGTTCAAGGAATTTTTCACGCCCTAAATCGCGGCGATTTTCACCCGATTCCGCGAGCTGCCGCTCTACGACCATTTGAGTCGCAATACCTGCGTGATCCATCCCCGGCTGCCAAAGGGCGTCGCGGCCAGTCATCCGTGCGTGGCGAATCAAAATATCCTGCAGCGTGTTATTGAGCGCATGGCCCATATGGAGGCTGCCGGTGACATTCGGGGGAGGAATGACAATGGCGAATGGGTCGCCATCTGGCACTTGGCCACAGCCGAAGGCTCCCCCGTCTTCCCATTCCGCATAGCGTTTGGATTCAACCGCTTCGGGTTGATAATTTTTTTCAAGCGAGGTCATGAATGCCTACTTCGGGGCGGTCTTGTGCGTCTTGCCGGTCGAAATGCCAAGATGCCAGTAGGCCTATTTCGGCTCGGCTTCGTCCGCCATTCGTTGAATCTCTTTCTGCACCAACCGTTCGACCATATCGGGAAGGTTGGCGTCAAGCCATTCACGCAGCATCGGCCGCAACAATTCCTCGGCCAACTGTTCAACGGTCAGACCGGGACGATGTTCGCGAATTGCGGTCGATAAATTGGCGAGCGAGGTAGTCGCTTGAGCGCGCGGACTGTCGCCGATCAGATTATCAACGGGCCCTGCTGGTGCCGGAGGCGGCGGAGGCGGCGGCGCTGGAGACGGCGGCGGAGGCGGTGGCGGTGGCGGAGGAGGCGGTGGTGGCGGCGCAGCTTCTTCGGGTTCGTCGTAAAACTCGACTTCGTCTTCAACTTCGTCCTCGAGCTCCAGGACTTCTTCTTCCACTTCCTCGACAAGTTCGATTTCGTCTTCCGCTTCGTCGACCAATTCGAGTTCGTCGTCTAGCTCGAGCGGTTCCTCTTCCGGCTCTGGCGGCGGAGCAGGTTCAGGAGGCTCTTCCGGCGGTGCGGCGGCCTGGTCTCCCTCGTCATCTTCCGAAATAATTTTCCGGATCGACGCCAGGATTTCTTCCATTGAAGGTTCTTGCTGTCCGCCACCTTCGCTCATGGTCTACCTCTTTCACTGGACCGCATAAAACAGATGCAGTCGAAATACTCCCTCGAACCGTAGATCAAGGACCTTTCTTCCCACCAGTTCTAGCAGACAGCCTCATTCAATCTCCAAGGCCAAAAAATTTCTGGCGCACGGAATTGTAATGCAATGACGTGTCGTAATACCCGCCAGGCAGTTTCAACGCCGGCCCCGTAAGCCGGCCCGTCGCATTCAAAACATCGAATCTTGCAACAATTTCATCACGTTCCGCACGTACGAGGTCGACCTTCGCATCGAGCAACTCCTGCTCCGCATCGAGCACATCGAGTACCGTACGAGATCCGACCAACGCTTCCTGCTGAACCCCTTCAAGTGCGATCTGAGCGGCACGTACCTCTGCTTTCAGCGATTTGATTCGCGCCCGCGCAGTAGCCAGCGCTTCCCATCCGCTGGTTGCGTCCTCGACCGCCTGTCGACGTGCCTCTTCAATTTCGATACGTGCCTGGGCGGCCAATTGCTTCGCCTCGCGCACCCGGCTAAAGACTGCACCTTGCTGGTAGAGCGGTACGGTCAATTGTGCACGCATTTCATAGTCGGTTGTCGTGCGATTGTTGGAATCCTGGTTGCGCGCATTGGTCGCCCGGCCAATTACGTCCAAACTCGGCAACAATTCACCTGTAATCTCACGAACGTTGTGGCGCGCTGCCGCCTCGTCGAATTTGGCCGCGAGCACACCAGGGTTTCGATCGGTCGCAAGCTTGATCGCTTCTTCAGATCCGGTTGGCAACTCGAGAGCTGGGTCGGGCTTTTGTAGGTCCGCTGCCTCGGCCCCAACCACCTGTTGGAAGACGCCACGGCTGGTTTCAAGATCACCCTCCGCCTGGATACGATCCGCACGAGCACCTGCAAGGCGCGCTTCGGCCTGGGTCACATCGGTTCGGGTTACTTCACCAACATTGAAACGGTCTCGCGTGGCTTCCAGCTGCCGAGCGAGCACCTTTTCGTTGTTGATATTGAGCTGCAGCACTGCGCGATCGCGAAACACGTCCATGTAGGCGGTAACCGCGTTCAGCAGCACTGTTTGTTCTGTCGAAATCAACCGCGCCCGCTCTGCGCGCACATTACTTTCCGCCTCCCGCGTCGCAGCTTGAGTTTGGCCGCCATTGTAGACGTTCTGAGTAATCGTTACTTGAGCCTGAAATCCGCTTCGGCGATTTAGTTCGTTGTTGTCGTTATTGCGGCGGTTCCAGAAAGCATTGCCACGCACCGTGCCTTCCACCTCCGGTCGCCATCCCGACAATGCCTGACTGACATCCTCGTCCGTAGAGCGCACGAATGCGCGTTGCGCCTGAAGGGTGGGATTGTTCTGATAAGCATGCACCAGCGCTTCCTCGAGTGTCATTGCTTGAGCTGACACTGCTACCGTCGCCGCGCCCAGGATCGCAACGCCGGCAAACATACCACGCAGCACTACCGAAAACCCGGCAGGACGCGCAATTCTCTCGCGACATTGAAACACCAAACGAAAGCTCACAAAAATCAATCCACGCTCGCTTCGAACACCAGTCTACGCCCAGAAGGACGAACAGCACTTTTACTCGCCAACAGGTTCAGGACAGTTCTATCCTGAAATCATTACCAAATTCATACAAAGCGTTACGCAGAACCACAACCCTTTCCGGCATTTGGCATCGACGGCCACCGCGCAAGTTCTTCTAAAAACGGCTGAAAAAAGAAGTATCGCCGGTAACCCCCTAAATCTAGCGGGTTATTTGCACTAGAACACAAAATTTTGTGGCTGATTAAAGTCAGACAACAGATGCGCCTTCGCGTCAAACAGGACTCTGCCGGACTGGCCGGACGCATTTTTGAGATATCGAGTCGCGCGGCCGATGCCATTTTCGACCACAACCGCCACCAACCGTCCACCATCGACAAGTTGTCCGCAAAGCGCTTCCGGAACCATTTCTACGGCGCCGTCGATAAAAATAGCATTGTACGGGGCCTCTTTAGTCCAGCCTTCCCGCAGAGGTCCCGAAACCGGAACCACATTATCGAGGCCGAGTGACGTGCAGGTTTCGCCGGTTTTTGCACTGATCGCAGGGTCATCCTCCAAAACAAAAACAACCCGCGCCATTCGCCCCATGACCGCCGCGGCGTAGCCGCTGGCACAACCGATTACAAGCACCACATCCTCCGACGCGATTTCGAGGCTCTGGAACATCTTTGCCGCGATCATTGGCGCCATCATCGCACGGCCCTCAGCTACCTCGAGCTCACCATCGCTATATGCCAAGGGTCTAAGGTCTTCGGGTACAAAGGCCTCGCGCGGTAAATCGCCCATCGCCGACAGCACCGCCGGGTCGGTCACTCGATTGGTGCGCAATTGGCAATCGACCATATTGCGCCTGGCTTCTGCGGTGTCCATTGCTCCCTCTTAATCCTATCAATCGCACGCAGCTGCTTGGCGATACTTCGCTGATATAGTTGCTAGTATATATAAGCTGCAAAATCGAGTGGTCCATGAGTTTATTCATGAGCTTGCGCTTGACCTGCCGCAGCTCACGACTACACTCGCGCTTCGCTCGATCTCACGGTCCGGTGGCAGAGTGGCTATGCAGCGGATTGCAAATCCGTGTACGTCGGTTCGATTCCGGCCCGGACCTCCAAAATTTTTTTCCTATCCTGCCGAAGCCCACCCATTCGCCTTGCCTGGCGTTGGCACCGTTGCTATAAGCCAGCCTCCTAGGGCGCGCGATTGCGGCCCGAGGCCACTGATCCGCGGTAGCTCAGTTGGTAGAGCAGGTGGCTGTTAACCACCGGGTCACAGGTTCGAGTCCTGTCCGCGGAGCCATTTCATAATAATAAAAACAGAACCTTATGCGCCCCCGCTCCGGCGGGGGTTTTCTTTTTGGTTTGAACTTCGTTTTCAGTCGTAGCCATAAACCGGGTCGAGATCTTCTTTCATCATCCGCTCCAGTTCAGCGACCTGCTCTTTGCTGAAATAATCCTGAAAACCGCCAACCACGCCTCGTCTCGCCTTGAAGCTATCTTCATCATCGGGATGTTCTGTGCTGACCCGAAAATCCCCCTGATAAAAATTCGTCGCCTCCCTTTTCTTCATGCTGTCGAACGAAGCGAAGGCAATGGCGTCGGCGATCTCGTCGTCATTAAAATCGAGCGCAAGGAATTCGATGATGGACTTAAATTGAACGAAAGGGTCGGCGTGGAGATCTTCATAGCGAACCATCAGATGCGTGCCGAACTGTCGGCCGAGTGTCGCCCAGCGGTTCATGAACCGGATAATCGTCGGCAATCCTCCTCTGATTTCCGTGGCGAATTCGAAAATATCGACCCCTTCCAAATAGCCGCTTCGCTTGCTTTGTTGGAAATACATAGAGACCGCGACATCGAGCGGATGACGGACGACAAAAAGGGTTTTTGAGGAGGCGAAATATCCTTTTGGCCCACCCTCTGGAAGGAATTCGTTACCCTCCAATACGTGGGCGTCGTCATGAGTAAAAAAGAAATGAGGAAGCTCGGGATTGCTCCGGTAATCGCCCGAAAAATCGATAATCTCATTTTCAGGCAACCCCAACCGCTGTTGAAACAGCCGCGACAACATTACCTCGACCCAGGTTCGCCCGCTTTTAGGATAGGACAGTATCACCGCGTCCGAGCGCATGACGCCTTCCATCATTCGGGTACGAAATTTATAGGCCTTACGCCGGTTGCGGGTAAGGAACGGATAGCATAGTGGGAAGCCCGCCCGCCGGGCGAGACACACACCTTCGTATAGTCCCCGTTTCAGCATTATCCCCCGCCGCCGCCGGCATTCCTCGTGCCATACAAATCCCAGGCATGGCAATGGGCCCAGCGGAGCGCCGATTATGTAGCAAGGCAATAAGTTGGCGGCCAGTCTAAAGCCGCCATTCCGCTATTGCGTAATAAGTGCGATCTGGGTGGCGCGCTTGACGCTGTAAGTATGATTTTCGTTCGCAAGAATACGCACGACTGTCCGTTCCGCCCGGCTTTCGAGCGCAGCGGCAGCCTCCGCTGCCTCGGCGAACCAATAGATCGCCGCCTGCCAGTTCTGCTCCACACCATGTCCGCGCGCATAGAGCAGCCCCATCGCGATCTGCGCCTTGGCATCTCCTTCTTTAGCCAGCGGCAACATCTCTGTTTTCACGGCCTGCCAATCGCCTTTGATAAATGCCGCACGTCCTTCTTCGAAACCGGCCATAGCCGGTACTGGCGCAATGACCAGGAAAACGATCAGGGCTTTAAGTAAATTCCGCATATTTCTCTCCTCGCCCGTCCGACTGCACATATCTGCCGGACGTTGCATGGTTAACGTCTTCTCCGCCCCTATTTGGGGCCGTCCATATCTAAGCGTTTCCAGAAATTCTGAGCGGTTCTTATCGACCTCGAACCAGCTTTTTTGCCGGTTCTGCCCATATAGGAGCGGCTGACTACCGCTCTTCCCCAACTATGTCCAGTTACGATTGCCGGAAATGCCGAAGATGCGACATCTTGCCCAAGTTTGTGACCGCATTAAGGCAAGTTTGGGGCGAGAAATAGATTTTCGGGCTAGGTGGCTACTTTTCCACGCACACTTCGCAGCAAAATGCGTTCAAAATGACTAAAGGCGAACCAAGCCTGTCTCGTATCCAATATCTCCGGCGAGCATCACGTTAAAACTGATACTGAGCCGCTCGTTACCGGATTCATTGCGCTCGACACTGTGCTCGAGCCAAGACGGGAATAAAATCAGCAGCCCTTCGCCGGGACCGATCGTATGGCGATGGCTGTTATGCGGCGTGGAATCCTGAACTGCCGGATAAAGCACGCTGGCTTGCGGGCGCGGATCATAGAAAGTAATCGCCCCGCAATTTTCCGGCGCACGCACGTAGTAAACGCCACTCAACATGGCGTTCGGATGATTGTGGCGGGGATGATCGTCACCAACGCGGCTGAGATTCGCCCAACATTCGGAAATGTAGAAATGGTCAAATTTAAACCGCAGAAAATGCAAAACACCTTCCGCCCCTTTCGCAAGACACTCGGTGAGCGGCACGAATTCGTCGCGTTCGTGCAGATCGGTCGGGCTGGTCCAACCGCCGCCATCGCTGCGCTCGCGTCCAGTCCCCGCGGCGCGCAATTCTTTCACCGATGCGTCGACATTATTATTCATCGTTTCGCAATCGGCGATTTCGTGCAGCCATAGGCAACTCGGAAAAATCTCTACGACCTCAGTCGCGGAAAACATTAGCGTCACTCCATTAGAAGGTGCAGCCTTATAGCACAGCCACGAGCGCTCGCGAATTCCAGCCATCTTGGTGCTGCGCTGTGAATTTGCTAAATCTGCCCATAATAGCGGTAGACAAAGCGAGAGGGAGGCTCCGACCATGGCGCAACAGGTAATCCTAACAGGCGATATCAATCTATTAGGTGTGAAAGACCCGAAAATTCCTTTCGCCCAAGTAGGCCCCACATTACGGGCTGCTGATTTGGTGATCTCTAACTTCGAATGCTGCCTTTACGAACCTGAGTTCGAACGTTCTGTCGAAGATGAAGGCTTCTACGCTGATCTTTCCGCCGGAGAGGCCCTGATCGATGGCGGCATTGGGATTATCGGTAATGCCAATAATGTGAATTATGGCGCTCCCGCCATTCGTTCCTCATGCGGCCGGCTGGATGAACTTGGCATTCCGCACGCCGGCGCCGGCGTGGACCGCAAGAATGCCTATCAGCCGATCTATGTCGAGCGCGACGGTGTCAAATATGGCTTTATGCAACGGACGTCTGTCTATTGGTCTCACGGACACGAAGCCAAGGACGACTACCCGGGCGTTGCCACGATCCAAGCGCATACCGCGTACAGGCCCCAAATCACCGAGCTTCGGACCCTCACTCGCCCCGGCAACCCGCCCGAGGTGCTGACATGGTGCGAACCGTCCGCGTTGCAAGCATTCCAGGATGATATCGCTGCCGCCCGCAAGGAATGCGACGTCTTGGTTAGCTCCAACCACTGGGGCCTCAACCACGATGTCCTGACCTATATGGAAGAAACCGGCCGGGCAGCCATCGATGCGGGGGCCGATATTGTCATGGGCCATGGCCCCCATTTCCCGCTACCGGTCGAAGTATATAAGGGCAAGGCGATCTTTTACGGGCTCGGTAGCTTTTCTTTCCACACCGGCCATCGGGCGCAAAAGCATCCGGACTGGATCGGCCTGATGCCGAAACTTACTGTGGACAACAATGCCTTTTCCGAAGTGCGTTTTGCCCTAGTTCGCCACAACGAGAAGAACGAAACCTATTTCGTCTCCCCGGCCAACGAATCCGCCGAACTCGAAAAGATTTATGCGGGCTCGGAAACCTACGGCACCGAATATGCCATCGATGGCGACGACGTAGTGGTGAGGGTTTAACTTCCCGCGTGCTCGAACATTCCGAGCCAACGCCACCAAAAGAAACTCAATGGCGCGATAAGCGCCAAGTAGAGTCCCGTCCAACACAGTCCCATCACGGTGGTGCTGAGCAGTGACACGCGTCCCAGTAGTGCGCCGGTCAGGATCGGCGGAATTTGATACGGATAAAACATCACGTATTGGCCCGCCGTATGCGCCATCAACACCGTGAGCAATGGCCAACCCGCGGCATCGGCAATACCGCTTGCCATCGGCGTCAATAAGGGAGGAACGCCAGCAGTGGTCGCGACTGCTGCGATCGCATTGAATACCCCAACCATCGTGGCAAAATTCTTGGCATCAGCGCCGGGTTCAAAATCGGTGGCCGCAAGTACCTTTTCGCCGATTACGCCCGCAAGTCCGCAGTCGGCAATAACGGCACCGAGACTGATAATGCCGACCGTGAAAATCCACGGCGTATAGTCGCTGTCGCGTGCCATTGCCTCTGAATCGAGTGCGCCGATATTCGGCATTGCACAAACAATCGCACCCGCGAGACCCACCCAAGCCGGCGAGAGTCCGTGCAAAAAGTCCGTTGTCCAGAGACCGAGAACCAGAACGAGGATGCCTGCCAATCTCCGTTCTGCGCCACTCCACGATCGCGATGGGACAGGTTTTTCAGACGGCGTCACCTCGGCAACGTCGGGATACAACAACAACACCAAACCGATGATCGCCGCCATCGTCAGGAGGCCCGCAGCTGGAAAATGGACCAGCATATAAGGACCAAATCGAATCACGACGCCGTAAAGGCTTTCCGCCGCGCCGGCCATAATGATCGTCGGGATGCCCGCCGGCAAAATTGCGTAGCCCGAGAGAACCGTGCCAAAGACCGCTGCCATTACCAGGCCTGTCCTGCCCCGTCTGCCCTCTTTGAGGCCAAGCGCATCCGCCATTGCCAATACCAGTGGAACTAGGATCGCGCACCGCCCCATCGAGGACGGCATCATGAAGCAAAAGAGGAACCCTACGATAACGGTACCGATCACCGCGCCACGATAAGACCGGCCGAAACGGCCAAGCATGGAGTCCGCCAGTCGACCGCCAAGACCGGTCCGGTGAATGGCTATACCGAAGATGACCCCGGCGAAGGTCAGCCAAGCAGCGCCCGCTCCAAAGCCGGAAAACGCGACCGATGCAGGCGCAAGATCGAAAATCATAACCACAACAAAAATCATGAACGCTGGCCACGCCGGCGACACCACACCGGTCACCCACAAGGCAACAGCGGCAATGGTCAGCCCTAGTACTCGGGTCGCAACTGGTTCGAGTCCCCATAACGGGGCGGCCACGAAAATCACGATGCCAACCGCGACTGAGACGAGAGCCAGCAAATTCGCGATGGACGCCGCACCGATTTTCATTGGACCAAAGCCGTCAATCCGACTGGTCCGGGAACGCCTCCGGCCATGCGGAAGGTGCCGCACGTTCGAATTGCGGCGGATAAGCCGCATCGACGCCCAGCTCGTACGCCGCACGCCACGGCCAGCGTGGCTCGTATAAGAATCCACGCGCCAACGCGACCATATCGGTCTTTCCGTCGGCAATGGCTGTGTTTGCGAACTTCGGATCCCGTATCATACCTACGGCCATCACCGGCATACCTGTTTCGCGTTTGACCGCTTCAGCCCCGGGCATTTGGTATCCGGGTTCAAGTTCGATGGTTTGGTCAAATGTCACGCCACCTCCCGAACAGGTCACATAGTCGCACCCGAGACCCTTCAGTGCGTCGGAAAGGACGACGGAATCCGCAATTTCCCATCCGCCTTCAGCGAAGTCGGTTGCGGAAATACGCACGCCTAGCGGTTTCCCCTCGGGCCAAGCCGCGCGGACCGCTTCGAAAACTTCCAGCGGGTAGCGCATGCGGTTGGCGAGATTGCCGCCATAATCATCCTCGCGCGCATTCGCCAGCGGCGACAGGAATTCATGCAACAAATAGCCATGGGCGCAATGAAGTTCGATTAGGTCATAATCGAGTGCGATCGCACGTTCCGTTGCCGTTACGAAAGCAGCCTTGATCGCCTTCATCTCTTCGATGCTTACCGCATTCGGCGTCGGCCAGTTGTCTGCCATTGCTAGAGCGGAAGGCGCATCGGTTTGCCACGCGTTTTCACCCGACAGCGGCCCCCTCCCCTCCCAGGGACGTTCGCACGACCCCTTGCGCCCGGCATGGGCGAGCTGAATGCCAAGCGGAATATCACTAATGCCGCGACAAAATTCGAGCACCCGGGCCAGAGCGGATTCGTTCTTATCGGAATAAAGACCAAGGCAGCTATGGCTGATCCGCCCTTCGGCCACCACGGCGGTCGCCTCATGAATCAGCAAGCCGGCTCCGGACAACGCGTAGTTGCCCAAATGCATGAGGTGCCAATCGGTAGCACTCCCCTCGACCGCGCTATATTGGCACATCGGCGATACGACGATGCGGTTGGCAAGCGTTACGTTGCCCAGTTCGATCGGCGTAAATAAAGGAACGCTCATTGCTTAACTCCCATCGGAGGTACTTTCGATAATTTTGGACGCCTCGAGTTCATCGAGCGTGCGGGAGTCATATCCAAGCTCGGCCAATATTTCGCGCGTATGTTCGCCTACTTCTGGCGGCTGGCTTCGCAAGCCCAGATCGTGATCGCCAACCTCTATCGGCAAGCGGGGAAGTTTTGCCGTTCGTCCATCCGGCAATCGTGTCTCCAACATCCTGCCATGGGCATTTAGTTGCGGGTCATCGAACAAGTCTTTGGTTTCAGCCACCGGCGCGAACGGGATGTTGATCTCCTCGCAGATTGCCAAAACCTTTTCCTTACTGTGCGATTTGATGATTTCGCGCACTATCGGTTTTAACCGTTCTTGCGCAGCCACCCTGTCTTCATTGGTTTGGAACTCCGGGTCCTCGAGCAAATCTCGACGGTCGAATTTTTCACAGAAACGCTGCCAGTGATTATCGCTGGTGATGCCGATAAATACCTGCTGGCCATCGCCGGTCTCCATCACCTCATAAATCGCCCAAGCGCTCCAACGAACCGGCATCGGCGGTACCTCTTTCCGCTGGATTGCCTCACCCGACATATGCGTATGCATGAGATGCGCGACATTTTCGAACAAGGCGCTTTTAATGAGCTGCCCCTTGCCGGTGCGGTCACGTTCGCGCAGTGCTGCCAGAATGCCGACGACGCCAAACGTGCCGCCCATAATATCAATGACCGAAGCACCGGCTCGCAGCGGACGGCCCGGTGGCCCGGTCATATAGGCCAGCCCGCCCATAAACTGGACCACCTCGTCCAGAGCCTGTCTTTTTTCGTAAGGCCCGCTTAAAAATCCTTTAAGGGAGCAATAAACCAAACTCGGATTGATCTCGGCTGCTTGCTCGTAACCACAACCCAATCGGTCCATGGTCCCGGGCGCAAAATTCTCCGTCAGCACATCCGCTTCAGCGATCAATTTATGCGCAATCTCAAGGCCTTTCGGATCCTTTAGATTGAGCGCAATCGAGCGTCGGTTGCGATTGAAGGAAGAAAAGAACCCAGCAGCAAAACCCGACAACTTGCGCGTTTTATCTCCGCCCGGCGCAGGTTCGACCTTGATTACGTCCGCGCCTAGGTCAGCAAGCACCACCCCACAGGACGGCCCCATGATTATTTGGCAAAATTCCACCACTTTGAGCCCCGCCAATGGCAGGGGCTTGTCGTTCTCTTCGGACATGAAGTCCTCCCCAATTGGACCTTTACGAGGGCAATGCGCCTTCCGAGCGCAACATGTCAAGAGCGCCGCGCACCGCGTCCGCAGTCTTGTCCGCATCTTCCTCGGAATGAACAGCGGACACCTTGCCGGCCAATTTGCCGTTAATGTCCACACCGTTCACCATCAAGCCGATCCGGAACTTAGTCGCGATTTCTTCGTTGGTTTTGAAGAAATCGCATTTGCGATGCATGAATTCGAAGTTCTCGGGCTCGATGTCCACATTGTCGGGATTGAGGAAGAAATGCAGCTCGGAAAACTGTCCGTAGCATGCCCATTTGACGCCTTCGTCGGCAAAAACCTTGTTCACCTTCGCGCGAATGCTGTTGGCAATATCGATCGCATCCTGGGTCGGCGTCTCGTCACGTACCATTGTAAGTGTCGCAACGCCTGCGGAAGCTGACAGTGGGTTGGCATTGAATGTGCCCTGATGGCCAATCTTTTCGAAGCCCTTCGAATCCGCAACGTCGAAATCCAAATGATCCAAAAGATTTTTGGTGCCGCAAATGGCGCCGCCCGGTAGGCCGCCCGCCACGATTTTCGCCAGGCTCGCCATATCCGGGATGATATCGTGTACTTGCTGAGCACCTCCGGGAGACGCTCGGAACCCGGACACCACCTCGTCGAAAATCAGAACGATTCCACGCTCTGCGGTTATTTCGCGCAATGCGGCGAGGAACTCCTTGGTAACCGGCGTTCTGCCGAAAGACGAACCTGTGGGTTCGATAATCGCCGCGGCAATATCGTCATTCGCTTCGATAATACGCTTGGTCTCGTCGATATCGTCCGGCGGAGCTAACAAAACGTTATCTGCGATCCCATCGAGTACACCCGGTGTCGGCGTCCCGTCGTAATGACTGGATACACCAAAGGCCACATGATCCTGCCAGCCGTGGAAATGCCCTTTGAAGCGAAGCAACTTGTCGCGACCGGTATGCGCCCGCGCGATCCGAAGCGCCATCAAGTTTGCCTCGGTGCCTGATGAAACAAACCTCACTTCTTCAGCGCATGGCAGCAAATCCTTGACCAACCCTCCCCAATCGATTTCGAGACGGTGGCCCGAGCCGTAATGGGTACCCTTGTCGACTTGATCATGCACGGCAGCGGTTACCACCGGATGATTGTGCCCTAACAGCAGTGCACCGTGCCCCCCGAAATAATCGACATATTCGTTGCCATCCACGTCCCATTTGCGCGAACCCTGGGCGCGATCCACATAGAGACCATATGGCCGTAGACGCCTTGAATCATGGGTGAGGCCACTAGGGAAATGTTCCCGCGCTTCGTTTGCGCAATCCGCCGAACCCGGCGTCTTTTCACGATAGGCAGCAACGATTTTCGAGTTGGTCAAAAAATCATCGGGCATGGCCCTGTCCTCCTGGCTAAACCCACACCAAGTTTTCTATAACGATCAGGGTTTGATCACATCTGCGGGTTTGGTTTTCGGTACTAGTTTTTCAATCAGTGTAACGCTATCCACTGCGGATTCGACACCATTATCCGCAGCCGACTGGAATAGTTCTAGCGCACGATTGAGGTCTTTTTCGACCCCCTCTCCACGGGCATGCAAGACCCCTAGGTTATACTGCCCTAGCCCATGCCCCTGCTCGGCTGCCTTTGCATACCAAGTTGCGGCTTCGGTAACGTTTTTCTCAACACCTTCGCCACCTTCAAGCATATGCCCGTAGTTGACTTGTGCGTCAGGATCGCCGAGTTCAGCCGCCTTTTTATACCATTCCGCCGCTTTTGCAGGATCGGCATCCACGCCGGAGCCTCTTTCATGCACCAGCCCCATATTGAATATGCCTGGCGCATATCCCTTTCCGGCAGATTCTTCGAACGCCTTTAACGCCTCCTCGTACTTGCCCACCGTATATGCGGCGACACCTTCCTCGTTTTTGATTATGGGAGCCCGCTTCGCCTCCTTCAGCTTTTCCAATTCCTGATTGGCTTCGGGAGCTTGTTCGCTGTCGGGAAATTCACCTAAGAAAGTTTCAAGCGCCTCAATCGTCCCTGTCTCTTTCGCTTTCTCAAAGGCCTTCACGGCCGGATTCTCTTTTTCTTTTGCGGCGCGTTTCAAATTCGCGATCACCGCTTCGGCCTGCTTTACGAACTTGCCTTCGGGGAAACTCGATAGATAGTCCTCGTATCCGCCTATAGAGTTTTCCGTTATTGCCTTGTTCCAGGCCAAATTATCTCGAGCGGCACTCACCGCGGCACTAGACTTTTTCTTTTTCGCTTCGGCAGCTTTTTTCGCTTCAGCGGCCTTTTTCTTTTCCAGTTCCGCCATCCGCTGCTTGATCCGGCCGATTACCGTTCGCGCTGCCTCGACATAACGGCCATCCGGACGGTCTCGCATATATTTTTCATAGCCGGCGACGTTATTGTTCCTAAGTGCGTTTTCCCACGCACGATCATCCTGGGTTTTTTGGAAATACCACCAACCAAAATAACCGACGCCCGCAACGACAATCAGTGCGATCAGAATTTTAATAAAACAGCCCAGCTTGCTTTTATTCGGGGATTCTTCTTCGTCGTCGTACAAAGCTAAGTTCCGAATTCGGTCGAATGGAAATCTCTATCAAAGGAATGTAGGGAACCGGCGCGAGACCTGTCAAACGCGATAAAAAATCCCCTAAATCCTGGTGTCAATTTTTGCGGACGGTCGCGTTGGCACGATAGGTCTCCGCGAGTGAAATCAATGCCCGCGCCCGCCACCAAGGCTCGGTCATTTTATCGGTAAGTGCATGCGCCTTTGCAATCAAGCGGTTAATAAGAGCCGAGGGAAGTCGGCCACCGAGCACGCGGCTGGCGTGTAGGTAAATCAAGCAACGTTCGAACAAATTGGCGACTTTTTCGGTATCCGCCAGCGCAGATTCGAAAGAGATAGTTTCAACACCGAACGCCACAAAGCTCCAACTCTTCTTTATTCTCAATGTTTTACGATTTATTTTTTCGATAACAGCAACAGCTTCCGCCGTCATGCCCAAAGTTAGTGCCCGGTCAATAAAATGGGCACGCGCGTAGTCTGACGCGTAGCTACGATCAAGCAACTTTAGAAATTCACCGGCACGCTCGACGAGTAACTTAGCGCCATCGAGATCTCCTGAAGCTTGCCGGGCACCGGCAAAGTTATTCATCGCAACCACTAAATTCCGAAGCCGGGCTGGAGATGACTTCTTCTCCGACGCCGCATTTGTCGTTAAATCCTCCGAAAATATCTCCGCTGTCGGCAGAATCAGTGATTGGCGCGTATCCGCGTTTTTGATTCTCTCAAGAGCACGCCCGGTAGCGTCTTTATCGCCTAGCGCAGCATAGGCTGTCGCGACCATGCCCCATTCGGAATCTAACTTGCTATCGGGCTCCCGGTCGGCGACACGGCGTTCCGCGGCTCGCACAAGCTCGACTGCATTTTCCCGCTGCCCCCGACGCACGAGTCTGTGGCTCATCTCGGTGACCAAACTGACATAGATACTCATGCTTGGTTCCTCGACTAACACGTCGAGCATTTCCCGAATCATCCTGCGACCAAGCTCTGCTTTTCCTTTCGTGAAATGTGCGATCGCAATTGATGCAATAGCCTTTGCCCGATTGCGAATATCCGGAATCGCAAGAGCAACGTTGCGGGCCGCGCTCGGACGGTCCGCATGCGCCAAACCTTCCGCCATTTCACGCAGGGCGACCAAGATCAAACGCGGATCGCTAATTTTGCCGATAACCTCTCGGCCAACCTTCTCTTCGCCCAAATTTGCAATCACCCGAACTGCATCGCGCAAAGCCCAATCACGATAGTCAGCGCGTTTTATCTTGGCGATTTCGTCGAGCGCACGGGCGAGTGAACATTGTGTCATCGTCGCTGGCGTGCATGTCGCAGTGTATGTGATGTCCGCGCTTCCCCTCGCCCAGCGCTCGACGCCACCAACCAAATCACGCGTCTTCGCGTTTTCCTGCAGAGCGGCTCGGGCACGTATGACCTGTCGTTCGCGCGACTTCTCGAGCAATCTCTGGATGCGGACCGCGTTGGTGACAGCACTCAGATTGAGTATGCCGTCGGGGCTGAGCCCTCCTTGTCCGATGCGGCCAAATTTTATCTCGAAGCGTCGAATCGCCTTTTCGGTCGCAGCATTCAGACGCCCGTTGATCGGGCCGCGATAAAGACCGAGTTCGTCTAACGCACGTTGGATCTCCAATACCTGCGCCGACCATGGAATTTCAGGCTCACCCTTTTCCTGGTCGGGAGCCTTCTCACCGATGGCCGCCAGTTGGCGAATGTCTGCTGTTGCCGGCATCACCGCGGCAAGGCCGAGAAATACGCCGGTCAGAACCCTTATTTTCAATCGTTTTAGCCGCATCAGCATCATGCGTTGGTACATATCACGTGGACACAACGCCACAAGGGCGCCGGCCGCGTTACTGCTTGGCGCGGAAATAAAGCCGGCCGAAATTACCGAGCGACAAATTATGCGCGGTAATCCACTGGATCCAACCTCGCTTCCACCAATCTTGAACCGTCGCCGGCGGCAAGTTCTTAAATTTACTTTCATCGACGACCTTGAAGCCCCGCATTCCGACTTTCTGACCGTCGGGTAGCGTTAAATCGGCGGCGCGAGATATCAGCAAGTCGTGCTGCTTCAAGGCAGCGACGAATTCCCGTGTCCGGTTCTGCTCACGCGCATAGGCCGAACAAAAGCGCGCGACATTCTGCATCAATTGGCTGGGCTTCCCGTCGTTAAAAAGCGGGCGCTCGGAATTTTCTTCAATCAGTTCGGACTCTCCATCGACACAAAGCGCGATTTCATCGCTTTCTTGGTGCGATAGCAGAATGAAAGGATAGCGCCGCACAAATGCTGGGATATAGCAACCTTCACCCCAGACGCCGTCTTTACCGACAAAGAGATTTTCCTTGCTCCGCACACCCAACACGATCAACGGCATCGCATCATCGTCTGAATTAAAAATAACCGGGTAATGACGGGCGGCAGGTATGAACTCGACCCCGTTGACCGGCAACGAATTGGCGGGTTTTGCAAAATCGAATGATATCATCGACGTCAGGCCAAAGCCTGCGTGCTTGGCCGCGTCCAGCCGTTCAACCGTTTGATAAAACAGAAACGAAACCGTACGCGATGGGTCTTTCGACTGCGTACGTTTTTTACCATTAGCAGCCTTTTTGGCAGGCGCCTTGCGCGTCGATTTCTTCGCTGATGCTTTTTTTGCAGGCGCTTTCTTCGCCGGCGCTTTTTTAGCGGCGGTGCGCTTTGCAGCAGGTTTCTTCGCTGCGGGCTTTTTTGCGGCCGTTTTCGCCGCTGGTTTGCTCGCGGATTTTGGGGCGGATTTGGCACGGGACTTCCGCGCCGTTGTCGGCTTCTTTTTAGCAGTTTCGCTTTCCGACGCCTTCCCCCTTACCGATCTCGACCCCTTTTTGGCCGTTCGAGACTTCTTCTGTGCTGCCTTGGCCATTTTACTTTCTCTTCCCAAGTATAGACACCGAAAATCCACCCCGATATCATAAGGCGTCCCTACTCCGCATTTTTTACTTATAGTAATTCTTACTATTCATCAAGCATTACTATAGATAAGGCATCCACGGCCAAATCCTACCAATAATTCGATATTACACCAAGTCAATTTCGACAGTCGTGGTTCTCACCAATCCTTCTTGTCGGGCAACGGCGGCAATTACTACTAAACTTTCAGTCTGTTAGAGAGTTGCGCATTTCGCCGCACTTGCGCATAAGTCGTAATTTCGACATCGAATATCGCGTTGATCCGAGATTTCTTTGGATTCCTTCCAAGTAATTTTTATTTGAAGTACTTGGCGAATTGAAATCACGCTACGTACGGGCCTAAATAGTCAAAATGACCACATTGCCAGAGAGAAAGCCGGTGATATGACCGAGATGACCGACCTAGACGCGAAACAAGTTTCCGATGAGCTACTCTATGATGGCTTTTTTCAAATGAAGCGGTACCGCTTCCGTCACCGCCTTTTTGCAGGGGGTTGGGCCCCCGAGGTTACGCGCGAAGTATTCGAACGCCAGGAATGTGTATCGGTTTTGCCATACGACCCGGCTCAAGACAAAGTGGTCCTGATCGAACAATTCCGCCCTGGCCCGATGGCAGCGGGCGACAAGGAGCCTTGGATCACGGAAATCATCGCCGGTATCGCCGAAGCCGATGAGACGCTGGAAGACGTCGCAAGGCGCGAGGCGATGGAAGAGGCGGGATGCGAAATCGGAGAAATGGAAGCGATATCGAGCCACTATGTCAGCCCCGGCGGCTCCACCGAAGTTATGCATATATTTTGCGGCCTAACCGATAGCAACGGCATCGGCGGCATTTACGGACTTGAGTCCGAGGGTGAGGACATTCGCGTCTTTACCGAGCCGTTCGAGGATGCATATCGTCGCGTCAAACAGGGCAGTTTACGAAATTCATTCACTATTATCGCGCTGCAGTGGCTGGCGCTTAATCGCGAGCGTCTTGCCGCTTGACCCAAACCGTCCAGCGCTATTTGATGTGGCGCCATAAGAAAAACGGTTCGTTAGGGTGGAAGCTTCATGGATATCCGAGACGGGTTTAGCGCGGCAGTCGGCAACACACCGATGATTAAACTGCAGAAGGTTTCTGAGGAAACCGGCTGTACGATTCTCGGCAAGGCGGAATTCCTGAATCCCGGTAGCTCGGTCAAAGACCGCGCGGCGCTGGCAATCATCGAAGATGCGGAACAATCCGGCCTTCTGTGCCCGGGTGGTTTTGTCGTCGAAGGCACCGCCGGCAATACCGGAATCGGATTGGCGCTGGTGGGCAACGCGCGCGGCTATCGCACTGTCATCGTCATTCCCGAAACACAAAGCCAGGAAAAGAAAGACATGCTTCGGCTTTGCGGGGCGGAGCTGATTGAAGTTCCCGCGGTTCCCTATAAAGATCCGAACAACTACGTCCATGTTTCCGAACGCAAGGCCGAAGAACTCGCGCAGTCCGAGCCTACCGGCGCAATTTGGGCAAATCAGTTCGACAACATCGCCAACCGGGAGGGCCACCGGCTAACGACCGGACCCGAAATTTGGGAACAAACAGACGGGACGGTCGATGGTTTCGTTTGTGCCGTCGGAACCGGCGGGACCCTGGCCGGCGTCGCCGAAGCGCTCCGTGCCCGCAACCACGATGTCAAAATCGGACTGGCCGACCCTAGGGGCGCCGCGCTGTTCGAGTACTACGCTAACGGTGAATTGAAATCAGAAGGCGATTCAATCACCGAAGGCATCGGTCAAGGCCGTGTCACAAAGAACCTGGAAGGCCTTGAGATCGATCTGCCCTACCAGATACCCGACGCGGAAGCACTGCCCTACATCTTCGATCTCTTGAAAGAGGAAGGCCTGTGTCTTGGCGGCTCTAGCGGCATCAACGTCGCTGGCGCCGTGCGAATGGCAAAGGAGTTGGGGCCCGGCCATACAATCGTTACCATTCTCTGCGATTACGGTACGCGCTATTCGTCGAAACTGTTCAACCCGGCGTTCCTGCGAGAAAAGGACTTGCCGGTACCGGATTGGATGTAATGAACGCGCCCCAATTAGACCCAATAGTCACTACGGACTGGCTCGCCGAACAGCTTGGCGCAGCGGATTTGCGCATTCTCGACGGGACCTATTTTCTGCCCAATATTCCACGGGACGCAGCAGCGGAATTTGCATCCGAACATATTCCCGGCGCGGTTTTTTTCGATATCGATACTGTTAAGGATCCCGAAAACGATCTGCCGCACATGCTACCGGCACCGGAACTATTTTCTTCGCAAGTACGCCAAATGGGCATCGGCGACGGTGATAGAATTGTCGTTTACGACCGCCTCGGTATGTTTTCCGCCCCCCGCGTCTGGTGGAGCTTTCGCGTTTTCGGCCATGAAAACGTTGCGGTTCTAGACGGCGGATTGCCGAAATGGGTCACCGAAGAGCGGCCGGTGACCGACGAAACAAACGAGATCACACCGGGCCATTTCACCGCCCGGTTCAACGCGGACTTGGTTCGCACGTTCGACCAAGTTAAGGACAACCTTGAAAGCGGAATCGAAACACTGGTCGATGGTCGGCCATCGGATCGTTTCGATGGCAGCGCACCAGAGCCTAGAGAAGGACTGAAGCGCGGGCACATACCGCACTCGATCAACCTAACACCGGCCCAATTGATGAATCCGGATTCAGGTACATTCCTCACGGTGTCGGAATTGGCATCGGTTTTCGAAAATGCCGGGATCGATCCTACAGCACCGGTCGCCATGACCTGTGGCTCGGGCGTCGCCGCCTCGGCCCTGTCGCTCGCACGTTACCTCATAACCGGTGACATCGCGCCGGTTTATGACGGCTCGTGGAGCGAATGGGGCGGCCGGGACGATGCACCCGCTGCGACCAAGCCATCCTGACCTCGCACGATGGTTCGGCCGGTAAACGAAATAGATTCCGATCGGCTTGACGTTACCGTCACCTATCTTGATATGACCGCACGGCCGACCCGGCCGCCGCGACCGGCACCGATCCTTGACGTGCCGACGATGATCCTAAAAGCAGAGCAGCCGACGGTCGCATTCTATCGCCACCTCTACGCTGCGGTTGGCCTGCCTTGGCTTTGGTTCGAACGGGCGGAAATGAAGGATGCCGCTCTGCAGATGGTCCTCGAGGACGAAAATATCGACATCTACGTTTTATATGTCGGCGGCGTGCCGGCAGGATTTGCAGAGTTTGACGCACGGCGCCCGCCCAACGCTCGTGAGGGTGACCTTCATCTCGCTTATTTTGGCCTAGTGAGCGAATTTATTGGCCGTGGCCTCGGTCCTTTTTTTCTCGACGCGGTAGTTGAAATTGCCTGGGCGCGTGAGATCGACCGGCTATGGCTGCGCACTTGCACTTTGGATCACCCTTCGGCGTTACCGGTCTATCAAAAAGCCGGTTTCGAGGTGTTCGCTCAAGAACAGCACCTAATCCAGGATCCGCGGGAGCGCGGCGTAATCCCGCGCGTAGATCGCCCCACGGCACCCTAAATTTGTAGCAGATCTGCGGTGTGCTCGGCGAGCGCCATAGAGCTTGTGACCCCGGGCGATTCGATGCCGAACATATTCGCCAATCCTTTGATTCCGTGATCTGAGGGCCCTTGAACCATAAAATCCGGAAGCGGTGTGCCGGGCCCATGAATCTTAGGCCTGATACCCGCATAGTCGGGATTTAGAGAATCATCGGGCAATCCCGGCCAGTAGGTTCGGATGGCTTCGTAGAATCCTTCACAGCGTGACGGGTCTACCTCGTAGTCGAGATTATCGCCTCCGTCGAGCCATTCCACATCGGGCCCAAATCGCGCTTGGNCGCCCATATCGACGGTGATGTGAACCCCCAACCCACCATCGCGGGGCATCGGATAAATCAATCGCGAGAAAGGTGCCTTACCTGTAAGTCCATAATAATTTCCCTTGGCGAAAAATTCCTGTGGGATCGTTTCGGACGATAGGCCATCGAACTTGCGCGCCAAGGCGGGGGCGAATAATCCAGCGCAATTGACCACATAATCGCACCTCAACTGCATCGGCATTTCTCCGCCGACGGAAAGCTCTACACCGTCATCATCGGCCTTTGCCGAAAGCACCGGGCTCATAAACGCGATCATCGCGCCCCGGTCTTCCGCATCGCCTTGGTACGCAAGCATCAACGAATGGGTGTCGATGATCCCGGTGGTGGGCGAGTGCAACGCGCCTACGCAATATAGTTCCGGCTCCATGGCGATCGCTTCATTGGCGCGCATCAGATCAAGCGGCACGCCGTTAGCGGCTGCCTTGGCCTGGATCGTCTGCAGTGTCTCCAATTGAGAGTCTTCGGTCGCGACAATCAGCTTGCCGCAATTCCGATGCGGAATGCCGCGCTCCTCGCAATACCGGTAGAGCTGCTTCTTGCCCTCGACGCAAACCCGCGCCTTCAGCGAGCCCGGCTCGTAATAGATGCCTGCGTGAATCACCTCGGAATTCCGCGAACTGGTGCCGGTGCCAATGGCATTTTCACTTTCCAGGATGATCACTTCGCGCCCACGGAGTGCCAACTCTCGCGCCACCGCAAGGCCGACTACCCCGGCACCGATTACCGCACATTCGATCCGTTCAGCCGCCATTGCCGTTTCCTTCTGCCGAAAAAGGCGAAAATCTGATAGGAAGCGATATTCAACTTGTCACCGCCCGCATCATCGCCAGCGAGCATATACACGAAATTGGGGACGATATGAAAGACGATACCAAGCTGATCCACGAAGGCCGTGACCCATTCGACCACTACGGCGCAGTCAACACGCCGGTCTATCATGCGTCGACAATTCTTTTTCCAACCATGGAGCAATATCTGGGTCGTGGCTCGGATCCGGCTGTGAAAGTGCGCTACGGTTTGCGCGGCACCCCAACTACCTTTGCGCTGGAGGACGCGTTGACCACGCTTGAAGGCGGCGCAGGCACTATCCTCAACCCTTCGGGTCTTCAGGCAATAACCATGGCATTGATGGCGTTCGTCGAAACCGGCGACCACGTGCTCGTTACCGACAGCACCTATTCCCCCTGCCGATCCTTTTGCGACAAATTTCTCTCCCGTCTCGGCGTGGAAACCAGCTACTATGATCCGTTGATCGGCGCCGGTATCAAAGACCTGATCCGTGACAATACCAAGATTGTCTGGACCGAATCCCCCGGCTCGCAGACGTTCGAAGTCCAGGACATTCCCGCAATCGCCGCGGCGGCCCGTGACGCAGGCGCGATTTCTATGATCGATAACACCTGGTCCGCTGGCTACTTTTTCAAACCCTTGGAGCAAGGCATCGATGTCTCNGTTCATGCCTCGACCAAATACATGGGGGGCCATTCGGACGTGATGATGGGCGCCATCATCTGCAACGAAGCCACCTTCGATCAGGTCAAATCTGTCGCTGGCATGTTCGGCAATCATGCTGCGCCGGACGATGTCTATCTGACTTTGCGCGGTCTGCGTTCGATGGGCGTGCGCATGGCGCGACAATATAAAAACGGCGTGAAGATCGCGAAATGGATCGCCGAACAGCCGATCGTGAAACAAGTCATGCATCCGGCCCTTGAGAGTGACCCGGGCCATGAGTTATGGAAGCGAGATTTCACCGGTGCCGCTAGCCTCTTCGGCTTTGTCGTCGACGAGATCGATCAGAAAAAGATCGCCGCATTCCTCGATGGCATGAAATTGTTCGGAATGGGATCCAGTTGGGGGGGCTTCGAAAGCCTATTGATTCCGACCAACCCGTCAATGATCCGCACCGCGACCAAATGGGAACCCGGTGGCCAGACATTGCGAATTCATATCGGGCTTGAAGACACCGACGATCTGATAGCGGACTTAGAAAAGGGATTCGAGCGTTTGGCGGGGAATTGATCCGCGCCAGGAAATTTTTGCCTGCCAGCATATTCTGCTCGGCAAATTTTACCGCTGGATTTAGCCGGGCGCCCATACCAGCGGCGAATAGTGGCCAGCGATTTGCATTATCCCAATTGGTCGATCACACTTCCATCTGAGTCGGCTTCGATTTCGGCAGCCAAAACGGAAATGTCATGGAACAGAAGGTTTCTTCGCACCCCGCAAACGTCAGCTCGGAAGACGCACGGGACAAAATCGTTACCTTGGCCGAATTAACCGAAACGCTCTCGAAGCGTGACGCCAAGAAAATAAAAGTTGTCCTCTGTCACGGCGTTTTCGATCTCTTGCATATGGGGCATGTACGGCACTTTCAGGAAGCACGCGCCATGGGAGATGTGTTGGTGGTGTCTATTACTGCCGATGCATTCGTCAACAAGGGACCCGGCAAGCCGGTCTTTTCCCAGGGGCTTAGGGCAGAGATGTTGGCCGCTCTCGCCTGCGTCGATTGGGTAATCGTCAATGACTCGCCGGATGCGGTGCCGGTACTAGATGCGATCAAGCCGAATGTCTATGCAAAGGGCTCCGACTATTCGGACTCCGACGACGACATAACCGGGAAAATCGACGTCGAACGTAGGCGTGCCGAGCGCCACGGCGGGCGGTTGGCAATCACCGACGATATCACCTTCAGCTCGTCCGAACTGCTCAACCGACATTTCGAGGTTTTCGAACCGCAGGTCCGAGACTTTCTCGCGGGCATGCGCGAAGGCGGCGCGCTCGATAGGCTAATGGAATATCTGGACAAGTTGTCCGAAATGCGGGTGCTGGTGGTCGGCGATGCCATTATCGACGAACACCCGTAGATCATCGCCGCCCCGGCAGCGTAGGTTTCACCGCGGCCGATCATAAAATCGCCACCGCCCGGGCCTAAAAAAACCGTGAGCGCTATACCGACTAGGCACAGCGCACCGCCAATCAAGGCAATAACGCCGACGCGTTCGGCAAAAATCAGCCAAGACAGCACCAACACAAGCGGCGCCTCGAGCTGACTGACGAGGACGACACTGGTAACCGTCGTATTGGACACCCCAAGGAAAAATAACCATGGCGCGACCCCGTTCGCCATGAAGGCGAGGATAAACAGCTTTATCCATTCGCCCGCACCGATGGCGGCCAAATTGGCTTTATTCCACTGTTTTCGATGTACCGCGTACAAAACGATCGCGGCGCAGGCATTGCCGGCAAAGAACAGATTGCAAAAGGAAATCGCGTTGCGCCCGTCGATTGGATACTGAGCACCGAGTTCGTTCAAAATACGAATTACCGATGCCGCCGCACCGAATACGACAACGGAAAACAACAAGTAGGCGAAACCTGGAATACGAACTGAGGGAGTCATCGCGGCACCGAGAAAATTTCTATAACGCTATAACCTCTCCACCAATTTGCCAATTAGGAATACACTTATTCCCATCTCAGAAGAGGCATGAGGGGGAA
Source organism: Rhodospirillaceae bacterium (assembly GCA_002722095.1). Next base: position 77,001 of record PBKG01000007.1, read on the forward strand.
TAAATTATGGCGGTGACTTCGCTTGATCAACATCGCAATGGCAGCGTGAGGGAAAGAGTAAGCGCGGAGGAATGGGAACTGCGATGCGAATTGGCTGCAGCCCACCGGCTGATCGCACATTTCATCAATACTGATCTGACCTACAACCACATTTCGGTGCGTCTACCGAGCGAGCCCGACCATTTCCTGGTCAAGGCCGAGACCTTTTATATGGAACAGGTCACCGCCTCGAATCTGGTGAAATACGACGTCGACGGCAAGCAGGTCATGAAATCCGATTATCAGGCCAGCCCCGCCGCTTACAACGTTCATGCTTCGGTCTTGAAACATAGGCCGGACGTTATGTGCGCGGTTCATACGCACACACCCGCCAATCTCGCCGTATCGGCACAAAAGGCCGGCCTGTTGCCGATTACTCAGCAAGCGATGCGATTTTATAAGCGCATAGCCTATTACAAAAACGAACATGACGATGTCACCAAAGAAGGCACCGAGTTTCTAGCAAAGGCGCTAGGAGATAAGTGGGTGATGATCTTGGAAAACCACGGCGCGTTGATTTGCGGCAAGACGTTACCGGAAGCCTATATCTACCACCACGTTTTCGAACTCGCCTGCAAGGCGCAGATCGGTGCCTTGGCCGGCGGCGCCGAAGTGATCACACCGGATTGGAAGGTCCTGAAGGAACGTGTGGCAAAAGCGGGGAAGATCGGCATTTACGACCGTAACAGCAAAGACTGGACCGCCGGCATCGCACTCGCCAACAAGCTGTTTCCGGATTACAAAGACTAGCAAAGCCCGCGGTACGGGTCTGGAGAGTAGGAGCAACGGCAATGAAAATCGTTCGAATTTTTACGGGCGACGACGAAAAGTCCCACATCGAGATAACCCAAGACGAAGACCTACCGTTGCCCGAACGCAACGGCACCCGAACCGAACGGCTCGGTGCCGTCAACACGCAGTTTTTCACGCGCGAAGAAGGGCCCGTCGGCCCCTTCCACACACCTCGGCAACGCCAATACATATTCTATCTGACGGCCCAGGTTGAAATCGGCTTGGCCGACGGATCGAGCGTGATGATGGAACCGGGTGACGTATTGCAGGCCGAAGACACGACGGGCCATGGGCATACCTCCCGGGTCGTTAAAGGTGGCATGTGCGCTCTGGTCGGGTTGGCATAAAGTCGGGTTACACCTCGCCTAAGCATCTTCGACCACAAAGACTTTCCGTAAATCACGCCCGCTGGCGACCCCGGTAGGACTCGAACCTACAACCGCCGGATTAGAAATCCGGTGCTCTATCCGGTTGAGCTACGGGGCCTTACGTCCCAGCGACCGAATTAATGTGTCCAGGGCTGTCTTCGGTGAAAGGCGAAATTATCCGCGTACGCCTTGGGCTTGATCCGGCGTTCCTTGGGCGCTGTCACGGTGTAGGTGTAGCCCTGCGCCTTGGCATACTNCACCGCTGCCTCTTGGCTGTCGAATTCGAGCCGCACCTGACGCCTGGTATCGGCGGATCCGTTCCAGCCCATGATCGGGTCGGGCGTCGCGCGGTCCTGGGGCTCGAACACCAACAGCCAGTCCTTGGTCTTGGCGCGACCGGACTGCATGGCGGTTTTTGCGGGCCTAAAGATACGAACGTGCATCAGCAACCTCGTAAGCTCGAGCGATACCTCAGTGCTTACACGCCAATTACGCCAATCTCAACCATTCTGATCGATTATTTGGCGTCTTTTCCCTTCACCTCGACGCCGGCCCACTGCTCTATCAGGCGAATGAGGCCGATCGAAGATTCATCCGCATGCCCTTGGGTCAACGCGAATTGAAGGAACTGCCGCGCCTGCGACCCGAGCCACATGGGCACGCCCATCGCGGCCGCCTGCTCCACGCACAGATTTACATCCTTATGGATCAATTGCGTGCGCATGGATTTGAAATTACGCGGCAGGACGAAGGTGGGATATTTGTCCTCGGTCGCGCGGTTCATCCCGCTGGAACGGTTGAAGATATCGAGCAGGGTTTCCGGTTCGATCCCGGACTTCACCCCCATCACCATCGCTTCCGCCGTCGCGATATTGCCGACCGCCGAAAGGTAGTTGTTGGCAACCTTCGCGGTCTGCGCCATCCCCGGCTCGGGGCCCACATAAAAAGGCGCGCTCCCCACATAGCCGAGAATGTCTTTGACCGCTTCGTAGAGGTCTTCGGGGCCCGATAGCATCAACGCCAACGAACCGGCCTCGGCGCCGCGCCGGCCGCCGCTCACCGGACAATCGAGACACTGAATGCCTTTTTCGCCGAGCGCCGCGCCAACCTCTTGGGCGACGATGGCGCCACTGGTCGACAGGTCGATATAGCGTTTGATCTTCGATCCCTCGGAAAGCCCTCCGGGCCCCGTCGCCACATGTTTGACCACGTCCGGCGTCGGCAAACTGACCAATACCGTCTCTACCTGATCCGCGACGTCTTTCGCGGTGGCGACCCGTTCGGCCCCTTCCGCGNCCAACGCTTCCGCCGCCTCGTCGACCACATCGCAGACGATGAGCGGATGCCCGCCCTTGATGAGATTGCTCGCCATCGGCCCGCCCATCATGCCGAGGCCGATGAAGCCGAGTTTTTCCTTCGCCATTTTTTAGATTCCTTGGATGTTAGCTTTCGTGTTCGTCGAAGAATTCTTTCGCCGCTCGCGCCGCCGACAGGCCCGCGGGCATGCCCGCATAGCAACACACATGCATCAGCACTTCGCGGATTTCTTCTTTGGTGCAGCCGTTGTTCAGAGCGCCTTCGATATGGTGCTTGAGCTCGGTCGGTTTATCGAGCGTCGCCAGCATGCAAACGCTCAGCATGCTCCGGGTTTGCCGCGAAAGCACGCCGCGCCCCCAGACCATGCCCCAGCCCCATTCGGTCGCCGCCTGTTGGAACGGCGCCATGAAGTCGTCCTCCTCGGCGAGCGCGAGGGAATTGTCCACGCGCTCCTTACCGAGGACTTCCGAACGAATCTTGCGGCCCTTTTCGAATTGAGCGTTTTTGTCGAGATTTGACATCGACGCTACTCGGCCGCCTGCAGTTCGGTGATCGTGTTCTGCGCGCTCAAATTCTCGAGACTTGCGGCAACATCGACCACGACCGGACCCTTGTGAGCCAGGGCTTCCTCGAGCACCTTCGGTGCGTCCTCGGGTGTGCGAATACGCAGCCCCTTGGCTCCGAACGCTTCGCCATAGCTTGCGAAGTCCGGATTGACGAGATCGTTGATACCCGACGCGCGGCCCGGATGGGCAACCTCCTGATGTTCACGGATGGTGCCGTACTGACCGTTGTTGGAAATGAACAGCACCACATTGGCGTTTTCCTTAACCGCCGTGGCAATCTCGGAGCCGGTCATCAGCGCGCCCCCGTCGCCGGCGAGGCCGACGATCTGGCGGTCCGGATGGCGGATCGCCGCTGCAATCGCGCCCGGAATGCCCATACCCATGGCACCGGATTCCGCGCCGATCAGGGTCTGATTTTCTTTGAATGGATAATTCAAATAGAGCCAGCTCGAGAACCCGCCCACATCGACCGAAATCAACGCTTCGTCGTTAAGCTGGTCCTTCATCGCCTGAATGACATGGCCGAACTCGACCCCGTCTTCGGACTCGCGGGGCTGGTATTCGGAGGTGCTCACATAGTTCTGGTGCGCCTTTTCAAGCCACGCCTTGCGTCCGTCCGACGGTGGCGGCGCATTTCGTTCGCACATCGCGGCCATAAACGGCTCCGACGAGGATACGACCCCAAGTTCGGTCCGATACAGCCGGTTGATCATGTCCGCATCCGGATAGACGTGGATCAGCTTCTGGTTTTCCGACGGCACGGTGAAGCTCAACGAGGTTTTCATCGTCATGCGCGAACCGACCGCAAGGATCACGTCCGCATTCTGCGCATTCTCCTTGATCGATGCCGGCGGACGAACGCCGAGACCGCCCGCATAGTTCGGATGGTCGTTCGGAATGACATGCTGATGACAATGGCTTGCCATCACCGGCAGCGAATACTGCTCGGCGAAGGATTTGAGCACCTTGCGGGCGCCCTGGCTTGTGGCTTCGTTGCCGACGACCAAGACCGGCCGCTCGGCGTTTTCGAGCAACCCGGCCACCGCATCCAAATCCCGCGGCGACGGCTCGGCGCCCCAAGCGGGTTGCGGGCCCAGAGGCTCGGCTTCGATTTCCTCTTCCAGCACGTCTGTCGGCAACGCGACGACGACCGGACCCGGCGTACCGGATTGGGCGAGATGGAACGCACGCGCGACGATCTCGGGCAGCCGCTCGGCCACGTCGACCTGCTCGACCCAACGGCAATAATGGCCGAAGGCCTGGACAAAATCATATTGCTGGCTCGGGAAACGATGGATTTGCTTCCGGCTCACCTGACCGAAGAAGCAGACCAGCGGCGTGGCGCCGATATCGGCGGCATGGACCGCAACCGACGCATTCGTCGAGCCGGGGCCGCGGCTTGCGAAAACCACGCCGGGCCTGCCTGTGATCTTGCTATCCGCCAACGCCATATACGCCGCGCCGCCCTCATGGCGGCAGGTCACCGAGCGAATTTTCGGATCGTCGTACAGCGCATCGAGAAACCCGAGATAGCTCTCCCCGGGCACGCAGAAAAACTGATCGACACCATGCAACGCCAAAGTATCGAGAAACACATTCGCACATCGTCTGGCCATGAAATCCTCCCCCTGCTCCGCTGCGGAGCGCATATGTTTGAACTGGATTNTTGATTAGGACTTTGCCCCGAAGACAGATGGAGCGCAAGATAGCGGGCTATACCTAAAGCTGGTCGGGGCGGCTGGATTCGAACCAGCGACCCCCTGCTCCCAAAGCAGGTGCGCTACCAGACTGCGCCACGCCCCGAAACCGCAACATCCTATTGAGGAATGCGACCGCAAATTATCGCGTTTGCCGTAAAACGCACGCCTTTTTTGGCCTAGAAGCGAAAATAAATGAATGTCTGCGACCGGTCGATAAACAGCAAAACGAACGCCATCACCAGCGCGCAGCCCGCCGCCGCCCCAATCATTCGAAGACGACCGAACTCGGCCATGCGATGGGCGAAAGCCTCGATCCGAAACCCGAAACAAATAAAGGCGCTTATAAGGATCATCAGCAGCAAATCGGCGCTCGGCAGTGCGCCGACACCCACCGTGAAAATCGAGCTCACTGCGCGCCCGAAGTCGGCGACCGGATATATGAAGAACAACCAGCCGACGCTGACCAGGGAAAAATTAAGAAACCACTGGATTGCCTTCGGCATCCGGTCCCAGTGGCGTGCGATCTGTTTGTAGCCCGCCACCAAGGCGAAGTGGAACGCGCCCCAGAGCAGGAACGAATAGCCGGCCCCGTGCCAGAGCCCGCAGGCCAAAAACACGATCAGGATATTGCGGATATAGCGATCGTTACCGCCGAGGGCGATGTAGATGTAGTCGCGGATGAAATTCGACAAGGTTACATGCCAGCAGCGCCAGAATTCGCGCGGATTCAATGTGGAATACGGGCGGAGAAAATTGTCGGGCAAATGAAAGCCGAATAAACGGCCGAGCCCGATCGCGCACAGCGAATAGCCGTAAAAATCGAAATAGATTTGGAACGTGTAGCTGAACACCACGCTCGACAGTCCGGCAATGCCGAGCCCGGCGGGCTTGTCGATCAGCGGCTGTAGGAAATGGCCGATGCTGTCGGCGACCAGAACCTTGAACGCGAGCCCTGCGGTCACATAGACGATCGCCGAATAAATATCGTCCGCCGACGGACGAAACTTCGAAAGCCCTTTGAGGCTTCTTTCCACCTGATGCAGACGAACGATGGGCCCCGCGACCAGCTGCGGGAAAAAACTGATGTAGAGAAGCAGATTGCGGAACCCTACGGGGCGCTCGATGGTTCCTCTAAATCGATCGATCGCATAGGCCACAAGCTGGAAGGTAAAAAAGGATATCCCTGCCGGCAGCACGATATTCGAAAACAGATCGAAGCTACCGCCTGTGCCCTGGCCTCCCAAAAACAACAGATCGTTGACGACGAATCCCGAATATTTGAAATAGCCCAGAGCGCCAAGCGGTCCCAGCACCGCCAACCAGCCGAGCTTTTTATTGCCCTTCGGATCGCCGAGACGGTCGACGATGACGTAGACCCAAACCACGCACCCGACCAACACCGCGGCATGCTCGCGGCCCGAAAAGCCATAGAACAACAGGGAGGCGACGATCAGCGCTTCGCACCGCCATTGCGACGGGCAAAGAACGAGCACCGCAATCAGCACCGCCGGCAAAAACGCGAAGAGAAAATTGAAATCGTTGAACAGCATCGCGGTGGCTTTCCAGGACACTAATTCTTGCGCAGGAGAGTTGCCAAATAGGCGCCCAACCGGGCGGCCGGGGCATGGCAGCAGTCGGGCCAATAGTCGCGGCCCTGTTCGAAAACCGGCGCCGGATAGCATTCGACCTTTTCGCCTGCGCATCCGATTTTCAACGGGCCGCGCGATTTTTCCGCCGCCCACGAAGGAGCCTTCGAGAAGTCCGGCGCCAATTTCGGTGCCAGGGGCGTTTCGAAAACGATCACGCGAATTCCCAGCCGCAAGGCCAACTCGTTCAACCGCATCAGGCCCAGCATGTTGTGGCGGCTCCAGGCGCCGGGCAAGGGAGTCTGGGTCTGGAAGTTGCTCAGATCCGGTGGCGTCATCCGCAGTGTCTGCGGGCGGCTGCCATCGGCCGAAAATTTATTTTTGAGCTTTGGCAATTCACGTTCTACGCCACCAACCGAGCGGGATAGGTACGCGATACGGGTCAGCAGTGGTTCCAGACTGAAGTTGCGTTTGAACTTGGGCCATGAATAGTCGAAAAAATAATCGACGCCCTTGAAGGCGTCGGTCATCCGGCTATTCCAATCCCCCTTCGACACCCGCAGCACGGTCCAAAAATCGGCGATTTCCCGATGAAACTNGAAGAAAGGCTCGGGCCAATACGCCGGCCCGCCATATTGCAGTTCCATATTGTCCAAGCCGATGATCACCGTGCGCGGCGCCCGATCATGCTTGGCCAGGTATTCTACCGATCGGACGGATTGGCGAAACGAGGTCCCGCCGATCGAAAAATTGAAAAAGGTGGCTTGTTTCGGAAGTCCCAAATGCGCCTTGGACAGCATAACCATGCGCGAGTTACCGAATACGCCCACATCATACGCACGGTCGCGGTCGGTCGAGGCGTAGAGCTTAGCCGCAACCAAGTCTTTCGGGGACAGGTTCGGCAGCGAAATCGATTGGTTTGCGGTCGATTGATTCCACGGATTATAAAACTTGAAAACACTTTCCGAGTATAGAATAAATATTACAAATATTAATAAACAAATAACAAAACTAATATTAAATAACTTCTGCATATTAATATATTTTATAATATATATACTTATATTTTATTGTAATAATTATTATTTTGCGGCTTCGGGGCCATTCCCAAAGATCCGGTGAAGAACCTGATCGCCCGGTTTAAGTGCTAATCGAGACACCGTACCACCGTTTAATTCAAGGACCGCACGCGCGGGTTCCTCGCCACTGATGAGGCTCTCCGACAACGGGATCGTACGTTCGACGATATGAGAAATTCGGCCATTGCCGTCGATAAAGATCATATCCAGCGGCAGATAAGTGTTTTTCATCCACATCGTAATATTGCTCGATGCACCGTAATCGAACAGCATGCCACGATCCGCGGGCATCGCTTTGCGGAACATCAAGCCTCTCGCTTTTTGCGCGCGCGTGACCGCGAGTTCGACGGTGAATTTGTGGGTTTTGTCTGAGCTCTTGATCCAAAGCGAAGAGGTTTGGAATTCGACCGGCGCCGCCATGGAAGCCGGCGCCCCAGCCAGCAAAAGTACGAAAACCGCAAGTGATCTCAACATCGTCACGCGCCCACCTATCGACAGGTCTTTGCTATTTCCATACTTTAACAAAGCTCATCGTTTTCTACAGTCAGCGCCCGGGAAGTACAATGGTCGAACTCCTAAATCCCGCGAAAGCCCGCCTGGAAGCGGGAGAGCTAGCGATCGGCGTTCTGCTGCGTCAAGCACGTACGGTCGATATCGCCAAAATCATGAAATCTTGCGGCTACGATTATCTGTTCATCGATCTCGAGCACAACGCAATGGATATCTCCGATGCGGTGCAAATTTCCGTTGCCGCGCTCGATACGGGGATCGCACCGCTGGTTCGTGTCCCGACCATGGAACTCAATTTGGCGGCTAAAATGCTCGATAACGGCGCGCTCGGTATCATTTTGCCCCATGTGGAGACTGCTGCCGAAGCGACAGAGATCGTCGACAAACTTAAATACCCTCCCCTGGGCCATCGCTCGATCGATGTCCACATGCCGCAGTTCGATTTCGTTCGCCACGACGCCGGCGACGCGGCCGAAACCCTAAATAGGGAGACATTGATCGTCGCCACCGTGGAATCACAAAAAGGGATCGAAAATGCCGGCGCGATTGCTGCCATAGAAGGCATCGATGTGGTCTTTGTCGGCGGCAACGACCTGATGATCGACCTCGGGTTGCCGGATCAGCCGCAACACGAAAAAGTAATTGCCGCATATGAGGCTGTCATCCGTGCCTGCACCGAGGCGGGGAAATGGGCCGGTATGGGCGGAGTTTACGATCGCAATCTGATGGAACGCTATATTCGCGAGGGCGCCCGTATGCTCCTCGCGGGTAACGATCTCCGCATGATGATGAGCGCCGCCACCGATCAGGCCAATTTCTTGCGCGAGTGCCTCTAACGCGCCTGAGCAAGGGTTTCGCACCGAGTCGGAACAGTGCTACCACTAACCTTCCGTTAACCTTTTTTGAATATCGTCGTTGTTTCGATTGGAGGGGCCGGAAAATCCGGCAAATCGATGTGAGCAAACCGGTTGACAATAATCGGACGCCGGCGTCTGGCGGGGATGAGTCCCCTGAAGCGCTGAAACAACGCATTCGCGAACTCGAAGCACAGCTCGCGGCGACCGAACAGGAAAACGCAGAAACGGCGGCGTTGCTGCATGCGTTCCAGGGAGCGTTCGAAAGCACCGACGAAGGATTGGCGCTCTACGATGCCAACCAAAATCTGGTTTTCTTCAATAAAGCCTACGCAACTCTTTATCCGAACCTGTCGAAATACATAAAACTCGGCATGAGCCACCTGGATGTGATCAAGTTTGCATCCCAGGCAGGAAGCTTCGTCGAGGGCGTCGAAAACCCGGCGAAATACGTGAAGACCCGAAAAAAGGAAATCGCCAACAAAAGCCGCGAGTTCTTTCGCCATCCAATGACCGACGGCCGCACCATGGAATTTGGCGACTTCAACACCGCCGATGGGGGTATGCTCTGTCTTCGCCGAGATGTGACCGCGCGGGTTGAACACGAAACTGCTTTGGAATCCGCACGATTTGAAAGTGCGCAGTTCCTCGAAGGCTTTGCGGAACATTCACCCAATGTGATCTATCTCAAAGATCCACGTGGTCGCTACACCTTCGTCAACAAAGCCTATGAAAAAATGTCAGGGGTCGGTCGGGATTTCGCGATTGGCCGATCAACCACAGAAGTTCTTGGCGCCGAGATCGGCAAAGTCGCGGAGAAAAACGACGCGGATGTCCTGAAAACGGGCAAAACGATCAAGCGCCTGAACGAGGCACGGGTATCGAGTGGCAAAATTTACCATTTTGAAATTCTGAAGTTTCCCATCCGAGATCCCAAAGGCAAGATTATCGGCATTGCCGGGGTACAATACGACCGAACGCCAGAGATAATTGCAGAAAGACAAATTGAAGAAAGCCGAGCGCAATTTATCGACTACGCGGAATCTACATCCGACTGGTTCTGGGAGCAAGATGCGGATCTCAAACTATTGCGGGTATCCGGCCGTAACGTGCCTCCGGTACTGCGAAATTCGAAAAAATACTTCAACAAGACGCGATGGGACGCGTTCGGTGCCGACCCCGACAAAGACAAAAAATGGGGCCAGCATCGTGACGATCTTTTAGCCCGCAAACCATTTCGAGATTTTCGATTCGAAATTCCAAACCCGAAAGGCAAGCCTTATCATCTTTCGGTCAGCGGCAAGCCGGTTTTCGATGAAAATGGCACTTTCTGCGGCTACCGCGGCAGCGCCACGAACATAACCGATCAAGTTTTCGCCGCCGAGCGAGCGGCTGAAGGCGATCAGCTTTTGCGCGATGCCATCGACAGCATTAGCGAGGGCTTCGCGCTTTACGATTCCGACGACAAGCTCGTCTATTGCAACGACACCTATGTACGGCTGCACCCGAACATGGGCGATATCATTGCGCCCGGGATGAAGTTTGATGTCCTGATTAAGACAAGCGTCAAGCGCAAAACCATTCCGAGCGCAATCGGCCGGGAGAAACAATTTATCAAAGACCGCCTTGAGCATCACAAAAACCCGCAAGGACCGATCGAGCGGAAACTTGAGGACGGTACGATCTTTTTGATCAACGAAAGCCGCACCAGCAATGGCGGCTGGGCAATCACGCTTACCGACATTACCGAACAGCGTATGGTGCAAGAAGAGGCAGCGGTTGCCCACGAACGGCTGCTGGAAGCCATGGAAGCGCTGCCAGCCAGCTTCATGTTGTTCGATCGCGATGAAAAACTGGTGATCCATAACGAACGGACCAAAGAGTTGATGCCGTGGCACGCGGACATCCTCAAGCCCGGAGTTTCATTCGAAAGGATTGTCCGCAATTCGAGCGCAAAAAATGCCAATACCCACGGATTTAAGCGGAAATCCGATTGGAACAAAAAACGTATGGAGGAATTTCGTAATCCGGGCGCGCCGATGGAAATTAATCGTGCGGACGGTAGCACCGTTATTGCTATCGGGCGTAACACCGCAAGCGGAGAAACGGTGCAGTTCATTATGGACATCACCGAGTTGAAGAATGCGGAACAGCGCGCCGAGGAGGCGCAACGACAATTAATCGAAATGATCGATGCCATGCCCGCGAGCGTCATGTTGTACGACGCGGAAGACAAACTGGTCCTTTTCAATGAAAAAACTCGCGAAATTCTCCATTGGCACGGGGATACGTTGCGCGAAGGCGTCGCTCAGGAAGACCTTGTGCGGAACAGCATAAAGTTGGGAATGCACAAAAATGCTATCGGACGTGAGGAAGAGTACATCCAGGAGCGGCTCAAACGGCATCGTAGCCCCCGGGCCCCCGATCGAGCTGCAGCGCGCCGACGGAAGCTGGGGTTGGGCCCTCGAACGCAAAATGCCCGATGGCGGCATCCTGGTCGTTCGCGTCGATATCACCGAACTGAAAGTTGCCGAGCAGCGAGCTGCGGAAGCCGAACGCCGTCTTACCGACGCCATCGAGAGTCTACCTGCCGGTTTTGCATTGTTCGACAAGGACGAAAAATTGATTCTCGCCAATAACCAGATGCAAAAAATGCGCTACTGGCAGTCCGAGATGTGGGGCAAACCCGGTGTCTCATTCACAGAAATTACAGATCATGCTTTCTCGACAGACGAATATCAGAATCGCGGTGGTGATTACGCAACGGCCAAAGCGATCAAGGATGCAAAGCTTACTCGCTTAGACCGGTTTCGAAACCCGGGACAGCCTCGGGAATCACTGCGCGCCGATGGCAGCTGGGTCCTCTCCTCCGCGCAAAAAACTTCCGAGGGAGGCCGGGTTGTAATTCGCGTCGACATCACCGAGACCAAGGTGGCTCAGCAACGTGCTGCGGATGCCGAGCAACGTCTCACAGATGCAATCGAGAGTTTGCCCATCGGCTTTTCACTTTTCGATGAACAAGAACGATTGGTCTTGGCAAATTCAGAAATGAAACGCCTGCGCTATTGGCAGCCGGAGNTTTACGACCAACCCGGCGCAACGATTACCGAGATGTATACCAACTCCATTACCAAGGAAGAGTATCGTGACAGGCCCGACGGCCCTCGGACGCAATCGCAAATGAAGGCGCATATTCAAAAACGCCTCGACCGGTTCCGGAATCCCGGCGCCCCGCGAGAATCCAAACGCGCGGATGGCACTTGGGTCTGGGTGTCGGAACGTAAAACGTCCGATGGCGGCCGCGTCGTAATTCGGGTCAACATAACCGACCTTAAGCAAGCCCAAGAACGTACCGCGGAAGCCGAGCAACGTACCGCCGAGGCGGAACGCCGGCTGGTGGACGCGATCGAAAGCCTACCAATCGGATTTGCCCTGTTCGACAACGAAGAAAAATTGGTTCTCGCCAACAGCAAAATGGCGGAAATTCGTTATTGGCAACCGGATTTTTATAGTCAAATTGGTCGCACTGTCGAAGACATGTATCGCGATACCATGGCGTCCGGAGAACTCGATAAGCGGCGAGCCAAAAAGCTTACCAAACGCCAACGCGACGAGCATGTTGCGAAAATGCTAGATATCTTCCGTAACCCCACACCTCCGCGCGAAAACCTCCGTGCCGACGGAACCTGGACCCAGTCGCACGTGGTGAAAACCTCCGAGGATGGTCGCGTTTTGATCCGTNTCGACATCACGGATGTCAAATCGGCGCAGCAGCGCGCCGCCGAAGCCGAACAGATGCTGCGCGAAGCGATCGAGAGCTTGCCGGTCGGCTTTGCCTTGTACGATTCCGACGAACGTCTCGTGATTGCCAACCAAATGTTGCGGCAAATGCGCCCGTGGAACAGCGATCTTTTGCGGCGCGGTGTCAAATACGAAGAAATCATCAAAAGCAGTGCCAACAAGCAAGCAGTGGCAAAATCAATCGGACGCAAGCGCGCATATGTTCGCGAACGAATGGCGCGTTTCCGAAATCCCGGACAACCCTTGGAGAACGAACGACTGGACGGCCGTTGGGAACTGACCTCTGAACAAAAAACCCCCACCGGCAGAACGGTTGCGCTGCGGGTCGACATCACGCAACAGAAATCGGCTGAAGAGCGCGCTAACCAAGCGTGGCAAATTCTGCAAGATGCGATCGAAAGTCTTCCCGTGGGATTCGTTTTGTTCGATCAAGACGAAAAAATAGTTCTCGCAAATCAGAAAATGAAGGAACTTCGCCCGCAACAAAAACATTTGTATGTACCGGGTACCGAGTTCAAGGAGATTCTAAGCGACACGGCGGACCAAGGCTTGTCGATGCTTTCGCCGGGTCGAAAACAAACCTACATTCGCGAGCGGCTCGCGAATTTCCGAAATCCCAGCGCGCCTTCCGAAATGGAAAAACCCGACGGTCGCTGGGAGCTCTCTTACAAACAAAAAACATCGACCGGTGGAACGGTGGCCGTTCGCGTCGACATTACCGATCAGAAACAGGCTGAGGCTCGAACACTGGCAGCCGAAAAACGTCTCACAGACGCGATCGAAAGCTTGCCCGCAGCATTTCTGATTTTCGACCGCGACGGCAAAGTCGTTCTCGCAAACGAGCAAGGCTACGATCATTTAAAATGGGTGCCGGGCGGCCTCAAGCCAGGCATGTCGATCGAAGAGATCGTCAATACCGCCGCGGAAACCGGCCAAATCCCCGAAGCCATCGGCAACGAGAAAGAATGGATCGAGGATCGTTTGGCAAGCTTCTGGAGTGGCGATGGGAGCATGGTGTGGCAGCGGCGAGACGGCAAATGGATACATTGTCTGGAGCGACTCACCTGGGATGGCGGCGTTGTGGGTATTCGATTCGACGTTACCCAACAGAAATCTACCGAAATCGCACTGCGCGACAGCGAGGAAAATTACCGTAACCTGGTCGAAGGATCGCTGCAGGGAATTTGCATCAGTACCGGAAACAATATCGCTTTCGCAAATCAAGCTTTAGCCGACATATTCGGGTACGACACGGCACAAGACATCACCCGATTGGGTGCGATGGTCAATCTGGCGATGCCCCACGAAAGATCGCGCATTCTGGAGTTCGNTCGACGGCGCCGCTCGAATGAAGAAGCACCTCCCCTCTACCAATTCGAGGGTCGACGACAGGACGGCCGCCCAATTTGGCTGCAGGCCATGGCAAAGGTCGTCAATTGGAACGGCCGGCCGGCGATTCAAACGATTATGGTCGACATCTCCGAGCGTATAAACGCGGAGCGTGAACTTCGCTATGCATTGGAACAGGCCGAAGACGCGAGCCGCCTGAAGTCGGAATTTCTTGCACGTATGAGTCATGAACTTCGTACGCCTCTCAATGCCATCATTGGATTTGCCGAGGTCCAGAAAAGTGAAATGTTCGGCCCCATCGGCAACGACAAATACGTCGAGTACAACAACGATATCGTCGCCGCTGGTAAACATCTGCTCGATTTAATTAACGACATTCTCGACCTATCGAAGATCGAGGCGGGCAAATATGAGATTAATCCCGAACTTATCGACATGCGCCATCTCATCGATGTAGCTGTACATGTCATTGGGGGGCAATTCGAAGAAAAAGGCATCGAGCTGGTGCTCAAGATTGATGATGATCTACCACTTTATTTCGCCGACGAGCGCTCAGCGCGACAAATGCTGCTGAACCTCCTTTCGAACGCTCACAAATTCACCTCACGAGGTGGCCAAGTGACTATCCATGCGGGACACGATGGAAATGCCAACTGTATTTTAGCCATTAGCGATACCGGTGTTGGCATTGACCCCTCCGACGTAAATTTCGTTCTCGCCCCGTTTACGCAAAGAAATGCGGTGGAAACTGCATCCGAGGGCGGAACCGGCCTAGGTCTACCGATCGTAAAATCCTTGGTCGAACTTCATGACGGCACCATCGATATCGAAAGTGAGCTTGGAAAAGGCACGACCGTGACCTTGACCTTCCCCGAACCGACTAAAGAGCAACTTGCGGCCTACACCATGCGACAAGCTGGCAAGCACAAGATCATCCGATATCAATAATCGGGATCGAGTTGTCCCTTAGACAAACTGCAGTATCAGAAACAGCGCCAGAATAAGCACGACCCAAACTACCATCGTGCCGGCATTGGTAGCCCGCGCCATCACGCTACCGGGCCCATGATGCCGCTGTGCCGCATCCATCACCTTACCGACCCCGACTAGCAATGTTCCGCGAATAGCGGCGCCTGTCGTACTGCAGCCTTGCACGATTGTGGCTACCAACCTTGCCCCACCGCGTCGATATAACCAGTCAAAGTCCAAGACCGTCGAACGAAGTTCGGGCGGATAAAGTCCGGTGCGCTGTAGCACGGCAAACGCCAATGCGGAGAACATAAGCAGTTGCAGCATCGTCACCACATGAGTTGTCGTGTAAGGCACGTAATCGACCGGATGTGGCAGGATCGCGTAGAGCGCCTGGGGATAAACACCGATGCCGAAACAGAGTGCCGCCGCGATTCCCATTGCCAACAGCATGTTCCACGGCGCCTCTTCCGGCCGCTTGCCTGAATCGTGTGCGAAAAAGGCGAAGAACGGTATCTTGATGCCCGAATGATGGAACACGCCGGCCGATGCAAACAGCAACACCAAAAACGGAATCAGGAAATCCTGTTCGGCAGCGGCGGTTAAAATCATCGATTTCGTGACGAAGCCAGAGAATAACGGGAAGCCGGATATCGCTGCGGACCCGACAATACAGAAGCCAGTGGTCCATGGCATCGTCTTGTACAAACCGCCAAGCTCGGAACCCTTCGCCGTTCCGGCGCGGTACAACACAGCGCCCATCGCCATAAACAAAAGCGCTTTATAGAGAATATGGGCAAAGGCGTGGCTTACCGCCCCGTTTATCGCTAGCTGCGTGCCGATCCCGACGCCGGCGACCATAAAGCCAAGCTGATTGTTGAGCGAATACGCCAACACACGCCGTAGATCGTTTTCGATAACCGCGTAGAAAATCGGGAATGCTGTCATCGCTGCGCCGATCCATACAAGCAATTCGGTTCCCGGATAGCCGCGTGCCAACGCGTAAACGGCAAGCTTGGTAGTAAATGCCGAAAGGAAAACCGTGCCTGTTGGTGACGCTTCGGGATAAGCATCCTGAAGCCAGTTATGCATTAGCGGGAATGCACATTTGATACCGAATGCGAAGAAGATGAGTATGCCGCCCGGTCCGTCCAGTCCGATGAAATTGAAAGCAAGCGACCCCGTCGCTTGCGCTTGCAAAACGGCGCCCGCCGCCAACAGCACACCCGACAAAATCTGAACGATCAGATAACGCATACCAGCGCCGTGGGCGCGCTCCCCGCCGCCAGCCCAGATAATGAAGACCGACGTCAGCGCGGTCAGCTCCCAATAAACGAAAAGCGTGATCAGATCGCCGGCAAAAGCCGCTCCAATGGCCGCGCCCGCATAGGCAAGCGCTGCGGTCTGCTCGACCACATCGTCGCTATGCAGGGCATAAAGAACGGCAACGAACGTCGCGATATAGAAAATCACTCCGAATACGAACGAGAGCGCATCGACCCGGACGTGAATCAGCTTGTAGCCTAACAGCATCACCTCGCCGAAACTGCCATGGTCCATCATGAGCAGGCTCGCCAATCCGACCACTGGCAACAACAGCAGATAGGCCTTGCGAATTGGGCCGGCCGGCAGCAGCGGCACCAAAATGGCGCCGAGTATCAGAATCAATCCCGGTGGGATATCAGCGATCATAGTAATCCTCGTCGCGCATTAAGAGTTTACGAAGCTCCTTCGACGCCAGCACGAGCAGGAAGGAAAGCCCAAATCCAAACAAACCGAAAAAGCCGAAGATACCTTCGAAAGCGTAGTGGACATGCTTGTGATAGAAAGCATCGGCGGCGACCAACGCAATGCACACCAATACCAGGGCCCAGAAAATCTTCCGTACGTTATTCTTGTCATCCAACCAATACGTCTTGGTATCAGCGGGATGCTGAGCTTTTCGCGCAGCCTGCCTTTTCTTGCCGGCCGTAGCTTGAGGCTTTTTCGCCGTGGACTTTTTCTTCGCAGCCGCCGTCGTAGATTTTTTTGCTGCCTGAGTTTTCTTGGCGGCCTGTGACTTTTTGGGCGACCGTTTTGAGGCCGCCTTCTTTTTAGGCGGCGATTTGCGGGGCTGTTTTGCCATATCCTTTTCCTACCGCTCCTACTTATTTCCCGGCTAAGGGTGCGAGCATCTCGGCCAAATCCCCGGCGGTGAAGAACCCGGAGATCGTCAAAACTGCTGCCGTGCAAAGGCCGATCAAACAAAATAATGGCGCTTCCTGTATTCCTTCGCCGTCATAATGAACATCTTTGGCCGGCGCACGGAAAAAGGCGCGGAGCACAATCGGCAGTAAGTATGCCGCAGACAGCAGCGAACTGGTCATCCATACGAACATGAAGATGAGCTGATCGGCCTGGACGGCTCCCATCATCAAATACCATTTCGAAAGCGCGCCACCTGCTGGCGGAAGCCCGATGATTCCGAGCGAGCCAATCAGGAAACAGGTCATGGTAATCGGCATTCTTCGCCCGATTCCGTCGAGCTGACTGATTTCGGTTTTGTGTGACGCCACGAGTATCGCGCCGGCGCAGAAGAATAAGGTGATTTTCGCAGTCGCATGCATCGCGATATGCATACTGCCGGCAACCACACCGGCACCCGTTGCCATCGCCGCACCAAGCACAATGTAGGAAAGCTGACTGACCGTCGAATAAGCCAGCCGCGCCTTGAGGTTATCTTTGCGCATGGCGATGAGAGCCGAAAGTAACAAGGTCACCGCCGCCACGACCGCTAGAATGGTCGCACCATCACTACCGTTCAGCGTCTCCAGGCCAAACAGATAAACGATGATCTTGATAACGGTGAACACGCCGGCCTTCACGACCGCAACCGCATGTAACAAAGCACTGACCGGGGTTGGCGCCACCATCGCGGCCGGCAGCCAGCGATGGAAAGGCATTAGCGCAGCCTTGCCGACGCCGAACATATAAAGCAGCAGCAAAATAGCGATAACCGGTTTCTCGGCCTTACCTGCCAGGATACCGCCTTCGGTGAAATCGAGCGTCCCGGTTAGAGCGTAGGTCCAAACGATTGCAAAAAGCTGAAAACCTATCGACGTGCCGATCAGAATACCGAGATAAACGCGGCCCGCTTTTTTGGTTTCTTCGGTCCCGTGATGAGTTACCAGCGGAAACGTGCTCAACGTCAGCACTTCGTAGAAAATGAATAGGGTCATCATGTTGCCGGCAAAGGCAACGCCGATGGNAGAAGCTATGGCGATGGCGAAATAGAAGTAGAAACGAGTTTGGTTCGTCTCGTGATGTCCGCGCATATAGCCTATCGCGTAAATCGTCGTCACGATCCAAAGGAAGCTCGCGATACACGCGAAGACCATTCCAAGCGGTTCGATCGTAAAGGAAATGGTCAATCCCGGTAGCATTTCGACCAAAGTAAGAGTGGGCCGTCCACCCGCCGCCACGGTTGGTACGATCGAAGCCACGCAAAGGAATAGCAAGCCTGCGGTCGATAGGGTCATCGTTTCACGCAGATTGGGACTGGCTCCGGTCAGCAGGATTAAACCGGACCCCACCAATGGAATCACGAGACAGGCGATGATCAGGGTTTCGGCACTCATTGCGAAATCCCCTGCATCAAGAACTTGGAGGCTCCAGCTGCGATATCGACAGTGCGCGTTGCATCAATACCGAAATAGACGCTCGCGCCGGTCATGATCCAAAGCGGCACCAACATCGATAATGGTGGATCGGCGATAGCCTTGGAGCCTTTCGGCGGATTTCGGAAATACGCCACCTCTACCACTCGCCAGACATAAATGACCGCCAACAGCGAACTCGCTAAAATCAACACGGCGATGTACCACATATCCCGTTCGAAGGCCGCAAGCACCAGATACCATTTACTGATAAACCCGGCGGTGAGCGGCACGCCGATCAAACCGAGCCCGGCGATTACGAAACATCCCATCGTCACCGGCATGCGTTTACCGATACCCGCCATGTCTTCGAGCCGAACCGATTCCAGGCGCAGGAACATACAGCCGACGGCCATAAACAACGCGCCTTTGACCAAAGCATGGTTGAAGAGATGAATGATGCCACCGGTGAGCCCGGTTGCGGTGATGAAACTGATGCCGAGCACCATGTAGCCGATTTGAGCGATGCTGGAGTAAGCCAGCATACGCTTGATATTGCTCTGATAGATGGCGATGAGTGAGCCGATAAACATGGCCGCGACCGAAAGAATCATCAGCACCTCGCCAACTACCAGCAACGGTGCGCCGCCGAAGACAGTGAACACCATTCGCAGCAGCGCATAGACCGCGACTTTGGTCGCCGTCGAGGCGAGAAATACCGTCACCACCGAAGGGGCGAAGGTATAGGCATTCGGCAACCACATATGGAGCGGGAAAATCGCGAGCTTCAACCCGAGCCCAACAATGATAAAGGCGATCGCGACCTGGATCGTGCGTGTGTCCGCAACTTCCGGGATACGATTTCCAAGGTCAGCCATATTGAGGGTGCCGGTCATCATGTACATCATGCCGACGCCGATGATGTAGAAGGTTGCCCCTACCGTTCCCATGATCAGATAGCGATATGCAGCGGTGAGCGAGCGCCGATAGCGGCCCATACTGATCAGCACATAGGACGAAAGCGACGAAACTTCGAGGAAGACAAACAGGTTGAAAGCGTCGCCCGTGATCGCAATGCCGAGCAGGCCACATAGGCACAGCAAATACATCGTATAAAAAAGATAAATTCGCGCTTCGGGCACTTCGGCCGCGACGCTGGCGCGGGCATAGGGCAACACCACCGAGCCGACCGCAGATACAATCACCAAGAGGAATGCGCTCAGCAGATCGACCTTATATTCAATTCCCCACGGCGCCGCCCAATCTCCAATTGGATATGAGATCGGCCCGCCTGCGAGTACTTGCAGCAAAAGCAAAATCGAAATCGCGAGGCAACACCACGTCACTAGCAACGCGCACAGCCAGGTCCAATCCGATCGCCGGAGGATCAGGCAGATGGGAGCTGCCAGCAACGGCAGCACCACTTGCAGCGCTGGCAAGTTCATCATCATCAGAAGTCTTTCTCCTGATCTCGCTCGGCAGCTTCGATCTCATCCTCTTCGATCGAGCCATAAGCATCCCGAATGCGTACNACCAACGCCAAGGCCAATGCGGTGGTTGCGACGCCGACCACGATTGCGGTCAGGATCAGTACGTGAGGTAACGGATTCGAGTAGGCGGTAACGCCTTCCGTAATAATCGGCGCACTCCCATCCTCCACCTTGCTCATAGAAATGTAGAAAACGAAAACCGAGACCTGGAAGATATTAAGGCCGACCACTTTTTTGATCAGATTATGCTGCGCCATGACGATGTAAAAACCAATCATCATCAGCACGATAAAAATCCAATAATTATAGAGGCCGGCGAACTGGATCATTCTTCGGCTCCGTCCTGATTGGCGAAGACATAAAAAATCGTGATCATCGCCGCCGCTACCGTTACCCCGACACCGAATTCGATCAGCAAAATACCGAGATGCTGACCCGCAACCGGGTCGGAAGACAGAACCGAATAATTCAAATAGCGCCCACCCAGGAGCATGCCCGCCACACCGACACCCGCATAGAGCAACAATCCAGCCGAAAGAAAGAACCGCCGCACGCCAGGCGGCAATACCTTCAGGCCGACATCGACGCCAAAAATCAGTGCGTAAAGAATAAATGCGCTCGCGAAAATGACGCCGGCCTGGAAACCGCCTCCCGGCCCGAAGTCGCCGTGAAACTGAACATAGAGAGCGAAGGTCATGATCAAAGGAATCAACAATTTCGCGCACACCCGCAGCACTTCCTTATGCTGCATCTCGCGCCGTTCGCGTTCGCTCATATCCTTAAAATCAGTCATGAATAGTCTCCCGGTCGCGTCGGCAGATCATCAGTGTCCTTGCGTTTACGTCGTCTCCGGCCAATCAGCGCCAACACACCTGCAGCAGCGGTAAAGACCACAGTTACCTCACCCAAGGTATCGTACCCGCGATAGCTCGCCAGCACCGAGGTCACGACATTGGGGATGCCGGTCTCCTTGGGGCCTTCCTTCAGATATCTGGGCGCCACATGTTGGTGGATTGGCGCTTTCGGATCGCCGTAATGCGGCATATCAAGCGTGCCGTAGATCAGTGCCGCACCGGTCGCGATCACGATGAGCAAATGCGGCATCGAAACATGGGGATCCGCTTTTTCCTCCGACGTGGTCAATGCCAAAGTGCCAAGCATTAGTACGGTGGCGATACCTGCGCCCACCGCCGCCTCGGTAAAGGCGACGTCGACCGCATCCATCACCACATAGAGCACCGCCGCGTTTAGACTGAAGCTACCTGACAGCATCACCACCGCGAACAGATTGCGGAACCAGAGCAAAGCGAGCGCGCTCACTACCATGAAGGTCAGAAGCGCATAGAAGATGATGTTTTCTATGTCCCCTCTCCTCCGTCTTTTTTCCGACCTGTCTTGGGGTCGATTCCACCCCAAAGCGCCGCTTGCGCAAGCGCATGTGTCGTCGTCGGATTGGTGAAAAACAAAAATGCGGCGATCAAAACGAGCTTACCTGCAACAATGAGCGCGGCCTTGGTCGTCGGCATTATTTCGAAGGCCTGAATTGCCATACCGAGAAACAAGAGCAAGACGCCAAGCGTTTCGGAAACACCGCCCGCATGCATTCGGCTGAATACATCGGGCAATCGCACCAGCCCAAACGCGCCGATCAAACTAAACGCGCCGCCCACCACCAGACAGGCCCAACTCACCATATCGACAGCGGTCATACTCATATGTCGTCCGCCTCATCGACATCGGCGGTTCGCCCAAGCCGCGCGAATTTGATGTATTTGGTTACCGCGATCGTCGCAACGAAATTGATCAACGCGTAGACCATCGCAATATCGAGAAATTCCGGACGACCATCGAGAAATCCGTAAACCGCAATCAAGATCACGCTGAACGTACCGAAGGTATTTACCGCCAATATCCGGTCATAAACCGTAGGCCCCTTTACCGCGCGGTAGAGCACCAGCGCCATGGAGAGAAGTGTGACCACTGCGGCGAACTCGAACATCACGACTTTCCTTCGTCCCCGCCTTCGAACGCAGTCACCTTGTCGTCCATTTCACCGGTCTTGACCCCGTCCGCCGCATCTTGCGTCAGTGCATGCACGCTCATAACGCCGTCTTCGACATCCACCGTCACGGTCCCCGGCGTCAGCGTGATCGAATTCGCATAGATGACATGGCCGAGCTCGCTCGACTGCGACGCGTTGACGACAAAGATATGCGGTTGAATGTTCATCCTTGGACTGATGATGATCTTGGCGACATCGAGGTTCGCTTTGAGAATTTCCCAAAGCAACCAAGGCCAATAGGCAACGGCGCGCCATCCCAAATGTATTGGATGGCCTTCGTGATCGATGACATCCATGCGATGAGCGATGTAGAGAACCGAAGCGACGGAAGCCGCCCCTAGACCCAAGATAAGCATATTATCGAAAAGGCCCGACAGCATTAGCCACAGGATCGCAAGGACCACCCCTAAGCCGACTGTGTGAACCAAATTTCCCTCCCCTGGGTACTGAACGGCATCTTGGCCGCTCAATTCGGCGATACGTCGCCGCTAAAATATTTCATTCCGGTTTGATTTCCACAAAAATCGTAATTCGTCCAGAGAGGAGGTCAGGAATTCGCCGGCCGACTCTTGGCTTTTTGCGGCATCCACTTCTGCACTCGCCGGCCATCTGCAGTGCGAACGATTTCCTCAGGCTCGCATCGTTTTTGAAATGCACGCACGATATCCGCGGATTCCAGTTCCTCCCACTCACCCTTCTGGAAGGCGGTCTGATAGGGCTTTTGTTGCGTCACCATATGGGTCAGTCGATCGACTGGATGGGCGCTAAACCGGCGCCAAATGTCTTCCAGAAAATGCTCGATTTCCGCCGGCACTTTAGGTTCCTCCAATTTCGGACGCCCCCCCTCGAACAAGCGGAAAATATTGGGTTCGATCGGCCCCAATTCATGCGCGACGAAAGTTGCCGGCATAAGTTTTCGCCCATGATATTGAGCACCATAGAGTCCATAAGCGATATACAGCAAACGCTGCAGCTTTTGCGCTTGCAAATAATTATCTTCGTGTCGGGCACGGTCTAGAAACCAAACCGCGACGTCGATCGTCGATTCCACGATACTGGACGGCATACCTATCCCCTCAATCAGCAATCAACATACAAAAATCAGCGGCGACATACAGCTTTCGCCTTGCCAAACCGGACAAAAAAATTATCTGCCAATTGCACCCCGCTGCCCGGTGGACTAGTTTCGACAAGAGGCGCCAAAAGGATCAAAGTGAGACAAAAGCAATGGATATGACTGGCGAATATCGCATTCCTGCTCCGCGCGAGGCGGTTTGGGATGCGCTCAATGACCCCGAAGTCCTTAAGCAATGCATTCCGGGCTGTGAGGAAATCGAGAAAACTTCCGATACCGAACTCAGTGCCAAAGTGACCGCCAAGGTCGGCCCGGTGAAAGCGAAATTTGGTGGAAAGGTAACGCTGTCCGATATCGACCCGCCCAACGGCTATACGATCACCGGTGAGGGCTCGGGCGGAGCCGCTGGCTTCGCCAAAGGCGGCGCCGAAGTGAAGTTGGAATCGGATGGAGACGAAACAGTGCTCACATATTCCGCTAAAGCCACCGTCGGCGGCAAACTGGCGCAAATCGGCAGTCGCTTGATCGATTCAACGTCGAAAAAACTCGCTAACGAATTTTTCGGTAATTTTGCCGAGGCATTGGGCGGCGGAGACGATCAGGCCGACGACTAGAGCATGGACCCGAAAAAACCGGAACCGGATATCGCCGAAGACCTCGACGGGATGCATCCCGCTTTATGGGTCTCGCTGCTGGTCACCATTGTCTTTGCCATGGTCATTTCTTTCGCAATGGCGACTTGACCAAACAGTGCTCCATCTCCAAACTCCGGCAACGAGGCGAGCATCTATAATGGGGGAGATATGCCCANCGTAGCCATGACGGTGAATGGCAAAGAGGTTAGCGCCGAGGTCGAAAATCGTACCTTGCTGGTGCAGTACCTGCGCGATCACTTGAACATGACCGGCACTCATGTCGGATGCGATACCAGCCAGTGCGGCTGCTGCGTCGTCCATGTGAACGGCACATCGGTAAAGAGTTGCACCATGCTGGCGGTTCAAGCCGAGGGCGCAGATGTCATTACCATTGAAGGATTGGCCAACGGTGAGGATTTACACCCGATGCAGGCCGCCTTTCGCGAGCATCACGGCCTACAATGCGGCTTCTGCACACCAGGCATGGTAATGAGCGCGGTCGATCTGGTACATGAAAATCCAGATCCCACGGAAACAGAGATTCGCGAATGGCTCGAGGGCAACATCTGTCGCTGTACCGGTTACCATAATATCGTCAAGGCAATTGCTGCCGGCGCGAAGAATATGCGCAGTTGATCCGCACGTCTGGGTGATATCATGTCCTGCATAGAAGCGACCGCAATCATTCCAACGGCCACCTCTTAGTCGAGGCTCTTCGAGGGAGAAAGCCATATGTACAATTTCGACTATCACAAACCGAAGGATCTCGACGACGCCGAGGATAAACTCACAAGCGCCGAGGATCCGAAACTGGTTGCCGGCGGCATGACTTTGATTCCGACCTTGAAACAGCGGTTGGCACAGCCGTCCGATCTGGTCGATCTTTCGGATATCGGTGATCTGGCCGGTATTTCGGTCGAAAGCGATTTGGTCACCATCGGCGCCATGACACGCCATTGCGATGTCGCGGCCTCTGAAGAAATTGCCAAGGTCATTCCGGCCTTATCAAACCTCGCCGGGCATATCGGCGATTCCCAGGTCAGACACCGCGGTACCATTGGCGGCTCTATTGCCAACAACGATCCCGCCGCCGATTATCCCGCCGGCACTCTCGGGCTTGGCGCCACAGTCACCACCACCAAGCGCGAGCTCACCGCCGATGATTTCTTTACCGGCTTGTTCGACACAGCGCTCGATGAAGACGAAATCATCACTTCGGTAGCATTCCCAAAACCAAAGCGCGCCGCTTATATGAAATTCCCAAATCCAGCCTCACGCTATGCAATTGTCGGCGTGATGGTGGCAGAAACAGCTGACGGCGTTCGAGTGGCAGTAACCGGTGCTGGTGATGACGGAGTGTTCCGGGTCGGCGAAATGGAAGAAGCGCTTAACGACGACTTTTCCGTGGATGCAATTGCCGATGTCGCCATTTCCGACGATGCACTTCTATCCGACATTCATGCCAGCGCCGAATACCGCGCCCATTTGATTGGTGTGATGGCCCGACGCGCAGTCGAAGCCGCATCCTAACGGCTTTGTGAAAAAACGTCGCTAGATAGGGCTCGCCGTCCGCGTGTCTATTTCCTATCTTTAAGGAATGACCAGCGAACCTGAAGAAGATACTGCTTCCCGCAAATCCGCATGGCGCGGAATCGTCATCGGCATTGTGGTTTTAGCGAGCCTCATTGGGCTTGGCGGCTATCTCCTCTGGCACAATCGCGCATCTGTCGTGGAAGTCGCGATTATCGACTTTTTCGAAAGTCATGGCTTCGAGGTAAAGTCGATTACAGTGGCGGCCGCGGAAACCGACGGCCTCACGCTTGAAAAAGTGCACCTGAAGCGAGGTGCCGATATCACCATCGATCGTCTGCGCGCCATCTATGACTTCGACGGAATCCAGTTAGGCAAAATCGACGATCTCCAAATCGCCAATATCGTCGTAAAGCGTGACACACAATCGTTCACAATCGGAAAGACGAGCGGCAAGGCGTCTGTCGACCCTAACAAGCCTTTCGCGGACTCTTCCCTTGATTTCGAAATGACCGAAATTAAGGCCAACGGTCAGCCCATACGAAGCGCCAAATTCCGGGCTAGCGCCGAAAAAGGCACCGCAAATGCTCAGCTAATCGTCCAGGTCGATCTAAGCCGGTTACAGGTAAACACAGAAACGAATTTTGCCTCCGAACGGTGGCCAACGAAGATCAAGGTCGATGGGTTGATGTATATCAAGGAAATTACCAAGCTATTGGATGTGGATCATCCGGTTAGCGGCTGGCTGACGATAACAGGAAAAGGCGGCTTTACGGGTATCCAAGCCTTCCTTGGCGACAAGGACAATGAAGAAACGTTGGAGGCCAACGGGCAGATAAAATTGCGGGCCCGCCAATTCGCCAATTTTTTCGGACTTTCCGAAGGAATGGCTGGTTCCGACAAACTGACCTTGGATTTAATCAACCTTCGTGCGACACGAAAATTCGCTCGTACACGATTTCAGCTCTATACGTTTTTTACCGGCCGGGTACGGAATTTATTTACCTATCAGAACGCCAAATTAAATCTCGAGGGTGTGGCGACGTCCGATGGCAAGGAAGCCAAAATCCGGATGGAAAAAGGCAATCTGGCAATCGATCTGCCGATTTATCTCGGCGATGTATTTTTGCGCGATCAAGTCGAGGTGGGTGTCCACAGCCTGAAAAACTTCATCCGGTATGACTACGAAACCGGGGCAATCGCCTATCGGATGCAATTGCAACCCCTACCCCTATTTATCTCGATCCCAACTCATCGCGCGACCGTGCGCACGAATTGGGACATAGCCGGCATTACCGCAAAGAGTGCGGGAGACGGAAAACATCATTTCAATGTCACGGTAAACACAGTCGATAGTCCGACCTATGCAGTGCAGGCGAGCGGCATCGGACTTATCGCCAACCTCGCGAATGGCACCACAAATTTCGATCTGGAAATTGCCAAAATTCGCCAAACCGACAAAGTCCCCGTACTGGTTCCGCTAAAGGTGACAGCCAAGGCGACGAAAAAGGACGGCGTATTACAAGGACGCTTTCACACTGAGGCTCCGTCGACAGGGCTAAGTCTGAAAGCGGACTATAAATACGATTTCGGCAAATTCATCGGCGACCTGACTTACAAATTAGCGCCCCTTAGGTTCGGCCCGGATGGCGAAACAATTGCCAAAATGTCGCCTCTCCTCGCGACCCAGGTCAAAGCGGTAACCGGCAGCGTAGCGGCTCATGGCGGTTATCGTTGGCGGGTGGGCAACGTTCCTGACGGTTTCGTTCAGGTAACAATCGATAAAATGGGCGCTGCAACCGAAACCGCAAAAGTATCTGACATCGACGCGACTATAAAATTCAACTCGCTCAATCCGCCGGCGACAAAGACGCCGCAAAAGATTACTGCTCACCTCACTGTCGGCGATTTGTCACCGATCCCAATGGATATCAATTGGCGTATCAATCCGAGCGGTTCGCTTGCACTGGAACCATTTACGGCGAACTTCGCTGGCGGCACGCTGTCGACGACCACGGAACTTTTCGATCCGGAATCGTTCAGCGAAACCTTCGCACTCAATGTGGATAACGTGGATTTGACCGAAATTTTTCGGCTAATCGGCGTCGAAGGACTGACTGGCACCGGCAAATTAAGCGGAACCATCCCGATAGAAATCAAGGACGGTAAAGTCATCGTAAAAGATGGGCAGCTGGAAGCCTTATCGCCTGGCTCGATCAGTTTACGCGGCGGAGAAGTCGCAAAAGCCTTGAAACAGAAGCATGATACGGTGGCAATGGCGCTTCGTGCGTTGGCTGATTTCCAATATCGCAAACTAACCGTGCGGATTGATAAATCACCCGGCGGCGAAGGTGTTCTAAAACTCCGTCTCGAGGGCTCGAATCCTAAGGTCTACAAAGGACACCCGTTTGTTTTCAATATTAATTTAGAAAGCAATTTCGACAATTTGGCCGAATTCGCGCTGCGCAGTCTTGAAACCGCAGACAACGTGCTTAAATGGGCTGGAGGCAAGTACGGTCTCGAAGCTCGCAACCCACGGACAGGTAAAAAGCTTCGCTAGCGCTAGCGGCTCGCTGATAGTATGTTCTCGATACGCACCTGGTGATTGGTTCAACCTTGAACCGAAAGGCGTATCATCGTGACTATAGTCCCATCAAAAAAGGACCCAGGAACTCTCGGCGTTCTCGGAATTTTGGTCCTACTCGCGCTTCTCGCTGGCGGATGCCAGCCGACCGTAAAGGTCGAAGCGCCGAAAGAGCCGATCACCATTAATCTCAACATCAAGCTCGATGCCGACGTGCGCTTGCGCGTGGAGGAAAAAGCCAAACAGGATGTCAACACCAACCCGATTTTCTAGTTATTTTACAGCCCCTTGGCTCACCACCATCATTATCGCTGTTGCCGCGATGGTGCTGATATCGGGCCCAATCGCCGCGCAATCGCACCTGCTCGACAGCGCACGTGCCGCCGGCACGGTTGGCGAACGCCATGACGGTATCGCTATCATCCGCGCCGGCGCATCGGAGGAGGTTGCGCAGATCGTAAAAAACATTAATGATCAAAGACTTGCGATTTATCGAAAGCGCGCAGCGGCCGAAGGTATTAGCACCGAGGCCGTGGGACAAATTTATGCCAAACAAATCTTCCAGAAAGCACCGACCGGGACCTGGTTCTTGAATGCATCTGGCCAGTGGGTGCGAAAATAACGCACTTGCCGTATAACTCTCTCAGGATTCAGGAAACATTTTGGACCGGCGTCGACAATGCGACGCCAAGAGAGCAATGGCGAAACTTCCATCCAGTATCGATGAAACGGTAGGGCTTTTAGAAGCGAACGACTATATCGCTGACCGCAGCCTTGCGACCGCGCTCTACCTGTCGCTTTCGCTCAAGAAGCCACTTTTCCTCGAAGGCGAAGCGGGCGTCGGGAAAACAGAAATCGCCCGTGTCCTGTCGCAAAGCTTGCAACGTCCATTAATCCGCCTTCAATGCTACGAAGGGCTCGATGTCTCGTCGGCGGTCTATGAATGGAATTACGCCCGACAAATGCTGGAAATTCGTCTCCAGGAAGCCACCGGCGGCAAACAAGACCGCCAGCAACTGAGCCAGAATATCTTCAATGAAGACTTTTTGATCGAACGTCCCCTGTTGCAAGCGATACGTGGTGGGGCCAGCGACGCTCCCCCGGTCCTTCTAATCGACGAGTTGGATCGCACCGACGAACCGTTCGAAGCCTACCTACTTGAAGTCCTCGCCGACTTCCAGATTACCATTCCCGAATTGGGCACGATCGAAGCAGCGCATCCACCAATTGTCGTCGTCACTTCGAACCGTACCCGCGAAATTCACGACGCGTTGAAACGACGTTGTTTTTATTTTTGGGTCGACTATCCGGATGCCGCGCGCGAGTTGGCGATTTTGTCGGTAAAGGCACCCGAAGCGTCGAACGCACTGTCAGCCGAAATTGTTTCTTTCGTCCAAAAGCTCCGCGAGCGTGACCTCTTCAAAGCCCCGGGCGTCGCCGAAACAATCGATTGGGCGCATGCGCTAACCCAACTCGATTGCATGTCGCTGGATGCCGAAGTGATAGACGATACAGTTGGCGCTCTGCTCAAATATCAGGACGACATCGAACGCATTCGGGGTTCCGAAGCAGGAAAAATTCTCGAAGATGTGCGGGCGGAACTCGCCGTCTCCGGGGCAGCCGAGTGATGTCCCCTACTCCCGCAAACACAGACGACAGACCCTCTGATCCCGATCAACAAGGCCGGTTGACCGAAAACATCATGCATTTTGCCCGATTGCTTCGCTCAGCCGGTATTCCGGTCGGCCCCGGCAAGGTGCTAGATGCGGCAACCGCGGTCGCACAAGTAGGACTTTCCGACCGCTCAGACTTTTATTGGACGCTGCACGCGGTGTTCGTCAATCGTCGCGATCAACGAGAACTTTTCGATCAAGCGTTCCATGTTTTTTGGCGTAATCCGAAACTGCTTGAACGAATGATGTCGCTGGTTCTGCCGAGCCAAATAGCGGACGACGGAGACGAAGCGCAAGAAATGTCGCCACGACTTGCCGAAGCGTTGGCCGAAGCACAACAGGAGAATCAATCCAGCGAGGCCGCCGAGCCGGAACAACAATTCGACGCGGTAATGACCTGGAGCCGAGACGAAATTTTTTCGGAACTCGATTTCGAGAAAATGACCAACGAGGAAATGGACGCGGCAAAGTCCATGATGCGTCGGCTCACTCTGCCAATTAAAGAAATTCCTACCCGCCGGTTCCGCCCAAATCCGCTGGGTACTCGCAGCGATATTCGCGCGATGCTGAAATCTTCACTCAAGTTTGGCGGTGACTTCATTCCACTGAAGAAAAAATCGCGCCGCCGGCGGCCACCCCCGCTCGTGGTGCTTTGCGACATATCGGGCTCCATGGAACGCTATTCACGAATGCTCCTGCATTTCCTGCACGCGGTCTCAAACGACCGTGACCGTGTCCATAGCTTTCTATTCGGCACCAGACTCACCAATGTGACCCGATGTTTGCGCCAACGGGACGTGGACATCGCTCTTGAGGCCGTAGCCGCATCGATTGACGATTGGTCGGGCGGCACACGGATCGGCCATTGCCTCGGCGATTTCAACCGCGATTGGTCCCGACGCGTATTGGGACAAAATGCCGTGGTTTTGTTGATTTCCGATGGCCTTGATCGGGATGCGGGGAGCGGACTTGCCGTGGAAATTGAACGGCTCCACAAATCATGCCGGCGGCTAATTTGGTTAAACCCGCTCTTGAGATATGATGCGTTCGAGCCTAAATCCCAAGGTATCAGGGCCATACTACCTTTCGTGGACGATTTCCGGACCGTCCATAATCTCAGAAGCCTGAGCCAACTCGCCGAAATTTTGAGCCGTGAAGGCCCGCGGCAAGTGGCGGAAATGGCAGCATGGCGGGAGCGTGCGGCATGATTGAATCGGACCTTAATCAGGAAAGCGATATTTTGAATCAAGCAGCCGAATGGCTCGGGAGCGGCCGTCAGGTTGCCCTTGCGACCGTGGTCAACACATGGGGCTCTTCCCCGCGACCGGTCGGCAGTCAATTGGCGGTTACCGACGAACAGGCCTTCATCGGCTCGGTCTCCGGCGGATGTATCGAAGGCGCGGTAATTGAAACCGCCATGAAAGTAATGGACGACGGCAAGCCGCAACTCCTGGAATTTAGTGTCAGCAACGAAATGGCTTGGGAGGTCGGCCTCGCCTGCGGTGGAACGGTCGAGGTCTTTGTGGAGCGCCTGGCATGAAGGCATCTGACCTCAAATCACTCAATCAAGCACGATCCGCAAAACAACAGGCCGCGCTGGTTACGCCTATATCCGGAGGATCACAAACACTGGTCGTCGACGGCGATGTCGTCTCCGGCCCGGAATTGGACGCCTCTCTCAAAGTCGAACTTGCCGCAGCCTTCGCTGCCGACCGCAGTCGGATGATCGGCGAAGGCGAAGATCGCACTTTCATTCATATCTTCAATCCTCCGAAACGCATGATCCTAGTGGGCGCGGTGCATATCGCCCAATCGCTCGCGCCGATGGCGGCGCTGTCCGGCTACGATGTCACCGTCATCGATCCTCGCGGCGCGTTTGCCACCAACGAAAGATTTCCAGGAGTGACTTTGATTACCGAATGGCCGGACGACGCCATGCCCAAGTTGACTCCCGACCGGCGCACCGCAATCGTCACGCTTACCCACGACCCCAAGATCGACGATCCGGCCTTAGTTGCAGCACTCAACTCCGAAGCCTTTTATATCGGCTCTCTCGGCAGCCGACGTACCCATGCATCTCGTCTCGAGCGGTTGCGGGCCGAGGGGTTCGGGGATACGGAACTTGATCGAATCCATGGACCCGTTGGTCTCAATATTGGCGCGGTTTCGCCCGCAGAAATCGCCATTTCTATCCTCGGCCAGGTCACCGAAGTGTTGCATCGCCCACGCCAGGACAAGGCGGCATGAAATTCGGCGCGATCGCCATTTCAGAAGCCGCCGGCGCCATTCTCGCTCACAGCCTCCGCCAAAGCGGTCTATCTTTAAAAAAAGGCCGTGTCCTCACCGAATCCGACATTGATGCCTTGGCCGAAGCCGGCATCGACTCGGTGGTTGCGGCCTGTATGGAAGACGGTGACATCAGCGAAGACAAGGCTGCGAGCCGCATCGCGGAAGCCCTGACCGGCGCGGGAATTTCGGCGGCTGAAGCCTTTACAGGCCGAGTGAATTTGATCGCCAATGCTGACGGATTAGTTACGTTTGACGCGCACGCGATCGAGAAGGTCAATCTGGTCGACGAAGCGGTGACAGTGGCGACAGCACCCCCATTCGAACGCGCGTCCGAAAATCAAATCGTTGCAACGATCAAGATCATCCCATACGCGGTACCGGGCAAAATCATCGACAAATGCATAAATGCGGCAAAGAAGGCTAACGCCGATATCTCTCTTGTTACGTTTAGGGCAAAAAAAATCGCTCTGGCCCAGACTACGCTCGGCACAATAAAAGAAAGCGTGCTCGCCAAGACCGCAGAGATTACCCAAACTCGCGTACAAGGATTGGGTTCAACACTGCTCTATGACGAACGTCTCGCACATACGGAAAGTGACGTCGCTGTCGCGGTTAAGAAAGCGGCCAAGGAAGGCGCGGATATCTTTTTGATCGCAGGCGCGTCGGCAATTACCGACCGCCGTGACGTGATTCCTGCTGGAATTGTCGAAGCCGGCGGAGAGGTCGTCCATTGCGGTATGCCGGTGGATCCGGGCAACTTGCTGCTGGTTGGAAATTTTGACGGGATGGCAGTGATCGGCCTGCCCGGTTGCGCCCGCTCGCCAAAATTTAATGGGATAGATTTGGTATTGCGTCGACTTGCTGCCGATTTGCCGGTGACGTCGGAAGACATTATGGCGCTTGGCGTCGGAGGGTTGCTGAAAGAAATTGCGGACCGCCCCTCGCCCCGAAGCGCCGCGAAAGAGACGCTCCCCAGCGCACCTAGAATTGCGGGATTGATCCTCGCCGCTGGCCAATCGCGGCGTATGGGAAGCGTTAACAAACTGCTGGCCGAAGTAGATGGCGAGCCGATGGTGCGCCGGGCGGCCGCTATCGTCACCGCATCGCAAGCGGCACCTGTCATCACGGTCACCGGCCACGAATCCGAAAAGGTCGCTGAAGCGCTCAAGGATTTCGACCTAACCTTGGTCCACAATCCGGCCTACGCAGATGGTATTAGTGGCTCTCTGCAGCGCGGGCTTGCAGCCATGCCGACCGATATCGATGGCGTGGTCGTTTGTCTCGGCGACATGCCAAGGGTAAGTGAGCATGTTATCGACAAACTGGTCGCCGCATTTAGTCCTACGGAGCAGCGCGAGATCTGCGTTCCCACCTGGCAAGGAAAACGCGGCAACCCGGTCCTCTTGGGACGCCGGTTCTTCTCCGAAATCAACGATATTTCCGGCGATGTCGGCGCCCGCGGATTGCTCGGTGCCTATCCGGAGTTGATTTGCGAAGTCGAGATGGAAAACGATTCGATATTGCTAGATATCGATACGCCCGAGGCACTCGAAAAAGCCAACGCCTAGCCTCGGCATTTTTGCTCGATATAGGCGATCACGCGATTAGCAACTCCGTAGTCGTAAAGGTTATTGTGGCCTGCCCCATCGACGACAAGTAATTGGGGCTTTTCCGGCGCGGCGGCGGCGAGCGCTTCAGCAAACTTTAGCGGTACGATTCGATCCCGGCGCCCATGAATCATTAAAATTGGAATTTGGAGTTGGGAAATGCTGCTGGCGGAATCGTAGCGGTCCCGGATGAGCCACCGGGCGGGCAAATATGGATAATGGTGCTGCGCCACCGCGGACATACTGTCGAAAGCGGCTTCGAGCAAAAGACAGGCAGCTTCTTTACGTCCACCGGCCCGGGCGGTTGCGATGGCCACAGCCGTACCAAGTGATTCGCCATAAAGGGCGATCCGTTCTCTCGGAATTTTACGAGCCCTCAAAAACTCCAATGCTGCCCGGCCGTCGCGATAGAGCCCTTCCTGGCTGGGTGAACCGCCGGTTTTGGCGTTGTATCGGTAGGTTACAAGTAAAACACCGTAACCACGCTTTAGATAGGGCGTAATCTTGTCCGCTCTATAGCCGATATGCCCCGCATTACCGTGGAAATAGGCGATTACCGGAGAATCCGGCGTCTTCGGTTGCCGCCACCAGGCAAAAAGCTCTAAACCATCCTCAGTGGGAACTCGCACTGCTTCGACGTCGATCAGCGCATAAGCCGACGGCTGAGGCACCGATTGATCGGTGTGATACATGAGACCTCGTTGGAAAACGAACATCAAAACGCCAAAGCCCAAGTAAAACGCGGCAATCCAGAGGAAAAATGTCGTCAACGTCCGCATCCCATGCCGCTTTCAGGTGAAAATAGCTGCAAATCTCTCGAATCTCGCCACAATTGGCGCGTTAACCTATTTGATCCGCATGAAATTAATCCGTCAACGGAAACGCACCTTGCTCAAATCGAAACGAATAACGATGAGATTTCGAATTCGACTAATGCCCAATCTTCTTTTCTTTTCAAAATATTTAACAAAAACAGTAAAAATTATTTTCTTGGAATAAAACTCAAGTTATGGTCTAAGATATATAAAATGAAACTAGGCTTGTTATATAATGGAGGCTGACTATGGGAAGTAGTCTGCCTTGTATTGGACTTAAGGAGCCGCGCAGGCAAATTCGATGACGGATCTTTCCCGCGATGAATTAAGGGCTCATCTGTCTTCCGTGGAGGCGCAGGTGCGAGCCGCGTTACGTATTGTGGCCGCGGAATCCAAGTCTATGCAGCAAGCACACAGCGCCCTGCGCGCCGACCTTTCCGCAGCACTTATTCGTCTACAATCTGATCTCAGCACCAGTGCCAGTCGAAGCGAAGGCAAACTCGATCGCATTATGGGCAGCGTAACTTCGCTTGCAGCTCACCGCCGCTTAACGACATCGGTCATTACAGTGGTGGTTATGTTGGTGGGCATCACCATCGGTCTTTTGATCGGCGGCAGCGGCTTCTTAGCCAGCGGCTCATTTTCGAAACAGGGGTCGATTAGCGTACCGGTGCAAATCGATCCCAATCCTGGCGTCATCCGTCCACCACGCTAACCGTTCCGAGACATTTGTTCATCCGCGCGGTCATCCAATGGATTTTGGCCGGTCTTTGCCTGCCGATGTCCATGGCATTGGCCCTGCCCCTCGAGGTAACCGCACTCAGCGAAGAAGAAGCTACCGCGACAACGAACGCGAGCGGTCCGCTCGAATGGCGCGCGGGCTTTATCCTGTCGAGCAAAGACCCACGTTTCGGGGGCATTTCTTCGATACAAATCACGGCTGACGGAAAATCTCTCTGGGCGATTGGCGATCGCGGGACTTGGATGCGATTTTCGCTCGAGCATTCACGAGGCATTTTGCGGAATGTGAGCCTCGAACATATCGGGCTGCTATCCATGCTCGCCAACGAACAACGCAAAGATTTCACTGTCGACGCTGAATCATCAGATTTTCTTGATCACAAAACACTGCTTGTTGGCTTCGAACGCATAAACCGATTGCTTGCCTATAAATTTACGAACCACGGCATTGCAGGATTTCCGAAACTCTACAAAGGTCCACCTGGACTGAAGACCGCACCACGCCTTGGAGGACCGGAATCTTTAGCCAAGTTATGCGATGGGCGACTGTTTATCCTCACCGAAAAAGGCGAATTTGAAGGCGGTGCACGGATAGGATGGCTTGGAACAGAGAAACGCTGGACCGCATTTGGATATCGACCTCGGAAGGGTTACCATCCGACTGGCGTAACCGTGCTGCCCGATTGTCGCCTCATGTTAACGGAAAGGCGATTTAGATTTGCTCACTATTCCTGGCGGATTGCGCTGCTTAATCCGGCTAATCTTCGACCTGATAGCGTTATAACCGGACGTCGGGTCGCGCTCTTCCAGCACCCTGCTGTGACTGACAACTTTGAGGCTATCGCCGCACGCCGAGGCAGCAACGGCGAAACGCTGGTCTACGTGATGTCAGATGATAATTTTTCGATATTTCAGCAGACATATCTGCTGCAATTCGCCTTAAAGGCTTCGGATCAAAATCCGCTGACCCGGCAGTAGGTCCCCCGAGCCTTTAATGTGCGACAAAGCGCGGAGGCGGCATCGCGGCTTGGCAACGGCTGAGCCCGTAGGCGATAGAAAATTCCACGCCCATCGACATTTACTTTTTGGAAATCCGGCTTCAACAAGCCCAAAAGGTCAGGATAGCGGCTCACCAGTTGACGCCAGCCGCGTTCCGCATTGGCACGGTTGCTGTAGGACGCGAGATGGACAGCTATTGGCCAACCGGGCCGGCCACGCCCTACACCGCCTTTATTTTCGGACTCTTGCATTTTTGGTCTAGATGGAATCCGTATATTGGCAGTTATCGGGCGGTTTTGAGTTTCGGCTCGGGCCACTGCGGGACTTGCCTGCAATGGAGTCTTTTTAACGGGTGCGGTGGCGACCGCTCGAGGTGGCTTCGGGGTGACGGGTTTCGTCGATTTCACCACGGCCTTGGCCCCGCGAGAGCTAAAATCTGGTTTAAAGCGCGGTCGCGGCGGGGGCGATTTGCACCGCCTTCATCAATAGCTGCATCGCCTCGGCGGGCTGGCCGAGCTTGAGCAGCACATGACCCAAATTCTTAAGCGCAGTCAGGTCTTCAGGCGAATGGATAAGCGCCTGACGGATCATGACCGCCGCTTCGTCGTAGCGGGACATTTTTTCGTAAGTAGCGCCAATATTGGTCAAACAGCGCGTATGCGCAGGATTGATATCGAGGCAGCGTTGGTAGGCCTGCAGAGTTTGGTCTAGTTGCTCGAGCCGGAAAAGACTGTTGCCGAATTTGTACCAGGCATCCGCCCAGCCCGGCGCGATCTCAACCGCCTTTTGGAAGTTTTCTGCCGCTTCCTTGTGTTTATTTTGATTGGCGAAACCGTCACCGAGATTGCAATACGCCTCGGCGTAATCGGGCTTGACCTTGATCGCCTCGCTATAGGTGGTCATCGCCTCATCGCGTCGGCCGGCTCGGTACAGAACATTCCCAAGATTGTTCAGGACTTCGGGGAATTCCGGACGGCATTCGAGCGCCTTACGATAAGCCTGTTCCGCACCGCCCAGATCGTTTCCGTCCGAAAGAGCAATCCCCAAGTTATTGTAGGCGTCGGCATAGTCGGGCTGGCGTTGGATCGCCTCTTTAAGCCGTTGGATCGATTCTCCGTAACGGCCAAGCAGTCGCAGCAGATAACCTTGGGTGTTGAGATAAACGGGATTCTCGGGCTGGGCTGCGGACGCACGTTCGGCAAAACTGAGTCCGGCAACATTATCTCCGACCCGATGCGCGATGACGCTCAGCAAATGACAAGCTTCGCTGTTTTTCTCGTCTTGTTCCAACAATTCCCGGCAAAGCCGTTCGGCACTGCCCAGGTCGCCGGCACGAAACTTCTCGACCGCTGCGTCGAGTCCGCTTGTTTCTTCCGCCATCTCGGAAATCCCTCAAACTCGGATTAAGCTATTCTCGATACAGGATAAAGCATATTGACGCGATTGCCACTGTGCGCGGCATCACAAAGCTGCTCGGTTGACGAGGCCCCGCGCTTCTCGCTAAGTCGTATTCCACAAAATGCCGGAACGGCTTCCAACAGGTTTAAAAGGGAGGATTTCGCGTGACATCGTGTACGCCGCTCGACGGCATACGAGTGTTCGAACTCGGGGCCAGCGTTGCCGCGCCTTATGGTGCGTGGGTACTGGCGCAACTCGGAGCAGAGGTCATCAAGGTCGAAAAACCCGGCGACGGTGACGATGCCCGGCACTGGGGCCCACCGTTTTGGCATGGAACCGGCGCCATGTTCCATGCGCTCAATCGAGACAAGAAATCGATAACGGTAAACCTTCGCGACGACGCGGAACTTGCCCGCTTGCGCAAATTGATCCTCAAAACCGGCGACGTGGTGATCCAAAACATGCGTCCCGGCAAAGCCAACGAAATGGGTCTCGGACCGGACGAGC
This sequence comes from Rhodospirillaceae bacterium, assembly GCA_002722095.1. The sequence goes on from PBKG01000007.1 coordinate 114,972, forward strand.
TAACGGCGGAAAAACCTGAATTAATCTACGCCAATTTTGGTGCCTTCGGGAGCACCGGCCCCTATAGCGATCGGCCAGGCTATGACCCGTTGATGCAGGCCTTCGGCGGCCTAATGAGCGTGACCGGCGAAGAAGGACGACCGCCAGTGCGTGTCGGCACCTCGATAATCGATATGGGGACCGGCATGTGGTCGGTAATCGGTATTACCGCTGCCCTTCGCGAGCGAGAAATTACCGGCAAGGGCGGTGTTGTCGACCTTTCGCTCTACGAAACCTCGATTGCCTGGATGACCAGCCATACCGCCGCCTACCATGCGGGCGGCTCAATGCCGAGCCGTTTCGGGTCCGGAATGCGAAGCATCGTGCCCTATCAGGCGTATGAGTGCAGCGACGGATTCCTGGTGATAGCGGGTGCGAACAACAGCTTGTTCGAGAAAATTTCCGCTGCACTTGGTCACCCCGAATGGCCCGAAGACGAGCGCTTCAAAACCAATCCGGACCGGGTCCAGAACCGCGACGCGATCAACGATAAAATCACCGAGACGTTGAAAACCGAGCCGCGCTCCCATTGGCAGAAAGCACTGGACGATGTCGGCGTTCCGAATGCACCGATCCAAAACACCGGTGAAATGGACGAACACCCGCAAACCAAAGCGCTGGAGATCATCCAGGAATCGCCGGACGGTTCCGTGAAGATTACCGGCACACCGATTTCCTTCGACGGCACCCGCCCGCCCTTCCGCGACCGCGCACCCGAAATCGGACAGCACAACGACGAAATTTTCGGAGAATTGGATTAAATGCGCACCGATTACGAAACTCTGAAACTGGAACGGCACGGCGATCACGTGTTGGTCGTCACCCTTAACCGGCCCAACTCCGCAAACGCTTTAAACACGCAAATGGGGCTCGACCTTCGTGACCTATGGCGCGATCTCTATGTCGATCACGGAGACGTACGCTGTATCGTCCTGACCGGAGCCGGCGAAAAAGCCTTTTGCGCCGGCGGCGATTTAAAGGAACGCAACGGCATGACCGACGAACAATGGCAGCGCCAACACGCCATTTTCGAACAGGCCGTGCTGACAATGCTGGATGTTCCGCCGCCAATCATCGCCGCCTGCAACGGAGCCGCCTATGGCGGCGGCTGTGAATTCGTACTTGCCGCCGATTTTGCGTATGCCGCCAAGTCCGCCCGCCTTGCTCTTACGGAAGTCACACTCGGCATCATGCCCGGTGCCGGAGGAACACAATTTCTACCGCGTGCTGTCGGCATTCGCCGGGCCAAGGAATTTCTGCTGACAGGACTGCCTTGCTCGGCAGAAGAGGGTAAGGAATGGGGTATTTTCAATAAGGTGTGCGAAGACTCTGAATTGATGGATGAGGCGCTGGCCACCGCGGAACGGATTGCAGGAAACGCTCCGATCTCGATCAAGCAAGCCAAGAAAGCACTCAATGTCTCGACGCAGATCGATGTCAAAAACGGCTACGCGTTCGAGATCGAAGCCTACAACCGTATGGTCCCAACCGAGGATCGTCAGGAAGGCATTCGCGCCTTCAACGAAAAACGCAAACCGGTCTACAAGGGCGAATAGGCCCTAGGCCCCGACATATGCGCGAACTTTTGAACCGCGACGTCGCAGCGCCCGTCTTCGCTTTGATTGTCTTTCAAGGCCTGACGACCATGGCGATGCATACCTTTTCCAACGCNCCGACCGAGGTCGCACGAGGCTACGATATTCCGGTCAGTTTCACCGGTATCTACACCGCAATCGTCTACCTTTCCGCATTGAGTTTTGGGTTGTTTGTCGGCGGCCCCTTCGCACGCTTTGGCGCCATGCGAAGCTGCCAAATCGCGCTCGTCATCGGGGCTGCGGCGATGGTGATCTTTACCTTCGGAACAGCCTGGAGCTTCGCATTAAGTGGCCTGCTTCTCGGCATGGCGCACGGACCGATGAACCCGGCCGGCTCCCACGTGATTATGCGCAAGGGCCCCGAGGAATGGCGTCCATTTTTGTTCTCCTTAAAACAGACAAGCGTACCTGTGGGCGGCGCACTGGCAGGCTTTTTGGTACCGACGCTGGTTCTCAATACCAGCTGGCAAACAACGATGTTGATCATTGGCGGCGCGGTTCTACTGGCTGCACTGTTGGCCCAGCCCTTTCGCGCCCGCACGGACGACGACCGTAACCCTAAAGCCGACCTTCGCCCCCGTGAGGTGAGCGAAGCTATCCGTCTGGTTTGCGAAAAGGGCCCGATCCGCGCCATCTCGATCGCAGCCTTTACCCTGATCGGCTGCCAGGCCTGTGTGGTTTCGTTTTTAGTGATTTACCTAGTGCAGGATATCGGCCTCGAATTGCAATGGGCCGGTTTGATCTTCGGTCTGGCCCACGGCACCAGTATCGCAGCCCGTGTCTATCTGGGCGTGCTAGCGGACCGCATCATTCGCACCAAACTGATCCTGGGCTATAGCGGCATTATTACGGGACTCTGCTTTCTCATTCTGGCGATTTTCCCAGCCGGGGGTTCGTATTGGCTGCTGTGTGTACTCGGTATCGTGCTCGGCAACGCCAACCTCGGATGGGTCGGGCTTTACTTTTCCGAAGTCTCTAAACTGGCGCCTCCGGGCAAAGCCGCTGCTGCCACTGCGGGCAGCCAAATCTATGCATTCGGGTCTTTTGTCGTTATTCCACCGATTTTCACCTTATTCGTCGAAACCGCGGGCAGCTATGCGATGGGATTTGCGATTATCGGCATTACCGGAATATTGGCCGGCCTTAGATTCCTGTCGGTACGCTACTAGACCTAACTGCCAACCTTGAAACTGGCGACCAGCCCTCGCAGTGTCGTAATGACACTTAACGGCGTGAGCAGTCCGGTCGCCGGGTTATCCGGCGATGGGATTCCAGCGATACTGATCTCGAAATGCGTAGCGTCGGAATCGACAATGATGAGATGCTCGTTTCTTGTTTTCGTGGGATCGGCCCAAAGCTCGACGATAGTCGCATCCGGCCCTAATCCGGCCATGCTAAGCGCCGCAGCAACGTTGAGATTAGCCGGGAAACCCGCAGCCGCCTCACGTACCGTGCCTTCAAAAACTTTCATCGGCTCTTTTACGTCGGACAGATCGATATCGTTCTCTTCGAGGTAAGGCGCGCCATGAATACCTTTCGGTGGCTTACGGGTGATCATACGAATTTCGTTGATCTCCCCTTCCGCAGCCGCGCGCACCGCATCGAACCCGACCAACGCCCCGGTTGGCACGATAATGCGTGCACCGGTTTCTTTCGCACGCTCGATCAGACCACCGCGCTCGACCAGCCGACCGCAGGAGCAAGGAATGAATATGCAACCCGCTTCGATCGCTGTTTCGGCAATGTCATCGAAATGAGCGGCCGGTGCGCATTCCACAACGATATCTGCCACGCCCGCCAATTCGCTTAAGGGCAACACCGGCGGCGGGTTTCGAAATCCGGCGACCCGCTTTTCCGCCGCCCCGATGTCGCGGGCTGAAACCGCGCTCAGCGCAAGCCCTTCTATACCCACATCANCCGCCGCAGCGGTTCGCATCCCGATGGCGCCCAAACCGCCGATCGCGACGTTTTTCACATTTCCAGACAAGAAATTGCTCCCCCAGTCACATTCAGCCACCCTACCACGAAGCGCATATCGTTGAATATTCGTAGCCCATTACGTCAGCTGCCGGTGAAAAGTAGTCTAAACCAGCGGTCCACCGCTCACCTTCATCGCAAAAATTTACTCGGAATCTCAAGGTTCTGCATGTAGGCTGNCCATTAACTACAACATTGCATGGTTAGAGACGGTCAATGAGCGACCAAAAACGAATGATCGTTGCGATTTCCGGTGCGTCGGGCCCGATTTACGGTGTCCGAATGCTCGAAGTGCTGCACGATGTGCCCGAAATCGAAACCCATTTAGTGCTATCGCCGTCGGCGGCTCAAACCATTGCGGCGGAAACAGATTTCTCTTTGGAACATGTGCGCTCGCTGGCTGATGTAGTCCACAGCTTCAAAGACATCGGCGCATCGATTTCATCGGGCTCTTACAAAACCGAAGGCATGATCGTCGCCCCCTGCTCGATCAAGACACTCGCCGGTGTGGTCAATTGCTTCAGCGATAATCTGATTTCGCGCGCTGCGGATGTTTGCCTCAAAGAAGGCCGTAAAGTGGGCTTGATGGTTCGCGAGACACCGCTGCATCAGGGCCATTTGGAGTTGATGGTCAAAGCCGCACAATATGGTTGCGTCATCATCCCGCCGGTTCCTGCTTTCTATCACCGGCCCCGTACCATCGACGATATCGTCAACCAGACTGTCGGGCGCGCGCTCGATCAGTTCGGAATCGATACCGACATCGTCCACCGTTGGAAAGAAAAAGAGCAAGCCGCGGGTTAGGCGCTTAAGCGAACGCCTTCGTAATCGCCGCCTCGATTTCAGCTTTAGAAGAGTCCGGAAAAACGTTCCCGAGTATAGCCGCCATTTCAGCATGTAGGGCCGGTTCACCTTCGGCTGCATCGGCAAAATATTTGGCTAAATTGCTAACGCAATTCTCTAGGCGCTCGTCCAGCGTAAGGTCCGGATTCTCAGTGATTTCGACGACTTCCGCTAATCGCAATTGTTCCTTGTGCTCAGCGTTGATTTCGACACCTAGCACGCGCTGACGAAGCGCTTCCGCCCCTTCCGCATCAAATCCGTCGAAGCCTTCCTTCAATCGATTGCGCACCGCGCGCAATCCCTGGACCATCTCCTTGTTCCAGCTCGATACAGCGTCATTCGCAGTGGTGATCTCTGCCGCCGTAAGGCTCGGATGTCCCGCCGACCCGGCCCAACAGCAAAACAACAATATGTTCACGTCGATACCGCAGGTTTCCTGAAGCGCAATACATGCTTCGGGAACGCCGTCTTGCCCATAGACGTCGATCGAAAACTGCCAAAAAGGGTGACTGTCGTCGGACATACCGCGCTGTTAATCCTGCATCAAAATCCAATTGCCGTATTATGATAAATACCATAGAAACTTTGGGAAATTTGCCAAATTCCGAAAGGAGAGCACCATGGCACTCAAAGAAATGAAGATCGAGGTGAACAACGCAGTCTTCTCGCTGCCCTATCACGTGGCGAAGGAAGAAGGCTTCTTCGAAGAAGAAGGCCTTGATGTGGAATTGGTTCGGGCAGGCTCCGGACGTGATCGCGATAAGGAGGTTCCCGAGGTTCCGATCGAGGATCACACGCAGGTTCCCTCTTATGGCTGGCATGAAGGTATCGAGAAAGGCGAATTCGCCCTCTATCGCGCCTGCGAATGGGGCCAAATTCGGCGTACGCAGGACAGTTGCAAGGATGTGCGCGTGCTCTCCAAGCGCTCGTCGGTCGCGACCCAGGCGATTTTCGTTCGCGCCGACTCTCCTTTTCAAATTCCCATGGATTTGAAAGACAAGCTGGTCGCGGTCAACATGCATGCGGGCTCGCACTATATCTCGCTGAGTATGCTGGGCGGCTATCTCGGGAAAGAACATACCCGCGTCGGACATGTCGGCGGCCCCAAGCAACGCCTGAAGTTTCTCGACGACGGCAAAGTCGACGCTATTGCGGTGATGGAACCCTGGATTACCGTCTGCAATAAACTCGGCTATCGTCAGATTACCGAAGCCTTCTACGATGGCGCCGAAGTCGCCGACCCGTCGGTTGATCCGGAGACTTTCGAAGCAGTCAATCGGGGCCTCAACAAGGCGGTCGCCAAGCTTAACTCCGGCGACGGCGTAAAACCCTATCTCAAATATATGATCCGTGAAGTGCCCGAGGAGATTTGCAAGCTCACGGAAGATGATTTCTACCTCCCGCGTTTCCGCTATCTCGAGGTGCCGCGGTATTATTCGGACGAAGAATACGGCCAAATCCACGATTGGATGGTGGAATGGGGTCTGCTTGAAGCGGAAAGCGTTTACGACAAGATCGTCGAGGAACGCGCCATCGCTTAATCGGCGTTTGACCGAACAAAATCAAGAAAGGCCGGATCGTTTGATCCGGCCTTTTCTGTATCCACTTTTGATCTTTAGCCGAACAGCTTCAGCATCGGTATTGTTTTCAACACCGGGAACCAATCGGCGATCAGGGCCGGTGCCCAAGGAATGCGCAGCAGCATGTGAAATACGCCGTAAGCGAACGCAAACATCAAAGTGCTGACGATCAGCGTTATGCGCCAACTTTCCCTGCCTTCGAACCGCATCAGGCCCAGAACAAGTACGAACATGCCCGGCAAAATTCCGATGACATGAGCGATGGCGATAAAGGCGAAACACCAACCGAAATAACCGGCGACACGGCGATATAGAACTCGCCGCTCGAGGTGGCTGAGGTCTGTCGTGAGATCGTAATGCGCGTCTTGGCTCTCGGACTTCACGGGTACGGTTCGGGGCCTGTTCATCTCCCCGACATTGAAGAAGATCGAACTCACCAAAATGAAACCGGTAAAGAACAATGCCCCCCAGCCTATTGTCTGCGGTACTAACCAAGCACCCAGTTCTTCCCACTGGTTAGACTTCCAAAGCACGTAGACAAACATCACCGCGACCGCCGAAGTGAACCAAAAATCGCCATTGATGTTCTTGCTGTGGAAGCCGAAACCCTTGGGCTCGCCTTCTTCGTTCGCCCCCTTGTTGCGGATCGTTTTGTAGACCGGTATGGCGATACTGATGAGCGTTAGAATCAATACTACCGAGACGATCGGCTTGAAGATCCACTCGTATCCATAACGATTGTACGAGATGAACATATAGTTCTCGATCAAGTGGCCGAGAACGAAACCGAGAATAGCGGGCGGCCGCGGCCATTTAAGGCGCTTCATGGTCCAGCCGATGCAACCGAAGAGCAGCAGCGCATAGAGATCGCCCCAATCCTTCGAGCCTTGGAATGCACCGACGAACGTTATCGACAGCACCACGGGCACGAGGATCGTGATCCGCACTTGCGCAATCATCGCCAGGACACCGGTGAAGGTAAAACAGATGCCTGCCCCCAAAACGTTGGCCAAGCCCACGCTCCACACCATGAGATAAGTGATATCGAGCTGTTCGCCGAGCATCTTCGGGCCCGGCACGATGCCGTGAATTAGAAATGCGCCGAGGAACAGCGCCATCGAGGCGGAGCCCGGCACGCCGAACGCGATGGTCGGCACCAAAGCGCCGCCTTCCTTAGCGTTGTTCGAGCTTTCCGATGCTATGACGCCTCGGACGTCCCCTTTGCCGAAGGTCTTGTCGGCGTCTTTGACGGTCTGCGCCGCATGTCCGTAAGCGATCCAGTCAATAATCGACGCACCGATGCCCGGGATACTCCCGAGACCGGAACCGATAAAGGAGCAGCGGAGCATCAGCCACCAATTCTTGAAAACGTCCCGCACACCCTGCAGCTGGGTCCAGCCCTTTTCGACCTTTGACTCACCTGCAATCTTCATCCGCGAGATCATCATGTCGGCAAGTTCGGGTATGGCGAATAGTCCGAGCGCGAAGGGCACGACGGGCAGGCCTTCCCAAAGATATAGGGTATCAAATGTCCAGCGATGGGTCGCGGTTTGCGCGTCTTCGCCAGCGGTCGCCACAAGAATACCGATGCAAACTCCGGCCAAGCCCTTGAACGGCGTTCCGCCGCTCAAAACGGCGACAAGCGATAAGCCGAATACACAGATTGCCAATAGTTCTGGCGTCCCCATTTGCAGCATCAAAGGCTGCAGGATCGGGATACTGACCGCCAACAAACCAGCGCCGAATAGCCCGCCCAACACCGAAGACGNAAAGGCAGCGCCGAAGGCACGCCCCGCTTCGCCGNTTTTCGCCATTGGGTGGCCGTCGAGAATCGTTGCCGCCGACCCGACGGTTCCGGGTACCCCGAATAAGACCGCCGGTATGGTATCCGACGTCACCGTAACCGAGCCAAGGCCGAGCATCAGGGCAATCGCGGAATAGGCATCCATGTGATAGGTGAAGGGCAAAAGCAACGCCAAGCCGACGAGGCCGCCGAGACCGGGTATCACGCCCAAAATCAGCCCCATGATCACGCCGGCAAAGAGGAATAGTAGCCGTTCCCATTCAAACAGCAGGCCCAAGGCCTTCATTGCCATCGGTAGTAGTTCTACTTCCTGCATTTGCCGAATGGCCCTGAGGCCACCTCCCCTAAATTAGCTAAATTGCGCTGTCTGCCACGCATTGATTTTTCTGCCCGGACAGTATCGGTTTAAGCGTCCCCGCTCAATACTGCCTCGATATCCTGTACCCGCATCGGCAAGGTCAGAATTTCCTTTCCCAAAGGCGATAAAGCGTCATTTACCGCGCTCGCAAGAGCAGCCGGTGCGCCCAAATATCCACCTTCACCGCTACCTTTTTGACCCATCGGCGTTAAAGGCGACGGCGTGCAGTGATCGACCATTTTCACGTCCGGCACCTCGTGGGCGGAGGGCAACAGATAATCCATGAACGTNCCCGCCAAAAGCTGCCCGTCCTCGTTATATTGAAATTTCTCGTAGAGTGCGGCGCCGATGCCATGTGCGATGCCGCCATAGGTCATGCCATGGACGATGTGCGGATTGATCTGGGTGCCGCAGTCATGACCGATGTAATAATCGTGAATCGTGACCTGGCCGGTCACCGGATCGACTTCCACCAGCGGAATGTGAGCCTCGAAGGAATAACAGGGATACATCTGCACCTTGCCCTCAGGCGTCGGCATGGTGCCGCCGGTTGGCACTTCCCATACATGGCGGGCCTGCAGTCCCGGTTCCATGCCATCGGGCATATCGTGATAGCGCCGATGCGCGATCTCGACCAATTCACGCCATTCGATCTTGTTGTCCGGGTTATCCAGCGCAACCACATCGCCATCGCGATAGTCGAGCTTGTCGGCGGAAAGTTGCAGGTTATGGGCCGCAATTTCGATCAGGCGGGCCTTCAATTTCTCCGCAGCACCTTGCGCCGCACCACCCAGCATAATCGCCATTCGGCTACCGACCGGGCTATTGCTGGGCAGGCTCGAGATCGAATCCGTTCGCGCCACACGTATGGTATCCGGATCGCGTTGCAACACCTCGCCAACCACTGTCGCGACCAATGATTCATGACCTTGTCCTGAGGACGTGGTCGCCATGATGCCTGTAATCGTGCCGTTCATATCGATTTTGACCTGACAGCTCTCCATCCAAGTAGTGGTCGGGTTTTTTGGATTGAAGAGTGGCTCGAATCCCGCATTGCCTCCCGAGGGCTCAAGGCAGGTCGAAATGCCCACACCGGCAAGCTTGCCATCCTCCCGCAGTGCATCGCGTTTCGCCAACAGCGCATCGAGACCCGCTAATTTCTCGACCTTGTCGAGCACCGTATGGAAATCACCGCTGTCGTAGGACGTACCGCTGGGAATTTCATACGGAAACTCATCGGCCCGAATGAGGTTCTTGCGCCGGAGTTCGAAGCGATCCATCTCCAGGAAGCGAGCGATCTTGTCGATACCGCTTTCGATCGCAAAATTGGTCGGCGATTGGCCGAAGCCGCGCACAGCCTCCTGGGTCGTCTTGTGAGTGCTGACGGAAATCGCCTCGTATCGAACGCTTTCGATATGGTAAGGCCCGACAATGGCGGTAACCGGCTTGCCGAGCTGCAGCGGCGCCCTGCCTGGCGAGGCGCCCGCATCGTCAAGCGCGCGCATGCGCATCGATTTCACAATGCCGTCGTTGTCGAACGCCATTTCCACATCGAATATCCGGTCCGGCCCGTGTGCATCGCCGCCGATCATATTTTCCAGACGGTCTTCGATCAGGCGCACCGGAAAGCCCAGCTTCATGGCCAGATAACCGACCAACACCGAATGTTTGATGCCACGCTTTACGCCGTAGCTGCCGCCCACATCCACGTCGTAATGCACGCGAATATTGTTGGCCTGCATTTTTAACGCGTTTCCGATCTGCTCCTGGTATTTCGGCATCTGGATTGACGCCCAAACTTCCAACAGTTCATCCGCCGAATGCCATTCGGCCACCACACCGAAAGTCTCGATCGGAACCGTGGAGTTACGGCTCCACCGGGCCCTATAGGAAATCGAGTGTTCGGTGGAATCGAAGTCGTCGTCCACCGGCCCCCATTCGAAAGTACGATGGAAAAAGACATTACTACCGATCTCAGGATGCACCACCGGCGCATCCGGTTTGATCGCATCTTCGGGATCGACGACGAAATCGAGCGGTTCATAGTCGACCCAGACCATCTCGGCCGCGTCTTCTGCAATATACCGGCTGTCGGCAACGACCGCCGCCACCCATTCGCCGGCATAGCGCGTTACCTTGGACGCAAGCGGATACCGATGATAGTCGGGCAAATCTAGGCCGGACATAAGCGACTGGGTCGCGTCCTCCAACTCTTGACCGGTGAGCACGTAATGCACGCCGTCGAGGGCCAAGGCATCCGACGCATCGATGGATTTGATCTCCGCCGCAGGGAACGGGCTCGTGACCAGAGCGATATGCTTCATATCGCGACGCTTTATGTCCGCGACGAACCGTCCCTGACCGGTGATGAAACGGCGGTCTTCTTTAGTGCGCCTGGGTTTGGCGACATAACGAAAATCACTCATGCCGCCGCCTTTAGCCGCTCGGCCGCAAGTGCAATTGCTTCAACGATCTGACGGTAGCCGGTGCAGCGGCAAAGATTACCGCCGATCGCCTCGACGATATCGTCTTCGCTGGGCTCTGTATTCTCCTGTAACAAGGCATGTCCCGCCATCAACATGCCCGGCGTGCAGTAACCGCACTGCATCGCGTGGGTCTCCCAAAAGCAATCCTGCAACACGCTCAGGGTGCCGTCTGACTTGGCAAGGCCTTCCACCGTCACCACCTCGTGCCCGTCAGCCTGGACCGCGTACATCAAACACGACCTCACAGGGACACTGTCATGGATCACCGAACAAGCACCACAAACGCCGTGCTCACACCCGGCATGAGTACCGGTGAGATCCAATTCATCGCGAAGGAAATCGAGCAGCGTCATGCGCGGGGGCACTGCCGCATTTCTGGCCTCGCCATTGACGGTAATGGAGATATTTTTGCGGATCGCTTCGCCCATTGCCTAGCCACCAATCTCCGAACGGGCTTCGTCGAGGACCCGCCGGACAATCTGACCTGCGACCCGTTTGCGGTAATCCGCCGTCGCATGGACATCGGAATCCGGGTCCAACGCGTCGACAACTAGCGCACTGGCCTCATTGATCGTGCTATCGGACAAGTCGCTACCGATCAAAACCTCGCCCACCGCCTCAATCTTGACTGCCGCCGGGGCGCATCCGCCAACCGCGACTGCCGCTTGAGTGCATTTACCGTTGTCGTCTGTGGCCACTTGTGCAGCCGCCGCAACAAGCGCGAAATCGCTATCGCGAATACTGACTTCTTGAAACCCGCTACCGACTTTCGCTTCCTGCCAGATCGGAAATTGCACCTCGGTTAGACATTCCTCGTCAGCCAAAGCGGTATCCATTGCGGAATAGAAAAATTCACCAGCACTAATTTCGCGCGATCCATCGGAAGTTACTGCAACCATTACGGCATCTAAGCATCGGGCAACGATTGGGATTTCCGCGGACGGATCCGCATTGGCGATGCTACCGCCGACGGTGCCGCGATTGCGGGTTTGTGTATGGCCGACATGGCGGAGCGCTTTGGCAAGTAAGGGCAGGCCCTTGGCAACGTCTTCGGATGCTTCCGCCAGCGCCTGACGCGTGCAGNCCTTGATTGTCAACGCATCGGTCGAAAGTGAAATGCCGGAAAGCTCTTCTACATGATTGATATCAATTAATAATTCAGGCCTGACGAGCCGCATGGCCATCAACGGCACCAAGGTCTGACCGCCCGCGATAATGCGCCCGTCATCGCCAACCTCCGCCAGCGACGCCAGCACAGCCTCTAGCGTGTCGGGTCTCGTATAATCAAAGGCAGCAGGCTTCATGTCCTGTTCTTTTGCTATTTATAAAAGCGCGGCGGAGAGTGACGGTTCGGAACTCCCACGTCAATCAATAGATTAACCGGTTTTTGACAAATTCTCCGTTGAACCACAGTGGGCGATAATGTACGAGTTCAGCTCCCTGAAAACAGGGGTAAAAGTAAATTGGGGAGGCTCACATGAGCGCCAAACGCGACTATCCTGACCTGCACGATCATGTTGAAGCCTTGCGCAAGGCCGGGCTCCTGATCGAAGTCGATCGCGAGATCAATAAAGACACCGAAATGCATCCGCTGGTGCGGTGGCAATTCAGGGGCGGTGTCGGTGATAAGGACCGTAAGGCATGGCTGTTTACAAACGTCGTCGACAGCAAAGGCCGTAAATTCGACATTCCCGTTCTGGTCTGCGGTCTCGCCGGTAGCCGTGACATTTACAAGACTGGAATGGGTTGCGAAATCGAAGAAATCGGGCCCACCTGGATCAAGGCGATGAACAATCCGATCCCGCCCAATGTGGTGGATTCCAAGGATGCGCCTTGCCATGACCTCGTATTCGAAGGAGACGAGTTAATGAACGGCAATGGGTTGGATTCCATCCCAGTGCCCATTTCGACTCCCGGGTGGGATAACGCACCCTATATGTCGTCTTCTCACTTCATCACCAAAAGTCCGGTCGATGGCTCATACAACAATGGTAACTACCGCGCCCAACTGAAAGCGCCGAACCGTCTCGGGTTCAATCCGTCAATCGAACATCACACCNGCGGCTATATCCATTGGCTGGAATGGAAGGAACGCGGCGAGCCGATGCCCTGCTGTGTGGTGCTAGGCTGCCCGCCGATCGTCTCCTTCACGTCTGTGCAAAAACTCCCACACGGCCTCGACGAGCATCACGTCTCGGGCGGTCTCGCGGGATCACCGCTCAATATGGTCAAGGCCAAGACGGTCGACCTGATGGTCCCGGCGGAAGCGGAAGTGGTCGTCGAAGGCTACATCAATACCGAATGGCTCGAACCGGAAGCACCTTTCGGTGAAAGTCACGGCCACGTCAATTTGCAGGAGTATAACGGCTACTTGGACGTCACCGCGATCACGCGTCGGAAGGATGCGGTCATCACCTCATGGGTGAGTCAGGTGACGCCAAGTGAATCCGCCACCATCAAACGCCCGGCCTATGAAGCGAAACTGCTCGGCCATCTCCGCGATGCGGTCGGAATTCAAGGGTTGGTGGGCGTATCGACCCATGAGCCACTCACCTCGCTGCACAAACTGATCCTCATCACCATGGATCGTCACGCAGCGAGCACCGAAGTGTGGCGCGCGCTCTACGCGACCGCAGCGCACCGCATGGCGGAAGGCAAATGGGTCGTTGCCATCAACGAGGATATCGACCCGGACGATGCGAATGCGATCTTCTGGGCAATGTCCTACCGCTGTAAGCCGCATCGGGACACGCACATGCTGCCGCATAAGCATGAAGGCCATGGCCCGCGCAGCATGATCGATTCCGAGGATTCTGCGGTTTTGGTCGACGCCACGCTGAAAGAGGACTTGCCGCCGGTGGCGCTGCCGAAACGTGAGTATATGGAAAAGGCGGCAGAAATCTGGAACGAACTGGGCCTTCCTGAAATCAGACCCGAACGGCCCTGGTACGGATACGATCTCGGCGAGTGGAATGAAGAGCTCGATATTATGGCGCGCCGCGCCGTACGCAGCGACTATTGGAAAACCGGCGAGATTATCGCCGAATATCGTCGCAACGATGTGGAGATGAACACTGAAGTTCGGACCCTCGATATCGGCAACCCCGGTGTCGGCGATGAAGAACCGAACGAAGAAGTAACCTGGGACGGCATTCCGGAATCCAATAAGTAGGACGTCTCACCTTGCCGAAGCGCGGATATAGGGACTTGCAAGAGCATCTGGCCGAGCTCGAAAAAGCCGGACTGCTGCGCACGGTCGATCGCGCGATAAATAAAGATACGGAAATGNACCCGCTTGTGCGCTGGCAGTTCCGAGGCGGCATCCCCGAAGAAGACCGCAAGNCGTGGATGTTCACCACCATCACCGATACCCCCGGCCACACCTACGATCTACCCGTTGTCGTCGGCGCCCTCGCGACCACACCCGAAATCTACCGCATCGGCATGAACGTTGAGATGGATCGCATTGGACCCCATTGGGAACATGCGATTTCCAATCCGATCAAGCCGATCGAAGTCAGCGATGCACCCTGCCATGAGGTAGTGATCACAGGTGCGGATCTCATCGGAGAGGGCAAAGGCCTTGATGCGCTCCCGATACCGATTTCGACGCCGGGATACGACGCTGCGCCCTATTTCACCGCGACCAACTGCGTCACCAAGGATCCAGAAACCGGGGTGCAAAATATGGGCACCTACCGGGCAGGCCTCAAATCCTCAAATCGCCTCGGTGTGCGCATGTCCAGCCGTGCCGGCGGCGCCGGCGGGTATGCCCATTGGGTCAAATATCAGGAACGAGGCGAAAAGATGCCGGTCGCCTTCGTCATCGGCTGTCCGCCCCACGTCGCTTTCATGGGTCCCCAAAAACTGCCGCGTACGGTAGACGAACTCGATGTGGCCGGTGGCTTGGCGGGCGAACCGATCCAGGTCGTCAAATGCCAAACAAGCGATTTACTGGTACCGGCACAATCGGAATTGGTGATCGAAGGACTGGTGGACACGGAGTTTCTCGAGCCCGAAGGCCCGTTTGGCGAAAGTCACGGCCACATCGCTCTCGAAGGCTTCAACATGCAAATGGAGATCACCGCCATATGCCATAAGGCAAAGCCGGTAATTCCGTCGATCATCAGCCAAGTGACGCCAAGTGAAAGTTCGGTCATTAAAAGGGTCGCCTACGAGCCGATGTTCCTGGCACATCTTCGCGACAATTTGGGCATTCAAGGGATCAAACGGGTCGCGCTGCACGAACCTTTGACCAATCTCCGCAAAGTGACGTTTTTAGTCATGGCGCGGGGGACGCCGACAACCGAAGTCTGGCGTGCGCTGTACGGCATTTCGAATTTCCGAGCCGATTGCGGGAAATATGTCGTCGCCGTTAGCGACGATATCGACCCGCTGAACGGCGATGCCATCTTTTGGTCTATCACCTATCGCTCGAACCCCGTCCTCGACGTGAAGGTTTTACCCCATCGGAGCGGCGGGCACGGACCCAAAGGCGGCGGCAACGATGCCACCATGTTGATCGATGCCACGATCAAAGCGGATATGCCGCCTGTGGCATTGCCGAAACGTGAATTCATGGAAAACGCAAAAGCGCTATGGGAGCGGCTCGGCTTGCCCCCGCTCAAACCGGAAGCACCATGGCATGGTTATGAGCTCGGCGATTGGAACGAGTATTGGGACGAAATGGCGAAACGCGCCACTGAGGGCGACTACAAAATTAATGGCCAGCTATCTCAGCAGCGGTTGGTAAAGGGCATCAAACCCGAAACTCCGGTCAGCGAAATTGAAGCTGAGCCTGGCAAACCGAGCGAGGCATAGATTGCATGTTCGGTAATTTGGAAATCGTCATATTTATTGTGTTCGGCGTGCTTCTCGGCATTGGCGTTCGCTGGCTTATCGGCAGGTACAAGTAACCCCATGGCGAACCCCAAACGAAAATATGCGGATTTGCCCGAACACATCGCGGCCCTCGAAGAGGCTGGACTTTTGCAGCGCATCGACGAGCCGGTCAACAAAGACACCGAGATGCATCCGCTGGTTCGCTGGCAATTTCGCGGCGGCATTCCGGCCAAAGACCGCAAGGCGTTCCTGTTCACGAATATCACCGACACCAAAGGCAACACGTACGATATTCCGGTCATCATTGGCTCGCTTGCCGCAACGCCTGAAATTTACGGCATCGGCATGAACCGCCCCTTGGAAGAAATTAACAAAGCTTGGCAGGATGCGGTCGCCAACCCGATCCCGCCGCGCACCGTCAAAAAAGCCCCTTGCCAAGAGGTGGTCATCAGCGGCGACGATCTTTTAGGCGATGGCAATGGTCTCGATACACTTCCGGTTCCGATCTCGACACCGGGTTTCGACAGCGCTCCCTATTTCACCAACACGAACTGCATCACCAAGGACCCTGACGACGGGGTGCAGAATATGGGCACCTATCGGGCCGGACTTAAGGATTCCCATCGGCTCGGCGTCCGCATGTCATCACGTATTGGCGGCGCAGACGGCTATCAGCATTGGCTAAAATATCAGGCTCGCGGCGAGAAGATGCCGTGCGCCATTGTCGTCGGATGTCCGCCACTGGTTAATTATTGTTCGCCCGCCAAGTTTCCGACCGGCAAGGACGAACTCGCCATCGCCGGCGGACTTGCAGGTGGCCCCATAAACGTAGTCAAAGCAAAAACCGTCGATCTTATGGTCCCCGCGGAAGCAGAGATCGTGATCGAGGGATTGATCGACACCGAAAACCTTGAGCCCGAGGGCCCATTCGGAGAAAGCCACGGATACGTAGCGCTCGAAGCCTTCAATATGGCTTTCGAAGTCACCGCGATCACGCGCAAGAAATCACCGGTACTGCCGTCGATCATCAGTCAGGTTACGCCAAGCGAAAGTTCCGTCATTCGGCGCACCGCGCAACAGTCAGGATTTCTCGCTCATCTACGCGACAATCTCGGCATTCAAGGCGTGAAAGGTCTGGTGATGCACGAGCCATTAACGTCGGTGTTGCGCTTTATCATCGTCATTATGGAACAGGGTGCCGCGCGGACCGAAGTCTGGCGTGCTCTATATGGTGCCGCCAATTTTCGGGCAGACTGTGCGAAGTTCGTCATTGCGGTAAACGACGATATCGACCCTGACAATCCGGATTCGATCCTCTGGGCAATGGCGTACCGTTCGCGACCACACGAAGATTCGGCAGTACTGCCCTTTCGAGCGCCGGGACACGGCCCCAATGCAGACCCGCGCCCGACGCCGGATTCGACGCTCCTGATCGACGCCACTATGGAATCCGCTATGCCGCCACTGGCATTGCCCAAAAAAGAATACATGGAAAATGCAGCCAAGATTTGGGACGAACTTGGATTGCCACCACTGCGACCCGAAAGTCCGTGGCATGGTTATGAACTCGGCGACTGGGCCGAAAGCTGGGATGCAATGGCCGAACGTGCCGCTGCTGGCCTGTATGCGGAGAACGGCCTTTTGACCGCGCAACGCATCCAAAGCGGGCTCACCCCAGAAACGCCTGTCAGGAAAGTCGATCCCGATTTCAAATAGGGGAATGCCCAGCACAGAATCCTGAGTCGTGAAATCGAACTCGGTGCGTGTTTACGCGACGGCGTTACTTCATTGATACTAAACAGTAAAATCCGCGAATCTAGCGCTTCCCCACGCAAAGCCCTATCTATGTGGCGGACATCATCACCATCAATCATCGAGACGGCAGTCCCTCATGATTCCACGTTATAGCCGGCCGGAAATGACCACGATTTGGGACCCGGCCAATCGTTTTCGCATTTGGTACGAAATCGAAGCCCACGCTTGCGACGCGCTAGCCGAGCTCGGTGTAATCCCGAAAGAAGCTGCGAAGGCTGTCTGGAAAAAGGGCGACCTAGTTTATACGCCCGAACGCATCGCGCGCATTGACGAGATCGAAGCGGAAACCCGTCACGACGTCATCGCCTTTTTGACCGAACTCGCGGAGCAAGTCGGCGAAGAAGCACGCTTCGTCCATCAGGGCATGACGTCATCGGACGTGCTCGATACCTGTCTGTCGGTACAAATGACCCAAGCCACGGACCTGCTTCTTGAAGGTCTCGACAAAGTATTGGCCGCGCTCAAGACCCGCGCAATCGAACACAAACATACCGCTTGCATGGGCCGCAGCCATGGGATCCATGCGGAGCCGACCACCTTCGGCCTCAAGCTTGTCGGCCACTATGCGGAATTCGACCGCTGCCGCGAACGCTTGGTCGCTGCACGCGCGGAAATCGCCACCTGTGCGATTTCGGGCCCTGTCGGCACCTTTGCCAATATTGACCCATCGGTGGAAGCCCATGTCGCCGAACAGCTGGGCCTTCAGGCCGAACCCGTCTCGACCCAGATAATTCCCCGCGACCGCCATGCGGCCTTCTTTTCGACCCTCGGCGTGATTGCTTCCGCCGTCGAAAGGCTCGCAACCGAGATCAGGCATTTACAACGAACCGAAGTCCGCGAAGCGGAAGAATTTTTCGCACCGGGCCAAAAAGGCTCTTCGTCGATGCCCCATAAGAGAAATCCGGTGCTGACCGAAAATCTTTGCGGTCTCGCGCGGCTCGTACGGTCCGCCGTAACGCCGGCACTGGAAAACGTCACGCTCTGGCACGAACGGGATATTTCGCACAGCTCGGTTGAGCGGGTAATTGCACCGGACGCGACGGTCGGACTCGATTTTGCACTGCATCGGCTTGCAGGCGTCGTCGAGAAGCTCGTCGTTTATGAAGACGCAATGCGTCAGAATTTGGAAAAACTAGGCGGCCTTCACAACTCGCAGCGGGTATTATTGGCGCTAACGCAAAAGGGCATGAGCCGGGAAGACGCCTACCGGCTTGTGCAGAGCAATGCAATGGAAGTCTGGAAAGGCAATGGTGCGTTTTTGAATTTGTTGAAAGGCGAAGCCGAAATCGCGGAATATCTCGCCAATGACGAACTCGAGGCGCTTTTCGATTTGGGATACCACACCAAACATGTGGAGACGATTTTCAGCCGCGTACTCGCAGACGGTTAGCCCCCGTCTCGCACTGAATTTTTGTTTGGTGGCCATGATTGCCGCCCTACCTTTCATCGCGCCACAAGCACAAGAAACCGATCCGAACGCCACCACCGAGACCGGCGATCCGCTACAGAACCTCGATCCGCTAACCCGCGCCGTCGAACGCAACCCGTTGACGCTGATCCGAATTGCCGCCTTGGGACTCAAGGATCCCGCCCACCAAGGCGAGGCACTGTCTGGTTTGGTTGCCGCCTTTCTGGCCCGCGACAAGCCGGATGATGCGGCAATCGAAATGAAAGCGATCACCGACCCGCTTTGGCGCGCAAGAGCCCTGCTCCACGTCGCCGACGATCAAAAGAAACGAGGCCGGTTAAAGACATCTGAAGATACCCTAGGTCGCTCTTTGAAGCTCGCCGGTGGCGACCAGATTGCGCGTGACGGCGGCGCCACGGTCATGCGCATAGCCGAACGCTACCTCGATCTCCGTGCCTTTCAGGCTGCGACAGACACCACGCTGTTGATACCCGACAAGTACGAACAGGTTCGCCTGCTCCTGCGTATCGCGACCACGCTTCGGCAGGGCAAAGTCGCGGCTTTGAAAAAGGATAGCCAAAAAGTGTTGGGGGCAGCCTTCAAGGTTGCAAAGGGGATCAAACCCGACACCAAGGATTCGATAACCACCTTGATCCGGATAGCGGAGTTTCAGGTTGGGGCCGGCGACCGTCCCGGCTCCCGGGCAACGCTGGCCTATGCGGAAGGTATTCTCGAAAAAACCAGCTTCGAAGGGCGGGATCAATTGCGCGCCGATCTCGCTGCTGCTCTCGTCTTGATCAATGACAGGGTCGCTGCGCAAGCCATCGTGCGTTCGATGGTCGATACCGAACGCAAGGCCCGAACCATCGCGTCCATAGCAAGGGCCTCAGCCCAAAAAGGCAATATGGAAGCCGGCGTCTCGCTTTTCACGCTCGCCTACCAGGAAGCACTGGCGATAACGGAGAAGCCGTCGAAATACCGCGCCCTCACCCATATCGTCACGGAACAATCCAAAGTCGGCCGATTGGCCGATGCCTTCCGAAATGCCGGGGTTATTCGCGACCGCGAACCGCAAGCGCGAGCGCTTTTGGAGATGGGCCGAGTGCTCATAAAACAAAAGAAGTTCGATGAGGCGATCAAGCTCGTCGACTACATCCCCTATGTGGGCATGCGAAGCCAAATCTTTGCACCTGTCGCCCTGAGCATCGGCCGCGGCGGAGACCGCGTAAAGGCGAGTGAACTTCTGGCGAAAGCCTTCGCGCCGACACGCTTTCGCGCCTCACCGGAAGAATTGGCAAAAGCACTTCCCATGGTCATCGAGGCGCAATCGAAGGTGGGTTCCGCATCGATGAACGAAGCGCTGTTCGAGCGCGTCCGTGCCCAGCTTGACCGGTTACCGGACGATCCATCCAAAATCCAAGTCCTGACCGGCATCGCTATTGCGGAGGCCAGATCCGAACGAAGGACCGCAGCGCTGCGGGCGCTTGCCGCCGCTTGGCGGATTTCCTGGCTCAACCGGAAAAATCCGAAATATCCGAACATCCTGACCAACTTGATGCGGGCCCAAATCGAGGTCGGGGAGTTGTTACAGGCCTTCGACACCGCCGCCAGAGTGCCCGACAGCGAAACCCCGCCAAAACCCGTCGGCCAACTCGAAGCCAGTCTGAACGCTCGCAATCAGGCTCTACAACGGGTTGCCGTCGCCGCCGCTCAGGAAGGACGCCAACGGCTCTCGCTCCGAGCCGCGCGCCGCATCCGCGACATTGCCGCCCGCGCCCGGGTCTATGGTGAAATTGCGAAGGCCTTCCCAGCCCGTAAGATTGAGAAAGTCGATCCGAAGAAACGCGAAGCGCCCCGCGCGGAGCCCATCAGGGAACCTGCGAAACCGGTCAAGGAAGAAGAAACCACTGCCAAGACGCCGCCGAAAGAGGCACCACATGCTCCGGCGAAGGCGCCCGCCGAGGAACCCGCTCCACTGCGTCTCCCCAAAGCCGACGCCGAACCGGCGCCAACTCCCGAGCCTGAGACCGGCCCCAAGCCCCTAACGCCACAAACGAACTGATCGCAGTCTTGTAGCAGAACAGTACCGACATCCGTTACAACGGATCGTCTGGGTTGGACCGATGTAGGCTCTTAGTCCCAAGGCCCGCTGACGCGTGCCCGCCCACCCGCGTTCGGAACGCTGCCGCTCACAGGTGACGTGCTAATTCCACCGGCCTCACGCAACGCTTGAATGCGCTTGTCCAGCGGCGGGTGAGTGGCAAAGAGCGCCTGAACGCGCCCGCCATCGATAGCAAGGGCCGCCATTTCGTCCGGGAGTTCCTCGGTCTTGGGCCCGTCGCGAAGACGTTCGAGCGCCGCGATCATCTTCTCCCGGCCGGCCAGTTCGGCCCCGCCCGCGTCCGCGCGGTATTCCCGCCAGCGGGAGAACCACATCACCACCACCGATGCCAGCACGCCGAGCACCAGTTGCGCCACCAGCGAAACGATCCAGAAGGCGGGCCCGTGGCCGCGCTGAACCTTGAACACCAGCCGGTCGACCAAAAAGCCGATCACGCGTGACAGGAAGATGACGAACGTGTTGACCACGCCCTGTATCAGCGCCAGCGTCACCATGTCGCCGTTGGCCGCATGGCTCACTTCATGGGCCAGCACCGCCTCCACCTCATCCGCCGTCATGTGCCGCATCAACCCGGTCGAGACGGCGATCAGGGCGGAATTCCGATTCCAGCCGGTGGCGAACGCGTTCGGCGATTCATGATCGAAGNCCCCCACCTCGGGCATGCCGATCCCCGCCTGTTTGACCTGGCGGGCGACCGTCTCCACCAGCCAACGCTCCGTGTCGTTCGACGGCTGCTCGATCACCTGAACACCCATCATCCGCTTCACCGACCATTTCGACATCAAGAGAGAAATCAACGACCCGGAAAACCCGATCACCGCGGAATAGACCAGCAACGCAAACAGATCGAGATCGACCCCATTCTGCTGCAACAACCCCTCCAGTCCGAGGAGGCGGAAGGTGATGCTGATCACCGCAATAATCGCGATGTTGGTGGCGAGAAAAAGCAGGATACGCATGG
Organism: Rhodospirillaceae bacterium; assembly: GCA_002722095.1. The sequence goes on from PBKG01000007.1 coordinate 136,802, forward strand.
TGTAGTTCCCTAATTAGGCCGCCTATTCGGTCATATATGGGTATAGGAAGCCCCGGTGAAAAGATGCAAAAGTGTGAGGTATAGTGCCGACATCAGTATTGCCAGGATATGCAATGACCGACGAAACCGAAAACGAACCGTGGACCCCGGACCAAACCGAAATCGAGCAAATCATCCGTGACCACGAACTATGGCTTTTGGAGGACATTCGAACCGGTGATGATTCACGGCGGGCCAATTTTCGAAGCGCAAATTTAAACGGACGAGGAATAAAGTCCGCAAATTTAAGCGAAGCAGACCTCAGCGCAGCAAATTTAACCAATTGCGAATTCCAAAAAACAATATTGCACAATGCAAACTTTCTAAAATCTAATCTNGCGGAATCTCATTTTTGGGATACGAGTATTCGCGACGCTTATCTTTACGGCACCGATCTCTCAGGCGTGCGTTTCTGGGATACCGATTTAGAAAACGCCACGCTACGCGAGGCAAAAATCGACGGGATCGACATTCGTCGGTCGAATTTTCGAAACGCCGATTTACAGGGACTGAATTTCGACCATGAGGGACACGAAGTCGATTTTGAAGACACGATTTTGCGGGATGCCAATCTTAAAAACGCAAAGCTGGAAACCGTGCTTGGACTGCAATCTCACCAATTGGGCGGGGCCGACTTATCCAACGCCAAGGTTCCTTCCCATATCGATGAATTCGAAGGTATCGGACAGGTCGAAGAACTTTCGAAACACGCGAGAAACATATTTCTTTCCGTAGTCGGCGGCTGCGTCTTTTCTTGGTTAACAATTGCGACTACGACCGATATCGCACTGATCACCAACGCAACAAGCGGCGGAACAAAACTACCGGTTATTAACACAAGCGTTCCTATTGCCGGATTCTTTTGGGCCGCTCCGGTAATTTTGTTAGCTCTTTACATTTATCTTAATCTGTATTTGCAGCGGCTATGGGAAGGTATGGCAAGCCTGCCAGCGATTTTCCCTGATGGCCGAACACTCGACGAGCGCACCCACCCTTGGCTGCTTTCGGGCATTGTCCGTGTCCACGTGCCGCGCCTGGCCAACCGCCCACTCGCGCAAACGTATTTGCAATTTTGGATTTCTGTAATTGCCGCCTGGGGCATGGTGCCGTTCACAATCGCTATGTTCGCTTGGCGCTATCTGCCGAAGCACGACTGGATCGGCAGTATCTGGCTGTTTGCCTTACTTACCGGGGCAATGTCGTACGGGCTATACACCTATCGCCTTGCACGGAGCACCTTGAAGGGAAATCTAAGCCTCCGCGCAGAACCCGAACCAATACCGACTCAAAAGCGTGCGTGGGATGGCTTCAAACGGTTGCAGTTCAATTCCGTCATCACCTGTTTGGCGATCTTTGCGCTCGCCTGGACGACATTTGCCATCGAGGTCGGAAAAATCGGGCCCGAGAGGATTGTCGTCCTGAGCAGCAATATTTATTGGAAGTTACCCATAGAATTCGGCCATGCGCAGATGCAAGACGCAGATCTGAAAAACGCCGATCTTTCCAGTGTCGACCTCCGTCGGGGCTTGCTGATGGATGCGAACTTGGAAAAAGCCAACCTCTCCATCGGCGATCTCCGCGAAACTTTTTTCACACGCGCTAATCTGAAACGGGCAAATCTTAAATTCGCCGACCTGCGGAATGCATTCCTCTATGACGCCAATCTTGAAAAAGCGAATTTGCGCGGGGCGAAGCTTGGTGGCGCAAGATTGAAAGACGCAAATTTCACCGGCGCGCGTCTCAAGGAAGCGGACTTGCGTAAGTCGTACGTTACCCAGGCCCAACTCGATACCGCCTGCGGTGATGCCAAAACCAAACTCCCTCCCGGTCTCACGCTTAAGTCCTGCAAACAGAAACCTTCCAACAGATGACGGTCGCCGCCTCCCTCCCCGAGGGCCCGGACGGCAGGCGCCGCTGTTTCGGCAACAAACCGGGCCAGGACATCTACGCCGTCTATCACGACACCGAATGGGGCGTGCCCTGTCACGACGACCGGGCGCTGTTCGAAATGCTGATTCTCGAAGGGGCCCAGGCGGGATTAAGCTGGGAAACGGTGCTGCTGAAACGGGACGGATATCGGGCGCAGTTCTACGAGTTCGAGATTGAGCGGGTTGCCGGCATGAGCGATGGGGAGCTGGAGGCTGCGCGGGAAAACCCGGCGATCATCCGAAATCGCCTCAAGATCGCCTCGACCCGGCGCAATGCTCGGGTGTTTCTGGATATCCAAACAGAATGCGGCTCCTTCGACACTTATCTTTGGAACTTCGTCGGCGGTGCTCCCCTTAAAGGCGATTGGGAGACGCTAAAGGAAGTTCCCGTCACAACTCCGGAAAGCGACGCGCTCTCCAAGGACCTCAAGAAACGCGGCATGAACTTCGTCGGCTCGACGATTATTTACGCCTATATGCAGGCGACCGGGCTCGTGAACGATCATGTGCGGGAGTGTTGGCGCCACGGGCAATGACCTGTGCAAGCTTTTACAAACTGTCGCCGAATCTCAACCCGGCATTGGCCATGCTATAATCCTCCGAAAGCGGAGAACGTGATGCCGAAACTTACCGTCGAACCCAAGACCGAAATCAACTACGTAATCGACGACTTCACCTGGCCGTGGGAACCCACCGACAGCAAAGAAACAATCCTTTGCGTCCACGGGGTTGCCGAATGCACCAAGGTCTGGGTGCGTTGGGTGCCGTATCTGGCGCGTCTCGGGCGCGTGATCCGAATGGACCAACGGGGCTACGGCGACTCCACGCCGATGGACGAAGACTACGCCTGGTCGCTTGACCGTTTGGCCGATGACGTGGCAACCCTGATCGAAGCCGAAGCCCCCGGCGGCGTGCACTTGATCGGCGCGAAAATCGCCGGCCCGGTTACCATCCGCACCGCGACGCGCCACCCTCACCTGGTCAAATCCTTATCCCTAATTGGCATTCCCATTGTCGGCCCCACCGAACCTGAATGGTTGGCAGTGGTTGAGGAGAAAGACGTCCGCGCCTGGGCTGAAATGACCATGGACGAACGACTTAAAGGCATGCCGCAGACGATGAAAGACTGGTGGATCGAGACCATGGCCCAGACCGCACGCTCGACTCAGATCGGTTTCTTCAAATTCGTTTCTTCGATCGACGCCCGGGAAGATCTGTCGAAGATCGCCTGTCCGACGCTGGTCATCGCATCGGACAATGCGCGCCGGTCGATTCAGGTCACCAAGGATTGGCAGGAAAAGATCGCCGGGTCCGAACTCGTAACGGTGCCCGGCGACGGCTATCACGCAGCAGCCACCGAAGCGGTTACCTGCGCCGAAGCGGCAGCGAATTTCATCGCCCACCAGATCAGTTAAAGTCCGATTATTCGAAAAAATGGGGTGGCTGAGCGGATTTGAACCGCCGACCTCCTGGGCCACAACCAGGCGCTCTAACCAACTGAGCTACAGCCACCGCCGGAACGCGCGCCTACAAAAATGCGCGCGATCAAGAGGCNGGTGTCATAGTCTCCAGCGCCGGACACGTCAAGGAAACTGGCGCGGGCGAAGCATCACCCTGCGCGTACTCTCTGCAAATCGTTTTCGTAGATTTCGTTGGTGAAGCGAAACCGAAGAATTAGAGCCGGTCGGAATTAACCCTCTTCGTCAATAAACTGACTTTTGGCTTCTTCCTGAAAGGAGTCCATTTCCCGTCGAACAACGTGCTCGGAAACATCGAGACCTTTACCCTCCAAATCAGCCAATACCTTGCGTACGACGTCGTCTTCCCCGGGTTCGTCGAAATCGGCTGCGACCACTTCCTTGGCATATGCTTCCGCATCCCCACCGGACATTTCCATCTTCTCCGCCGCCCACAAGCCCAGCAATTTGTTGCGCCTGGCGTTAACTTTGAACTGCAATTCCTGATCCTTTTGGAACTTGGCCTCAAAGGCCTTTTCGCGGTCGGATAATGGCATAATGGATTTCCCCGGAACGATGTGACGCTGAGCGCCGGTCAAATTATGGCCACGATATAGCCTCCTTTCCTGTCCAATTCCAGCATTCCCTTCCCCCTTCGCCGGTTTCCATGATAAGACGCCACTCCCTTTCACCGACGGCACCATTGTCTAGATGTGTACCCTTGTCATCCTGCGCCGACCGGGCCACGACTGGCCGGTTCTGATCGCCGCAAATCGCGACGAATCCAAATTGCGGCCTTGGGACCCACCGGCCCGTCATTGGCCGGACAGACCGGAAACACTAGCGGGGCGCGATCAGCTCGCCGATGGAAGTTGGCTTGGCATAAACGATTACGGAGTCGTTGCAGCGATCCTCAATCGCCATGGCAGTCTAGGTCCTGCGCCTGACAAACGCAGCCGCGGAGAACTGGTGTTGGAAGCCTTGGAATTCACCGAAGCCTCGGAAGCGGCCGATGCCATGGCCGAGCTTAATCCGGAGGCCTATCGCAGCTTTAACCTTGTCGTCGCCGACAATACCAATGCGTTTTGGATCGCCAACACGGCACGCACCGGTGAAATATCGCGTCATACGGTTCCGGACGGTCTTTCAATGCTGACCAGCCGCGACATCAACGACACCGCGAGCGAACGGATCAAACACTACCTGCCCTTGTTCGAGGAGGCGGAACATCCAGACCCGGAAACCAAAGAGTGGGACAGCTGGCACAAGTTGCTGGCATGCCCCGATCTCGGTCACCCTGACGATCTCACAAGTGCTATGTGCATCGACCGGGGTGACAATTACGGCACCGTCTCGTCGAGCCTGATGGCACTCGCCTCGCCTGAACTACGCCAAGGCGGTGAAACCGAAGATATTTTTCTGTTCGCTCCCGGTGCACCGGACCATACCGACTACGCACCCGTTGCGTTATAACTCCCGCTAATAAAAACCAACCGGACACGATTAAATGGATCGCATTCACTACGAACCCTGCAATTTGCCGCCGGAGGCTGACGCGCTCCGCCGCGAGGTACGCGAATTTCTAACCGAGGAGTTGGCGCATTTGTCTCCATCGGACCGCGCTAATAGCTGGAGCGAGGCCGATGAAGAATTCACCAAAAAGATCGGCGCACGGGGCTGGATTGGTTTGACTTGGCCAAAAAAATACGGCGGGCAGGAACGCACAATGCTGGAGCGCTATGTGGTGCAAGAGGAATTTCTCGCCGCCGGTGCCCCAATCACACTCCACCATATCGCCGACCGGCAATCGGGTCCCCTATTGATGAGGTTTGCTTCGGAGGAAACATGCCTCGACATCCTGCCCCGCATCGCCAAAGGCGAATGCTATTTCTGCATCGGCATGAGCGAGCCCGACACCGGTTCGGATTTGGCCGCGGTTCGCAGCAAAGCGGAAAAGGTCGACGGCGGCTGGCTTCTCAATGGATCGAAAATTTGGACCTCGCGGGCCCACATGGTTCATTACATGATCGGTCTCTTCCGTACCGACCCCAAGGCCGAAAAACATTCAGGCCTCTCGCAATTTCTCATTGACCTCAGAAATACCGATGGAATTAGTATACGTCCGGTGATCAACCTCGCCGGCCGCCATGATTTCAACCAGGTCTTTTTCGAAGACGTGCTGCTCCCCGAAGATGCGCTGATCGGCGAAGAGAACAATGGCTGGCACCAAGTGTTGACCGAACTTACATTCGAGCGTGCCGGGCCTGAGCGTTACATGTCGAGCCAAGCGCTGATGAACGAAGTGGTTCGCTCGGCTTCCCAGAGTCCGGGGGAACGGGCCGCCGTCGAAATCGGTAAAATGGTTGCCAACCTGGCAAGCCTCAGACAAATGTCGCTCTCGGTCGCCAGCATGCAACAGGCGGGAGAAGACCCCGCTTTCGAGGGGTCGTTGATTAAGGAAATCGGCGTCAATTTCGAGCAATCGATCCCACGCACGGCCCACGAATTGTTCGGCCTTGAAGCCGGATTGGAAAACGGATCGGAATTGGAAAAGACATACGCAAAACTGAATATGGTCGCCCCCTCCTTCTCGCTCCGAGGAGGCACACGCGAAGTATTGCGAGGCATCATCGCCAAGCGCATGGGACTGCGCTAGGGGAGCCGTCGATATGAGTGAACTTACTGAAATACTCAAAGAATCCGTCAATCGTCTTTTCGGCGACCTGGTCACGCGCGAAATGTTGGAGGGCGCCGAGGCGGGAGAGTGGCCGCAAGCATTGTGGGATGCGCTGGAAGAAAACGGTCTTACCCAGCCGCTCGTGCCGGAAGCAAAAGGCGGTGTCGGCGCGAGCTTTTCCGATACCTATGAGATCATTTATGCGGCCGGTTACCATGCGGCTCCGGTCCCCCTCGCCGAAACTGTTCTTGCCGGCTGGCTCACCGCAGAGGCTGGCCTCGATATTCCATCGGGGCCGCTCAGCCTGCTCGAATGCCGAGATGAAAATATGCTCCGGCTGACCCAAGACGGGTCAGGCTGGCAACTTACGGGCACCGCGTCACACACCCCCTGGGGAGCGCAGGCTCCTCACACGGTGGCAATCGCGGATGCGGGCGGTGCACTTCGCGCAGCTATCGTGCCCCAAGGAACGGGCGATATCGCCAACGACCGCAACATGGCGCAGGAGCCCCGCGACACGATCAAATTCGATGGCGCGTCGGTGAGTTCCGTCAGCGAGCCCCTTGGCTACGAGATGACGCGCGATACGATCAAACTTTACGGTGCGTTGTTCCGCTCGGCTCAGATATCAGGTGCGGCACAGCGCGTATTGGACATGTCGGTCGACTACGCGCTGGAACGCGAAGCTTTCGGCCGAACGATATCCAAATTTCAGGCGGTTCAGCATCAATTGGCGAGCCTGGCAGCCCACGTGGCGCAATCGACCATGGCGGCAGAAACCGCCTGCCGTGCCGCCGACCGTGGCGACCCCCGTTTCGAAATTGCGGTCGCCAAGGTAATTGCCGGTGGAACCGCTACGCTCGCGGCGGAAACGTCGCACCAGGTTCACGCCGCCATCGGCTTTACCTATGAGCATATGCTCAATTTCTTTACCCGCCGGCTTTGGTGCTGGCGGGCGGANTACGGCTCGGACAGCATGTGGGCCGAGGAGCTCGGGCGCCGCGCCGCCGGTCGGGGACCAGACATGCTTTGGAGCGATTTGACCGAACAACAGGCCTGAACGTGGACCGAATCGCCCGTGAATTGGTTCCAACGAGGAGCGGAATTTTACACTGCCCCGACACCAACACCGCGTTCACAAATCTGCAATCGCAGTTTTTCCATCGTTTTAAACAGTCTCCGAGGATGAGGGTTAGTCCTTCTTTTACAAACCCTTAACTCAAATCAGTTAACGCCTCTAAAATTAATTACTCATGCCTGAGGAGAAGCACTGCACGTCAATGTGTGGATTTAATTTGTCCCGTTCCCCGGCGATGCTATATCAAATTTCGAAACCCATGCGCCCAGATAAATGGGCCGTTCAGCCGGAGCATCCGTTATGACCCGCCGCCGCCAGATTTACGAAGGCAAGGCCAAGATTCTGTATCAAGGGCCCGAGCCGGGCACCATCGTGCAATACTTCAAAGACGACGCGACCGCCTTCAACAACGAGAAGAAGGGCACGATCACCGGCAAGGGGGTCCTAAACAATCGGATTTCCGAATTCATCATGCTGCGCTTGGCCGAAATAGGCGTGCCGACGCATTTCGTTCGCCGCCTCAACATGCGCGAACAGCTCGTGCGCGAAGTTGAAATCATTCCGGTTGAAGTAGTGGTTCGAAACGTGGCCGCTGGGCAATTCTCACAGCGCTTCAAAGTGGATGAAGGCACGCCCCTGCCCCGCTCAATAGTGGAATTTTATTACAAAGCCGACGAACTCGGTGACCCGTTGATTTCCGAAGAGCACATCACCGCGTTTGGCTGGGCAACGCCACAGGACATCGACGATATGATGGCCCTTGCGCTCCGAGTTAACGATTACATGTCGGGTCTCTTTATGGGGATCGACCTCAAGCTTATCGATTTCAAACTCGAATTCGGGNGGCTCTATGAGGAAAACGGCGAAGTACGCACCGTCCTTGCCGACGAAATCAGCCCGGACTCTTGCCGCCTCTGGGACGTCAAAACCAACGACAAACTGGACAAAGACCGCTTCCGTCACGATCTCGGATCGGTCGAGGAAGCTTATCAAGAGGTCGCCCGCCGCCTAGGCATCTTGCCCGAAGCCGGCGACGGCGATATCCCCGCCCCCGAGGCGGTACAGTAAGGAGCGAATGCTTATGAAGGCGCGCGTCCAGGTAATGCTGAAAAACGGCGTCCTCGATCCGCAAGGCAAAGCGATCGAGAATTCTCTTTCCGNCCTAGGTTTCGCAGGCATTGACGATGTCCGTATGGGCAAAGTGATCGAACTCAACATCGCCGAGAACGATGCGGACAAGGCCCGCACGCAAATCACCGAAATGTGTGAAAAGCTGCTCGCCAATACGGTAATCGAACGCTACGACATCGATTTGGAGGACGGCTGAGGGTGAAATCCGCGGTCATCGTCTTCCCGGGCTCCAATTGCGATCGCGACGGAGCCGTTGCATTAGAAAACGCAACGGGCCAAGTACCGGCAATGGTTTGGCATGGCGACAGCTCGCTCCCCGACGGGCTCGACTTAATTTTGGTGCCGGGCGGATTTTCCTACGGCGATTACCTGCGCGCCGGAGCCATGGCCGGAAATTCGCCGATCATGCGAGATGTGGTCGAAGCGGCAAACAAAGGCACGCCAGTCCTTGGAATTTGCAACGGTTTCCAAGTGCTGACCGAAACGGGATTGCTACCGGGTGCCTTGCTTCGGAATGCAGGGCTTACATTCGTCTGCAGGTCCGTCCCTCTTTCGGTCGAAACCGAAAACAGTGTCTTCACCGGAGGATACGAAAAGGGTAGCTCGGTCACCATTCCGATTGCCCATCACGATGGCAACTACTTCGCCGACGATGAAACACTCGACCGGCTCGAAGACGAGGACCGGATCGCATTTCGCTACAAAGGCGACAATCCCAACGGATCGCAACGCGCGATCGCCGGCATATTGAACGAGCAACGGAACGTGCTCGGGATGATGCCCCACCCGGAACGTGCCGCCGATGGCGATACGGGGGGTACCGATGGCGTAACGATGTTCGCAACCCTGACGGAAAGGCTCGGGTGATGTCGGCGGCACCTAAAATTACTCAGGAAATGGTCGCCGAACATGGCCTCACGGAAGATGAATATGCGACCGTGCTTGAAATCATGGGCCGCGAGCCGAGTTTTACCGAACTCGGAATTTTCTCCGTCATGTGGTCGGAGCATTGTTCCTATAAGAGCTCGAAAAAATGGTTGAAGACGCTTCCGACCGAAGGGCCTCAGGTCATCCAAGGGCCCGGTGAGAATGCGGGCGTGATCGATATTGGTGAGGGTCAGGCTGCCATCTTCAAAATCGAAAGTCACAATCACCCGAGTTTTATCGAGCCTTACCAGGGTGCTGCAACCGGCGTCGGCGGTATTCTTCGAGATGTTTTCACCATGGGCGCCCGCCCGATCGCCAATCTAAACGCCCTTCGGTTCGGAAGTCCGGATCATCCCAAGACCCGACATCTGGTCGGCGGAGTCGTTGCGGGCATCGGCGGCTATGGAAATTGTATCGGTGTGCCCACCGTCGGTGGTGAGGTTAATTTCCATCCGGCCTATAACGGCAACATTCTCGTCAACGCAATGACCGTGGGCCTGGCGGATACCGACAAGATTTTTTATTCCGCCGCAGCGGGCGTCGGCAATTCAGTGGTCTATGTCGGCTCCAAGACCGGTCGCGACGGTANCCATGGCGCGACCATGGCATCGGCGGAGTTTTCCGACGACAGCGAAGAAAAACGACCTACCGTTCAAGTCGGCGACCCGTTCACGGAAAAGCTTCTGCTGGAAGCATGTCTGGAGTTGATGGCGACCGATGCGATCGTGGCCATACAGGATATGGGAGCCGCAGGACTGACTTCATCCTCGGTCGAAATGGCATCGAAAGGCGGGGTCGGCGTCGAGCTTGACCTCGAACTTGTTCCGGCCCGGGAAGAAGCGATGACGGCCTATGAACTGATGCTTTCGGAAAGTCAGGAACGCATGCTGATGGTGATCAAGCCCGCTGCAGCGGACATGGCGCGTGCGATCTTCGAGAAGTGGGAACTCGATTTTGCGGTCATCGGCTCAATCACCGATACAGGACATCTGGTGCTGAAAATGGATGGCACCGTTCAGGCCGACATACCGGTCGATCCGCTTGTGGAAAACGCACCTGAATATGACCGACCGTGGGAACCGAGCCCACCGGCACCGGTAATTGCCGCCGACGAGATTCCAGCGCCCAACGATATGGCCGAAGCGCTGACGACACTGATCTCCGCACCCGACAAGGCTTCGAAACGCTGGGTCTGGGAGCAATACGATCACATGGTCATGGCCGATACGGTTGACGGGCCCGGCGGCGATGCGGCGGTGGTGCGCATTCATGGTTCGAACAGAGGTTTGGCGGTTTGCACGGATTGTACGCCGCGCTATTGCCTGGCCGACCCTGAAACCGGCGGACGCCAGGCCGCGGTTGAAGCTTGGCGGAACCTCACCGCGACCGGGTCCAAACCGCTTGCCCTGACCAACAATCTGAATTTCGGCAATCCGGAGCGGCCGGCGATCATGGGCCAATTCGTCGGCTGCGTAACCGGTATCGGAGAAGCCGGACGCGCGCTCGATTTCCCTGTCGTCTCCGGCAACGTATCGCTTTACAACGAAACCAATGGCGAAGCGATTTTGCCGACACCGGTCATCGGAGGGGTTGGGTTGATCGAAAATCTCGACCGTCGGGCTGGACTCGGATTTGCCTCCGAGGGTGACGCGATCATCCTGATCGGCGAGACTACCGGATGGCTTGGCCAATCGCTTTATTTGCGTGAAATTTGTGATCGCGAAGACGGCGCCCCGCCGCCGGTGGATCTCGAAATCGAACGGAAACATGGGGATTTCGTGCGCAATATGATCGAAACCGGCCGGATCGCGGTCTGCCACGATGTCTCCGACGGAGGACTGCTCGTCGCTGTCGCGGAGANGGCGATGGCGAGCGGCATCGGCGCAGGCCTTCTGCCGCCCTCCGGTGATATCCCCTTCCACGCCTGGGCCTTCGGCGAAGATCAGGCACGATATATCGTCGCCACGAACGACCCCGAGAGCATCCTCGAAAGCGCCGAAAAAGCGCAAGTGCCCGCGACGCAAATTGGCACCACAGGCGGCGTGGCATTGACAGCGGGCCCTTCCGTCGCCATATCCCTTGCACAATTGACCGAGTGCCATCAAAGTTGGCTACCTACCTACATGGCTGAACTCGGCGATTAGGGGAGATATGTCATGGCGATGAGCGCTGACGAAATCGAAAGCATGATCAAGGAGGCTATGCCCGACGCGGAGGTGCAGATCAGCGATCTGCGCGGCGATGGCGATCACTACCACGCCTTCGTTAGTTCGGCTTCGTTCAAAGGCAAGANCCGGGTGCAGCAGCATCAAATGGTCTATGACTCGCTACGCGGCCGCATGGGCAATGAACTTCACGCGCTCGCATTGCAGACAGCAGTTCCCGAGAACGCCTGATCGGGGTAGAGTGGGGCAAACGGTTTTACGGAAGAGGACAACCAAATGTCTGAGAATCCAATCAACGAACGTCTCCAGCAAGAGGTGAGCGATAATGATGTCGTGCTGTTCATGAAGGGCAGCCCCGTCTTTCCGCAGTGCGGTTTTTCTGCCGCCGTCGTCCAAGTGCTGAGCGAGCTCAATATCAAGTTCAAGGGTGTCGACGTACTTGAAGATCCTTCGGTACGCCAAGGTATCAAGGAATTCAGTAACTGGCCGACAATCCCGCAGCTTTATGTGAAGGGCGAGTTTATCGGCGGATGCGATATCGTCCGAGAGATGTACGACAGTGGCGAACTGCAGTCTCTGATTACCGAGAAAGGTATCGAGTCCGCAGACGCCTAGACTGAGTTTTAGAGTCAAAAATACGAAAGCCGCGTGCCCGAAGGCAACGCGGCTTTTGTTTTGTTCGCGAATTCGTCTCTAGCGCGAGTAGTACTCGATCACGAGATTCGGTTCCATCACAACCGGATACGGCACATCTTCGAATTTAGGCGCGCGGATATAGGTCGCTTGCATCTTTCGTGCATCCACCGAGATGTAATCGATAAATTCGCGCTCGGTGGATTCAATTGCCTCCAGCACCATCGGAATTTCCCGACTTTTGGGCTTCACTTCGATCACATCACCGTCTCGCACCGAATAGGACGGAATATTCACCCGCTTGCCGTTGACCGTTACATGGCCGTGATTGATGAATTGGCGGGCGGAAAAGACCGTCGGTACAAATTTGGCCCGGTAGACAACTGCATCCAATCGACGCTCTAAAAGCTCGATCAAATTTTCGGACGTATCGCCCTTCCGCTTCGATGCTTCGAGATAATAGCGGCGGAATTTCTTCTCGCCGATATTGCCGTAATAGCCTTTCAGCTTTTGCTTGGCTTGAAGCTGGGTCCCGAAATCGGATGGTTTACGGCGCCGCTGGCCGTGTTCGCCTGGTCCGTATTCGCGTTTGTTCCAAGGGCTGCGCGGACGCCCCCACAAATTAACGCCTAGGCGGCGGTCGATCTTATATTTCGCGCGGACGCGTTTACTCATGTCATTTCACCCTGGTTTACCCGGTGTTTTTCAAATTTCCAGTCAGCCGATCGATTCGGCGGGGCCCGCTACAACGGTAGCGGACCCACGTTACCGGAAGGCCGCGACTATAGGGAAAAAAGCCCCGAAGTCAACGGAATCAGAAGCAAATAGCGCTCGTCTAAGGCTTATTCACGCCCCATGCGTTTATCCAAACTCCAAGCACCGCTGCCGGCGGCGGCAATGAATAGGAAAACGAAGCAATAAAGCGCGGCCAGTTCGCCGCCATTCAGGATTGGATAGAATGCCTTCGGCGCATGAGCCAAGAAATATGCGACCGCCATGGTGCCGGACATAATGAAAGCGACCGGCCGGGTAAAAAGCCCAAGGACGAGCAATATGCCGCCGACCAGTTCGATCACCCCGGCGGCTCCGCCCATCGTCATCGGTGATGCGTCGCTAAATCTGGTCACGGGAACGCCGAGATACTTTGTCGTTCCATGCTGAAGGAACAGCAACCCCGACGCGATACGAAGGACACCGAGAAGTCGATCCTCGTAAGGATTCAAGAAATCCATGATCTTATTCATAATCACACCTCCCTAGTTTTAGCGGTTATTAAAAGTACGTCACCGCCTTCCAAACCTATCAATCGCACCAACCTCTACGGCTAATCCTTTCCGCTTAGCAGCGCTTCAAAATGCAACGCCTATGCGTCTTCGATCGCGACAAAGTGGTCCGGCCCGACTTCTTTGTAGGAGATTTTCGGTGGTGCGTAGTCCAACGGTCGTATCGCGCTTGGAATTTCATCCGTGGATTTTGTGCGTTCTGTGCGGCGTAGGCGCGGATCCGCGACCGGAACCGCCGACAAAAGCTTTTTGGTGTAGTCATGGGTGGGATTTTCAAAAATCGCCGCCCGTGGGCCGATTTCCACGATCCGTCCCAGATACATGACCGCAACCCGATGGCTGATCCGTTCGACAACAGCAATATCGTGACTGATGAACAGATAGGACAAATTCAGCTCGGCCTGCAGATCCATCAGCAAATTGATGACCTGGGCCTTAATCGTCACATCGAGAGCGGAAACCGCTTCGTCGCATACGATCAGCCGCGGCTCCAAGGCTAGGGCCCGTGCAATCGAAATACGCTGACGCTGACCTCCGCTGAATTCATGCGGATAGCGTTTGGCAAATTCTGGATTCAAATTTACCTGCTTCAACAGCTCCACGATCCGATTATTGATCGCTTCGCCTTTATGCAGTTTGTGGACCTTCATCGGTTCGCTTAGCGTTTCCAGAATCGACATCCGGGGATTCAAGGACGAATAAGGATCCTGAAAGATCATTTGCACGGCACGACAGAATTCGAACCGTTCCTTACCCTTCTTTTCGAGTACGGATTCGCCATCGAAGATAATATCGCCCGACGTCGCACGTTCGAGCCCGAGAATGGTACGCCCGGTTGTCGTCTTGCCGCAGCCGCTTTCGCCAACCAGACCTAGCGTCTCGCCAGGTTTGATTTCGAACGAAACGTCTTCGACCGCATGAACACGCGCACGCGCGGTGCTCATCACCCCGTCCGTAATATCGAAACGGGTCACCAGATTTTTAACTTCCAACAAATTGCTCATCGGAGCCTCCAAGGAATTCTACTTTGGGCAATCGGCCTATTAGCCAACCACCTTAGGAAATTTTTCGGGTTCGGTTTTGCCGTTCATACTGCCGATGCGCGGCACAGCTCCGATTAACTTTTTCGTATAATCATGCTGCGGGTCATGAAAAATCTGCTCCACGTCGCCATGTTCNANAATCTTGCCGTTAAACATAACGACGACGCGATCCGCCATCTCAGCAATAACCGCCATGTCATGGGTTATGAACAGCACCGACATATCGAATTCATCCTGGATGTCTTTGATGAGATCGAGAATTTGTGCCTGGATTGTCACGTCGAGCGCCGTAGTGGGCTCGTCGGCAATCAAAAGAGCCGGACTGCACGCCAAGGCCATCGCAATCATGACACGCTGACGCATGCCGCCCGAGAGGTTATGCGGATATTGATTGAGCTTGCTTTCAGGATCAGGAATACGAACCCGGTTCAAAAGCGAAAGTACCCGTTCTTCGGCTTCCTCAGGGCTCATATCCAGATGCTGGAATAACCCTTCGGTCAACTGAGTGCGAATATCGAGAACCGGGTTTAGACACGTCATGGGTTCCTGAAAGATCATTCCGATCTCCCGTCCTCTGACGACGCTCATGGTATCGGAATCGGCACGGGTCAATTCCGTGCGGCCGATGCGATCGCTATTCAGATAGATCTCGCCTTCCGGAACATAGGCACCGGCCATGTCGTTCAGCCGCAGCATAGACATTGCACTAACCGACTTTCCGGAGCCGGATTCACCGACAACGCCAAGCGTTTCACCTTTGCGAACCTGGAAACTTACCCCGCGAACCGCTTCGACATGTTTCCCGATGGTCGGAAAATTGACATGCAAATTATCGACCTCGATTAAGACGTCTTGCGCCATTTCATCTCCCTCAGTGTAAAGTTTGTATTGTTGATTTTGTGTTTAGTGGATCGGATACAGGACTGTCCAATTCATAAATTCGTTTAGACTTACCCCTATTGAACGATGTCTCGAGGATTTGTTCACGGAGCCGATCACTCGACTGCTGGTCCATACCGAAATCGTTTAACAGGCGAGCAATGGTTATAAGTGAAGCTCGGCCAGTTTCAATCAAATCTTGCGGCAACCACCAAGCCAATAATTCGTCGACCGTAACCTCGCTCTCGCCGCGCGCTTCGGAAATCGCATATAGAACCTGCAATTCGAACAATGTCACGACAGGATCGTCACGCTGGTTAAGTTTTACGACGTAAGGGTCTGCTCGCCACAAAAATGAAATGAATTGGATCAATGGCACTTCGATCAGTTCGCGCAACGGATCATCCGCAGGGCCCGAGGCATCAGCGGTGCCACGGTCCAGAAAGCCGCGTATGACGACGATGAGTTTGGCCTCGTCGGCACTTAGCGTATTGTAAACTGCCCTATCGCCCCGCATCGGCGNATCCTACCCAAGCCCCAGTTTGTGAATGCGTTTCTGTAGCATTCCAAAACTATTTTCAAGTTCCACGTTGGAGCCAAAACACTTTGTTTGAACGCAGAAAACCTATTGCGACTGCTAATCAATCGCAATATTAAAATCGTTTGGACAATGTGCCTTCATTTTTGAAGTCGAAAAGAAATGCGAACCATAACAACGGGACTTAAATTTCCGGTCTTCGCTTTTCAAAACGATGGCTTCCAACCCCTGGGCACGCAAATTTAAATATCGCGGTTCATTCTGGCTCCCTCAGCAACGAACCAGAATCAAAAAGAAGGAAAACTATGCGACTTAAATATCGACTGGGCGCCGTTTTTTGCATGCTCCTCGCGGCCATTTCAGTTTTGAACTCTAAGGACGCAAGCGCCGAAACTCATACCGTCATGATGTTGCATAGAGCCATGGCGACACCGCAGGTGCGAAACGTCTTCGATCCGCCTGTAATCCGGGTGAAACCCGGCGACACTGTCCGGTTTTTGGCTATCGACAAAGGACACAACAGCCAGTCGGTTAAGGGTATGATCCCGAAAGGCGCAAAGCCATGGAATTCGGCCGTNGGCAAAACCGTCGAGGTGACGCTGAAGGTGCCAGGAGTCTATGGCTACATCTGCACCCCTCATTATACCGTTGGTATGGTCGGCCTTATTATCGTGGAGGGTAAAGACTGGCGCTCCAACTTAGAATCGGCAAAGAAAATCAAGCACCCCGGCCGGTCGCGAACGAGATTCAGAGCCATGTTCCAGGAAGTCGATAAATTTAAGTGACCTAACTCGCCCAAATGGGAATGCGGTTTAAACGCCGGGCCAACGGTGCAACCTCGTGCTACCTATCTGTATTCGGGGAATAATTTGCGATTGCATCTCATTCATTTTCTAAATCATGGCGTAAGACACTAAGTTTTCGAAGAAACTTGCGGCTCGCGTTTAAAAATAGGTTGCGAGTGCGACTCATTCGCAATATGTAATTGAGCTAAGTGTCACAAACTGTTCTGACCACCGGGAAGGATCGAAATGCGATCAATTGCAAAATTCTTTGTCACAACCTTTCTTGTCGTACTGCCGGTTTCTGCTCTCCAAGCGCACGAAGCCATCCCCGCCGGGTCGGGATTTGTGCATGTCATTTCCGATCCAAGTCATTTCTCAGGATTTTTCGTAATGGGATTAATCGGCGGGCTGTTCGCCTATCTCTTCGGCGCACGGACATTCATTGCCGCGTCCTTCCTTTCGGTCGCCGTGTTAGCCAGCCATGCCCATGTACCAATGATCACAGAAGCCGGCGTTTTGTTTTCAATGGGATTTTTGAGCGCCAGTTTGGTAATCGCATTTATCGCCGCTCGCGTTGCCGTAGGAGCTGTCAGACAGTTGGGTATTCGCACTAGCGAACCTAAACATGACTGACACCCGGTTTCCGCAACATTCGCAACTTCTCTAAAATGGAGCCCACTAAGATGATCTTTCGTATGGTTCGCGCTCTCGATACCGTCTCGGATATTCCAGCCGCAAGTGCCCATTGTGATATTCCCTGCAAGATCTACGATCCTTCCACGGCTCTGATCGCAGCACTTTCCGTCGTTCGCCTAATGGATATTATGGCCGAAACTGCCGGNGGCGATAATCCGCAATCCTTGGAGGCGCAGAACACCATTTCCCGTTGCGTTGTCCGCAAGGAAGAAGAAGCGGAGAAGGTTAAGCAGGAGATTCGCATCACCTGGGGCGATTACTTCAAGGCCCCACAGATCGAAGCTTTTCCGGATATCCACGATTTGGTCCACCAGATCATGATGAAGGCCAGCGCCTGCAAGCAAGGTACCGCTCGCGCCGACGGTGAAGCCTTGGTGGAGCTCGTGAACCAGTTCGCAGAAGCTTTCTGGAAGACGAAAGACATCGAGACCGTCCGCAAGACGTGCCCCTATCCGCCCGAAATGCCGACGGTCTACCCCGTCCTTTGACACTTTTCCCCTGGCGTCTGTTACGTATCCAGGGCCAGAGCATGTCACCAGCGCTTGAGGACGGCGACTATGCCGTCGTCAGGCGTTTGCACGCGCACAAGCCATTGTCGGTTGGCGACATTGTCTCGTTCGACCATCCTGATTTTGGATCTGCGGTAAAACGCATCAAAAAACTACNAGGCGAAATGGTCATGCTGGAAGGCCTCGCCAAACGCTCCGTAGAATCCGATCAGATCGGATGGGTGCCCAAAGCGCACGTCAATGGACGGCTGGTTTGGCGCATCGCCCCTTCGCGATTGTCACGAATTTAAGCAACGCAATATTGACAACTACGCCAAGCGCTCCAGATTCTCTACTTAGGGAATTGGAGGTGAGGCATGGCTATCGAATATCTCGAACATATCAATATCCACAGCGAAAATATCGACGGCTTGGTCGACTGGTACGAAGACGTACTTGGCATGAAGAATGGCGAGCGCCCCAACTTCGGTCGCGGGGGAGCTTGGCTCTATGTGGGGGAAAAGCCGGTATTGCACTTAGTGGAGCGCGGAAAAATGGATACAAGCGGCGAGCCGCGGATTGAACACTATGCCATGCGCTGCAATGGTCTCGGCAAGACGATCGAAGCCTTGCGCGAAAGCAAAAGCAGATACTGGGCGAACTACATTCCCGAGACCGATATCGTACAGGTTCATACCTACGATCCCGACGGCAACCATATCGAACTCGCATTCGCCGGGGACGAACGCAGCAAAGACATCAATCTCGGCGCCTATAATGGCGACTAGATCGCCCTACTCTACAGTCAGCGATATCCTATAACCGAAGAAGTCCAGCGTCTCCTCGCCTTTCTTGGTCGCTGTGAAAGCGATGGCGCGTGTCGGCACGACACCGTCGCATGCACGGCTCTTACCGGTGGTTTCACCACCGTCGGAAAAGCTCCCGAGGTCGGTATCCGGCAATCGATCTTCAAGGCTTTCGAAACTCGGCATGCTCTCGCAATCCCGATGGCGGACAGCATACACACTTTTCGTCTCGCCTACCTTTAGGGCGAAGGATTTCTGATACCGGAATCGATCCGCCATGCCGTCAAACGACATGAACACGCTGCTCGCAATCAACGCCAACGCCAAAAAATTTTGTCTGCCCACAGACTCTCTCCTTCACTCCGACGGTGTGTTGCTCACGTCTGGAGGGTCTTCCCACCAAAGACGGATAAATTCGGAAAAGTGCAAATAAGGGACGAAGCAGTTCCACCGGGAACCACCAATTTCCAAATATCGCCTCGCACTTATATGAAAAATCGATCCCGCCATAAATATAATTACAATACACATGTATTCTCTATAAAATGTATCGGGATTATTTGGAATAATAAAAAGTATTACTATCATTAATAAAAGTATTGCCAGTAATATTTTAAATTGTCTTCTGAATTTTTCTTTATTAATAGGTTTGATTGCACATATCGAAGCCAACAAATAGGCTGAAATCATCGATAGCGCGATCGCTTGAGGTAAATACTTCTCGATCATCGCCGATATATTCCTCGTATCCCTATCTTTCACTACTATTCGAAGACCGAGACAATGGCCGATCATCCGGCGAAATAACTGGTTCCAGCCCCTCGATCAAGCCAGCTACCATGTTTGGCACCGCAAGGATATTTTGCTCGAACATGGTCGGGAAAATATTCTCCTCTTCACCAAAAAAGTTTTCTGGATTGAAGTACTTAGTCAGATGCCAAAAGCATTTGTAGTCCCTCGTGAGCAACGCGTCGATTAATGTGGGGGACAGATCTTCGCGGTTGTTTTCGAGATACAGCATCGGTCGGCAACGCTTTAAAGTGTCCGACGCGCCGATAACGACTTCAGCCTCCATTCCCTCCACGTCCGCCTTGATCAAATGGCATTCGGACAACTCCAATGCATCGATGGTGATTTGTGTGATCGGCTCCAATGCGCAATCTTGATCCTGCGGATCGAGAAAGGAAAATCCACCCTGGTTCCCCTCCGCAACAACGCTTGCTCGCGGCACCTCCACCATTGTCTCCGTGCTGCCGACCGCGACTTGCCGGGTCGAGCAATTTTCCAGGCGGTTCAACGCCAAATTTGCCGATAAAAGTTGGAAGTTACCGGCCAATGGTTCAAAGGCGTAGACTTTGCCCGCTGCCCCAACAGTGGCTGCAAAATATACGGTGTGCGCGCCGATATTCGCGCCAACATCCAGAATTGTGTGCCCCGGTTTAACGATGCGGTCGAACAAGCGAATGTCGTCTTCGCTGTATTCGCCATAGTGTTGAAGGGCCCTGCCGATATATGCATCGCGCGTGCTATAGAGCATCAACCCGTATTTACAGCGCCTAATTTCCAACGCGCCGTCGCTAAAAAGAGGAGGTTCGGAGTTCACGTCCCTTCGCCGTCGGAAACCGTATGCAAATGCACGTCACGTTGAGGATATGGAATTTCGATACCTTCTTCGTGAAATGCATCCCAGAGCTTCAGCAGGAATTGGTGCCGCGGGCCGTAAACTCCGTTTTCCGGATCTTTAATCCAAAGAAGAGCGTTGATATCGACGGAACTGTCGCCGAAGCCTGCGAGCCTTGCCCTCGGTGGCGGTTCGTCGACGACCCGATCGACCTCACCAGCCACCCGTTCGATAATGTCCAATGCCTTATGCAAATCGGATTTGTAGGAAATCCCGACCGGAATGCGCAGCATCACGAATTGATCGCTATAGGACCAATTCTCCATCGTCTCGGTAATAAATTTCTCGTTCGGAATCAGATGCTCGATACCCTGCGGTGTAACAATGGAAACGAACCGTGCGCCCATTTTTTTGACCNGCCCATGACCGTCCGTAAGCGTGATGACGTCCCCCGGTTTGACCGACCGGTCGATGAGCAGCAACAGGCCGCTAAACAGATTCGACACCACCTTTTGTAATCCGAACCCAATGCCCAAGCCCAAGGCACCGGTAAAGACCGCCAGCGCTGTCAGATCGACGCCGATAAATTCCAGCGCCAGCAACAACGTGAGTGCAAAGAGTGCGATCTTGGTGATTTGGATCAATAACAGCTGGATCGACGGCGAGAGATCGCGGCTCCGTTTGATACCGCGTTCGATGAACACGTTGATCAGACTCACCAGTTGCAAAAGTATCACCAATGCGATGATGAATTTTATAATCAGCCAGATCGAAATGCTCTTTTCGCCAATGTTAATTGCGGCACCATCAAGCAGTGCAATTATTGGCGAAAGCAGACCGACGATATCCAAAGCAGCCAGAATCCATATCGCGAAGACGAGGAGCCGCCGCCAAAATCGATCGCGGACAATCGTAAGAACGATGTTGATAATGATCCATGCGGTCAGAAGCTTGGCGGCTGTCTTGAACAAATGCTCGGAGTACCGGAGCTGATAGGCAGCGACGCGTGCGAGCACGATGCCGAACCACCAACTCACCGGCAGTATCAGAGAAATCGCAAGTGTCTTGGCGCCCTCGGTAAAGTCGGACAAGCGACCCGAGGTATGGATTTCAGCCACTTTCGGCGCCAGCAGCCGCCGGACAAAAAGCGCCACGATGAACGCAAGCCCAATCACCAAAAACTGTCCACCGGCGGTTGGCGCCAACAGATCGGTATCGATCCATTCGTAAATCGCCGACCAAGCGTCGCGGAAGAGCAATAAAAACTCGCTATTCATGGCCGCTACCATTAGCACGTTCGCCAACAGCCGACGCGTCAAAATTTTAGGAAATTTAGTCGCCCGGCGTGACCATTGCCCTTCGGTTTGGGATTTGGCGTAATGGCGCTGTGAAACCCGCCCGCGCATCAATTGTTATTCGTCCAGCCGCCACCGCCGACAAACCGGCGATTTGGTCGATTCTCGAACCCGTGCTCCGCGCCGGCGAAACCTATGCTCTTCCCCGCGACATGACCCGATCAGAAGCCCTCGCCTATTGGCTTGCAGACGAAAAACAGTGTTTTGTCGCAGAAACCGAAGGGACCGTGCTTGGCACCTATTACCTACGTACCAATCAGGCAGGCGGCGGCGAGCATGTTTGCAATTGTGGCTACGTGACCGACGAGCGATCGCGCGGCCAGGGAATTGCTCGGCAAATGTGCGAGCATTCCCTGCAAACGGCCCGTAAGCTCGGTTACCGCGCGATGCAGTTCAATTCGGTGGTCTCGACCAACGAAGGCGCGGTTGTGCTTTGGCAAAAGCTCGGCTTCGACATCGTCGGCACGCTGCCGGATGCGTTTCATCACCCGACTCAAGGCGATGTGGACGCCTATGTGATGTATCGAAAGCTATAGGCAGGCCGGACGACAAATCATCGCCCGGTTTAATAGCTCTTCAGTTAACGCGATGCCTATTCGGTCGTCCGACCATCGAAATGCTCGTGATGCGCGTCCGCTTCCGCCTTGTCTTTATGGATGGTTCCTTCCGGATGCTCGGGAGGTCCGTAGATCGTATACAAGCGAAGCGGTTCGGTACCGGTGTTAACGACATTGTGGTTGGCACCTGCCGGCACGACGACCCCAAAATCCGCTTTTACCTGGTAGGTAACTTCGTCGATGAGGACTTCACCCGTTCCCGTCTCGAAGCGGAAAAATTGATCATGGTCGTCGTGAACTTCTGCACCGATCTCCTCGCCAGGCTCCAGCGACATTAAAACCAGCTGAAGATTTTGACCGGTGTACAGCACCTTTCTGAAATTGGCGTTTTCCTCGGTCAATTTCTCGATATCTTCTGAAAATCCCTTCATTATAAAATCTCCCTCGTTTGAGAAATGGCGGGAGCAAGCTCCAGCTACAGAAGTAATATGGTAGGAAACCGTCTAAGTTTAAGGGCAGCCTCGTGAAAATTTCTACACGCTGACAACAACATATCGTGAAGTCTGATGCACTCGGCTAACGTTGACGCCCCCACTATCGGAAGCACTGTTTCCGCCGCATTTTCTGCGCTAGGCTAAGCCAAAAGCGCGATAGGAAAGGACAACCGAGTGTCTTCGCCTGTACTGAAAAACGATTTGGACACCTCATTCGATTCAATCGAGGTCACACCGCTTTCCATTTATATCGGCGCCGAGATCGGTGGGGTCGACCTGACACAGCCCTTACCGGACGAACAGGTACGCGATATTCGGGGCGCTTTATTGAAATGGCGTGTCGTTTTCTTCCGTGACCAAACGATGACTCACGCTCAACACATCGCCTTTTCGCGTAATTTTGGGGAACTAACGCCAGGCCATGCGGTTTATGGTAGCGACGGCGAATATCCGGAGATTTATTCGATCGCCAAACACCGCACCGCCAACCAACACTTCGAGCAAGTGCTACACCGCCCATGGACCGGCTGGCATTCGGACATCACGGCCGCGATCAATCCGCCGATGGCCACTATTTTGCGCGGTGACACCGTGCCTCCTTACGGTGGCGACACGCAATTCACCAGCCTGATGGCGGCTTACGACGCGCTATCGCCGGCTATGAAAGAGTTCGTGAACGGATTGCGCGGTACCTACAAAAACCAGCCGCAAGAACAAATCAAACAATCGGAAAATTATCAGGAGATGATCCGGAAGCGTACATTGATCTCGGAGCATCCGTTGGTGCGTGTGCATCCGGAAACCGGAGAACGCGCGCTTTATGTGGGGCCGGCGCACCTCAAATCGATTGTCGGCCTGACGCCTGCGGAAAGCCGTGGATTGCTGGAAATTTTATGGGAACACATTATCCAACCCAAGTTCACTGTCCGCTTTAAGTGGGAACCCGGCAGCGTCGCCTTTTGGGACAACCGTTCGGTCTGCCATCTCGCGCCACGCGATATTTTGGAATCCGACTTCGAACGTCAGTTTTGGCGGACCACGCTGGTTGGCGATGTGCCGGTCGGCATCGACGGCAAACCGTCGACCTCGATCGAAGGCGATCCCATATTGGGCGTCGACCAGGAAGCAAAATAGCGGTTTGCTTTAGTTGGCAGGTCGGGATGAGCAAATCTTAGAATCAAAGACTTAGCGTAAATACTGTAGCACTCGAGTTGCACCCCTCACCCGCTTGCCATCGCCCCAAACCCTATGACAATTTAGCCAGTCACAAGAGATCGCCCCAAGGCGACACTCCAGGGAGAGCATTGCATGGCCGAGCGCGGCTATCCGGACTTGCACGATCATATCGCGACGCTTGAAAAGGCGGGGTTGTTGATCACGATCGAAAAACCGGTCAACAAAGATACCGAGATGCACCCGCTCGTGCGATGGCAGTTCACCGGTGGCATCGCGGAAAAGGACCGAAAGGCCTTTCTGTTCAAAAACATCACCGATGCCAAGGGTCGAAGCTACGATATGCCCGTGGTAATCGGCGCACTCGCCGCGAATGCGGAAATCTATTCTATTGGCATGGGCTGCCCGGTCGAAGATATCGGTGACAATTGGACCCGCGCCATCTCCAACCCGATCGACCCGGTTTTAGTCGATACCGCGCCGTGCCAGGACGTAATCATCGAAGGTGATGACCTTGTCGGCGACGGCAAAGGCGTCGACGCACTCCCCATACCGATTTCCACACCCGGGTTCGATTGCGCGCCCTATTTCACCAATACTAATTGCATCACGCGTGACCCGGAGAGCGGTATCCAAAATATGGGTACCTATCGCGTCGGCCTGAAAGCGTCGAACCGACTTGCCGTACGAATGGTGGCCCGCCCTGGGGGGGCTGGCGGGTTTCTCCATTGGCAGAAATACCAAAAACGTGGCGAACCGATGCCAATGGCGTTGGTGATCGGCGTTCCGCCGGCGGTCAATTTCATGTCCCCGCAGAAATTGCAGGTGGACTTGGATGAACTCGCCGTCGCTGGGGGACTTGTCGGCGCGCCGATCCGAAAAGTGCAGGCCCACTCGGTCGATCTGCACATCCCTGCGGAAGCCGAATTGGTGATCGAAGGAGAAATCGATACCGAGTATCTCGAACCCGAAGGCCCGTTCGGCGAAAGCCACGGACATATCGCTCTCGAGGACTACAATATGATCATGCGGATCACGGCTATTACCCATCGCAAGGATGCGGTCATGCCCTCGATCATCAGCCAAGTGACACCCAGCGAAAGCTCGGTCATCAAACGTGTTGCGTACGAGCCGCTCTGGACAAAACATTTGAAAAACGATCTCGGCGTACAAGGTGTGCAGCGCGTCATCATGCACGAGCCGCTGACCAATCTTCGCACCTTCGTTTTCATCCAGTTCGACCGCGGTACGACACGGACAGAAATCTGGCGCGGACTATATGGGGCCGCCAGTCTGATGCCGCAGGTTGGAAAATTCTGCGTCGCCATTAACGACGATATCGATCCGGAAAGCCCGGACGCGGTGTTGTGGGCGCTGTCGTATCGCTGCAACCCGATCGAAGATACGCACGTCATGCCTTACCAGGTGCGTGGCCACGGCCCGAAGGCCGAAAGCAACGGCGAACCTTCCTCCATGCTGATCGACGCAACCATGATCGGCGGCATGCCGCCGATCGCGTTGCCCAAGCGTGAGTTCATGGAAAACGCCAAAGCGTTGTGGGAGGACCTGGACCTACCCCCCTTGTCGCCACAGGCGCCATGGCACGGCTATTCACTCGGCAACTGGAGTGATGAATGGGAGCGCGCCGCCGAGCGGGCCGTCGCCGGCGACTACCAGGAAAACGGCCGCATTTCCGAACAGCGGCAACGCAAAGGACTACACCCCGAAACGCCGGTCGATCAGGCACCGGACGAAGAAGACTAAATAGAAGGAACCCAAACCATGGCAGAACCCAAACGAGGCTATCCCGATCTACACGATCACATCGAAGCGCTTCGCAAAGCGGATTTGCTGATCGAGATCGACGAGCCGATCAATAAGGACACGGAAATGCACCCGCTGGTGCGCTGGCAGTTCCGTGGCGGCATCGACGAGGCGGACCGCAAGGCTTTCCTCTTCACCAATATTACCGACAGCCTAGGGCGTAAGTATGATCTGCCGGTCGTTATAGGCGCGCTGGCCACCAATCCGGAAATCTACAAAATCGGCGTCGGCTGCGACCTCGATAAGATCGGCGAGACCTGGAATCACGCCATTGCCAATCCGATCAAACCGAATGAAGTAGACGACGCGCCCTGCCACGACGTGGTGGAGACCGGCGCCGACCTTATCGGTGAGGGAAAGGGGTTGGATGGATTGCCAATCCCGATCTCGACGCCGGGCTTTGACGCCGCACCCTACCTCACCGCAACTAACGTCATCACCAAGGACCCGGAAACGGGAATTCAAAACTCCGGCACCTATCGTGCCGGCCTTAAAGCTTCCGACCGGATGGCCGTTCGCATGGTGGTACGCCCCGGTGGCGCCGAAGGGTTTGTGCATTGGAAGAAATGGAAAGAACGCGGCGAACCGATGCCGTGCGCCATCGTTATCGGCTGCCCACCCGCATTCAATTATATGTCGCCGCAGAAGCTTAAAATGGGCTTCGATGAGGTAGATGTTGCGGGCGGACTAGTCGGCGAGCCGATCAACGTCACCAAGGCCAAAACCATCGACCTCAACGTGCCCGCGGAATCCGAAGTGGTCATAGAAGGGTTAATCTCCACCGAGTATGTCGAACCGGAAGCTCCTTTCGGCGAATCTGCGGGCTATGTAGCCCTCGAAGCCTACAATATGACAATGCAAGTCACGGCGATAACCCGCCGCAAGAATGCGGTTATTCCGTCGATCATCAGCCAGGTCACGCCTAGCGAAAGTTCGGTCATCAAGCGCCTCGCCTATGAACCACTTTATCTTGCGCATCTGCGGGATAGCCTGGGCATTCAGGGGGTTATCAAAGTGTCGCTCCACGAACCGCTGACAAATCTCCGCAAGGTGGTTTTCGTGCAGATGGAGCGCGGCGCCGCTTCGACCGAAGTTTGGCGTGCGCTTTACGGCTGCACGACGCTGCAAAGCAACGTGGGCAAGTTCATCATCGCCATCAATGACGATATCGATCCCGACAATGGCGATGCGGTTTTCTGGGCGATGTCGTACCGCTGCAACCCGATCCTCGATTGCCATATCCTCGAGCATCGAAGCCATGGGCAAGGCCCTCGCGTACCCCGCTCGATTCCCGACGATTCCACATTGCTAATCGACGCTACGATGAAAGGCCCGATGCCGCCTTTGGCGCTGCCGAAAAAGGAATATATGGAGCACGCTAAGAACCTTTGGGAAAAGCTGGGATTGCCGCCGCTAAAACCCGAAAGTCCGTGGCATGGCTATACGCTCGGGGACTGGAGCGAAGAATGGGACGAAGCCGCCAAACGAGCCGCCGATGGGCACTACCTCAAGAACGGGGAAATCTCCAAACAGCGGATGAAAAAGGATATTCGCCCGGAGACGCCGATCAGGTCCGACGCATTGGACCAGAACATCTAGTTTCGCGCGCTTGCGCTCCCCTACGCTATCGCATAGCCTTGGGGCAATAATATTTTCTGGGTTTCTTCAACAGGGAGGAAAAAATGTTGAAACGCCCCATTACTGCCGCGTTAGCGGTACTGGCGCTTGCGGGCATCACCCTTACGGGTACGCCGGCGAAAGCAGCGCCACATTTCAAAGGCAAGGAAATTGTCTTCATCGTCGGCTTCAGTGTCGGCGGTTCCTATACGCTTTATGCCCGTATGGTTGGTGAGGCTATGGAACGGCATCTGCCGGGCAAGCCGAACATCATCATCCAGAATATGCGCGGTGCTGGCGGCGTTAAGGCTGCAAATTATCTCGCCAACAAGGCCCCGAAAGACGGGACCTATCTCGGCTGGATCGCGGATGCCATGGCGGTTTCACAGCTCTTGTTCCCAAAGAAAATGAAATATGACGGGCGTAAGTTCCACGCAATCGGCTCGGTGACCAACGTTAATCCGACAATGGTCGTCCACAAGCGCAAAGGCGTGAAATCCGTCAAAGATCTGCAGGACAAAGAAGTCGTTCTCGGCTGCTCCGGTCGCGGTTCTCAGACCTATGTCAACGGGCGCGCAATGGCGGTTTACCTCGGCTTCAAATTCAAGCTGATTTGCGGCTATGGCGGTTCCGCACCGCAAACGTTAGCGATGCTGCGTGGCGAAACCGACGCTCAATCGAGCGCTTGGCAGAGCTGGAAAATCCGTCAGCCTCATCTCTTCGAGGATGGCACGCTTATCCCGATCGTTCAGGTTGGCTACAAAAAAGAAAAAGAATTGCCCAATGTTCCGCTGATGATGGAACTCGCCCAGGACGACAAGGCGAAACAAGCACTTAAGTTCATCTCCAGCATGGGCGCCGTCGGCCGCTGGCTCAGCGCACCTCCGGGTACCCCTGCAAATGTGGTGAAAATCCTGCGCGACGCCTTCGACAAGTCGATGAAGGATCCGAAACTGTTGGCCGAAGCCAAAAAGCGTCATGCCACTGTCGATCCGACATCTGGTGCCGATCTTCAGAAAATCATTGCCGAGGTTTACAAGACCGACCCCGAGGTCGTGAAAGAAGCTCGCGGTGCTTTGAAAGGCTATAAGAAGTTCAAAACCTGTAAGGGCAAATACTGCAAAAAGAAAAAGAAAAAGAAAAAGAAGAAGGACGCCTAACTGGGCTTAAGCCTTTAACGGCATAATTTGATTCGGAAGGCGCGCCCCTGAGCTAATCGGGTGGCGCGTCTTTCATTCCATCCCCGATACCAGGAACAACGCGCCATGACCGACACCACCACCGAAGTTCCCATCAATCTCCCCGCCAACCAACAAGAGCCGCAATTCGGGTCCGATATCATGGCCGATATGCTGCGCGAGATGGGTTTCGATTATGTAACCCTGACGCCGGGCTCGACCTTTCGTGGTCTCCATGACTCGTTGGTCAATTATGGACGCAACCACAAACCAGAGATGATCCTCTGCCCACATGAGGAAATTGCGGTTTCTATGGCTCATGGTTACGCCAAGATTACCGACAAACCGGCCTGCGTGATCTTGCACAATCTGGTGGGTCTACAGCATGCGATTATGTCGTTCTGGAACGCCTTTGCCGATCGGGCACCAATGTTGGTCATCGGCGGTTCGGGCCCGCTCGACCCCTCCGAGCGACGTTTCATAGATTGGCTACACAGCGCCAATAATCAGTCCCAGGTAATGCAGCCCTACACGAAATGGACCGACGAGCCTCCCACACAACAGGCGGTTCTGGATTCCCTCGCCAAAGCCTACCGTATGGCCATGACCGCGCCGAAAGGCCTCACCTATATCTCCCTCGATACGAGCTTACAGGAGGCAACCTTGGACGACGGCATCGCGCTGCCGAATATGTCCCTTCCCCGCTATAGCGACATTCCGCCAGTCGCAGCCGCAGAAGAAAGCGTTCAGGCCGCGGCCGATCTTCTGGTAGAGGCCGAATTCCCGCTGATATTGGGCGGTCGGTGCGGTCGTCTCGCTGGCATTACCGAGCCACTCCAGGAGTTAGTAGAGCTCACTGGCGCCGCATTTCAGGAGGGCAAAGACGTGGTCAATATGCCGACCGACCATCCGCAGAATATGACCGGTGGCTTTGGCCCCAGTAAAGAGAGCGAAATTCGCAGCGAAGCGGACGTAACCCTGGTCATGGATAATCAGGACATCGCAGACATGCTCGGAGAGTATGGCATGGCACGGGGCGGTGGTTACGGCGTCATGGTGGACCGCAAGGAGGGTCAAACGAGGAAGGTAATCGACCTCTCTCTCAATGATCTTTCCGTCGACAATTGGGCGACGATCGGCGGCGCGCTGCCACCTGTCGACGTGCACCTATTCGCCGACCCGCTTTACGGCCTCAACCAGCTTTTGGCGGAACTCAAGAAACGCGCGAAAAAAGATACCGCCTGGCAGAATAAGGCCAAGGCCAACGCGAAAGCGCTTAGCGAACGTCATGAGGCACTGCGCGCGCGCCAGCAGGAAGTCCTAAAGGAAAATTTCGACAATGACCCGATATCGGTCCCTCGCCTCATCCACGAAGTTTGGCAAGCGGTGAAGGGACAAGATTACATTCTCGCCAATCGCAATTATCGCAGCTGGTACGAGGGAATTTGGCAGTTCGACGGTGGCGGCCGGTACCCCGGCAACAATGCCGGCGGCGGTGTCGGCTATGGGCCGGNTGGCGTGGTCGGCTCTGCGCTCGCAGGCCGCGATCTCGGCAAGTTCACGCTCGCCATCATGGGCGATGGCGATTTCACCATGAACCCGGCCGCACTTTGGTCGGCGGTTCATTACAAAATCCCGGTGCTGATCGTACTCCACAACAACAATTCCTTCGGCAATGACGAGGAGCATCAGCGCAAGCTCGCTCGCGAACGCGACCGCCCGACGGAAAACGCCTGGATCGGCCAGAAAATGATCGGCCCCGACGTAGATTTTTGTGGTGTCGCAAAGTCATACGGTGCAATCGGCTATGGCCCGATCGTCAAGCCGGATGAAATTGCTCCAACGCTCGAAAAGGCGGTTGCCGATGTCGTGGCAGGCGGTGTCGCCCTTGTCGATATACGTACGGCGTTGAACTAAGTTCAGCGCACTTTTATAAGAGCGAAACTGAATTTGCCCAGCGGCACAGTCGCCTCAGGAGCGCGAAACGTGAGTGACGGACATTGGTATCAAGTAGCCTCGGAAAGCGATATCCAGCCCGATGAGCCTATCAATGTTTACATCGGCGAGGACGACATCGCTCTCTACAATGTCGACGGTGAGATATTCGCCACTCACAACATATGCACCCATGTCTATGCGTCGCTCGCGAAGGGCTTTCAGGAAGGTGACGTCATCGAGTGCCCGCTCCATGATGGCCGCTTCAACATCAAAACCGGCAAAGCACTCTGCCCGCCGGTCGAGCGGGATCTCAAAATTTATGAAACCCGGATCGAAGACGGCATGGTATTCGTCAAGGCGTAAGGAGAGCCCCTACTAATGACAACGAACGAACATTTCGTCATCGTCGGCGCCGGACACGCGGGAGGCGCGGCGGTCCAATCGCTGCGCGGATTTGGCCATGAAGGACCGATAACCCTGATCGGTGAAGAGCCGAGCCTACCCTACGAGCGCCCGCCCCTTTCGAAGGAGTTATTGCAAACGCCGGGCGGCGAAGGTTTCCGTTTGATGCGGGACCAGGACTATTACGACGAAATGGACGTCAACCTTCATTTGAACAACGCGGCCACCACCATCGACGCCGATGCGCGCACCATCACGCTCGCGGATGGCGCCACGGTCTCTTACGATAAACTACTGCTCACCACCGGCGGACAGGTACGCACTCTCGATGTGCCCGGCAGCGATCTCGCCGGCATCCATGTGCTCCGCACGATCGAAGATAGCCGCGCTATCGAGGCCGCTCTCGCGACCGGTGGCAAAGTGGCTGTCGTTGGCGGTGGCTTCATCGGCCTCGAAGTGGCGGCGAGTGCCCGCGCACGCGGGTCCGAGGTAACCGTGATCGAAGCGATGCCCCAACTTATGGGCCGCTCGTTGCCCGATGATATTTCGGCGATGTTCCTCGATCTCCACCGCGCAAACGGCGTCGAGGTCAAACTCGGCGATGGGGTCACCAGTTTCGTGGGGACGGACAAGGTTTCCGGCGTCGAAACTGCGGCCGGCGAGACAATCGACGGCGATGCGGTCGTCGTCGGCATCGGTATCTCGCCCGAAACCTCGCTCGCCGAGAGCGCCGGGCTCGAAATCGACAACGGTATTGTGGTCGATGAGTTTGCCCGCACCTCGGATCCGAATATTTTCGCCGCCGGCGACAACACCAATCACTTCAACCCACGGCTTGGCCGCCGCATCCGATTGGAAGCATGGCTGAACGCACAGGACCAGGCGTTGGCAGCAGCCCGATCCATGCGCGGTGATCTCAAGCCCTATGACAAAGTACCCTGGATGTGGACCGATCAGTTCGATGTCAATCTGCAGATGGCGGGTATGCCCACTGAGTGGGGCGAGCTGGTATATCGGGGCGATTTAGGCGACCGCGATTGCTGTGCCTTCCAATTGAAGGACGGGAAAGTCGAAGCGGCACTAACGATCAACCGGCCGCGGGATATGCGGGTGGCCCGGCGTATGATCAGCTCTGATGCGGTCTTTTCCGAAGCCGAGCTTGCCGACGATGATCTGTCGCTTCGCAAAATCCTAAAAGCTGCCAAGAGCCAAGAATAATCCAAAAGGAATCTTCACCATGGCCGAAGGAAAAGTAATTTCTCTGCACACCACCGTACGGATGTCCGAATCCATGGACGAAGTGCGGTATCTGAAATGCATCGCCGGCAAAGGTATCGATGGCGACCGCTATTTGCTCGGCACCGGCACCTATTCGAAAAAGCCCGAACCGGGCCGCCAGCTCACCATCATCGAAATCGAAGAGTTGGAAGCATTGGAGAAAGTCGGTTTGCGTTGCACGGCGAACCAATCGCGCCGCAACGTTGTTTGCAAAGGCATTCGGTTGAACGATCTGGTAGGCAAGGAAATTATGGTCGGCGAGGTCCGGCTTATGGTTCATCGGCTTTGCCAGCCCTGTCTTTATCTGGAAAATAAGCTCGAGCAACCAGGGCTGAAAGACGCGCTCTGGGATAAAGGCGGGTTGAAATGCGAGATTTTATCGGATGGCGAGATCAAGCCGGATGACGTGATCAAATTGGCTGACTAATCCTACTCTGCCGCCTGCTGCTTTCCGTCTCCGCTGCCGTAGCGGCTTTTGACGTAGTTCTCGACGATTTCCTGGAACTCTTCGGCGATGTTCGCGCCGCGAAGTGTCATCGCCTTTTCGCCGTCGATGAAGACCGGCGCTGCCGGCTGCTCACCGGTGCCGGGCAGGCTGATACCGATATCCGCATGCTTGCTTTCGCCAGGACCATTAACGATGCAGCCCATCACCGCGAGGTTCAAATCCTCGACACCGGGATAGTCTTCGCGCCATTCGGGCATCCGCTCGCGAACATAGCTCTGAATTTTTCCGGCCAAGGTCTGGAACACCGTACTCGTGGTCCGTCCGCAGCCGGGACACGCGGTCACCAATGGCATGAAAGAGCGAAGACCCATCGTCTGCAGAACTTCTTGCGCCACGACCACTTCTTGAGTGCGATCGCCACCGGGCTCCGGCGTCAACGAAATACGGATCGTATCGCCAATGCCCTGCTGTAAGAGAACCGAGAGCGCCGCCGTCGAGGCAACAATACCTTTCGATCCCATGCCGGCCTCGGTCAATCCGAGGTGAAGCGCGTAGTCGCTGCGTGCGGCCAACTTTTCATAAGCTGCGACCATGCCCTGCACTTCACTCACCTTACAGGACAGAATGATCTTTTCCTTCGGCATACCGAGTTCTTCGGCGCGCTGGGCGTTCGACAATGCGGACGCGACCAGAGCTTCGTGAGTGACCTCGGCTGCATCCAACGGATTTTCGGACTTGGCGTTCTCGTCCATCATCTCGACCACGAGTTCCTGATCGAGACTGCCCCAATTGACGCCGATACGAACCGGGCGGTCGTATTTCAACGCCACATCGATCATGGTCGAGAATTGGCTCTCGCGCTTGGCGCGAAAACCCACATTGCCGGGATTGATACGGTATTTCGCCAGCGCCTCGGCGCATTCGGGATATTTGGTCAGAAGTTTATGGCCGATGTAGTGGAAATCACCCACCAGCGGGACATCCATACCCCACTTGTCGAGCTTGTCGCGAATATAGGGAACCGCCGCGGCAGCCTCGTCACGGTCGACTGTGATGCGAACAATCTCCGAGCCTGCACGATGAAGATCGGCGATCTGTTGCGCGGTCCCATCCGCATCGGCGGTATCGGTATTCGTCATCGACTGCACCACTATCGGTGCGTCGCCGCCGACGACGACATCGCCGATCTTGACGCCTACGCTATTGCGCCTGGGAGCTACTCCTGAATTCGCGGACATACCGACTGGCCTATCTATCCCTTCGTTCCGCCTCAGTGGATAACATAATTAAGTTACCATTTTTATGCTAAATACATGTGCCATGACCGAGGCGACTTTGACAACAGCAGAAACGCCATCAGGCAAAGGAGCCGGCGACGAAAATTTCCCCGTCGGCTCGATCTTTTTGCCCGCTAAGTTACGGCCACATATTGCAATTTTCTATGCCTATGCGCGAGCGATCGACGATGTAGCCGACAATTCCGACCTGCAACCTGAGGAGAAAGTTCGCCGATTGGACGGTTTCGATCAGGCGATGTTGGGCCAAACGGACGATCCCGCGTATCAGAAAGCCCATGCGATCCGGGCCAGTCTCGAAACCTGCGGGGTTACCATAAAGCATTGTCGCGACTTGATAATTGCCTTCAAACAGGATGCAACCAAGCTGCGCTACGACGATTGGCCGGATTTAATAAATTATTGCGACCATTCCGCCGCGCCAGTCGGCCGATATCTACTAGATATGCATGGAGAAGACCCGGCCGGTTATGACGCCAGCGACGCGCTTTGCAATGCCTTACAGGTCCTTAACCACTTGCAGGACTGTCAGGACGATTACCAAGAGATGAACCGTGTCTATTTGCCGCAGGATTGGCTTGCGGAAGCCGGTGCAACTGTTGAACAGCTAGACGGAGAGGCTGCCACCGCCGGCTTGCGGCAGGTGATGGATAAATGCCTCGATGGCACCGACGAATTGCTCGACCTTGCAGATACACTGCCCGGCAGGCTCAAGAGCCGAAGGCTGGCCATGGAATCCGCTACCATTGTCCGCATCGCCCACAAGTTGTCAGCGGAACTGCGGGCCCGCGATCCCATCGCCGAACGGATTGAGCTGACCAAACCGCAATTCCTCAGCTGCTGCCTCGCTGGCTTCTGGCAAGGCTTACGTGGCGCCTGATCACAAAAACTCCCATTTGCTCAAACACCCGTGAGGTAGGCTGGTAGTGATGTTTCGCCTCCGCTAGGCTCGTTTCCGTTCGCAATCGCGATCGATTTCCGCGAAAGGATGAAGCGATGTCCGATGATCCAATCAAAGTCACCCTTTTCAAATGGGCCGGCGCCTGGGGGCCCTTCAAAGTCAATATCCCGTGCGGGGAATGCTCGCTGACCAAGGATGTAATCCAGGATACCTTCGATACCGAACTTGCCGGCGTTAATGTAGAACTCGACGAGCGCGAATGGCTGAGCGAATGGTGGAAGCCGCTGCCCAAAGGCGGCTGGCACGCGCCAATCGTCATGGTGGAAGATAAAATTGTTAGCCAGGGACACGCCCTCAATCGCGGCGTCCTCACCGAGGCGATTATCGATGCTCACGCCAAGCGGACAAAGGTCAAGGGCACGCATATTTACGGCAAAGAGACCTGTCCGCACTGCAAGCGCGCAAAAGGGTATATGGACGACGCAAAAATTCCCTACGAGTATCACGATGTGGTGCGCGAACCGCGGGCGCTTTATGAAATGCTGGCGCGGGTGAAGCCCATCGTCGGGCCCAAAACACCCATAACCGTACCGCAAATTTGGATACATGGAGCGTATATCGGCGGCGCGGACCAACTTTCCGAAGCCGTCGAAACTAAGGTCGAGCCAAATCCCGATCGCGGTCAATGTTCCATGTCACCCGGACGCGGAGAAGCATACATCCCGGCATGATAGCCTTAATAAGCGCCTAAAACTGTTGCCGTACGGCGCGGAAAACGCTATCTCGGCTGGTGAATTTTGGTGCGAATCTGTTAGGATTGGCCCAACGAGGCGTAGGAGTTGGAAAACAAGCGCACAGTTATTGCGTTTGTTATTGATTCTTAGGCATAAATTGAGGATGAACGTCTAATCGCAAGACGCGAGTCATGGACGAACCGTCCCAACAGCGGGAGCAATTATCGTGGCTGTCGAAACGCCCTTACTGGACCGGATTAAATATCCAGCCGATCTGCGGGAATTTCCCGAAGAAGACCTGCGCCAAATTGCCGACGAGTTGCGCGCAGAGCTTGTCGATGCAGTATCGCAGACCGGCGGACATCTGGGCGCCAGCTTGGGCGTTGTCGAGCTCACCACCGCGATCCACTATATCTTCAATACGCCCGACGACATCCTTATCTGGGACGTCGGCCATCAATGTTATCCGCACAAGATCTTGACCGGCCGCCGCGACCGAATTCGTACAATTCGTCAAAAGGACGGCCTTTCCGGATTCACCAAGCGTGCGGAAAGCGAGTACGACCCGTTCGGCGCGGCGCATTCTTCGACTTCGATTTCCGCAGGGCTCGGCTTCGCACAGGGGCGCGATTTTTCAGGTAAGGATAATGATGTGGTTTGTGTCATCGGCGACGGCTCGATGACCGCTGGCATGGCTTATGAGGCGATGAATAATGCGGGTGCCAATGGCAACCGGATGATCGTTGTTCTGAATGATAATGAAATGTCGATCGCGCCTCCTGTCGGTGCGCTGAACAATTATTTGACCCGTCTGTTGTCCTCCAAACAATATCGTGGATTGCGGGAGCTCGGGCGCGATATTGCCGAAAAACTTCCGCACCCGATCGAAATGGCCGCCAAACGCGCTGAAGAATACGCTCGTGGCATGTTCACCGGCGGAACTTTGTTTGAAGAACTCGGCTTCTACTATGTCGGGCCCATCGATGGCCATAACCTCGATCATTTGGTGCCGGTCCTGAAGAACCTGAAAGAGTCCGAGTTGCCGGGCCCCGTGCTGCTGCACGCGGTCACCGTCAAAGGTAAGGGCTACGAACCGGCAGAAAAAAGTTATCACCGGTATCATGGCGTTGCCTCCTTCGATGTTTCCAGCGGTGAGCAGAACAAAGGTAAATCCAACGCACCGGCCTACACCAAGGTCTTTGCGGAAAGCCTCATTAAGCACGCCAACGAGGACGATAAGATCGTCGGTTTGACCGGCGCGATGCCGGACGGCACAGGAATGGATCTATTCGAAAAGGTGCATCCGGACCGTATGTTCGATGTCGGCATCGCCGAACAACATGCGGTGACCTTTGCCGGCGGACTTGCGGCCGAAGGCTACAAGCCCTTTGCGGCGATTTACTCCACATTCCTCCAGCGTGCTTACGATCAAGTGGTGCACGACATAGCAATCCAAAACTTGCCGGTCCGTTTTGCGATCGACCGTGCGGGGCTCGTCGGTGCCGACGGGCAAACCCATGCCGGGTCTTTCGATATCACCTATCTTGGCTGCTTGCCGAATTTCGTACTGATGGCCTGCGCCGACGAAGCAGAGCTTTGTCATATGGTCGCAACAGCGGTTGCCCACGATGACGGCCCCATCGCATTCCGCTTTCCACGCGGCGAATCGGTTGGCGTCGAGATGCCCGAAATCGGCGACGTATTGGAAATCGGAAAGGGCCGTATTCTGCGCGAAGGCACCAAGGTCGCAATCCTCTCCTACGGCGGACGCATGGTCGAGGTACAAAAAGCCGCTGACGAACTTGAAGCCAAAGGACTTTCGACCACGGTCGCCGACGCACGTTTTGCCAAACCCATGGATACGGACCTGGTCGAACGACTGGCGAAAGAGCATGAAGTCCTGCTCACCATTGAGGAAGGCGCCATTGGCGGCTTCGCAACCCGCGTAATGGATCATTTGATCCGAAACGATCTCATCCCAGCCGGTCTCAAAATCCGTCCGATGACCTTGCCCGACAAGTTCCAAGATCAAGCTAGCCCTTACGACATGTACGAGGAAGCCGAACTCAATGCGCGCCACATTACGGCTACGGCACTGGCCGCGCTCGGCGAGGAAGTCGTGCCGGAAGAATCTCAACGGGCTTAGAATCACCGCCCCTTGACGGGCCAGAGGTTAGCCGTGGCGGAGATTTCCCAACCAACCGAAAGTCTGGAATCCGCCTGGGAGCATGTGCACCAGGTCGCGGAAGCCTCCGGCTCATCCTTCATCAGTGGAATGAAAGTGCTGCCCGAGGAGAGGCGAAAAGCGATGTATGCGATTTACGCCTATTGCCGCGAAATCGACGATATCGCCGACGATCCCCTTCCCTATTCGGAAAAGAAAACCGCGCTCGCCGACTGGCGGGCTGAAATCGACGCGCTCTATGCTGGCGCTCCGTCAAAACCGACCGCCCGGGCCCTATTAGGTCCAGTGAACGAATACGAATTACGGAAAGAAGATTTTGTCGCCCTGATCGATGGCATGGATATGGATGCGCAAGACGACCTGCGAGCGCCTTCGATGGAGGAGCTCAAGCTCTATTGCGCGAGAGTTGCCGGTGCCGTCGGCTTGCTGTCGGTCAGAGTTTTCGGCGAAACCCACCCCGCAAGGGACAATGTCGCGCTCTCGCTCGGTCTCGCCCTGCAGCTGACCAATATTCTACGCGACGTGCGCGAAGATGCCGATCGCGGTCGGCTATATTTGCCCCGCGAGTTATTGGAAAAACATGGCATCGAAAGCGACGAGCCTGACACCGTCTTAACCCACCCGAATATCGGATCCTTATGCGATGAGCTTGCGGATATGGCCGAGCAAAGCTTCTCGGAAGCGGTCTCGGCGATGAATAAATGCAGCAAGAAAGCAATGCGACCGGCAATCGTGATGATGCATGTCTACCACGCCATCCTGGATAAATTGCGCGCGCGCGGTTGGCAGCGACTTGCCGAACCAGTCAAGGTTTCGAAGTTTAAGAAGCTTTGGATCGTCCTTCGTTACGGGGTTTTCTAGCAGTTATGCCAACGACGCACATCGTCGGCGCCGGAATGGCGGGGCTTGCCGCAGCGGTCAAACTAACTGCCGCAGGCCGAAAGGTCGTGCTCTACGATTCCGCGACCCATGCGGGCGGACGCTGCCGGTCGTTTCACGACAGCACATTGGACCGCATTATCGATAACGGAAATCACCTTCTGCTAAGCGGTAACAAAGCGGTGTTTCAATACCTAAATACGATCGGCACCGCCGACAGTCTGGTCGGCCCCGAAGAACCGGCATTTCACTTTTGCGATGTTCGAAGCGGTGAACGCTGGTGCGTAAGGCCGAATTTGGGATTGTTTCCTTGGTGGGTTTTCCGCCGTAATCGCCGTGTGCCGGGCAGCAGCTGGTTGGATTATTTTTCTGCCCTTCGCCTTCGCCACGCAAATCAAGAGACAACCGTCACCGAAATTCTCGATCCGAACGGGCCGCTTTACGAAAAATATTGGCAGCCGCTTGCGGTCTCGGTGTTGAACACACCCGCCGAAAAAGCGGCCGCGTGCTTGTTATGGCCTGTCGTCCAAGAAACCTTTGGACGCGGCGGACGCGCCTCGCGACCGATGATCGCCAAGTCGGGTCTGTCGGACAGTTTTGTCGAACCCGCCCTGGCGTACTTGAAAAAAAACAATGCAGATATCGCATTTACAGCCCGTTTGAGAGATGTCGAATTGAGTGCAGACCAGTCAATTGTCACTGGCCTGAACTTTGCCGATAGGAAGCTCACCCTTGAAGAATCGGATAATGTGATTTTGGCGTTGCCTGCGCCGGTAACGGGCGACGTATTGGAAGGCATTTCACCCCCTGTCGAGCACAATCCCATCGTCAACGTGCATTTCCGACTCGAAACTGAAATTCAGTCGAAAAGCGATATCAATTTTCTCGGTGTAATTGGCGGTACGGCTGAATGGCTGTTTCTGCGTGGCGATATTGTTTCGGTAACGGTAAGTGCCGCTGAGAAACTGGCAGAGAAAAGCGCAGCTGAAATTATCGACCTAACTTGGGGGGACATCGCTTTAGCACTCGATTTAGGCGACTCAACTCCTCCCAAAGCCCGAGTGGTAAAAGAAAAGCGAGCCACATTCGCTCAAACGCCCGAGTCGCTGAAATATCGAGCAAAAACAGATACTGCGACAAATAATCTCAAGCTTGCTGGAGATTGGACCGATACCGGTGTGCCTGCGACCATAGAAGGGGCGATTCGATCCGGGAATGCCGCTGCTCGCGCGGTTTTGCGGGATACTCGGGCATAGTTAGCGGATTCTCTAGAAATTAGGCATAATTGTTGCGGGAGGGTTTCGGTGATTGTCTGCGAAGAAACTCGACTGGCTATCGCTTGACAATCAACGCTCTGTCGTAAAATAAAGTCTGTTATCGGAAATTTATTCGCACGTGCAACATATTAGTCGATTAACTTAATGAGCTCTGCAGCTGACGCCTTACCCGCGCGCGGTCATATCGCCGGTCGCGCCAGGAAGACCGAGGACGATTTCGACCGCCGCTTGGACGCGGTGATCGAGCAGTCGGCCGCGGGGCTTCGCGATATGCAGTCCGAAGACGGCCATTGGGTATTCGAACTCGAGGCCGATGCGACAATTCCCGCAGAGTATATTCTGCTCAAACATTTCATCGATGAGATCGACCCCGCACTCGAAGAGAAGATCGCGGTTTATCTGCGAGGGATTCAGGGCGAGCACGGCGGTTGGCCGCTCTACCATGATGGCGACTTTGATATTAGCGCCAGCGTAAAAGCTTACTTTGCTCTCAAGCTGGTGGGCGACGACATCGATGCACCACATATGACGCGCGCGCGCGAAGCCATTCTTGCCGCCGGCGGGGCCGCCACCTGCAACGTCTTTACGCGAATTACCCTCGCGCTCTTCGGTCAGGTACCTTGGCGTGCGGTGCCGGTGATGCCGATCGAAATAATGCACCTGCCAAAATGGTTTTTTTTCCATCTGTCCAAGGTGTCGTATTGGTCGCGCACCGTAATCGCTCCACTGCTGGTTCTGATGGCAACAAAGCCCGAGGCACTTAACCCACGGGGCGTAGATATCCGCGAGCTTTTCGTAACGCCGCCTGAAACGGAAAAAGGTTATTTGACCAATTCTACCGGCGCCGTGGCTGGGGACTTTTTTCTTGGCATCGACAAACTACTGCGTCTGTTCGAACCTCATATGCCGCGTAAGCCCCGAGCCAGGGCGATTGAAAAAGCGCTTTCCTTCGTTGCGGAAAGGCTAAACGGTGAAGACGGTCTCGGTGGTATTTTCCCAGCGATGGCAAATACGGTGATGGCCTATCACACCCTTGGTTATTCGGCAGACAACGAACAATACGCCACCGCAAAACAGGCCATCGAGAAACTGCTCGTAATCGAAGACGACAAGGCCTATTGCCAGCCGTGCCTGTCACCCATTTGGGATACAGCCTTGTCGGCGCAAGCGTTACTCGAAATCGGTGACGAAGAAAGTATGTCGTCGGTTCGGAACTCACTCCTCTGGCTCAAGGATCGCCAAGTACTCGACGTTGTGGGCGATTGGGCCGACGCGCGGCCCAATTTGAGGCCGGGTGGCTGGGCTTTCCAGTATTGGAATAGCCACTATCCCGATGTCGATGATTCCGCTGTGGTCGCCATGTCGATAGAACGGGCAAAAGACCCTCAATTCAAAGAATGCCTCGAGCGTGCTGCCGAGTGGATTATCGGAATGCAAAGCAAAAACGGCGGGTGGGGTTCATTCGATGCGGACAATACGCACTATTCGCTAAATCACATTCCCTTTGCCGATCATGGTGCATTGCTCGATCCGCCAACGGTCGATGTCTCAGCTCGCTGCATCGGTATGCTGGCACAATTGGGATACGGTCCCGACAGCGAACCCGTGCGCCGTGGCGTCGATTTCCTTAAACGCGAACAAGAAGAAGATGGTTCTTGGTTCGGCCGCTGGGGAACCAATTATATTTACGGTACTTGGTCGGCACTCTGCGCGTTACACGCCGCCGGTGAAGATATGAATGCGCCCTATGTTAAAAAAGCCGTCGAATGGCTGAAATCGCGACAGCGCTTCGATGGCGGCTGGGGCGAAGATGGCGCCAGCTATTGGGACGAACGCAAGGCGGAGAGCAAGGCGAGTACGCCGTCGCAAACTTCCTGGGCCCTGCTTGGATTGATGGCAGCCGGTGAGATTGATGATGAAACGGTTGAGCGCGGCGTCGATTATTTATTGAACGCACCTCGTAACGGTGCCAAATGGGATGAGGAATACTATAACGCGGTCGGATTCCCGCGCGTATTTTATCTTCGCTATCACGGCTATAGCGTATTCTTCCCGATCTGGGCTTTGAGTAGATACCGTAACCTGCGGAACTCGAATACCAAGAACGTACCTTACGGCATGTGATTCCGGTCGCCGTCATCACCGGCATGCAATCCGAAGCAAAATGCTTCGGCGCTTTGACCCGCCATCTCTTACCCAAATACCGACCGATTATACGTTGCGCGGGCGTCGGGCCTGACCGCGCCACAGCCGCCTGCAATGCACTCAACAACGAAAAAATCTCGGGGCTGGTGAGTTTCGGTATCGCTGGTGGGCTAGACGCGTCCCTGTCACCCGGCTGCGTTCAACTACCTGCGGCCGTGGTAACAGCCAGCAACGAGAGATTCGAAACAGATTTCGACTGGCATCAGGCGGTTGGAGGAGGGTTCGATAATCCACCCACTCCGACTTTGCAGCTTGGTGCAAATGCCCCAATTACCGAGCCCGACGAAAAGGCGCGGTTTTTTGCGGAACTCAAAACTCACGCAGTAGATATGGAGAGCCACGCTGTCGCAGATTACGCAAAAAATCGCGGCGTACCGTTTTTGGTCCTCCGCGCCGTTGCGGATACGGCTGATGTTGAAATTCCGGAAATTGCCTTCGCGGGCCTCGATCCGGCCGGCAACGTCGCGCCTTTTCAAGTGGTCAAGAAATTGGTCCGCAATCCGGGCCAGCTGCCGGCATTACTCAGATTGGCGCGCAACACAAATGCCGCAATGACCGCGTTACAAACAATCCCGTCAGCGGCAATAGACGCAATCTGTATGTTGGGGGAAAACGAAGCCGATTAAGCTGCGCGAACGCTTGCCTCGGACGCTGGCTTGGACGCCTGACGGAGGCGCGATTTTTTCAAATCGCCACCATGTTTGGCATCTTCCGCCTCGAGCCGTGCCATGAACCCATCGACGATTTCCTCGTGGACGTACTCCGGTTCGCGCTGATTCGACAAATCAATTTCCGGTGCCATCTCGCCATCGGTGCGGATACTACGCATGGCGAGTTTCAGCGCCTTCAACGGATTGTCGAAGGTATCGTTGACCGCGGTTGCTTCATAACCGCAGTGGACCATGCAGTTAGCGCATTTTTCGTAATTGCCGGTGCCGTACTTTTCCCACTCGGTTTCTTCAATCAGCTCCTTGAAGCTGTTTGCATAACCTTCACTGAGCAGATAGCAGGGGCGCTGCCAGCCAAATACATTGCGCGTAGGCATACCCCACGGCGTACAAAGATATTTTTCGTTGCCGGCCAGGAAGTTCAAGAACAAGGGCGAAGCACTAAACGGCCATTTGCGCCCCTTTTCGTGGGCAATTTTAAAAATTTCCCGAAATAGGTTTTTAGTTTTCCGACGAGACAGGAAATGTTCCTGATCCGGTGCGCGCTCATATTCATAGCCCGGCGAAACAGTGATCGCATCTACGCCAAGCTCATCTGTCGCATAATCAAAGAATTCACCCGCTTCCTCAGCCGTCATCTGATCGAACAAGGTGCAGTTTACGTTGACGCGAAAACCACGCCGCTTTGCTTCTTTGATTGCGCTAGACGCGCGCTTGAAAACACCGGCCTGATTGACCGCCTTATCGTGATGGTCTTCGAGGCCGTCGAGATGGACCGAGAAGGTCAGATATTTTGTCGGTGTGAACTGATCGAGCTTTTTCTCGAGCAACATCGCATTGGTGCATAGGTAAACGAATTTTTTGCGCGCGATTATGCCTTCCACGATCTGTTTCATTTCGCGATGCAATAACGGTTCACCGCCCGGGATCGAAACCATCGGCGCGCCGCACTCGTCAACCGCCTGCATGCAATCTTCATAAGATAGGCGTTGGTTAAGAATTGGATTCGGATAGTCAATCTTGCCGCAACCGGGACACGCCAAATTGCAACGGAACAGCGGTTCCAACATCAATACCAAGGGATATTGTTTGTTGCCGCGCAGACGTTGCTTCAGAATATAGGTCGCAACGCGATATTGTTGAATTACTGGAACCGACATACTTGCCTCAAAAATCCCAAATTCAAAATTGGCCCTCTAGTGCCGACCGATTTATACGATCCGCAATTTGTCGTTGCCACATTCTAAGCAGCAAAATCTCGTAGTTCGTTAGGCAGCTTGAACTGCACATTCTCGTTGATGCCGTCCCACTCCTCAAGCTCAATTTCGCCGATCTCACTCAACCGTGAAATCAACTCTTGAACCAAAGCTTCCGGAGCCGAGGCGCCAGCGGTGATTCCGACCACATCGACGCCATCAAGCCATTCTTCTTCCAACGCCGTCGCATCGTCGATCAAATAGCTCGGCACTTCCAATTCCGCACCGATTTCGCGCAGGCGATTCGAATTCGAACTGTTCTGCGCGCCAACGACGAGTAGCAAATCCACCTTTTCGGCCAAATCCCGCACCGCGCTCTGGCGGTTCTGTGTCGCGTAGCAAATATCCTTGACGTCGGGGCCCACCACTTCCGGGAACCGCAATTTCAAGGCTTCGATTACGTCCCGGGTATCATCGACACTGAGCGTCGTTTGAGTGACGTAGGCGATTTTTTCCGGATTGCTGACCTCAAGCTTGTCCACGTCTTCGACAGACGAGACCAAATAAACCCGTCCGGGAATGCGGCCCATAGTGCCAACCACTTCGGGATGGCCCTCATGACCAATCAAAATGATTTCAAAATCCTTGGCCGAATACCGCTGGCCTTCCTTATGCACTTTCGCAACCAGTGGGCATGTCGCATCGATTACAGGCAAATCTCGATTACCGGCCACGTCGGCGATCTTTTGCGAGACACCATGGGCGCTGAATACGGTATGTGCGCCATCGGGCACCTCGTCCAGTTCTTCCACGAATACCGCGCCCTTGGCCTTCAAGTCTTCCACGACCCGTTTGTTATGAACAATTTCGTGACGGACATAGATCGGCGGGCCGTACTTCTTCAACGCCAATTCGACTATGTCGATGGCGCGGGTGACGCCTGCGCAAAACCCTCGGGGTTTCGACAAAATCACGCGCATTGCAATCGGCCCTCAAACAATTTCCATAAAATCACCGCCCGAACCGAGCCACCGGTCAGGCAATCACAATCTTCATAGCAGCGGACTTGTTACAAGTAAACAATTTGG
Organism: Rhodospirillaceae bacterium; assembly: GCA_002722095.1. Next base: position 181,668 of record PBKG01000007.1, read on the forward strand.
CAACCACTGCAGGCACTGACAATTCGCCGCATCTACGCCGATATTCGCGCCAAAACAACATTAGTTGCGAAGGATTTAGGGTCGACCGCTCTTATTTCAAGTAGCCGTTATTGCGATACCAGTCGATCGCATCGGCGACAGCCTCTTTGGCGGGGCGCGCTTTGTACCCGAGCGATTCTTCGGCCTTTTTTGAAGAGAAATACATACGTTTGGTCGACATTTTGACGCCGTCAACCGTAACAAACGGCTCCCAATTCCCCGTCAGTCTGGACAGTCCCTCCGCGACATAGGCAATTGGCAACAACGCGGCTTGAGGCAGCTTTATTGCCGGTGGTTTTCGGCCAACATATGCGCAAATTTCCGTAAGTATCTGCAACAAAGTAATATTTTCACCCCCCAAAATATAACGGTCGCCAACCTCGCCTTTCTCGAACGCTTTTAGGTGTCCATCCGCGACATCTTCGACATGGACGAAATTAAGTCCGGTATCGACATAGGCAGGCATTTTGCCGCTTGCTGCATCAACGATTATGCGACCAGTGGGGGTCGGTTTTAAATCGCGGGGACCGATCGGTGCCGACGGATTAACGGTAATTGCCGGAATACCCTCTTCCGCCACAAGGCGCTGAACTTCTTCTTCCGCGCAAAATTTGGAGCGTTTGTAGGTACCGATCATATCGTCAAGCACGCTTGGGGTGTCTTCGTCGGCTGGTGTGCCATCGGCGTTTAGGCCAAGCGTCGCGACGCTACTGGTGTAAACAATTCGTTTGGCGCCCATTTCCGAAGCTAATCGGAACAAATCTCGCGTTCCGTCGATGTTGATTCGGTGCATTTTAGCGGCGTCGGGGGCCCATAAGCGATAATCCGCTGCGACGTGAAAAACCGCCTCGCACCCTTTGAGGCCGTATTTATAGCTGGCGCTATCGACTAGATCGCCTTCGATAATTTCGCACCGCAGACCGTCGATATTTCGCCTATCGCCACCGGGGCGGGCCAAAACGCGAACCTCTCGGTCCGCATCGAGCAACCGTCGTAACACCGCCGAGCCGACAAAGCCGGTGGCTCCCGTCAAAAATATAGTCATCGTTCAATCTATTTTGTCTGCCGTAGACCTCGGCGGTCTAACCATCCCATCAAGGCAGGCAAAATTACAAGAGTAGAAAGCAGGGTAAAGCCAATTGCGACCATCAGCAGTTCTCCCATGCTGGCGGTACCGCGGTGATTGGAAACCGCCAAGCTGCCAAAAGAACCGATAGTCGTGAGAGCACTGAAGACGACGGCGCGAGGCGTGCTGGTACGTAGCAACTCGCTTTCGCTTAATCCAAGGCGCGAACGCATAACCAAATGAATACCGCTCGCCACGCCAAGACCAAGTAACAACGGGACCACTATGACGTTCGCGTAGTTGAAGGGTAGTCCGAAAATTACAGATGCCGCGACTGTCCAAAGCGCTGCCAGAACCAGTGGCAACAGAACCAGCAACGTATCCCAAATATTCCGCATGATAAGAATGAGTAGAATACATACGAGAACCAAGGCGGTGAGCGCTGCCTGCGCTATCGCTTCCAATACTATTCGGCCGGATTCCACAAGAACCACCGGGGTGTCGGTGGCCATCGGAACGTGCTGGCGAACGGCAGCAACGAACCGTTCCATGGCCTCGTTGTTGGTAACGTTTTCTTTCGGATAGACCTCCACTCGAAAACGCCCGTCCCGAGCCACGTACCGTCCTCTTAGAGCTGCCGGAATATCGGCTTCGGTAAAGGGCGAGGCCTCCAGCGATTGTTTTAACCGTTTGAGCCGACCGTCGAAGCGGTCCAACAATCCGTCCTGTAGATCGGTGACAGAACGCTGCAGAGCGAGCGACGAACTCAGGTACGGTGCCAAAGCTCCCGCCAGTCGTTCGGCGCTTACTGCCATAACCGGATCGGCGTTTCGGTCGTTGGCGGTGGCTAGCAAATGCTGCCGGAATTTTCCGGTCGCTGTTTTCAAGTCGGCTTTACCGGGCGGATCCTTGCGATTGGCGGGATCGAATACAGACAGCATCGTGAAAGCGATATTTTGTATAACGCCAGCCTTCTGGTCTTGATGTGCCGGCACAAAGCTATTGAGCCATACAACTCGGTTAACCTCGGGCAGGCTGGATAATGTCTTGGCAATTTTTTCCGCTTCAGATTCTTTTTTGACAAGAATGGAAATCGTTTCCGGCGAAACCTTTGGATCGGCTATCAAGTCCATCGCGGTTTGCACCGATTCCGTCGTCGGATCCTTAAGATGTAGCGGATTGAAGTCGAAGCGAGCCTGAGGCAACAAAAACGCGCTTGCTACCCCCAGCACCAATGCGCCGATCGCCAAGCCACTACCGAAACGCTTAATAATCACATCCGGCATAACGACAGCTATTATCGAAGGGCGCAGCTTCACCTTGAACGGCATAATGCTCAACAAAGCCGGCAATAGAGTGAAATTGGCCGCCAACGCGATGAACATACCGACACCCGAAATCAATCCTAATTCCGCAAGGCCTACGTAATTGGTCGGCAAGAATGAAAAGAACCCGATGGCCGCCGCTGAAGCGCAGAGCATCAGCGCTCCCCCGAGATCACGGGTAGCGTTTTCCAGTGCTTCCGCCTGTGGTTTTCCCGCAACGATCTCTTCGCGGAACCGAAGGGCAAAATGGATTCCGAAATCAACACCGAGACCAATGAAGAGCACCGCAAACGCGACCGATATCAGGTTTAAGTGACCCACCGCGGCTATCGCGAAACCAGCAGTCCAAATAAGACCCGTCACTAGTGTCAGTAGAGTAGCCAGAACCAGCCGACTGGAACCGAGACCCACAAATAAAAGCAGCGCCACCAGAACCAGCGAAATCCAACCTGCCTTCGCCGCGCCTTCGGACACGCTTGCCAGTTCCTCGGTAGACATCGCATCTCCGCCGGTGAGACGAACGCGTATGCCATGGTCCGTCGTCAATGCAGCCACCTCAGCAATCTTACGGACGACCTTCATCGATCTTTTGGCGGGGCCCAATTCTGAGAAATCCAGCGCGATGCCGACGCGAATGAACTCCCTTGCAACGTCCGAGTCGGCTAAATCGCCTGAAATTAACCTTCTCCAAGACAATTCATCCGCTTTGCCTGTGGCGCGCGCTTCGGCAACATCTGCGATACTGTCGAAAATGAGATTAAGGCCTTTTGGTGCGCTACCGCCCTTGGCTGCCTCGTTTAGGGCGAGACCTAGAATTTCGAAAAGACCTCGCAAACTTGGATCGGCGCTTAAACTGGCAAGCAAGGGCTGTGCTTCGGCCAAGCGATCCGCTAGCTCATCCAACTCCGAGCGCTTGAGATAAAGAAGCCCGTTCCTAGCAAAAAACGGATCAGCAGCAAGGTACTTGACGGGTCCCTTGATTTCCTTGGATTCCCGCAGCCGTTCGGCCAAAATCCGCGCTGCATCTTCGGCTTGATCAGGGTTTGGTGCCTCAACCACAATTACCAAAGATGGCCCAAACGCCGGCATTGCATTTTTGTAAGTCTTAAAATCCTGCCGAAATTCCAACGTCGGCGACAGCATATCGCTGGTATCGGAATTAATTTTCGCGTTTTCGACGACATAATTCAGGATGCCCGCTGACAAACCAAACGCCGCAATTAAGACGTAAACCGCTCTAAGTGCGCAAAATTTTACGATGCGCACGAAAAGGTCATCCCATTGCCCTAAAATTTCCTTAATCACGGTCTATTTCCTGAATGTGAATTGAAACGTTACGCGGCATTGGATTACGGGTATAAGGGATACGGAATTGAGGTTTGATAGATGAAGCTAATCGCAAAACTTTTGCAGACAATGGTTGTCGGTCTCTTACTGACAGCACCGCAGGCTCTGGCGTCGGAAAAACCTGCTGACAATGCATCTGCAAAACAAGTCATCGAAAAATTCAATACCACTTTGCTGCATGTGATGAAGCGCGCAAAAGTGCTCGGCTATCATGGCCGCTATGCCTCGTTGGATCCGGTGTTAAGCAAGACGTTCGATTTTCCTTTCATGATTCAGTATGCCGTTGGGCAAACTTGGAAGTCACTCAGCGACGATCAAAAACACGACCTGACCAAGGCGTTCGCACGATTCACGATAGCCACCTATGCGGACCGGTTCAACGGCTATTCCGGCGAACAAATTAAGATTGTCAAAGCGCAAGCCGCGCCACGCGACACGCGTCTGATCAAGACCGAATTGATCAAGAAAAACGGTAAAGCCATCAAACTAAACTACCTTATGCGCAATAACGGCCATGGCTGGCAGATCATCGATATATTTCTGAAAGGCAGCATCAGCGAACTGGCGACCAAGCGTTCGGAATATAACGCGACCGCCAAAAACGAAGGCTTCCACGGCTTAATTAGTCGCATCAACGAGAAAACAGCGATAATTCAGGCTCAACGCAGCTCATCAAAATGACACTTGTCAGGATCACTGCGGGAAACGTCTCCCTTGACGTCGAACTCTTAGCCACACCAACAGCTGAAGCCATTACCGCAGCGTTACCCTTCACCTCTTCCGCTATGACCTGGGGCGAAGAAGTATATTTCTCAACACCGGTAAGCGCCGAACGGGAACCAGATGCCAAAGCCGTAGTCGAAGCCGGTGAGATTGCCTTTTGGCCCGATGGCGATGCAATTGCCATCGGTTTTGGCCGAACCCCGATTTCACAAGGTGATGAGATTCGACTCGCAAGCCCGTGCAATATCTGGGCACAAGCCGTCGGTGATGTCACATCACTGGCATCCGTTGCCGGCGGCGATGTGATCACCGTCGAAGCAATCGACTAATCCGCTAGATTTTTTCGATTACTGCCCGCACCTTTTCGAGCATTTCGCCAACCTCGTCTTCGCTCGCAACGAATGGCGGTGCAAGGAGTACGGAATCGCCGGTCATTTTCACCAGAACGCCGGCCTCGAAAAATGCCTTTAGTGCCCGGTAACCACGTTTACCGACAGCGCCGTCAGGCGCAAGGTCAATGGTGCCCAAAAGACCGATGCCACGAATATCCGTCACCAGCTCTAAATCCTTGAAGCCGAATAACAGATCCAAGAACGGTTGCTCGAGGGATGCAGCGCGTTCGAACAGGCCCTCCGCAGCGTAGATATCCAGCGAAGCCAGCGAAGCAGCGCACGCTGCCGGATGGGCGGTATAGGTATACCCATGGAAGAGTTCGATTGCTCCGTCCGGTGCACCGTTCATAACGGTGTCGTAAATATCGCTACTGACCGCAACCGCACCCATCGGGATAGCACCATTGGTAAGCGCTTTCGCCATGGTGATCATATCCGGCACGACATTGAATCTATCGGCGCCGAAATTCGTCCCCAACCGGCCGAAACCGCAAATCACCTCATCCAGGATGAGCAGTATGCCGTTTGCCGTGCAGATTTCGCGTAACCGCTCCAGATAACCGACCGGCGGCGGCAAACACCCGATCGAACCCGCAACAGGCTCGACGATGCACGCGGCAATCGAATCCGGACCATAGGTATCGCAAAAACGCTGCAGATCTTCAGCCAGTTCCGCACCGGCAGGTGGCTGCCCCCGGGAAAATTTATTTTCCTCGAGCCAGGTATGGCGCATGTGTACGACACCCGGCAACGACAGGCTGAATCCATGCTTGTTACGTGCAATACCGCCCACCGACAGACCGCCAAAATTGACGCCGTGATAGGCGCGCTCGCGCCCCACCAACCGGGTCCGTCCTGGCTCACCTTTGGCAGATTGATACGCAAGCGCAATCTTGAGAGCAGTTTCGACCGCTTCCGATCCGGAATTACCGAAAAATACATGATCGAGATCGCCCGGCGTCAGTTGAGCGATCCGGCTCGCAAGCTCAAAGGATTTACCGTGGCCGTGCTGAAAACTGGTGACGTAGGACAGCGTATTGAGCTGTTCCGCGACTGCATCGGCGATTTCGGTCCGACCGAGCCCTGCCGGCGTGCAAAAAAGTCCGGAGACCGCATCGATGACTGATCCGCCGTCGGCTTTTTTAAGCCTAATCCCCTTGCCTTCGGCAACAAGTCGCGGTGCCTCGGCAAAGTCACGGTTGGCGGTAAAGGGAAGCCAATGATTACGGAAATCGTTCGCTAGATCGCTCATTTTTGATCCTCCTCGGCGCACCATGCACCCTTGAAGGCCCCAGCGTCCAGATCAATTGCGCAATATCGGATGCGTCTGATCGAAGAAGGCATTAAAACTAATTTAGTACAAAACGCCTAAGAGCCAAGATCGACACCATGCTCCAAACCGACGCTTACGAATGTCCACCGTATCTACTGCGGCTCGCAGCTGATTTGCCTCCGACGCCTACCGCGCTGGTTGGTGCCCACAGCGCCTTGCCTTTAGAAAGCGCGAAACTCGGCTGCGAACAGGGCCTGCTGACACCGGTACTGGTTGGCGAAGAAGCGGCAATCAGAAAAACCGCAGATGAAATCGATTGGGACCTCTCTGAAATTAAAATTGTCGACACGAAGACTGATACGGAAACCGCCGAAACTGCCGCCGCTTTGGCGCGCGATGGCGAAGTGGCCGCCCTTATGAAAGGCCAAATTCATACCGACGATTTCATGTTGGGAATTCTGAAAAGAGAATCCGGGCTCCGAACCGGTCGGCGTCTCACACATATTTTTCACATGACGATCCCAGGCAACCCCAGGCCCTTGATGATCACGGACGGTGCGGTCAATGTGGCGCCCAACATAGATACTCGATTACAGGCCGCGCAAAACGCGATCGACCTCGCCCATGCACTCGGAAATGAAACTCCGAAGGTCGCGGTACTGTCAGGCACCGAGGAAGCTATCGAAAGCATGCCGAGCAGCGTGGAAGCCGCCGAAATTGCTGAACGCGCCAAAGATGAAATTAAAGGTGGCCAGATTTTCGGCCCCCTCGCCTTTGACAATGCAATTTCGATCGAAGCTGCCAAGCTCAAGAAAATCGAGCACCCGGTAGCCGGGAACGCAGACATTTTGTTGGTTCCCAACATCGAGACCGGAAATGCGCTCTTTAAAATGATGGTCTATTTCATGAATGGCTGTGCCGCAGGCATCGTGTTAGGCGCGAAAGTTCCGGTAACACTGACAAGTAGAGCGGACCCACCGGAGGCGCGTATTGCCTCGGCAGCACTTGCCAATATTGCCGCCCATTCGGGTCTCGCCGGACAATAGAATGACCATCCATCTCGGCGTGATTCTGTTGTCTGGCGGTCTGGATTCGACGACGCTCGCCGCTCTAATTCTGACACGAGACATTCGCCTGTCTGCCCTGACCTTCGATTATGGACAAACTCACAGGCGCGAACTGGAGGCGGCCTCCGCTATCGCCAATCGCTTAGGCATAGACCAATCGGTCGTCGACGTTTCCTTTTACAGGAACCTCGCAAATCACTCGGCACTCACAAATTCGGACACGCATTTCCTACCGACCGGACGCAGCGAATCAGAAATGGCCACAGATATTCCGATCACCTATGTGCCGCTGCGCAATACCTTCTTCCTCACGCTAGCGGCGGCCCGACTGGAAAGCCTAGCACTTGCGGAGATCGAAGATAACGGGACGGCACCGGATCAAGTAAAAGCGACACTTTTCATAGCGGCCAATGCTATCGACTATAGCGGCTATCCGGATTGCCGACCGGAATATTACCAAGCCGCAAAAGACGCGCTGAACCGGGGCAGCAAGCTTTGGACGCAATATGGTGTCGGCTTCCGAATCGAAACACCGCTGATCGAAATGAGTAAGGCGGAAATCGTCCAATCTGCGATTGATGTCGGCGCCCCGATAGATCTCAGTTGGAGTTGCTATCGTGACGGAGAAACGCCATGCGGCGCTTGCGACAGTTGTCTATTGCGCGCCAAGGGTTTTTCCGAAGCCAGCGCTACCGATCCGGCATTGCCGAGTTCCTAAAGGCCCAGCGCTCCAGTCAGCTCGCTAATGTCGGCGAGTTTCTCGATCTCCCACATCATGGCTTCGATTTCGCCGGCGCGGTCGTCACCGACCGAGGGCCGAGCGAGACCGCGAAATTTACGCGCCAACGCATCGTCCGCAAGCGGATTGCCGGCACTACCATAAGGATCTTCGACCATTCTTTCGAACTGGCTGCCATCCTCCATTTGGATCGTGACCTTGGCGGCTCTCAGGCGCGGATAGGACTCCTGACATTCTTTATCCACCGAAGCACTGATGTTGGGCACATGACGGACAACACCTTCTTCCCCGCGTGACGCATCGTCGAAATGTTCGAGATCGACCGCGCCACGCTCCAATGCGGTCGCCATGCAGAATTGATAACTCATCTGTGCTGAAAGCATGTCGCCATATGTGGGATTTGCATGCCCGACCGCGATTTCATAAGTACCGATATCCACCTTGGACACTTTGTTCGGATCGATCTTTTCGCTCTCGCGCATATCCAGCACTGCATCGATACCCGGATGAAGATGGCGACAGGCCGCATACGGCTTGATGTAGCAGCCGGCCATCACAAGCGCTGCCTCTTCCGGCCCCTTTTCCAGCCCGCCGATCACGGTTTCCATATTCACTTCGCCGGCAAATGTGTCGAAATACCCCTCTTCGATTTCGAGTACTTGAGACGGACCCACCATGCCGTGTTCCGCATTCAACGCCGCTTGGAGCCCTTCACGTGCAGCCTGTCCGGGATGAGTGCGCTTAACTTCGCCGCCTCCCCGCAAAAACGCAAAGATTCCGCTGGCACTGCTCGCAGCGATTCCCAGCGCGTCGGCCATTTGCTGGGCGTTGAAGCCGCGCAATGAACCAACCGCTGCCGCCGCCCCCATAACACCCATCACCGGCGTATTATGAAAACCCTTGTAGCGAGAATGAGGATGCATCGCTGCCGCAAGGCGACAAACGATTTCGTAGCCGACAACCACAGCTGTAATCCATTGCTTACCACTATAACTGCCGCCTTGAGCCGCGCTTACGAGAGCCGGGATGATAACGCAGCCCGGATGAACCGAGCCTGCGCGATAACCGTCATCAAGCTCCAACCCATGCGCCGCCGTGCCCGAAATATAAGCCGCAGACATCGGGTCGTATCTCTTGGCCATGCCCGGCACAGGCACCGCACCCTCCATACCGAGTGCATCCAATGCCTTTGCCGCGGCAACGGTTGCGTGTTGGGTACTGCCGGCAAAAATAGCGCCGAGCGTATCGAGTGCGTGGCGACGGGCTGTATTCAAACTCGCGTCGTCGATTTGTTCGTAGCGGAGACCGCTTGCGAAATTCGCCAAAATTTCGGTTGGCGATTGGGCGGATTGGGGGTCATTGGAAGCGACTTGCATGGGCCTTCTCCTTTTCAGCGCCGGAGTATAGGCTTTGCCGCGCAAAAATCGAGAGACCACAATTCTCGGGAGGCCAGCATCGTGACTCTGCTCTTTCACCATCGATGGGATTTGAAAAAACCTGCGGTCCGGGGACCGAACGGCGTCGTTTCGAGTCAGCATTATATTGCTGCCGAAATCGGTGCCGAGGTATTGCGGGCCGGCGGCAATGCGGTCGACGCTGCGATTGCCACCTCCTTTGCGATCTCGGTCGTCGAACCTTGGATGAGTGGACTGGGCGGCGGCGGTTACATGCAAATTGCTTTGGCCGATTCCAATCGATATCGCACCCTGCATTTCGGCATGCGCTCGCCTGCAAAGCTCGACCCGGCCGATTATCCGCTTGCGAAGGGCGATGCGATGAGCGGCGACCTGTTCGCCTGGCCAAGTGTCGTCGAGGATCGCAATATAATCGGCTATCCCTCGATCGCGGTTCCGGGACAAGTTGCCGGGATCGCACTCGCTCACGAACGCTACGCCACGATGCCATGGAGCGAGCTTTTGCAGCCCGCAATCGACCTCGCCAAGCAAGGCCTACCGATCACCTGGAATATGTCGCTCCGCTGCCTGGGCGCAGCCAAAGAGCTAAAACGCTTTCCCGCGTCGAAAGCGGTCTATCTGGACGACCATGATTTGCCTCTACAGCCCGCACAGGGCAAAGATTTACCCTTGTCGCCGCTTGGCAATCTGCCGGGAACACTTGAACGCTTGGCCGACGCGGGTCCCGAGGATTTCTACAAGGGCGATCTCGCCGAGGCGCTCGTTGAAGATTTACAGGAGGGCGGCAACAAGATGGAAGCGGCAGACTTGGCCGCTTACGAAGCCCGTGAGACCGACAGCCTTCCTATTCCCTACCGAAATATTATTGTTCACGCCGCACCCGATATGACTGCGGGGCCGACTATGGCCCGCGTCATCGAGCTTGCCGGCGATGCCGCGCCCGAGAATGGAGCACCGGACACCGCAACATTCGTCCAATGGGCGGACGCACTCGACAAAGCCTATCAGGAACGCCTGGACACAATGGGCGACAGCGCCGAACAAGACGGCTGCACCACCCATCTCACCGTAGCGGACAAAAACGGCAATCTGGTTAGTTTGACCCAGACGTTGCTATCCGTCTTCGGAAGCCGCGTGACGCTGCCAAGAACCGGACTTTTGATGAATAACGGCATCTACTGGTTCGACCCTCGACCGGGCGGCCCCAATTCGTTAGCGCCCGGCAAGAAGGCTCTTTCCAATATGTGCCCGGCAATTGTCGAGCAAAACGGCAAACCCTATTTCGCTATCGGCGCCTCGGGCGGGCGGCGAATTATGCCGGCAGTGTTCCAGGTCCTCTCGATGATTGGTGTCTCCGGAATGTCGCTCGATAATGCCGCGCACCAACCCCGCATCGACGTTTGCGGTGAAGGACGCTGTACGGTCGATCCCGCGCTGGGATCCGAGGTGCGTGACGCCATCGCCGAGCTAATGCCTGTCTTTGACGGCGAACACACGGTCTACCCGCACCTTTATGCTTGCCCCAACGTCGCACTTGCGGACCCGGCAACTGGAGACTTTACCGGTTTCACCCATGTGATGACCCCACCATCGGCGACGGTCGCGGCGTAAGCCTTAGCCTTTGGGAATGACGCCTTTCACCGATCCGTCGGCGAGACCTTGATTTCGTTTGTGGTGTTCCGCATCGACAAGGAGACCGATCTCGAGATTTTCCAGATATGCCTCACCGGCCCTTTCGCCCGGCACACGAACCGGTATTGCCGGGTCGGCGGCAGGCTGAGCGCCAATCCACGCGCAGTATTCCTCCAACCGCTCTTGGAAAGCTTCTAGTCCAATCATCTTTTCCGGATCGATGCAGATAAAATAGTGGCAAATGCCCGATGGCTCGTCGGCTTCGAAAAATTGCGATTTGACGTGCGGTGCGAACGATCCCCCGCTCAAAACACCGCTTAACATATCCACCGCCAATGCGAGGCCGTACCCTTTATGGCCTCCAAACGGCAAAACGAATCCTTGTAGCACAGCGGCCGCGTCGGTCGTGTCCTTACCATCGGGGTCAAGCCCCCAGCCTTCCGGAATCGGCTCGCCCAACTCCGCCGCTCGGCGAATTTTTCCGCGCGACTGAACGCTCAGCGCAAAATCGAGAATGAAATGCTTCCCGTTCTTGCGGGGTGCGGCGTAGCCGATGGGATTGTTTCCAACCACGGTTGCCTTGCCACCGGTCGCTGCCATGGTCAAAGAGCCGTTGGTCCCCGATATCAAAATCATACCTTCGTTGCTGGCCAGCCATCCGAAGCTGGCATTGGCACCAAAGTGGTTGCTGTTCTTCACACTGAGAAAAGCAACGCCGGCTTCCCGCGCCATCTCGATCGCCACTTCCGTTGCCCTCGTCGCAACGGCTGTCCCAACCGTATTGCCACCATCGATGATGGCGAGTGCGGGCGTCTTTTTATCGACGGTAATTTTTCCTTTCGGATCGACACCGCCCACCTGAATGCGGCCAATATAGTGGCTAAGTCGCAAGACTCCGTGGGTCGGGATACCGAGTAAATCGCAAAGGATAAATTGCTCGGCAGCCCGCGCCGCATTCTCCGGCGGCACGCCGTTCCGTTCGAAGGCTTGCACGCAAAGCGACCGGCATTCCTCCGCCGGTACTCGGATCATCTCGGCCATAACGCTACTTCAACGCCTCGGACAGATAGGAATAGTGCACCGGCCGGCCGATGCCGCGCCGGAATCCTTCGAGTTTCAGCACTTGTTCCGGGGTGACGTTGCAGAGGCTTACGTCGGACCCGAAATCCTCAATCATTTGAATGTGCTGAGCCGGAAAAGCGTAGGGATCCGGTTCCAACACACAATGCTCGAACCATTTTTGCTGCGGCAACGCCTGCAAAGCCTGTGGATTCTCCTCGGCCAGCATGTCGATTTCGCTCTGCTCCACGATCACATGGTCGACCCCGATGCCGATCATTTCCTCGACCAGCGAACCCAGATAATCGATGCTGAGCGGCTCTGTAGGCATTTTGCGGCCGAACTCATAGACCACCTTTAGACCGGCCTTTTGCAGAATATCGATCTGTTTCAGCCGATCATCATGCTCCAGTTCCAAATAATTTTCCGACACCTCAAGCATACCGAGGCCGATGCGATCCAAATGCGTAATCAGCTCGTCGACCGCGTTCTGGTGGTATGCCGTCTCGAACAGGATTCCGCCGGCAAAGGGCACGACGTCATAATCACGATAGATGCCGATAATCTTTTCGATCAACGGCGGCGGATAATCGAGCGCATTGATTGCATAAATCTTCGCATAGTCGATGGCGTCCGCTCCGTAATCGAGCAAATCTTTCAAGCCACGCGGCCCGGTCCAACCAAAGTCGCTGGGGCCTACGTCGATCATCGCGGTAACGCCGGTTTTTCGAGGTTTACCCTGACGTCTCGGCGTTTTCAGCCGTTCATAGGTGTAATAGCCCCGCTCATCGGTCGGGGCGTCGGTCGCTTTGTCGCTCATGCGATCCTCCCACGGATTTTATCCATCAGTTCTATTGCAGTTGATCCGCAAGGCCAAGCTTCTCCACGCGCTGCTTTGCTTCCCGGCTCCGATCAACTAGAACAGCCGAATTACCGAATCTGTATCAGAGGCAAACATGAGCACCCCACAACGACCGCTCGAAGGCCTACGCGTCCTCGACATCGCGACTTATATCGCATCGCCTTTTTGCGCAACTTTGATGGCGGAATTCGGCGCAGAAGTCATCAAGGTGGAACTACCCGGCGTCGGCGATCCCTGCCGAAAGCTCGGCACGCCCGACGATTGCGGCGATACGCTGGTTTGGCTCTCGGAAGCTCGCAACAAAAAATCGGTCACGCTCGATCTGCGCCAACCCGCAGGGGCGGAACTCTTTAAAAAACTGGTCTCGAAATGCGACGTGGTCACGGAAAACTTTCAGCCAGGCACGCTGGAACGTTGGAATTTGGGCTGGGAGGTGTTGCACGAGGTAAATCCGAAAATGGTGATGCTTCGTGTTTCCGGATACGGGCAGACAGGCCCCTATAGCGGCAAGCCCGGCTTCGGTCGCATCGGCAATGCGTTCGGCGGTATTTCTTTCCTTGCTGGCGATCCCGACCGGGCACCCGCGACGCCCGGCTCGGCAACGCTCGCGGACTACCTGGCGGGCGTTTTCGGCGGATTTGGCGTCATGGCGGCACTCCGCCATGCTGACGCAACCGGTGTCGGACAATATATCGATGTTGGTCTCTACGAACCGATCTTCCGCATTCTCGACGAACTGGCGCCAGCCTATGACAAAGGCGGATATATTCGCGAACGCATGGGCGCCGCCACGGTCAATGTCTGCCCGCATAGCCATTATCCCACCAAGGATGGCCGCTGGGTCGCAATCGCGTGCACCAACGATAAGATTTTTGCCCGCCTTGCCGAATTGATCGGACATAGGGATTTCGCCAATGAGGGGAAATACGGCACTATCCAACAGCGCGAGGCAGATCGTGCCGGGGTCGACGGCATGGTGACCGACTGGACGATGCAGTACAGCCAAAAAGAGGTAGTGGCCCTATGCGACGAAGCGCAGGTACCTTGCGGGATCGTTGCAGCCGTCGACGAAATTTTTGAGAACGAACAATATGCGGCGCGCGAAAACATTACGCGCCCTAAAGACGATCGAGCCGACGGACTTGCGGTACCGAATGTGGTGCCCCGGCTTTCGGAAACCCCGGGCGGCATCGAATGGCTTGGCCCGGCCCTCGGGCAGCACAATGAAGAAATCTACAGCGGATTGTTGGGCTTGTCGGAGTCGGACCTCGAAGCGCTCCGCGAGACCAAAGTGATCTAACCGTCGCCCATACGTGGGCCGGCCTCCCCACCCTTGCCGAGCGATTTATCCAACACCCGGGTCGAATCTTCGGCCAGCTCGATCGCCTGGCTTAGCAAATTCAGAATTTTGATGTTGTTGTTGAGCACGTGTTTCGGTTCGCCACGGTTATCGTCGGCAATTTTGGTGCATCGAACGAGAATGTCGCTTCGAACACCCTGCAAGATATCTTCCAGCGTGTGCCCATCCGGATTGGCGTCGGAAATCAGAAACTGGGTCATGGTGCAATCCTCTTTGTAGCACCCCTCTATGCCATATATGGTGGGTTTCGTCTTATCCTTAAATTACACGCGTCCGGAGGCGCCCAGTGAAATTTCCCGCGCCGCTGCAAAAAGCGACCCTACTCAAACGTTACAAGCGGTTCTTGAGCGATATGGAGCTCCCCGATGGCAGCGAAGTAGTCGCCCATTGCGCCAACCCTGGTTCGATGATGGGTCTTGTCGAACCGGGTTCCGAGGTTTGGCTTTCTGCCAACACCAACCCCAAGGCCAAGCTCGACTGGCGTTGGGAATTGGTCCGCGTGGATGGCCAACTGGTAGGCATCAACACCAGACACCCCAATAGGATCGCCGAACTAGCCGTAGCGGGCGGTGCAATCGCGGAACTTACCGGCTACGGCACGATCCGCCGTGAGGTCAAATACGGTGAAAATAGCCGTATCGATTTGCTGCTCGAAGACGACGCAAAACCGACCTGTTATGTGGAAATCAAGAACGTCACCCTGAAACGGGAGGGCTTTGCGGAATTCCCGGATTCCGTCACCAAGCGCGGTGCCAAACATCTCGGCGAATTGGCCAACATGGTCGCAGAAGGACATCGTGCGGTAATGTTTTACCTCGCGCAACGCAATGATTGTGAGGGATTCCGCCTCGCGCCTGACCTCGATCCCGGTTATGCGGAGGCGTTTGAGGCAGCAACCGCCGCCGGTGTCGAAGCGATTTGTTATGCCTGCGAAATTTCAACCGACGCCATTGAAATCGCGCGCCCGCTCCCCATAGTCACTTGAACATTTGCCGTTAACCCGCCGCTATGCGATAGAGGGCGCCAACCAACGAAAAGTGCGGAAATGAAGGAAGCGCAGCAAATTGTCGAACCGGAATCGATCGGCGTGCAATTGCACGGGCCGGACGACTTCGCGGCCATGCGTAAAGCCGGCCGTCTCGCTGCCGAGGTACTCGACTTTGTGACACCGCATGTGGCGCCCGGCATTTCGACGGAAGCGCTCGACAAACTTTGCCACGAATTCATTCTCGATCATGGGGCCACGCCGGCACCACTCAACTATCGCGGTTTCCCGAAATCCATATGCACTTCGGTCAATCACGTGGTTTGCCACGGCATTCCCGATGCACAGAAGATCCTCAAAAACGGGGACATTTTGAATATCGACATCACCGTCATTCTCGACGGCTGGCACGGCGATAGCAGTCGGATGTTCTGTGTCGGCGATAAGGTTGGCGTTAGGGCCAAAAAACTGGTTCAGGTTACCTATGAAGCGCTGATGAAAGGTATCGAAGTGATACGCCCCGGGGCCACGCTGGGGGATGTGGGCCATGCTATCCAGGCCCATGGCGAAGCCAACCGTTTCTCGTTGGTCCGTGACTTTTGCGGCCACGGGATCGGACGCACCTTCCACGCCCCGCCAAGCGTGCTCCATTACGGTCAGGCAGGGATCGGCGTCAGTTTAAAGGAAGGAATGTTCTTCACCATCGAGCCCATGGTGAACGCAGGTAAATTCCACGTCAAAATTCTGCAGGACGGCTGGACTGCGGTGACCAAGGATCGTCAACTTTCAGCCCAGTTCGAACACACTGTCGCGGTGACCGCCGATGGCTACGAAATCTTCACGCTGAGCCCGAAGGGCTGGACCCAGCCCCCTTACGAATAATCTATTCCGGCAAAAGGTCGTTCGAACTGATCGTCGGCAATTGTGCCGGCCTAAAGTTGTCCACCGATTTGATGCCCGCCCCCGTAATCATCGCGACGATCCGCTCATTGGCTTCCGCCTCGCCTGACGCTAGCAGCTTTTTCAATGCCGCCAACGTCGTCGCCGATTCAGGGCAGGCAAACACGCCCTCGTGCCGTGCTAGGTCGGCAGCGGCTTCCAATGCTTCATCGCCGGTCACGGTAAGGCAAGTCCCGCCGGTTTCACGTACGATCTCGAGTACTCGTCGATCTCCCGGAGGTGTCGCCGACTTAAGCCCGCCTGGCAAAATTTGAACATCGAGCCAAGGATCCGCATGATCCTTTCCTTCGCGGAAGGCCTTCACGATCGGCGCGCAACCTTCATATTGCACTGATACCAGGCGAGGACGGCGGGAACTTTCAACCCAGCCCAATCGCTCGAATTCGGCAAATGCCTTGAATATGCCGATCGCGCCAAGGCCGCCGCCAGTCGGATAAATCACCAGATCAGGAAAATCCCAGCCGAACTGCTCGACAAGTTCGCATCCCATGGTCTTCTTGCCTTCGAGGCGATAGGGCTCCTTCAAGGTACCCGCATTGAACCAGCCATGCTTCTCAACATTCGCCGCAACGAGCCGGCCGCTTTCATGCCATGGTCCCTTCATCATGTAGGCGCGGCAACCGGACAGCGCGATCTGCTGCTGACACGAGGGCAGGATGTCGTCGGGTACGATATTTACACAATCGAGGCCGGCCCGCGCCGCATAGAGCGACAGCGCGCCCGCCGCATTTCCTGAGCTATTGTGGATGAAGGTTTTTATCCCGAGTTCCTTCATTTTCGATACCACCATCGCCGCACCACGATCTTTGAATGCGCCGGTCGGATTGCGGCCTTCATCTTTGACGAAGAGTTCCGAACACCCGAGCGCCCTGCCCAACTGCTCCGCATGAATGAGCGGTGTCCAGCCTTCACCGAGAGTGACGATATTGCTTTCGTCCAGAACAGGCAGCACAGGTCCATAGCGCCAAAGCGATGGCGTCCCCGCTTCGATTTGCGTGCGATCCACTTCGTCGCGCAGTCGCGCTTCGTCGTACCGCGCCTCCAGGATGCCGCCATCGGCACAAATATTATTTTGCGGCACGTCGTAGGGCAGCAGCGTACCGCAACTGGTGCATTCGAGATGGGTTAGGTAGGCCATCGTCCCCGCTCCGGATTTTCTTTGCGCGAACTATATCATCCTTTCCCGGCTGTCGGTGGCTCGGTATCATCGTCACATGCCCGAAAAAAGCGCAAAACCCAAACCGCACTATCTCGGTCATCGGCAACGCCTGCGTGAACGCTTCATGGCGACCGGTGGAGACGGCATGCCCGATTACGAACTGCTCGAACTGCTATTGGCGCAAGCCATCCCGCGACGGGACGTGAAGCCGCTTGCGAAAACTCTAATCGAAGAATTCGGCGACTTTGCCGGCGTGATAAGCGCTGAGCCCTTGCAACTTTCCAAAGTCAAAGGAATGGGAGACGCGGCGATTGCAGCGGTCAAACTCACCAAGGCGGCCGCGCTCCGGCTGGGCCGCCAACAGGTGATGGACAAAAACGTGATCGGGTCTTGGGACAAGCTGATGGACTACATTCAGGCGGCGATGTCGCACGAAAAGATCGAGCAACTTCGGCTTTTATTTCTTAACCGCAAGAACGTCTTGATCGCCGACGAAGTCCAGCAAAAGGGAACGGTCGACCACACACCGCTTTATACTCGCGAAGTCGTGAAACGGGCGCTCGAACTAGGCGCCTCGGCCCTGATCATCGTCCATAACCACCCCTCCGGCGATGCGACGCCCTCCGACGACGACATTGCCATGACAAAGGAAGTGCGTGACGCCCTTTCAAAGGTGGGTGTGGTGCTACATGACCACGTCATTGTGGGTGGAGGGTCTTATGAGAGTTTCAAATCGCTGGGCCTGTTGTAAAATGCTAGCCGCAATACAGGGATGCGAAAAATGACCGCAAGCGCCCATAAAATTCACTCTTCCCATTGGGGAGCATTCGAGGCCGAGACCAAAGACGGCAAACTTGTCGACGTACGACCCTTCGCCAAGGATGCCCATCCGTCACCAATCATCGAATCCATGCCCGACGCGCTTTATGCGGATAGCCGGGTTCAGCAGCCGATGGTTCGTAAGAGTTGGCTCGAATACGGCCCCGGTGCAGCGACCGATTTGCGCGGCGCCGATCCGTTCGTCGCAGTCGAATGGAATGAGGCAAGCCGTCTCGTCGCCGACGAGTTGCAGCGGGTCAAAGATGCTTACGGCAACGAGGCGATTTTCGGCGGGTCCTATGGTTGGTCCAGCGCCGGGCGGTTTCATCACGCAAAAACTCAACTCAAGCGCTTTCTAAATCTGTTCGGCGGGTTCACCGATCAGGTCTACAGCTATTCCAACGCGGCCGGGCACGCGATCCTGCCGCGCATCGTCGGCCATGGCGGCTATGGGCCGTTCAGTTCATGGGACGGGATCGCCGAACATACCGAACTCTTCGTGGCCTTCGGGGGCGTTGGCCTCAAAAACACCCAAGTGGAGCCCGGTGGCGCCGGTGAACACGCGACCCACAAATGGCTTCCGGTCTTGAAGGAAAAAGGCGTCCGTTTCGTCAATGTCGCGCCCTGTCGCGATGACACGGCGGAATATCTCGAAGCCGAATGGTGGCCGGCCCGACCCAACAGCGACGTTGCGATCATGCTCGGCCTTGCCCACACGCTGGTCGAAAATGATCTCCACGATGCGCCGTTCCTGGCCAAATACTGCAACGGCTTCGGTAAGTTCCTGCCATATTTATTGGGCGAAAATGACGGCGTTCCAAAATCGGCCGAATGGGCAGCCGAACTTTCCGAGATTCCCGCTGAAAAAATTCGCTCCCTCGCCCTCGAGATGGCGGAAAAGCGAACCATGATCGGTTGCGCCTACGCGCTGCAACGCGCTGATCACGGGGAGCAGACCTACTGGATGACGATCACTCTCGCCGCAATGCTGGGGACGATCGGAATGCCCGGATGCGGGTTTGGCTGCGGCTATGGCAGCATGAATGGTTACGGCAATCCACGCGTCGACTTGCCGGCGCCGACCATGATTGCCGGCGATAATCCGACCCGGAGTTTCATCCCCGTCGCCCGCATATCCGATATGCTGCTCAACCCTGGCGCGCCCTATCAATTCAACGGATTGGACCGGCATTATCCGGACACGCGACTGATCTACTGGTGCGGTGGCAATCCGTTCCACCACCATCAGGACTTGAATCGTTTGCTCGAGGCCTGGCGAATGCCGGATACCATTATCGTTCACGAGCCCTGGTGGACGTCGACCGCGCGGCATGCGGATATTGTGCTGCCGGCAACGACGACAATGGAACGCAACGATATCGGCGCTAGCGGACGCGACCGTTTCTGGATGGCGATGGAACAACTGGTCGAACCCTTGCATCAGGCGAAAAACGATTTCGATATTTTCACGTCAATTGCCGAGCACCTAGGATTCGAAAACGCATTCACCGAAGGTCGCGATGAACGCGAATGGATTCGACACATTTACGATGTGGCGCGCCAACAAGCGGCAAAGAAAAAGCTCACGCTCCCCGACTTCGAAGATTTCTGGAACGAGGGCTACGTGGAAACGCCTGTACCGGACGAGCCCTTCGTAGCGATGGCCGATTTCCGCGCCGATCCGAAAAAGCACAAGCGCAGTACGCCGAGCGGCAAGATCGAAATATTTTCAGAGACGATCGACGGATTCGGGTATGACGATTGCCCCGGACATCCGGTCTGGCTCGAACCGAAGGAATGGCTGGGGAGTGAAATCGCCAGCCGGTTCCCTCTGCATATGGTCTCCAATCAACCGCGCACCCGGCTTCACGCTCAGATGGACCACGGCAAACTAAGCCGCGAAAGCAAAATCCAAGGCCGCGAACCGGTCCGCTTAAGTGTGGAAGACGCCAACGCGAGAGGGATCGAGAATGGCGATGTCGTGAAAATCTTCAACGACCGCGGCGCATTGCTCGCAGGGGCTCTGATTGTCGATACCGTGCGGCCCGGTGTCGTCGAACTCTCCACCGGTGCCTGGTACGACCCACTGGAACCGGGAAAGATCGGCGCACTCGATGTGCATGGTAATCCAAATGTACTTACACCCGACCACGGCACGTCCAAGCTCGGCCAAGGCCCGAGCGCGCATTCGACGCTGGTCGAGCTGGAGAAATTCGACGAGGAGCTGCCGGAAATTACAGTGTTTCGGCAACCCACAAATGCCTAAAGATTAGACACATGCCTAAATAATTGTCATATTTGTTGAAATTTAATTAGCCCTAAACGTCACGAAATCTAAATACTTCATTAAAAACAAAGCCTTATGTGTTGGCACGCAAGATGCTAATCAACACACAGGTGTTACGTCTCCAAATTCGTCCGGTGACGTATCTAACGGAGAGGAAGTCCTACAAGACTTAGTTATTCGACGATGAAAAAGATCGAAGCCATTATCAAACCGTTCAAGCTGGATGAAGTAAAAGAGGCGCTGCAAGAGGTCGGGATCCAAGGGATCACCGTTCTCGAGGCGAAAGGGTTCGGCCGTCAAAAAGGCCATACGGAACTCTATCGCGGCGCCGAATATGTCGTCGATTTTCTGCCGAAGGTGAAACTGGAGGTCGTACTCGACGATGGGGATGTGGAACGCGCCGTCGAGGCGATCAAGACCGCAGCAGAGACTGGGCGGATCGGCGACGGCAAAATTTTTGTCTCGGCAATTGACGAGGCGATCCGTATCCGTACGGGTGAACGCGGAAGCGAAGCAATTTGAAGATTTCATAGGATGCAGACGCGATGCGATTTCCCCGAACGCACCCCACTAACCAATCACGGCCGCTGAAACTTCCGGACGGCTATCCCATCAATCCAAATCCTAAAGTAAGGGGTTCAACCAACCATGTCTGATGCAGATAAAGTACTAAAAATGATCAAGGATAACGACGTGCAATACGTCGATTTCCGGTTCACCGACCCGCGCGGAAAGTGGCAGCACACCGCACAACACGTTTCCACCGTTGATGCCGATCTGCTTTCCGACGGCATCATGTTCGACGGCTCCTCTATCGCAGGTTGGAAGGCGATTAACGAGTCCGATATGAATTTGGTTCCGGATCTCTCGACCGCGACGATGGACCCGTTCACCGAACAGCCGCAGTTGATCCTGTTCTGCTCGGTCGCGGAGCCGACCACGGGGCAACCCTATGCCCGCTGCCCACGCGCGACCGCCGAAAAGGCCGAGGCCTATCTGAATTCGACCGGAATCGGAGACACCTGTTTCTTCGGACCGGAAGCGGAATTTTTCTGCTTCGACGACGTGCGTTTTCAGACCGACCAGAATCATTCGTTCTATTCGATCGACGAAAACGAAGGACCTTACAACTCCGGCACGGAGATGTTCGAAGGTAATATCGGCCATCGCCCGAAAGCCAAGGGTGGCTATTTCCCGGTCCCGCCCGTGGACAACAATACGGACGTCCGCGCCCGCATGGTTACGACTCTGACTGAAATGGGCGTTCCGATGGAAAAGCATCACCATGAAGTGGCTCCATCACAGCACGAACTCGGCATGCTTTTCGGCACGTTGCTGCGTACCGCGGACAACATGCAGCTTTATAAGTGGGTCGTGCATATGGTGGCGCATGAGGCCGGCAAGACGGCGACCTTCATGCCGAAACCGGTTTACAACGACAACGGCTCAGGCATGCATTGCCATCAATCGATCTGGAAAGACGGCGATACCACTTTCGCCGGCAACGGTTATGCGGATCTTTCCGACACGGCATTGCATTACATCGGCGGCATTATCAAACATGCACGTGCGATCAATGCATTCGCGAACCCGACCACCAACAGCTACAAGCGTTTGATCCCGGGCTTCGAAGCGCCGGTGTTGCTGGCGTATTCGGCCCGTAACCGGTCCGCGTCCTGCCGTATTCCGTTCGTCGAAAACCCGAAGGGCAAGCGAGTGGAAGTGCGTTTCCCCGATCCGTCAGCCAACCCCTACCTCGCCTTCTCGGCAATGCTGATGGCCGGCATCGACGGCATTCAAAACAAAATCGATCCGGGCGAGCCGATGGACAAGGACCTCTACGATCTGCCGCCGGAGGAACTCGAAGGCGTACCGACAGTTTGTGCGTCCCTCAAGGAAGCGGTTGCGGCCCTCGACGAGGACCGTGCCTTCCTGACCGCAGGCGATGTGATGAGCGACGATCAGATCGATGCCTATATCGAACTGCGCGAAGAAGAAATTCTCGCCTTCGAACAGGCTCCGCATCCGATCGAGTTCGAATTGTACTACAGCGTCTAAACGGAATTTCGAAATTAAGCGCAGTAGCGCTGCATCCTAAAACCTGCCCGCGGTGGAAACGCCGCGGGCATTTTTTGTCAGTACCCCGCCGCGACGTCGATTGGCTGCAACAGGGGCTCGTCCTTCTCGATTTGGCGGATATTGGCAATCATCTCGCTCGCCAGTTGATCCACCGTCGGACGGCGGGCCACATGCGGCATGATCGTGACCTTGGGATGGCGCCAGAGCGGATTCTCCGGAGGCAATGGCTCAGGATAGAGCGCATCCAGCGCCGCGTAGCGGATATGGCCGGAATCGAGGGCGGCGATCAAATCAGCCTCGACCACATGCTTTCCGCGCCCGACATTTATCACCATCGCGCCTACAGGCAGCATGGCGAACGTCTTGGCAGAGAGAATACCTTCCGTCGCTTTGGTGAGTGGCAGCAGGCAGACGGCGATATCGGTCTGATTCAGGAACGGTTCCAACTGATCCTCGCCATGAAAAATCTCGATCTCTGCATTATTGCGCGGCGATCGCACCCATGCCGAGACTGGAAAGCCCAACTGCTTGAGGATCAGCGCCGGCGCGGTCGCCATCATACCGAGTCCTAAGAACCCGATCCGCCGTTCTTCAGGCCGGGTGATCGGTACCCGCTCCCAGGCGCAGCGGTCCTGGCGCTCCTGATAGGCCGGCATCTCCCTATGGAAACGCAGCACATGCATGATGACGTATTCGGTCATCATCGGATCGCCGCCCGAGGGCTCCACTTTGCACAACGGCGCATCGGGGAGGTTGGGATGATTGATAAAGGGGTCGACGCCGGCCGAGCGTGTGAACATCACTTTAAGATTCGGAAAAGCCGGCAACTCGTCAAAATTTGGCCGCATGAAGGCGAGATAGTCGATCTCCGCCGGGTCGCCCGCATCGGGCCAAAAGCGAACCTCCAGGTCCGGCATATCGGCGGCGAATCGTGCCCTCCAAGCCTCGGTGTCACCTATGATTTTATTGAGATTGACGATCAACATTGCCATTCGCTGACACTCCCTATCGTACTTCGCCCGCCGATCACTATACGCGAGAAAGTATGAGGACTGCGCGAGTTTGCACCCGAAATGCTAACGCGGAGAAAATCGTGGCCCCTCTCGCCAAGCGAAATCCTGTGACTCAGTCGTTCGGGCTTTCAAATACTTTTTGCCTAACCTACTAAGGCGAAAGTGACCGGAACGATTCAAAACTGTCGAGGAAATTTTCCGAACCGCCGCTTAGAATGTCGGTATTGATGGTTACCTTCACGCCGGCGCCGACTTTGAAATACCCGCCGTTATCGAAATTCGCTGCATTGCCGCCCGTGGTAGCTTCGTTGAACCTCGCCATATTATTGCCACCCCCGACGCGGACATTCCCTGAGAATTTAACGCCCTTAAATAACCGATATGTCAGGCCCATATTGGCTTCGGCCTCAACCGCAAAGGTATTGCGGGAACCGCGGGTCGCACTCCCAGCGCCGACCGCGGCGCCGGTTTGAATGACCGTCCAATCCATCGTCGATCGACCGGGGGATATTGTGGCACCGTATGTAAATGTCAGGCGTGGGTTGATCGGTGCCGAACCCTTGATTCCTATGACAGGCGCGATGAATGTTTGCCAAACCGAAAACTCCTGAAACAGTGGGAAAAAGTTCACACCGTTACCCGACACCTGTCCGTCCAAAATGGTCTCGTGCTTATGCGCCTTGAAGAGGACGCCAGCGACCACGGACAGGCGGTCAGAGACCGGAAAATCCATAACGCCCTGGACGCTATTGCCGCGCGTGCTGTTCTCGATATCGATATCCCGGAAATTAGTGATCGGAAAATTATTGAGGCCGTTCGGCGCGATCAAATTGCCGGCTTTGTTGACATCGTCCTGGCTATAGTTGGTTTCGCTATCGGTGTTGGTGGCTTTTACAGTTAGAGTCGGGCCACGATACACATCTGTGGTGAAAAACGGCCCCGGTATCGGAAGAGGAATTCTCATTTCGACGAATTGCGCGCCTTGCGCCTCTTCCCGGTCGAAGGTCGAATAGGTCTCGCCGAGTGCGCCGGGCGTCGTACGTCCAAAATCTATATCCGGGCCTTTGGTGAAGTTACCTTCAACGCCGATATCCACCGCGAGCCAAGGTTTCGGGGGCAAACCGGCCATGCAGCGCTTGAAACCTTCTGGGTGAATACTCCTGAAGCGGCGACATTGTTTGTGTTTGACCCGCAAGGTATCCACCTCAGCGGTGAATTTCGGCCAATTGGGGTCATTCAATACGCTATCAAGGTCATTTCTGGCAGCAGCGGTATCCTTTTCTATTTTTTTGTTTCTTTGATGACGTTCCGGACACCCGCAGTGGTTTTCTTCCATTTCTCCAGTAATTCAGCGATGTCACGTCGCGCTTTTTTGGCCCCGCCCGGGGTGCTTACCTGCCCTCTTTTCGGCTTTGCCTTTTTCGCCTCCTCGACCGTTCGGGCGAGTTCTTCTTGAGCTTCTTTTTTGCTCTTGTTCGCACTTTTAATGTCGTCTTTGAGTTTTTTGATCGACCTGTCGATTTTTTCCAAACGGTTTTGCCACCGCCAATTATATGAAACTGAACGGTCGGGATCGCCACCGGTACGGGCGAACGCGTCCACATAATTCTGTGCAATCGATTTCGCCTTTTCCTGGCTCGCAAGCTCTTCTTTTAGATTCTTCAAACGCTTACAGAAATGTTTTATCGCATCTTTATGCACCGTGATCGGATTCTCACCAAAGTACTGATCGTAATTACCAAACCCGCCACCACCACCTAATGGCACCGTATTCCAGTTCGGCAATGCGTTTTCAAAATTTTCTCCGGGAGCCGTAAATTGAAAACTCTGATTGCCGTTCTGCGCAAAAACCGGCGTGGCAACGGCGGCAAACAACGATAACGCCATTGCCGCCAAAATTTTGGTAACCGGTACAAATCCCCTCAAATCAGCCACGGCTTCTCCCCAACATCTGTGTTACTCGTCCCGATCTTCTGCGGCCGCCGGGCATCTATTCGGTGACATAGTCAACAGATTCACACTCTGAGTCAAAGCCCTCTAACCCTCGTCACCGCTATGCAGCCAAACCCACTCCGTATTCCAGCGGCCCCATAGCGACCCACGATTTGCCGCTCCGCGCCACCGCGTGTATATAAGGCGCGAAACTGCCGTATCAGTGCGGCGTAAAATCTCAACGGGTGGAAACTCTCATGGATATCAACGAACGCATCGTTCAAGATTTTATCGACAACGATATCGGCTTCGTCACCACCGTGCCCTGCAAGCAGTTGGCGGGCGTGATTGAGGCGGTCGATCAGAGCAACCGCATTCGCCACGTACCCTGCAATCATGAAGCGGAAGGTATGGGGCTTTGCGCCGGCGCTTTCTTGGGTGGCACGCGGCCTTGCATCATCATGCAGAACACCGCCATCGGCGTTACGGTCAATTCGCTGGCAGCCCTCATTCAGTATTACCAAATGCCACTGCCGATGCTGATCAGCTATCGCGGTGAAGTCGGAGAAAAAGTTGCCTGCCAGGTCGAAATGGCAATGCATACCAAACCGATCCTGCAGCAAATGAATATCCCCACCTATCACTTTCACCATGCCGATCAGATCGAGGAATTCGGTGATGTTCTCAATCACACCTTCATGGCCAGCAAACCGACGGCCATTCTGACCGATGCCAGCTTCTGGAGTTCCGCACAATGATCCGCAGCGAAGTTACCGAATCCCTGATCCCGGTCATCACCGACGAGCTGGTGATCTGCAATATCGGCCTGCCGTCGCAAGAGCTTTTCATGCACGACGACCAGCCGACCAATTTTTACATGCTGGGCACGATGGGGCTGTGTTCGTCAATCGGCCTCGGCCTCGCGTTGACCCAAGAGGCCAAAGTGTTGGCGATCGACGGCGACGGCTCTGTGCTGACCAACTTCGGCACGCTGGCGACAATCGCCAATAATCCGGCAGACAACCTAACTCTGCTGATTATCGATAATGGGTCCTACGGCTCGACGGGCGATCAGCCAACTTATGCCGGTAAGAAAACCTCACTCGCCAAGGTCGCCGAGGCCTGCGGCTGCGACAATGTCGTCGAATGCCAAGGCGAAGAAGCTGCCGACGAGGTCAAAAAGGCCCTCGCCGGCGACGAAATGACCATCATTGTCTGTAAATGCGAAAGCGGTAACGTGCCGGTGCCGAATATTTTGACCCATCCGGTCAGCATTCGAGACCGCTTCATGGACGAGGTTAAATCCCGGAACTAGGTTCCGTCCTCTATTACCGATAGCACCGCATCACTGTCTTCGGGCGGCTCCGCAAAAGCCTGATCCAGTTCGATATCGCACGAACGGTCGAAGAGTGCCGTCGTTGCACGGGTCATGACCGGGGCTACACTCATGCCCTCCAACATCTCGGTCACTTGAATCATTTCGTCCCGTCTGCGCCGGCATGCCGCGGCGTGCGATTTCATCCAACTTTCCGCCATATCGTGAAACGGGACTTGTTCGAAACTCCCACGGATTTCCGCACGCACATCTTCTTCAAGCCCCGCTTTCCGCGCGGCCAGCATGGTTTCCAGCAAAACCGCTTCGACACCCTTCGAAAACACGCTGCGAAGGAGCTTGAATGTGGAGGCCGAGCCGATTTCGCCCTCGTAGGATTCACAATGGAACCCATGTTCGTTGAGGATTTCGGCCGTTTTTTCGGCCCCGGGACCGGTCAACAAGGTGCGCGTGCGGGCACCGGTCGCGGCAATCAGCCCCAAGACCGCCGCTTCGATCAATACCGCACCTGTGGGCTCAATAACCGGTTGAAGCGCGCGCTTCACGTCCGGATGGGTGGAGTTCATATCGATAAAGGTTTGGCCTTCGGACAGATACGCCGCGCAATCGGCAGCTACTTGGCCGGCAACACTGGTCGTGACCATCGAGAGAATAAGGTCGGCACCCTCGAGCACCGTATCGAGCGATCCGGTCGTGATGCGGTTATCGTCTTCTATCGGCGCCAACGCTGCACCCTCGCCGCCGGGCGAGAATTTCGTGTCGTAGCTTCGTACCTCGGCTCCACTTTCCGCCAGCGCCTCAGCGAATGTTCGCCCAACCTCTCCATAACCGATGCAGGCGAAAACCGGCGCGCTCATCTCAGGTACCTCTTTTCGTTCTCCTTCATGCCGCTGACATTTTGCAGGTCGAAAATCTCCTCGACGGAGACAATCTTTTTGTCCACCTCTTCGATGCCGCCATCGGCCCGAATTTGAGCGAAGACATCGCGCAACGCGGTAACGATGCCGCGGACGCAATGATTGCCGTAAATCACCACCTTGATGTTGCCGAGTTCCCGAATGCGCTCTTCGGTCAATTGCGGATAAACCGTCGGTACGATGACGATGGGCACACCCCCGTCCCAACGCTGAGCAAATTCCACGATCTCGTCCGGCGTCTTCGATTTCGAGTGGATCAAGATCGCGTCCGCTCCCGCTTCTTCGTAGGCATGGCCGCGCTTCAACGCCTCCTCCTGCCCTTGCCCGGCGATCAAGGCCTCGATCCGGGCAACGATCATAAAATCAGGATCTTTTCGCTGCGCCACCGCCGCCTCGATTTTGCCCTGAAACTCCTCGATCCGGAGCAAGTCCTGACGGCCGCCTTCCAGCAAGCTGGTGTCCTTGGGGAAGTTCTTGTCTTCCATCACCGCAAGCGCCGCGCCCGCTCCTTCGATGGCCTCGATCGCGTGGATCACGTTGATCGCATTGCCGTAGCCGGTGTCGATATCCGCTACGATCGGGATGTCGATCGCCCCCGACATATTGCGGACATTCTCAACTTGCTCGGTCATGGTGAAAATACTCGCATCCGGAATACCGAGCGAGGCGGACAATTCGAAGCCACTTGCCCAAATCGCGTCGAAACCGGCTTCTTCGACCAAGCGCGCAGTCAACGGATTGTGTGCGGCCATAACAGAAACCAACGGACGTTCTTCGACCATTTGTTTGAAAATTGAGCTTGCCGACA
>PBKG01000008.1 GCA_002722095.1 Rhodospirillaceae bacterium
TCAAGAGCACAGGCACCGACATGTATGTCGGTTACCGTCATGTCTCGGTTGACCGTGACATCGCCGGTGCGCCTGGTGGCGAGATCGACTTCGAAGACCAGAACCTCTGGGTCATGGGTATCCGGGCCCGCTTCTAGTCCTTCGTAAAAAAAGAATTAGAGTTTGACTTGAAAGCCCCGGAGGTTTCCTCCGGGGCTTTTTTTATCCACTTGCGTCAGGTTAAGGTGACCGAGTTTTCTTCATTATCTCGGTAATGTCGGGGATGTCGCTCAACTGATTTAGCGCGTCATACAATTCCCGTGCTTGTCCTTGTGCGAGGGATCTACGAGCGCAATCGAAAAACTTGCTTTCAACCTCCTCGTCACGCATCGGGTTGTCTGGACCACGAGCAATCATATGTTCGATACGGGCGCGGTGATGGGTACCAGAAGAGGTCGTGATGATTACGGTTCCGCCATATTTGTCAGACCAATTTTGATCCAGGGCTGGGTCTGGAGATGCATGGACTAGGCGCATCAATTCCTGGATCTTCGGTTCTCTAACAGCCGTATCGGTGAAATGATCAAGTCTCGGCCAGCCGTCGGTAAGCGTACGTGCGATGAGATAGTGAATGCTCCATTTGGCGTCGAGAGCCGATTTTGGATTGGGCCGGTTGATATGATCGTGTCGACTTGATTCGGATAACACATCAATTCTTTCAATTTCGGAAGCGGCGAGATTGTGTCGCGATGTCAGGTCACGGACCATTTCGATAAAAGGATGAGTGTGCGCGCCGCTAGGATAAAGTTTTAGGCAAAGGCCCGGGTCCAGAATTTCCGGAGGGTGAAACCAAGCGGCCAAAGCCAAATCGGGTTTGGCAGTATCCGGGCCGAGAAAAACATCGAAAAACCCTTGTTTCTTTTCGAAGGCGGCTTCGTTGGCGCTAAATCCTTCCTCGGCCGCAAAAAGCGCGAAAATAGCATTGCGTCCTGCGTGTCCTGCGTGAAGGGGTTTCGTCATCGTACCAAAATTGGTTCGTAGACCCGAAGCAAGCGAAGCAGCGATCGAGAGAGCCGTTGCTATTTTCGGCGCGTTCATCTTCATCAATGCCGCGCCGGCGGCAACAGCGGCGAAAATACCCAGCGTCGCCGTGCCGTGCCAGCCGATGTCATGATGAGCATAGGTAACCGCACGTCCGATCTTGCCCGCGGTTTCGAATCCGACAAGGTAGGCCTCAAGGATTTGTGTTCCGGAGCTTTTTCGAGATTCTCCGAGCGCGAGCAGGCCCGGCAGAATCGCCACTGATGGGTGACCCATCATATTTTGCGTCATGTCGTCGAAATCGAGTGCATGAGCAGCGGTGCCATTCAGGAGCGTTGCATTTAGCGGATCACAGGTGATTGGCTGTCCGATGACCTGACAGGGACCGGGTGTAACCGGTGTCACACGGACCGGAATGCGTGCGGTGTCAGTTGCTGCTCCGGCGAGGGCGACCCCGACGGTGTCGATAATCGCGCGTTTCGACCACTCGAAACACGCCTCGTCTAGATTCTTCGGCGCGCCCGCGTGGATACGTTCAGCGAGATCTTTTGCAAAACTCAACTGCCCGTTCTCCGTATGTCGGCAATTTTGTTCAGGATTTCGGAGCGACAGTTGACGTGGGGCCGTCGGTCGCCAGTGGCGGCATTGCAACAGCTGCGGGGCCGGCTTCCATCATCCGGATGTTTGCCTTTCGCAACGCGCCTAAACATGCCTCATTGACCTTGAAACGTGCGTCGAAATAGCTGTTGCTCTTAACCCAGCAGCGAATTCCAAGGACAATTCCACCGTAGCTGAAATCTAGGACGCCTGCTTGCGGGGCGGGATTAGTTTCGACACCTTCGAGCGTCGAGAACGCATCTTTGAGAACCGCGATCGCTTTATCGGCGTCTTCCTCTGCGCCAATGCAGATCTTGGTTTCGACAATTCGATATTCATGGGAATCGACGATGATCTGACCCACGATTTCCTTGTTGGGAATAGTGATCTGTTCGCCGTCCTCGCCGACTAGATAGGTGAAACCAAGGGTAATGTTTTCGACAACGCCGCTGACACCTTGTACCGAAATCGTACTACCGACTTTGAATGGCCGCGTGAGGATAATCGTAAGGCCGGCGCCGTAGTTCGAAAGCGGGCCTTGGATTGCGAGAGTGGCACCAAAGGCAGATGCGCCGGCGAGAGCGATGAGCGGCGCGATACTGATGCCGAAATTTCCAAGGGTGATTATGACCAGGATCGCGATGATGAGTAACTTGGTAAGCGACCCGAAAAATCGACTGAGCGTCGTGTCGATATTTCGACCTTCGGCGACTTTGGTGACCTTTTTTCCTATGATGCTGGCGATCTTTAGACCGATCAGCAGAAATACCAATGCCCCTAAAATTTGAAAGCCGTACTTGACGGCAAACTCGGTGATCACATCCACCCATTTGCCGACTTCTTCGATTTCTTTGGTCATGTCATGCTCTCCTGCGCGATACTATAGCGGTCGCAGCCAAGGCCGCCAAACCGGATTGAAACGCAAATGGATCCCTTCGGATTGATATCGATAGGCCTCGGTGCCGCGTGGGCGAGTGGGCTAAATCTATATGCGACCGTGCTTATTTTTGGCGGTTTGCATGCGTTGGGAATCATCGAATTACCGCCCGATCTTAAGGTGCTTTCGAAGCCAGGCGTCTTGATCACAGCTGCCATTTTATATTGCTTGGAATTCATCGCCGATAAGGTGCCTGGCGTAGATAGCGTATGGGACGCCGTTCATAGTTTCATTCGCATCCCAGCGGGTGCCTTGATGGCAGCGGGGGCGGTGGGTGGCCTAGAAAACGAGTTCGGCTACGACGTGCTCACCATTGCCGCTCTGATAGCTGGCGGCGCGCTTAGCGGCCTGACTCATGCGACCAAGTCTGGCGTTCGAGTTATGGCAAATACCTCGCCCGAACCGGTCTCGAACTGGTTTTTATCGATTTTTGAAGATGTATTGGTCGTAATCGGCGCTGTCCTCGCGGTCGCCAAACCGGTGGTATTTGTGGTGCTTTTGGCGCTGTTTTTGGTATTGGCTATTTGGCTATTGCCCAAGGTAATCCGCGCGCTGCGTAAATTGATCGGCTACCTTGGCGATCGAGTAGGCGAATTCCGTCGCGACAGACGGAACCAATAAAAAAAACGGGCGGCTCTCGCGAACCGCCCGTTCTTAAATTCTGTATTAAATCGGTGTTACTTGACTTTAACTTCTACGCGGCGGTTCTTCGGCTCTTTTTTGCCGTCGCCGGTTTTGACCGCAGGCTGAGATTCGCCGTTGGCAGTCACGTATACCTTCTTAACGCCTTTGTCTTTGAGATACTTCTTGGCGGCCTTCGCGCGCTTCAAGGAAAGCGCTTGGTTGGCTGCTTTGCTGCCCGAAGTGTCGGTGTGGGCTTGCAAGGTAACGGTCTTCTTCTTGCCAGCAATTGCCGCGGCACGGTTGAGGACCATTTCGCCTTCCCGATTAATCTTGGAGCTACCGAGACCAAAGTAGATGACCATCGGCTTAGGCTTGCTCTTCAGGCTCGCCCAATACTTCTTGGCGGCCTTTGACAGCGCCTTGTCCATGTACTTCTTACACTTCTTAATGTCCTTGGGCTGCAGGTTCTCTTCAAGTTCCTGCATGTAGCAGTCCCAACCAGCCTGCGCCTTGGCCATTTCCTTCGGTGCGAACTTGAGGCCGCCACGTTCTTTCATCACGTGCCAGCGACGGAGACCGCCCTTGGCCTTTTTCCAATTCTTCTTGGTAATCTCGCGCTGCTTGCGAGTATCGGGCTTGGGCGCTTTGCCGCTTGCCGCTTTACGGGCCTTGTTGGCGAAATAGATGGCGTCCGGATGGTCGCCTTCTTTGTTTTCCGCTTTGGCCAGCTTGATGTATTCCTTATGCAGGGTGCGTTCGAACTTGCCACCCTTTGCTTTCAACGCCGCTGCTGCGTCGATATCGCTTTGCGACGTGATCGCACACGCGCTCAGCCCCATCGCCAGAGCACCTGCCGCTAAAATTTTAAAGATTCGCATGGATTCTTCCCCCATTAAACAAAGTGGTGTACCTGACGATACACGAATGAAAACAAGCTCCTTTAAGCTCCCGGTCCGAATTTCGCACGCTCGCCGTTCAAAATCCAGAGAGAATTTAAGTTTTCTTGCAAGTAAATCTTCTAGGAAATTTACTTTTGCCTAGTTATCACCTAACCGATTTTTGTTGTGGTTGCAATGGACTAGGTGGCTAATGGCCGCGTAAATACTTCAAATGATGCATATAGGTCACGCTTTTGCGCGCAAATAAATTTTAACTATTTATTAATTTTTACCGTCCTTTTCCCCAATTTCCAATTTCGGTGGTACCGCGAGCAACATTGCCATGACCGTACTAAAGAGTATTAGCCACCAAGACGACCAGAACGAAAAATTATATAAATTCGCGTTCCAAAACGCGGCAAACATGCCGGTCGCCGCGATGGCGCCCGGCACATGGTCCCGTAGTCGTCCATAAATCACCCACAATAGGGCAGCAATAGCCGCTAACAGTGCCAAAAGCCCAAATATGCCGGTTTCGAGCCAGACTTCGAGGATGAAATTGTGTGGATGGGAGGGCAGGTTTTCCTGATTGAACTGGGCAATGATTTGATTGGCCGCAGGCAAGAAATTCGATGTATCGAGGCCGACTCCAAGCCAGAAATTAGCTTGAATATGGGAAAGTGCAAACGCCCATATTACTTGCCGGTGGTGGTCCAAGATATTGTTTGAAAAATAGAAATCGGAATATCTGTCTTGTGGATAGTTGGGTAGGTGACTCCAAATAAAGGCCAGCACACCGAGAACCAAAAGCCCACTCCCGCCGATCAAAAGCAGTGCTTGCTTCCATTTTAGACGCTGTAAAACCACTCCAAAGACCATACCCAAGAAACCACAAAAGAGTGTCATTGCGGCGGCTTGCTTGTTGGCTCCAACGCCAATGACATAAACGAATGCGGGATAGGCAAGCGAAAAGGCCCGCCAAGTCCCACCGCGTCGCCACGCGAGCCAACAGACGACCGGAGCGAGGCAGGTTAAGGTGACGGTGTGCGATTTCAGAAACAAGCGCGCGGTGTCGATCGTTATTTCCGAACCCTGCATACTGAGCAGCCCGATCAGACCGGGCCAAAGGTAGAGAGAGACGAGCGCAATGGCGCCAGCAACGACGAAAAAACACAAAAAAATGAAAAACGCGAGTTCGAGTTCAAAATGCCGGTCGCGGAAATATCGCCAGATGACCGCTGCAATTGCGAGGTAAAAAATCGTTCTTGCCCAGACGGTTGCTGAACGTGTCGTGTCAATTGAAAGAAACACGCCTGCGAGGGCGATAACGAAAAAGACTCCCAGAGCATATGCCGTGGGCGTTCGCCAAGCTTTGCGACTTTCCAAGAGTACAGTTTTGCATTTCGAGTCGTAGAGAATGGGTGACAGCAGAAAGGTGCAGACCAGAACGATGAAAAAACCAATTGCGTAACTGGGGCCTGCCACAGTCATCGGTGCCATTGCGCCGCAGAAAAACGGCACAGCGACATGCCACCAACGGTCAAAAAGAACTTTCATGGATGGGTGCGGTCTTCGTTTATGCGGTTCGGCCTCGACCTTTGCGAAACGAGTCGCCGGAAATTGAAAAGTGGTGAGTCGGCAGGGATTCGAACCCTGGACCTACGGATTAAAAGTCCGTTGCTCTACCAGCTGAGCTACCGACTCCCGGTACGTTTGCGAGGCGGAACTTACGGAAGCGGGCGCGGAGGGTCAATCGTAGAAAGCGGTAGCGCTGAAATTTGTAAATACCGAAAACCGGCCGCCAAACGCGGCCGGTTTATCAATGGGGTATGTTAGGAGGTGGGTTTAGTAAATCCCGGGCAGTCCCATTTCGCTTGGCAGAGCAAATGCCAACGAAACGGCAAAGAGCGGGACGGCTATAAGTATTGCTTTTAAAGCGGTCATTTTCCGGCTCCTTTCTGTTTGTTTCGTTCGTATCCGCATCCCCTGCGTTGAACAAAACATACGAAACCAACCGGCGGTTTGCAGTGACGTCGATCACAAAAGAAAAATAAAAATGTGCGAAAATTCTGGCGCTTACAATCCGCGGAAGTCTTCGACCATGTCATGCAGTAGTTCGAGATCGTGGATGATCAATGAACTGCCCTGACGCTCGACCAGATCACGTTTGGTGAGATCGCTGAACACGCGAGCCACGGTTTCGCGGGTCGTGGAAACCCGACTTGCCACGTCATTGTGAATCGGGATGGGTTCGATCTTGGCTGTGTTGTCATCGAGCACATTCTCGTTGGCTAGCCGCAGAATTTCCGCAAGCACGCGGTTATTGGCACCAAGCGTGCTCAAATCCATGATCCGGTCGGTCGAAACTCGGATAATCTGCGCCATCTCAACCAACAGCTGGAGCGAAATTTCCGGATATATCAGGAGTAGGTCCTTGAACGGCTCCTGACTGAGCGACGCCAGTAACGAGTCTTCGACAGCTATGACGTTGGCTGACCGAGGCTGATTATCGAGTGCTGCGAGCTGACCGAAATATTGACCTGCAACCATTTCGTCGAAAGTGATTTCACGGCCTGAAAGGGAGAAATTAACGACCCGGACACGTCCGGTCGCAACAAAATAAATTTCCGAACTGTCGCTTTGGCGATCGACAATGACTTCTTGTTTTTTGACATTTCGCCACGTGCAACGCTGCTCCAACTTTTCGCGATCGTTGGGCGTCATGGTCTTCAAAATATCGATGCCTGCGAGAGACTGTCCGCTGTTATCCGCCATGGCGAATCCCTTTTATTGCTCCCGGCATTCGGGTTGTAGAAGTCTAGCGCGCGCAAGCTAGTATGGCGAGGCTTATTTGTTAACCACGATGTCTTAAGACTTGATTTTCCACATGAATGCGCTTTGCGAGGATCGCGGAGTTTAGAAACGTGAAGATAGCGGCAACCGCCCAAAGTTGGAAAGCCAGCGGCAAAATGGCTACTTCCAAAACCACCACGACGTAGTTTGGGTGTTTACACCAGCGATAGGGGCCGTGACGCACAAGTGGGGCATCGGGCAAGTCGATCACGCGGGTACTCCAATATCGACCGAGCGATACCAGGACCCAAATCCGTAGAAGCTGT
This sequence comes from Rhodospirillaceae bacterium, assembly GCA_002722095.1. The sequence goes on from PBKG01000008.1 coordinate 7,176, forward strand.
ACGGCACCGTAAAGCGCTACAAGCGGCCAAATGACATTTGTGTCCGGTGGATTGGCCAACGTCATCGTGACGAGCCAGCCCACATGGACGGCGACGATAATAGAGTAATGCCCCTTGCCGACTTCGCTCCCACCTTCGGAAACCAAGCGTTTGGTGTTGCGGTTCGAATAAATGAGTTCGGCAAGCCGTTGCAGTGCAACCGCCAGCAACAGCCAATAGGCGATCGTCATGCCGCATCCTCAAGCAACAGAAAACTAGCGCTAAAGCCAGGTCCTAGCGCGCCCATCAGCGCGTGTTTCAAAGGTCCGTCCTTGCGTGCTTCGTCATATACGAAAAGGGCAGTTGGTGCGGACATGTTTCCGAATTGTCGCATTACCGTACGGGCATGGTTAAATCCTGGTGCAGGCGGCGCAATTATCTCATCTAGTGCATCCAATACCTTTGCGCCGCCGGGGTGAAACAGGAAGCGATCGATTTCGGAAATCGGACAACTTTGCCTCGCAAGAAATGCGTTGAGGGGAGTCATGAGGTCGTTTCTGACAATGGCCGGAATATCGCGACTGAAAAGGACGCCGAAACCGTCATCCTCGATTGTCCACCCCATGACCTCGAGCGAGTGCGGCCAAATATGCTCGCCGGATTGCAAGATGGCTGGCCCTGTTCCTTCGGTGCTGACGATAGCCGCCGCCGCGCCGTCTCCGAATAGAGCGGTGGCAATGATGTTTGCTTTGCAGAGGTCGCGCGCGCGAAATGTAAGGCTGCACAATTCGACGACCACAAAAAGCCATCGTTTCCCCGGCATTGATTTCGCCAATTCAGCGGTACGTGCCAGTCCGGTGACGCCGCCGGCGCAACCGAGCCCGAAAATCGGCAGGCGTTTTATGTCACGCCTTAATCCCAGTCGCTCGGTTAAATGCGCATCCAGACTTGGCGTTGCCAAGCCGGTACTGGAAACGGCAACGATTCCGTCGATTTCATCAGGTTCGAGACCTGCACCGTCGAAACAGGATTGTGCTGCCTCGGCGCACAGGTCCACCGCAGCGCGAAGATAATGCTGGTTGCATTCTTTCCAGAGATGTTCCTGATAAAGCCAATCGACGGGAACACAAATATGACGCTTTTCAACGCCGGCGTTTCGGTATGCATCAGTGAACCGGTCGAAATCACGAAATTGATCCGCGAACAAACTTTCTCCCAACCGCAATGCGTCGGACTGGCGCATCACGTGATCGGGGACAGCGGTGGCGAGCGTTAGAATTTTCGGGTCGGCCAAAACTTTGTCTCAAGGTACTGGGATTTTTGCACGGACACCGTATATGAATATTAGTAACGCTGTGATCACATGTTAGAGTGCAGCTTGTTGTATTCGGTGGGATGCAGAAATTTTGAGTAAATCCAAAAAATTACAAGAGCCTGCTAAAGTGCGACAGCGGAGCGGTATCCGTCGAGCCCGTTTGATGCGCCGTATACGGGGTTATTTCTTCGCCGGCGTCCTGGTGACAATGCCACTTGCGATCACTTTTGCGGTCGCGCGTTGGTTCATCCTGTTTGTCGACAGCAAGATCGTCCCCATGATTCCGGCGGCTTGGAACCCGGATACCTACCTCAAAGAACATGTCGGGTTTGAAATCGGTCTGCCAGGACTTGGCGTTGTCGTATTGCTGATTGCAATAACACTTATCGGCGCGCTGACGGCCGGTTTCATTGGCCGTTTCGTGATCAAGACCGGCGAAAATCTACTCGCCCGAATGCCGGTAATCCGCAGCGTCTATGGATCGGTAAAGCAAATCCTTGAAACCGTGCTGCAACAGCAATCGCAAGCTTTTCGCCAAGCAGTGCTGGTGGAGTATCCCCGTCGAGGTATTTGGGCGGTTGGCTTTATTACCGGCGAAACCGAAGGAGAGGTTCAGAACCTTACCAATGAGGAAGTGACCAATGTTTTCCTGCCCACAACGCCAAACCCAACGTCGGGCTTCCTCTTATTCGTGCCCCGTGAGGATTTGGTAGTGCTGGATATGACTGTGGAAGAGGCAGTGAAAATGGTGATTTCGGGCGGTATTGTAACGCCGCCGGATCGTCGATCGGAGGAAGAACAGAAGATTTCCGTAGTTTCCGCACGCACCTACGAACAGATCGACATAGACCGTGAAAAGGATGGCGGCACTCGGCTGACGCCGACCGAACATCACGCGCCTAAAAAGGCATCAAGCTAACCGGATCGTAAATAAGCAACCGCCTCATCGCGCTCGAATAGATAGAGCAATGTTCTGAGTGCTTCGCCACGCGGGCTGTCCAATTCCGGATCGCGTTCTAGAATTAGCTTTGCATCGTCCTGGGCGACTGGCAGCAAATCCGCGTGGGCTGCCAAATCCGCAAGCCGAAATGCGGGCAGGCCGCTCTGGCGCGTTCCGAGAATTTCTCCACCGCCTCGGAGCCGCAAATCTTCCTCGGCGATCAAAAATCCGTCATCGGTTTCGCGCATCATCTTTAGCCGTGCGCGGGCGGTTTCGGTCAAGGGAGAGGCATAAACTAATAAGCAATTGGATTTTTGTTCGCCCCGTCCGACCCGGCCTCGAAGCTGATGCAGTTGAGCCAGCCCAAACCGCTCTGCGTGTTCGATCACCATAATGGTTGCTTCCGGCACATCGACACCGACTTCGATCACGGTGGTCGCGACTAGAACCGAGGCCGCACCTTCGGCGAAGCGAGCCATGGCAGCATCCTTCTCTGCGGCCTTCATGCGTCCATGGATCAGCTCGACTTGATCGCCATATTGCTCCTTAAGGGAAGCAAAGCGCGCTTCGGCATTTGCAAGGTCGACGGTTTCGGACTCTTCGACCAGGGGGCATACCCAGTAAACCCTGGCACCGGTATGAATCGCGCGCCCGACGCTGGCGATTACTTCATTCAGTCGATCGTTAGGCATCGTCCGCGTGTCGACAGGTTGGCGGCCAGGTGGTTTGCCGGTAAGACGCGAACAATCGAGATCGCCATAGGCGGTTAGCAACAACGTGCGGGGAATTGGCGTGGCCGTCATGACTAGCGTGTCGACGCCGCGTCCTTTGGCTGCGAGTGTGAGGCGCTGATGGACGCCGAACCTGTGTTGCTCGTCGATTACCGCCAACAGCAAATTTTTGAATTCGACATCTTTCTGGAACAAAGCATGGGTGCCGACGATGAGGTCGAGCGTGCCGTCGGCAAGTGCTGCCAGTGTCTCGCTACGGACCGATCCTCGGTCCCGGCCGGTGAGGATGCCAAGTTTTACATCGGTCCCATCGAGCAATTCCGCCAGAGTATCGTAGTGTTGGCGGGCAAGTATTTCCGTCGGTGCCATGATTGCCGCTTGCCCACCTGTTTCGATCGCGTTCAGTGCCGCGAATAGGGCGACCACGGTTTTTCCGCTGCCGACATCGCCTTGTAGCAAGCGCAACATGCGTCCGGACTGCGCCATATCTTGGGTGATTTCGGCGATTGCGACTTCCTGAGCTTCGGTTAACTGGAACGGTAACTTGCCGAGCACGGTCTGGCGCAAATTGCCGGCCCCGGTGATCTCTCTCCCGGGCAACTTACGCAAAGCACGGCGGATCAGTGCGAGGGCCAGTTGATTGGCGAGCAGTTCGTCATAGGCTAAGCGGGTTCGATATTTGGTGAGCGGCTCGAGATCGCTATTACCTTCGGGCGCATGGGCGGCAACGACCGCTTCATTCCAGGAGGGCCAAGCCCGTTGTTTTTGAAAGGCTGGATCCAGCCATTCTTCGAGGTTCGGCAGTTTTTCAAGTGCGCCTCGTACTGCCTTGCCAAGTGTTTTTAGAGTCAGCCCGGCGGTGAGAGGATAGACCGGTTCCACCGATGGCATGGTGTCGGCATCGTCCGGCTTCAAAACGTAGTCCGGATGCGTAATTTGTTTTTCGTCGTTGAAGACTTCGACCGTACCGCTAACGATGCGTGTCTCGCCGGGTGGAAGTAGGCGAAGCAAATAGTCTTCCTTGGCGTGGAAAAATACCAATGTCAAAAAACCACTTTCGTCGCTGCAGCGCACACGATAAGGGCGCCGCTGATAGCCCTTTTCGTGCTTTTCGACGGTCACGGTGAGGGTGCAAAGCCGGTCCGCAGGCGCATCTCCGACACTTGGACTGAACCGTCGATCGACGATTTCACGCGGCAAGTGCCAAATCAAATCGACCAAATTGGAGCCAGCCAGGTTTTCAATCAATTTGGCAATTCGTGGCCCCACGCCGTTCAGGCTGGTAACGGAGGCAAAGATCGGGAAAAGGATTTGCGGGCGCACGGCTTTCGGCAATCGGCATTTGGTTGTCTGGTAAGTTTAGCTGATCGCTAATTCCGGTGCCACGTAACGTGATAGTTGATCGTGTGAATTTACCCCGGCGCCAAAGCGCTCTATATCCTCTGGCATGGGCAGCGAACAAAATATCGAAATTCGACGTAAACGCCTGAAGTTCCGTTGCTGGCATCGGGGGACCAAGGAGGCGGACCTTTTGTTGGGTGGCTTTGCCGACGCTCATATAGACGAGTTGGATGAGGCGGAACTCGACCAGCTGGAGGATATTCTCGCCCATAACGATATCGATCTTTACAATTGGATTGGGGGCTATTCGCCCTGGCCGGCCAATGTGGCCAACGACATGACCGAACGGCTAACCCAGTTTTGTGCCGAAGGCGGGCATCGCTAGACCCGTGGCGGAGGGGGGTGAACGGCGAATTGGCGGCGTCCCGGAAGGGTACGACGCTTATCTATTGGCCGAGGCGGCGCGCTCGGCGGATGGTCCGTTGCTTCACATCTGTCGAGATGATGCGCGCCTCGACCGCCTCAAAAAAGCGCTTGGTTTCTTTGCGCCGGACCTCATTTCCGTCGATTTCCCCGCATGGGATTGTCTTCCTTATGACCGGACATCGCCGGCGGCGGATATTGTCGCGCGACGCTTGACCACTCTGGCAACGCTAATTGATGAATCCGCGGCAAAACCGGCGATCGTGCTGACGACGATCAGCGCGGTTGTTCAAAAAGTCCCGCCTCAAGAGTTTTTCCGAGGTAATACGCTCGCCGGCCAAATCGGGACGGTTCTGGATCGCGATGAATTGTTCAGCTTCTTTTCGCGGAATGGGTATCGGCGCGCGGAAACCGTGCGTGAAACCGGCGAATATGCCATTCGCGGTGGGATCGTCGATATTTTTGCACCGGGTGAATCCAATCCGATCCGGCTCGATTTTTTCGGTGAGGATTTGGAATCAATTCGCAGCTTCGACGCCTTGAGCCAGCGCTCGAAAGAGAAATGCGATTCATTTCGTTTGCACCCAGTCAGCGAAGCGCCGTTGGACGAAGAAAGTATCGCGCGCTTTCGTGCTCGCTATCGAGTTGCCTTTGGAATTCCTTCCGACAATGACGGAGTCTATGAGGCTGTAAGCGTCGGTCGGCGCCAGTCCGGTTACGAACATTGGTTGCCATTCTTCCATGAGAGATTGCAAACCCTGCTCGATTACCTTCCCGATGCACCGGTCAGTTTCGATCATCAATGGGACCAGGCGATTAGGTCGCGGTTCGAAACTATTCACGATCATTACGAAGCGAGAAACGAGTTTCTGCCGGCGAATTTACGCGCGGCCACCGCACAGGATGAGCAGGTCTATCGGCCGGTGGATCCAGAGCAAATGTTTCTGGACGAGGCGGGCTGGGAAGAGGCAATCGCCGCGCATGATCGATGCTTCTTTTCACCTTTCGAGGAGGGTGGCGACAGCGCAGGAGGGCGCGCATCACCGAATTTTGCGGAAGCGCGGCAGCGAGAAGATATCAACCTGTTCGATGCCGTGAGAGCCGCCATATCCGATGCGGGAAGAGACAAGCCAGTGGTGGTGGCAGCGGCAAGTGCCGGATCGCGAGATCGTCTGGCAAAGCTCATCGCAGGTGCCGATGAAGTGACGCTCACAGCGGTGGATGGATGGGCGGAAATTAAGGGGCCGCTCGGTATGGACGGCGCTTATGTGAGCGTTTGGGAAACCGAGCGCGGCTTCAATGCACCGGAAATGCTGATCCTGAGCGAAGAAGATATTTTAGGTGAGCGCTTGTCGCGGCCTAGCCGTCGGCGGCGTCGGTCGGAGAATTTCATTTCCGAAGTCTCCGCACTCGAGCCGGGGGATCTGGTCGTCCATATTGAAAACGGCATAGGCCGTTATGACGGGCTGGAAAGTTTGACCGTGGACGGCGCACCCCACGATTGCGTCCGCTTGCTCTACGCAGGCGACGATCGTTTGTTCATTCCGGTCGAAAACATCGACACCCTGTCGCGCTATGGGGCCGAGCAATCGGATGCCTTGCTCGACAAGCTCGGCGCCATCGCCTGGCAAGCGCGACGTGCGGCGGTCAAAGAGCGGATCAAGGAAATGGCGGACCAGCTATTGAAACTTGCCGCCGAACGGACGCTGGCCAAAGCGCCAGTCATGCCGCCGCCACCTGGAGCCTATGAAGAATTTTGCACTCGTTTCGCCTGGACAGAGACTGAGGACCAGCAGCGTGCGATTGAGGATGTTGTCGCGGATATGGGAACCGGCCAGTCAATGGATAGACTGATTTGCGGCGATGTCGGTTTCGGAAAAACCGAGGTCGCCATGCGGGCTGCATTCATTGCTGCCTCAAACGGATTTCAGGTGGCGATCATTGTGCCGACCACTCTTCTCGCCTTTCAGCATCATCAGACCTTCGCGCAGCGATTCTCAGGGCTGCCGGTTACGGTGGAGCAATTGTCTCGCCTGGTGAAAGCCAAGGATGCGAGTGCGGTTAAGGAGGGGCTAAGGGACGGTAGCGTCGATATCGTGATCGGTACGCATGCGTTGCTGGCTCAAGATATCGAATTCAAGAACATCGGCCTGCTTGTTATCGATGAGGAGCAACATTTTGGTGTCGGTCAGAAAGAGCGACTGAAGGAATGGCGACGGGATCTCCATGTACTAACGCTCACGGCAACCCCAATCCCGAGGACATTACAGTTGGCGTTGGCGGGCGCCCGAGACATGAGCATCATCGCAACGCCGCCGTTGGATCGTCTTGCGATCCGATCGTTCGTGTTGCCGTTCGATCCTGTGGTCATTCGCGAGGCCATCAATCGGGAACGATACCGTGGCGGGCAAGTTTTCTACGTGTGTCCTCGCATCAGCGATCTTAGCCGGGTGGCCAAAAGGCTGGCCGAGTTGGTGCCCGACGCAAAGGTGCTGACTGCCCATGGCCAAATGGCCCCGCAGGCGTTGGAAGAAGTCATCAACGACTTCAACCAAGGCAAGGCCGATATCCTGCTTTCCACCAACATAATCGAGGCGGGCATCGACATTCCGAATGCGAACACGATGCTGGTTCATCGTGCGGACAGATTTGGCCTTTCCCAGCTTTATCAGTTGCGCGGACGGATTGGACGCGCGAAGGCACGAGCCTATGCGTATCTCACTCTTCCGGCGGGGCAAATTCTGAGCACCGCCGCGGAGAAGCGGCTTTCGGTTATGCAAACGCTGGATTCGCTTGGCGCGGGTTTCACGCTGGCCAGCCACGATTTGGACATTCGCGGGGCGGGTAACCTGTTGGGTGAAGAACAGTCGGGTCATATTAAAGAAGTCGGTGTTGAGCTCTATCAGCATATGCTGGAAGAGGCGATTACGACGATGCGAGAAAAAGATGGCGATGCCCCGGCCAGACCCGAAAGCTGGTCACCGCAGATTTCGCTCGGTGTCGCAGTGCTCATTCCCGATGACTATGTAGCGGATCTCGGTCTCAGACTTGGCCTTTATCGCCGCCTTTCCAGTATTGAAATGGCTCCCGAAATTGAGGCATTCGCCGCCGAGTTGATCGATCGCTTCGGTGCGTTGCCGAAACCGGTCGAAAACCTTCTCAAAGTTATGGAAATTAAAAATTTGTGCCGTATCGCGGGCATTGAGAAAGTCGATGCGGGCAAAGGAGGCGCGTCGGTGGTATTGCGGAACGCGCGGTTCGCCAATCCCATGGCGTTAGTAGGCTACATCCAACGTAATCCCTTGAACGTAAAATTACGGCCTGACCAAAGCCTTGTCTTCCGTCACGACTGGCCGTTGCCCGACCATCGATTGGACGGGGTTACGCGCATCGCCCGTGATTTGGCGGACCTGGCGACACAAGAAGAAGCGGCCTGACCGACTACGGCAGGTCGAGACGAACGTCGACCGCTGCACTTGCTATGACGGCGGTGTCGTCGCGGTCATCGTCGGGTACGTCGAGTCCCCCTTTAACTGCGCGAACGGTCACCGTCCCGACGGGCAGGGTTTCTTTCACAGCATCCGTGTCTACTTCGTCCGGTTTTTGGACGCCGATGGTCACATCTACTTGCACGTCCTTTTTTTCGACACCGAGTACGCGGATCATGCTGAGCGAACTGTGGTGGAGTGCGTCTTGCACCGCTCGGATTGCTGCCTTGGTGTAATCGCCGCCATGCAGGTCATTGCCGGCTCCCATTTCCAAAATCACTCGCTTCAAAGCCATCTCAGCCTCCGTTTACGGCAAGTCGAGCCGCACGACGGCAGCTGCATGCGCAATTAGCGTGTTGTCGGTTCCCTGATCGTTGGGAATCTTGAGGCCGCCCTCGATCACGTTTATCGACCCGGTACCGTGCGGGAGCACTGCTAGAACCTCATCGGTGTCCACCCGTTCCGGTTCGGGCACTCCAATAGTGACCTCGGTGACCATGGAATCCGTATCCATATTGAGTGCCTTGGCGACACTCAGCGAATTGTGCCATAGCGCATCTCTAAGGGCGCGTACGGCGGCTTTGGTCGGGTCTGTTCCCCGAATGTCGGTGCCCATACCGATTTCGAGCACCACGCGTTTCATCGCCATTTCGGAATTCTCCTTGCGTGAAATTAAAGATTTGCCGGCGAAACTTCCGCGCGTTGTTGTTTGCGCGTGTTTCGTTCGTTTTCGATAACCATATCGAAAATATTGTGAAACGCTTCCGGTTCCTGGGCGCCCGACAAGGCGTATTTACCGTCGATAATAAAATAGGGCACGCCGTCGATGCCGATACGCCGACCGACCATGTCTTCGTTCTGAACTTGGTCGATCGCGTCCGCATCTTCGGCGTATTGAGAAAATTCGTCTGCATCGAGGCCGCAATTGATGGCAATGGCTGCGAGTTCGCTTTCTTGACCGATATCTTTCCCATGAATGAAAAATGCCTGGAATAATGCCTCGACAGCTTGGTCCGATTTTCCCCGTTCGGACGCGAAACGGATTAGCAAGTGAGCGGCAATCGTACTTGGGGTCCGATGGATATCATCGAAATTAAATTCGATACGCTCGCGAAGCCCGACCGTCCGAATGTGTTCGTAAAGACGGTTTGCCTCCTCGGCGCTGCCAAACTTGCTAACGAGATAGGCGTCCCGCTCCAAACCATTTTCCGGTATCGCCGGATTCAGCTGGAACGCGCGCCATTGCACGTTGGCTTCTAGGTCTGGCCTAGATGAGAGTGCACGACCGAGCCGCCGTTTGCCAATAAAGCACCACGGGCAAACCGGATCTGAATAGACGTCGATGGATATCCGCATGGCGTGCATTATGACAAAAATGTAGAGATTATTGATATGGGTTCATCATATATAAAAGCAGTAAAAATCTAAGACGAGAGCGATCTTGGTGTCATTGGGGAATTTTCGACGTTTCGCTGCAAAGGTCCTCGCGGCAGGGCTGTTCGGCGTAATGCTCTCCGTTTTTTCTGTCGAGGCTCTGGCGGGCGCATGGATTCTCGATCCGCGCTCGGGCTGCCGAGTTTGGAATTTGTTTCCGCTCCCGAACGAAACCGTTCGCTGGCTTGGTGCGTGTAAGGAGGGAAAGGCCAGCGGCCGGGGCAAGCTTCACTGGACGTTGAACGGAAAGCCAAACGGCCGTTACGAAGGATACTACGTAGAGGGATATCGCAGCGGACCCGGGACCTTTTATTTCCAAAATGGCAATCGTCATAATGGGACTTATCACAATGATTTGCCCAATGGACATGGTGAGTTCGTTTACGCAAATGGGAACAGATATGCGGGTAATTTCATAAATGGCGCGTTTCACGGCAAAGGTGCATTCCATTTTAAAAATGGCGATCGCTATGTGGGCGAATTCGTAAAAAACACATTCCATGGCCAGGGGACGTTTACCCGTCGCGACGGATATTCGATTACCGGCCAATTCCGTAACGGCCACTATGTTCCTTACGGAGCGGATTTGGGTTCTGGCCGTCGGACGGGCTACCAGTACCGTCCCGGAAAACGGTGAGGCGCAATGACGCGTACATTAAGCAAATACGATTTCGACCTTGAGAAAAACCCGGCGAATTTTCAATCATTGAGCCCGGTCGGATTTCTCGAACGCGCCGCCTTGGCTTATCCGGATAAGGTGGCGGTAATCGACGGCGAGCGGCGTTTTTCCTACAGGGATTTCTATACACGGTGTCGAAGACTCGCGTCGGCGTTAGCTGGTCTCGGCATCACCAGAGGGGATACGGTATCGGTCATGGCGGCGAACGTGCCGGCGTTGTTGGAAGCCCATTACGGAGTGCCAATGATCGGCGCTGTAGTAAATGCGCTGAATATCCGTCTTGATGCCGAAACTATCGCTTTCATCCTGGAACATGCTGAGACGCGAGTACTGCTCACCGATCGCGCATTTTCTCCCGTGATCGAAGCTGCGCTTCAGAAAATCGACCGAAATATCCTAGTTATCGATATAGATCATCCCGAAATCGAAGAGGGAAAATTCCTCGGCAATACCGAGTACGAAGAATTTCTTGAAAATGGTGATCCCGATTTCGAATGGCAGCGGCCTCACGATGAGTGGGATGCGATTGCACTCAATTACACCTCTGGCACAACGGGTAATCCGAAAGGAGTGGTGTACCATCACCGCGGTGCCTATCTGAATGCGATGGGATCGGCGATAGCATTCGGTTTTCATCCGGAAACGGTCTATCTCTGGACACTTCCCATGTTTCACTGCAACGGCTGGACCAATACGTGGAGTTTGAGTGTGGTCGGGGCGACCCATGTTTGCTTGCGTCAGGTAGACCCGGAGAAGATCTTCCGGCTGATCGAAGAACATCGAGTAACGCATCTTTCCGGGGCGCCAATCGTACTGAATATGTTGATCCATGCGCCCTCGGATATGAAACGTGAATTTGCTCATGCACCGATCGAAATCGCTACCGGCGGCGCGGCACCCCCGAGTGCGGTGTTAGCGGGCATGCAGGCGATGGGTTTCAATGTGCGCCATCTCTATGGTCTGACCGAAAGTTACGGTCCGTCGACGGATTGTGTTTGGCAATCGGAGTGGGATGCCCTCGAATTCGATGAACAGGTGGCCAAGATCGCACGCCAAGGCGTGAGAAGCATTACTTTGGAGGATCAAAGAGTCGTCGACCCGGAAACGCTGGAAGACGTTCCTCCCGATGCTGAAACGATTGGCGAGATCGTGTTACGCAGTAACACTATTATGAAAGGCTATTTGAACAATTCCGAGGCGACCGAAGCCGCCCTCGAAGGCGGTTGGTTTCGGACCGGCGATCTCGCGGTAATGCATCCGGACGGGTATGTGGAAATAAAGGATCGGGCTAAGGACATTATAATTTCCGGCGGCGAAAATATTTCCAGTCTCGAGATCGAGGAGGTGCTCTACCGGCATCCGCAAATAATGGAAGCGGCCGTGGTCGCGAAGCCAGATGAAAAATGGGGTGAGACACCCTGCGCTTTCGTGGCGCCGACGAGCGACGGTAGCGACCTTACCGAAAGTGCCGTGATCGATTTTTGTCGTGAAAATATGGCTCGCTTTAAGGCACCGGGTCGTGTGGTGTTCGGAGAATTGCCAAAAACATCGACCGGTAAAATTCAAAAATTCGTGTTGCGCGATCGCGCAAGGGAAGTCTGAGTCATGGGAGTTCTTGACGGTAAAACGGCTTTGGTAACGGGTGCCTCGAGTGGTCTGGGAGCTCATATGGCGAAACTGCTCTCCAGTGCCGGGGCAAAGGTCGCTATTGCTGCCCGCCGCCGAGACAAACTCGAAGGCCTTGCCGAAGAAATCGGCGATGCGGTCGCTGTGGAAATGGATGTTCTGGACTCAGCAAGTGTGACAGCGGGTGTTGCAGAAGCGGATAAGGCGTTGGGCGGCATTTCCATACTCATCAACAATTCCGGCGTTGCCGGGTCGCAAGCGGCGCTCGATGTCGACGAAGCCGAGTGGGACCGCATTGTCGATACAAATCTCAAAGGCGCTTGGCTGGTGGCGAAATCGGTAGCCGAGAAGATGGTCGCGGGAGGCGGCGGCTCGATCGTCAACACCGGTTCTGTGCTGGCTTTTAAAGTGCAGAAAGGGACAATGCCCTATGGCGTCTCGAAGGCCGGCCTGGTGCATATGACCAAAATGCTGGCTGCCGAATGGGCGCGCTACGGTATCCGCGTTAATGCCATCGCACCCGGCTATATCGAGACCGATATAAATCGCGATTTTCTAAAGTCCGAAATCGGCCAGTCTATGCTGAAGGGAGTCCCGCAACGTCGCTTTGGCGAGCCGGAGGATTTGGACGGCGCGGTGTTGCTATTGGCGAGCGACGCATCGGCGTATATTACCGGTGTTCTAATACCTATCGATGGTGGGCATACGCTGATGCTGGCCTGAGTCAACGAACGAAATAAGGGGAGTGATAAATGATCGTCGAAAAAAGAACCTATACGCTGCGACCCGGCGGGGTCCCGCAATATATGGCGATATACGAGGAATTCGGCCTCAAGACCCAGAAGCGGATTTTAGGCAAGATGGTCGGTTGGTATTATCCTGAAATCGGACAGCTGAACCAAATCGTTCACATGTGGGCCTATAAGGATTTGGCTGAGCGTGAAAAGCGCCGCGCTCGGCTCGGTAAGGCCAAAGCCTGGCAAACCTATCTCTCGAAAATTCGCGAGGCGCAGTTGATCGTCAAGCAGGACAGCCAGATATTGATTCCGGCACCCTGGTCGCCACTGCCGAAATAGCAAAAACGATGGATTTCGAACTTCCGGCAAAAGTCGAGGAAACGCGCGCGAAAATACGTGCCTTCGTCGACGACCACATCATTCCGCTCGAAGCGGATCGTGCGAACTATGACGAGCACGAGAATATTGCCGCCGAACCCCTCGAGGCGATGAAGGCGCTCACCAAGCAGCAGGGGCTTTGGTCTTTGTCGCTCCCGAAAGAGTGGGGCGGTCAGGGATATTCAATGGCGGAAATCTCCGCTTGCTATGAGGAGATGAATCGTTCGATTTTTGGCCCGATCTGTTTCAATGCGTCGGCGCCGGACGACGGCAATATGCGGGTCCTTTCTCAGGTGGCGCGTCCCGATCAGCAAAAGAAATGGCTTACGCCTATCGCAGATGGATCGATCCGCTCGTCTTTCATCATGACCGAACCTCATCCAGGTTCCGGTTCCGATCCAACGATGATGCGAACACGCGCCGAACGCAAAGGCGATAAATGGATCGTCAACGGACACAAATGGTTCATCACGGGTGCGGGCGTTGCAGAGCATTTCATTTTGATCGCCCGTACGTCGGACGACGCACGCAAGGGCCTCACGGCGTTTTTGTTCCATAAAGATAACCCGGGCTGGCGCATTGAGCGGCGAATTCCAATTATGGGTCCTGAAGAACATGGCGGGCATTGCGAGCTCTTTTTCGAGGACATGGAAATTCCCGACGAAGACCGGCTGATGGAAGTGGGCGATGGCTTGAAGCTAACCCAAATTCGATTGGGCCCGGCGCGACTTACTCATTGCATGCGATGGCTTGGCCTTGCCAAACGGGCACTCGAAATCGCAACCGCATATGTCAGCGAACGCGAAGGTTTCGGTGTCAAGCTGGCCGACCGCGAGAGCGTGCAATGGCTGTTGGGTGAAGCGGCGATGGATATTCAAGTGGGACGCATGCTGGTGATGCATGCGGGCTGGAAATTGGATCAGGGCGACTATGCTCGCAAGGAAGTGTCGATGGCTAAAATCCAAGTCGCCGATACGCTGCACAAGGCGGTCGATACCGCGATCCAATTGAATGGCGCGCGCGGTTATTCGAAGGATACGGTGCTCGAATGGATATACCGTTACGCGCGCCAGGCGCGTTTGGTGGATGGCGCTTCCGAAGTCCATAAAATGGTTCTCGCGAAAAATCTCTACGCGGACGGATCGGATTTCTGGCGGTGGGGCTAGAGGCGCTCGCGAATTTTCTCGCGCGTGAAGCGGGGGCCGACGAGGCGACTGTTACCCGTTTCGAAAAATTGAGCGGCGGCGCGATTCAGGAAAATCATGCTCTCGACGTGACCTTCGTTGGCGGTGCGTTCGATGGCACACAGGAATTCGTACTCCGTACAAATGCGCCTTCCGGTGTCGAGGTAAGTCACAGCCGCGCGCAAGAATTCGTGTTTTTGCAATCGGCTTTCGAGGTTGGCGTGATGGTTCCGGAACCCCTATGGGAAAGTCGCGACCCGGAGGTCTATGAACGGCCGTTCTATGTCATGCGCAGAGTAGGCGGTACCGCAGAAGGGCACCGATTGGTCAAGGACCAAACCGTAATGGCGAATGGGGAGGGGCTCGTCGAGCACCTTGGCAGTCAGCTGGCGAAAATTCATTCGATGACGCCGGATAGCCATAAATTCGATTGTCTCTCCATCCCGGGTCCGTCGCCCGGTCTCGCCGGTGTAGCGCGATTCCGTGAATACCTTGATCGCTTGCCGGGCGCGTACCCGACGATCGAGTGGGGCTTGCGGTGGCTTGAACGAAATGCGCCGCAAAGTACCGAGTTGGTGTTGACGCATCATGACTTCCGTATCGGTAATTTGATGATCGAGCATGGAGTTTTGACCGGAATTCTAGATTGGGAATTTGCCGAGTGGAGCGACTATCACGAGGATATTGCCTGGTTTTGTGCACGGTGTTGGCGTTTCGGAAATTTTGACAAAGAGGCTGGCGGTATCGGTAGCCGCGAAGCGTTTTATCGCGGCTATCAGGCGCATAACGATCGTGAAATCGATCCTGAGCAAATTTATTTTTGGGAGGTGTTTGCACATATGCGTTGGGCGGTAATCGCTATTCAACAGGGTGAGAGACATTGCTCTGGTGAAGAAAAGTCGCTTCATCTTGCGCTCACCGGACGGGTATGCGCCGAGCTGGAATGGGAACTGATACGGATGACTGCTCCGGGAGGACACAATGGAACGTGACAAGCCGTCAGCCGTAGATCTATTGGAAACCGCACGCTCGTTAGTGCGCGAAGAGGTAATCCAGGAAGTCCCCGCATCCCAGAAGCTGAACCTGTTGATGGTTGCCAACGCGATGGCGATTGCACTGCGTGAACTAGATGGTGTCCCGGAACTCGAAGCGGCGGCGGAGCAAAGATTGCGCGAAATATATTCGGATGCGGAAAACGAGGACACGGTCACGCTTAATGCTCGTTTCGCCGCTGAAATTCGAGCAGGTAGGTTCGACGATGATCAAGCAGCTTATGACGCCTTGTTCGAAAACACCCGTCAGCGCATTGCCCTTAGTAATCCGCGATATCTAAAGGCGTCGGAAAAGTAACTAGTCCCAATTGTTCAGTTTGGCGGCAGCTTGCCCGGCGATGCGGCCGGTAATGAAACACTCCGACAGATTGCCGCCGCCGAGATAGAGATAGCCCCAGATGCTACCCAATTCTCCGGCCTCATACAGGCGCGGAATTGGTTCGCCGAACGGATTGACGATGCGTTGCTGCGTGTCGTGGCGTGGGCCGCCTTGAGTGTTAGAGACAACAGGCCAAATCTCGCCGACCAAAAAGGGAGGCTTCTCCACTTTGACCATCGTTTCTTTGGGGCGCCGGAAATCCTCGTCTTCACCGGTTTCGACCGCGTTATTCCAGCGGTCTAGCGTGGCCTGCATCGCGCTTTCCTCAACGCCGATAATTTCGGCTAATTCGGCAACCGAATTCGCTTGTTTCAGAATTCCCGACTGGATTTCCTTGAGATTGTCATCGGACCAGGCGTAATAGGTCGCTTCCCGGTCATTGAAAACGGTTTGGGCCAGCGGATACATCTGTCGCCCATCTTCGTCGATCACGACGAAAGCAGGGATGCGCGGAAACTTCATCCGGGTGAAATCGTAAAACTCCAGATGCCGGTGGCCGGTATCCTGCGCGTAGGGCGGATTCTCGTTCATGAAACGCTTGCCGTCCTGGTCGAGACATATCCAGGACATGGGCACGGTCTTGGCATGACCGGCAGGTATTGGCTGGCCGTCCTTTTCGCCTTCCGGGCGCCAATCAGGAAGGCGTTTCATACGAATGGCGTTGAAGTACTCCGGATCGGGATGCTTCAACCCATAGGATCCGTGGTAATGCCACATATGCCAAAGGTCGGCACCCATCTCTTGCGCCATGGCGATACCGTCCCCGGTGTTACCGCGGCTTGCGGCCGGTAGGACCGGTTGCATTTGCCAAAATTGTTGCTGCATTTCTTCGTTTGCTTCGAACCCGCCACACGCGAGAATGACGCCCTTGCGCGCCTTGACCGTCCGGTGTTTCCCGTCGATCTCCAGCGTAACGCCGCGCACTTCACCTTCGCCGCCTTCGATTAATCGCACGACCGGCGCCCCGCAGCGCACCTCGATATTACGCTTGGCGACATTATCCTCGACCACCTTGAAAAGGAGCGGTCCCCGATTGCGGCCCCGCACATGGGGATAGGCGGTAAGTGGATCGAAACCCGGCACGGCAGCGATTTCGATCGCGTGAAAGGTATCAAAGCCATCGAATGGATAGTTGCCCGGATGATGACGTTTCTCGCATTCGGCGTCATTCACAGACGCCAATTCGCGGATGTAATCTTCAAGTTTGACCAATTCATCGCAAAAAACCCGAAGTACGTCTTGATCGGTGCGTCCGTCGCAGGACTCATTCAAATAGTTAAAGGCGTCGTCTGCATCTGCAGCGAGGCGAATTCCTCCGCCAGCGGTGATCGAAATCCCCCCTGGATCGAGCATTTTTTCGGTCAACAGGACCGAACAGCCGGCATCGGCGGCAGCGATTGCAGCCGCGCCACCCGCAAAACCGTATCCCACAACGACGATATCGAAAGTTTCGTCGAACGAATCGACAAAACGGCTTGGCGGCGTTTGGGTCACGATTTGTCTCCTAGGCGGACATTGCGAGCTGATTCAACGGATAAAGCTTCTAACATAAATTTTGATCCTGCCATAAAATCAGGCATAGGATTTTTGAAAATTTCGGTATGATATAGGCCCCGGATTTCGATCCGCAGTTAGAAACTAAAAGTATGGCTTCGAAGCTTTTACACACCAAAGGGTTGACGCTCCGCTATCTGTCTGTGCTGTTCGTTCTTGCAGCTTTGGCGGGCGGTATCTTTCTGTTGTCCCGGGCGGTTCTGATCGAACAGGAACGGAGCGCTGCGGTCCTGGAAGTCGGCGGAAAGCAACGGACATTGCTTGCCAAGGCGATCACCCGCGCGCAGAAATTTGCCGCTGCTGTTTACCCACGAGGCCGCGAAAAACAGCGAGAGGCTCTACTCGATACGCTCGCGGAGATCGAGGCCAATCATATCGCTCTTGCCTATGGCGATAAGACGAAAGCGTTGCCGGCGGAACCGCCGGTATTGGTGCGGCGCCTGTTTTTCGGACCTCTCGGCGAGGCCGACCGCAATATGCGTGAATTTCTCGATAACGCGAATGCGCTCGCGATGACATTCGAGCCGATCGACAAAATTGGTAATGCAAATCTAGATAGGATCGAACGCATCGGTCCGACGTTGGTGTCAAAGGATTTGGATCAGGTCGTAACCGCCTATGTGGCGCGCGGCACCGATAAAATTCGAAATTTACGTAACATTCAGAATGTCGGTCTCGTGGTGACATTCGTTGTCATTGTGTTTGCTGGCTTTGGAATATTCAGACCCATGGTGTCCCAGCTCGGCCGGGATATGGAACATCGTCAGGATCGGTCGGACCGGCTCGAAGATATGGTCGCCAAGCGAACCAGCGAGATGGCCGAAGCCAAGGAGCGGATCGAGAAGCTGCTCGAGGTCGGCATCGCCCTTTCTGCCGAACGCGATTTCGATAATCTCGTCGAGATGATCCTGCTCGAGGCCAAGCGACTGAGCAACTCGGATGGCGGGACGATTTATCTCTTACGTGACGATCAACTCGAATTCGCTGTCGTTCATAACGACACTTTGGATATCGCATATCGCGGTCGATCGGGAATGCCGTATGAATTTCCACCGTTGCCGCTCTACAGCGCCGAGAACGGTGAACCCAACACACGTAATTTGGCAACCTATGTCGCACTCACCGGCGAGACGGTACGCATCGAAGATGTTTACTCCGAAACTCGGTTCGATTTCACCGGATCGAAAGTGTTCGATGAAAAAACCGGATATCGTTCGAAATCCTTTCTGAGCGTGCCGCTGATAAATCGCCTCGATAAGGTTGTCGGGGTCTTGCAGTTGATCAACGCCCAAGACCCGGACACCAACGAAACAGCGAGCTTCGATGAGGAGGTAATTCCGTTTATCGAATCCTTCGCGTCGCAGGCGTCCATCGCGATCGACAATCGAGCTCTGATCGATGAACAGAAAACATTATTGGACTCATTCATTGAGTTGGTAGCCGGTGCCATTGATGCGAAATCGCCCTACACCGGTGGACATTGTCAGCGAGTGCCGGAATTGGCGGCAATGCTCGCGTCCGCAGCCTGCGAACGGAAGGTAGGGCCGTTTGCAGATTTTCAATTCAATGAAGAGGATTGGTACGAATTCCACGTTGCCGCTTGGCTTCACGATTGCGGCAAGGTGACGACGCCGGAATATGTCGTCGATAAGTCGGTCAAGTTGGAGATGATCTACAATCGTATTCACGAAATTCGTATGCGATTCGAGGTTCTGCGTCGGGATGCAGAGATCGCTTACTACCAACAGATAGCCGAAACTGCGGATGAGCAACTGAAGGTCAGAGCGCAGGAAGAGCTTAAGAAGACGCTAGACCAACTCGCAGACGATTTCGCTTTCGTCGCCAATTGCAATATTGGCGGCGAAGAAATGGATCCGGACGATATGGCTCGCCTCGATGCGTTAGCCGGACAAACCTGGACCCGCAATTTCGATGACCGGCTCGGGATTTCGCTCGAAAGCGAAAGCCGTTTTAAAGGTGTGCCACCACCGTCGTTACCGGTCGAAGAACCGCTTTTGTCCGATCGCGCGGAACATTTGGTCGATTGGGGAGGAGATCCTCACCGCGGAAACGGAAAACAGGATGGGTTCATCACGGAAACGCCACAACACAAGTTCAATTACGGCGAACTATATAATCTGAAAATCGGGCGTGGCACGCTGACCGAGGAAGAGCGTTACCAGATTAATCATCACATCATCCAAACGATCATGATGCTGGAGCAATTAGCGTTTCCCGAACATATGAAGCGAGTGCCTGAATACGCTACTGCCCATCACGAAAGGATGGATGGCACCGGTTATCCTCGTGGTTTGAGGCGAGAGCAAATGTCGGTGCCGGCCAGAATGATGGCGATCGCTGATATCTTTGAGGCCCTTACAGCCTCAGACCGCCCTTACAAGCGGCCCAAGACTTTGAGTGAATCGCTTGCGATTATGCGCGCGATGACCGAAGACAATCACATCGATCCTGACCTGTTTGAACTTTTCCTTCGAGACGAAGTTTACCGAAAATATGCCGAGAAACATCTCAAGGCTGATCAAATCGATACCGTCGAGATCGGTCATTATTTGAACGACGCCGCATAGACAAAACACGCATAGCGGGCATATCATTTCGCGTGGAACCGCCTTTTCAAGGAGCAGAACGGTGTTGAATTCCGTTTGCCCAAATTGTCTCCGTACGGGTATGGCGCTCGTCGTGTTGTTCTTGTGGTCGAATTCATTGGTTGCAGCGCCTGAATCTTTGATCAGCGTATCTCAGGCTGAGTACCATGGCGTTTTACTAGCGGCAGTGCCGCCAAAAGCCGGGGAAAAGTTTGATACTCGCGTTGTTGGGCCAAAAGCCGCGCTCAAAAAGATGCTCGCATCGTTAGCGCAAATTCGAGAAAGATCACCGTCGAATTGGCGCGACATCGAGCGGCTGAAAGAGAATGGACCGGTTGTACTCCTCTATGCTCCGGGGATGTTGGAGAAACAGGTTACCCACAATGTAGCCGTGTTCATTCCAGATTTTCAGGATGAGGCATCTGGTGGTTCGGCGGGCAACTCAAAGCGCGACTTCATTACAGTAAGGAGCAAGTACCGAATCGATTTAGGGGGCGCCCAAGGCAAACTTTTTCTAAGTGCGGTCGGTCGACATGGAATCAAATGGCCGGCAACCGAACTTGCGGTCGTCTTGGTGCATGAATTCGGTGGTCACGGCATTCAGCATCTGAAAGGTGAGATCGGAAGATTGCGAAGTTTGGATATCGAATGCGAAGCGTACATGAAAACAGAGCAGGCGTTTAAAGACTTAAAATTCAGAAAACTTCACGATACGCGCGTCCACTTGCGCATGGCGATGGACCGGCGTTTCTGCGTCGGCTTTAAGTCCTATTTGAGAACGTCTCATTCTGTTGGCTGGAAAGAATGGAACGGCCGTCGATTTCATGTGCCGACTCTGCTTGCAGCATACGAAAAATATACGGACCATTTGGTTAAGTCCGGCGCTGTTGCGCGGGCCAATCGGGCTATCAAGAAACGGCAAACGAAGGTACATGCGCGCTTGCGGAAAGAAAAAAAGCTCACACCAGAGGAAGCTTTCCAGTTTGCAAATAAATTGTGGGCGGGCAATCTGACGGTTAAACAGAATCGCCCTGAGGCAGTTCGTTGGTATCGGTTTGCCGCTAGTGGTGGAAATGCGGTTGCCCAATATCTCATGGGAGAGCTTCATATTTTGGGGACAGAGGTGAGTACGGATTCCGAAAAAGCCGTTAGGTATTTTCGAGCCGCCGCAAATCAAGGGCACGTGCCTGCCCAGTTCAGGCTCGGTAGGTTGTATGCAGAAGGTGGCCACGTAAAAACAAATTTAATCGAGGCCTATGCTTGGCTTTGCCAGGCAGCACGCAACAAACACGAAAAGGCAGCGGAAATGAAATTCGAACTTGCGGTGGAAATGCATCCGGCGGATGTAAGAAAGGGGAAAGCGCTAGCGCGTAAGTACGCGTCCGGCAAATGACCGCTTAGCACGCTCTGTTTAAGCCGAACTTTATTTCCAGCCCTTTTCTTTGTAGTAGCGCAGTGCACCGTTGTGCAGTGGCGCTGTTAATCCATCCTTAAGCATGGATTTCGGCTCGAGATAGTTGAGCGCCGGATGTAGACGCCGGAACCGTTCAAAACCCTCAAAGACCGACTTGACGACATGGTATGCAATTTCGTCGGAAATATCGGTCGAGGTAACGACTGTTGCTCGGACGCCGAAGCTTTGCACCACGTCGTCGGACCCGCGATAAATCTTTTGTCGGATTTGTGCCAGTGAATAAAAGGGTGAACTGGCAATGAATTTGTCGACTTCGGAACCACTCACCGAAAGAATTTGCGCGTTGCACGAGGAAATCGCCTCCATCACCGCCGCTGCTGGATGGCCGAGCGTGATGATCATGGCGTCGATTTCTTTGCCGCAGAGTTGGCGAGCTTGAGCGCCGGGAGGCGTTCCGCCAATCGACTTAAAGTCGTTAGGTTTCCAACCGAATACTTTGAATAGGTTCTCCGACGTGCCGCGCTGACCAGACCCAATCGGGCCGATATCGATACGTTTTCCTTTCAGACCGGTAAAATTGTCGATCCCACCGTCTGGATGAATCAATACGGTATAGGGCTCTGGGTGAGCGGAAAAAAGTGCTCGCATTTTTTTGAAAGGACCATTGGGGAAGGTCTTTGGGTCGGTACCGTTGTAAGCGTGATATTGCCAGTCGGCTTGTGCCAGAGCGACGTCGATTTGTTTTTTACGGAGTGCCTTAATATTGGCGACTGATCCGCCGGTTTTATAGCGGCATATAACATTCTTGGATTTGCGCGCTCTGTTGACGAGGCGACAAATGGCACTGCTAACCGCATAATAAACCCCGGTTTTGCCCCCCGCTCCGATAGTTATTACGGTCGGCGCACCCGGACTTTGTGCAGCGGCGGGAACGCCGAACATGAGTAACAGGCAAAACACGATGGCAAGTTTCAGTCGGCCATACATGGGCAATCACCTCCAATTCTTTGGCTATCATATGTTAAACCGTTGTGGGCGGCACATAGAATCATTCGTGTCAGTCGTTCGACCTATTCCCTGAAGTGTGAGGAGAAAATTATGCGCCAGAGCATGTCGCGAAAATTACGTGAGTTGGTTGCCGAGCCTGGCATTTTGGTCAAGCCTGGCGCCTACAACGCGCTAAGCGCAAAAGTTATCGAAGCCGCCGGATTCCAATGCTGTGGAATATCCGGCTATGCGGTTTCGGTGAGTTTGCTCGGGAAACCGGATGTTGGATTTCTCACCGCGAACGAACTGGCGATGATGACCCACTATGTCACCAGTGCGGTAAATATTCCGGTGCTGGTCGATGTGGATACCGGGTTCGGGAATGCGATTAACGTCATGCGGACGACCGAAGACTTTATCAAGGCGGGCGCAGCGGCGATCCATATGGAAGATCAGGTCGCGCCGAAACGATGCGGCCATGTTGCCGGCAAAGAAGTAATCCCGATCGAAGAAGCGGTTGGAAAATATCGGGCGGCTGCGAAAGTGCGCGATGAATTGGACCCGGATTTTCTACTTTTGGCACGCACCGATGCACGCGGCGTTGCCGGCGGCACGCTCGAAGACGTAATCACCCGAGCCAAGGCCTACGTGGATGCAGGGGCGGACATGATTTTTCCGGAAGGGCTGGTATCGGAAGAGGAGATCGCACGGGTGTGCGAAGAAGTGCCGGCACCGGTCCATTACAATCGAACGGGTGTATCGCCCATGGTCTCGAAGGATAAGCTCGAAGGCTATGGCGTAAAGATGGTGAGCAATGCCACCGGCGCGCTTCGGATAACGGCACGAGCGATGTGGGATTACATGCATGGTTTCGCAGATCGCGACGTGGATTTCGTCAACGAATTTTTGGCCGAGGGGAAGGGGCACCCTACCGGAGACCTGCACGCATTTGTCGGCTTTTCGGATATCAAAGCCTTGGAGGAAGAGTACTTACCCTCCGAAGAGGTACTCAAAAAGTATCAGGGATCGTTGGGCTTTCAGCCCTAAACCTGTTTGGGTCGCTCGGTATCTTTGATTGTGATGCGGTGCATTAGACGCCGCTCTGTCGGATAGTCCGAAACGGCGTAATGGCAAACGCAGCGATTATCCCAGATTGCCAGCGAGCCGGGTTCCCAGCGCATGCGGCAAGTGAATTCGGGCTTCGACAAATGTGCGATGAAGAATTCGTAAAGCGGCACGCTTTCTTCGGTAGACATACCATCAAAAGAAACAGTCTGATCGCCGATATAAAGCGCATTACGTCCGGTTTCGGGATGGGTCCGTACGAGTGGATGTACCGAGACCACATCGACGCCTTTTTTGACTTTCTTTAATTTCCCACCCATACGATTTGAAGAGTAGTACTGCTGGCGGCTCTTGCCGTCATAACGGCTGGGATCGTTCCCGTCATTGTAAGTGTTGAGTTTGAGCGCCATTTTCTGCATGCCCGGCGATAGGGCTTCGAAGGCGGCATAGGTATTGCTGAACATCGTGTCGCCGCCGAGCGACGGCAGTTCCTGCGCATACAAGATGGTGTATTTGCACGGCATCGTCGAATACATCTGATCGGTGTGCCAACGGTTGCCAAACGTGCGTGCCTCGCCAGGGTTCTTTATGACCTCGAAAATTTCGGGATGCGCTTCGTGGCCGGTCATATAAGGGTAATAGTAGATTCCACCCCAACGCTTGGCGAACTTGATGTACTCCTCAGGACTCAAATCTTGGTCGCGAATATAGAGCACCTGGTATGTCAGCATCGCCTGTTTTAGTTCTGCGAAGGTCGCTCTGGGTATCGGCTTTGCTAGGTCGATTCCGGTGACATCGGCGCCGAGGGCGCCGGTTGTGGGCGATACAGAGATCAGATCGAAGGAAGGGTTTTGAAGCATGGTGGCACCTAAAACGGCGTGTCGCCTTTGATCAGGAGCTTGTGCACCCGACGACGATAGCCATGATAATCATTCAACGCCAAGTGCAGACAGCAACGGTTATCCCACATTGTAATGGTGCCCACTTCCCATTGGACGCGGCATGTATGGTGCGTTTGGCCGTTATGGACTTTGAGATAGCTCAGGAGCGGTTCGCTTTCCGCATCGGTCCATCCGGAAATCCGTTCGGTATGCGACCCCACATAAAGCGCTTTGCGGCCGGTCTCCGGGTGAGTACGGATAATTGGATGTTCGGAAATGGTTACCGCTTCACCGGGATCGATTTGTGCCATCGTCGCGATGCCGGCATTTTGCCGTTCCATCCGGCTCAAGCCCGACGGATGTTTTTTGCTGTCGCCGTTGTTAACGCCTTTCAGTTCCGAAAGCATGTCTTTCATGCCATCGGAAAGTGCTTCATAGCCGAGATAGGTACTGGCGAAGCAAGTATCACCGCCGTGGGGCGGCATTTCCAAGGCGTAGAGCATTGTCATCTTTGCCGGTTCGGTTCGGTACTGCTGATCCGTATGCCAGCGTCCGCCGTTATTCTGCGTTTCGTCTTCCTTTTTCAGGATTTCGGTAATTTCAGGATGGCCGTCGATAGGTTTGTTGAAAACATGCGGCTGCAATTCGCCGAACCGTAGCCCAAAGGCCTTCTGCTGATCCGGAGTAATCTTTTGGTCGCGAATGGCGAGGACCTGATATTGCAGCCAGGCTGCGTATAGATCGTCGAACGTTTCGTCGTCCATATCATTGACGTTGACGCCGCGAATTTCTGCGCCCAGCGCGCCTGCGATCGGATTTACTTCGAAACGGGTATACTCGCGTGATTCCAGAGGCTTATCGCTTGCTACTTCAGCCATCTTCGTTCTCCTTATGCCGTCGGCAAAAGACGATACTTTGTTTCGCAGTTGACTAGAATTAGCTTCATATTAACACAGCCGAAAAATAATTCGAGAGAGCGCGGCGAAACCGCCCAATTCGGCGCTTTTTATGGCAAGGAGCTTCGGTCCGCGCTATCTAACTTGTCATGAGCGAGTCGCAGTCAGAGAGCACCCGCGCCAAAACCGGCGTACTGTTGATAAATTTGGGGACGCCCGATGGTACCGGTTACTGGGCGGTGCGGCGTTATTTGAGTGAATTTTTGAGCGATCGGCGGGTCGTCGAAATGTCGCCGTTATTTTGGCAACCGTTGCTACAAGGGATCATTCTGACCGTGAGGCCTCACCGTAGTGGCCAGGCCTATGCTCGCATTTGGGATCATGAAACGGACGAATCTCCGTTACGTCGTATTACTCGCGAACAAGCCGATGCTGTTGCAACGAAAATCGGAACCGATGAATTGATTGTCGATTGGGCCATGCGCTATGGGCAGCCATCGATTGCGGACAGGTTAAACGCCCTTCGTGACAAAGGCTGCGCGCGAATTTTGCTGGTGGCGCTCTATCCGCAATACAGCGCGACAACGACCGCGTCCGTTTATGACAAAGCGTTCGATGCACTGCAAAAGATGCGTTGGCAGCCCGCTATCCGAACACTTCCGCCGTATTACTCGGAGGAGATTTATATCGATGCGCTCAAGACTACCCTAGAAGCACATTTGCAAGCACTGGATTGGCAGCCCGATTCGGTATTGGCATCGTTTCATGGGTTGCCCAAGCGATATGCAGCAGCGGGTGACCCCTATGAGCGGCATTGCGAAATGACCGCGAATTTGCTGCGAACCGCGATGGGGTACTCGGAGGACGATTTTCAGATGACATTTCAATCGCGGTTCGGCCCAGCGGCTTGGTTAGAGCCGTATACCGACGACGTCCTGTCCGATTTGGCTGCGGCGGGCAAAAAGAACATCGTTGTGACAATGCCCGGATTTGCCGCTGATTGCCTTGAAACCTTGGACGAGATTGCAAACGAGAGTAGGGCACATTTCATCGCTGCCGGTGGCGAAAAGTTTTCAGTGGTCCCTTGTTTGAATGCGGGACCCGAGGGCATTGAGTTGTTGAATTCGCTGATTACGCGAGAACTCTCGGGCTGGCACGACGGCACGGAATAATACGGACACCCGAAATTTCAGGTTTTTTGCCTACCCGCTTTATTATCGCTTATTATTGAAAAGCGTGTCTCGCGATAGGCTGAACGAGGGCAGTTTAGGGGTAGTTCGCCATGGATTTTAAAGTCGAAGACCGAGAGGACGGCCTCACCGTAATCATGCTGGAAGGTAGTCTGGATTTTCTGACCGCCAACGATATAGATCTTGAATTCAACGCGGTTGCGGCAAGCCGCGACAAAATACTCGTCGATCTCGAGAAAGTTTCGTTCATGGCCTCGCTCGGCGTGCGGACGTTGATCAAGGCAGCACGTACGGTCGGCCGAAGAGATGGCAAAATCGTTGCGTCCAACGCCAGTGCCGAAGTGATGGAAGTTCTTGAGTACACTGGTGCTGATAAACTTATTACCATTCATCCGGATAACGACACCGCGTTTGCCGATCTGAAGGCAAGCTGACCGCGCCGGTTGAAGCCGAACGCGCTGCCCGAAATGGCTGAAACCTGGACCTTGGAATTGACGAATGAGAAGGGGGGCGGGCAACGTTTCCCGGCCTGGATCGATTGTTTGGTGCGGGACGCCGAATTATCGGAAAAAACCGCGTTTGATCTCAAACTGTTTTTTGATGAAGCGTTGGGTAATGTCTTTGAGTATGGCTTTGCGGACGGTGAAAAGCACCGGGTCGAAGTTCGCGTAGTACGTGACGGAGCGGAAATATTGGCCGAAGTGCTCGATGACGGCGTTTCCTTTGACCCGACCAAACAACCGTCTCGCGAACGGCCGGAATCGGCAGAAGAGGTAACGGTCGGTGGTTGGGGGGTGGAATTGATCCGCCACGCGGGACGGGCACTCGAATACGATCGTGTCCAGGGCCGCAACCGCTTACGCTTTAGGCTCAGCACTCAATCGACAGAGTGAAAGGTGAAAGCCAGACAAGTCGTGTCGTCAAATCTATCGAGTCCAGTAGCGTATTCTTCGACTTGCTGCTGAATAAGGCGGACCAGTTCATCAGGTGGCAATTTCGAATAGGAAATTAAAAGTTTGCCTAGTCTGTCTTCACCGAACTGATTGTTGTCGCCGTCGACCGCTTCGGTGACACCGTCGGTATAGAGAAACAAGGTTTGGCCAGGAGTGATAGTCACTTCGGCTTCCTCGTACTCCATCTTTTCCGACATTCCGATTGCCGCTCCGGTTGGCGGTAACATGTGCGGCGTCTCGGTGCCATCG
Source organism: Rhodospirillaceae bacterium (assembly GCA_002722095.1). Next base: position 34,657 of record PBKG01000008.1, read on the forward strand.
AGTACGAACCCAGCATTGTGACCCGCATTGCAATACCGGAACCGTCCAGTTTTTAGATCAGCCACACCGTAGAATAACGTCACGAACATCATCTCTTCATTTTCTTCGGCGATGGTAGCGTTGACACGCGCGAGACATTCCGCTGGTGGCAGTTCCAGTAAGGCGGTTGTTTTCACTACTGTTCGCGAGGCGGCCATGAACAGTGCTGCCGGAACGCCCTTGCCCGATACGTCGCCAATGACGATGCCAAGCCGGTCCTCTCCGATCGCGAAATAATCGTAGAAATCGCCGCCCACATGTTTCGCCGCAATCATTTCAGCGTGTATGTCGTAACGCTCCGGATGGGGTAGCGACGCAAAAGCCGACGGCAGAAATGCCTCTTGAATGCCCTGCGCCATCTGCATTTCTTGGCGAAGCCGCATTTTTGCGGTGATCTCGTTTGCCATTCCTTCAAAGACGTATGCGAAATGTTTGAAGCGCCCGGCCTCGGATTTCAGGGATTCGAGCAGCTCGGGTTTGAACTCGTCCTTTTGCAGGGCCTCCGCCGCATGGGTCAGGCTTGCCAGTGGCCGATTAATTTCCTGAAGCCGGTTGCCGAGTTCGGAAATTATGCCCAGCGCCGCGTCGGGGTGTTCTTCGACAAAATCGCGAATGACCGCGCGTTCCAACCGAGCGGACGTTATTTCGTCGGTTGCTCGAACGGTCGCGCTACGTACGGAATTCGAAAATACGGACATTTCGCCGACAATTCCGCCTGCTTCTACAACGGCGATTTCGGCGGTACCGGATGGTAGCTCTAATTCAACCGAGACTGTGCCTTCCAGTATCAAAAAAGCGAAATCGCCCTCTTCGCCTTGCTGAATGAGGATCGCATCGGGGGGGAATGTCTCGACTTTGGCACTCTCGACCAGTCCGCGGATCACCTGTTCGCCTAAAGCGGAAAAGACCGGATTTTCTTGTAGGCGTTCGAAAACTACCTGATCCAAATCATCGTTCGAGCGCGTGGGCATAGCACGTAAATTATATATCGAACGGTTGCGGACGTTTTAGGTCTATTTTGGAGACCAATCGGCATTGATCAGCGCCAGCGGTGCCTCGCCCTTGGCAACGCGTTGAATGTTACTAAAGGCGAATTCAATCCTTCGATAAAATGTGTCGATAGTGGTTCCTGCCATGTGCGGGGTTACCACGACGTTGTCACGGCCAAAGAGCGGGTTGTCGTTCGGGGTGGGTTCCTCTTCAAAGACGTCGATGCCTGCCCCTGCAATCTGGCCACCATCGAGGGCCGCTATTAAATCCGCTTCGACGGTCACCGGGCCACGGGCTGTACTTACGAATATTGCCGACTCTTTCATCTTCGCAAATGCGTCTTTGTTGAGCATACCCCGCGTGGCATCGTTGAGGGGTGTATGGACGGTGATTACATCGGACGTTGAAAGCAAATCGTCGAAACCCATTTGCTTGGCGTCGTACTCGTCCTTGATTGATTGATCCACGTCGATGGGATCGAAAAATGCGACATCGGCCAGGAACCCGCGAGCGATGCGCGCCACCTGCTGGCCGATATTTCCGAACCCGACAATTCCAACCTGCTTGCCGCGTAATTCACGCATCTCGGTGGCGTAGTGGTGTCCGAGCCATACGCCGTTGTGAAGGCCGTTATGATGTGCCGGAAGCTTTTTATAGACCGAGAGCATCAACATGATCGCGTGTTCGGCAACCGTTGGAGCGTTGGCGCCGCCATTGTTGCAAATCGGGATACCGGCCTCGGTGAAGGAATCGATGTCGTAACGGTCGAAGCCCGCGCTTAAGACTTGAAAAATTTTTGCCTTTTTTGCGACATCGATATCGTCGAACGGTCGTCCGTAACAAACCAGATAGTCCGCTCCGGCAACCAGGTCCCGCCGTTTTTCGTCGCTGTCTTCGACCGGTGTGAAGGTGAGCGTGTATCCGTCCGGAACGGTGGCCAATGCGTGATCGACAACCATCTGCGGAATATGGTCGACGCGATAGAGAAAGACGATTTGTTCGTTATTGCTCATGGCGGAATACCTCCTTGGAAAGTTGCGTAACTTTAAACGCTGCTCCGCTGGTCTGCCAGTTGATTGGTGTTGGGCACTCTCTTTGTTGCCAACGGCAAAAAGGCTAAACATAGCGCCAAGTGAATCAACTCAGGAGATGGGGAATGGGCCTTAAAATCGGGTACTTGCTGCCTACACGAGAAAACATCATGGAAGGGCGGCCTGCTGCGACACCCTTGTTGACGCTGGCGGAGAAGGCGGAAGGGCTCGGCTATGATTCGCTTTGGATCGGCGATTCCATCCTGGCGCGCCCTCGGCATGATCCGATCACGCTGATGTCGGCGGTCGCTGCGCGCACCAAGACAGCGGAGATCGGAACCGCCGTCCTATTGCCGGCTCTCCGTAATCCGGTCGTGCTTGCACATCAGATTGCAACCCTGGATCAAATTTCCGAAGGCCGGATTATTCTCGGAATGGGGATCGCCGCCGATGTTCCGAATATTCATGCAGAATTCGAGGCGTGCGGTGTCCCTTGGGAAAAGAGGGTTGGGCGCTTTCTAGAAGGCATCCGGTTGTGTCAGGCGCTCTGGACAGGAGAGCCGGTGGATTGGGACGGACGCTGGAAAGTGGAACAGGGTATCGTCGGCCCGATGCCGCATCGAAAAGGCGGTCCCCCGATCTGGGGTGGTGGTGCTGTGCCCGGTGCTCTGAAGCGGGTTGCGCGCAATTTCGACGGCTGGTTCCCGACCGGCCCCGACGCGGCAGGTTATGGCGAAAGGTTGAAAGAGGTTCGCCGATTGACGGAAGGAGAGGGACGAAAGGCGGACGATGTCACCGCTGCGATTTATCTAACGATTGCCATCGATGACGATCCCGATAAGGCAAACGAGCGGATCGATGAATACCTATACAGCTACTATCATGCCCGCCCGGACATCCTGAAAAAACGCCAGGCCTGTTTTGGCGGCACGGCAGAAGGCGCGGTCGAATGGCTGCAAGGTTACGTGGATCAAGGCGCACGCCACATCGTTCTCCGCTTTGCCGGCGATCACGATAACAACCTCGACCGTTTGGCGGGCGTCGGAGAAAAGCTGAAAATTTGACCGAGGTCCGCGGTTGCCGACTAGCCCATGAGTAGCCTTGTCGTCGCGCTAGTGGTCCTCGCGGCGCTTTGTCATGCAACTTGGCAAGCGCTCGTTAAAGCCAGTCCGGACCGGTTAGTTGGCTTGGCGGCAATCAATGTTTTCAGCGGGATAGTTGGGCTTGTACTGGTGCCATTCGTGGATTTTCCGGATCCGAAGTTGTGGTTGATCCTTGCATTATCGATACCGGTCCACTTGGCTTATAAATTTGCGTTAGCGGCGATGTATAAGGACGGCGATCTAAGTCATGCCTATCCTTTTGCGCGTGGCATCACCCCCTTGGTGGTCACGCTCATTGCATTCTTTGCCGTCGGCGAAGTGCCCGACCGGGGTCAACTTATTGGCCTGGTCTGCATTACAGCTGCCCTTATTTTACTCGCGTGTGAAAATGGTTTTGTGGGTGTTGTTGCACCGCGCTCCTTGCTCTATGCGGCCTTTGCCGGGCTTATGGTGGCGGTTTATACGGTCATCGATGGAATCGGCGCGCGCAGCGCGACACACTGGTTTTCTTTTTTGGCGTGGCTGTACCTGTTAGATGCAGCGGCATTCGTGGGAGCCGTTCGGTACCTAAGGGGGCCATCGTTGTGGAAGATGATTGCCGTCCGCAAAACCGTTTCCTGGGTTAGCGGGATCGTTGCAGTACTTTCGTACGGTGTCTTTCTATGGGCACTTCATTTGGGTGCCATGGGGACAATCGCCGCGTTACGGGAAACCAGTGTCGTATTTGCGGCCGTAATCGGTGTTTTGTTTCTTGGCGAGCCAAGGCGGGCGTCGCGTTTTATTGCGCCGTTGTTGATTTTGGCCGGGGTTTATTCGATAGCGGCGATTTGATTTATGGCTTGAGAGTGAGCCCTATCAATTTGTCGGCGCATTCCAATTTTTCGAGGTTGCGGCATGCGTCGACCATATCATCGAACTGAGCTTCTGGAATGGGAATCCCAGGAAGAATTTCTCCTAACTTTTCGGCTTCCGTTTCAAAATCCCAGATGAACTCACGCCCTGTTCCTGCCTTGTTTACGCTGGTTCCGTCCTTCAAGAAAATCGTGATGTCGGGTCCGAACAAAGTATGCGCATTGACGGGAATAAGAGTGACCCGCTCCATGAGGTCTAAAACTTCAGCGGGGTCGTCTTCTCCGATCCCTCGTGGTTGATCTTTCAGCAATGGAAACCCGCGTCGAGCGGCGCCGTAGGCGGTGTAATACTGTGTGCTGCCGGCTCGTGGTGCTCCATCATGGCTCGGCACCGGAAAGGCCGGGCTCGGATACTTGGTTTCGAGCCAATTAACCCTCGCTTCGATACGCTCGATATCTTCGGGCGCGATATCATGCTCGGTGACGAGAGCTGCGGTCACATCCACATGGGCGATATTGTAACCCGACGTCGAATAAATCCGATAAAGCGTTTCCAATATCATCCAATCTTCACCGAGATTGGCGGTAATCCTGTCCAATTCGGCTTTGTTTGCGCCAGTGAAGCTATATCGAAGGTAGCCATCGTTGTTGCCAGTGTAGCTGTGATAGAAGCCGGCTTCGCCCTCAAGTGCCGTTTCGCCTCCCGGCGTGCCGTGGCGTGCCATGGCAACAGCGAGGAGCGCGTTCCGTACCGCGCCGCCTTCGCGCAAGGATTTACCACCGCTCCGGATGCCCTCCACATTGCCGCTTGCGAGATTGACGCATTGCGCGATCGCATCGTGGGTCTGATCGCCGTTCAGACCGTTTAATTTCGCTGCGGCAACAGCGGCCCCGAAAATTCCGAAAACCGGGCCCGGGTGAAATCCACGCGACATCACGGTCGGAATAAAATCCGCTGCCATGCGTTCCATCACTTCATAGGCGGCGGTGATCGCGACGAGGAAGTCGCTTCCCGTCGCTTGTTCGATTTCCGCCACTGCTAGTGCGCTGGGCAAAATCGCACAGCCTGGATGAGTCAGCATGCGAAAGGTGTCCCATTTACCACCGGCGAAGAGCATTTCCGAATTTATGAAAGCAGCCCCCGCCTTTGTAAGCTTGTCCCCAGTGACGAGCACCGTTGCGACCCCACTGCCGCCGGCTTCCTCTTCTTGCATCAAGGCCGTCATTTTCGCAATTTCAGGCATCGAATGGCCGATCAAAGCGGATGAGAGGCCGTGTAACGTCAGCCCCTTCGCCCGGTCGACAACGTCGGAGGGTAAATCATCGTACTTTAGTTCTGCGGCCCAATGGCCTAATTGCCGGCTAATTGAAGTCATAAGTCGCTCACTTGCCTAATTCGAATAACGAAGTATTTCATGAAAAGTAAACACGGCAAATATATCTTCGGTAGAGGAGTGGAAACTTATAAATAATTACAATAATATGCGCTCAAATTTCGGGCGGCTTTCGAAGCCGCTCTTGTTGCGAAACCGGTTTCCAATGGGAGTAAGCGAACGGTGAGCGATTTACGGTATGAAGCGCCCGATTCCGTTGAGGCAGCGGTGGGCCTTCTAACGAGCAATGACGGCGCCAAGGTCATGGCCGGCGGAACGGATTTATTGGTACAGCTCCGCGAAGAAATGGTCGAGCCCGAATTGATAATTGATATCAAGCGCATAGCGGAAACGCGACGTATCGAAATCGGAGCCGATGAGGTACGCATCGGAGCTGCGATGACCGGTGCCGAACTAGGCGAGCACGAGGAACTGGTGGCCATGTGGCCCGGTGTTGTTGAAGCCGTCGAACTGATTGGTTCTTGGCAAGTGCAGGGACGGGCTACGATCGGCGGCAACCTTTGCAATGCTTCTCCGGCGGCGGATAGTGTCCCGGCGATTATTGCATCCGGCGCTAAAGTGGCGATTGCAGGTCCCAACGGTGCTCGCGAAATTCCGGCTGAAGAGTTTCCGACTGCGCCCGGCAGGACAGCGCTCGAATCCAACGAGTTCGTAACGTCGTTGATACTACCTGTACCGCCTAAACGATCCGGGGATGCTTACCTGCGATTTATCCCGCGCACGGAAATGGATATTGCGGTGGTTGGCGCCGGCGTGTCGTTGTCATTGGCTGATGATGGAACCTGCGCCTCCGCGCGTTTGTCGTTGGGTGCAGTAGCGCCGAAGGCGTTGCTGGTGGAGCCAGCGACGGAAGTCCTTGTTGGAAACAAACTCGATGACGACACGCTTTCAAAACTGGATGCGGTCGCACGGGATGCCTGCAGTCCAATCGATGACAAACGCGGCACTATTGAATACAGAACAAAGGTCGCCGGTGTACTCGCGCGACGGTCGGCTGCCATCGCCTGGCAACGTGCGGAGAAGAATAATGGCTAAGCATTTTGTCACCACTACGGTAAACGGCGACGAAGTCGAATTTCGCTGTAACACCGAACATACTTTACTCGACGTGCTCCGCAGCGAACTGCATATGACCGGCACTAAGAACGGCTGTGGCAGTGGCGATTGTGGTGCGTGCACGGTGATTATGAATGGACGCTCGGTAAATTCCTGCCTGGTACTCGGTGCGGAAGTCGAAGGCGCTGAAATCGAAACCGTCGAGGGCATGGCAAAGGGGGGTGAGCTTCATCCGTTGCAACAGAAATTTCTCGACCACGCCGCACTGCAATGCGGTATCTGTACCCCAGGTTTCATGACCCAGGCGAAAGCGTTTCTGGAAAAAAATCCAGACCCGACGGAAACCGAACTCCGTTTCGGGCTAGCCGGAAATCTTTGCAGATGCACCGGCTATGATAAAATTATTCGGGCCGTACTCGATGCGGCCGCTGAAATGAGGGCAAGTAAATGAGTGACGATATCAAAAGTCGCGGTACCGGTGGCGGTAACTATCGTTGGGTCGGTAACGTTACCCGACGTCCCGATGGTGTCGATAAGGTAACCGGGCGAGCCCGTTACGGTGACGACATGGTGTTACCTGGCATGTTGCATATGAAGATGCTGAGGAGCCCTCATGCGCATGCGAAAATTCTTTCGATCGACACGTCGGAAGCCGAGGCGATGAAGGGCGTGAAGGCGATCGTAACCCACAAAGATGTACCCGATCATCCATTGGCGAAGCCACCCTATGGGCCTCAGGTCAGCGATTTTCACGATATCTCACGCAATATAATGGCGCGGGAAAAGGCGCTCTATGACGGCCATGCGATAGCGGCCGTAGCGGCAACCACCGAATTAATTGCCAAGAAAGCGGTTCGGAAGATCAAAGTAGAATATGAAGTGCTCCCGCACGTAATGGATCCCTACGAAGCTGCGCAACCGGGTGCTCCGATCTTGCACGAACATCAATTCACGCATGGTCTTGAGCCGGAGCCGACTGAGCCGTCGAATCTTTTTCGCACGGTTGGTGGCGAACAAGGCGATCTTGAAAAGGGGTTTGCCGAAGCGGATTTGGTAATCGAGCGAGAGTTTTCTTCGCAGCCTGTTCATCAAGGCTATATCGAGCCTCTGGCCTGCGTTGCATCCACGTCGGAAGATGGCGCCGTCGAGCTCTGGACATCGACGCAAGGCCACTTCGTCGCGCGAACCCTGCTTTCCCGTCTTCTCAAATTGGAAATGAGCAAATTCCGGGTCACTGCGTCCGAAATCGGCGGCGGCTTTGGCGGAAAGACGACGATCTATCACGAGCCGGCGGCAATTTTGCTATCCATGAAAACCGGGCGTCCGGTGCGTAGTGTTATGACACGTGGTGAAGTATTGCGTGCGACCGGACCCACTGTCGGTTCCGTTTGCCGGATCAAGATGGGTGCCAACAAAGATGGTACCCTGGTCGCGGGTGATGCGGAGATTTGGTATCAGGCCGGTGCCTTTAAGGGCTCTCCAGTTGGACGGGCCGCCGACACGTTCTTCTCACCCTACAATATTCCCCATGCCCGAACCGCCTGCCATGACGTTTGCGTCAATCGACCGAAGGCGGCGGCGTATCGGGCGCCGGGCGCTCCGATGGCGACCTGGGCCACGGAAGCGGTAATAAACGAGTTTGCCGAGGAATTCGGAATCGATCCCATCGATATGCGCCTCAAAAATGCGGTTAAGGAGGGCGATAAGAGCCTTATGGGAACCACCCACGGCCGCATCGGTTGCATCGAAGTGTTAGAAGCGGCGAAGAACCATCCTCACTACAAGGCTTCGTTAAAGGCCGGCCAAGGTCGCGGGTTCGCGCTCGGTTATTGGCTCCATGGCGGCGGATTGAGCAGTGCGTCCGCAAACTTATTGGACGACGGCACCTTGACCCTTTCGCTCGGCACGCCGGACATCGGCGGCTCCCGCTCATCGATGCGGGCGATGGCCGCCGAAGAACTCGGTATCGAACTCGAATTGGTGAAGCCCGCCGTCGTCGATACAGCGGCGCTCGGTTACAACCATCTCACCGCAGGAAGTCGGACCACCTATGCAACCGGTATGGCAGTGGTGAATGCGACCCGCGAAATCATAGAAAAGCTATGTGCGCTAGCGGCGTTGAAATGGGAAATTCCGGTGGAAGAAGTGCGTTGGGACTCAGGGCAGGCTCTTCCGGCGGATAAACATTCGGACAAGATCGAGCCGTTAACTCTACAGCAATTGGCGAGAATGGCGCCGGGGACTGTTGGTCCCATTGCCGGTCATTCGGAAATTAACGCCAAAGGTCCCGGTGCTGCGTTCTGCGCGCAAATTAGTGACGTGGAAATAGATCCGGAAACCGGGTTTACCGCGCCAATTCGTCATACGGTCATTCTGGATGCGGGACGCGCGATTTCGCCGGACTATGTCGAAGGTCAGATGCAAGGTGGCGCGGTACAGGGGATCGGCTGGGCCTTGAACGAAGAGTACATCTATGACGATCAAGGACGGCTACAGAATACCGGCTTCCTTGACTACCGCATGCCGGTAGCCTCAGACGTCCCGATGATCGATACCTTGATCGTCGAAGTGCCGAATCCGAACCACCCGTATGGTGTACGGGGAGTAGGCGAGCCGCCCCTCGTGCCGGCACCGGCAGCGGTTGCGCTTGCGGTGGAAGATGCGATCGGCAAGCGTATGGGTGATTTGCCGATGTCACCGCCGAAAGTGCTCTCGGCGATGGATTCGCTAAAAATGGCAGCCGAATAACGATCAGGGTGTGACCCGGTAAACCCGGGTCGCAAATCCTTCGAGCTTTTCGCTCCAGCCTTTCGCCGTCGTTTTTGGTTTGGCACTGTAGGTGAATTCAACCGAGACCGATTTAGGCGATTTAGCGAGTTGGAATTCCGCCTCAAGTGCTGTCTCGTCCAAATTTGCGGCGATCACATAAATCTGATTTTCACTCTCTTTTATGATTACCCGGACCGGCACCTCAGAGACGGATTTACCGGAGATGAAAACACGTAGCTTCCTTTTCGAAGTTGGTAAGAGGATCAACGGTGTAAGTTTTTTCATTTCACCGTTGATCTTTTTAGTTTCGCTCCAGAGCGCGCGGCTCTTGGTTAACTGTGCGTTCGTTGCCTCGAGGGGGGGGCGTTTCGTCAGTGCTCGGTGACGGTTGATCGGATTCGGTGCCATGCCGACTACCGCACCGTCACGGGTTACGAAGCTGTCGAATGCAAAGAAAATGATTCCGGTTGCGCCGTGTATCAACGACGCATAGGTCATAGCGCGAAGTTGCGCCGGGGACGGCATGGTCCAGCGTTCCGTGGGTTTTGTGAAAGCCTGAAGGACCATCCAGAGGGGGCGTTTCTGAGCATTGAGTTCAACCGCTCGACTAATCGAGGCAGGAAAATCTTTTGGTGTCGCGAGCGATGCAGTCTTTTTGCCAGTGATCGGATAATGAAAATGAGATGAAACGTCGCCGATGCTGGCCCATACTTTCCAGTCCGCCTCGCGCCCTTTGAGGATCGGTCGGTCGAGCGGGAAGATCGGGTGGATACGATCGACGCTGCGGATTTCTGCGACACGTTTATTGAATGCAGCAAGCTTGTCGTAGATGGCTTCTTTGGGGAAAAGGCCGGTCGGCTCTTCTTCGAGATACCAAGCCAATATGTTTGGATCGTTGGCGAACCTTTTGACTTCTGAGTTCGTAGGATGGTGAAAGATTACCTGCAGCCTGTTAGCGCGGGCGTCTGCGATGATCGCCTCCAGCCGCTGCCCTTCCCAAGGATGAATAGTATTGAAACCTGCTGAGGCAATTTGTTGGAAGCTGTAGTCGTGCCCTTTATGACGTCCGGTCAGACTGTGATACAGCGCGATCGGAAAGAACGATTTTCCGTTCTGATACCGAAACATCAGGCGTCCCATGCGGTCCGTGTGCGGCACACCTTCTTGATAAATCGTCTGCACTGCGCCGTGTAACTCGCGGCGTGCTTCGTTCGACACGACCTCGGCAGGCAAGATTGTAAATGCCAGCAGGACAAGGCCATAAAGTATCGCCGTCGGTTTATGCACGGGAAGGGCGTGTCAGCGGCATGAGGCCTTCTTCGCAGGCCTTAATTTGGAGCGCTAGATATTTCGAGTAGATACGGCATTGCGCAAAGCTACCGGCGATATACCAAAGGCCCGGCTGTCCCGTGCGTGTCCACATTGATCGTAGTTCTTGAAGTTCAGGCTCGAAGCCCCAAATGCCACCAACCCGATCAGCAACCTCATCGCCAAAATGTCGGCGGGTCATTTCGGCTTGGCCTTCAAAACCCGTAGCGAGTACTACCAAGTCGGCGGATAATATCTCGCCCGATTTTAGTTCGAGACCGCTCTCTGTGAATCGCACCATGTTCTCGCTTTGCAACAACGAGATCATTTCTTCTGCAAGTAGATCGGAACAGCCGACATTGAAATAGTAGCCGCCGCCATATTCGAGATATTTGAATTGCCAGCCGGTATCGTCGTCGCCGAAATCGAGTTTGAACCCGATAGATTCGAGTTTGTCGAGTAGACTGCGATCAAGTTCCTTGGCTTGCGCGGTAATTAGTTGGTGTGTCTTTTTTTGAAGTTCGAGCGGAACGGAGCTGACGATGAGATCGCAATCCTCCATCGATGGGCCTTCGTCATAAAGTGCATAGGGTAGTTGAGCGCTCGGTTCCACATTGACGATCATGGTTGAACCGCGCTGGATCATCGTGACCTCCGCACCGTGAGAATAAAGATCCTGAGCAATGTCGTGCCCGCTATTACCGGTCCCGACAATCAGTGCTTTCTTGTCCTTCCATTGGGTGGCCTCGGTGTACTCGCCTGAATGAAGAACGGTTCCGCGAAAGTCGTCGAGGCCTGGCAATTGGGGCCGAATTGGGACCGCGCTTACGCCGGTCGCCATAACAATGTGGCGGATTTTCATCTCGCGTTTGTTGCCATCGGCGTTTGTTAGAACGGCGGTCCACTCTTGCCGGTCATCGTCATAGGTCGCGGTCTCAAAGCCGGTCTCGGTCCAAACATTGAGTTCCATGCTTTCCGCATAGGCCTCGAACCAATTCGCGATTTTGTCTTTGGGAATATATTTGGGCCAATTAGGCGGAAAGGGCATGTAGGGCATGTGATTGACATGCACTTGGTTGTGCAGCGTCAGCGCGTGATAGCGCAGTCGCCAATTGTCGCCGAGGCGCTCCTCGCGATCGACGATTAGGGTGTCCAGTCCTAGTTGGATAAGGCGCGTGCCGATAGAAAGACCTGCTTGACCGGCGCCAACCACCAGTACATCGGGGTCGCGGTTTTCGAATGCGGAAGATTCGACGCGGCGGTCGAGCCAGTTAGGACCGGAAAAGTCACGTGAATAGATAGTTCCGCTCGGTCGTGCGTTGCCAACTTGTTCCTCGTGGCCGGCGATTTCATCGAGCGCGGTGAGTAAAGTCCAAGCTTTCGCTTGGCCGTTTTCTTCTGCAATTAAACGGATAATTCCGGTGCCATGGCCAAATGCAGTTGCAAAGCGGAAAATGGCCTCGATACATTCCGTCCCCGCCCGGGTGACTTGTCGGGGTGGCGTCCGGTCGGGATCGATTTCGAAGGACGATGGCTTGGCAGTTTTTGTAGCAGGCAATATCTCAGCAAGAATTGCCGAACTTCCGCTCACGGTTTTGATATCCCAGGTGAACGCCAGCAAATCTCGCCAATGCGCGTCTTCGCGGAATAGTGTGCCAAGCGCACTATCGTCGGAATGCGACAATGCGCTCTCGAAGCTCGAGAGCCAATTTGTTGCCGCGTCGCTATAGGATGGCTCAACCCGGTCCAACATTGCGTTTCCTCCCGCTGGCGCGAGTGTCGCGACTTATATGATCGAAATCAAGGCGTTGATTGGCGGACGGGGAGGGATTCGAACCCCCGGAACCTTTCGGCTCAACGGTTTTCAAGACCGCCGCATTCGACCACTCTGCCACCCGTCCATCCGGTTCTTGCCAACCAATACTAATTAATAGGTCTCGGCGTCCACGACAAAAGAAGCCGCGTGTGTATCACAAACAGTTCCTTATAAATCAATAAAATGTGTCATTAAGAGATCACGTGAAAACGAAGCGATGATGTAAAGTCTCGGTGGAACTTAAAAGGCCGGCTGGTCACAACGATTGGGAACGAACAATGTCAAAAGTACATGCGAGTGAGGCGAAAACGCAGGAATATCTCGAACGCTATATGGAAGGCGTGAAAAAGCGAAATCCAGGCGAGCCCGAATTCGTCCAAGCGGTCTTAGAGGTTGCGTCGTCGATTTTTCCCTATATTTCGGACAAGCCGATCTATCATGAAATGCAAATCTTGGAACGCATGGCGGAACCCGAGCGGGTGGTGTCGTTCCGTGTTCCGTGGACCGATGATGAGGGAAACATCCGAACTAATCGCGGCTTTCGTGTGCAATTCAACTCAGCGATTGGGCCCTATAAGGGCGGGATTAGATTTCATCCCAGCGTCAATCAATCGATTCTTAAATTTTTGGGTTTCGAGCAGACCTTCAAGAATAGTTTGACCGGTCTTCCCATGGGCGGCGGCAAGGGTGGAGCTAATTTTAACCCCAAGGGCAAGTCAGACAACGAAGTGATGCGGTTCTGCCAATCTTTTGTGACCGAACTCTATCGCCATATCGGTGAAGATACCGACGTGCCGGCCGGTGATATCGGTGTCGGTGGCCGGGAGATCGGCTTTATGTTCGGCCAATACAAGCGCATCACAAATCGGTTCGTTGGTGTGTTAACGGGCAAGGGGTTGGAATTCGGCGGTTCGAAAATGCGTACCGAAGCGACAGGTTACGGCGCTGTCTTCTTCCTTCGTAACATGTTGGAGCAGCACAAGGACACGATGGAGGGGAAACGGGTGTTGATTTCCGGTTCTGGCAACGTTGCGACTCATGCGGCCGAAAAGTGCCTGCATCTTGGTGCTACGCCGATAACAATGTCCGATTCCGGCGGTTTCATTCATTGCCCCGATGGATTTACGCAAGAGCAAATCGACTGGATCAAGGATCTCAAGACGGTGCGGCGGGGGCGTATCTCCGAGGCTGCGGACGAATTCGACAAAATTACTTTTGGCGAGGGGCGCCCGTGGGGTGTCGAAGCCGATTGTGCGGTCCCGTCCGCAACTCAGAACGAAGTCAGTCCTGAAGAGGCGGCGATGATGATCAAGAACGGCGTTAAATCAGTGGCTGAAGCGGCGAACATGCCGTGCGAGCAGGGTGCCGTCGAAAATTTCCAAGAGGCCGGCGTATTGTTCGGGCCGGCGAAGGCGGTCAACGCTGGTGGCGTTGGCGTGTCGGGACTTGAAATGAGTCAGAACAGTGCGCGCATCGCTTGGGATGAGGATCGCTTACGTCAGCTCTTGGAAGATATGATGAAGAATATCCACGACTCTTGCGTCCAATATGGCGAAGGAAAAGACGGTGTGGATTATCTCAAAGGGTCAAACATTGCCGGATTTGTTAAAGTTGCCGATGCTATGCTGAGTTACGGTCACGTTTAATCGCGAGGGCTAAAGCATGGTCGCAAGCCTGGTCTCAAGGGAACATCGATTTACTTTTCTACTGGCCTCCGTACTAGCAATGATCCTGGTGACACCATTTCTCGAACAAATCGAGGATGGGGGATTGCTGCTCGCGTTGGTTTTTTGGTTCACACTGATATCGGTCGTATTTACGGCGACTGAAAAACTTGCGCGGCGAGTGACAATATTGGTCGTGGCGAGCCTATGGCTGGTGTTGCGGTTTTCAACACCGCTTGCGGAAGAGCGGTTGTTCCTCGCGGTTGCACAAATCGGATTTATCTTCGTGATGTCGGTATCGCTTTATCATGTGATCCGGGCGCTCATCGAGGCGGACCGGGTCACGGTCGACATTCTCGCTGGAGGCGTCGCCGTCTATTTGATGTTCAGTATCATTTGGGCGCTTGGGTTTGCGTTGATGGAAAGTCTGGTGCCAGGAAGTGTATTTGCGTTGCCGGGCCACTTTGCGGAGGCTTGGAACCAGATCTACTATTTCAGTCTCTCCAGCTTGACGACCCTCGGTTATGGCGACTTTGTCGCGAGTTCCGCGTTCGCCCGTAACTTAGCGGCCTTGGAAGCCGCGCTAGGCGTACTTTATTTGGCTGTGTTCATGGCCAGGTTGATAGGTTTATTGCCTGCAGTTCGCTCGAAATAGGACGCCCCTAGAGGCGGCTTTCGATGAGCCCCGCGCCTTCAAGCGCGGACAGAACCTGGCTTCGCATTTCACCGGACAGCAAAATGTTTTCCAACTCGTCAGCAGAGAAGAAATCGCGGCTCTTTATCCATGCGAGAATATTTTCGGGAACATCGTCGGGAACAACCGCGGTCTCGTGGCGAACCCTATAGAACTGAATTAGTTCTTCGGATGGAAAATTGAAGCTTGGGAAGCCGTCCTGAGTTGAGGAAAGTTTTTGGTAATTGGAGAAAAATTCACGCGCTTCCGGTGACTTGATCAATGTTGCCAATTCATCGGTAATAGCCCCCAAATGCGTATCGTGAGCTTCCGTATCGTCAAGTGACGGGAGAGGTTGGCGTAGCAATGGTACTTGGGCGAGGTGGGCGAAGATCATTTTCAGGAAATCTCGTCCATTGCAGTGCTCGAGACGATAGCTTAGATGCAAAGTTGCGTCGCTTGAGGCGAGGGCATCGTGATACTGCCCCTTTGGCAGATACAATACATCACCCGGAGACAATTCCGGTTGCATCAAGATGTCACCTTTCAAGTCGTCTACCCGATCGCTCAGTTTGGCACTTTCGTGATCCGTACCGGTCAACGGCTCTTCATATCGATTCTTGTAAATATTCCAAACCTTGCGGCCTTCGGTTTGAAAGATGAACACGTCGTTATGGTCAAAATGACTGACAAAGCCTTTCTTGCTTTCCCATGAAGCAATGATGTGTAGCTCCACATAGCATCGGAATACGCTTTCCAAAGTCGCGCTAAGCGACGCGAGGGGTTCTGTCTGGCTCTGGCAAAAATCGAGAACGAGGGAAGGCTTTTGGCGAAGACACCCGAGTAATTTTTCGCGATCCAGTCGATGCGGTCCGAAAACCGAATCCGTATCGGAATTCGCGCAATAGTCATCGGCCTTCAGTGCCTGACCATTGGCGACGAGGGTCAAATTCGTGCCGGTCCAGTAGGCTCCTTCATTAATGATCTCATCAAAATCCTGCCATGAAAAAAGGTCGGATAACTTTGAGGTATCTCCCTTTATGTAAAGCGGCTTTTGGCCAAGAAATTCAGCGAAGAATCGTTCTCGGCCGATTGGAGATATCAAATGCTCGAAAGTGTGACGCTGTGATTGCATTGGAGGACTAGACAATTTGGATTATGCCTGAACTTGTGAGCCGACGAAGTGTCTCTTCGGCAAGGGATAGATCGTCGAAGTTTTCTTTGAGCGCACGATGATCAAAAAAATCTCGAGCGAGCATCCAGTCACAGGCAGGTTTGAGGTCGGGCGTTATAGTTTCGTTAGCGTCGGGGCCCACTAGGAGCCAATTCTCGCCGTCGTTTTTGAATGCATAGGAAGTCAGCCGTCGACGATATCGAGTAAACCCGTCTGTTGCCGGTAGGCCGAGTTCCGCAAGCGGAGATTTGACCGATTGAGTGATGCGCTCCTCGCGGTAGGATTTAGAAAGGTTATTGTTATCAACATTGGCTATTAGGCGTTGAGACATTGTTTCGATGTGCTTTTCCAATGCTACGGGGTCGTCGAAGAAAGGCATGTCTGCTCGGAAGTGGGGATCATCAAGAAGCTTTCGAAACAAAAAGGAGGCAAAGTCGAAGCCATTGGGGATTCGTACAAAGTAAATGAGCTGCATCGCTAATTCGTTGGCACCCATGATGTCGTAAAATTGGCCGGCAGGCAGGTAGAGCATATCGCCTTTCGTCATCTCAACTTCAGCAGCGGGCTCGCCGCAGAATTTTTTCGCTTCATCGATAGAAATTGTGTCGAAGTTGAAACCCGGCAACTCAGATGGAAACTCGAATGAGCCTTCAAATAGGCGAACCAAGCTGACGCCTTCGATTTGCATCAAGAAAAGATCGTGATTTTCGAATCGAGTTTCCGTGAGCGGTTGGGCCTTGCGGTAATAGGTCAAGCGAGCTTCGATGGGCGCGCAAAAAATAGAACGCAAATTAGCGGTTGTCGCGGCAAGGGTTGGACGAAGACTTTCCATTCGATCCAGGTGCAGTACGGCGCCCTCTTGAATGATCTTACCCAAACGTTCGTAGTCCGGCCGGCCAATGCCAATTTGATCCCGTTTTTGACTGACGACGCAGAAACTTTCAGGTGGCACCGGGGAGCCGTTTTTAACTAATCGGCAGGTTTGTTCTGTCCAATGCCTCGTCTTGGAAAGGATAGTGTTGAGATCGTTCCATCCCCAAAGTGATTCGAATTTATCCGTCTCGCCGCCGACGAAGGCGGGTTCGGACGCAAAATGTTCGTCAAAAAAATCAGATTCAGGTAGGGGTGCGATCAGATCGCGAAATGAGTAATTAGCCATAACCTGCGAGGGACGCGTAGACCGGTTCAAGGCCGAATTTCGTTATCGGGTATCGTCGGCTTGTCGTCTGCGACATTCGTCCGACGTAAGATTCGTGGATACTGGTCGATCGCGTATTCGGTGGCGCGGTGCAGGCAGGAGCGATTGTCGTACATCACGAAATCGCCGACCCGCCATTTGTGATCGTAAACGAATTCATCCTGACCGGCGAAAGCGAGGAGTTCCTCGAGTTCCTTGCAGCTTTCTTCTTTGTCTTCGCCTTCGATATATGCGGCATAGGAACTGACATAGAGCGCTTTTTTGCCGTTGACCGGATTGACGCGCATCATCGGATGGCGGACGGGCGGATATTTCTGAGCTTCTTCGTCACTCAGAAATTTTATTTTCATGTGGCGCCGTGAATGCCCGTAGTGATGAACGGCAACGCTCTTTTCGAAACGCTTTTTGTCTTTATCGGATAACGCATTCCAGGCGGCGCGTAGGCTGGCAAATTGGGTATGCCCGCCGTCGGGCGGCACCAAACAAGCGCGCAAGAGCGAGGCAATCGAGGGTATTGATTTGTACGAGCCATCCGTATGCCACATTCGCTGACCTTTGCGGAAACGCGCACGGGGCTCGTCATCATCGAACAGATTGCCTTCTTCGTCGTAATTGATTACCGCATTGACGTTGGGCCGGTGTTGGTAGACCGCAAAATGTTTGCGCGGTGTTTCGGGACGGCCGAAATTTTCGGTGAATGCCAGATGTGCATCGTCGGGAATATTCTGATCAGGAAACAGCAGTACCGAGTGGTCTTCGAAAGCGTCTTTGATTTCCGCCAAGGTTTCGGAGTCTAGGGGCCTCGCAAGGTCGACATCGGTAATTTCGGCACCAAAAACCGGTGTAAGTGGCCGAATTGTGATCGACATGCTCGCCTCCTGTCCTCAAATCCAGATTAACTATAGCGGAACCGGCATCGCCAATGCAAAGCACCGCCCGTGAATTGCCTTCCAGCGCTTTGGTTAGCGTTGTAGTCTCCGTGTCGATAACGGGAGAACTCAATGAAACCGGCGAATTTCGTCATCATCATGACGGATCAGCATAGTAAAAAAATGCTCGGGCCTTACGGTCACAGCCAGGTCAAAACGCCTAATCTCGACCGCTTTGCCGAGGAAGGGGTGCGGTTTACCAGTGCTTACACCAACTCGCCGTTATGTGTGCCTGCGCGATCCGGCTTCGCGACCGGACGCTATATCCATGAAACCAAGTGTTGGGACAATGGCATTGCCTATCGAGGTGATCCCCAAGGCTGGCAGCATATATTGCCGGATGCGGGACATCGTTGTGTATCCATCGGCAAACTTCATTTTCGCAGTGATGATGACCCGATCGGTTTCGACGAACGCCAAATTCCAATGCATATCGCCGATGGGGTTGGAGATGTGCAGGGATGCATTCGTCCGGAACTACCGGTACGCCACCAGAGCAAGGCATTGGCCGAGCAATTGGGACCCGGCGAAACCGGATACACAAATTATGACCGGGATATAACCGAACGTTCTGTTGCATGGCTCGAAAACATCGCAGCCAATCCACCCGATAAACCCTGGGTTCTCTTTGTTTCCTATATTTGTCCGCATTTTCCGTTGAGTGCGCCGAAGGAGTATTACGATCTTTACGATCCCGCTGATATCGAGATCCCCAAACCGGCGGACTGGGATTACTTCCGAAATCATGGGTGGTGGCGCGCTTTTCATGACTCGATCACATTCGACGAATTTTTTACCGATGACGATCATCGTCGTAAGGCGATCGCTAACTATTTCGGCTTGATTACCTATGCGGACGAAAATGTGGGTAAGGTGGTCGAGGCCGTCACGGATACCGGTCTCGACGCTACCACTCGGGTGGCCTATTTGGCCGATCATGGCGACAGCATGGGGGCTAGGTCCCTTTGGGGTAAAAGCACCATGTTTGAAGAATCTGTCGGTATCCCCTTAATGCTTAAGGGACCGGGAATTCCCAAGAACGAATCTGTGGCGACACCGGTTTCGCTTGCGGATTTTCATCCGACCCTATTGCAAACAGTCGGCCTTGCGCCGGACGCGAGTTTGCCGGGTAATTCGTTGCTTGAAACGGCGAATACGGGTGATGACGACGAAAGAGTCGTGTTCAGCGAATATCACGGGGCCGGTGCGATTTCGGCGGTATATATGCTTCGCCAGGGTGCCTACAAATATGTTCATTATACGGGCTTCCCGCCGGAACTTTTCAACCTAAATGAAGATCCCGAGGAATTAATCAATTTGGCGGATGATCCATCGGAGCAGCAGCGCGTGTCGGATTTCGAGAAAAGATTGCGCTCGATGATCGACCCGGAAGCGATTAACGCTGAAGCGATGGCGGACCAAGCCGCTTATGTGGAAGCGAACGGCGGCCGCGATGCGATCTTGAACGAAGCGCCGATCCACGGCACGCCTGTGCCGGGCGGAGAATCGACCCGAGTAACATAAGGTTTTACGGGCCAACGGAGGAAAAGAATGAAAACGAAATTCATCGGTGGATCAGACGGGCTCGAGGTTACGTTGGTGGGCGTGGGATGCAACGCATTCGGTAAGCGGGTCGACGAAAAAGGCACACATGCGGTGATGGATGCGGCGATTGATGCCGGGATCAATTTCTTCGATACGGCAGAGACTTACGGCGGCGGATTATCAGAGCAGTTTATCGGGTCCGGATTGAAGGGACGGCGAAATGAACTCCTCTTGGCGACAAAATTTGGCCATACCAAATCCAATGTGGAAGGAGCGAATAAGGGCTCGCCCGCAAACATTCAATTCACCATCGAAAAAGCACTGAAAGCCTTGAAGACGGACCGGGTCGACCTTTTCCAGCAACACAGGCCGGACCCCGACACGCCGGTTGCCGAAACGATGGGCGCGCTGGAGGATTTAGTTAAAGAAGGCAAGATTCGTTATTACGGATGTTCCTATTATTCCGGCGCCCAAATGCAGGAAGCGATCGATACGGCGAAATCGGCTGGGCTAAAAGGATTCGTCACGGCTCAAAATGCCTGGAACATGCTGATGCGAGACATCGAGGAAGACTTGATTCCGGTCTGCAATGCGAACGGTATTGGCCTGTTACCGTACTACCCGATCGCTAAAGGCTTGCTAACCGGCAAGTACAAACGAGGGGAGGCTGCCGCACCCGGAAGCCGCATGGATGGCGATGCCAGCCTCGAAAACGCCGATTTCGACTTATTGGACAAGCTGGAGACATATGCCAAAGATCACGGCCACGATCTGCTCACATTGGCGATGTCATGGCTCGCCTCACAGCCTTCCATGGCCTGCATCATTTCCGGTGCTTCCAAGCCCGAGCAATTGGCATCGAATGCCAATGCGGTGCGCTGGGAGTTGAGCGCCGATGAATTGGCCGAAGTGGACACTATTTTGGCCGCATAGCCCGCTGTCTTGAATGCCTCCTCGGGCTCGTCTAATTTCAGCGCGCCCCGGGAGGAAATCATGGAAGATACAGGCGCTTGGGAGCTCCCATCGGAGCTCGTTTTGCTACGTGACAATTTAAGACGCTTCATGCGCGAGGAAGTGTGTCCGGCTGAAGAAACGTTGGAACACGACGTTTATAAGATGCCGAAAGATCTGCTAGCCCCGTTGCAGAAAAAGGCGAAGGACGAACTCGGACTTTGGTGCATCAACACGCCGCGAGAATATGGCGGCAGCGAACTCTCGTTGTTGGCCCAGGCGGTTGTTGCGGAGGAAGCAGCGCAGTGTCGGATGGGAGCCTATGTGCCCGCCTGCGGCGCTATCGGCGTCGACCCGCCAAATGTGATTTTCGACGGCAGCGAAGGGCAGATCGAGAAGTACGGCAAAAGGACGATCGAAAAAGGACTTAAGGCCTTTGTCGCTATTTCCGAACCGAGTGGCGGTGCGGATCCAGCACGCGCGATCCAATGCAAAGCGGAGCTCGTGGGCAATCAGTACGTACTGAACGGCACCAAGCTATGGATTACCGGTGCGGAAGCGGCGGAGTGGGGAATCGTTTTTGCCCGCACCGAAGCAGGTATTACCTGTTTTATCGTCGATAAGGAGATGGACGGGATCGAGACCCGACCGGTGCCTGTCATCCGTTCTTATTCGCCGTCCGAGGTGACCTTCACCGATTGCAAAGTACCTGTCGAAAATTTGTTGGGTGAAGAAGGGAAGGGCTTTGCGATTTGCCAGAAGTGGTTGGTCCATGCGCGTATCCCTTATTCGGCCAACGTCATCGGGATCGCGCAACGGTCGTTGGAGTTGGCCATCGAGTGGGCCAGGCAACGCGAGACCTTTCGGTCCAAGCTTGCGGACAAACAAGCGGTGCAATGGATGATCGCTGACTCGGAAGTCGAGATCAGAGCAGCAAGACTGCTTACCTATCAGGCGGCCTGGCAAGGCGACCTCGGTCACGACATCAAGGTTGCTGCGTCCATGGCTAAGCTCTACAGCACAGAAATGGCTGGCCGCGTGGTCGATCGTTGTATGCAGATTTTCGGCGGCATGGGTGTGGCGGCGGAAATGCCGCTTGAACGCTGGTACCGGGAAATGCGGATCAAGCGGATCGGCGAAGGACCATCGGAAGTGCATCGCATGGTCATCGCCCGCGATCTGCTGCGCGGTTAGAAGTTAGGAGAAAGTAATGTCGATCGATTTCGAACTTCGCGACGACGGCGTCGCCATCATCACCATGAACCGCCCTGATCAGCTGAATGCGCTGGACCAGGAGCATTACCAGGCTTTGTCGAATGCATGGCAGCGGGTACGGGACGATAACGATGTGGTTTGCGCGATCGTGACCGGCGCAGGCGAACGAAGCTTCACTACGGGTGCTGACATAAAGAACGTGCTCACTAATCCGGACGAGCTTTCGGAGATGTGGATCACTCAGCGCGATCAGTTGCTGAACCGCGGCCTCGAGGTTTGGAAACCGATTATCGCTGCGATCAACGGTTACTGCCTCGGTGGGGGTATGACCATGCTGTTTGCCACCGATATTCGTATTGCCGCCGATCATGCAACCTTCGGGCTCTCCGAAGTCAAACGAGGCGTCGTGCCGGCAAATGGCGGCACCCAGCGCGTACTGAGCCAGTTACCCTATGCGATCGGAATGGAGATGCTGTTGACCGGCGATCGTTGGGACGCGGAGACTGCGGCTAAATGGGGTTTGATCAACAAGGTCGTGCCCGCTGATGATTTGATGGATACGGCGCTGGAATATGCGTCACGGGTTGCCGCTAACGCGCCGCTGGCGTTACAGGCGGCCAAAGAACTTGCGGTACGTGCCCGCGAAATGGATTTGACCACCGGATTGCGCGTCGAGGCGTTGGCTCAGCGGTTGTTGAAGTTCACCGAGGATGCCAAGGAAGGCCCTGCTGCCTTTAAAGAAAAGCGTCAGCCCAATTTCAAAGGTAAATAATTCATGACTAAAAACCACTATCCGTTGGAGGGCATCACCGTCCTCGATTTCGGGCAGGTCTATCACGGACCTTATTGCGGATTTTTGCTCGCAATGGCCGGCGCGAATGTCATCAAGATCGAACCCAAAACCGGTGAGCATCTGCGAAACCGCGGCACCGGCGACATAATTACGCTGCCCTTTGCGATGCTGAACTCCAACAAGCGATGCGTAACGCTCAACATCAAAACCGATCGGGGCAAGGAAGTCCTCAAACAGATGGCCCAAAAGGCCGATGTGCTGATGGAGAATTTCGCACCGACCGTCATGGACCGTCTCGAACTCGGCTACGATGTGATGAAAGAGGTTAATCCGAAGCTGGTTTATGCATCGGGATCGGGTTTTGGACGCACCGGACCGCATCGCGACAAGTTGGCAATGGACCTGACCGTGCAGGCCGTCTCGGGCGTGATGAGCGTGACGGGGGAGATGGGCGGGCCGCCTCTGAAGGCCGGGGCGGCGTTCTGCGATTTTATGGCCGGTATTCATCTTTATGCGGGCATCACGACGGCACTGTTCGAACGCGAGAAAACCGGCGAGGGACGGTTGGTTGAGATTTCTATGGAAGAGGCGGTCTATAGCAGCCTTAGTTCCAATCTCGGCATCGTTTACACGTCGAAGAAGGCAGCGCCGCGAACAGGCAATCGTCATGGTGGCCTCTCGCTTTGCCCGTACAATGTCTATGAGTGCAAGACCGGTCATGTGGCGATTATTTGCACCAATGACGGCCATTGGCAGCGCCTTTGTAAGGCGATGGACCGTCCCGATCTGGCAGAACACGAAAAATACAAAAAGAACATGGGCCGGGTTGCGGATATGGAGGAAATCGACGCGCTTATTAATGAATGGACCAAGACGCTAGAAGACGACCGTATCGACGAATTGAACGATAAGTTCGGCGTTCCATCTGAGCGAATCCGCGATCTGATGGAAGTGATGAACGATCCCCACATGCACGAACGCGGTGCGCTTCAAAGGATGGATCATCCTGAAATGGGCGACATCGTGGTTCCCCATTCACCGCTTCGTTTCCCGGAAACGCCGATGCTGCCGTTGGAGCCGAGCCCGCTCTTGGGGGCGCATAACGATGAAATATACAGCGGTTGGTTGGGTTTGAGTAAGGATGAAGTCGATGAATTGCGGGCCGAGGAGGTTATTTGATGCGCGGTAACGTCGTCATCGCCGGCGTTGGTCATACGGCCTTTGGCAAACTCGAAGGGCGCACACCGGTATCGATGAATGTAGAAGCCTGCCGCAAGGCGCTGGCAGATGCGGGTGTTGAAAAAGACGCGGTCGATGCGGTGCTCGTGAAATATCCGACGTCGAAATTCGAATCCAAATTCGGCCAGACAGTTGCCGAAGCGCTCGGGATTATGCCGCGTATCGGCGGGGTTTGGGATCAGGCGGGTGCATCGGGCATTTCGATGATCTCGTTTGCGGCCCTTGCCATCGAACATGGGCAGTGCGAAGTGGCTCTGGTCTGCATGTCGGACAATCCAAGGACAGGGACCCGATCCGCCTACGCCAAGCCACGCGGTGGGGCGGATGGTTCTGGCACCTATGGCTGGGTCGGCACTACGGCGGGGTATGCGATGATTGCGCGCCGCCATATGGGCGCTCACGGAACGACCGAAGAGCAGCTGGCTGCGGTCGCGATCAACAATCGCGCCAACGGCGCCAAGAACCCGAATGCTCAGCTCAAAATACCGATCACGCTAGACGACTATTATCAAAGCCGTTTCATCGTCGAACCCCTGCGACGCGATGACTGTTGCTTGATTTCAGATGGCGGCGCCGCGGTGGTGGTGATGAGCGCGGAGCGCGCGAAAAAGATCGGTGTAGATAAGCCGGTACCGATCCTTGGCTTCGGACAGGGCCAGACGTCGTGGGAAGTTGCGCAACGTCCCGACCTGACGAGCACGATGGCGGCCAAGTCGGGAACGACTGCCTTTAAAATGGCCGGCATCGAGCCGAAGGATATCGATGTTGCACAGTTCTATGACTGTTTCACGATCACGCCGATCATGTCGCTGGAAGACTATGGATTCTGCAAGCATGGCCAAGGCGGGGCTTTCGTTGCCGACGGGGGCATCGGATGGGACGGCGGACTGCCGTTCAATACCTCCGGCGGTCTTTTATCAGAGACAGGTATGCCCGGTATGCAGCTGGTTATTGAGGGTGTGCGACAAATGCGGGGCGATGCCAACCTTCAAGTCAAAGACGCAAAAAAAGGCATCGTCAGTAATCAGGGTGGCGAAATGCATACCCATTCCACACTGATTTTGGGGCAATAGGGAGGGTGATATGAGCGACGATTTCCCTCTGCCGGATTTCGACGAGACCAATGCTCCATTTTGGGATGGGCTCAAGGACGGCAAGCTTCAATTTCAGAGGTGCAACTGCTGCGACCGCAATTGGTTGCCGGCGCGCCAGGAATGCCCCGAGTGTCTCGAAGCGGACTTCGAATGGATCGAAGCTTCGGGGAAGGGAGTGATGACCAGTTGGGTCGTCTATCACACCGCCTTTATTCCCGCCTTCAAGGATCGACTGCCCTACAATGTGGCGATCGTAAAGTTGGAAGAGGGGCCGCAACTCGCGACCAATATCGTCGGTGAAGATGACGATTCCAATTTCAAGATCGACCATCCAGTCGAGCTCGTCATTGAAGAAGAGCATGGCGTGAAGGTGGCTCGGTTCCGGCTCGCCTAACGCCATCTGAGTTGGCTGCCTCCGATTTCGTTTGTCAGACCAGCGTGGCGGCGGTTTCTCTGATAATCTGTACGATACCGAATCTGTAACGGAGGGTGACATGCCGTTTTTCGAGCATGGCGAGGCGCGTATTCACTATGAGGAGCGGGGCGACGCTTTTCCCCTGTTGATTATCCCGGGTGGTGGGATCAACGGGACTGTCGCGGACGCGACAACGAGCGCTCCTTTCGACACCTTCGAGGAATTTGGAGACGGGTTTCGCTGCATTACCTTAGATGAACGAAACGCGTTACCTGGGCAATCGACTGGTCCTGTCGAGGTCGACCGACCTTGGGACTCCTATACGGACGATCACTTCGGGCTCATGGACCATCTTGGCATCGACAAGTTTCTGGTGTTGGGATTTTGCATAGGTGGGCCGTTCATCTGGAATTTGCTGAAAAGGTCGCCCGAACGCATTCCAGCGGCTGTATTGGCGCAGCCCGTAGGCGTTCGCCCCGAAATGCCGACATTGTTTTACGACAGGAATATGGAGAACTGGGCGAAGCCGTTATGCGAAAAGCGACCCGATCTCGATATGGAAACCGCCGAGCGATTTCTCGCCAACATGTATAACGACAACCCAGATTTCGTCATCACCGTGAGCCGTGACTTCGTAAGCGCTTGCGAAACGCCGATATTGGTTTTGCCCGACGACGTGCCGGGGCACCCATACGCGGTGGCCATGGAATCAGCAATGCTGGCACCCAATGCGCAAGTGAGCATGTATCCTTGGAAGGACCCGGTCGAACGCATACCGCTCGCGGTACGCCATGTGCGCACCTTCCTCGAGGCACACCGGCCCTAACAAAAAATCCTAGTCTTCGACTGGAGGGATTCTGAATTCGGCATTGGGTGGCGGGATGACTGCTCGTTCGCGCGACGGCTCCGCCTGGGGCACCCATTCGTAAGGAATGCGGTAGCCGCGAAATACGTCGCTAAAGAATTGGTCGTCCCGGTCGAGAAGATTGTAGGGGCAGATATACTCCCAAACGATCTCGCTCTCCGGCGTGACTTCAATGATCCGGCCCCGGCGTGATTCCGTGATCAGGGTGTTACCGTTCGGAAGCCGTTGGGCGCCGCTCTCATAACGGCTGTAGAAGCGGCATTCTTNGCCCTCATAGAAACNTTGTGTCATCGCATCGAACTTCCAGACGATTTCGAGCGTGATCGGGTCGAACTCCAAGACACGAGAATGATCCCGGAGCGCGTTCCAGGTGCCGTCGGGCGCGCCGGGATTGGGAGCGCCGTAACCCGCAGCTCCGCCATTGTCGAAAACAAGAATATTTCCGGCCCCCGGAAGGCCTTGGGGGATCATGTGCGCATGGTGCGGCCCGATGATGCATTCGAGTTTCTTGAGGGCGGGATCGCGATCGTAATCGGGGCCAACCTTCCAGACGATCTCTCCGGTCTGCTTGGAGATGATGTAGACCATGGTGGCGCGGTCGTCGGTGATGATGTTGTCCGGGTGGAAGCGTTCGTCGCCCGCATCGAACCATTTGTTGGGTCCGACATAAGAACAGGTGTTTTGGAAGACGCCATTTTGGTTGCGGCAGCGGCGCATGATCGCGTTTCTTGATTCTTCGCTCCAACCGAATTGATCGAAATTTTCTGCGGGCATCCAATCCCAGAGAATTTCGCCCTCCCAGGAAACTTCGACCAACCGCGTCGCGCGCGGTAGGAAATCGCGGGTGATCTCGGGCCATTCGCCGGTACGATAGCTCAAAAATAAGGTCTTTCCGTTTTCGACCTTGGGCTCCATGTCGGGGACGTAGTAGCCAACAGGACAACCTTCGCGCACGACATCGTGGTTTTGGCGTGCGGTCCAATGCTTTGCGCCACCATATTCCATTTCATCCGCTTTGTTGAAGCTCCATTCGACGTCACCATCCCAATTCTCCTGAATTAGGTCATCGGCGCCGTAGACATGCTCATAGTGATCGGTCACTCGGCCGGTTTGGCCGCCAAGGATGTGTCCGCCCGGCATCATGTTGACCATGAAATTGGTAAATTTCGGCCACGTGCGGAGGGCGTTTCCGTTCATGTCGATTAACACGGCACCGACACCATCTTTCTTGGACGGATAGATGGTGAGCCCGTTGAAGCATTTTTCCGGTTGGTAGATGGTCGTGCCTGTGGGAAATACGGATTGCATGGGTAAGCGCTCTTGCGGCTGGTTAAAGATAGAACGGCGCGCAGCATACAGTAGTTGTTCCGTCGGGCCTATCATGGGGCTTCAACAAGGCGAAAGACGTGTCTGAAGAGTTGATCATATTGAACCTTGTCGTGTTCGGCGCTGCGGTGTTGCAATCCGCTGCGGGATTCGGTTTTGGCGTGGTTGCAGGCCCGGTTTTGCTGTTGCAGATGAACAGCGCCGATGCGGTGACCGTGAGCATCTTGCTTAATTTGGTGGTTGCGGGTGTGTTGACGCCGACACTCTGGCCCTATCGGGCCAAAGTACTCCTTAACAAGTTGGTCATAAGCAGCCTGCTAGGGTTGCCACTCGGCGTATGGATTTTGATTTCGATCGACTTTGTGACCCTCAAACTGCTAGCCGGGATCGCAGTTTTGCTTGCCGCCATTTCCGTTTTGTGGCGGAGGCCCGAAACACAGGCTATTGACGACGAAGCTGGGGACCGGGGCGCAATTCCGTTTCTGATTGGCGGGCTGGCGGGGGTAATGGGCGGCAGTCTAGCGATGCCAGGCCCCGCGCCGGCGGCTTGGATGGCCAAGCACGATTACGGGAAACAGTCGGTGCGCTCGACGATCTTGGCTTTGTTCCTCTTCGTTTATGCGGGCGCTCTCATCCTGCATATAGGTATCAATGGTTTTTTGGCATCGGTGCTTTGGCAAAGCGCTGCGCTATTACCGGCGACCTTAGTCGGAATCTATGTCGGCGGTCGTCTGGTCGGTCACTTAAGCGAAAGCTTCTTTAAAGGCCTGATTTTGATCGTACTCGCGGGATCGGCGGGCTCTTTATTCTGGTCGATACTATAGGGCGCGTTGCTTTAATCGAACGCGCGCCTGTGGGTTTGAAGAAACATCCGTATATGGCGAACCGCCAAGGGGATTTTGTCCTCGGTGTCCTTCCACGGGTAAAGGCTCACTTGCGCGTTCGGCGCCAGCATGGCTGCTTCCATCGCAACCTTGTAGGGATGGCCCGTGGCGTCGTCGGGAAGGATCAGTACGGGCGTTTGACAGTTGCGCACATCGTCGCGCGTGACCGAAATGACAAAGTCGGGGTCGGAGCGGTACATGGTAGTGAGGAATGCTTCGACGTCCTCTATCGAAATGTCTTCGCGGGTCTCGGCGAGCGCCTTGCCCCAAACCTTCATATTGTTTTCGAAAAAGTAATCCGGCATTTCAGGACGAAAGCCGCTCGGCTGTGTCAGCACCGATGCGACAACACGCTCTTCCGCGCGGCGCAGGAGATGCCAGGTCAATGGACCGCCAATGCAGAAACCAAGCGTGAGAAACCTGTCCAGTCCGAGGTGGTCCGCAAGACCAAGAAGATCATCGGTATATGACTCCCACGGTCCGTCGATTTCGAGCGGGCCCGTAGATTGCCCGCCGGCAGAATTGCGCCGGTCGAAAGTGATGCAACGGAACTCGTTCTTGAATTCCTCCACGGGGTTGTAGGGCGCGTCGGTCGTCGCCTTGGTCATGTCCCCGTTCAATCCGCCGCCAGGGATCAGGAGTAACGGCGGTCCGTCACCGGCTTCCTCGTAGTGAATGCGGACGGGACCGTTTTCATAAAAAGGCATTGGCAGCGTTCCTAAATCACGTTTCGGTCGCGGAAGTCGGCGATTTCGTCGTCGCTAAATCCCGCTTCGACGAGGATCTCGTCGGAATGCTCGCCTGCTTCCGGCGGCGCTTTGACGAAGTCGTGCGGCGTTCGCGACATCCGGATCGCCTGATTGACCAGGCTGATATCGCCGAGTTCTCCCGAATGCACGCTTTTCTGCATTTCCAGGTGCTCGACTTGAGGGTCAGAGAAGACTTTGTCGATATCGTAAATCTGCCCACAGGGGACACCGGATTCGTTCAGGCTTTCGACCCATTCATCGCTCGACTTGGTTTTGAGCAGTTCGGCGATTTCGGCGTTCAGTGCATCCCGGTTCGCCGAGCGGGATTCCGCTTCCTTATAGTCGGGATGTTCGATCCAATCTTCGCGATCGACCGCTTTTGCGAACCGGCGCCAGATCAGGTTGCCGGCAACTGCGATATTGATGAATCCGTCCGTTGTTTGGAAAACGCCGGTCGGAATGGATGTCGGGTGATTGTTGCCGGCTTGCTGCGGCACTTCTCCGGCCAGCGTCCAACGCGCAGCTTGGAAGTCGAGCATAAAAATCATCGCCTGGAGGAGGGACGTATGCACCCATTGTCCTTCGCCCGAGGCTTCACGTTCCAGCAGGGCAATCATGATGCCTTGCGCGCAGAGCATGCCGGCACAAAGGTCGGCGATCGGGATACCGACACGCACCGGGCCTTGGCCGGGCAAGCCGGTAATGGACATCAGCCCGCCCATGCCTTGGGCGATTTGGTCGAATCCTGGCCGCTTGGCATAGGGGCCGTCTTGCCCGAAGCCCGAAATACTGCCGAGGATAATTTTCGGATTGATCGCTTTCAGGGAGTCGTAGTCGATGCCGAGCCGCGCCTTCACGTCCGGGCGATAATTCTCCACAACAACGTCTGCGTTTTCTACCAGGCGCTTGAAGATTTTAATCCCGTCTTCCTCTTTCAAATTAAGGGTCAAACTACGCTTGTTACGGTGAAGGTTCTGAAAGTCCGGCCCATGGCGGGCACCCCCCAATGCGTTTCCGCCTTCGAGTGCGGGCGGTAGCTCAACCTTAATGACATTCGCGCCCCAATCGGCGAGTTGTCGTACGCATGTGGGGCCGGAACGGACCCTTGTTAGATCAAGTACGGTGTATCGCGATAGAGCCTTGCTGGCGGCTTCGAATGGCATGGATTTTTCTCCAATTTTACCCTGGAAATTGAACCGGCTGTCTAACATGGCCGGACGGTTCAAGGCCAGCGTTGAGGCGGTTGCGGTGCCGCCGTCGATATGTTCGACTTTGAGCGATTCGTCAGCCGCGCGGTCCGCATTTCCGATATGGAATATTTCACACAGCAACTGATTAACGGCATCACTCTAGGGTCGATCTACGGCCTGATCGCCATCGGTTACACCATGGTTTACGGCATTATCGGCATGATCAATTTCGCCCATGGCGAAATCTTCATGATCGGTGCTTTCAATGCGTTGATTTTCTATTTGCTGGCAGTGGGACTGGGATTCAGCTTCGTGCCATTCGCCTTGGTCGTTGTACTGTTGTTGGCAATGGTATTCACGGCGGCATATGGCTGGGCGGTCGAACGCCTTGCCTATCGTCCGCTCCGGGGCTCTTTTCGATTGGCACCGCTCATTTCTGCGATCGGCATGTCGATCGCGTTGCAAAATTACGTACAGCTCATGCAGGGCGCGCGATCCAAGACGCTGCAGCCTTTGGTCGAGGGCGGGTTTACCTTCTGGAAAATAGGTGAATCCACTGTATCGCTAAGTTTTATGCAGTTGTTGATCGTCGCCACCACAGTGGTGTTGATGACGGTTTTTTCGATCGTTATCGCCAAAACCGCGCTCGGTCGCGCACAACGGGCGTGCGAGCAGGACCTGGTAATGGCGTCACTGGTCGGCATCGACGTCAATAAAACCATCTCATTGACCTTCATTCTGGGGGCCATGCTTGCGGCGGTCGCCGGCATGATGGTTCTGCTCAATTACGGCGTGATCGATTTCTATATTGGCTTCGTCGCCGGTATCAAAGCCTTTACCGCAGCGGTGTTGGGGGGCATCGGTTCTTTGCCGGGCGCGATGTTGGGCGGGCTTTTGATCGGCCTGATCGAGACCTTTTGGTCTGCGTATTTCACGATCGAATATAAGGATGTCGCCGCCTTTTCGATCCTGATTTTGGTCCTGATTTTCCGTCCGTCGGGGCTGCTCGGCAAACCGGAAATCGAGAAGGTTTGAGTATGGCCGTAAGCGCTGTCGATCGAACGGGGACAGACTGGTCCGCACATTTGCGCGATGCGGGCATAACAGCACTAATGACCCTGCCGCTTGCCTTTCCCATGTTCGGCTTTCGTCTGGTGGCCGGAGGTGAGGACCGGAACATAACCGCCCAAGGTACGGATATCGAAATCCGATTGGTCTGGGTTTTGATCGCGATTGCCGCGGTGTTCCTCGGACGTCTCGCCATTTCCTACCTTAAAAGCGAACCCCATCTGCGGGACGCGGCAGCGGAAACGACGGCTTCGATAAAGGAAGGCTTCAGGACGACAGTTGGCCCATGGTTCGGCACGGGCCTGCTGGCACTCGCCGTGTTGTGGCCGGTCCTGCCTTTCGTCGACCGTTGGCTGTTGGATTTGGGAATTCTCGTTCTGACCTACATCATGCTGGGGTGGGGGCTCAATATCGTGGTTGGCCTCGCAGGGCTGCTCGATCTCGGTTACGTCGCCTTCTATGCGGTCGGCGCGTATTCCTACGCGCTAATCGCACTCAATTTCGATCTTTCCTTTTGGCAATGTTTGCCGCTTGCCGGTTTGTTTGCAGCCCTTTTCGGCATTTTGCTCGGTTTCCCGGTGCTGCGGCTACGAGGCGATTACCTCGCCATCGTCACCCTTGGGTTCGGCGAGATCATTCGGATTATTTTGCTGAATTGGTACGAGCTCACCAAAGGGCCCGATGGATTGAGCGGCATACCGCGACCGAGTTTTTTCGGGCTGCCGTTCAGCAATAGCGGTAAGGAAACGAGCTTCCATTCCTTTTTCGGTCTCGACTACGCCTCGATCCATCGGATCGTGTTTTTGTATTACTTGATCTTGGCGCTCGCGTTATTGACCAATCTCTTTACCGAACGTATTCGCCGATTGCCGGTCGGACGCGCTTGGGAAGCGCTTCGCGAAGACGAAATCGCCTGCCGTGCCCTTGGAATAAATCCGCGCAACACCAAACTCACCGCGTTTGCGGTCGGGGCGATGTTTGCAGGCTTTGCGGGGTCGTTTTTTGCGACACGGCAAGGGTTTATCAGCCCTGAAAGTTTTACCTTCATCGAATCAGCGATCATTCTTGCGATTGTCGTATTGGGCGGTATGGGCAGCCAAATGGGTGTTGTTCTGGCGGCGGTCTTCCTGATTGGTATGACAGAGCTGTTCCGTGAACTGGAGCAATTTCGCATGCTCGCCTTTGGAGGCGGCATGGTTGCGATCATGGTCTGGCGGCCACGGGGCCTGTTGACCAAACGGGAACCGACCGTCCGTTCGCAGAAAATAGTGGAAGAGCGATGACCGTGCCGCTGCTCGATGTGGAAGGACTCACCATGCAGTTCGGCGGTCTCACCGCCGTCGACGCGGTTTCGTTCCAGGTTGCCGAAAACGGTATTACCGCAATTATTGGGCCTAACGGCGCGGGAAAAACGACCGTGTTCAATTGCCTTACCGGTTTCTATCGGCCGACCGCCGGACGGATCGAAATGCATGCGGCGGAACAAACGCACCGACTGGAGCGTCTCGAGGGGTTCAAAATCGCCCAACGTGCCAAGGTAGCGCGCACCTTTCAGAACATACGCTTGTTCCCACGTATGTCCGTACTGGAGAACCTTGTTGTCGCCCAACATAACGAATTGATGCGGGCTTCCGGTTTCAGCATTTTTGGTCTGTTGGGCCTGCCGAGTTATGCGCGTGCCGAAGCAGAAGCGGTGAAGCGCGCCGAGGTCTGGCTCGAGAAGATCGCGCTCCTCGAGTTCGCCGATCAAGAGGCCGGTGAATTGCCCTACGGTAGCCAACGACTGCTCGAAATCGCCCGAGCGATGTGTTCGAAGCCCAAATTACTTTGCCTCGACGAACCGGCGGCCGGATTGAATGCAGCGGAATCCGCTGAACTTTCGCGCCTTATCGAAGACATCCGGAACGAAGGCGATTGCGCTGTATTGTTGATCGAGCATGACATGAGCGTGGTGATGCGTATTTCGGATCATGTCATCGTGCTCGACCATGGTGCCAAAATTGCCGATGGAACGCCCGAAGAGGTGCGGAACGATCCCCACGTAATTCGCGCCTATCTTGGCGAAGAAGACGACGAGCCACTGCCGGAGCTTATTGCTGCCGATCTTGCCGAAGAGGCGGGGGAGCATCCTTAAAATGGCGATGCTATCGGTCGAAGGGCTCAAAAGTGGTTACGGTAAGATCGAAGCCTTGAGAGGGCTCGATCTTGAGGTCGGAGAGGGGGAAATCGTAACCCTGATCGGTGCCAACGGTGCCGGGAAGACGACCTTGCTGATGACGATCTGCGGAAACCCACGGGCGACGGCTGGTGTTGTTTCGTTCGATGGAACTGCTATCGACCAAATGCCAACCCACGAGATTATTCGCCTCGGCATTGCCCATGCGCCCGAAGGAAGGCGTATTTTCGCGCGGATGACAGTACTTGAGAATTTGCAATTGGGTACGCCCGGTATCGACGCGCCGACCGAACGGTTCGAGCAGGTTTATGATCTGTTTCCGATTTTGAAAGAACGCGGAGATCAACGGGGAGGGACGCTGTCCGGGGGCGAGCAACAAATGCTTGCGATCGGCAGAGCTTTGATGGCGGCGCCGAAACTATTGCTGCTCGACGAGCCGTCGTTGGGGCTCGCACCGTTAATGGTGAAACGCATTTTCGAGGCGATCGGCGAGATTAATCGCAATCACGGCACGACCATATTGCTAGTGGAGCAGAATGCGCACCAAGCATTGCGTTTGGCGGATCGCGGCTACGTGCTGGTCAACGGCAAAATCACGCTTGCGGGCCCGAGTGACGACCTGTTGGCTAATCAAGAAGTTCGCAAGGCGTATTTGGAAGGCGGTCATTAGATGGGTTTGCCGAAATTGTCGGCGATATGTGATATGACTGATAGCAACGTTACTGAAAAGAATTCGACTTCGTGGAGGCGTTCCAATGAACAATAAATTCATTCTGTTAATCGCTGTGGCAATCATTGCGATCGGCGCATATGTGTTCGTGCAAAAGGGTGGAGACACCGAAGAGGGCGGCATTACCATTGCGGTGGTCGGACCAATGACCGGACAGCAGGCGACCTTCGGCGCGCAGATGAAAGCCGGCGTCGAACAGGCGGTCGCCGATATCAATGCGGCCGGCGGCGTGCTTGGCAAACAGCTCATCCTTGAAATCGGCGATGATGCTTGTGATCCGAAACAGGCGGTAGCGGTTGCCAATAAAATGGCCGGTAAAGGGGTCGCACTGGTTGTCGGGCATTTTTGCTCGGGTTCTTCGATCCCGGCGTCCAAGGTCTATAGCGAAGAAAATATCATCCAAATTTCACCTAGTTCGACCAATCCCAAGCTGACGGATGAGGGGGGCTACAACGTGTTCCGCACCTGCGGCCGCGACGACCAACAGGGTGAGGTTGCGGGTAATTACATTGCTAAGCATTTCCCTGGAAAGCGGGTCGCGATCATTCATGACAAAACCGCCTACGGCAAAGGTCTGGCGGACGAAACCAAAAAGTACATGGGCAAGGCTGGCCTCAAGAACGTGGTCTATGAAGCCTACACAGCCGGCGAGAAGGACTATTCGGCGCTGGTTTCCAAGCTGAAATCCGAATCGATCGATGTGTTGTTCGTGGGCGGCTACCACACCGAGGCGGGCTTGATCATGCGGCAGATGCGCCAGCAAGGCATGTCGACGATACTGGTTTCCGGCGACGCGCTGACCACGGCAGAGTATTGGGGTATTACCGGCAAGGACGGCGAAGGCACACTGATGACCTTCAGCCCGGACCCACGGAAAAATCCGGCAGCGGCCAAGGTCGTGGCGGCAATGCGGGCGAAAAAGATCGAACCCGAAGGTTACAATCTCTACTCCTACGGCGCGGTTCAGGCTTGGGCGGCTGCGGTTGAAAACGCAAAAGGCGTCGATCCTACGAATGTCGCCAAAGCCTTGCAAACCAAGCCGGTGGAAACCGTTCTCGGCAAGATCAGTTTCGATCTGAAGGGTGACGTCAATGCGCCCGGTTATGTCATGTATGAATGGAAAAACGGTAAGTACGATTACGTGACCAAATAGGTCGGCGGCCGGGCGTATTTTGAAGGAGAGGTATTTGCTCGCAAAACTACTGCGCTGCTGTGCATTGACAGGAATGCTTGTTACCGGTGCCTACGGCGCAGGGGCGCAAACTGTAGATACGGCTAATTTTCGCAGTTGGCTTTCGGAGTTTAGGGCCGAAGCATCGAAGGCGGGCATTTCCGAGCGGACGCTTCGCACTGCTTTGGACGGTGTGCAGCCTCTACCGGACGTGATCAAAAAGGATCGTCGACAGGCCGAGTTCACGCTGTCCTATTGGCGCTATATGGATCGGGTGAACAAACACCGGATCAAAAAAGGTAAGGCGCTGTTAAAGAAGCACGGCGCCATACTGGGGCGCGTTTATAAAAAGTACGGGGTGCCGCCGCGATATCTGATTGCTTTCTGGGGATTGGAGAGCAATTTCGGGAGTACGTTCGGCGGATATCAGGTGATTCCATCCCTGGCAACTTTGGCTCACGATGGCCGGCGGTCGAAATTTTTTCGCGCGCAATTATTGGCCGCTTTAAAAATTCTCGACAATGGCGATATCACCCTGAAACGCATGCAAGGTTCCTGGGCTGGCGCAATGGGACATTTCCAATTCATACCGACGACATATGAAGGCTATGCCGTCGATTTCGATGGCGATGGTCGGCGCGATATCTGGCACAGCATGGCGGATGCGTTTGCTTCGGCGGCAAACTATCTTTCTTCGCTGGGTTGGGATGACAGCGAGAAATGGGGCCGTGAAGTTAAGCTCCCGCGAAATTTCGATTTCGGCAGTGCGTCACTTCGGGTGAAAAAATCGCTATCCGATTGGCAACGCTCAGGCGTTCGCCGAATCAATGGGGCCAATTTGCCAAAAGTCGATATTGAAACCTCGCTGGTGATACCCGCCGGGTATAAGGGGCCCGCCTTCGCCGTCTATCGGAATTTCCGACGAATAATGCGATGGAACAACTCCATTCTCTATGCCATTTCCGTTGGTCACCTTGCGGATCGCCTTAGCGGTCGGGGGCCCATC
The DNA here is from genome assembly GCA_002722095.1 of Rhodospirillaceae bacterium. Next base: position 71,069 of record PBKG01000008.1, read on the forward strand.
AGTGTCCCGCGGCCGGCCAATGATCGGCGCGTAAGTATAGCCAAAGTAAAGGAAATTCAGACGATGCTGAATGCGCGTGGGTATCAGACGGGCAAGCCGGACGGTATCGTCGGCAAAGGTACCAGGGCCGCGATCCGGGCCTATCAGAACTCCCAGAACGTACCGGCGGACGGCTACGTAACCGTCGAACTTTGGGAGATGTTGCGTCGCCGATAATGCGACGTTGCCGCCTCTCACGGCACTGACTAAACTCGCTGGCACCCAAATTGAATTTTTAACGGTATCGCAGTCTCGCAATCCATGCGCGTGCAAAGACTTTGCAAATTACTGGTTCTGCTGACGGCTCCCTTGGTAGCAGCGAATTGCTCCGAGACGGAATTCCTTGCCAATTTGGTGAAAGAGGGGGCGGATACCGGGGCGCCGGCGACGACAGGGCGCTATAAGGTTGGGCGTCCCTATCAGATCAAGGGCGTGTGGTACCGCCCGCGAATTAATTATCGCTACGATCAGACCGGTATTGCGTCTTGGTATGGGCCTCAGTTTCACGGCAAGCAAACCGCCAACGGCGAAATTTTCGACATGCACCAGGTGAGCGCGGCGCACAAGACTTTGCCGATGCCGAGCATGGTGCGGGTGACCAATCTCCGCAACGGGAAGTCGATGAACATTCGTCTCAATGACAGGGGGCCTTTTGCTCACGGTCGGATCATCGATTTGTCGAAAAGGGCGGCACAGCTACTAGGTTTTGAAAAGGCGGGGACGGCTCCGGTGCGTGTACAAGTGCTCGAACGGGAAAGCCGAATTCTTGCGGCTATCGCTCAAGGGCAAGCGCCCGCAGGTACGAGGCTCGGCGCCCAAACTGGCACAGTTGTAGCGGCGGGTCCAAAACCGCGGCCTGCGCCGAGTGTTGCAGTAACCAGTCGGTCTTTGCCCGCGCCGAACGGCACTCAAACGGCATCGGCGGAGAACAATCAGGCCCCACCGGTTGCGAGACCGAAACAGCCGGTTGAACGGCCGCGGCCGCCGACCCAGGTTGTTGATGGCAAGGTGAGCCAGGTCCAAGTTAAGGGTACCGCGAACTTGTTCGTTCAGGCTGGCGCATTTGCCAAATACGCGAACGCTAATCGCGTTCATACATTGTTGGGAACCATGGGACCTTCGAAAATTACTCTCGTCAAAGGGGGCGAACAGAAACTATTTCGCGTCCGTCTCGGCCCCTATGCGGATTTGAAAATGGCAGATACGGCCTTGGCCCAGGTGATTAGTTCCGGTTACCCCGAGGCGCGAATTGTCGTTGACTGAGACCGATACCGATAAAAAATGACTTTTTGAGCTGGAGGCGCCGGATGCGAAAGAGATCGGCGCAGAGACAAGCGAATGAGAAATCTACGTAATTCAGCCGTTTGCCTTCTGTCGACGTGGATGCTGTGCCTGGTTCCGTTGGCATCGGCACAGGCGACGCCGACCAAGGCGAAACAAGCTCTCGTCGTCGAGTTTGCGACCGGGCGAACCCTTTTGGCCAAGAACGCCGATGCATTGATGCATCCGGCCTCGATGACCAAGATGATGACTGCCTACATGCTTTTCGATCGCTTGAAGGCGGGTATTCTTTCGCTCGACACGCAGTTCCGCGTGAGTCGCAAAGCTTGGAAAAAACGCGGATCGCGCATGTTCGTCAAAGTTAACAGTAGCGTGTCGGTTGAGGATCTAATCCGCGGAATCATCGTACAGTCCGGCAATGACGCTTCAATCGTGATCGCCGAAGGCGTATCGGGCCGGGAAGAAGAGTTCGCCCGGGAGATGACCGAAAAAGCACGTGAAATCGGTATGAAGAACAGCACCTTCCGCAATGCGTCTGGCTGGCCTGACGAACAACATCTGACCACCGCGCGCGATCTCGCCACACTGATCGAGGCGACGATCCGGAATTTTCCCGAGTATTACCATTACTATTCCGAGACCGAATTCAAATACGCCAATATCCAGCAACGCAATCGCAATCCGTTGCTGGGCCTCAACATCGGAGCGGATGGGCTTAAAACGGGCCATACCGATGTTGCGGGGTATGGGCTGGCTGCTTCCGCATTGCGGAAGGACCGGCGCATCATCGTTGTCGTCAACGGATTGAAATCGAAACGGCAGCGGGCCCGCGAATCCGAATATCTGTTGAATTGGGCGTATCGGACCTTTGACACCTATCGGATGTTTGTTGCGGGCGAAACAGTTGTTGATGCGGGTGTTTGGCTTGGCGAGGCTGCTAGGGTGCCTCTGGTTCTAGATGAAGACCTTGCCGTGACGATAAAAAAGCGGGCTCGAAAGCAGCTTCGAGTGGTTGCAAAATTTTCCGAGCCGATTGCCGCGCCGATCCGTAGGGGCGATCAGTTGGGACAATTGGTGGTAACCGCTCCGGGCGAGAAGAAACTGGAATTGCCATTGAAGGCGGGCGCCGATGTCGATGATTTAGGCACTATGGGGCGTTTAAGTGCGCTGATTAATCACCTGCTTTGGGGCGAAAAGCGATAGCGGCTAGTTGCAAAGGTGAACGAGATTTCTGGACGTTTGATTACGTTTGAAGGTGGCGAAGGGACGGGAAAGTCGACACAGGCAAAACTGCTTGTAGACGCGCTCGGTACAGCTGGAATTGCGGCAATCACTACGCGGGAACCGGGCGGTGCTCCGGGGGCGGAGGCGATCCGTGGTCTGCTGGTCGAGGGCGAGGGAGATCGATGGGATCCGTTTACAGAAACGCTTCTCCATATCACCGCACGCCATGACCATGTGCAAAAGACCGTTCGTCCTGCATTGGAGAGCGGAAAATGGGTGGTGAGCGATCGATTTTTGCATTCTACGTTGGCCTATCAAGGGTATGGGCTCGGCCAGGAACTGGAAACGATCGATGCGTTACATGATATTGCGCTTGCCGGTCTAGCTCCCGATTTGACGTTAATACTGGACCTCGACGTGGAGGCTGGGCTGGCCCGGGCGGAAGCTCGGGGAGATGGGGCCGGAACCCGCTACGAAGAGATGGGTATTGAATTTCATCGTCGTGTTCGAGCCGGTTTTCTGGAAATGGCGGGACAGGCACCCGATCGGTTCGTTGTTCTAGACGGCAATGGCGACATCGATACTGTCGCAGCGGGCGTCGTTTCTGTGGTTTCTCGACATTTCGATCTCGAACTTTAGAGAATGTGCATACGGTGACTGAGCGACAAACTCCAAGAGAGACCTACGGGTTGGTTGGTCAGGAGGCAGCGGAAGCGGCCTTCCTTTCGGCCTGGCAATCAGGTCGCATGCCCCATGCGTGGTTGCTCACCGGGCCGGAAGGTATTGGAAAAGCGACCCTGGCCTTCCGAATAGCACGTTTTGTTTTGAGTGGCGGCGGGGCGATAGAAGATTCAGGACCCTCGCTATTTGGTGACGAGCCAACGGCGGCGTCGGAAGGTTTGTCGATCGATGCGGAAACACCAACTGCAAAGCAAATCGAAGCGGGCGCACATGCGGACCTGCGCACAATGGAAGCCGGCTGGGTTAATCCCAAAACCGGGCGTGCGTCCCAGCAAATCGTCGTAGACCAGGTACGGGCCGCTCTTGAGGTCACTAATTTAACCGCGAGTGGTTGGCGTGTTGTAATCATAGACCCGGCCGATGCGATGAACGTGAATGCGGCAAATGCCGTTTTGAAAAATCTTGAAGAGCCGCCGCCTAAAACCCTGTTTTTACTCGTTAGCCATGCACCGGGTCGCTTGTTGCCGACCATTCGGTCCCGTTGCAGTCAACTGGACCTGAAGCCATTGGCGACGGATCAAATTGTTGCGCACTTGCGTAGCCTTGGTGGATTGGAGGAGGGCAATCTAGAGGCGGTTGCCAAGCTATCGAGAGGGAGCATCGGTAAAGCGTTACAGCTCGTCGAGGGCAACGGGTTTGCGCTGTATGAGGCGCTGCACCGGGCCGCCAGTGGCTTGCCAAATTTGGATATGATGTCGGTGCATGCGCTTGGTGACCTTGTCTCAAGGCGTAAGGCCGATACTGAAGATGGCTTTCCGATCTTGGTGAACCTGATTGTCGATTGGCTGGCCGCGCTTGTTCTGAGCGGTACGAAAGGTGAGGTGGCCCCCGAAATTCTTACCGGAGAGCATGCTTTGCGGGCGCGGCTGTTAGCCGAAGGCGCGCCGCTTGATCGCTGGGTGGAGGTATGGGAAAAGGTCGGCGCCTTGCTCAACGGGGCGGAGCGGGTCAATCTCGACCGAAAGCAAGTATTGATCCAGTGTTTCTCGCTGATAGCTGCCGCTGCCGCACCTGCTCGGTAGGGCTGTGCTTAAGTGAACGGAAGCGACAATGGCCGCCGAGAACAGCTACTACGTCACGACACCGATCTATTACGTCAATGACGCGCCGCATATCGGCCACGCCTATACTACGTTGGCCTGTGATGTGCTGGCTCGCTTCAACAGGCTGGACGGCCGTGATGTGCGTTTTCTCACTGGCACCGACGAGCATGGTCAGAAGGTAGAAAAAGCAGCGGAAGCCGCCGGTATAGACCCACAGAAGTTCACCGATGAGGTCTCGGCCAACTTTCGTAAGCTGGCTGAAGCGATGAATTTCAGTTTCGACGATTTCATTCGCACAACGGAGGAACGGCACCGCGTCTCGACGCAGGCACTGTGGCGAATGCTTATCGATGCGGGTGAGATCTATTCCGATTCCTACGCCGGATGGTACGCGGTACGCGACGAGGCGTTCTATGCGGAGGCTGAGTTGGAAGAGGGGCCCGACGGCACCAAGCTCGCGCCAAGCGGTGCCGAGGTCGAATGGGTCGAGGAACCGAGCTACTTCTTCCGGCTTTCGGCTTGGCAGGAACCGCTACTTGCGTTCTACGAGGCCAATCCGGATTTTATTCTACCGCCGAGCCGCCGCAACGAAGTGGTGAGTTTCGTCAAGGGCGGCCTTAAAGACCTTTCGATTTCCCGCACCACCTTTAACTGGGGCATTCCCGTTCCCGGGGACGACGACCACATCATGTATGTGTGGCTTGACGCGCTTACCAACTACATCACCGCAGCGGGCTTTCCAGATTCCGATTGCGAGACATATCAAACCTATTGGCCGGCGACGTTGCATATGGTGGGCAAGGATATTCTCCGTTTTCATGCGGTCTATTGGCCGGCATTTTTGTTGGCAGCGGGTCTCGAGCCGCCAAAGAGAGTTTTTGCCCATGGCTGGTGGACCAACGAAGGGCAGAAAATTTCGAAGTCGCTCGGGAACGTCATCGACCCCTTCGAACTGGTCGAAAAATACGGCCTCGATCCGGTGCGATTCTTCATGCTGCGCGAGGTACCGTTCGGCAATGACGGCGATTTTTCCCATCAGGCGATGGTTGGAAGGTTGAATGGGGACCTTGCGAATGACCTTGGCAATCTTTGCCAACGTGTACTCTCGATGATTGCTAAAAATTGCGACAAGCAGGTGCCGGAGCATGGCGCCTTTGAAGAAGCTGACAATGCATTACTGGAAAAAGCCACTGCCATGCTGCCCGCGGTGCGCGACAGGCTCGATCGCCAGTCATTTCATAATGCTTTGACCGACATTTGGCAGGTGGTTGGCGAGGCTAACCGCTACGTGGATGCGATGGCACCTTGGGCATTGCGCAAGGAAGATCCCGACCGGATGGCGACGGTGCTCTACGTCCTTGCCGAGACGATCCGCCGCTTGGGTCTGATCGTCCAGCCCTTCATGCCCGATGCGGCGGCAGCAATTCTCGATTTGCTTGCGATAGAGGCGGACAAGCGTGAGTTCAGACATTTTGATGAGACGCTTGCGAGCGGAACCGCGTTGCCGAAGCCGAAGCCGGTATTCCCGCGCTTTGTAGAGGAAGAAACTTCCTAATGCTGGTCGATAGTCATTGCCATTTGGACTATCACCTCCGCGACGGGGATATCGATGATGTAGTCGCGCGGGCCCATGCGGGGGATGTCGGCACCATCGTGACTATTTGTACGAAGCTCAGCGAAGCCGACACGGTGCTGGACATCGCATCCCGATACGAGAATGTCTGGTGCACGATCGGTGTCCATCCCCACGATGCCGGCGAAGAAGGCCAGGATGATGCGGAGCGACTAATAGAGCTTAGTTCCTTGGAAAACGTGGTCGGGATCGGTGAGAGCGGGCTTGATTACTACTATGAACATTCGCCGCGTGACGATCAGCGCAGGAGTTTTCGTGCGCATATAGCGGCAGCTCGCGAGACCGGTTTACCGCTCGTAGTCCATGCGCGAGACGCGGACGAAGAGATGACGGAGATATTGTGCGAGGAATCGGAGAAGGGGAAGTTTCGCGGCGTTATGCATTGTTTTTCCAGCGGTCCGGAACTTGCGAAAGCGGCTCTCGATCTCGGTCTCTATATTTCGTTCTCCGGTATCGTCACGTTTAAACGGTCACACGAGTTGCGTGATATCGCTGCGGAGGTGCCGCTGGATAAGCTTTTGGTCGAGACAGATGCGCCCTATCTATCGCCCGAGCCTCACCGCGGCAAACGCAACGAACCCCTGCATGTGCGCCATACGGCATCTGTGGTGGCCGAGCTCCATAACGTTGACCAGGAGACGCTGGCCGAAGCAACGACGGAAAATTTCTTCCGTCTTTTCAATCGCGCGCGGCCGCCAGTCGCCGCATGAAAATTACCGTTCTCGGCTGCGGTAGCTCTGCCGGAGTGCCGCAAATCAATGGTGGTTGGGGGGATTGCGATCCCGACAATCCGAAAAATCGCCGCCGGCGGTCCTCGCTTTTAATTCAGACGGAACAAACGAATTTGTTGATCGACTGCTCCCCTGATTGCCGCGAGCAATTATTGGAAGTCGGCTTGGACCGGTTGAGTGCAGTTTTGTTCACCCACGCGCATGCGGATCATTGTCATGGGGTGGATGATCTTCGTTGGATCAATATGGCTATGGGCGAGGATATTCCTGTCTTTGGGCGACCGGCCGATCTCGATCTCATCGAACACAAATTTTCCTATGCGTTCGAGCCCATGAAGAAAGAGATCAAGCGTTTCTATTATAAACCGATGCTGGTTCGAAACGACATCGCGGAGCGGGTCAGCATCGGAGACCTCGAGATAAGTACGTTCGAGCAATCTCACGGCTATTCGACCACGCTTGGCTTACGGTTTGGCGATTTTGCTTATTCGACCGATGTGGTGCAGCTCGACGAAAAGGCCTTCGCTGCCTTGGAGGGTGTCAAAACCTGGATTGTCGATTGTTTCCGCTATGAGCCCCATCAGACCCATTCCTGGCTCGAACAAACCCTTGAATGGGTAGAGCGCGTCAACCCGGAACAGGCCTATTTATGTCATATGGGTCGGCAGATGGATTACGCGACGGTCATGAAGGACACGCCAGACAATGTCGAGCCGGCTTATGATGGGCTGGTGATTGAACTCTAATTGTCGAAACCGAACGACAAGCGCGAAGTTTTCAGTTCGCCGCTTGTTTCATACCCTTGTAAATCAGCTCTAGAAATTTCGCCGGTTTGAGAAATCCATCTCCCCATTCCTTGTCGAACTCGGCTATGGGGCTCTTTTTCGACAGTTGTGGGAGCGATTTTCCGGCCTTGATCGCAGCGGCCATTCGATTCCTGACCGTAACGAGCATGTGTCGGTAACGTTTTAAATTCGCCCGGTTGGAGAGGGGGCCATGGCCGGGAATGATTTTTGTGTTCGGGCCTGAAATGGCCAACACCCTATTTACCGCCGTGATCATGCCGTCGAGCCCACCGCCATGTTGGAAGTCGATAAACGGATAGATTCCGCTGAAATACGTATCTCCCATATGAATGACATCTGCCTTGACGAAATGAATGACTGAATCGCCTCCGGTGTGAGCGTTCGAAACATGGAAAATTTTGATCGTTTCATCATTCATATGAAACGTTAAGTCAGATGTAAAAGTAATTGCTGGTAAAGCGCTTTTCGGTGCTGCAGGCACCTTTTTATTGAACGCTTTTAAGACCTGATTTTTTGTCATCAATTTACGCACGTGTTCATGAGCAATAATGACTGCGCCTTTTTTGGCGAAAATCTCGTTTCCGTCCACGTGATCGAAATGCCAGTGGGTATTCAAAACGAATTTTATCGGTTTGTCGGAAATGTTCCGGATGGCTTGCGAAAGTTTTTCGCCCAGGGCCTTGAATTGGCTATCGATCATAAAGATGCCGTCTGGCCCGGCAAAAACCCCGATATTGCCGCCCTGACCAACCAGCATGTGGACGCCGCCACCGAGCGCTATGGATTTGACCTTCACATCGGGTTTGGCACTCAGGTGTGTGCTCGAGATTACTGTCAGGACAAATACTGAAAAGGCTACGAATTTAAGGAGCCGCATTTTTGAATCCTTTCCGGTACGGGCGTAGATCAATTATAGGCTATAAAACGTACCGTTAGTATTTTCCATAATATATATTATGCGATCTACGGGTATGAATCGCGTTGGTCTCTTTTTGCAAATGCTAGGTCACAATTCGCAGCTATCCACCACAGAACGCCCCTTCCTTGATTCGGTGACTCCTAGGGCAATGTCGCGGCGTCGACGCCCATCAGTGCCGAACGGAATCGATCCTTAAGGTAACTGCCGCTGCTTGCCGGCAGGACAAATTTCAGTTTTTCGTATTTGATCTTGGCGACCGCGACCACGGGCCCCGACTCCTCGAACAAGAACGGCTTGAGATCGTCGGTCTCGGCCGGATCAGAAATGCTACGCACTTTCTCGATGCCGGAGGCTTGGGCGATCGCGGCTAGGTCCGTTGAGCCCGAGGTGTGGGTGAACTGGGCTCCGGTTTCGCCGAAACGGCCATTGTCCAGTACCAGGATCGCGAGGTTAGGCAGCGGTTTCCAAGCGATTGTGGAAAATGCCCCCATCCCCATCAGCATGTCGCCATCCCCGGTAATAACCAAAATTCGCCGATCTTTCTGGGCCTGTGCGACGCCGTAGCCGATCATCGCGGCGCCCCCCATGGCGCCCCAGACGTACATATTCAACGGATTGTCGCCGGCGGCGGCCGTATCCCAACAGGAGGACCCCAGCCCCGCCACCACAGCAAGGTCGTCGGGTCTGTCGTCCAAAATCGATTTAACCAAAGCGCGACGGGTGATTTCAGTACTCATTTGGCCAACTCCCGGAAATCTTTGGCTCCTAGCAACTTCTGGCTCAGCAATACGCCGCAGAGTTGCTGGGAATCGAATGCAAGCCGGGCCATGTTTTCGACCGCGGGGCCGACTTGGTCAGGCTCTTCAGCGCGATAGAGGCGCATACCCATCTCTTCCAGGCAGCCCGGCGTTCCCTGCCCCATGGGCACTTGCCACGGATTGAATTCGCCGTACTCTCCGCGCATGGTCACGATGGTGAGGATCGGGATGCGGCATGTGTTGGGCATCGCGAGCGCATTGATAATGTTGCCGACGCCGCTCGATTGCAGCAACATCGCGCCTTTTCGTCCGCCTAGCCATGCACCGGACAGCATATGAATGCCTTCTTCCTCGCTGGTGCAGGTAATGCAGTCGATTTCGTTGTCCGTCTCGCACATTTCAATGAGCTTGGCATGACCCGCGTCGGGGACATGGCAAATGAGGTCGATGCCTTGGCGGCGTAACACCGAGAAGATTTCGTTAGGCCAATCGGTTTCAGTCATAATCGGTTCCCCGTTTTGATACTCTGCCGACCTCAATGTCGCCGCGGTCAAAGCCGCGCCGAGCATGAGCGTTTCACAAGGGCGAGCACTTTATGGCAGGCCAGCCTGATGCGAACGATCAAGCTGTGTGAAGCAACAGGCGAAGTAGCTGAATTTCTCGAAGATATCAAGCGGGCCGAAACATCGGCCTAACTGTAGAGGTCGCGATCGCGTTCGTAGGCATCGCGGAAAAGTTCGAGCAGGCGACGCGCTTCGGTGTTGTGATCGGCATATTGCATCAGCCCTTTTGTCACGAACGAAGAGAACCCGACCGCTTCGCCCTTGCCGCGCAGCCGATAGCGGCCGGCAATTTCTACTAGGTCGTCATGGACTAAACGCCGTGCCATCACGTTCAATTGCGACTTTACGAAGCGATTCTTGGATCGCCAGCGGTTCTGCGCACTTGCCGTGGCCATTGCCGCCTCCATTCCGGTGCTGTGTTTTATTATTATCTGCTAGTAGATAACCATGAATTAGGCGCCCTTGGCAATAAAGCAAGCTGACGCTGAGTCGCAGTGCGGTTTCTAATTTTTTGTCTTAATTTCACGCTGGAACTGCTTTGGGACTCGCCCTACGGTGCTTCCCCTCACCTTGAAAAGAATGCGAGTCGAAATGAGTTCCAAGATCGACGAATTGTTGGCCGTGATGCGTCAGCTCCGAGACCCCGAAACAGGCTGTCCCTGGGACCGGGAGCAAAATTACGCGAGCATCGCCCCGTACACCATCGAAGAGGCGTATGAGGTCTCGGACGCCATCGAGCGCAACGACATCGGAGCCTTGAAATCCGAGCTTGGCGATCTTCTTTTTCAGGTCGTGTTTCATGCCCGAATGGCCGAAGAAGACGGTGATTTCGATTTCGAAGATGTGGTCGAAGCAATTACCGAGAAAATGACCCGGCGCCATCCCCACGTATTCGCGGGCATGAGCTTTGAGGACGCGGAAGCGCAAACCGCAAATTGGGAAGCTCACAAGGCCGAAGAAAGGCGTCAAAAAGCTGAATCGGAAGGCCGTATGGTGAGTATATTGGAAGATGTCCCGGTCAACCTGCCGGCGCTCCTGCGTGCTGAAAAACTTACCAAGCGGGCTGCCAGGGTCGGTTTCGACTGGCCCGAAACCAATCAGGTAGTGGCAAAAATCGACGAAGAACTGGAGGAAGTGAAGGCCGAAATCGCCGCGGAAGCGCCGTTGGAACGGCTTCAGGACGAAATCGGCGATCTGTTGTTTACGGTCGCCAATCTCGCGCGACATTTTAAGATCGACCCGGAAACGGCGCTCAAGGACACCAACCGCAAATTTGTCGAACGATTTCAGTATGTCGAACAAAGCCTTCATGCGGCGGGGGAACGGCCGGAGGACAGCGGACTCGAGCGGATGGAGGCTCTGTGGCAAGAAGCAAAAATTGAAGCAAAAAATTAATTTATTTTCAATGTATTATTAATCATTCATAAGCAATTGCATTAAGCTAGAGGTGTCCCATCGATTGCCGCCTCGCCGTTGTACCGCAGCGTAGAATTGGTCGACCAAGGCCGCAACGGGCAAGCGCGCGCCATTGTTTCGTGATTCTTCCAGAGCGATATCGAGGTCTTTCCGCATCCAGTCGACGGCGAAGCCGAAATCATATTCGTCTTTGCACATGGTCTCGGCGCGGTTCTCCATCTGCCAAGAACCGGCGGCCCCCTTGGCAATGGTGTCGATCACCTTTTCCATATCGAGCCCTGCTTTGACGCCGAAATTCATACCCTCGGCAAGTCCCTGGACCAGGCCCGCGATACAAATCTGATTGACCATCTTGGTGAGTTGTCCGCTGCCCGGCGGGCCGATCAAGGTGACTTGGCGTGCGTAACAGTCCATGACCGGTTCTGCGCTGGCGAAAACATCCTCATCACCGCCACACATCACGGTGAGTATGCCGTTTTCCGCGCCCGCTTGTCCGCCGGAAACCGGTGCGTCGATAAAGCCGATACCTGCCTCCTTGGCCACCGCGTGCAGCTCGCGCGCCAATGTGGCGGATGCGGTTGTGTTGTCGATCAGCGTTGCGCCTTTGGACATGCCCGCGAGTGCGCCGTTTTCGCCCAATAAAACGCTGCGTACATCGTCGTCATTACCCACACAGGAAAATACGAACTCCGCTCCTGCGGCGGCCTCTTTCGGAGTGGCAGCAGTCTTGCCTTCATATTCGCCGACCCATTGATCGGCTTTTTCGCCGGTGCGGTTGTAAACGGTCAGATTGTGACCGCCCTTTTGCAGATGGCCCGCCATGGGATATCCCATAACGCCAAGGCCGATGAAGGCAACATTGCTCATTGATTTTCCCCTGAAAACCGGTTCGTTGGAATTGATTGTGCGCAGTCTAGCGACGGCGGCTAGCCGGATCAAATCGGTTTCAAATAATCTACGATTTCCGTCCAGAATGTTTCGTCCGGGGCAGCCAGTAACCCTCGGACTTTTTCGGCGCCGCTATAGGGGGCGCCCGCAAGCAAAGCCATATAACCGCCTGCTTCCCGGTGCATCAGCACGCCCGCCGCGTGATCCCACGGATACAGCGCGCGGTAGAGCGCAAAATGTTTGTTGCCGGTTGCGAGTTGAAGAAAATCATAGCCGGCGCATCGGTAATTCACCATTTCGCCGAAACGGGCGAATTTCGGCCGTACGAGGTCGCGGTATTCCCGGCCCCAACTACCGGCGTGAGCCGACCCGAATGCTTCCTCGAACCGCACTGTGGGGGCAACCTTCAAAGGTTCGCCATTGCAAAAGGCCCCCTCACCTTTTGCGGTCACTGCCATCCGGTCTTCCATGGGCGCATAAATCCAACCCGCAATGGTTTCGCGATTTCTGATTAGGCTCACCAGGATCGTGAATGGTTCCCGGCCCGCTGCGAAATTCGCCGTGCCGTCGACCGGGTCAATGAGCCAGACCGGCGCATCTCCGTCGAGCGCACTCAAAATCGACGGATCGGCGTCGATGGCTTCCTCGCCGATTGCGATCGACCCGGCAAAGGCAGCTTCGAGATCGCGCGTTAGCGCTTTTTCCGCTTCGAGATCAGCCGTGGTGACCAGATTGCCAGCGTCTCCCGGGCGTTTCTCCGCGATATCGCCGCTTTGCAGTTCGCCAAAGCGTGGCACGACCTCTTCCTCGGCTACGAGTTTGATGATTTCAGCTATTCGGTCGAGATCGGGTAGTGACACGGGATTTCCAAAGAAAAAGGGCCGCACGGAGCGTGCGGCCCTTGATACTCGAAAAATCGACGGCAGACTACATCATGCCGCCCATGCCGCCCATGTCAGGCATGGGTGGTGCGGCCGGACCAGCCGGTTCGGGCTGTTCGGCGACCATCGCTTCGGTGGTGATCAAGAGACCGGCAATCGAGGCGGCGTCCTGAAGTGCTGTGCGCACCACTTTTGCCGGATCGATGATGCCTTTCTCGACCATGTTGACGTAAACGCCGGACTGGGCGTCGAAGCCGCTTGCTGCGCCTTTCGACTCCATAATCTTGCCGACGACAACCGCTCCGTCTTCGCCGGCATTTTCGGCGATTTGGCGGGTCGGGAACGAGACAGCGCGACGAATGATGTCGACGCCGACCCGTTGATCGTCATTGTCAGGCTTCAGACCGTCGAGAGCGGATTGAGATTTCAACAGCGCAACGCCGCCACCGGCAACGATACCCTCTTCAACCGCAGCCCGGGTCGCGTGCATTGCATCGTCCACCCGGTCCTTTTTCTCTTTCACCTCGACTTCGGTCGCACCGCCGACGCGGATAACCGCAACACCACCAGCAAGCTTGGCCAGGCGTTCCTGCAGTTTTTCACGATCATAGTCGGACGTGGTTTCTTCGATCTGAGCGCGGATTTGGTTGCAACGGCCCGTAATGTCGGACTTTTTGCCAGCACCTTCGACGATAGTTGAATTGTCCTTGTCGATGGATACCCGCTTGGCACTGCCCATCATTTCGAGCGTAACGTTCTCGAGTTTGATGCCGAGATCCTCGGAGACCACTTGGCCGCCGGTCAGGATCGCAATGTCCTGCAGCATGGCTTTACGACGATCACCGAAGCCAGGCGCTTTGACCGCAGCAACTTTCAAACCGCCACGAAGCTTATTGACGACCAAGGTCGCCAGCGCTTCGCCTTCCACATCCTCGGCAATGATCAACAGCGGACGGCCCGACTGCACAACCGACTCTAGAACCGGCAACATTGCCTGCAAGCTTGAGAGCTTGCTTTCATGGAGCAGGATGAACGGGTCTTCCATTTCGCAGATCATTTTTTCCGCATTGGTGATGAAATACGGCGAGAGATAGCCGCGATCAAACTGCATGCCTTCGACCACGTCGAGTTCGGTTTCGAGACCCTTCGCCTCTTCCACCGTAATCACGCCTTCGTTGCCGACTTTTTCCATCGCCTGGCTGATCATGCGGCCAACATCGGCATCGCCATTGGCCGAAATCGTACCGACCTGAGCAATCTCTTCGTTGGTTTTGACCTTCTTGGAGTTTTTCTCGATGTTGCCCACAACCGCTTCGACCGCGAGGTCGATGCCGCGTTTGAGGTCCATCGGGTTCATGCCGGCAGCCACAGCCTTCGAGCCTTCGCGTACGATGGCCTGGGCGAGAACGGTCGCCGTGGTCGTGCCGTCGCCGGCAATATCGTTGGTTTTGGATGCAACTTCGCGCACCATTTGCGCGCCCATGTTTTCGAACTTGTCTTTAAGCTCGATTTCCTTGGCAACCGTCACACCGTCTTTGGAGATGCGCGGCGCGCCGAACGCCTTGTCGAGGACCACGTTGCGGCCTTTCGGACCCAACGTCACCTTGACCGCATCGGCCAGGATGTCGACACCGCTAATCATTTTGGTGCGGGCGTCGTCGGAAAACTTAACTTCTTTAGCAGCCATTGTTTCTTACCTTCCCTAAAAGAGCTTTAATCGATGATGCCCATAACGTCGGTTTCGCGAACGATCAGCAGATCCTCGCCGTCGACTTTGACTTCGGTCCCAGACCATTTGCCATAGAGCACGCGATCACCTTTTTTGACGTCGAGCGGAGTAACTTTTCCGTCTTCGCTCTTGGTGCCGGATCCGGCGGCAACCACTTCGCCTTCCATCGGCTTTTCTTTTGCCGTGTCCGGGATGATGATCCCACCAGCTGTCTTTTCTTCCGCGTCCAACGGGCGGATCAAAAGACGATCATGCAGCGGCCTTAAATTCATGAGGCTGTCTCCTACAATTTTCGAATGTTGTGTCTAATTTCCCTTTGAAAACGCCAGCTTCCACCGGGCGCTTGAATTATTAGCACTCCAAATAATCGAGTGCCAGCCGGCGATATAAGTACGAAGTAGCGAGCTGTCAAGCGTTGCCGGTCAATTTTTTTGAGGGGATTCGGATTCTGCGGCGAATTGTCCGGCAAACCTCTGAAAATCGGCGCTTTCTAGCGCAACGGAAATATGGGCGTGTGTCTCGTCGTCGGAGCGTTCCAATACCTGCCCGTTTCGATAAAGCCAGGCCAGGGCGGCGCCGTCCGACAGCAATACTTTAAGCTCGTGACGATTGCGAAAACGGGCCAAAACGTCATCGAATGCGCTCGTCAGATCCTCCAGTCCCTCACCTGTGACCGCCGAGACCGCGACACATTTCTGATTGCGTCTCACGCTGTTCCGGATTGCAATCTTTTCTTCGCTGCCAAGAAGATCGATTTTATTCAGTACTTCTAGCGGGGGTTCGGCGTCGGTTTCGAGGATGTCGCTCAGTACTCGCATCACGTCGCTGCGCTGAGCGTCGGTATCGGGATGTGCTGCATCACGGACATGAACCAGTAAATCGGCTTCGGTGACCTCTTCGAGCGTTGCACGAAATGCCGCCACCAATTGTGTCGGCAGGTCGGAGATAAATCCGACCGTGTCCGACAGTACGGCCTGTCGGCCTGACTTTAATTTGATTGCACGATAGGTCGGATCGAGCGTTGCGAAAAGCTGGTTTTCTGCGGTTACATTGGCATCGGTCAAGCGATTGAACAAAGTAGACTTTCCGGCATTGGTGTATCCGACCAACGCGACGACATCGTACGGAACACGTTTCCGCGCACGACGATGTGTCCGCCGTGTTTGACGAATCTTTTCCAACTCCCGCTTCAGTTTCCCCATACGGTCGTCGATTAGGCGTCTATCGATTTCCAGTTGGCTCTCGCCCGGCCCTCCGAGAAACCCGAATCCGCCCCGCTGACGTTCGAGATGGGTCCAGCTACGCACCAAGCGCGAGCGCTGATAGCTCAATGCTGCGAGTTCGACCTGAGTTCGACCTTCCCGGGTCTTCGCGCGTGCGCCAAATATCTCCAGGATCAGGCCGGTTCGGTCGATAACCTTGCAATGCCAAATTTGTTCGAGATTACGCTGTTGGACCGGCGAAAGCGCGCAGTCCAGTACCACTAGCTCAGGTTTGGCCAGCGCTTCCAATGTTGCGCCGATCCGCTCCGCTTGGCCGGTTCCGATATATTTCCCCGCATCGATCTTGTTGAGATTAAGGATTTCGGTGCCGACAACCTTGAGATCAATCGCGTTTGCCAGCCCGACCGCTTCATCTAAACGTGCGTCAGGGCTTCGGCTACCCGCTTGGCGTTTGAGCAGCGGATGCACCACATAACAACGCCCGGTAGCTGTGCCATCGGGGCCGTGAGCACGCTCGAACTGGAAGTCCGAGGCGTCGGTCAAACGGGATTACTCTTCAGCAGCGTCCGCATCGCCGTCATCGGCTTCGAAAAGCTGAACCGGTTGGGCCGGCATGACAGTCGAAATGGCGTGTTTGTAGACCAGCTGCGAATGTGAATCTCGCCGCAGCAAGACGCAGAAGTTGTCGAACCAGGTTATGATTCCTTGCAGTTTGACGCCGTTCACCAAGAATACGGTGACCGGCATTTTCGCTTTTCGGACCGAATTTAGGAAAACATCCTGCAGGTTCTGATTTTTATCGGCAGACATTGTATCGTGCCCCTTTTTTTTCTATTCCCCATTCGATGACGGGACGGGTGCTTTATTCAACTACGTTGTACCCGATTGACCTCATGACTTCGAACAAATCAGTACGAGCGTAGACGCCGTTCCAGATTCAACTCCCACAACGACACAGTGAATCCAGATGACGCTCGAACAGCTTACAACGTCTCGACCAAGCCTGCCAGTTCTTCACAGTCAGATAGGGTGATTTCGGGCAAATTTGCGCCGATTTGGTCTAGATTTGCGCTTTCGATATGAATCAACACCGGAATACACCCGCTATTCTGCGCGGTTTCCATATCGATATCGGAATCGCCCACATACCAGATACGGGAGTCTTTCCCCAAACCATTGTTTTTACGAAATAAGTCTACAGGCGCTGCATTCGGCTTGTCGCGACTCGCGTCGCCTGCCCCGATCAATTCATGAAAAAAGCACTGCCAATCGAGATGTTGAGCTTCCTGCCGCAGGTATTTGCCGGTTTTGTTGCTGACAACCCCGAGCACCGGCACGACCTTTTGCACGCGTTCCAGCATGTCACCAGCTTGGGGCATCGGAACTAAATTTTCTATGTGTAGGCGTTCGAAGGCACTGTAGAAAATTGCCGCGGCTTCTTCCCAGCGGTCGCCGAACAGGCCGGGAAAAGAATCACGTAGGGATTGGCGTACCCGGTCTTTGGTTTCGCTAAGAGTCCACGGCTCATGGTCCATTTGAGTGAATGTTTCGACCAAAGCCGCATGAATGGTAAGCCAGCTGTCAACTAGGGTGTTGTCCCAGTCGAACAAAATCGCGTCTGGTCGCTCGGACGCGATAGTCATTTCGCAGTTTGCGGTGCTCTGGAAAACTGAAGGTATTCTTTCTGCAGCATCGCGGTGACCGGCCCGACTTTGCCGTTACCGATCTTTTCTCCGTCAATCGAGGTTGCCGGGGTTATCAGTGACGTTGCGGAGGTAAAAAAGGCCTCATCCGCGACTTTAGCTTCATCCAATGTGAAAGCTCGTTCTTCAAATTCCACCCCGGCCTTTTTGGCGAGCGAAATAATGGTGCGCCGGGTGATGCCGTTCAATATTTCATGGGTCGGCGCGCGCGTAAGTAGCTTTCCCTCCGATGTCACGATCCAGGCGTTGGATGAAGATCCTTCGGTGACGACGCCGTTCTCATCGACCATCCAGGTCTCGCCCGCACCGGCGCGGACTGCGTCTGACTTGGCGAGGCAATTCGCGATCAATTGGGTGGTTTTGATGTCGCACCGTGCCCAGCGGATATCGGGCGTGGTGATTACGGGGACACCATTCTTAACGCTCGGTTTGGCTGCNAGATCAACATTTCGACCCATCATCATCAAACTCGGCGACAATCCGTCAGGTATGAGATGCTCACGGGGAGCTGCGCCCCGTGAAACCTGCATATAGACAAAGCCGTCATGTATGCCGTTCAGCCGCACCAATTCGCGGAACAGAAGTGACATGGTGGCGCGGGATTTCGGCATCGGAATTCCGANTTCACCCAGCGAATATTCCAAGCGGTCGAGGTGCCCCTCTTCATCGACCAGATTGCCGGCAGTCATGAAAATGACCTCATAGACCGAATCGCCGAAATTGAACCCGCGATCTTCAATATCGATCGTGGCTTCGTGGCGCCGAAGGAACCGGCCATTAACGTAAACAAAACGCGACATGGGGCTTAGAATATCGAAGGATTGGCAAGCGGTTAAATGAATTCGAGACGGACGGCGAAAAGTTTTTCGACTTCGCGCACAGTCCCAGTCGAGGCGAGTAGAATTACACGGTCATTGATGCGGATGTCCGTGTCGCCACGCGGTATCAGCACCTCGCCATCGCGTACGATTCCACCAATAATTACGCCGCGTGGTAATTTGCGATCCTTCAAGGTCGCTCCCACCAAGGGAGAGGTCTCTAGAACTTCCGCTTCGATTATTTCGCCAAACCCTTCCCATAAAGAATAAACCGCGCGAATTCGACCCTGGCGAATATGGTGGAGAATTTGCGATACCGTGATGGAGCGCGGATTGACCAGAATGTCGACACCGAGTTTGGTCACCAGCGAGGCGTAGCTGTCTCGATTGACGAGCGCTATCGCCTGTTCAACGCCATATTGCTTGGCGAGCAATGCCCCCAACACATTGGTTTCGTCGTCATTGGTAACTGCGACCACCATGTCCGCAGAAGAGATATTGGCCTCGGCGAGAATTTCCTCGTCGAAGATGTCGCCCTGAAGCACTGTTGTATCGGGCACAAGTTCGGCAATTTTTCGGGCGCGGTCCCGGTCCATTTCAATGACTTTGGCCGATACGCCTTCTTGCGCCTCAATGTTTTTGGCGAGATTGGTGCCAATATTTCCGCCACCAACAATGACCAGCCGATGAGCCTCAGCTTCTTCATGACCGAAAATCTCCATGACCCGGCTGACATGATCTGTATCGCTGACGAAATAGACCTCGTCGCCGGGAAGCATTTGATCGGTAGAGGTCGGAATACTGGCCTCGCCATCACGCGCTATGCCAACGACGACCACGTTGAGGTCCGGGAATAGCTCGGTCAATTGGCGCAGCGGCGTGTTCACAACCGGGCATTTTTCGGTACAGCGGACTCCGATTACCCGCACCTTGTCTTCTGCAAGCGGAATCATGTCGAACGCACCGGGGACAAGCAGTCGACGATTGATGGCCCTGGCGACTTCGACTTCCGGTGAAATGATTACGTCGATCGGCATATGATCGCGGCTAAAAAGGTCGGCCCAAAGTGGATCAAGGAAGCTTTGTTGGCGGATACGCGCAATCTTCGTGGGTACGTTGAAAAGGGAGTGCGCGACCTGGCACGCGACCATATTCACTTCGTCTGCATAGGTCACCGCGATGATCATGTCGGCCTCGTCTGCATTGGCCGCCGCCAGCATTGCGGGTTCCGAGGCGTTCCCGACCATTGCCTGCACGTCGAGTGACTCGTTGATATGGCCGATCAATTGAGGATCCCGGTCGATGACAGTTACGTCGTTACCTTCGCCGGAGAGATAGCGCGCGATACTAAAGCCGACCTGGCCGGCGCCGCAAATTATGACATTCATCGCTTTTCTCGCCGTTGATTAACCGGCCCGTCGGGCGTTCTTATCGCCCCCGTGGAGGCCCAGACTTTTCAGCTTTCGGTGCAGTGCTGCTCTGTCCATACCGACAAAATTCGCTGTTTTGCTGATATTGCCGCCGAATCGTGTCAGTTGAAAGTTAAGATACTGGCGTTCGAAAGCTTCACGGGCTTGGCGCAAGGAAACATTCATTAGCTCGAACGAAACCGCTTCACCGGTCATATCTTCGTTGTTGCCAGTACCTATTGCCTTGGTGACATCGTCCGCAAGAATTGCGGCTGTGATGTCCACGTCNCTCAAAAGCAGTAGCCGTTGAACCACATTCACCAATTCCCAAACATTTCCGGGCCAATGGTGAGCCTGAAGCGCGGCTAGCGCGTCGGCAGAAAAACTGCGCGGTGGACGATTCGTCGAGGTTGCGCTTCGATGCATGATGTCTTCGGCGAGCGCAGGTATGTCGTCGAGGCGGTCGCTGAGTGGTGGGACTTGAAGTGGCACAACGCTTAGACGGTAAAACAAATCCTCACGAAAACTGCCATCAGCAATAGCGGCGCCAAGGTCCCTGTTGCTGGTGGCAACTACGCGTACATCGACGTCGACGACTGAGTGCCCTTCGATGCGTGTGAACTCCGGCTTGTGCAGCACGCGGACCAGCTTGGCCTGGGTTTCGACGGGCATGTCTCCGATCTCATCCAACACCAGCGTACCGCCATGGGCCTTTTCCAGCGCCCCAACGCGACGCGCCTGATCGCCGCTTGCCTCATGGCCGAAAAGCGCTCGGTCTAAATCCAACGGCTCTAAGCCGGCGCAGGAAAGCGTCACGAATGGCCCGTTTTTGCGAAGCGATTTAGCGTGCAGAACAGATGCCACCACTCCTTTTCCGCTTCCCGCTGGGCCACCGATCAAAACGCGGCTTTCAGTGGGAGCGACCTTGTCGATCGCGTTTCGTAATTGCGACATCACCGAAGAGTCGCCGAGCAGTTCCGCGTGAGGATCCCCGGAGCGGGCGCGAAGGGACTCGTTTTCCGTCCTCAGCCGAATATCCTCTACCGCACGACCGACTGTGTGGATCAATACGTCGGTCTTGAAGGGTTTGGTCAGAAAATCATAGGCTCCCATCTTTGTCGCGTTGACAGCCATGTCGAAGGTGGCATGTCCGCTGATCATGAGCACCTGCTGGGAGGGGTACTCTTGTCGGATGCGCTCTAGCATTTGCAGTCCGTCGAGTTCGCTGTCTTGCAGCCAGACATCGAGAATAATCAAACTTGGTTGCCGACCGCCGATTGAAGCAAATGCCTCCTGACTGGTAGCAGCCTCGCGCGTTTCGTAGCCCTCATCCTCCAGAATGCCGGCGATTAGGCTCCGAATGTCGCTTTCGTCGTCGACGATGAGAATATCTTGCGCCATTGCCTCGGTCCCCGATCCTATTCGCCCGCCTGCTCAAGCAATGTTGGCCGTTCGGCTTTAGGGGTTTCATCGCTCTCGCGCGCCTCTTCGGAAGCGGCGTTACTATCGAGTTGGGGGCCCTTCATTTGCAATGTGACGCACGCGCCGCCCAATTTTCCATCCCGAAGTTGAAGGGTTCCTTTATGATCTTCCATGATCTTGCGAACAATGGCGAGGCCCAATCCAGTCCCTTTCGCACGGGTTGTGAAGTACGGTTCGGTCAGCCGGTCACGTTGCTGATGCGGCAGGCCCTTGCCGTTATCTTCAATCTCGATCGTTACCATCCCGTCGGCGTGAACAAGCCGCAACTTTATTTCGCCCGGCGGAGCGTCTTCGTCCTCGCGCCCTTCGATGGCTTCCGCTGCGTTCAACAACAGATTGGTGACTGCCTGGCCAACTTGCCGACCATCACATTTGAACCAAAGCGGATCGTCCGGTAGTTCAGTTTCGTAAGAAATTTCGCGATTGGCATTGCGCTGCAAAAATACCGATTGGCCGACCAAGTCAGAAAGATTCTCGGGCCGCATCGCGGGCGCCGGCATTCGCGCGAAACTCGAAAACTCGTCGACCATTCGTCCGATATCGCCCACATGGCGGACAATGGTATCCGTGCAGGTTTCGAAGGTTTCTCGGTCGGAATTAATTTCATCCGCATATTTTCGTTTCAGTCGTTCCGCCGAGAGTTGGATCGGCGTTAGCGGATTGCGAATTTCATGGGCGATCCTGCGCGCGACATCGGCCCAAGCTGCTTTCCGCTGTGCCGACATGAGCGCCGATATATCGTCGAAGGTGACGACAAAACCTCTTAGGTCGGGACCTTCCCGCTCCGTTCCAATACGTACCAACAGCGTTCTCGGTTCGCGCTCCCGGGTGATGCGAATTTGGCGTTCGATGAATCGACCGCCGGATGCAACTCTGGCTTCTTTCAGCATGTCAGCAATCTCCGGCAACACATCTTCCAGCGGTTGACCGATTTGCTGGTCGAGATTTTTACCGGTGAGCGAAGATGCCGAACGGTTCGGTAAATTGACCAGCCCGTCCTTGTCGAGCCCGATAACGCCGGCGGAGACACCTGAGAGTACCGTTTCGGTAAACCGGCGGCGTTCGTCTAGCTGTTGATTTGCTTCGACAAGCTCTCCCCGATTTCGCCCGATTTCGCCTGTCATCCGGTTAAATGCACGACTTAATAGTCCGAGTTCCTTGGTTTCGGTGTCCTCGGGTACCCGCACCGTAAGATCTCCCGAACGCACCCGCTCTGTCGCATCAATAAGAGCGCTAATTGGCCGCGAGAATTGCGTTGCGACGATGAGGCCGAACCAGGAGGCTGCCAACAGCAGAATTAGCGCCAAACCGATGAAAAGAAGCGCGAATGAAATTTCGATGTTTTCTCGTTTCAACTCGAGATTTTCGAATCGTTCGACGGAAAATCGAGTGCGCTTTGTTTGCGCAAGCACTTTGGGATCAACGAACCGGCCGACATAGAGGTAATGGTCGATATAATTATCGAGCCGAACCAGGGCGCGGACCCGATCATCGTGCTTACTGGTCAGAATTGCCACTTCACCCTTGCGCGCGATTCTGAATTTTTCCGGCGGGATGCCTTCAAATTCCAGCACATATGTAAGGCCTGCGCGCGCGATTACCTCGCCGGTACTGGAAACAAATACGATCGCTTCGGTTAACCCTCGGAGACTGGATTGGATGTTGAGCGCGTAGTTGATCAGCTTCGGATTGCCTTGCAATGCATTGGCTTCGAGATTGAGCGATTTGGAAACCGCAAGCACGTCTGCGCGGAGATTGTTTTTATGCTCTTCCAAATATGCTTCTGCGACCGCAACAGACTGATTTAGAGCCGTGCGCACCTCGCTGGAGAACCAGGTTTCCACGCCGAACTTGAAAAACAGCACAGCGGCGCCGGCAACGACCAGCGCGGGGACGATCGAAATGAAGCCGAAAAGCGTTACAAGTCGAACATGCAACCGAGACCCCGCGGAATCTCGAATACGCTCGGTCCAAACCCGGGCTACCCGCCAGCCGATGAAAATCGCCAGCAGCAAAAGCAACACCAGATCCGTCACGAGTAAGCGCGAAACCCACGTCGAGTCCGGCCCGAATGGCTGCATTCCACGAATCGCCGCATAGGTGGCGACCACCGAAATACAGGCCAGTACGCCAAGCAGGATCGCGAACCAGCGACCGGCAAGGTGCCTTTTTAGCGCCGTTTCCGTGGTTTTCGCCGGGTCGGGCGGGACGTCGAGGCGGTTATTTGTCACCGTCATAAGTAGTCCTTGAGCCTTGGCGAGGGCATTTCACGTTCGCCGAGCCATAATATGGACCCAATATAGGGCGTGTCCAATATCAGATGTATGACGTAAAGCCTATTTCCGCCGAATCTCAGCGCGGTCGTTTGACCACTTCTATGCCGAGTTCGCGTATTTTTTTTCGCAACGTGTTGCGATTAAGTCCGAGCATTTCCGCTGCCCGCACCTGATTTCCACGTACCGAGCCGAGAGTGATGTTGATAAGCGGGCGCTCTATTTCATGCAGGATTCGCTCGTATAGTCCGGCCGGTGGCAGGCCGTCGTCATGGGCAGCGAAATACTCGATCAAATGGCGTTCAACCGCTTCGGCAAGGCTTTCGGGTTCGCTATCATCGCCTGTTTGTGCAGCATTTTGCGAAAGATCTGCCAGTTCGCTCTCTACTACGTCGAGCGAAATAGTTTCGTGTGAATAAAGCGCTGCAAGCCTTCGGACTAAATTTTCAAGCTCGCGGACATTGCCGGGCCAACGATGGGTTTGAAGTCGATCCAATGCGACATTGTCGATCGATTTTACCGGTAGCCCTTCTTCCGCGAGGTTACGCAAGAAGTGCCGGGCGAGATCAGGAATGTCTTCGGTTCGCTCCCTCAGAGGCGGAAGGCGCATAGGGACGACATTTAATCGATAGTAAAGGTCCTCTCGGAATTGACCTCGGCTGACCAGCTGAGTCAGATCCCGGTGCGTAGCCGCAACAATTCGCACATTCGCCTTGATCGGCGTACGTCCACCGACAGTGGTGAATTCGCCTTCCTGTAAAACTCGCAACAAACGCGTCTGAGCATCTATTGGCATATCGCCAATTTCGTCCAGAAACAGCGTGCCCCCATCGGCCTGTTCGAACCGGCCGGCAAAGCGATTGCCGGCGCCGGTGAAGGCGCCTTTTTCATGACCAAAAAGTTCGCTTTCAATNAATTCGTGAGGGATCGCCGCCATGTTGATTGCGATAAACGGTCCGTTTCGACGCTTGCCGTAATCATGGAGCGCGCGTGCGACCAGTTCTTTGCCCGTGCCCGATTCACCGTTGATAAGGACCGTTAGGTCCGTACCCATCAAACGCGCCAAGACACGATAAATTTCTTGCATCGCAGGGGACCGACCGATTAGGGGCAGACGCTCATCGCCTTCGAACTCGGTCGCCTCTTCATCGTCGCGAGGCGTCGGTTCAGCCAGTGCCCTATTGACCAAGCTGAACAGTTCGGTGAGATCGAAAGGTTTAGGCAAGTATTCGAATGCACCTCGCTCGGTGGCCTTGACCGCTGTTAGGAGTGTGTTTTGGGCACTCATGGCTATTACTCTGAGGTCCGGGCGGAGTTTCCGAATGCGCGGAATTAAGTCGAGCGCATTTTCATCCGGTAGAACGATATCGGTAACGACGAGGTCCCCTTCTCCATCGGTGACCCAACGCCAAAGTGTTGTCGCGTTACCGGTCGAACGCACGTCATAGCCTTGGCGCAAGAGCGCCTGACCGAGCACGGTGCGTATGGAGTGGTCATCGTCCGCAACAAGGATGACGGGCTGTTGTTCGCTAATGATCCGTACTCCTCACCATGGGCAACATGATCCTGAAGATCGTCCGGTTTTTACCGTTATCGACATCGATCATGCCGCCATGATCATCGATTAGCTTTGCAACCAAAGCCAGACCGAGCCCGGCGCCTTGGGCTTTGGTACTGACAAATGGATCAAAAATTTGTCGTACCATTTCGTCCGGAATGCCACCGCCATTATCCTCGATCGATACCACTAGCGGTAGTTCGATGCGCGAATCCTGACCAGGCACGGCGATCCTCATACCGTGCTGAAAGGAAGTATGAACAGTTATCACGCCATCTTCGATGCCGCTTAGTGCTTCGGCCGCGTTTTTGATGAGGTTAAGAAAGATTTGTACTAGATGGTCCCTATCGCCGAAGGCCGGGGGCAATGAAGGGTCATAATTTTCTTGAATAGAGACAGACTTCGCAAACCCGGAGCGCGCGATTCGAATTACGTGATCAAGTACCTCATGCATATTTACCGCATGTTTCTCGATCGCCGGACGTTCGGAAAACGCTTCAATCCGGTCGATCAGACGACAAATTCGGTCGCTCTCGTCTACGATCAAACGTGCCAGCGGTCTTTCCTCCGCTTCGGCAGATTGCTCGAGCAATTGGGCGGCACCTCGAACACCCGACAGTGGGTTTTTGATTTCATGCGCCAGGACCGACGACATGGCGGAAACCGAGCGCGCTGCATTGCGATGCAAAAGCGATCCGTCAATCCGTCCGGCTATTGTCATTTCGTTGAGCGAAAGCACAACATGCGTCGGATCGTTGGCGAGAGGCGCCGCATTTACCGTTACCACACGATTGCCGGTGCGGGGTGTCGACAGACGAACCGCAAATTCCTGCATGCTGTATCCGTTGCGGCGTACTTTTTGAGCGAGGGACATCATCGGACTATCGTGGGGAATTATGTCCTGCAGGTTGCGCTTGTTGAGCACGGCAATACTCAATTGGAAGAAACTTTCGGCCGCCGGATTTGCGAATACGATATCGTCGGATTTGTTCGCAACGAGAACTGGCACCGGCAAGGCGATCAGGACTTCGAACGAGAGCTCGGTCGGTCCGGTTGAGGTGGCGGTCGCGCTCATTTCAAGCCGCCGCGCGCTCGCATTGCTGGTCGAAGAATCGCGATAACAGCTCGACCACGAGATTGGGGTCGTCAGCGCGACCGATCTTTGCTCTCGCCTCCGCGGCGCCCTTAAAATCTTTGATGTACCAGCACAGATGTTTGCGGGCGATACGCAAACCCTGAGCGATCCCATAGTGTGAAAGCATCGATGTGTAGTGGGATAACACCGTACTTCGTACCGCCTCCGGGGCAGGATCGGGCAGATGTTCGCCTGATCTGAGGAAGTGCCTTGTTTGCTCGATTAGCCATGGCCGGCCTTCTGCGGCACGGCCTATCATGACGCCGTCGGCACCGGAAATTTCCAAGCAACGCTTCGCGTCCTCTGGCGACCGAATGTCTCCGTTAGCGATTACCGGGATCGAAACCGCGTCTTTTACCTCGCGAATAAACTCCCAATCAGCCTCGCCCTTGAAAAATTGGCACCGTGTTCGTCCATGAACCGTGACCATCTGGATACCTTCATCTTCGGCGATTTTGGCCAAGTGCGGTGCATTTCGGTCCTCATCGTCCCAGCCGGTACGCATTTTGACCGTGACCGGGATCGAAACTGCATCGACCACCGCGCTGAGTATTTCTGCTGCGAGAGCTTCTTCGCGCATCAAAGCCGAGCCGCACACCTTATTCGTGACTTTTCGTGCCGGACAACCAAAATTGATATCGATTATTGCCGCGCCGCGATCTTCATTAATACGCGCAGCTTCAGCCATCAGAGTTGGCTCTCGGCCGGCCAATTGCACCGACATCGGGAATTCTTGAGCGCAATCGCTCGACATTTTGCGGATCTCGGAACGCACCGCCCTGAGCACGGCGTCGCTTGCGATCATCTCCGAAACGACCAGATCGGCGCCGAAATTTCGCACGGCGCGGCGAAACGGGTAGTCGCTGACACCGGACATTGGCGCCAGAATGACGGCGGGCTCGAATGTGAGATCGGCGAGTTTCATGCCTTTTTCTTAGGCAGTTGATCTAATTGCACAGTGCGTGTGCAATAGCATTTTTGGTTTATGCGATCAATTCGCTAGGGGCGTTACCCTATCAGGTGATCGCTCACCAATTTTACGCCAGGATAGCCGAGCGTTATCAACAAATAACTCAGCAAGACATATCGAGCGGCGGCGCGTCCCCTAATCCCTAGCTTGACCCTCGCCAGCAACAGGATGCCAACCACTAAAAACGCGAGCATAGTCAGTAGGGTTTTATGGTCGAATTCCAATAACTTGCCGGTAACCTGAAACTGCAGTGCCATGCCTGAAATAATGCCCAATCCAAGCACGATCTCACCGACACTCAACCATACGATTTCCGCGCGTTCCGCATCTGCGACTGCCGGCAGCCGGGCTCCCAAGGTGTTTGTGCTTTTGGCCTTTAGCAAATGTTCTTGAATAAGAACCGCGATCGCGGCGACCGCGGCTAAGGTAATCGTCGCATAGGCCGCAACGCCGGTCAGAATATGTATCAGTGTCCAATGAGAAAGAGTGGTATTTGCGGGGCGTTCCGCCCCCTTCCCCAAAATTTCCGTTGCCAGGGCCAATACGCAAAGCAATAGCAGATATGGCGCAAGCACGGCCGCCAATCGCCAACTCGTGCGCAGCCAGTGAGCGCCGACCGTAAATAGGATTAGCGCCGACGCGGCGCAAACGAAAAGCGTGTCTGCGAGACCTCGATACCAGCCACCTTGCAGCCGATATACTAACCAAGCCGCGAAAACCAAGGCAGCGGATAGCAGCAATAGCCAAAAANGGCTGCCGGAATCCGCGTCATCGCGTTGGCAATAAGCGCCGAGCGGCACCAAACTCACCGCCGCAACCAAACCTACGATCAATGATTCGTCCATCGCGGACCTATATAGCATGGAGCCGTGGCAAACGGAGCCTTGGCATTTCCCCTTGCCCGGCCTATAGCTGACCCGTCGAAAGGAAGCCGTATAGATGGCGAAAAACGTCGCATTGATTTTGGCTGGTGGCCGAGGTGTCCGGGCTGGGGGCGAGATGCCGAAGCAGTATCGCAAGGTCAACGGACTACCGCTGTTGCGGTTTACGCTGGAGACATTTGTTAACCACCCGGCAATCGATTCCGTACGGGCGGTTATTCATCCGGACGATGAGGCGTTATATGCGGAAGCCGCAGACGGCCTTGCGCTCGAAAGTCCGGTTTTAGGGGGCGAAACACGCCAGGATTCGGGACTGAATGGCTTGAGAAGTTTGGCGGACACCGGTCCCGCGAAGGTCCTTATTCATGACGGCGCGCGCCCTTTCGTATCGGCGGAGACGATATCGCGCGTCATTGAAGCCCTCGATGATGATGTCGCGGTCCTGGCCGCAGTTGAAGTTACCGATACGATCAAGAAACAACGCGACGACGGTACGGTCGAAATGACGGTTGCCCGCGATGGATTATGGCGCGCTCAAACGCCACAAGGCTTTCGGTTTGAGGAAATTCTAGCGGCGCATGAAAAGTGCGCCGGCGAAGACCTCACGGACGATGCCGCAGTTGCGGAGGCAGGTGGGCACAAGGTGCGGTTAGTAGCGGGAAACGAGGAAAACTTTAAAGTGACGCAAGCAGAAGATTTCGCCCGTGCCGAGGCACAGCTAAACGGCAAGTCGTCTGGGATTACAGTCGATTTTTCGGGTATTCGCACAGGTACAGGGTTTGATGTGCATCGCTTCGGTCCAGGCGACAAGGTCATCGTTTGCGGTGTCGAAATACCGCATAGTCATGCGCTGCTTGGCCATTCGGACGCGGATGTGGGAATGCATGCGGTAACCGACGCCATTTTGGGTGCAATAGCTGACGGCGATATCGGCTCCCATTTCCCACCGAGCGATCCAAAATGGAAAGGTGCTGCCTCCGAAATCTTCCTGGTGAAAGCGGCAGAACTCGTGCGCGATCGTGGTGGCGAGATCAACCATGTGGATCTCACCATAATCTGCGAGCAACCGAAAATGGGCCCCCATCGCGATGCGATGCGGGCCAAGCTGGCTGAGATCTTGGCGATGCCGACGGATCGCGTTGGCGTAAAAGCAACGACGACCGAGCAATTGGGTTTCACAGGTCGCGGTGAAGGCATCGCAGCTCAAGCTACCGCTACAGTTTGGCTAAAGTGATCTATTCATTAGATTATATATCTATTTGTAAATGAACATATTTACGGCAATATCTACCGTTGGAAATTTGGGTCGAATGGGGCCGGCGCCCGGGACCGTCGCGTCACTCGCCGCGGTCTTAGTGGCCTGGCCAATTCAAATTTACGGGGGCGCTTATGCGTTGCTGGCAGCTACGATAGCGGTGTTCGCAATCGGCTGGTGGGCAGTCGCGAATTATCAGCAACAGGTCGGCGTCATCGACGCGCCAGAAATTGTCGTCGACGAGGTTGCTGGAATGTGGCTGACGTTGTCGTTTGCCCCACCGCAAATTATTTATTTCGTTGTTGGTTTCGCCCTTTTTCGCCTATTCGATATCTCAAAACCTTGGCCGGTTAGTTGGGCCGACCGCCAGTTGAAAGGTGGCCTTGGTGTCATGATGGATGACGTGCTGGCGGGGCTCTATGCTATTTTCTGCCTCTGGGTAATTGCTTGGATCGTCCATCAGGCGGGGTTGGCGTAATGTTTGACACTGATTTGACCGTTCGGGCGGCTGAATTCCTGGACCTTTGTCGTTCGAAAAGTTTGACGGTGGGCACCGCCGAATCCTGCACAGGCGGGCTTATCAGCGCGCTTCTGACCTCGATTTCGGGCTCATCGGATGTTTTCGACCGCGGTTTCGCAACCTATTCCAATGAGGCTAAAGTCAGTTGTCTAGGCGTTAAAATGGAGCTGATCGAAAAACACGGCGCCGTAAGCCAAGAGGTCGCGATGGCAATGGCCAAAGGAACTCTCGCCCACTCGAATGCGACGCTTTCGGTATCGGTGACCGGTATTGCCGGTCCGGGAGGCGGTACTGCTGAAAAACCGGTTGGACTTGTGTTTATTGGAAGCGCCCTCGAAGGATCGCAGCCGATTGCGGAAAAACATCTATTTCCCGGCGATCGCGATGAGGTGCGGAGACTTTCTGTCGAGGCCGCATTAGCGCTTTTGTTCAGCCAAGCTCAAACTTGTTGATCAAAGATGACAGATCTGCCAGAGGATGGCCCGGCCGGCTGGCAAAAGTAACGAGTAATTCTTCCCAGTTCGAAAACACATCGAAGAAGTCTGCCGGGTGGTCGAGTGCTTCCCAGTCCGCAGCCCGAACCAGTTCGAGTGCGTCCAGATCTTCGGCGTCGGTCGTATCTTCAAAAACTCTTTTTACGTAAAACAACTCACGCCGATGGAAAGCAAAAGCCGCTAGCAAAATGCCGGAAATCTCCGCCACCCTACTCACGTTCTCGACGCTAAAATTGACGCGATCAAAGAGAATATGGCGCGCTTTCGATTCGACCAGCAGGCCAATTTTGACGCTATTATTGCCGTTTTCGGTCTCCTCACCACTGCGTCTGGCAAAAAACAGAATTTCATCGGCCACAGTCAATGAATCGGGACCCAGCAGTTCCAGAATCTTTTGGCTCGCGGACAAGGTTTCGTAGGCTTTTGGGCGAGCAAGAGTGGTTAGCCGGACTGTTTCGGTCAGTGAATCCGCATTCATTTCGACGCCCGCATCCTGAAGTGCGGTCTCGATAGCATCTAACGTACTCGCGCGCGGATCGCCGACACCACGTTCGATATTGTTCAATGTGGCCAGCGAAATACCGGACGCTTTCGCGAGATCCGATTGCTTGGCACCAATGAGCGACCGAGCGGCGCGAATTTGCCCGGCAGTGATCATATCTCGATCCGCGACTTGATAAGCGAAATATTGAGAGTCCGCTCTACGCGGATAAATCTCGGCATCTTCTAAGGTCCCACCACCCTAAATATATATGATGCCTAATATGATAGGTTTTGATTTAGATTTACGCAACATGTTTTCCACATCTTGTGGGTGACTAGACAACGCACACCAGCAAGTGATCTTGGATTTCGATCAATGCAAACCCGTAACGGGTCTACTTCAATGAGAGTAGAGCCGCGTATTAAATCAGTAAAACAGAGAGTTGGTAGGCGCCTTCAATCTGGATTCTTGGCTGGGTAGAGTGCGTCTGCGCGCGCCTCGAAGGCGGCGACCATTCGGCCTACTGCTTGCTCGAAAAACGCTCCTATAACTCGCTGCAGCAGCCATGATCGAAACTCGAATTCTATCGAAAAGTCGACTTCGCAGCCCCCCTCTTCCGACGGCGAAAACCGCCAACGGTTGTCGAGTGTTTTGAACGGGCCATCGATTGCGCTGACGGCTATGGCTAAACCCTCTCGATCGAGTTGAACGTCGCTTTTGTAGATTTCGCGGATGCCTTTATACCCGACGGCCATTTCCGCGATCATTTCGCTCTCGCTTTGCTTTAGAATCCGTGTGGCGGTGCACCAGGGCAAAAATTCAGGATAGGCCGATACATCGGCGACGAGATCAAAAATAGCTTCCGGCGGGTGGGCGAGATGGCGCTGTTCAGAATGGCGATACATCGCGTTACCGAGCGTGCCCGGTTAAGCCTTGGCCCGAGCCAACTCCCGGGTGCGGGCATCTCGTAATTTTCTGAAGTCGTCGTCCGCGTGGTACGAGGACCGGGTCAAAGGCGAGGACGAGACCAGTAAGAACCCTTTCGCGCGCGCAAGTTTGGCATAGCTTTCGAATTCATCCGGCGTCACGAACCGGTCGACGGCGGCGTGTTTCACGGTCGGTTGGAGATATTGCCCAATGGTCATGAAATCGACCTCCGCCGCTCGAAGGTCGTCCATTACCTGCGCAATCTCTCCCCGGTCCTCACCGAGACCGACCATCAAGCCGGATTTGGTGAAAATGGACGGGTCGAGAGCCTTCACACGTGCCAAGAGCGCCAGACTGGTGAAATAGCGGGCGCCAGGTCGAATCTTTGGATAGAGCCGCGGTACGGTCTCGATATTGTGGTTATAGACGTCGGGCCTTGCGGCAACGACGGTTTCGACCGCGCCGGGTTTATGCATAAAATCCGGGGTCAGCACTTCGACAGTGGTATCCGGCGACATGTCGCGGATGGCATCGATTACTTTGGCGAAATGTTCGGCGCCTCCGTCGTCCAGGTCATCCCTGTCGACCGACGTCACCACAACATGTTCCAGCCCAAGCTTAGAGACCGCGGCGCCAGTTCGTGCGGGTTCGAATGGATCGAGCGCCCCGGGCTTTCCGGTCGCCACGTTACAGAACGCGCAAGCACGTGTGCATGTTTCGCCCATAATCATGAATGTAGCGTGATTTTTAGCCCAGCACTCGCCAATATTGGGGCACGAGGCCTCTTCGCAGACCGTACGAAGCCCGTGTTCCCGGACGATTTCCTTGGTTTCGGCGTAACCTTTCGAAACCGGCGCTTTGACGCGAATCCAAGGCGGTTTGCGTTTTGCCGGATTGTCTGGCCGGTTGCGCTTTTCGGGGTGACGGAGTGCATTACTATTCATCGGGTTACTCTAAAAATGGATTGTGCGACCGTAGGCGTCAAGCACAGCCTCGTGCATCATTTCGGAAAGCGTTGGGTGCGGGAATATGGTGTGCATTAATTCCGCTTCCGTGGTCTCTAATGTCTTGGCAATTCCATACCCTTGAATCAATTCGGTCACTTCTGCACCGATCATGTGGGCGCCCAGCAATTCGCCGGTCTTGGCGTCGAACACAGTCTTGACCAAGCCTTCTGGGTCGCCGAGCGCGATCGCCTTTCCGTTGCCCATAAAGGGAAACCGTCCGACTTTAACTTCATGGCCTGCGGCTTTCGCGGCTTCTTCGGTTAGGCCGACGGAAGCCACTTGGGGCATGCAATAGGTGCAGCCCGGCACATTGGTCGTTTCGAGCGGATGAACATCCTTGAGGCCGGCGATTTTTTCAACGCAGATAACCCCTTCATGGCTGGCTTTATGGGCGAGCCAGGGCGGACCGACCACATCACCAATGGCATAGACACTTGGCTCATCGGTCTGGAGCCACTGATCAGTGACGATGTGAGCCCGATCGACCTTAACCTTGGTACCCTCGAGGCCGATGTCCTCCACATTGCCGACGATACCGACCGCAAGTACGACCCTATCGACGGTGAGAGATTCCTTCTTGCCGCCCGTCTCTATTGTCGCGGTGACCGAGTTGGCGGCCTTTTTCAGTTCCGAAACTTGGGCGCCGGTGATCAGCCGCATGCCTTGCTTTTCGAACTGCTTGTGTGCGTGCGCAGAAATTTCTGCATCTTCAACCGGCAAAATTCGGTCGAGAACTTCGACGACTGTCACTTCGGCGCCGAGGTTGCGGTAGAAACTTGCGAATTCGATTCCGATGGCGCCGGACCCCACGACCAGGAGTGATTTCGGCATGGTGTCGGGAACCATCGCCTCGCGATAGGTCCAAATCAGCTTCCCATCGGGTTCGAGCCCCGGAAGCACCCTTGCACGCGCGCCCGTGGCGAGGATGACATGCTTGGCGGATACGTCAGAAACGTGTTTGCCGTCTTTTTCGACCGCTATTTTGCGTGCACCCGCACTACCGCCCGCCAATTTGCCGAAACCCTCGATAACATCGACTTTGTTCTTTTTCAGCAAATGCTGGACACCGCCGGAAAGTTGGGCGGCAACGTCGCGGCTTCGCTTGACGATTTTGGCGATATCGAATTCGGCCCCTTTCACCGACAGGCCGAAATCCTCCGCATGCTGAATGTGGTGAAAAATCTCGGCGCTTCTTAACAACGCCTTGGTCGGGATACAGCCCCAGTTGAGACAAATTCCCCCCAAGTGATTCCCTTCAATGACAGCGGTTTTGAGTTTCAACTGTGCGGCACGAATAGCGGCAACATAGCCGCCCGGGCCGCCGCCGATTACGACAATGTCATATTGCTTGCCAGCCATCAGACGCCCTTCCCTAAAGCAGCATCGTGACAGGATCTTCGAGGAGACCCTTGAGGCAAGCGAAATATTCTGCCCCGACGGCTCCGTCGACCGCGCGGTGATCGACAGAGAGCGTGAGGCTCATCACGGTCGCTACCGCCAATGCGCCGTCTTTAACCACGGGTCTAGGTTCTCCCGCTCCGACGGCCAGGATGCAGGCTTGCGGCGGATTGATCACCGCATCGAAATTCTGGACCCCATACATGCCGAGGTTGGATATGCTGAAGGTGCCGCCCTGATACTCCTCGGGCATCAACTTGCCGTCGCGCGCCTTCTCCGCGAGGGCACGCATTTCGTTGGATATGTCTTCGAGGCCTTTGGCGTCGGCGTTACGAATGACCGGGGTTATCAGTCCCCCGTCGATGGCGACGGCCACAGAGATATCTGCCGACTTATAAAGTTTCAGGCCCGCATTGGACCAACTGGCATTGGCAGTGGGGACTTTCTTTAGCGCCACCCCGGCAGCTTTTATGACGATGTCGTTGACCGAGAGTTTGTAAGCACCGTCTGCCTTGTCGTTCAGCTCTTTTCTGAAGGCGAGCAGTTTATCGATCTCACAATCGATTCGAAGGTAGAAATGCGGCACGGTCTGCTTGGACTCGGTCAA
This sequence comes from Rhodospirillaceae bacterium, assembly GCA_002722095.1. The sequence continues at coordinate 105,865 of PBKG01000008.1, forward strand.
GCGGGCAGCAATTGTTTTGCGCATGCTTGTAAGTTCGACAAGCTCGAATTCGGGTTCGAACGGATCGGCGGCAGGGGCAGAAGCCGTAACGGGAGCCGGAACCTCCGCTGCAGCAGCGACCGCGGGCAGGCCCCCGGAAAGCGCGCTTTCCACATCGCGTTTGATGATCCGCCCGTTGGGGCCGCTTCCGGAAATTGCGGAAAGATCGAGCCCCGCTTGTTGAGCCATACGTTTTGCCAGAGGACTGGCGAAAATACGCTGGGCATTGTCTGCGCTTGTTGCAGGTGGTGTCGGCGCTGGCGCCGGAGCCGCGGGCGCAGGTGTCGGTTCTGGCGCCGGTGTGGGTGTTGGCGCGGGGCCGGCATCCGTCGAAACGTCGACACCTTCGAGATCGCCATCGCTTTCGCCTTCTTCCAGAAGGAGGGCGATCACCGCATTGACGGCGACGTTTTCGCTTCCTTCGGATACCAGCAATTTTCCGACGGTTCCTTCTTCGACAGCTTCGACCTCCATGGTCGCTTTGTCGGTTTCGATTTCTGCGATTACATCGCCTGAATTGACGTTGTCACCTTCGGCTACATGCCATTTCGCGAGCTTACCGTCGGTCATGGTCGGCGATAGAGCGGGCATCAGAATTTTAACTGGCATTTTGCTTTCCCTCCCTCGCCTTATCGGTAGCAAACGGATTTGGCAGCTTCGGCAATATCGTTTGCCTGCGGCAAGGCCATGGCTTCAAGGTTCGCGGCGTAGGGCAATGGAACATCCTTTGCGGTCACGCGTGCAACCGGTGCGTCGAGCCAATCGAAAGCCTGCTCGGAAATGCGCGCAGAAATTTCAGCCCCAATGCCTGATTGCGGGAAGCCTTCCTCGCAGGTGACGACGCGGTTGGTTTTTTGTACCGATTGAATGATGGTGGCGTCGTCGAGAGGACGAAGGGTTCTGAGATCGATGACCTCCGCTTCGATTCCGTCAGCCGCTAGAATTTCTGCCGCTTCAAGCGCCTTGCCGACCATAATCGAGAACGCCACGAGCGTAACATCGTTGCCGGCCCTAACCACCTTGGCGCTGCCAATGGGAACGACCCAGTCATCGCTGTCCGGCACTTCTGAACTGTTGCCGTAAAGAATTTCGTTCTCGAGGAAGATGATCGGATTGGGATCGCGGATCGCCGACTTCAAAAGACCTTTGGCATCGGCAGCCGCCCACGGAGAGACCACTTTGACTCCTGGAATGGCCGAATACCAAGACGCAAAACATTGAGAGTGCTGTGCGGCCACTCTGGCCGCTGCCCCGTTGGGGCCGCGAAAGACGATGGGACAGCCCATTTGGCCGCCGGACATATAGAGCGTCTTAGTCGCCGAATTGATGATTTGATCCATCGCTTGCATAGCGAAATTGAAGGTCATGAACTCGACGATCGGACGAATACCCATGAAAGCGGCGCCAACGCCGAGCCCGGCGAAACCATGCTCGGTAATCGGCGTGTCGATCACTCGATTGTCGCCAAACTCTTCCAGCAAACCTTGGCTGACCTTGTAAGCGCCTTGATACTGGGCCACCTCTTCGCCCATCAGCATGACGTTTTCATCGCGGCGCATCTCTTCGGCCATGGCATCTCGCAAGGCTTCGCGAACGGTTTGGCTGACCGTGGTGCCGTCCCAATCCGGTTCCGCAGAAATAGCAGCCGCCATTGGCGCTTCCGGCTGAGTTGCCGTTGTTTCGGGAACTGTGTCTGGTACTGGCGCCGGTACCGGCGCGGTTGTTGGGGCGCTCGGTGCCGTGATATCGGTCACGTCTTCACCTTCGGCTACCATCACCGCGATCGGCGTGTTGACAGCAACGTTTTCGGCACCTTCGGGGACAAGAATTTTGCCCAATACTCCTTCATCGACTGCTTCGACTTCCATCGTTGCTTTGTCGGTTTCGATCTCCGCCAGCACGTCACCGGAGACGATGTTGTCGCCTTCTGCTTTCAACCACTTCGCCAACTTGCCGTCGGTCATGGTTGGAGACAGTGCGGGCATCAATACTTCTGTCGGCATTTCCTCGTGTCCCTTCTTTGCGGTCTTTGCCGCTTTCGGGTG
>PBKG01000009.1 GCA_002722095.1 Rhodospirillaceae bacterium
TCGCCGGTGCGCCTGGTGGCGAGATCGACTTCGAAGACCAGAACCTCTGGGTCATGGGTATCCGGGCCCGCTTCTAGTCCTTCGTAAAGAACTTATGGTGTCGGTATAGAATGATGATTCGTCGCTTCCTTTCGATCACTCTCGTCGCAGCATTTCCGCTTGTAATCGCGGCTTGTGAACCAGGCGTGATGGAAGACGAAAGTTGGAAGGAAACCGAGGGCCCGGGATTATTCACGGGCAAACGGGGTGGCATCATCCTTTACCAAAGATAAGACATCTAAACTGATTTACCGCCGGTCCGACAATGTTGGGCCGGCGGTTTTCTTTTGAGCCAAGGATTCTAGAAAGTTGGTCGCAATGCGCGCGACTTCGCTAACTAAGCGCCCTCACGCCGCCAAGCGATCGCCATTCCCACCATCACAACCAACAGCGCCAGTAGAGCTGGCAGCAACGGTATCAGCTTAATGCCGGTGACAACGAAATTCTCGTTGGCAGAAAGACCCAACCAACTGCGCCCGAAAGGTTTGCGCCCTGCGGGCACCAGACGCACGTCAAAGCCCGACTCCCTTATCCAGCGTACTGTACCGCCAGTCGCCTTGGCCATCGCACGGACATGTTTGTCGGTTGCCTGTACGTCCGCGATCTCCAGAGGATTCAATGGACCCGCGGCCGCCATTACCATGCGATTTCCTTCGGAGATGCGGTAGAGGCCTACCTGATTCACCGGCACTGCAGCGCTATACCGGCCACCTTTTTTGTTCTTCAGGCTTTGCTGCTTGACGCTACCGTCCGGCGCAGTGATCTTCACCGCGTATTTTCCTGCCTCGATGCTGCGCCTTTCAATATGAAGTGTATCGCCGGTCACGGACGCGGTGAGCGAGTCTTCCTCCAGCGCCGGCTCCTTCATCAACCAATGCGCCAGACGCCGCAATAACTCTGCCTGTGGCCCGCCACCTTCGAACCCGCGCGCCCAAAGCCATATCTGATCACTTGAAAGCTGCGCTGTTCGCCCTTTGCCGAAACGGTTGAGAATAAGCAATGGCCGGTTTTCGATACCGGTCATCAGGGTTCGCCCACGTACCCTATCGATTTCGACCAAACGGAACCAACGGCCCCACGCTGCATCCTTGCTATTACGACTTTCGGGCCCCCCCGGAAGTTCAGCAGTAACAGGATGACGAAAACCCATCTTGGTGATTTTAGGGCGGAAGCCGCGCTCGATTACTTGGCCGGCCGGCTTGCCGGGCAACATCCGGCGAAGCGGACTATGGTGCAGACTATAGCTGGTTGTCGCATAAGCTGGGCCATTGGCCACCATGAAGGCACCGCCCTTACGTACATAGCGAACGATGTTACCGAGAAATACCCGCGGCAACACGCTGCGGCGGCGATAACGATCGAACACCACCAGATCAAATTGCTCGAGCTTTTCCTTGAATAGCTGACGCACAGGAAAAGCTATTAAGGAAAGTTCGTTGATCGGCGTCGCGTCGTTTTTCTCCGGCGGCCTCAAAATGGTGAAATGCACCAAATCCACCGAGGGGTCGGATTTCAGCAAATTGCGCCAAGTCCGCTCGCCTGCATAGGGTTCGCCGGAGACGAGTAAAACCCGCAATCTGTCACGCACCCCGTTGACCGCCACCACCGCCCGGTTATTCGCAGTAGTGAGTTCCTGTTTGCCGGCGAGAACCTCTAACTCGAACACGGTCGGACCCGCATGTTCAAGTTTGAAAGGCAAGTGATAATCACGCCCGACCGGCACCAGCCGTTCCTCCTCATCGCCGCCGTCGCGCCGCAGCACAACCCGTACGTCGCGCTCGCCCTTTGCTTTTGCGGTACCACGTTCGTCAACACGGATCACCATCGCATGTTCTTTTGAGACCAGTCCGAACGAAGGCGCAGATTTGACGATCAAGCTACGGTCCGGAACATTGGGCTTGCCGGCTAAAAGGATGTGCATGGGTTTTGGCAACAGTGCCTTCTCCGGTGCCGCCGGTATGTCATGGACCTGACCGTCGGTAATCAAGATTGCGCCGGCGACACGTCTTGCCGGTACATCGCTCAGAGCTCGCTGGAGTGGGCCAATCAATTTGCTGCCGCCCGCGGCTTCGGAAATCGAATTTTGCCTGACGTGTAGGACGCGCAGTTCGACCGAGCGGTTCATTTGTCGAATCTGGCTTTCGATCTTGGCTGCAGCTTTTTGTATCGCTTCGCGCCGCGCGCCCATATTGGCGCTTGGGGTATCGTCGACCACGACCGCCGCCACATCCTTGAGCAGCTCTCTTTCTTCCTGCACAACGGCTGGATTGAGCAAGGTGAAGAACAGGAATGCTGCCGCCAGGACTCGGAACCAAGCACCTGTCGCCCGCATCACAAGCCCCCACAGCACAACCAAACCGGCCGCGACGCCAGCGATTATCAACACTGCCAACGGCAACAGGGGCGCAAAACTGATCGAGAGTGAGGTCATATCATTCACCTACCCGCTCGAGGATATGGCGCGCATGCACCTGGTCGGATTTGTAATTGCCCGTAAGGACGTACATCACCAAGTTGACGCCGAACCGGAAAGCGACCTCGCGCTGCGCTTCGCCGCCCGGCACGACCGCGAATTGAGGCCGACCGGTCGGGTCGACGGCCCAAGCAGCGGCCCAATTATTACTGCCGGTAATGACCCGCGAGACCTGATCGCGCTCCGCCGATCCGCCTCGCTCGACCCAAACCAGGCCGCCATCCCAGCGACCGGGAAAATCCACCATCAGGTAGAAAGATTTGGTCAGCACATGGCCATCGGGCACCGGCTCCAGAGGTGGTAAACTCAACCCGCGCGCTAGCACCCGCAACATTTGCCGGTTTGCCGTATTGCCGCCGCCAAGGTTACGGTCGCGTGTATCGAACAGGATCGTGCCCCCGGTCGCCATGAAGCGGTTGACCTTTTGGATCGCCTGTTCGCTCAGCGGCGTCTGCGAAACGGATACCGGCCAATAGAGCATCGGGAATAAAGAAAGATCATCCCGTTCCACGTCGACCCCGATTGGTTCACCCGGCTCCACCGCCGTCCGCGAGGCAAGGACATTACTAAGCCCCCTTAAGCCGGCATGGCTGATCAAATCTACCTCCGGATCCCCGGTCTTCACATAGGCGAGGTGCGTCCCTTTTACCGCCTTTAAGATAAATTCGTCGCTGCTAACGCTAGTCTGTGCCCGCAAATCGAAAGCACCTACGATCATGACGACGGCCACTACCACGGGTGTCACCCGCCGCGCGGCACCTGCCAATCTTCGGGCTGCGTATCGCATGTCCGGTGCCAAGCCTCGCATGGCTAGGGACACCGCACCGTCAACAATCAATAGAATCAATGCCGCCAACAACAGCCAAGGCTTCAGGTCCCATACCGTCTGGGTCTTGAACGTGCCGCGAACAACGCCAGCCGGCAAATCCTTCTTTCGCTGCAATTGCTTCAAACTCGGCGAGAGGTTGAGGGCGCGGCGATAATCGCCGGCACCGTAATAACCGGGAGGCGCTATCGGTCCGATCGCGGTTTTTTCGAATGCTTTCGATTTGATCGCTTGCGCGACCGGCGTCGGGGTCACTAGATTCCCGAATCCGTCGAGTGAGGTGACAGGCGCCAACGGCAAGCCGGCGGACCGGTCACCGGCCACACCACGGCTTACCGCAACAATCCGGCGTAACATGTCGACGAACAATCCTGACAATGGCAAGGTCGACCAGCGGGTTCCGGCGGTCGTATGTACCAACACAAGCCAACCCTTGCCACGACGGTCGGCGGTCACCAGTGGTGTCCCATCACTCAAGCGGGCCCAAGTTTTCTCGCCAAGATCGAGTGACGGCTGCGCAAGGACCTGCCGTTTGATGATGATTTCGGGGTTTGGTGTGAGCCCGAAAAACGGACTTTTGCGGCCGAAAGATGCCAAATTTGCCGGTTTCGACCAGCGCATCGCTCCGCCGAGAATTCGACCGCCTCGCCTCAGCGGCACCGGCACCAGCTTGTCATGCGTGCTGCGAGCAAGCCGGGCACCAGCAAACCGAAGAACCATTCCACCCTTCTCGACCCATTTTTGCAAAGCTCTAATTTCCCGCGGCGCAATCGGATAACTGTCAGGCACCGCGATAACGGCACGGCCCAGTGCTATCAATTGTTCGATCTTTCCAGTTCGAATATCGCTGAACGGTTCTAACGCCCGCTGGATGTAGTATTGGTCCGACAACAGTGACATCTCGGCATCGCTCAACACCACGGAGGCCAAGCCAACGGGACGTCGCTGCCAACGGCTGTCCAGCAAAACAACCGCGCCAGCGCCATGCGACCCCAACAATTCCAGGCGGTCCACCTTGTTGCGCAGTTCGACCGGAATTTTTATCGAGGCTGTCGCGGTATTCTTGTTGGCCTGAAAGACGGCATCGGCAACAGCCACTTGCCGGTTCTCAGTCGTACTCGCGCGAAGCTTGACCAACGCCGGCTGCGATGTCGCGACACGTTCCACAGTGACCCGAAGATCCGACGTGCCGATTTTGGGCGGCAGAACCCGGTAAGGAAGGCGCGACGGCTTCGGCTCAATAATTCTAAGAGAACCAAGGCGCTGTAAACGTTCCGCCAAGGGTGCAACATGTTTGTCATGAAGTCCGTTACTCATCCAGATCACCGAGACCGAGCCTTCTGGATCGAAATCCTTTAACGCCGCTAACGCCGCTCTCCGATCAGCGGGCCACGGAAACGGCTTCAACCTTTCGATCAGGGCTTTTAAATCTACCGCGCGCAAAACGCCTGAATGCTGCGCGGGTTTGCCCGCTTCGTTGGGCGCGGTGGTAAGTAGAACAACGCTTCTGCCTTCGCGTTCCGCCTGAGCGACGATGCCCCGCAGATTGGCTTCGGTCAGCGACCAGTTGCGCGCCGCCGCCCACCCATTATCAACCACCAAAAGCACCGGTCCGCTGCCCGTTAATTCCTTGTCCGGATTGATCAAAGGTTGCGACAGACCGAGCACCAGAAAGGCCATCGCCGCGAGGCGGATTAAAACCAGCCACCATGGCGCGCTGGCGGGTGTCTTTTCCTGATTTTCAAGTCCAAACAGCAATCTGACGGCGGCAAACCGTTGGTTCTTCGGAGCCGGTGGCGTGAGTTTCAGCAACCACCACAGCAAAGGTAACAGTACCAATCCCAACAACAGCCAGGGCGAGACGAATGCAAGGGTACCGATACTCAGCATGCCACCCGCCTAACGTGCCGCCAGATCCACAAATAAGCCCAGGAGCGCGCGCTCGGGCGTATTGTCGGTGCGATGATATTGATAATGCCAGCCGGCCCGGTGCGCGATATCGGCGACGCCCGTACAATGGGCCTCCAATTTGCGGTGATAGGTCTCGCGCACAGCTTCGACACGTCCAATCGTGGCCTTTCCTTCGTTCTCCATACCCGAAAACACGACCCGGCCCTTGAAAGGCAACGTTTCCTCGGCCGGGTCGATAACCTGAACCAAAGATCCTTGAATATTCTGCGTCGCGAATCCCAGAACCGTTTCAGCAATATCTGGCAACGGCGACAGGAAATCACTGAACAGCACGACCTGGCCGTGACGGGGCAACATTTCGGGCGACGGCAAACTATGTTGAAGGTCATCGCCCCGAACCACCGTTTGGACAAACCGCTCGAATGCCGCTCGACCGCTCATGGGCAAACGACCGGCACCGAGATGACCGAACCGTTCACCACCCCGCATAAGCAACGCGGCCAGTGCGACCGCCAAAAGTGCCGCCCGCTCACCTTTTCTCGGCAAGTCCCTCTCGGAGGCGTAATCCATCGAAGGAGAAGTATCGTGCCAAAGCCAAACGCTCTGGGCCGCTTCCCATTCGGTTTCGCGTACGAACACATAACGCGATTTGGCCGATTGACGCCAATCGATGCGATTGGTCGAATCACCTTCCTGGTAATTCCGGAATTGCCAAAAGGTTTCGCCCTGACCGACCCGGCGACGCCCATGCACCCCTTGCGCCACCGTCGTCGCAACTCGCTCGGCCGCCACCTGCAATGGCGGAAGTACCGAGGCAGCCTCCTCGGCTTGATGTTGAACCGCAGCGGGGTCGGTGAAAAAGCGCATGCGCAGACCGTCGTCTAGTGTATCCGGTCGACGAGACGGTTAATCACGGTATCTACCGTGATACCTTCGGCGCGAGCCGCAAAATTAAGCGCCATCCGGTGCTGCAACACCGGTGCCGCCAGCGCGGTCACATCGTCCACCGACGGCGCAAACCGTCCCTCAAGCAAGGCCTTCGCCCGACAGGCAAGCATCAAGGATTGGCTTGCACGCGGTCCGGGGCCCCATGCGACATGGCTGATGACCTCGGAGATATCGCTGCTTTCCGGGCGCCCATTCCGAACCAGACTGAGAATTGCTTCGACCACCGCCTCGCCGACAGGAACCTGGCGCACCAGTTGTTGCGCTTCCATCAGCTCCTTCCCGGAAAAGACCGTTTCCGGTTCCTGCTGTTCCACTCCGGTGGTCTCGATGACCATCCGACGTTCGGCATCGCCGTCCGGATACCCGACGTCTACTTGCAACAAGAAACGGTCGAGCTGCGCCTCTGGCAACGGATAGGTGCCTTCCTGTTCAAGTGGGTTTTGCGTTGCCAGCACATGAAACGGTTGCGGCAAATCATGATACTCGCCGGCCACGGATACTCGGCCTTCCTGCATCGCCTGGAGCAGCGCAGACTGGGTTCGCGGACTTGCACGGTTGATTTCATCCGCCATCAATAGCTGACAAAACACCGGACCTTCGATGAAACGGAAGCTACGCCGGCCGGACTCTCCTTCTTCGAGAACTTCCGAACCGATAATGTCGGCAGGCATCAAATCGGGCGTGAATTGAACGCGCTTATCCTCCAAGCCCAACACTCGCCCCAAGGTCTCCACCAAGCGCGTTTTGGCGAGACCAGGCACGCCGATCAAAAGCGCATGACCACCGGAGAGGAGCGTAATCAGGCTCAGCTCAATGACATGATCCTGGCCAAAAATAACGTCGCCCACGGCAGCTCGCATATTTTTGAGTTTTGAGCCCAACTCCTCGACACGGCGAGCGATCTCTTTGTCGCTACCTGCATCCGACTCGATATTCGTGCTTGCCATAAACTGCGCTCCCTACTGATCGGCTTTAAATCCCAGTTATTATGATGCTATGTCGTATCAATGGCCAAGCAAGATTCCACATCAATTAATCTTGAGGCGTTGAGCGAGCGGATTGGCGCCGATAAAGCGCCTGGGACAGCGCCAAAATGGGATTTTAGTCCCGATGACTGTGCAACTTTCGACATTCGTATCGGCAGAGACGGTACCTGGTACCACCAAGGCGGGCCGATTCGGCGCAAGAATATGTGCAAACTGTTTTCAACCGTGTTGCGCCGCAGTAAGGACGGTCGATATTTTCTGATTACACCGGTCGAAAAAGGCGAGATTTCAGTCGACGACGCGCCATTTACCGCCGTGGAAATCATCGTAGACGGCCATGGTCGAGACCAAACCCTTACGTTTCGGACAAATTTGGATCACCTGGTCGTCGCTGACGCTTCACACCCCATCCGTGTTTCGGAAGATTTGGAAACCGGCGAACCGTCACCTTATATTTTAGTGCGGGACGAGCTGGAGGCGCTTATTTTGCGGCCGCAGTTCTATCAACTTGTTGAAATTGCCGAGGAATTCGACATAAACGGCAAAACGACCCTCGGCGTTTGGAGTGCCGGGCATTTTTTTGAATTGGGTGCCGCTTAAGCAATGCTGACACGCGATCTCATCGTCGAACGTTTGGCCAATTACGAAATTGGCCGTTGGGGTTCAGGAATGGCGCGTTCGGAACGCATGTCGCGCGGTGATCATGACCTCAACCCGCATATGGCAATGCCAGCGAACACCAAGCCCGCTGCGGTTCTGGTGCCTCTGGTGCCGCGCGACCGAGAAATCACTGTTTTGCTGACCCAAAGAACCGACCATTTAAAAGATCACGCCGGTCAGGTCAGCTTCCCGGGCGGGCGCGTGGAACGGCAGGACGCAGACCGGGAATCAGCGGCGTTACGCGAAACCAAGGAGGAAATCGGCCTTTCCAGCGACCGCATCGAACTTGTCGGCAAACTCGATATATATATGACCCGCACCGGCTACGAAGTAACGCCAATCGTCGGTATCGTTAGCCCGCCTTTCGACGTAAAACCCGACCCTTTCGAAGTCGCAGATATTTTCGAAGTTCCGCTCGAATTTCTAATGGACCCGTCAAACCATCAACGGATGAGCAAACAAGTGGACGGGAACACACGTCATTTTTATGCCATGGAATACGGCGAGCGCTTCATTTGGGGCGCCACCGCCGGTATGTTGGTTAACCTATCGGAACTTTTGGTCGAACGATGATTAGACAATTAATCACTATTGTACTGCCGCTGCTGCTGCCGACAGTGATCTATTTTTTTTGGGTCTGGATGGCGCGGCGTCATGCGGAGAAACACGGGACAGAAGCACCCGGTCCCGAAAGTATTCGTGATGCACCTTGGCTCTGGCTCGGTATCGGTGGCTGTGCTCTTGTTGTCGTTACTCTCGTGACCGTGCCGCTCGTATTCAATGAAGCCAGCGAGCAGGGCCAATATGTGGCCCCGCAATATAAAGACGGCAAGATCGTTCCCGGCCACTACGCAAAATAGGCGATGCCTGCGGCCCGCCTCCTCCAGGATTGGATGACCGCTCCTGAAACCGAAGCGGTGATGAAGGCGCTCACATCCGACGGGGCCGAGGCGAGATTTATCGGCGGTTGCGTTCGCGATGCGGTCTTGGAACGACCGATCAAGGATATAGACATTGCGACCTCGGCGATCCCGGAGGTTGTGCTCGATTTACTTGGCCGAGCCGAAATCAAGGCGGTCCCGACCGGACTGCGCCACGGTACCGTGACCGCGATTTTCGGCAAGAAAACTTACGAAATCACTACACTCCGGCGCGACCTGAAAACCGATGGCCGCCATGCCGTGGTCGGCTTCACCGATGACTGGCACGAAGATGCCATGCGACGCGATTTCACCATGAATACCTTGTCGCTGACGGCGGACGGCACGCTGTATGACACCGCCAGCGGCTACGACGATGCAATGGCGGGCCGAATTCGTTTCGTCGGCGATGCGGAAACCCGGATCAAGGAAGACGTGCTACGGCTCCTGCGATTTTACCGGTTTTATGCCTATTACGGCGCTGCACCCGCAGATGAGGAAGCGCGGTCCGCCTGCCAAAAATTGGCACCATTGTTGCCGGGTCTCTCCGGCGAACGCATTAGCCAAGAGCTACTGAATTTACTTGCCGCGCCCAATCCAATCGAAACGCTGACGCTTATGCATGAGGATGGAATCTTCCATCACTGCCTGGAGGAGGCGGAGAATTTCGAGCGGCTCGAGGCATTGCTCAACATCGAAATATCCCTCCTCGCGAAAAACGACGACAATTCTCCTGATGCGGGTCTGCGGCTTGCCGCGTTGGTCACGTCCGAGCCCGACAAGGTCCTTGGATTGGCCCAACGACTCAAATTTCCCAACGCGCTTCGAGACCGATTATTGGCGTTCTCGGAAACGCCCGTACCCGATGAAGATTTGCCCCGCGCACTTTATAGGTTCGGCACCGGATCGGTGCGCGACCGACTGTTATTGGCTTGGGCCGAACGAGGCCTGCCGGACGATGCCTCGACCACGCTCGATAGAATTCACAATTGGACGCAACCGGAATTCCCGCTGAGTGGAAAGGACGGTCTGGCTGCAGGTCTCAAGGCAGGACCGGATCTCGGTCGGCATCTCGAACAGATCGAGGAATGGTGGGTCGAGCGCGACTTCGCGCCGGATCGCAATCAGTGCCTGGAAAAACTACAGGCGATTATTTCGAGTATTTGATCAGCTTTCCCTTTACCGATCGCACCGGCTCACCGTCCCGCAACCGAGTAAATATGAAATCCATGCCGAGTGGTGTCAGCGTGCGGGCGTAGGCCTGCATCGAGTAAGCGCCGCTTGCGGTAATGGTGAAAAGATAAACATGCAGAGTATTGCCGCTGATGCGAGCCCATGCGTAAGGCGAGCCGCTCATCGGATCTGCCGAAGCCGGCGAGCGATAAATGCCTCCCTGGGCCGTGGGCTGGAACGTAAATTTCTGACCCTTGCGCTTGACCTTAGGCTTGTTCGGATCACCGCCACGACGGATCACCGTGGTCCATTCAACCGTGAAGCCTTGGCCGTCGGGCCGGATCGCCACGTCAAAATCGCGAACGGTAACGCCGAAATAAATGCTGTCGCGATTCTCCGATACGCCGGTGCCTTTAAACAGGCCGTAAAATGCGTTGATTTTCAGATCTCGCGCCGCAGCCGGCAGAACGACCAACACCGTCAACGCCAAAGCCGCAATTAACCGCAATGCTGATTTCATTTCTTCTGCTCCCGTTTCACCCTTTTTTGGAAAGGGCGTTTCAATTTAAACGATGTTTTAAGGCCAATGCACCACCGGCGGCAAGGTCATCAATATGGCCTCGGGATTGCCGCCGGTCATCAAACCGAACCGCGTGCCACGATCATACAATAAATTGAATTCCACGTAGCGCCCGCGGCGCTCCAGTTGGTGCTGGCGTTGCTCCTCGGTCCAGGGGTCATTGAAATGGCGTTCCACTATTTCGCTATAGGCCGCCAGAAAGGTCCGGCCCACATCCTGGGTAAAGGCAAAGTCTGCGTCCCAATCGCCACTTTCCAAATAATCGTAAAAAATTCCACCGATCCCGCGTGGTTCGTCACGATGCTTGAGGAAAAAATACTCATCGCACCATTCTCTATAACGCTCGTAATCGGCCACCTCATGGGCGTCGCACAGTCTTTTCCAAGCTCCGTGAAATCTGTCCGCATCCGCGTCGTCCGGGACCATCGGCGTTAGGTCGGAACCGCCCCCAAACCAGCCCTTGGTGGTGACGATGTGGCGGGTGTTCATATGTATCGCCGGAACCAGCGGCGACTGCATATGGGCAACCAACGAAATGCCACTCGCCCAAAAATGCGGATCCCTCTCCGCACCCGGTATTTCCTTGGCGAATTGCTCCGAGAATTCGCCCTCAACTCGGGAGATGTTGACGCCGACCTTTTCGAAAACCCGGCCTCGCAGTACCGACATTTCACCACCGCCGGACATTTTGCCGCTCTCCGATCCAACGCTTTCGGTCTCGTCGCGTGTCCAGGGCGTGCGTTCGAAACGCCCCGCCTGTTGGTCCGAAAGTGGGCCTTGGTAGGCATCCTCGAGCGTCTCAAATGCCGCGCAAATCTCATCACGCAGAGATTCGAACCAGGCGGTCGCCTTGGCTTTGCGGGTCTCCACGATATCACTGTGCTGGCTCATACCTGTTCCGAAAAATGGTTGATCTGGCGCAACCCTTCGCCCAATACCATGGCCGCAGCAAGCGCAACATTCAAGGCGCGCTCGCCGTTCCGCATCGCGATCCGAACTCTGGCGTCGGCGCTTGCATGCACATTTTCGGGTACGCCTGCACTTTCGCGGCCCAGTAAGAGCGTATCGCCTTCCTCGAACGCAAAATTCACATGGCTGCAGTCCCCTTTGGTGGTCAGCAAAATAAGCCGACCTTGCCGGGCCTCTTCGTAGGCATCCCACGACGCGTGGCGAATCAAATCGACCCGGTCGAGATAGTCCATCCCAGCGCGGCGCAATTGCCGGTCCGACCACACAAATCCGCAAGGTTCTATGATATCCGCTCCCACCCCCATACAGGCCGCCAGGCGCAGAATCGTGCCGGTATTTTGCGGGATATCGGGCTCAAAAAGGGCAAGGCGCATTGCATAAAGTCCCTATTTATTAAAATTCACCCAAAAGAGTACAGAACTGCCTCAAAAACCACGATATTTATGCGGCAGGTTGTCGCATCAGTGCCCCGCATTGTATGCTTAAAGGGTAGTATATGCGTGCTGTTCGTTCGAACGGTGGATCTATTTTGAGGGAGAGATTCTACCATGTCGGATCAAGAGCCCGAGAGAGACGGACGTCGGGACTTTCTGCAACTTACCGCGGGCGCTGTAGGCGCCGTCGGTGCTGTGTCCTTTGGCTGGCCATTGGTGTTCAGCATGGACAAATCCGCCGAGGTCAAAGCGCTGTCTTCGACAGAGCTTGATGTCAGTTCCATTCAACCCGGCCAAGCGATTTTGGTGAAATGGCGGAAGAAGCCTTACTTCGTCCGCCGGCGCACCAAAGATGAAATTTCCGCAGCGGAAAAAGTCGACGTTGCCTCGCTAAGAGACCCGGAATCCGACAAAGAGCGGGTTAACAAAGAAAAACCCGAATGGCTGGTGGTGGGCGCCAACTGCACTCATTTCGGTTGCATTCCGACCGGTGCAAAAGCGACCGAGAACCGCGGCGAATATGGCGGCTTCTACTGCCCCTGCCACGGCTCGCATTACGACACGTCGGGACGTATCCGCAAAGGCCCGGCGCCTAAAAATTTGCCGGTGCCCCCTTATCAATTCGTGTCTGACAAAATCCTCAAGATTGGTTGAGGCGCGAAGAGATGGAAAAGAAAAACTTCGACAATAAGGTAGTTCAGTGGGTCGACGACCGGTTACCGGTCTTCTCCTATATGAACGCCGAGTACAACGAATTCCCGATGCCGAAGAACCTGAATTATTTTTGGAACTTCGGCGCACTCGCGACCATCGTACTGGTGACCATGATCGTCACCGGTATCCTGCTGGCGATGCAATATACGCCGCACACGACGCTCGCCTTCGGCAGCGTCGAACGCATCATGCGCGACGTGAATTACGGCTGGCTCATCCGCTACATTCATGCCAACGGCGCCTCGATGTTCTTCATCGTCGTCTATATCCATATCTTCCGCGGCCTCTATTACGGCTCCTACAAGGCGCCCCGCGAGCTGATCTGGATGTTGGGCGTGGTTATCTTGCTGTTGATGATGGCCACCGCCTTCATGGGTTATGTGTTGCCTTGGGGCCAGATGAGCTATTGGGGCGCGCAGGTCATCACCGACTTCTTCACCGCCATCCCAATCGTCGGCGATACCCTCACCGAATGGCTGCGGGGCGATTTCGTTATCGACAACGCGACACTCAATCGCTTCTTCTCGCTGCACTATCTGCTGCCCTTCGTAATTGTGGGCGTTGTCGCCTTTCACGTCATCGCGCTGCACATCACCGGCTCCAACAATCCGGACGGTATCGACATCAAGGACCCGCAGGATACGGTGCCGTTCAACCCCTATTTCACCGCCAAGGATTCCGTCGGTCTCGGAGTATTCCTGATTTTCTGGGCATTCTTCGTTTTCTACGCGCCGAATTATTTGGGCCATCCGGACAATTACATCGAAGCCAACCCGCTTTCGACGCCGGCGCATATCGTACCCGAATGGTATTTCCTGCCGTTCTACGCGATCCTGCGATCGATCACCTTCGACATCCTGTTCCTGGAAGCGAAGCTGTTGGGCGTCATCGCCATGGGTGCGTCGATCATGATCCTGTTCGTCCTGCCTTGGCTCGACACCTCCAAGGTACGGAGTGCACGCTATCGCCCGATTTTCCGAATTTTCTTCTGGGTCCTATTTGTGGATTGCATAATTCTCGGAATCGTCGGGGCAAAATCGCCGAGCGATGCGGTATTCCCCGGCATCGCTTGGTTCGACTACAAGACACTCGGCCTCCTGGCGACGATTTACTATTTCGGCCATTTCCTGGTCCTGCTGCCCATACTCGGCAAAATCGAGAAACCGAAACCGCTACCCACCTCGATCAGCAAACCGGTGATTAGCGGCGGCGGATCGTCACCTATTGGCGCCGCAGCCGCTAAGAAGGAGAAGGCCTGATGCAGCTTAAGACTCTCAAAGCGGCATTGGCCGCCTGCCTTCTCTTCAGCGCCACCGCGGCGACGGCAGCGGAAAAATTGACTTATGAAAAACAGGACTGGTCCTGGCAGGGCATTTTCGGCACTTACGACCGGGCGCAATTGCAACGCGGATTACAGGTCTTCAAAGAAGTTTGTGCCGCATGCCACGCACTAAATTATGTCGCCTTCCGGAACCTTTCTGATCTCGGTTACTCGAAGAAAGAAATCCAGGCTTTCGCCAAGACTTTCGAGGTCACCAACGCGGAACCCAACGACGAGGGTGAAATCTTTAAGCGGCCCGGCAAGTCGAATGATTATTTCCCGCCTCCGTTCCCGAACGTGCAAGCGGCGCGGGCGGCCAACGGCGGTGCCTATCCGCCCAATTTATCGTTGATGGTGGAAGCGCGCGCGAACGGCGCAGATTACATTTATGCGCTCATGACCGGCTACAAAGAGCCGCCTAAAGACGTAAAGATGAACGAAGGCATGAGCTATAATGTTGCCTTCCCCGGCCATCAAATCGCTATGGGACCGCCACTGTCGGAAGGCTCTGTCGAGTATGCGGACGGCACCAAGCCGACACTCAATCAATTGGCAACCGACGTCACTGCTTTTTTGGCGTGGGCGGCGGAGCCCAATCTCGAAGCGCGCAAAAGAATGGGCTTCAAGGTGTTGCTGTTCCTGTTTGCCTTCCTCGCTATCCTGATCGCGATGAAGAAACGTACATGGGCCGACGTTCACTAAACACCATGTCCTGAATACGAATTCCCCCCGTCTTGCCGTTTGGCGACCGGGGGGTTTTTATTTGCGGCAACGCGGCGCAATCGGCATGATTTGATCCGATTCTGAACCAAGGAGATATAATGGCCGACTATTCAGCCACACCACCCGTGATCGGTATCATCGGCGGCAGCGGGCTTTATGACCTAGACGGGCTCGAAGAAATTTCCTGGCAATCGGTCGATACCCCGTTCGGCGCCCCTTCGGACGAGCTGATGACCGGACGGCTCGATGGACAAAAACTCGTCTTTTTACCGCGCCATAGTCGTGGCCACAAAATACCGCCGTCGGAATTGAATTTTCGCGCCAATATCGACGCGATGAAACAGCTCGGTGTCACCGAGATTCTTTCTTTGTCCGCGGTTGGTTCGCTACGTGAGGATTTACCGCCTGGCACCTTCGTCATCGTCGATCAATTCATCGACCGCACATTTGCGCGGATCAAAAGTTTTTTCGGCACTGGCCTGGTCGCCCATGTCTCATTGGCGGATCCGGTCTGCCACTTGCTTGGGGACGCGCTGGAAGCTGCCGGCAACGAGCTCGGTATCGGACCCGTACGAGGCGGCACCTATCTCGTAATGGAAGGCCCGCAATTTTCGACCCGGGCGGAGTCCGAACTCTATCGCAGCTGGGGCTGCGACGTGATCGGCATGACCAACATGCCCGAAGCAAAACTCGCCCGCGAGGCAGAGATTTGTTACGCCACCGTCGCCATGGTGACCGACTATGATTGTTGGCACGAAGACCACGATGACGTCACCGTCGAGGCCATCATCAAAGTCTTGATGGAAAATGCGGACAAGGCGCGGAACCTGGTGAAGGCGGTCGTCCCACGGCTTGGCCAGCGCTCACAATTATGTGCTGCCGGTTGCCATACCGCGCTCGACAATGCGTTGATCACCGCGCCCGAGGCGCGCGATCCGAATTTGGCAAAGAAACTAACAACGGTTGCCGGTCGGGTTCTTTAGGATTTAGCGCTAATTAGCGGATCTATTTCTTTTTCCGCTCGCCGATGGGATAGCCGTTCTCTTTCCATTTTCCGAAACCGCCTTCGAGATGGGCGACCGGACTCAACCCCATTTCCTGCACTGCCTTGGTCGCCAAGGCCGAGCGCCAGGCACTCGCGCAATAAAAAACAAATTTCTTACCGCTGGCAAAAATCTCCTTGTGATAAGGGCTGTCCGGATCGACCCAGAACTCCAGCATGCCGCGCGGCGCGTGGAAGGCGCCGGGGATGAGCCCATCGCGTTCGAGCTCACGCACATCACGAATATCGACGAGTTGAATGCTCTCATCCTCGATCAATTTATCCGCCCCATCGGCGGGCACGGGTTCTACGGTCGCATTCGCCTCCTGGACCAATTGTTTGACGCCCTTGGAAATCATCCAGCTACCTCCTTTTCGAGGAACTCGAGCGTGCGTACCCGCGCCGTGGCCGCATGCGCCTCGTGATAGGCGCCACGATGATCGCAATTGAACCCGTGTAATGCTTCGTCATAAACGTGGATCGCTGCCGCCGGCTGCGCAGCTCGGATCGCTTCTATGGCATCCGGTGGAATGGAGGCATCGGCGGCGCCGAAATGCATCATCAGCGCGGCATTGGCCGTCTCACCTTTGAAATCCGCGACCTGGCCGCCGTAGTAGCAGATCGACGCGGCGACACCGTCAATTCGGGTTGCACAGAGGAACGACAACGAGCCGCCCCAGCAATAACCTACCGTGCCCACCTTTCCGCCCATCGCAGCGAACTGCACGGCGGCCGCCATATCGACGACCGGGTCGTCCCAGCCCACCTCGCTGCGGATTTCCCGGCCCCGCGTTACGTCTTCGCTCTCGTAGCCGAGCTCGATATTCTTTTCGTAGCGATCGAAAAGCGCGGGCGAAACCGCGACATAGCCATCCGCCGCATAACCGTCGCAAACTTCGCGCATATGCTGATTGACACCGAAAATTTCCTGAATGACCACCAGGCCACCTTTGGCCGAACCGTCCGGCCGCGCTAGATAAGCATCGAAAGTAAAGTCGTCCGACGCCGTAATGGTGATGTTTTCGCCCATTCAGCTGCTCCTCCCAATTCCTCGGACACCATATTCAGGATTCGCCCTGTAGTGCAAGAATGGCTCGCGATACGGGCCATGCATACCGCAACTTCTTGCCTTGATTTTCGGAACCCCTCGCAAACTTGCACCCTTTTATCTACCTGAGCCCGAATTACAGGTGCTATAATGCGCTTCAATCAAGAGAAGATCACTTAAAAGGGGATACGGGGCAGGAATATGACTCCTAAAGATGCTGTCTTTAATGCTTTGGCCATTTTCCGGTCGCCAAAATTTCTGTTTGGACTGGTGTTTATTGTTTCCGCCTGCCAACACGGACCGCTTCAAACCAAAAAGGAGATTGTCGCGACCAAAGGTCCGCCGCGCGTCCTGGTGATGCCGTCCGAAGTGACCCTTTATGAGTTAACCGCGGGCGGTTTAAAGGAGCCGCAGGCTGCATGGACTCAGCGCGGCAAGGAAAATGTCGACCGCGCGCTTGAAAGCGTTTTGACCGAAAACAAATCCAAATTCGTTGTATACAAGACACCGGATCCCGACGACGCCGGCGCAGAACGTCAGCGTCAAGTGATCGCCCTACAAGACGTTATCGCACAAACGATTCTTCTGGCGAATTATTCGGGCCGTCATCTCGGACTCAAAGACGAATTGGACTATTCGGTCGGCACCAGTGCACAGTCACTGAACTCGAAAAATCGAGCAGACTACGCGCTGTTCGTTACCATGACCGATAGCTTTTCGAGCGCTGGACGCCGTGCAGTAATGGCATTGGGCGCTCTTGTTGGCATCAGCGTCAGGGGCGCCAACCAAGCCGGCCTTGCCTCGCTGGTTGATCTCAAAACCGGTGAAGTCATTTGGTTCAACGTATTCGCAAAGGGATTCGGCGATCTGCGGGAACCCAGCGGCGCAATCAGTGCCGTCCGCACGCTACTAGCGGAATTTCCATTATGGACACAGCAACAAGACGACTCCTAAAGATAGGCGTCCTTGCCGGGTCTTTTTTGGTCGCCGCGTGCCAGACGGCCAAACTGACTGACCTCAAACCCGGCGAACGCCCCAACATTCAATCGACCGAAGCCGGCCTATGGCTGCAAGCGGATCGGATGGAGCAGCGCGTCCAACGCCAGGGAAATCTAATCCGTGATCCAGAGCTTCACCGGTATTTGCATGGAATTATTTGCCGATTGTCAGCTGAGCATTGCCCGCAAATTCGGGTCTATATTGTCGAGAGGGCCGGATTCAACGCTTCTATGACGCCAAACGGCATGATGATCGTGCAAAGCGGCCTAATGCTGAGAACGCAAAATGAAGCGCAACTCGCCTATGTGCTCGGACATGAGATGGCGCACTATATTCGTCGACACACTTTGCAGCGTTGGCAAACCGTCAAGGAATCCGCCGGGTTCATGATGATCGTGGGTCTGGCATTGGGCGCGAGCGGCTTCGGTTCGGCGAGCCCTGTCGTGAATGCGGCAGTGGTCGGTGGAATTTTTGCCAACAACCGAGAAAACGAGCGCGAAGCCGATCGGCTTGGACTGGAAATGCTGGCAAAAGCCGGCTATGCGCCAGACCAAGCGTCGAAGGTTTGGAGCAATTTGATCGCTGAAAAAGACGCTATGGCGGAAAACGATAGCGGTCGAAGTTTTTTTGCAACGCACCCGGACGAAGGCGAGCGCAAGGAAAAACTGACGCAACTTGCGGCGGCGTTGCCACCGGCTAAATCCAAACCGACAGTCAACAAAAAACCATTCATCAAGGCGATCGATCGCCATAAAAGTAGATGGCTCGAAAAAGAACTTCGTCTCGGGAAATTCGACCGCACCACGGTTTTACTCGATCTGCTGAAAAAGGAATCCGGCGCCAACGGCTCATTGCACTACTTCCAAGGTGAACTTTTCCGGAAACGCAATGATGAAGGCGATGTGGAGAATGCGATCAAAGCATATAAACTGGCGCTCACCTTTGACGATGCGCCAGCAAAAACACACCGCGCACTAGGGTTAATTTACCGCGCTCAAGGCAATAAGCCGGATGCCAAATCTGCACTCGCCGACTATCTTCGACTGAGACCACAGGCGGAAGATAAGGCGATGATCCGTCATTATCTGGAAACGATGAAATAAGGGACCGACAATGTTACGATTCCTCACGATCCTCCTGTCCTTCTTACTGATCGCAGGTTGCCAAACATTCCAAAAGACCGAAGCAGTGCGCACGGATATCGGCGAAATCTATTCGATCGAACCACAAATCGCTTGGCGCCGTGCCGACCGCGAAGGCATTGAAATTTGGACCATCGACGGTCCCATGCTCCAGCAAATACGTTTTCTGAAATCGATTGGCGATGGCGATCCGATTTTGTTGTCCAATCGAAAAGTTGCCGAAAAGAAACCGCGGTTCAGCAGCAAAATGTCCGCGAACGAGATTATGGAGATCGTCGTGGCATCGCTCGACAACGGCAAAAGGGGTCAAATCAAGGCGACCAATTTGCGGCCAATGAAATTCGGTTCCGTTCAAGGGTTTCGGTTTGATCTGACCTGGGTATCCGCGAAGGGCCTACCCTACTCAGCAATCGTCGCGGCGGGGGTAATCGCCGGTTCCTTGGAATTGATTTTTTATACCGGCGACAGCCTGCACCATTTCGCGAAGTTCGAAGATACGGTCGAGAAAATACTGAAATCGATCCAGATCAAGAAAGCCTAACCTAGATCAGACGTTAAATCGAAACAGCATCACGTCGCCATCATTAACGGTGTAGTCGCGGCCTTCTTGGCGCATTTTGCCGGCATCTTTCGCGGCTTGTTCTCCGCCGCAAGCAACAAAATCGTCGAAAGCAATCGTCTCGGCACATATGAAGCCTTTCTCAAAGTCCGTGTGGATGACACCAGCCGCTTCCGGTGCGCTGGCGCCTTTGACCACGGTCCAAGCCCTACTTTCTTTCGGGCCCGTGGTGAGAAAGGTTACTAGATCGAGCAACCGGTAACCGGCGGCGATCACTTTAGCGAGGCCGGTCTCCTCAAGACCGAGGGTCTCGAGAAACTCCGCCTTTTCCTCGGGATTTTCGAGCTGAGCAATCTCAGCTTCGATGGCGGCTGAAATGACCACCGATTGCGATCCCTCCGCCGCAGCACGCTCGGCAACCTTGGCCGAATGAACATTACCGTTCGCCGCATCTTCCTCATCGACATTGCAAACATAGAGCACCGGTTTCGCGGTCAACAGCGACAGTTCTTTGAAAAGCGACGCTTCTTCGCTGGAACATTCAACTGTGCGCGCCGGCGCTCCATCGCGCAAAGCGTCTAAAACACGCACCATCACATCGTAAAGCGCCTTTTCCTCCCGATCGCCGCCTTTGACCTTGCGCTCCAGCGGTTCGATCCGGCGTTCGAGACTTTCCAGGTCTGCCAGCAACAGCTCGGTTTCGACCGTGTCCGCATCCCGGATCGGATCGACCGAACCATCCACATGCGAGACATCGCCGCCTTCGAAACAACGCAACATGGCGATAACGGCGTCAACTTCGCGGATATGGCCAAGAAATTGATTTCCAAGACCCTCGCCTTGAGAGGCGCCTTTGACCAAGCCTGCAATATCGACGATCTCTAGGAATGTGGGAATGACCTTGGCCGAACCGTTCAATTCACCAAGCGTCGTGACGCGCTCGTCCGGCACAGCGACCCGGCCGCTATTGGGTTCGATCGTACAAAAAGGATAGTNCGCCGCTTCCGCTTGGGCTGTGCTGGTAAGCGCGTTGAAAAGCGTCGACTTGCCCACATTCGGCAAACCCACAATGCCGCAATTGAATCCCATGTCAGCTCTCTTCGTCGCGGTTCTGATTTGCGGGTGCGGGCTTCGGATTATGTTCCGGCGGATTGAGCGTGAGCGCGACCTTACTCATAAAGGCACCTTCGTCACCGGCGACCAAGAGTGGCGCCGCCTCGCCGATCGCTTCGACCATCTGTGTTGCATCTTCCCGTTCGGCTTTAGAAAAATCGCTTAGCACATGGCCGTGCACCCGGTCTTTATCACCAGGATGGCCGATCCCAATTCTTACCCGACCAAAATCGGGGCCGATGTGCTGATTTATGCTTCTAAGTCCGTTATGTCCCGCTAGACCGCCGCCGGTCCGAACCCGAAGCTTGCCGAATGCAAGGTCCAGTTCATCGTGGAAGACGATTACATCAGCCGGGGTCAGCTTATAAAAGCGCATAGCTTCACCGACCGATTGGCCGGAATCGTTCATGAACGTGGTCGGTTTCAACACCAGGGCCTTGTTTCCGTCGATGGATCCGTCGGCGATCAGACCCTGAAATTTTGCTTTATGGGCAGTAAAGGAATGGCGGCGGACAATCTCGTCCACCGCCATGAAGCCGATATTGTGCCGGTTCTGTTCGTATTTGGGGCCGGGATTTCCAAGCCCCACGAGCAACAGCATTGAGCGCTCCGCCTTCCTCGGCTAGTCGTCGGATTTTTCTTCGGCGCCTTCGGCGTCTTCGGCACCCTCTTCGCCGCCTTCGCCTTCGACACCCTCTTCGCCTTCTTCACCCTCTTCGCCTTCTTCGCCTTCTTCGTCTTCTTCTTCCTCTTCCTCGACGATCGTCGGAGCAGCAACCGAGGCGATGGTAAAGTCGCGATCGGTAATGGTCAGTTCGACACCATCGGGCAAAGTCAGGCTCGACGAATGCAAACCGTCACCAATATCGAGACCGGTCAGATCGAGATCAAAGCCCGTCGGGATATTCTCTGCGGAACAAATGACTTCGATGGCATACCGCACCACGTTCAACACGCCGCCTCGCTTGATACCCGGGCTTTCTTCCTCGTTCAGGAAGTTGACGGGCACTTCCACCGTCACCTTTGTGTCCGCAGTGACACGCAGAAAATCAAGATGTTGCGGCAAATCGTTGATCGGGTGGACCTGCATGTCGCGCGGCAAAACCCGTTCAGTCGACCCGTCCAAATCTATCTCGTAGATGGTCGAGAAAAAGCCGCCCTCTTCGACGCCTTTGATGACCTCACGAGGGTCGAGCGAAATTGTAATCGGGTCTTTTTTGCCGCCATATATGACAGCAGGTACGCGTCCGGCACGACGCGTCGCCCGGGCGGCCCCCTTACCGGCCCGTTCGCGCAATTCCGCGCTAATTGTGTTGGCACTAGCCATATCGAAGTCTCCTCGAATGATTTTCTACCGGCATCTCCTCCAAGGGTGATGAAAGCCGGCGCGGCCCGTGTTTTAGCGGCTCACGGGCCCGAAATACAACGTTTTTTTCGCGAATTCCGCGCTAGTCGAAAAGCGAGGAAACCGATTGGGACTCGGCAATTCGTCGGATTGCCTCACCTAACAGCGGCGCAATCGAAAGTTGGCGGATATTTTGCGCGAGCCGCACCGCTTCGGTAGCCATGATACTGTCCGTGATGACCATTTCCTCGAGCGGCGATGCACTGACGCGAGCGACTGCGCCACCGGACAACACGCCATGGGTAACGTAAGCACTGACCGACTTGGCCCCCGCGTCTTTCAACGCCACCGCGGCATTGCAGAGTGTGCCTGCGGAATCGACGATATCGTCGACCATGATGCAGCGTTTCCCTTCCACATCGCCGATGATGTTCATTACTTCCGACACCCCGGCCCGTTCACGGCGTTTGTCGATGATTGCCAAATCCGCATCAACGCGGCGCGCGATGGCCCGGGCCCGTATCACGCCGCCCACATCCGGCGATACCACCGTAACGTCGCCGTTCTTCCTGAACTTTTCTTCTATGTCCTTACCGAACACCGGTGCCCCAAAGAGATTATCCGTCGGCACGTCGAAAAAGCCCTGAATCTGTCCGGCATGCAAATCAAGGGTCAGCACCCGGTGTGCGCCGGCTGTGGTGATCAAATTGGCGACCAGCTTCGCCGATATCGGCGTCCTCGAACCAGTCTTCCGATCCTGGCGGGCATAGCCGTAGTAAGGAATGACAGCGGTGATTCGGTTAGCGGACGCGCGATGCAACGCATCAAGGCAGACCAGCAACTCCATTAAATTGTCGTTAGCGGGATAGCTGGTCGACTGGATGACATAGACATCCTCGCCACGCACATTCTCCAAAATTTCGACGAATACCTCCATGTCCGAAAATCGGCGCACATCGGCTTGCGTTAGCGGCACATTAAGATAGGCGGAGATGGCTTCAGCGAGCGGACGATTGCTGTTGCAGCTTAGAATTTTCATTCATTACGCTCCGCCGACGATCGATCCAAAGAGAAATTACGAATCCGAATCAAGTCCCAAGTCCAGATCGTTGCCGGCACACACCGTCACAAAAAGATAAGCCCACTATCGCGCGCTCTATAACAAGCCGCACCTTATCTGTAAACGCCAATAGCGCAGGATCAGGGAAGGTCGATCCGGGTCTGCTCCAGCGCGTCCAAAAGCCGCTCGGGACGGGACTTTCCGGCTTTTTTGCGGGGAGCAAAAATCTGCGTGTTTTCTAGCCGATCCAAAAGCGTTTTGGCTGGGTCTGGTCGCGACTCGCCAACCGACTCGACCGGAGTCGGAGCGCGGGTCGAACCCGATACTGGCGTGGAGGGAGTATTCGTTTTTAGGTCGGGCTGGGATGTCGCCGGTAGCGATGCCAAGGTTGCGCCAATACTGTCTCGCATAGCCACCGCTATGTCATAGGCAAGCGAACCCCATGGTTGCGACAAACGACCTTTGGGTACCCGGTTGGTCTGACGCATCTGCCGGACCAACTGACCTTGCCTGTCACGAAAACCCCAAACGATGCGGACCTGATCGGCTTTTTCGGTGGCCGGTTTTACAGATATCTTCGCACTCAAAACCATATCCGCCTCGGCAGGCTCGAATGCGATGCGCATACCCGACTTTCGTAAAATAGTGCGCAAAGCGATCGGTAGTACCCGAGCACCATCACCGGGGGCGCCGGTGATTTTATCGATGGCGACGATAGACGGGAGCAGTGTCGGAGCTTGGTGATGCTTATTGGCAGGTAAAAGCTTGGCGATCCGCGGCACAGACTGCGTAGCAAACCGGACGACCATCGGCTTCAGCGTCTTCTCCGCTTTTTCCGAAGTCGGCCAGCCCGCTTGAGGCACCCGGTGAAGTGTGGTCAACCGACCAATCTGCTGACCATGCCGGTTCGCAAGTTTCCAATCGATCCAGAGCCGTCGCCATCGGCGGTTTGTTTCGCCAACCTTTGCCGTGCCGGTCAATATATGCCCGTAGCGATGGCCGGCATTGCTGCTTGCGGGAATGTCAATCCGATGAAATTGCTCGACCATTGCCCGCGTCAGCGCAATTGCTGCAACCGGCGGCACGCCCTCGACAGGCCTGACTGCGACGCCAGAGAGATTATCGAGCTGCCGAAAGGCATCGCTGAGCGCTTGCGGTTGTTGCTTGAACGGACGCGGTAACGGCCCGCACGCACCGAGCGCAACGCCAATCGCGAGAATTAGAAGCAGGACTGGTTTAAAGCAAGACACAACACACCACTGTACCAATCAGGCAAAGAACCAGGAGTTGGAGAAAATATGGCATCGTTTACGCTTCGATCACAATCGCCGATAACAGCCGGCCATAATCCGTCTCGCCTTTCAAGCAACCACGCCGGTAGCTGAAAAATTGCTCTTCATCGGCGCACGTGTCATGTCCTATCCAGCGGACCTGCGCTATCCCTTGCGCTGCCAACAGCTTAGCTAAGTACCCTGGCAAGTCGAAATAAAAATGCCCTTCACGCGAAGAGGCACGGAAAAACAATCGATTTTTGGGATCCTGTTGCAAAAACGGCTCGGGAAACTCGTCACCCACCTCATAGGAATCGGGACCGATCGTCGGCCCGATAACAGCAATAGTCGATCGCCTATGCGCGCCCATGGCGATCATTCCCTCCAATGTCGCTTCCGTAACACCGGATAACGCACCGCGCCAACCCGCATGCGCAGCACCGATTACTCTGCTTTTCGGATCGCAAAACAGAATTGGCGCGCAATCGGCGCTCAAAATGCCGAGCGCGATACCGGCCCGATCGGTAATCATCGCATCTGCTTCTGGCGCCGCTTCGCGATCCCAGCCCTCGCGCACGTTTATCACAGTGTTTCCGTGGACCTGATAGACACTGTTCAGAGCCGAAGCCCCAAGATATTCGGTGGCCCGGCGCCGATTCTCCGCCACATTTTCGGTGTCATCGTCAGAGCCATGCCCCACGTTAAACGATGTATAAATTCCTTCGCTGACACCGCCTTGCCGCGTGAAAAACCCGTGTCGGATACCATCGACGGCACCGATCTCTGAATCGGTCAGGACCGGCAAAGTTACGTCACTCATGGAATAAACCCATCTCTAAAACGCCGGCGGGACTGGCCCGCCACCAGCGGTGATTGCCAAGGCCTTAAACAAGGTGCCCATTTCATTCTCGGCAATCAAGCGATGACAGGCATTTTCGATCGCAGCCTGCTGCCCAGGTGTCGCGGAAGCGGAAAGACGGGCGGCTCGCGCTTCCAAACCGAGAGCAAGAAGAAAGTCCCTTTGTGTGATCGGCCCCCAACATTCAGCACCGCGCGTGACCGCCCGTTTCAATGCGCCAAAGTCCAGATGAGCGGTGATATCGGCACTACCGGGCGCTTCGAGAAAATTATGCGGCTCGTGCCCCTGCACGCTCTGCAAGGTGGGCACCGGATGCGTCGCTTCTTCGCCATAGTCGACAATAAGCGCCGCCCCGCCATGGGCGCAGATGTCGGCACTGATCGTTTCAATTATGGAAAAGGCGGCGGGACACAATTCTGTAACGTCGCCTATGTCTGCATTCTCCGTCACCTGGCCTGCGATCAGTCGAGCCCGCGGCGAGGGGTCGGGACTTACGACGAGCGCGAATTCGTCGTTTGCGACCCCCACCAAATGCTCGCACCAACCGCGCTCGGTATACCGGAACTGGTGTATCGGCAACGCGTCGAAAAACTCGTTCGCGACCACCAGAGCCGGCATTTCGGGGAGTGTGGCCACGCTATCGTGCCATGCCACCTTAAACTCAGCCAAAGTCTGCTCTTGTATTCGACGCAAGGCAGGGCTCGCCTCGACAAGATGAATTTCGGCTGCTTCGAGAAACTCCGGTAGCACCGCGGCCGCCCTGAGGGCATCCGCCATTAAGGTGCCACGGCCGGGTCCAAGTTCGACCCATGCGATTTTCGATGGCGCACCGCCCGCGCGCCACATTTCAGCACACCATAGCCCGATCAACTCGCCGAATACCTGGCTGATCTCCGGTGCTGTCGTAAAATCGCCTTCGGCACCGAGCGGATCGGCTTTGGCGTAGTAGCCATGTTCCGGGTGCATCAGAGCCTCGGCCATAAAAGCAGCAATGGAAATCGGTCCTTCGGCTGCGATCCGCCGCTTTAGGCTATCGGCTAAAGCGTTCAATCGTCCCGTTCTCCGGTCTGAGAGGTCACGGGCGTTTCGGCAACAGGCCGGTTCATGGCTCGGCGCACGATATAGATCCCGAGCAGAATCATAGGTACCGAGAGCAGTTGTCCGAAAGTAAGACCCAGCGGAAGTTGCTCGGCAAAATGAGTTTCCGCACGCACGGTTTCCACCACCGCCCGTGCGCAGCCGTAGCCAATCAAAAATGTGCCGCCGACCAGACCCGGCCGCGTCAGCGCGTCGCGCCTGAAAATCAACCACGCAAGTAAGCCGAACAACACCAACCCCTCGAGTCCGGCCTCGTAAAGTTGGCTCGGATGGCGCGGATCGGGACCGGCGCGCGGAAATATCACACCCCAGGGCACATCAGTGACCCGACCCCACAACTCCCCGTTAACGAAATTTCCGACGCGACCGAGAAAAAGCCCCACTGGCACTGCCGCTGCGAGCATGTCGGCCATCGGCCAGAAGCCGGTCTTTTTCAAGCGACCGTAAATGTACACCGCCACCATGACGCCAACTAAACCGCCATGAAAAGCCATCCCGCCTTTCCAAGGCTGAACGATCTCGAGAGGATTACTGAGGTAGTAGCCTGGATTGTAAAAAACCACGAACCCCAGCCGCCCGCCGATCAGCACCCCGAGCGTAACCCAGACGAAAAGATCGTCGATGTAGAGTTCCTTTACGATTTGAGGTGGCCGGCGGGTCAGACGCAAACAATAGCGCCAGCCGAAAACCAACCCCACGATATAAGCGAGCGCATACCAACGAATAGCCAACGGACCGATGGAAAAGGCGATCGGGTCGAATTCGGGATGAACGAAGGGTCCCATGACCTAGCGATACCGGTCTTCGGCAGCGAGAAAGTCACGTATATAGCGCGCGGCCGCTTCTTCGAGCGACGTAAAGGGCTTGTCGTAACCGGCCTCGCGCAATCGCGTCATCTTGGCCTCGGTGAAATATTGGTATTGGTCCCGAATTGCCGGTGGCGTGTCGATATACTCGATCGAGGGTTCCCTATCNATCGCCCCGAAGCAGGCATGGGCGAGATCACGAAAACTCCGTGCCTGGCCGGTGCCGCAATTGAATATGCCGCTGACAGATTGGGTATCGTAAAGCCACAGCATTATATCGACGCAATCTCCGACCCAGACGAAGTCCCGCATTTGTCCGCCGTCTTCGTAATCCGAATGGTGCGATTTGAATAACCGTACTTCGCCTGACTCGACGATCTGCTCATAGAGCTGGACTGCAACACTTTGCTGAGCGCCTTTGTGGAATTCGTTCGGCCCAAATACGTTGAAAAACTTGAGGCCGGCCCATTGCGGTGGGTGATTGCCTGCTTCCGCCATCAAAACCGCCTGGAGATCGAATAGCTGTTTCGACCATCCATACGGATTTAGGGGCCGCAAACACGCGAGTGCGGCTGGGTCGTTGTCGTCGTCGAAACCATGGGCTCCATCACCATAGGTCGCCGCTGACGAGGCGTAGATGTAAGCCGCACCCTGCCCCACGCACCAACGCCAAAGCGCCAGCGACACACCAAAATTATTGTCCAGGAGATAATCGAAATCGCGTTCCGTCGTCGCCGACGACGCGCCGAGATGAAACACCGCCTTCACGTTGCTGCCGTGAGCCCCGAGCCACTCTATTAGATTATCCGGCTGAATGATTTCAGCGACATCGTGTTTGGCCAGGTTTTGCTCTCGATCAGCGCTGTCCATTCGATCGCAGACAACGAGTGGTCCTTCGCCGCGGTCACTCAAAGCCGCAACGAGATTAGAGCCGATAAAACCGGAACCGCCGGTGATCAAAATCATGGAAAACGCACCCAATTGACGGGACTTCCTTATAGGCGAGCGGGCGCGACCCCCGCAAGCATCGTCATCGGACCCGGTGCCAGATTGAACCTAGAGCCTCCATCGCCTATATCAATCCCAAGGACAACGCGCGGAATTCAAAATGCAAACGGAAAATCGATTTTTTGACGATCTCGCCCGTGTCGCCAATGGCGCGGTCGGCACACTCGCGAATATGCGGTCCGAATTCGAGACGCTTATCAAACAGCGTATGGAAAGAATGCTGGCGGAGATGGATCTGGTGCCGCGCGAAGAATTCGATGCGGTGAAGGCAGTGGCCGCAAAAGCCCGAGAAGAACAGGAAAATCTGGAAATTCGGGTCGCCGAATTGGAAGCGGCGCTAAAAAAGGCGGGTCCGAAAAAAAGTGCCGCCAAGCCCCGTAAACGCACGTCGAAAAGCGTCAAGCCTACCTCCAAATAGGCTTTATCCCCGTCTATTTTCCCAAAAGCGAATTCTATGCTTGCACTGAGTGACTCAGTTAGGGCACTCTAGGTTTTGTGTTGTGTGCAGTGCATACACGCAATATGTGGGGAAATTCGCACTTATCCATGCATCGTTGGTGTTTGATCGAGGACCTTGAGGTTCTTGCGAACAGGAGCGATTCGGGAAGTGTGAAAATGAGGATCCAAGGCGCATGTCGTTAATTTCCGAAGAATTCGCTGAGCATGGCTTCAATCCGTTGGATTTACTAGAAGAATTGGTAATGGCCAATGAATGGCCGTTTGATCGATCCAGCGAAGACGAACTGGTAGTCGAAGCCAGCGGACGTTGGTGTGATTACCGACTATTTTTCGTCTGGCGCGAGGATTTGAACGCCCTTTATTTCACCTGTGTATTTGACGCCCGGGTCATCGAAGAAAAGCGCCTATCCGTCGTCGAGCTAACTGGATTGGTGAACGAGAAATTATGGCTCGGGCATTTCGAGGTAGGTTCGGAAGATGGCCTTCCCATGTATCGCTATACGCTGCTTGCGCGCGGTCGCAACTCGATCTCCATCGAGCAATTGGAAGACCTTGTCGATATCGCACTAATGGAGTGCGAGCGGTTCTACCCAGCATTACAATTTGTCGTTTGGGCCGGTCGCACACCGCAAGACGCAATAGCGTCCGCGATGTTGGAAACAATGGGCGAAGCCTAAACCCCACGAATTAGAGATAGACCATGACGACGTCACTACAACGACCCCTACTTCTGGTGGGGTGCGGCAAGATGGGCTCGGCCATGTTATCCGGTTGGGTCGACCAAAATGTGTTGAGTGCTGGCGCGGCGATCGTCGNGCCCATGGGTGCCGATCAATTTACCGATAATGAAGCTTTGAGCCTCCACGGCGACGCGGCAGAGATCGCCGACGACTTTGATCCTGAAGTGGTCGTTTTTGCGGTTAAGCCACAGATGATGGCGGATATCGTGCCCGACTACAGGCGCTTCTCCAGTTCGGACACATTGTTCCTGTCAATTGCCGCAGGAACCACGATAAAATTTTTTGAAAAAATCCTCGGCACCGATGCGGCGATCGTCCGCGCAATGCCGAACACCCCGGCAGCGATCGGCAAAGGCATCACAGTCGCCTGCCCCAACGCCCAAGCCACTGAAGCGCAGGGGGCGTTAGCCAAGATTTTGCTTGAGGCGGTCGGTGAAGCGGCGCTCGTTTCCGACGAAGCATTGCTCGATCCGGTAACCGCTGTCTCCGGAAGCGGTCCGGCATACGTATTTTTGTTGATCGAATGCCTTGCCGAGGCCGGCATTGAAGCCGGATTACCGGAGGAACTGGCGCAAAGGCTTGCGCTTCAAACCGTCGCCGGGGCCGGTGCCCTTGCCGCTGCCAGCGACGACGGCCCGGCACAGCTCCGCGAAAACGTTACCAGCCCGGCCGGCACCACATTCGAAGCGTTACAGGTCTTGATGGCCAAGGACGACGGACTGCAGCAATTGATGACACGCGCAGTAGCTGCAGCAACGCGACGCAGCCGGGAATTGGCGGGCTAATTCAACCCAGTCATCTGGTTCTCAGGGCCCCGGCGCGCTACACTTCGGTCATGAGCGTACCGGAGAATTTAGATCAGATCGTCATCGAGAGCGCATTTGCGCTTGCGATTGAGCGTGGCTGGACCGGCTTTTCAATGGACGACGTGGCTACCGAAGTGGCGACGGAAACCACCCTGAGCGAGTCTGCAATTCGCGCGCACTATCCGGCCAAAGCGCTGATCCTGAGCGCCTTCGAGCGTCATATCGACGCGATCGTGTTGGCCGAGGATTCTCCATTCGACGAGTTCGATAGTCCCCGCGACCGAATTTTCGAAATGCTGATGCTGCGATTCGAAGCAATGCAACCCTATAAGCCGGCATTGGTGCGTATCGCCCGCGATCTGCCGCGCGATCCATTAAGTTTGCTGGCCAACGGCCCCACGGCTGCGTTGTCGATGACGAAAATGCTGAATGCTGCCGGTGAATCCACCCGCGGTCTGATGGGTATTGCCCATGCCCATGGGTTATTGGCCGTATGGGCCGCTACTGCACGTGTCTGGCTGACCGATGAGAACCCCGACCTTAGTCAAACGATGGCGGCGTTGGACCGTAATTTGCGGCGTGGCGAGAGGCTACTAAATGGCGTCCCGAAACTGGGTCCACGTCGGCCGGCGGCGTTCATGCGGACACCCGAGCCCGACTTCCAAACAGATTCCTGACTCAATTCTTATTGTGGCAAACGAATGCGTGCTCTGAGCCCCCCTTGGGGAGACTCGGTCAAATGGATATCACCACCATGTCCGCGCACGATGTCTTGTGTAATGGCAAGGCCGAGCCCGGTACCGCCGGTTTCCGGATTACGCGACTGATCGAGCCGATGAAACGGGCGGAACACGTCTTCCCGGTCCGCTTCCGGGATTCCCGGACCGTCGTCGTCAACGGTGATTTCGATCGCACCTTGGCGTTTGCCGGCGCGAACCCAAATATGGTCGCCATAACGGCTCGCGTTGGCGATAAGATTATTGAGACAACGCCTCAGAGCTTCGCGTTTGACCGGCAAATCGAACTGTCCCTCCACATGGCAATCGATGGCGGTGCCGTTGCGCTTCCAATCTGAAACCACTGTCTCTACGAAAGCGGAAATTTCCGTCGATTCTGCGGCTTCGTCGCCCTCGCCACGCGCGAAGGCAAGGTAACCTTCGATCATACGCTCCATCTCGGTGATATCGGACTTCAGATCCTCTGTACCGCTTTGTCCTTCCATCAATTCGAGCTGTAATTTCATGCGCGTCAACGGCGTGCGTAGATCGTGACTCACACCGGACAGCATATCGGTGCGTTGGCGCATTTGCCGGCGCAAACGGCCGCGCATCAAATTGAAGGCGATACCCGCCTGGCGTACTTCGGTCGCGCCGGCGATATGGATATCACCGCTCAACTCGCGCCCCTTGCCGAATTCATCCGCTGCGGCCGCCAATCGCCGTATCGGCTTCACCTGATTACGCATAAATATTGCCGCCACCGCGAGCAGGATGATCGAGGTTCCAACCATCCAAAGGATAAAGATATAGGTGGTATCGCTGAAAAGCCGCTCGCCGGGGGCGGTCACCGACAGCACGCCGGTCGGCAATTGCAAATCGATCACCACCCGCTCCTTAAAGGACGAAGTATCGATTAGAAACGGCAAATGAACACGCTCGGTCAGCTGTTTGGCCAGCGATCTATCGAGAATTCCGCCATAGCTCTGTTCGATTTCCGGTAATTTTGCGCCTTTCAGAAAGGCCATCTTGAGCAGGAAATGACGGCGCGACTGACGGAACATATTGTCTTTCGCCCGACCTTGCGGATTCCAGTCGAGTTCCTCGATCACGAAGCCGATTTCTCCGGCGATGGCGCTGGTCAGTCGCCTGGTTACGGTTTCCCAATGCCGATCGAAAAAGATGATTGTAGAGACCACCTGCAGAATGATCAGCGGAGTGACAATGATCATCAACGAACGGCCGAGTAGTGTTTTCGGCAAGAAACGCTTCAGGAAGAAAAACGGCCTAACCTGGCGGAGGCGATGGACGAAGGGCATCGTGCTCATAGTTTAATCCGGCCTCAATACGTAGCCGCGCCCACGCACGGTCTGTAGGTACCGAGGTGTCTTGGGATCGGGTTCGACCTTACGCCTTAGACGGGTGACCTGAACATCGACACTGCGCTCGCCGCCTTCGATGTCACACTCTTCGGTTAATTGGATTCGGCTCATGACCTCGCCCGGCCGCAACGCCAGCGCTTTGAGCAAGCTGGCCTCAGCCGACGTCAATTTTACCACACCGTCGGCACCAGTAAGTAAAGCGCGTTCGGGTTCGAAGCAAAAGTCGCCAAGCGTGACCTCCGACGGCGCCGGAGCATCGGCTGTTTCGCCTGTAGGCTGTGCTCTGCGCAGGATCGTTTGCAGCCGGAGCAGCAATTCCCTCGGCTCGAATGGTTTCGGAAGATAATCGTCGACGCCAACCTCGAGGCCGTCGATGCGGTCCTTGACCTCGCCCATTGCCGTCAGCATCAGTATCGGAACCGGCTGGAGATCGCGGAGTTCGCGCGCAAAACTGAGACCATCCTGACCAGGCATCATGCGATCGAGCACGATCAGATCGAATGCCATCGAACGCTGATAGTCTTTCGCCGCCTCAGCGGATTCCGCCGTCGTCACCCGATAGCCGTTGTCGCTCAAGAATTGCTTCAAAAGATCCCTGAGACGTGTGTCGTCATCGACGACGAGTATGTGGGCGGGTTCGCTTTCCATTCTCCGAACTATACCATTTTGCCGCCGGTCCGGTGGAATAGCGTAAAATCGTATTCCTGCGGGCATCTGCAACCGAAATGGCTTAAGATATTGTTAAAAATACCTATCTGCGTATAGTGCGCTCCACTTGGCGCCTCAGGCGCCACAGAGGCGAGACGAAACGCTCCACAAAGGAGCGTAAGGGAGAACACCAATGGCCTTCGATCAGCCTTTCGACGACCGCCCGGGACGAATTTGGTATGACGGCGAAATGGTGCCGTGGCAGGACGCGCAATTGCACGTGCTATCGCACGCGCTGCACTACGCTTCTGCGGTTTTCGAAGGCGAGCGTGTCTATGACGGGCGGATTTTTAAACTGACGGAACATACCGAGCGTTTGTTTCACAGTGCCCAACGCCTAGACATGGTTATTCCCTATTCGGTCGCCGAGATTGACGACGCCTGCAACGCGGTGGTTGCCGACCTTGGGATCAAGGACGGATATGTACGGCCGATCGCTTGGCGTGGCTCGGAATTGATGGGCGTGTCTGCGCAAACCACAAAGATTCACACCGCCGTCGCGGTCTGGGAGTGGCCTGCGTATTTTACGCCGGAAGCGCGCATGGAAGGCATTCGTATGCAATGGTCCGAGTGGAAAAGACCGGATCCGGCGACAATCCCAGCGGACACCAAGGCAACCGGCCTCTACATGATTTGTACCCTATCGAAGCATTCGGCCGAGGCGAATGGATATAATGACGCACTGATGCTCGATTATCGGGGCTATATCGCCGAAGCGACGGGCGCAAATATTTTCCTTGTGATCGACGGAAAACTGCACACGCCGACACCGGATTGCTTTCTTGATGGGATCACGCGCCGCACCGTAATCGCCCTTGCAAAGAAACGCGGTTACGAAATCATCGAACGTCATATCAAACCGGAAGAGCTGGCTGATGCCAGCGAGGTATTCATTTCGGGTACCGCAGTCGAGGTGACACCGGTGCGGGAAATCGGCGACCTCACCTTCACTCCGGGCGAGATCACCCGTAATCTGTTAGAGGATTACGACAAGGAAGTCCGGCTCGAAGTACCTGCGACACTGAACGCCGCGTAGCGTTTTATTTCGATTTTGCCGACCACCGCTCCGCTGCCGCATCGTCTTCGGCACGAGCTGCGACCCACTCGGCACCCTCATCCCCCTCTTCGAGCTTCCAGAACGGCGCCTTGGTCTTTAGCCAATCGACCAGGAATTCGCACGCTTCGAACGCAGCCCGCCGGTGCGCGCTCGCCGTCGCCACCAACACAATGCGGTCGCCCGGCGTCAATCGGCCGTAGCGGTGGACGATAACGCTCGCGGTAATAGGCCAACGATTGCACGCTTCCGCCTCAATTTCGCTCAGCATTTTTTCGGTCATGCCGGGATAGTGCTCCAAGGTCATCGCTTGGACAGCTTGTTCCCCACCGAGGTCGCGGACTAACCCCGTAAAGCTTACGAGCCCGCCGATATCGTGCCGACCGTCCGTAAGTGCCGCGAGTTCTGCGCCAACATCGAAATCTTCGGTTTGTACTCGCACACTCATTTCATCCTCCGGTCATCGGCGGAAACAACGCCACTTCATCGCCATCTGCGACCGGAGTGTCCATTTCGGCGAATTGCTGATTAACAGCGATTCTAATCGTCGAAACATCTTCCAACGCCGCTGCGAATTGGGGGCCCCGGCTTCTTAACCATTTGATCAACCCGGCAACGTCAGCGACGGTCTCCGGCACATCGACTTCTTCTTCGCCAAGTCCGGTTTGCTGTCGAATCCATGCAAAATACAGCAGCTTCATCGCCCGCTATCCGTCCTTACCGTTTTCCGACGGCATGTCATCGGTCAGATGACGGCGAGACGCGCTCAAATAGTCATAGCCGGTGATCAAGGTCAGGACAGCCGCGGCCCAAATACCAACTTCGCCGATCATGATCGTCGGATAGGCAACAGGGCCGGCGTCGTGAATGATCAAATGACCAAGCGCGATCATTTGGATCAAGGTTTTCCATTTTGCCAGACTCGATACGGGCAACCGCACCTTGAGATCGGCGAGATATTCGCGCAGTCCGGACACCAGAATTTCACGCATCATGATCACCAGCGCGGGCAAAACCACGAGCCCGTTGATGCGGCCATCGGCGACGAGCATGAAGGCGACAGCGGCAACGAGCAGCTTATCGGCGACAGGGTCGAGAAAACGGCCGAAGTTCGAAATCTGATTCATCGACCGCGCGATATAGCCATCGAAAAAATCCGTCAGGCAGGCGGCTGTAAATAGAGCCAGTGCGACCCACCTTACCGTATGACCTTCCGCATAGAGCAGCGCGATCAGCGGTACGATGACCAGTATTCGCGAAACAGTCAGCAGATTTGCAAGATTGGTCAGCATTGATGCGGGCTCCGGCTATCCGCCAACTTAACTGTCACCGTGGAAATGACCATAGATTTTCTTCGCCACATTGGCGCTGATGCCATCCACCGCTTCGAGATCGGCCAGTCCCGCTTCTGAAACCCCCTTAGCCGAACCGAAACGCATCAGCAGAGCCTTTTTGCGTTTTGCGCCGACACCTGCGATCTCATCCAGTGGCGACGTAACGATCGCTTTCTTGCGCCGCGCCCGGTGCGAACCGATGGCAAAGCGATGCGCTTCATCACGCAGCCGTTGGAGGTAGTGCAACACCGGATCGCGTGGCGGAAGGATAAAACTCGGCCGATCGGTCATGTGAAACTGCTCGCGTCCAGCATCGCGATCCGGTCCTTTGGACACCGCAAGCAGGGCAACATCGTCGATACCGAGTTCAGCGAAAACTTCCTTAGCCACGGATAGCTGCCCTTTACCACCATCGAGGATCACCAGGTCGGGCCATTGACCCGAGCTGCGATCGGGGTCTTCCTTGAGTGCGCGCGAAAACCGCCGCGTAAGCACCTCTCGCATCATTTCGTAGTCATCACCACCGCGACTGCTTTCCGTTCGGCTCTTAGCAGCAGCTTCGGAACGGATATTGAACTTTCGATAGGCATTTTTGACGAAACCTTCGGGACCCGAAACAACCATACCGCCGACGGCATTCTCGCCTTGAATATGACTGTTATCGTAAATCTCTATTCGGTCCGGTGGAGCATCGAGGCCGAGCTTTTCGGTCAATCCGTCGAGCAGACGTCGCTGGGAAGCACTTTCCGCCAAACGGCGGGCCAAAGCATCGCGAGCATTGGCACGAGCATGTTCTACCAGTTTGCGCCGCGCTCCGCGCCTCGCAGAGGCAATACTCACCTTGTGGCCGGTTCTTAGGGACAAAGCCTCGGCAATCAAATCCTGCTCCGGCACAGGCTCGCTCAACAAAATTAGTTTTGGCGCTGCTCCGCGTTCATAGAATTGACCCAGGAAAGCGGCCAGTACCTCTTCAGGCTCTGCATGGCGATCATGGCTGGGAAAATAGGCCCGATTGCCGTAATTACAGCCGCCTCTGAAAAAGAACACTTGGATACAGCATTGTCCGCTATCCTGATGAACGGCAATAATATCGGCATCTTCGATACCTGGAACGTTTATGTCCTGATGAGCCTGTACCTGGGTCAGGGCACGAATACGATCCCGAATTTGTGCCGCGCGCTCATATTCAAGCGCTTCGCTCGCGGCCTGCATCCGCTCTCCAAGAGTTTCTTGAATTTGGTGCGAATGACCGGAGAGAAACTCGTTCGCCTGATCCACCAGCGCCGCGTAATCTGTTTGATCGATCTTGCCCACACATGGCGCGGAACAACGCTTAATCTGATATTGCAGGCAGGGCCGCGTACGCGTTGCAAAAATATGGTCGGAGCAGTTGCGCAATAAAAAGGCGCGCTGCAGGGTCGTGATAGTGCGGTTAACCGCTCCCGCGGACGCGAATGGGCCAAAATATTGGCCCGGTTCTCCCCGACCGCCACGATGTTTGACCACTTGCGCAAAATCATGCTCGTCCGTGATCAAGATATAGGGGAATGACTTGTCGTCTCGGAGCAATACGTTATAGCGCGGCTTTAATTTCTTGATCAGGTTGGATTCAAGCAGCAGCGCTTCGGCTTCGGTGTGAGTTGTGATGAACTCCATCGATTCGGTAAGTGCGATCATACGCTGCAAACGTACCGGTAAGCGAACGGGCCGAGCATAGGCCGCAACGCGCTTTTTCAGATTACGCGCCTTACCCACATAAAGCGCATCTCCCTTGGCATCTTGCATACGGTAGACACCCGGACCACCGGGCAAAGTTGCCAAATTCGCTTCGATTACCTCAATCCCACGCGCCAGATTTGACCGCGGCGCGCAAGCTGCGGGTACCGGAATCTGTTTACGTGCTTCGCTGGGATTCATCCCTACGGCCTTTCGCGCATTTTGAACCGGACCTCAGCCGGATTACGCTCTCTATAGAAGTCAGTATGAGCCAAATTAACTAGGTCAACTGTCATCTCGAATTCAAGCGCTCGAAATATATCCACTATTAATGTGGATAACTCTGTTGAAATCCTCAACACGCCCGAGTCGACTCCTGAAATCATTTAACCTTTACATCTTTGCCTATTTTTTAATCATTTTAACTAAACTATTGATATGCCAGCAAAAATGCCATTTCCACGGTTACAATTTCGTTAAAGTTTACTTAAAAACCGACTACTGCTAAAGGCCGCATTGGACAACGAACGCTGTGTACAACTTCCGTAACGAAAGCGGATTGAAAAATCCCTTTTTTATTAATGGTTTATGGAATGTTGCCGGTTTCTAGACAGGTCGCAACGACTCGCATAATCCGCCTCTTTCCCGCACTCAGCGCCGGACTCGCCAACTACTAGCGGCCGCGCGCACGGTGAGTCTTCAAGTATCGAAATCTCATTTCACTGAAATTCCAATTACTCCTACTTGGCAATCGTAATTTCTTTTCCTGCCCGTTCCGGTCACATTACCAATTGCCATTCGTCAAGAGGGATTAAATTCGCCAATTATACTTCGCTATAGTGTGAAGCCGGACCGTGTTCTTCTAGATTCGAACAGAAGCCACATAGTCGAAATCGATCTCGAAACCAAAGCCCGGCTTATCGTTGAGATGGACCATGCCGTCGGGTTTGGCATGAGCACATTCGGTATAGAGACCATGCTGGATCGGATGGCGATCGTGACCGCCGTGAGATTCGGCACCGAAAGCAGCATCGCCGAATGCGGACGCCAGGTGGGCATGGATTTGAGGCGCGGTGTGCGGTGCAATCATGACCCCCTGCTGCTCGGCATGGTGAGCAATACGGAGGGATTCTGTAAAGCCCGCATGGCGAGTTGAGTCGAATTGTACGTAGCCGAGTGCCCCACTATCGATGAAATCGCGAATGGTAAAGCGTGTCCATTCGCGCTCGCCATGGGCCAATGGAATTGGCGACCCTTGCGCCAATCGCACATAGTCCGCCGGCTGCAAATGCCAATGCAGTGGCTCTTCGAGCCAGAAAATATCGAACGGCTCGACCGCATGGGCAAACTCGATGCAATCCTTGACGCCGTAGGGCGCGTTCATATCGAGCATCAGAAGCACATCGGGCCCGATCGCGTCACGCACTGCCTTAATACGCACCAGCTCGTTTTTGAGCCCAAGCGCGCCGGTCTTGAGCTTGACCGCCCGATAGCCCTTCTCCACATAGCCGGCGAATTCCTCGGCACAAGCCTCAAGGGGCTCGCCTTCGATGTAATAGCCGCCGGTGGAATAGGTGAAAACGCTGGTTCGGGTGCCCCCCAACAGCTTATAGACCGGCAAACCCGCCGCCTTTCCTTTCAAATCCCAAAGCGCGATATCGATACCGCCGATCGCCGCCGTCGCTTGCGGCCGCTG
Source organism: Rhodospirillaceae bacterium (assembly GCA_002722095.1). Next base: position 38,639 of record PBKG01000009.1, read on the forward strand.
GCCGCGAGGCAAAGGAGCCGGCAAACCGTCCCAATCGCCAAGACCGCCGGGCCTGGGGGATGTCGATGAAAACAATTTCTCCCAGATATCCGAGTGGCCAAGCGGATCCATACCGACGATACACTCGCCGAATTTAGCCGCGAGATCGCAAATCGTTTTCTGCGGCCCGCCCTGCACTTCGCCATAACCGACGAGGCCTTCATCAGTACGCACCTCGAAAAGCGTAAGTGTTGCGTTGCCGCTGATCTCATGGGCAGTCCAACTGGCCTGCTCTAGGTCCACCTTCATCGGATGAGTGATGACTTCGGTAATTTTCACTTTGGTTTTCTCCGTAAGCGGTGATCAGGCCGCATTCTTTTTGACGAAATCCCAATCGAATTCGATGCCGATTCCCGGCAAGTCGTTGAGATGCACATAGCTGTCGATTACCTGGGCACGTTCCTTGAAGAGATGGTGCCACACCGGATCGCGTTCGGGGTCCCCGTGGGTCTCGAGCATGAAGGAGGCATTCGGGAATGCCGCGGCGACATGGCCGTGCAGCTCAGACGCATGATGCGGCACGATATAGGTCCCGAATTGCTCACAAATTTGGGCGATCCGTAGGCACTCGGTGAGGCCCGAGTGGCGGGTCGAATCGAACTGCACATACNTTATGCCACCGCCGTCGATGAAATCGCGGATGGTAAAACGGGTCAGCTCCCGTTCGCCATGGGCCAGCTTGACCGGTATCTCCGCCGCCAATCGGGCGAAATCCCGCGCCTGCAAATACCAGTGCAGCGGTTCTTCCATCCAAGTGATATCCAGCGGGGCGACCCGGTTGCCGAATTCGATGCAGGTGCGAAGGTCGTAGCAGGCGTTCATGTCTAGCATCAGCTTGACGTCCGGGCCGATCGCGTCGCGCACCGCGGCGATACGCTTCAGATCGTCGTCCATGCTTTCGAAGCCCATCTTGCACTTGACCGCGCGATACCCCATGTCGACGAAACTTGCGAGTTCTTCGGCGCAAAAGAGAAGGTCCTGTCCTTCGCGATAATAACCGCCGGTGGAATAGCTAAGGATCGGATCGTTGGTGCCGCCCAACATTTTCCACAGCGGCATGCCGGCGGCCTTACCCTTGATATCCCAAAGTGCGATGTCGATGGCGCCGATCGCCGCCGTCGCTTGCGGCCGGGCCGGGCGTGGCAGGGGAGGCGGCAAGCCGTCTTCCCCATAGGGCGCACGCGGTCGGGGCGACGTCAGCGAAAATAGCAGTTCCCAAATTTCGGTTGTCTCGAGCGGATCGCGGCCTTTAATGATTTCGGCGAATTTGGCAACCCAATCGCAGATGGCATTTTGCGGCGTGCCTTGGATTTTCGAATAGCCGACGATTCCCTCGTCGGTCTCCACCTCGGTCAAAATCGCTTTGACCGAGCCGCTTTGCTCGTGCGCTGTCCAATAGCTCTGTTTGATCGGCGCGGAAATCGCATGCGTGCGAATATCGGTGATTTTCATCGCCTGCCCCCCTGTGCGTTACCCTCGCACTATAGCTGCCGCGAAAGCGCGGGGCGAGGTAGCGCGGCAACGTTATGCGGTGAGATCGTCGAAAAATCGGTCTTGGATTCGGTCACAATAGTCGACCAAATTGGGCAACGACCGGCCATGGGTCTTCATCGGCGATTCGTGCGGAGCGCAAACTATCTGGGTCACATGGCCATACACGCAGGCATCGATCTCGCGCGGCCGGTCACCAAGGAAGAACGGTTTGTCGCCAAGAAAATTGGACACCGCATCCAGGTCGCGATTCCCGATTGCGTAGACCTCTTGGGCGGAATGGCGGGCGATCCCCTGCCCCTTCAGCATCTTGATCATGCCTTTGCGCAAACTTTCCAGTAAAAGGCCCCCGATTACCGGCGGAAACATCGGCTGGAAGGTCTCCTTGGTCACGGGCCAATAATCCGGATCGGCCCAGCGGCAATACAAAAGTGCGAAATAGAGGTTTTCGTCCAGCATACGCCTGATACCATGCGCAGCCGCTAAATCTTGTTCTGACAATCCGTCGTTCAGCGTATCGCCGTATTTTTTTTGGCAATGCGCGATAATGTGCTCGGAATCGGGAACGATTTCTCCATCATCCTCGATGTAAGGCAGTTTGCCCTTTGGGGCTTTGCGCGGATCGGCCAATTTGACAATTTCATACTCAAGCTCCGCCATACGCAAAAAGGCTTCGGCCTTTACGCAAAACGGGCTCGCATTTACCACGCCCATCGCTCTCGGAAACTGGAAAAGCTTAATCATGTCTTTCTCGTCTCGTTTTGGGCCGTCTAGGACCCAGGGTTTTGCAAAATATTACCGGGTCACTCGACGTTTTTTACCCTTTTTTGCGCGCTTTCGGCCCTTCGGCATGATATCGCGCGAAACCGAATTGATCTCGGCGGCAATGACCGGATCGATCGGCAGCGAATCCGCCGGCATATCGAGATCATAGGCCTCGAGACGGGAAATCTCGTCGCGCAACCGCGCAGCGGTTTCGAATTCGAGGTCGGCGGCCGAGGCCCGCATGCGGTTTTCAAGCTCGACGATATAGGTCTTGAGATCCATGCCGATCAAATGCGCATGCTCCGGATCGCCGGTATCGACGGTGACGTGGTCTTTTTCGTAGACGCTGTCGAGAATGTCGCCGATCTGCTTGCGCACGCTTTCCGGCGTAATCCCGTGTTCTTTGTTGTAAGCCTCCTGCTTCTTACGGCGGCGCTCGGTCTCGCCGATAGCGTAGTCGAGGGAGTCGGTAATCGTGTCCGCATAAAGAATTACTCGGCCATCGATATTTCGTGCCGCGCGACCGATGGTCTGCACAAGGGACGTGCGCGAGCGCAGAAAACCTTCCTTATCCGCATCCAAAATCGCCACTAGCGCGCACTCGGGAATGTCGAGCCCTTCGCGCAGCAGATTGATACCAACCAGAATGTCGAAAACGCCCAAGCGCAGGTCGCGGATGATCTCGATCCGCTCCAATGTATCCACGTCCGAATGAAGGTAACGCACCTTGAGGCCCGCTTCGCTCATATAATCCGTGAGATCCTCGGCCATGCGCTTGGTTAGCGTGGTCACCAGCACGCGCTGATTCTTTTCGGTGCAATCTCTGCATTCCGCCAACAGGTCGTCCACCTGGGTTTCGGTAGGCCGCACGATGCAAACCGGGTCGATCAGTCCGGTCGGGCGCACCACCTGCTCGACGATGACGCCGCCCGTACGCTCAAGCTCCCAGGGACCCGGGGTCGCAGAAACATAGATGGTCTGCGGCCGCATCGCGTCCCATTCCTCGAATTTGAGCGGCCGATTGTCGACGCAGGACGGCAGACGAAACCCGTACTCGGCCAAAGTCGATTTGCGATTGTAATCGCCACGGAACATGCCGCCGACCTGAGGCACGGTGACATGGCACTCATCCACCACCAGTAACGCGTTGTCGGGAATGTACTCGAAGAGCGTCGGCGGCGGTTCGCCGGGGCGGCGCCCCGTGAGATAGCGGGAGTAGTTCTCGATGCCGGCGCAGGAGCCAGTTGCTTCCATCATCTCAAGATCGAAAATGGTGCGCTGGTCCAACCGCTGCGCTTCCAACAGCTTTGACAATTCGTTGAGCTCGTCGAGACGGTTTTTGAGTTCGACCTTGATGCCTTTCATGGCCTGATTGAGCGTCGGGCGCGGAGTCACGTAATGGCTATTGGCGTAAATGCGGACTTGCTCAAGTGCGTCCATTTTCTCGCCGGTCAACGGGTCGAATTCGTGGATCGCCTCGATCTCGTCCCCGAAAAAGGACATCCGCCAGGCGCGATCCTCGAAATGGGCCGGGAAAATTTCCACCGTGTCGCCCCGCACCCGGAAGGCGCCGCGATGAAAATTGCCGTCATTGCGGCGGTACTGCAGCGCGACGAATTCTTTCAACATATCGCGGGGATCGATGCGTTGGCCCACCTTCAAGGGCACCACCATCTCCGAATAGGTCTCGACCGACCCGATACCGTAGATGCACGAGACCGAGGCCACGATGATCACGTCGTCACGCTCCAGTAATGCCCGCGTCGCCGCATGACGCATCCGGTCGANCTGTTCGTTGATGGAGGCGTCCTTCTCGATATAGGTGTCCGAGCGCGGCACATAGGCTTCCGGCTGGTAATAGTCGTAGTAGGAAACGAAATACTCGACCGCGTTGTCGGGGAAGAACGCCTTCATCTCGCCATATAGCTGCGCTGCCAGAGTCTTGTTGGGCGCGAGGACAATGGTCGGCCGTTGCACTTTCTGAATGACCTGCGCGACGGTGAAGGTCTTGCCGGACCCGGTCACCCCGAGCAGCACTTGATCGCGCTCGCCGGTCTCGACCCCATGAACCAGTTCCGCAATCGCCTGCGGTTGATCGCCCGCGGGCTCGTACTCACTGGTCAGATCGAATGCAATTCCACCTTCGGACAGCGGGCGGTCGTAGCGCTTTTCCGGTGTCCAGGGCGTCAGAAATTGCGCCTGTGAATCGCTGAGGCCGGGATTTTCGGTCATGGTAGGAATATAGGGTCAGTGACCCTGCAAATTCCAGCGCTACCCTACTTTCCCACCAGCGAAAAGCTGTCGAACACCCGTGGGTTCTCCTCGCGGAGGTGTATTTGCCGGTCAGGGATCAGCGAGCGCTGGGCGTGGTAGCGAATGAACTCGTCGTCGCTTTCGAGCCCCACCTCGCGCAGCTGCCACATGGCTTTGCCGAGGGAGGTCTGGCTCCATAGCCAATTCTCGATCGCGAGTGACGTGTCCATGCCCGGCTGAGCCGACATGGCCTCCGAATAGAACGCCTTCAAATCCTCGCAGCAGAGTTTGAGCATCGGCCCGCGATCGAGATCGTCACGCGGGACATCCGGTGCCTCCGCCTCGGCCATATCGACTAAATAGCGCGCGGCATCGAGGATATCGATTTCACTGATACCGACCGTCGTGCGCCCCCGTTGATTGACCGCCATCTCGTACCACGGAGCCAGACGCCCGATTTCCGCTTCCAGTGCCTGCATCAAATCGCTGTCGTCCGTGGGTGGCGGGGGCAAATCGATGGGGCAAACCTGCCCCGCCATTTCGAACTCTTCTTCCGTCGGCGTGCCGCCCGGTACGTCTTCGGGATAATCTTCGAGCACCGGGCCTTGCTTCCGGCTCAGAAGGTCGAATGCGGCGTCGATGACCTTGTGTTGAAAATCCGCATCGTTGGGTACCCCCAAGGGCCGCCCGAGCTCGAACGGGACCCACAGAGCGCGCGGCGGCTTAATTTTCTCCGAGTGCAGCCGCACGAGACTGATCTGGGTGGTGGTGATGCCTTCCTGTTCGAAATAGTGGGCCAGCCCGCCGACGGCGCGCGTGCATTTCGGTCATATGGGCACCAGAAACAGCACATCCACCTTGTCTTGGGTTAGCATCCGGGCAATTTCGCGGGCACTTGCCTCAAGCGCTTCCGGCTCAGAGCCCCCTATTACCGAATAATGAAATGCGCCAACCGAACCGATGGCGCCATCCGCGGCCAGTTCATGCAGGCGGGCGAGCGGAAAACAGATATTCAAGTCCTGCTGAAATCCTGAACGGTCGAAATTGACCGAAGAATGGGACATCACCACGTCGTTTGGATCCACATCGCCGGGGATGACCCGATAATCGACCGCGCCGCGCCAAAAAAGTTTGTCGTCACGCTGCTGAATCGCCGCCGTCGACAATAGCGAAATCCGACACTCGGACAGGGGTTTGTCGAGCGGGACGAACGGCGTCTCGGCGAATTCGGGGCAGGGAAGCTTTTTCAGCATTTCCCGTTCGCCAGCGGGGATATCTTCCAAGCGGGCCATGGAATTGATAATTGGCCTTCGGATCACTTCGATCAAGCCTCATATGCCAATCGCCTGCTCTTGCCGCTCTGGATTACGCGGTCTACCTTCGCCGGCCATGGCCGATACCACACCCAAGTCCAAGCCTATCCGCCCGGCGTTTGCCTTTCTGTTTCTGATCCTGTGCGGCCTGCTCTGGGGCAGCAACATCACCGTCGGGCGCGCAGTGCATGACGAATTTTCCGCGGTTGCGCTGGCTTTTTTCCGCAACGCCACCGCGATGGTGGTTTTGCTGATTATTCTGCGTCGACAATGGCATCTCCTGGTTCCCGCCTATAAAGCCCACTGGCGAATCATCCTACCGGCCGGCGTGATCGGCACTGCATTGTTCAATGTCACGCTTTACACCTCGGTTCAGACGACGACGGCAGTGAACGCGGGTATCGCCATGTCGTTGACGCCAGCCGTGGTGCCGGTGATCGCATATTTCCTGCTCGGCAGCCTGTTCACTCTGCGCCAGGCGGTTGGCGTGGTGGTCTCGTTCATTGGTGTCGGGGTCGTCTTGGCGCGGGGCAACATCGAAGTTCTGACCACACTCTCCATTACCGAGGGCGATCTTATCGCCATCGGGGCAATGATTTGCTGGTCCTACTATTCGGTGTTGGTCAAGAAGCGGCCTGACGATCTAGCGCCAAACCTGTTCCTCGTCGCGCTTTTGATTTGCGCCGTGGTCAGTTTGCTACCCTTCTTTGTTGCCGAGGCAATTTCCGGCACCGTGTTGCCGGAGAACCGCCAAAGCCTGCTCGCAGCGGCCTATGTGGGAATCTTCCCGACTTTGGTGGCGTTGTTCCTGTTCAACCGAGCGATCGATTCAGTCGGCCCTAACGTCGCTGGGCATTTTCAACATGCGGTTCCGCTGTTCGCGGCACTGTTGGGAATATTGTTCCTGGGTGAACGCCTGGCGCTCTACCATGGGATCGCGGCGGCGTTGATCGCGGCGGGAATTTATTGGGCGACTTCCTCGGCGAAAACCAAATAACGAAGCGGTCCGCCGGGCACCACCGAATCGAACGGATAGCAGGTCATCAATACCAACCCGGGCGCATCGCCCAATTGCAGCTTGGTGGTGCGAGAATCGACGATTTTCGTATCCGCAACTCGGTAGGTGTGCCGACGGCCGTCGCGGTCGGTGACATAGAACCGTTCGCCAAGCCCCACCCGCCCGAGAAACCGAAAATGCGTGTCGCGGTGACCGACCACCACACTGGTGCCGCGCGCGCCGGGCAAAGCGGTCCCTCCCATATGGCCCGGCCCAAAGGCAATGGTGCGTCCGTTGGCGCCGGCCAGTACGAATTGATCGATACCATGCTTGGGTGCCACAAGCCGTGCGACCGGCCAGGTATCCGCCCAGGGCCAAGGCCTTGCATGGCTATTGCCCGACTTAACCCGGTCCCACGCCTTCTCGATCAAATGATAGGCGAGTGAGGCCTTTGCATGGATCCATCCCGCCTGGCCGAGTTGCCAAGCTCCGAAGAGGACCAGCGACCCGACCAGCGTGGGGAGGAGAAACTTTTTAATCGTCGTGGACAAGAATTCAGCCTGCGAGACGACGACGCAAAAGCCAAAGCCCAAGTGCCAATGCTAAAGCGAACAATCCAATCAACGCCTGCAGCATCGCCGGGGTCGCCCCTCGCGCCGCAAGCCCGACAGTGACCTGCGCGCTCGGTACCGGAGACGATGAGGACATCATCGCCAGCTGACCGTTGGCAGCGGACCCGGCCGCTTTCCGCAGATTATTTGGAGGCTGTTGCGTTTTTTGGCCTTTGGCCGGCGGCGTCCAGCCTGCCGGTGGATTTGCCGGCACGTTTTTGCGGATCATGCTTTCGCCTTTCGGCCGTGCCACCTGTTTCGCGACAGCAACCAGGCTGGTGTAGGGGCTCACCACCTGATGACCTACGGCAACATCGACGACCGCCAGACGCACCTGCTCGGGATTCTGGCCGTCCTGCAGACCTTCCATGAGACGATCGATCTTGCGTTTGGCCCAATGCTTGGCGATGCCGGGCCCTTTCACCGCAGTCGAAATGTCGAGCTGCTGCGTCCATTTTTGGTCGAGCAGTCGACCGTTGATTTCGATACTGCCCGTCATGGTCGCGCCCTTCGGCATTTTGGCGGCAAACACGATCGGCTCGCCTCGATATAGATCGGGCAACGTGCCGGGCTGCAAGTCGGGATTCGTGCCGGCGGGAAATCGGACTTCGAGGTCGGTCAGCACCGGCTCGCCCAATTTCGCCAGCAATTTCGTCATTCGCTCGGCGACTTCACTGGTCTTGCCAATATAAGTGAAGCTGCCCCGGCCGAACCGGGCCGCGCGATTCATGAAATAGCTGTTGGGAGCGCTACCGATGCCGATGGTGAATAGCCTCGTATCGCCGATACCGCGACGGATCATGCGAAACAACGCAGCTTCATTGCCAACCGCACCATCGGTCAGCAGGACAATCTGGCGCAATCGCCCGGAATCGATACTGCTGTCGAGCGCCGCGTCGAGGGCTTTCGACAATTCGGTGCCGCCAGCCGCCTTCAATTGATTGACGAATTGTTTCGCGGTTCCAAGCGCTTTTTCGTTTGCCTGGCGCGGGTCGGCGAAGAGCGAGGTTGGCCGGTCGGAAAAAGAGATGATGTTGAATTTGTCTTGCGGTGCCAATTTCCCGAGCGCGAAATGGAGGGCTTCCGCCGCCTCTTCGATCGATTCGCCATGCATCGAGCCCGACGTATCGATGATGAAAACGACCTCCCGCGGCAGCGTTTGCTTCGACAAATCAGCCGATATACTTTCGTTCGGCGGGACGATCATCGCCAGCAGATAGGTGGCGCCGTCTTTCTCTTCGGCAAACAATGCGGCCTTGGGGGCATCGCCCGGCTCGGGCCGCCATTCGAGGACGAAATCACGGTCAGCGGGGACCGTACCGTCACGGAGTTTTACCTGATAATTGGTCGGCTGCATTTTCTTGACCGAAATCTGGTGATAGCGGCTTTTCAAGCTGGCAAGAGGTAAGCCGGCATCGACCAGAACTTCCAGCGAAAGCGGGTTTTGTGGCGGCAATGACGGGTCGCGAACAGGGGGTGTAATGCGTTCGGCATCGGGAACATCGGTGGTATTGATTCCGACACCCGTGCCGTTCAGGCCGGCGACTTGAACCTTGCCTGGGATATAGCGCGGGGTCAGCACTTGCGGCAAACGCAGCGCCATCAATCCGTCTTCCATCGGCAGCGCTTCCTGATAGGTGATTTCCACCGAAACCTCCGCCTTGGGCGGAATATTGGCTACGGAAACCGTAAAGATATTGGGTCGCTCCTGCTCGACCAGGCTCGCCTGACGGCCGGTGCGCTTGGCAGATTGATATTGCCTCTTCGCCGCCCGGCGCTCGCGAATCGTACCTTCGACGACCTTATCGCCGATTTTCATAACCATATGGTCGACCGCGCCCTTGTCGGACAACGGGAAAACATACACCCCTTCGACCCATTCCTGCGCCGGATTGAGAAAACTCTGGGCGACCGTCACGCGAGCTATAACGCCGGTGACTTTGACTTTCACATCGGTTTTAAGTTCAGGCGCCGGTGTGGTCAGCGCCGAGCCTTTGTTCGGTCTGACGAACAAGCCACCACCCGGATTGTCCGAGTGAGCCCGATGCGGCGCGGCCTCGGCGACCGTTACCATCAGACACAGAATTGCGATCCCGACAAACGCGACCGCCGCCGTCGCCAACAGGCCAAGGTCGCGTATGATCCGACCTTTCATTGTCTGCGGCACCAAAATTGATCTTTGGGTATAGGGAACCATCTCCCGAAACTCCTTCATGCGTGTGCAACCACTTGGCATAAAAGCGTTTCAATGGGCCGGTTTCGGGGAACTTTTGCGACCTTTTCGCGGTCAATTGTGGCCGCTTTGGGGCAATTGTAATACCTACCAACGGCAGAATCGGCCGCCCTTGACAGCACCGGAGAAATCGCAAAGCTTGCCCCATGACCGCCAATATCAAGATCAGCGTCCGGAACCTGCATAAATCCTTCGGCGAGACGCGAATCCTAAAGGGAGTGGATTTAGAGATTTGCGATGGCGAGTCCTGGGTTTTGCTCGGTGCGTCGGGCAGCGGCAAATCGGTAATGCTTAAATGTATCTTGGGTTTGCTCGACCTTGATGCGGGCAATGTATTGATTGACGGCGAGGTGACAAACGGACACGGCGCCGACCGAGAATCTCATTATCTCAATAAAGTCGGCATGCTGTTTCAACGTTCGGCACTGTTCGATAGCCTGAGCGTTTGGGAAAATATCGTCTTCCGGCTTATGCAGGCCAAAGTATGCACCCCGACCGAAGGCAAGCAGTTGGCACTACAGAAATTGGCACTGGTGAATATGAGTGCCGGCGTGGCCGACTTGTTGCCTGCCGAACTGTCGGGTGGCATGCAGAAACGTGTTGCCCTAGCCCGCGCCATCGCGGGCAACCCGCAAATACTGCTACTTGACGAACCGACCGCAGGCCTTGATCCGATTTTGAGCAACGGCATTAGTCAACTCATCGCCGACATCACCGAGGAACTCAATACGACGGTGATTTCGATCACCAATGACATCGACAGCGCGCAGGTAATTTCCGATCAGGCGGCGATGCTCCATAGTGGATATATCTGCTGGCAGGGGGCGACAGAAAAAATTGACGAAGCCGACGACCCCAATGTGCAGCAATATATCCGCGGCTGGCTTGAGGAGCGTGCTAAACGCGGCGAAGGAGACGACGGAAAACCCAAGGACGGCAAAAAGGAAAGCAGGCCCGGAGCCTAGGCGCTTACCACCCAATTCATCACGATAATTCCCGCCGTAATTACCGCCGCCGCAAATACCCGGCGTCTACCGAACGCTTCACCCATGAACAGAGTGCCGATCAATGCGGCGAAGACGACGCTGGTTTCTCGCAGGGCGGCGACGTTACCGACCGCGGCAAAGCTCAGTGCCCACAGGATGATGCCGAAGTTTACAAAGGCGGCGACGCCGCAGGCGAGTCCGGTTTTCCACTGTGCAGCAAGCAAGCCACCCAAACGCGCACCTCGGCGCCAATAGGCAAGTGCGAACATGGTCAACGCATCGAATAGGAACACCCATGCGACGAATGGATACCTCGCCGTCGGGTCGCGCATGGCGACCGCATCGGCGATGGTGTAGATGCTCATCATCAGCCCGGCAACGCCGGCTATCAATAATGGCTTGGCCCCTTTTCGCGTGAACACGCCGGGCTCGAAAACGAAGACCAAAAGCCCCAGACAGACGAGCCCGATTCCCACGACCTGAGGACCATTGGGAATCTCCCCGATGGTTGGGATGGCAATTAACGTGGTTATCAACGGCGCGATACCACGGGTTGCCGGATAGACCTGGCTAAGGTCGCCCTCCTCGTACATCGCGATCAGTGCGAGTTTGTAGACTACATGGCAAGCGGAATGTATGGCGATAAGTTGCCACGCCTCGGCAGTCGGCAACGGAAAAATGAAAATTCCGGGAATGGCAACGATCAAGCCAGCGCCATAAACCAGCGTTGCCATCGCCACTTTGTCAGGCGCTCGCTTGACGTAAGCATTCCAGACCGCATGCATGATGGCAGCGCTGAGAACGAGGACAGTGGCGGTAATGGACATGGCGGACTGAATACCGGACCAGGCTTAAAAGAACGACCCGATTCTTGTTTTGCGGACCCTAGACCGCGTCGCTGTAGCTGTGATCGGTACCGGCGAATTTCACCTTCGCCATATTTTTCAGCACTTTGGCGTGATACGCGAGCGCATCCGGATGCAAATCTGCGGCAGGTGGTTTTTCATGCTCAAAATTGCCGTAACGATCCTCGCCGCGAACCAAAAGCGCGCTATCCTTGATATCGCCCTGTTGTTGCACGTGGGGCGCGATATAGCGAATAGCGAGACCGATACGCCTGTCGTCGGTGGTATTGGGATCGGACCCGTGCACCAATCCGATATGGTGAAGCGAAATTTCCCCGGTCGCCAATTCGAGACTGATCGCCTGGGAAAGGTCCGGGTCTTCGGCCAACTTTTGTCCGCGGGTCAAAAGATTATGTTCGTCGAACGTATCTTCATGGGCGAGTTGAGCGCCGTTGTGAGTACCGGGAATGACCTTCATCGCTCCACTCGCCACCGTCGCCGGCGACAGCGCCACCCAAGCGCTGCAAACGTCCGGCGGCGCGAGACCCCAATAAGTCGCGTCCTGATGCCAGGTCACGTGCCCGGGATCTTTCGGCTCCTTGATGAAAAATGTCGCGTTCCAGCAAAAGATATCCGGACCAAGGACGTCCTCAACCGCATCCAAAATCGTTGGCTCGGTGACCAATTCGTGGATGAAGGTCAGCACCAGGTGCATTTTGGTTTTGATTTGATTTCGGATATTGCCATCGGCGCCGTTCTCAAATGCCTCTAGTCTTTGGCGATAACCGACGGCGTCCGCTTCGCTCATCACTCGCACCGGACAATGATAACCATCGCGTTCATACGCCTGAACTTCGGCACTACTGAGTACATTCGGCATGACACATCCTCACTTTGCGGGCGCAGATTACGTTGGCGTGAAGTTCGCGGTCAATCGGGTTAGAGCCGACTGCACAAAGATCGTTGAACCGCCGCCTCCATCGGCGTAGGTTCCCGCCGTATTCAATCATTTCAACCGGGTTTTGGAGACCTGCCATGTCGATTCTTGCCGCACGCCTCGGGCGCATCAAGCCCTCGCCGACCATCGCCATAAACACCAAGGCGAACGATCTTAAACGGGCCGGCCACGACGTGGTCAGCCTTGCCGCCGGCGAACCGGATTTCGATACGCCCGAGCACGTCAAACAAGCCGCCATCGATGCCTTGGCGAAAGGCGAAACCAAATACCCGCCGCCTGCCGGCATTCCCGAGCTGCGTGAAGCGATCGCCGCGAAATTCAAGCGCGACAACGATCTCGAATACGGCATCGACGAAATCTGCGTGACAGTCGGTGGCAAGCAGGTGATCTACAATGCCATGATGGCGACGCTGAGCGCCGGCGACGAGGTTATCATTCCGGCACCCTATTGGGTCAGCTACACCGATATCGTCCTGCTTTGCGAAGGCGAGCCGGTGGTCGTCGATTGCGGACCCGAAAGCGGGTTCAAATTGACCGCCGAGAAGCTCGAAGCGGCGATCACGCCAAAAACCAAATGGCTGATGCTTAACAGCCCGTCGAACCCCACCGGCGCGGCCTATTCCGCGGACGACCTTAAGGCGCTTGCCGAAGTGCTCGATAAACATCCGGATATTTGGATTTTTACCGACGATGTCTACGAGCACATCATTTATGACGGCTTCGAATTCGCCACCATCGCCCAGGTCGCACCGTCCCTGAAGGACCGGACATTGACCTTGAATGCATGCTCCAAGGCTTACAGCATGACCGGGTGGCGCGTGGGTTATGCAGGCGGTCCTCTGGAGTTGATCAAAGCAATGAATATGGTCCAGAGCCAGGCCTGTACCGGCACGTCGATCATCAGCCAGTGGGCCGCGGTGACCGCGCTTGAAGGCGATCAAAGCTTTCTGAAGGGGTGGGTCGACATCTTCAAGGAACGCCGCGATATCGTCGTGTCCATGCTTAATCAGGCGACCGGCATTGAGTGTGCGACACCCGAAGGTGCCTTCTACGTCTATCCGTCAGTCGCCGGTTGCCTCGGTAAAAAGACGCCGGACGGAAAACTGATCGAAAATGACGAAGATTTCTGCACCCATATTCTGGAGACCGAAGGGGTCGGTATCGTCCATGGGGCGGCTTTCGGCCTCGAGCCGTTCTTCCGGCTTTCCTATGCGGCGGCAACCGACGTTGTCGAAGATTGCTGTGCTCGAATTCAGCGAGCCTGCGCCGCACTGAGCTAATTCGCTCTTTATCTGCCGATTCCACGAACGGGCGCGATTTTTCGTCGCGTCCGTTTTTTCTTGCTCCCAACGACCTGTTTTGGAACCATAAAGTGCTTATAATGTAATAAGGGCAGAAAGCGCCGCGATCCAAGACGGCGTGCCCGATCAAAATAGGTCAAATACAGGGAAAGGAAGCACTAAATGTCAGGGAGGATGCCTTCGGCACCACGCTGTGCCGCCATCGTAGGACCTTATCTCAGCGGTAAAACCACGCTCTTGGAAGCGATTTTGCACCAATGCGGAGCCATACCGCGCCGCGGCACCGTCAAAGAAGGAAATACCGTCGGTGACGCCGCGCCCGAAGCCCGCGAGCGCGGCATGGGAATAGAAATAAATTCGGCGAGCGCCGATTTTATGGGCGAACGTTGGCACTTCCTCGATTGCCCAGGCTCGATCGAATTCATGCAGGACACTCTGGCCGCCCTGGCCGTCTGCGACATCGCGATTGTTGTCTGCGATCCGGAAGCCGACCGCGCGGCCACGTTGGGACCGATCTTCCATGCGCTGGCGAAAAACAACATTCCGCATATGGTCTATGTCAACAAGATGGACACCGCCAACGGACGCGTGCCGGAACTGATGGCGACCATGCAAGAGGTGTCGAACAAGCCTTTGGCACTGCGTCACGTTCCCATTCGCGATGGAGAAACGATCACCGGCTATGTCGATTTGGTCTCCGAGCGAGCCTATGAATACAAACCTGGCGAGCCTTCAGCACTAATCGAAATCCCCGAATCCGTACAGGATCGCAACGAAGAAGCACGTCAGGAACTATTGGAGACGTTGGCCGATTTCGACGACGATCTGCTGGAGCAGCTTCTCGAAGAAGTCGTACCACCGAAAACCGAGATCTACGAACATCTTACCCGCGATCTTCGCGAAGGAAATGTTGTGCCCGTATTCCTCGGCGCGGCAGAACAAAATCACGGCGTCTTCCGGCTATTGAAAGCGATCCGCCACGAAACGCCCGAAGCCTCCGAAACGCTGGAACGCCTTGGCGGCGTCGACGGTGACCCGGCGGTTCAGGTTTTCAAGACTTACCAGCTGCCGCATACCGGAAAGCTATCTTTGGCTCGGGTCTGGAAGGGCACGGTTAAAGATGGCACCTCGTTCGGCGATCATCGGGTCAGCGGCCTTTCCACATTGAAAGGTCATACGCTGGACAAACTCGGCGAAGCGACGGTTGGCGATGTGATCGGCATGGGCCGCCTTGACGAAGTGAAGACCGGCCAAGTATTGACCCCCTCCGGCGCCGTGGACGGTGCGCTGCCGTGGCCCGATATCCTTACACCGGTCTACGGCCAGGCTATCCGGTCCGAGAAACGCGAGGACGAGGTCAAGCTGTCCACCGGCATCGCGAAAGTCATCGATGAGGATCCGTCCTACGTTATCGAACATAACGAAGACACTCACGAGATGGTGCTTTGGGGACAAGGCGACATTCATCTTCGTGTCGCCGGTGACAAACTTAAGGGTCGCTACAATGTCGGCGTCCAAAGCCAGATGCCGCAAACGCCCTATAAGGAAACCATCGGCAAAGGTACCCAGCAGCACGCCCGCCACAAGAAACAGAGCGGCGGACATGGCGAGTTCGGTGATGTCCATCTCGACATCAAGCCGGTCCCGCGCGGCAAAGGGTTTGAATTCGTCGACAAAATTACCGGCGGTGTCGTGCCGAAACAGTACATCCCGGCGGTGGAGAACGGGGTCAAGGAATACATGACCGAAGGGCCGCTCGGATTCCCCGTCGTCGATGTTTCTGTGACTTTATTCGACGGCCAGCACCACGCGGTGGATTCTTCCGAAATGGCGTTCAAACGGGCAGCCATTCTGGGCATGAAGGATGCGCTACCCAATTGCAATCCGGTGCTCCTGGAACCGATCGCGCAGGTAAAAATTGCTGTACCGAGCGAGTTCACCGCCAAAGCGCAAGGCATCATTTCCAAGCGAAGAGGACAGATTCTCGGTTTCGATGCCAAGGAGGGCTGGAAAAACTGGGATGAAGTCCAAGCCCATATGCCGCAATCGGAGCTTTACGATCTGATTAATGAAATCCGCTCGTTGACGCTTGGCGTTGGCACCTTCAGCTGGGAATTCGACCATTTGGCCGAGCTGATGGGACGCGAGGCGGATATCATCGTCTCGGAACATAAAGCCGCCGCCGAATAGTTGCGGTGGGGATGTGAAAAATTGAGAGCGCGCGGCCAAACACCGCGCGCTCTTTCTTAAACGAAAATCGCCAAAGAAAAAGGATCGAAACATTGGATATCGCCGCTACCGCGCAACAACTCATCGAAGCCCGTATATCGGATTCGATCGTCACGCTCGACGAATTTCCCGCCGACCTCGGCGAAGCCTATCAGGTTCAGCGCGCCGTCGCCGAAGGCTATGGCGAAAAGATAATCGGTTGGAAAGCCGCCTTTACCGCAGACGCGGCAATGGAAATGATGAAAACCGACGAGCCCGCATACGGGCCTCTCTTTGAAGGTTCCACTCTGGCTTGTTGCGATACGATGAAATCGCCCGAGCATTGCCTGCGCAGGATCGAATGCGAATACGCGTTCAAGATGGGGACCACCTTCGAACCCCGCGACGAGGCCTACAGCTCGGCGGATGTAACCGAAGCGGTGGCGTCAATCCATCCGGCGATCGAAGTGGTACATGTGCGCGCCGACGGCGCGCTGGACGTAGGTGCGCGTGCGGTGGTCGCCGATCATTGCGGCAACTACGCTTTCGTTACCGGTACCGGCGCCAAAGACTGGCACACCTTAGACATCGTCAATCAACCGGTGACCTTAACGGTCGACGGAGAGGAAGCGGTGGTCGGCGGTGGCAAGAATGTGCTCGGCCATCCCGTCACCTCGCTGGTTTGGTTGGTAAACCGCCTCTCGCGTGACGGCATTACGCTGGAAGAGGGTCAATTCATCACCACAGGAAGCTGTACTGGCATGCATCCGGTGCCGCAAAGTTGCGACCTCGTCGCTGATTTCGGCCCACTCGGCCAATGCTTGCTGACCTGCAGCGCGTGATGCGCCACGTTTCGCGCCTACTCGCCGCAACCGCAGCGGTCCTACTCACCGCTGGGCCAGCCCTTGCCCACGACAACGGTAAACCCCATGACGGCGGCTGGGACCAATTGATGGGCCAGAGCGAAATTGCCCGCGATCTCGGCGACTGGGCCAACGCGATCGGCCTCTTGGAGCACTCGCTCGCAAAAGCGTCCGAAGGTCTGCCGCAGGTGGTTTCCCATCTCCAGCTTGCCGAGGCATTGATCCAAACCGGAAAATACAAAAAGGCACACGCTTCCGCAAAAAAGGGGCTCGACGCCGGCAATTTGCTCGATGATTTGCCACAGGTCAGAGGACACTTGCTGGAAGCCTTCGCCCATGCACTGCACAAGACCGGTGGGGATGCCGCGGAAGTCGAACGCAGCAACAATTGGGCGATCAAAATTCGTCAAGACCGCGGTTCGCCGCTGGTCCCGCGCAGCCATGATTTCGGCCTGCGCCACGCGGATTCCGGATTTCTGTTTGCTGCAAATATTGCCGGATTCCTTCGCACCAATGCCAGAAAGGTCAGCAAGGAAGCGCCGCACGTACAGGGCAAGTATGCGTATTGGCTGGGCGACAGCGCTGTCTTCGCGGATGTCGTCATTTATCCGAAACCGGAAAAATCCCTACGGCAGATTTTCGATCAGGTCCGCGCTGTCACTATGCATCACTACAAAAAGGCCAAGCGGCTTTCGAAAGGCGAGTTCGCCGCTGCGAAAACCCTCGGCTTGAAAGGCTTGGAGGCGCAATGGCTGATTACCGAGCCCGACAAAAAAACCAAGCTCTGGCAGGGTCTGTATTTCATGGAACGCAAGGGCTTTATCGTGCAAGTGCGCACCCGTGCCTTGGCCGACGAGGCCGAGCGCGCGGAGAAATTGATCGACGAATTTGTCCGTGCCTTTAAATGGGCCAAGACGATCAAAAGTTAAGTTTGTGAACCCCAAAGGGTTGGAGCCGGAGGAAAGCATGGTCAATGCCGCCAAAGCCGCCCAAATTCTGATCGAAGCGCATCTGGGCAATCAACTGCTCGATGACATTCCCGACGATTGCAAACCGGCCTCGCCCGAGGACGCGCTCGCGGTCCAAGAGGTCATGCTTGGACACTCGGACATCACCTATGCCGGTTGGAAGGTGGCGCGGACCAACGAAGAGCTGCAAAGGGAAGCCGGTCTCACCGAGCCCGCCTACGGACCGATCTTCTCCGAGTTCATTCATGAAAACGGGCATCACTTCGCCGGCGGCGCCCCTTCGATCCGGGCAATCGAATGTGAATTCGCGGTAATCCTCGCCAAGGACCTGCCGGCCTCCGGCGCGCCCTATACGGTGGATCAAGCCGCCGATGCGGTCGGCACGATGCATCCCGCAGTCGAGGTCACCGGCCAGCGTTTCAAGTCCCGGAACGATCTCGGGCGTCCCGCGACGACGATGGATTTCGCCGGCAATTTCGCGTTTGTCTTCGGTGACGGCATCACCGATTGGCAAACATTCGATCTACCGAACCACGGCGTGGAACACATCATTGACGGTGAGGTTATCGCCACGTCTACAGGTGCAAATGTACTCGGGAATCCCCTTAACTCGGTTTCCTGGCTTGCCAATAAACTGGCAACGCGCGGCTTGGAATTGAAAGCCGGAGATTGGATCAGCACCGGCGCTGCAACCGGGCCAATACCCGTCGCGGCTGGTGTCGGCGTCGCGGCCGCGTTCGGTGACCTAGGCCGCGCTCACTGTAAACTTCCGAACAACTAGGGCCGAAAGGTTCAATCTCGCGCCCGCTGGCGCCGTTTTGGCTTTTGGTGCAAAGTGTCGCCAAGGGCGACCCGGTCGCTCAGTCAAAATTGATTCTCAGAATAGGGACAACCAGGAGGAACACCCACATGGTAGACGCTGCCAAAGCCGCTGAAATTCTTGTCGCCGCTCATCTCAAGAACGAACTACTCGACGACCTCCCCGATGACTGCAAGGCGCAAACACCCGATGAGGCAATCGAAGTGCAGCTCGCCATGCTTGCGCATAGCGATATCAACCACGTGGGCTGGAAAGTGGCGCTCACCAACAAAATTCTACAGGACAAAGCCGGCGTCACCGAACCCGCATACGGCCCGATCTACCAAGAGTTTGTTTTCGAAGACGGCCACAAATTCGAAAACGGTCAGCCGACAGCTGGCGGCATCGAATGCGAATTCGCGGTGATTTTAGCCGAAGACCTACCCGCCTCCGGCGCACCCTATACGACCGAACAAGCCGCCGAAGCAGTTGGCACCATGCACCCGGCAATCGAAATCACGGGCATGCGGTTCAAGACCCGCAACGATCTGGGACGCCCTGGCTCAACCATGGATTTCGCCGGGAACTTCGCGTTCGTGTTTGCCGACGGCTTGGAGGATTGGCGCAAATTCGACCTGCCGAGCCACGGCGTAAAACATATTGTCGATGGAGAAGTGATCAAGGAATCGAATGGCGCCTGGGTTCTCGACAATCCGTTGAACTCGATTTCGTTCCTCGCCAATAAACTTGCCGCCCGCGGAATGGACCTGAAAGCAGGTGAGTGGATCAGTACCGGAGCGGCCACAGGACCGATTCCGATCGGCCCGAGCTCCGAAGTGGTTGCCGATTTCGGCGACCTCGGCGTCGTGACCTGCACAATGCCGGACAAGTAACCGCTTAGAGTTTGCGACAACTAACCGCGAGACAATAACGCGGGATCGTCTTCCGTTCGTATTCGTGAATGTGTTCGGAAACGACGATCTCGCCGAATCCCGCTGCCGGTAACGTCCGCTCCAAATAGTCACGGCTGTGTAGATAAAGGTTGTAGACGTTGAGTTCGGGCTCCAGCGTATCGGTCTTGAAAACCGTAAAGACAAAACCACCGCCCGATACCAACGCGCCGGCGATGGCTGCGAAAATTTCGTCGAGATCGCGGAAATGAAACAAGATCGCAGCGGCAACAACGATGTCGTAGGGCTTGTCCACCGCCGCAAGAAAGTCTCCAGCCTCGTCAAGTTGTAGTCGGTCATAAATTGCTTTGGTTTCCGCCCGCTGGACCATCTCGGGCGAGATGTCCACGCCGTCCAACCGCTCGACGGAATCGCGAAGCTTTTCGCCGAGCGCGCCTGTACCGCAGCCGAGATCGAGCAAAGACCCGATCTGTGTCGGCCAGCCGAAATCTTGGCTCAACCTTTCGAGAATAATGTCATGGCCATGATAATCGCCGGCGACAAAGCCATCCCACATTTGCGCCCGCCCACGATAGAAATTCTTCAGAAAGGCTTCTCCTGCTTGGGTCGGTGCCGCAACGGCCCCTTGCGATGCCAACAAAAGTTCGGCGCCGAGAGGATCATCGGGCGCCCGGTCGAGATAGTGACGCAACGCCGTTTCGGCTGCCGATTGATCTTTCGACAGCAGTGCCGCTTTCCCCGCATGAAAATAGGGATAGGCAAGGTCCGGTGCCATCTCCTGTAATTGCCCACACAAATCGGAAACGACATTCGTTTCTTCTCGTTCGAAAAGAAGCGCACAAAGATTTTCGAACGACGCTTCGTCTCTGTGGTCCAGCGACAATGCTTGTTGATAGGCCTCGATTGCACCGTCCATATCGTCGCGATCTTCGAGGACCAGCCCCAAATTGTGGTGATATTCCGCCTTGGCCGGGCCGAGTGAGAGCGCCTTACGGACATGTTGTTCTGCCGCCGGAACATCCCCATGCGCCAAATAGGCAGTGGCGAGGTTATTGCGGACATCCGCATACTCGGCATCGCACTCCGCCGCCTGATTCAAGCGTTCCATCGCCACACTATTTTTGCCGCGCGCCAAAAGAACGAGCCCGAGATTATTTAGCGCGACCGCATTCGATGGCTCCATCGCAATCGCTTGCGCGAGGGCACCTTCGGCACGCTCCAAGTCCCCGATTTGGCGCAAGAGCTCCCCCAAATTGTTGAAGAAGCCCGCTCGAGCGTTCGGTGCCGCGCTAGCTTTCGAAAGCCAATCAACCGCCGCCTCATGATCCCCCCTGCGATAGGCAATCAACCCTTTCAGATTGAGCGCCTCACCGTCCGTCGGGTCGGAACCCAGCAGCTCGTCGCAAGTATGCTCAGCACCATCGAGTTCGCCCTCGCCATAGAGCGCACTGGCCGCCTCGATGGATAAAGCAGCATCGGTCACGACGAGGCCCCCCCGCTGCACCGTACACAAAAGCAAGGGCGCGGCTCGTCGTCGGAATTAAATTCATGGATCGCCTCATCGATCTCGACCGGCCTCAATCCCGCAGACGCGAGTGCAGCAATAATTTCTTCCCGGCTATGCTCGAAAAATCCCTGATCGTTGAGACGAAGTGTACCGCTTTCACTTTTGAACAAGGTGAAAATTGCCTGGCCATTGGGTCTAAGAGCGCCGGCGATAGGCCGCAGCACCCCGTCCAAATCGCGAAAGTGGAATAGCACTGCGGCGGCGACAATCAGGTCGTAAGACGCTGCCCGTTCGTCGAGAAATTGGAATAGATCGTCGGTTTGAAGAGAATCGTAAATTTCCTTCTTTTGCGCTTCGGCCACCATTTCCGGGGAAATATCGATTCCGTCAAGCCGACCTGCCGACGGTCTAAGTTTTGCGCCGAGGCTACCGCTCCCACAGCCGGCATCGAGCACGACCTCCGGTCGGCCGCAATCTTCGAGGTATCTCTCGAATGCCGCCATTACCAGCTCATGGCCGTGATAGGCTTCCGTAACCGTCTTGTCCCAACCGCTTGCGCGGACCCGGTAAAAACCGCGTAAATAGGCCTCGCTCGGGCCCTCGGGCAGCTCGGTCGCTCCACCCGCTCCTAAGGTCAGCCGTCCCCCCAGTCGATCTTCCGGATCGAAATCGAGATATCGACCCATCGCCTCGGTTGCCGCATCGCGGTCGCCCGTCGCGAGGTACGCACCCGCGAGATAGAACCATGCAAAATCAAGCGTCGGGTGCGCCGCCGTTACATCCCGCAGGTGTGTAATCGCCTGCGCGTCTTCTCCGCGACGCCGGGCGAGCTTGGCAAAGGTCTCGCAAATCAATGCGGACTCTTGATTCTTTGCGGCCGCGTGGCGGTAGTGCGTAAGGGCTTCGGTTTCTTCCCCCTGTTCCTCTAGCATCATGCCGAAATTTAACAGGCACTCTGCGGAGGCATCCGGTGAACTAATCGCACGTTCAAAGGCCAAGCGCGCCTCGTCCCGTCGATCCAGCTTCGAAAGAACCACCGCATAGTTTCCATAGGCATCGTCATTATCGGGTTCAAGTTCGAACAGTTTTTCGAACGCATTTACAGCAGCTTCCGGGGCTCCCGCTTCCATTCGGCTCACAGCCAACAGATGCCAACCGGCACCATGATCGGGATGGTCGGCAACCAGCCCTTCCGCAAGTGCCGCGGCGTCCGCAGGCTTCGCGGTCATTTTCGTCGCCAACGCCAAGCCATAAATCATTTCAGGGTCGGACTCGCCAAGGTCGATAGCTTGGCGATAGGCATCCGCCGCCAACTCGAATTCGCCGACCGTATCGTAGGCCATGGCAAGATGACCAAATATTTCTGCCTGTTCCGGCGCCAATTCGCACGCCTGACGAAACGCGGAAATCGCATCGGCCGGGCTTCCTTTCTGCAGCAGCGCCGCTCCCAGCAGATGATGAAGATCGGCATCCTGGGGTGCATCTGCCAGCAGTTCCAGACAAGCGGCCTCCGCACTCGCGAAGTCGTTGGCCTCGAAATAGGCCACGGCACGTTCGAAATCGGCTTCAAATTGGTCGCTCATCGCGTATTTTGGACCACTGATATTGCCAGAAGGAAATGTCAGCGTAATGAAATACCGACATCCCGCAAGCAAATGTAGATGGATAGGAAGCCGGTAGTGGTGAATGTCCGTAAAATGGACCGGGAATCGATCCAGGCGGGTGCCTTTATCGACGTGATGCGCGAAGGCGAACGGCTGGGCCTGTTCAGGCTGTCGACCGAAGAGGAACGGCGCGCGTCGATGGCAGCCATCTTAAAAAGTCGCCCCGCGGGCAAAGGCCTTTGGGTGTTCGGATACGGGTCGCTGATGTGGAATCCAGCCATGCATGTGGTCAAAAAGCGCTTGGGTCGCGTTTATGGCCTACATCGCTGTTATTGCATTTCATCACCGATTGGTCGAGGCATGCCCGACAAACCTGGCCTGACGCTTTGTCTCGATAAGGGCGGCTCGGCAACCGGAATGGTGCTCCAGCTTGCGCCGGAAAGCGAGGAAGAGGAACTTGCCATTTTATGGGACCGGGAAATGATCACCGGCGCCTACAAGGCGCGCTGGGTCACGGTTGAGACCGAAACTGGCCCCATGCGTGCAATCACTTTCGTCGCCAATCGGGGTCACCCGCGTTACGTGGGTAAGTTGCCCGATGCCGAAATCGTGAAGACTCTCGCTACCGCAACAGGTTGCCTTGGCAGCGCACATGATTATCTAAAAGATACTATCCGGGAATTGGAAAAGCTGGGCTGGCGTGCCACCTCACTGCATGCGCTCGAAAAGCGCGTTAGTCGCTATAATGGTAGTTGAACGAGAACGGAGCAATTCGATGGCCGATAAAGTCACCAAAAGCGACGAGGAATGGCGCCAACAATTGACGCCCGAGCAGTATCACGTGACCCGGGAAGCCGGCACGGAGCGCGCATTCACCGGCGAGTATCACGACTGCAAATCCAAAGGCACCTACAATTGCATCTGCTGCGGGCAGGCGTTGTTCAGTTCAGACACAAAATTCGATTCCGGTACCGGCTGGCCAAGCTATTTCCAGCCCGTCGCCGACGACGCCATCGTTGAACATGAGGACAACAGCTTCTTCATGCGTCGGGTAGAGGTGGTCTGTTCGCGCTGCGATGGGCATCTGGGCCATGTCTTCCCCGATGGGCCGGCACCGACAGGGCTTCGCTACTGCATTAATTCCGCATCGCTCGATCTGGAGTCCGAAGAGGACTAACCCTTATCGGCAACCGGTTCCGTAACCGCGGCGACCCCGTAGCCCTCGGCAAATTTCTCCAACACTTCGGCCATTTCCGCGTCGGTCAGAAGCACCGGCTCGCCCACCTGCAGCGCCCGCGCGTACATTTCCGCCAACGTTTCCACCTCCACGGCCAGCGCCAATGCTCTAGTCAACGTCGTGTCGGCGACGATCATGCCGTGATTGGCAAGCAAACACGCCTTTCGACCCTCCAATGCCTTTAGGGCGTGATCGGAAAGTGCCTGAGTGCCGAACAGCGCGTAAGGGGCGCAGCGGATCGAATTGCCGCCCGCAAGCCCCACGAGATAGTGGAAGGCGGGGATTTCCCTGTGCACGCAGGCAAGCGCCGTCGCCGCCTTGCCATGGGTGTGGACTATCGCACCCAGATCGTCTCGCGTTTTCAAAATATCGCAATGAAATCGCCATTCACTCGACGGGACACGGTCGGCACGCAAGCAACGATGGTTACCGTCGAAATCCATCTCGACGATATCCTCCAGCTCCAGTTCGGCGTAATCGACCCCGCCCGGCGTAATCAGCAGACCCTGGTCGATGCGCACACTGGCGTTGCCCGCTTTACCTTGGTTGATGCCGAGGCGGTTCATTTCCTGGACCACGTGAATTAGTTCCCGGCGCTCGTGAGCATGAACCACCGTCATCGTGTCCGCCCCCATTCGGCAATGACCGTCTTTACCGCGTCGGTCAGTTTAGAAAGATCCTTCGGCGCGATCACCAGGGGCGGCATGAGATAAACAAAATCACCGAAGGGGCGCACCCAGACCCCTTCCGCGGTGAAGCGCTTCCGCATGGCGACCAGATCCGGCATCCGATCGAGTTGTACGACCCCAATCGCCCCCTTCACCCGGACACCGGTGACACCGGTCAAATCAGCACACTCGGCAAGTTCCTCAGCCATTTGTGTTTCGATCGCGGCCACCTGACCAAGCCGGTTCTCCCGCTCGAACAGATCGAGCGAAGCGTTTGCCGCCGCCGTCGCCAGTGCATTGCCGGTATAAGTCGGCCCGTGCATGAAGGCCTTTGCCGGATCGTCAGAGAGAAAGGCGTCGTAAATACGGTCGGTCGCGATGGTCGCGGCCAAGGGCAACGTACCGCCGGTCAACGCCTTTGATAGTGTCACGATATCCGGAACCACCCCCGCTTGCTCACACGCGAACATGGTGCCCGTCCGCCCGAAACCGGTGGCGATTTCATCTAGGATCAGCAGGACATTATGGCGTTGGCAAGTTTCCGAAATTCTTTTCACCACCTCCGGGCCATGAAATTTCATTCCGCCGGCAGCCTGAACCAACGGTTCCAGAAGGACACCGGCGACCCGGTTCGACTCACGCGTCAAAAATTCCTCGAACGCCGTTTGCTCTGCCGCACCATCGGGCAGATCGAGAATGAACTGCTCCGGTATCACTCCTTTGAAAAGCGTATGCATACCTTCGTCCGGGTCACAAACGGACATCGCCGCCATGGTGTCGCCGTGATAGCCGTGCCGAAAACTGATGAATTTGATGCGCCCCCGTTCATCCTGATTACGCCAGAACTGGACCGCCATTTTCATTGCTATCTCTACAGAGACGGAGCCCGACTCCGAATAGAACACATGTCCAAGGTCTCCCGGCAAAAGGTCCGACAGCCTTTGCGAAAGCTGCGCGACCGGCTCGTGAATAAAGCCCCCCAACATTACATGAGGCAGTTCCTCTAATTGTGCGGCAACCACCTCGGCGATATGTGGATGGCCATAGCCGTGACACGCGGTCCACCAGGACGACGTTCCGTCAATCAGTTGCGTGCCGTCGGAAAGTTCGATGCGGACGCCTTTTGCTCTTACCGCCGCTTCCGGCAACGGTTGGGTCTGCATCTGTGCGTAAGGTAACCAAAGATTCGGGTAGCCGTCCCGCGCCCAATCCGGCCATGCCTCATCCGTCATCGGAGGATCACTCCGCGGGCCGTACCTCGTACGGCTCAATGCCGAGGCGTTCGAACAAAGCCTCGTCCTCGTCCCCTTCCGGATTCGACGTCGTCAGCAATTTCTCACCGCAGAAGATCGAGTTGGCGCCGGCCATGAAGCAAAGCGCTTGGGCTTCGTCGCTCATCGTCTCGCGCCCCGCCGACAGACGGACGAAACTTTTCGGCATCATGATGCGAGCCACCGCGATGGTGCGAATAAATTCCAGAATGTGAAGATTCTCCTTGCCCGCAAGCGGCGTCCCCTCCACCTGTACCAGCAGGTTGATCGGCACGCTCTCGGGGTGGGCCGGCAGATTGGCAAGCGTCATCAACATGCCAGCGCGGTCTTCCCGCTCCTCGCCCATGCCGACGATACCACCCGAACAAATATTCATGCCCGACTGGCGCACGTTGTCGAGCGTATCGAGGCGATCTTGATAGGTCCGGGTGGTGATAATTTCTTCGTAGAATTCTTCCGACGTATCCACATTGTGATTGTAGTAGTCGAGCCCGGCCTCGGCCAAACGGTCCGCCTGATCCTTGGTCAGCATGCCGAGCGTCATGCAGGTTTCCATGCCGAGATCCCTGACACCCTTAATCATGGCAATGATCGCGTCCATATCGCGATCTTTCGGATTTCGCCATGCGGCTCCCATACAAAAACGCGACGCACCGCCTCGCTTCGCCGCATAGGCCTCGGCCAGGACCGCCTCGACCTGCATCAGCTTGGCTGCCGACAGGCCGGTGTGGTGATGGGCGCTCTGGGGGCAGTATTTACAATCCTCCGGGCAACCTCCGGTCTTGATCGACAGCAGACGGCTTTTCTGCACCTGATTGGGATCGAAATACTGACGGTGAACCGTCTGCGCCTCGAACAGCAAGTCGTTGAAGGGCAGCGCAAACAGGTCGACTATTTCCTCGCGCGTCCAGTCATGGCGTAGACCGTCGCCTGTTTCCACGACAAATGGGTCGACTTCGGCAAGACTCATCAAAATTTCTTCCGTTAGACGATATGAATGGCCGCATATTCATAACTCCCAGCGCCAAAGTCAAACCTTCAAGCGTTCAGGCGATCTGTTTGGCCGTCACCGCCGCCAACCGGGCACCGATTTTTTCGACGCCGTCACGGGTCGCTTCGTCTTTCAAATCGCCATTTTCGTCGAATGCGTCGAAGGCACTGCCGACCGCTCGCTGATCCGGAATCACCAGTACGTTGATGTTTCCGAGAATTTGACGGAGGTGAACCAATCCACGAAGTCCGCCGAGGCCACCCGGCGAGGCGGCAACCAACGCCGCCACCTTTCCGTTGTAGGCAGAGAGCGGCGTTTCGCCTTCGGCCGCCGGCCGCGACACCCAATCCAGGGTGTTTTTCAGCACCGGCGATATTGAGCTGTTGTATTCCGGCGAAGCAATTAACAAAGCGTCGTGCGCCTCGAACAACTCCTTTAGCTTGAGCGCGTTCTCGGGCAAGCCGTCCGCCGCCTCGATATCACCGTCATAAATCGGCATCGGGTAATCCTTAAGATCGATAGCGGTCACCTCCGCACCGGCACCTTCGGCCCCCTTGGCCGCGGCTCTAACCAGCAGCTTGTTTAAAGACTCGTCGCGGAGGCTTCCGGCGAATGCGAGAATTTTCGGTTGTTTGCTCATGTCTTTCTCCTTTTTGCTTGTGATCACGCCGCCATATCGAAAAGCAGAAATTCGCTTTCCGCATCGGCACTGATCGTGATTTCCGATTCGTTCTCAATCGCCACCGCATCGCCGGCGGCCAGGTTTTCGCCGTTGACCGAAACCGTGCCGGCAACCATCTGAAGCCATGCCTTGCGGTCAGGCCCTATGGGATGACGAACGGTATCGCCGGGCTCTAACAACGAGGCATGAATATCCGCATCGCGATGAATCTTCAGCGAGCCCTCGCGGCCATCTCCCGAAACGATCAGCTGCAGCCGCCCCTGTTTCACCGACGGTGAAAAATTTAGCTGATCATAGCTGGGGGCAAGCCCGGCTTCCTCGGGGTTCAACCAAATTTGCAACAAATGTGCGGGGGTATCCGCCGACGGATTGATTTCGCTATGACGAATGCCGGTCCCTGCCGTCATGCGCTGCACGTCTCCGCTCTCGATGACCCCACCATGACCGAGACTATCTTCGTGGCGGAGTGCACCGTCGATCATATAGGTGACGATTTCCATATCCTTGTGCCCGTGAAGGCCGAATCCGCTGTCCGGCGCGATCCAGTCCTCATTGATGACCCGAAGCGGGCCGAATCCCATCTGTGCGGGGTCGTAGTAATCGGCGAAGGAAAAACTATGGCGGCTTTCGAGCCAGTCGGCCCCGCCCCGTCCTCGTTGTTCGTTTCTACGTACTTTCAACATGATCAGATTCTCCTCTGAACCCGTTACATCTGGCAGGACCTTATCAGAGTATTTTTTAGGGATAATCACGTTATTTATTGACATATTGTCTATTTATTTTTGACAATAAGCGATGGATCGATTGCAAAATATGCAAAGCTTCATTGGTGTCGTCGACACGGGTGGGTTTACAGCAGCAGCCGAAAAGCTCGGCGTAACCCGCGCGGCGGTCAGCAAGCAGGTACAGCAGTTGGAAGATCATTTGGGTGCCCGATTGCTGAACCGTACGACACGGCGCGTCGCATTGACCGAAATCGGCAGTGCCTACTACGCGCGATGCGTCGCTATTCTTGCGGAGCTGGAAGAGACCGAAGCGGCGGTATCGAGCATGCAGGCCGCACCGCGCGGAAGTTTAAAGATCAACGCGCCGATGTCCTTCGGCATTCTGCACCTCGCGCCAGCGGTGGCGGATTTCATGGCGCTCTACCCCGAGCTACATGTCGTGTTGATGCTTAACGACCGAAGGGTCGATGTTCTGGAAGAAGGATTCGATATCAGCCTTCGCATCGGCAGACTGGAAGACTCCAGTCTGATAGCGCGCCGGATCGGTGATTCCCGTGCGACCCTTTGCGCATCACCGGAGTATCTTGCCCGCCACGGCACGCCTGAAACACCCGACCAACTAACCGAGCATAAGTGCCTGCTTTACGGTCATTCGCCTACCAATACCGAATGGCACCTGCAGGGACCGAACGGGCCGATATCCGTCCAGATACGACCCAGCCTATGCGCCAATAACGGCGAGGCATTGGCCGTTGCCGCCTGCCGCCACCAAGGCATAGTGCCGATGCCCAACTTTATTATCGGCCGTCATTTGCAAGCGGGCCGGGTCGTCCGGGTACTGCCCGACTATGCGCCAGAGCCGCTTCCAATGTCGCTTCTCTATCCGCCAACGCGCTATTTGACCGCGAAAGTGCGCCTTTTCATCGATTTTGTGGCCGAACGGTTCTCCGGCACTCCCCATTGGGATTTGATCGACTGAGCGGTGCGCCTTAATGCCACGATTGACTCTCGCCCGGACGTGCAGGAATTTACCCCGGTTACCGGGAGGCACAGGTGAAATCGCTAGACCAGTTCTGCCAGCAAAAGCTCGACCATATGGAGGCGCAGAAGTTACGGCGCACTCTTGTCGAGACCGATCGCTACGGGCCTGCCAAGGCCAGGCGAAGCGGCAAAGACATGATCTCGTTTTCGTGCAACGACTATCTCGATCTGTCGCACCACCCGAAAGTGATCGCCGCAGCCGAGGAAGCGCTGCAGCGTTACGGGGCGGGCTCCGGCGCGTCGCGGCTGGTCACCGGCAATACGCCACTCTATGCGGAACTGGAAGCAAAACTCGCCGCCTTCAAAGGCAGCGAAGACGCGATGGTCTTCGGCAGCGGTTACCTAACGAACCTCGGCGTTATTCCGTGCCTTGTCGGACGCGAGGATTTGGTGATCGCCGACGAGCTGTGTCACGCTTGCCTATATGCCGGCGCGCATTTGAGCCGTTCCGAATTCAAAACCTTTCCTCACAGTGATCTCGAAGCATTGGAGGCATTGCTGCGCGGGCATCGCCACGAAAGCTCCAAATGCATGATACTGGTCGACGGCGTTTACAGCATGGACGGCGACCGAGCACCGGTGAAGGACATCGCGCTCTTGGCGGAAGAATACGATTCCTGGCTATTGGTCGACGATGCCCACGGGCTCGGTGTCGTCGCCGGCGGTAAGGGTAGCTCTTATGTTGATGGCAATCAGGTGCCTGTGCCGCTGCAAATGGGCACGCTGTCAAAGGCAATCGGCGGTTACGGCGGTTATCTGTGCGCGTCACAGCCGGTGATCGACTTCATTCGAACCCGCGCGCGGAGCTTCATCTACACCACCGGCCTGCCGCCTGCGACCATCGCAGCAGCCATCGCCTCGCTGGAGTTGATCGCGTCCGACAAAGAGCTGGTCGCAAAACCGATGCAACACGCCAAGCTGTTCACCGATACCCTCGGCCTACCGGAGCCCGAAAGCTGCATCGTGCCGGTTATCCTGGGGGCCGCGGAAAAAGCGCTCGAAGCCGGCACCGCGCTTGAGGATCAGGGTTTCATCGTGACCCCGATCCGCCCACCGACGGTGGCCGAAGACACATCCAGGCTGCGGGTGACATTCACCGCCGAACATCAGGAGACCGATGTGCTGCGGCTCGCCGAAGCGGTGCGCCCTTTCCTGCCCGACGAACCGATCGATCCCTTTGCCGAGCGCCCGTGAAGACACTTTTCATCACCGCTACCGGTACCGAAATCGGCAAGACCGTCGTCACCACCACGCTCGCCTGGCAGGCCCGTCAAAGGGGAGAACAGGTACGCGTATTGAAGCCGGTGATCAGTGGGTTCGACAAAGATACCTACGACGAAAGCGACACCGCACAAATTCTGCGCAGCCTGGAGACCGAGGAAACCGAGGCCGCCATTGATGCGATTTCGCCGTGGCGATTCAAGGCGCCCCTTGCCCCCGACATGGCGGCCGCCCGGGAAGGGACAACTCTCGATTTCGAGCCCATGGTCGAGTTTTGCCGGGAGGCGGAATCAGGGCCGGAAGGTTTATTGCTGATCGAAGGCGTCGGCGGGCTGATGGTTCCCCTGACTGAAACCGAAACCGTGCTCGACTGGATCAAGGCATTGGCATGTCCTTCTGTGATGGTGGCCGGCTCCTATCTGGGCACGATCAGCCATACGTTGACCGCTATGGAAACCGCGGAAAAACATGGCTTGGACATTGCTGCCATCGTGATCAGCGAATCCGAGGACAGTCCCGTTCCGATAAGCGAAACCGCAAACGCCATCGGGCGTTTTCTATCGGGCGTTTCTATATTAGAGTTGCCCCGCCTCGCCCCCGGCTGCGCGCCGTGGCAAGAAGCACCGGATTTAAAAATAACAATTCCGTAAACGGGGAGAAACCGCATGGCATTCGAACTAGGCTCAGACAACACGCGACCCGAGCCAGATGCACTTTTGGTCGAAATCGCGGACTATGTTTGCGAATTTCCCGCCGACGGCGCATTGGCGCGCTCGACCGCGCAACTTTGCATGTTCGACACGCTCGGTTGCGGGCTTGCGGCGCTCGACCATCCGGTTTGCACGAACATGCTGGGCCCGGCGATGGACGGCATGTCGCCACCCTTGGGGGCGCGGGTTCCCGGTACTGATTATGTGCTCGACCCGGTCACCGCGGCTTTCAACATCGGCACGCTCAACCGTTGGCTCGATTTCAACGATGCCTATTTCGGCAAGGAGGGTGGTCATCCGTCGGACAATTTGTGCGGGATTCTCGCCTGCGCCGACGTGCTGTCGCGGCAGAACCGGGAACGCGGCGAAGCCCCGCTGACCATGGCGGATATCCTGACCGGGATGATCAAAGCCCATGAAATTCAGGGCAATATCGCTCAGATGAATGCCTACAATTGGCATGGCCTCGACAATGAAAATCTGACCAAGGTCGCCACCGCCGCCGTTACCACGCATATGCTCGGCGGCACGCACGAGCAGATCGTCAACGCGGTTTCGAATGCTTTCTGCGACGGCCCGTCACTGCGGTCCTATCGTCACGCGCCCAACACGGGCTGGCGCAAGAGCTGGGCCGCGGCGGATGCCAGCGCACGCGGCCTCTGGCACGCTCAATTGGCGATCAAGGACGAGATGGGATATCCCGGCATCCTCACGACGAAGGTCAACGGTTTCTACGATGCCTATTTCGGCGGCAAGGAATTCGAGTTTATCCGTCCATTCCAAAGCCACATAATGGAGCATGTGCAGTTCAAATGCTGGCCAGCGGAATTTCATTCGCAGACCGCAATCGAAAATTCCGTTCAGCTTCACGAAGAAGCGGTATCTCGATTGGACGAGATCGAGCGGATCGAACTGGTGGGACATCGCCACGGTCTCAATCAGATCGACAAGAAAGGCGCACTCCACAACCCCGCCGACCGCGATCATTGCCTGCAATATATCGTCGCCATCGCGTTACTCCACGGCGACCTGGTCTCGGAGCACTACGAAGACGAGGCGGCGTCGGATGCCCGCATCGATCCACTACGAGAGAAGATGGAAACCCGGGAGGACGAAACCTATACGGAGCGGTTCTACAACCCGGACGACACGGCCAACTGCAACGCCATGCAAATTTTTTATAAAGACGGCAGCAAGAGCGAATTCGTCGAAACCGAATATCCCCTCGGCCATCCCGAGCGGCGGGACGAAGGCAAGCCGGTACTGGCGGAAAAATTCCGCCGCAATCTGACGGGCCGGCTCGGTTCGGAAAAAGAGGCGCAGCTGCTGACCCTGTTCGACGATCAAGCCACACTCGAAGCAATGGCTGTCGACGATTTTATGGCGCTAATGGCGAAAGAGTAAAAAACGGCTTGGGAGAAACCTAATGGAAGTCATTCCCTCCGGCGGCGCCCATGGCGCTGAAATCAAAGGTGTCGATTTGCGCCAGCCGCTCGACGACGCCACCTTCGATGCGGTCCTCGATGCTTTTCACACCCATTCGGTGGTTGTATTCCGGAACCAGGACATCACCGAAGAAGACCACATTCGCCTGTCCGCCCGCATTGGTGAGATCGACAACGACGTCTACAGCCATTTCGCCCATCCCAACCACGGGGAAATCGTCATCATCTCCAATATCCTCGACGATGACGGCAATCCCATCGGCATTTCTGACGCCGGCAAGTTCTGGCACACGGACCTCGCCTACACCAATACCCCGAGCCGGGCCTCGTTGCTCTATTCCTTCGAAGTGCCGGTTACCGATGACGGCAACGTGCTCGGCGATACACTGTTCTCCAATACGGCCGCGGCCTACGAGGCGCTGCCCGACGACATCAAAGAACAGATCGAAGGCAAATCCATTATCAACCGGCATGCCTACGCCTATTTCAAATCCGGCCAAGGCGAGCAATTCAAAAAGTCTGCGGACGCGCTGGACGATGTGGAACACCCGCTGGTGATCAAACACCCCTTTACGGGGCGGAAAATTCTATTCTGCAACGAGGCTATGACCGTCTGCATCAATGACATGGCGGAAAACGAGAGCAACCAGTTGCTTGGGTTCCTCGTCGAGTGGGTTAAAAAGGCCGACTTCGTCTATCGCCATAAATGGCAAGCAGGCGATCTGTTGATGTGGGACAATTTCCCGACCCAGCATTTCGTCGAGCATAATTTCAAGTTGCCGCTCCGGCGGCGCATGCAGCGGATTACCGTACGCGGTACGGTGCCGGAGGCGGCGTGACCTACTCCGCCGCCGCCTTCACGTAATAACCCCCGACCACGCCCTTCGCCTTCAGCGCATCCGCCTCTGCGGTGGAATAGCCGAGTTCGCTCAATATCTCGTCATTATGCTCGCCGAGATGAGGGCTGTGCGTGAGCGGATGGCCGTCTTCGGGCAGCGGCTGGCCGGCGATGGTTGCCATCGGCAGGCGGCCGAGCGTGTCGTTTTCGATCCAGTGGACCGCATTCATCGCGTTGACCTGCGGATCGTCAAACAGGTCGTGATGGGTGTGGACCTTGGCGTTCAAAACATCGATGTCATCCAACGCCTTATTCCATTCGTCACTGGTTTTGGTCTCGATAATCGGACGGATTACCGACAACAGTTCTTCGCGATGCGTTACCCGGTCTAGCGCGTCCACAAACCGTGGATCGTCGATCCATTCTTCTTTACCGATCAACTTACACAGGGCGATGAAGTGCGGGTTCCGGCGCGCGTTGATGCTCATATAGCCATCTTTAGTCTTGAAGCAGCCGACCGGCATGCCGATCGGTTCCGCGTCGCCTTCCTGAAGGTAGGATTCCATCATCGCCGCTTCCTGGAAGGTGAGCGAGGCCTCTAACAGGCTGGTACGAATATGCTTGCCCTTTCCCTTCATAGCTTGACCGTAAAGTGCGGCCGCCACGGCTTGGAAACAATAGAGCCCGGCGCCGAAATCGATGGTCAGCATGTTCATGCGTTGGGGCATGCCGTTGGCGTCGCGGTTGATCGACATCATGCCCGTATAGGCCTGCATGACCGAATCTGTCGCCGGAAGATTGCGCCGTGGCCCTTCATTGCCGAAACCGGTGACCGAGAGATAGACCACCGACGGATTGACCTTGGCGACGCTGTCATAATCGAGGCCGAGCTTATCGATCTTGCCGACGCGATAGTTCTGCAAGAAGACATTGCAGTCGGCAGCGAGTTTCTGCGCGATTTCCAGACCCTCGTCGGTCTTTAGATTGATGCCGATCGAGCGTTTGCCGCGATGGACGACGACTGAATGGGCAGTGTGATCGCCCTGGTGCTTGCCTAGCTGACGGCTCCAGCAACCGGTACCGGGCGGCTCCACCTTGATCACGCTGGCGCCGTTCCGCGCCAGCATCATGCCGCAATAGGGCGCCGCCACGCCCTGGCTCAAATCCAAAACTTTAACGCCTTCGAAGGGAAGATTGTCGCCCATTCTCGTTGCCTCCGGATCGATCGAATTTGCGCCGACTATAACGCCAACGAAATGTCAGGTCACGACAGCGGCGATTGCCCTCTTGGACCAACAGCGCGATAATCATCTCGCTGTTAGGGGAAAGACACACAGCAAATGCCGAAAAAGAACACATCGTCGATCGAAGTCGTGCCCATAGGCGAAGTCCTGGGTGCTGATTTGCTCAATGTCAGGCTGGACAGCTTGAGCGCGGCGGATTGCACCGTGATTCGGGCCGCTTGGCGGGAACATCTGGTGCTTCGTATCGGTGGGCTGGCAATCGATGAAGCCGGTTTCCTTTCCTTCACCCGACATTTCGGCACGCCGATGCTGGCGCCGGCCTACCCGGTCGCCAAAGACAAGACCAAACGCAAACAAACTCCGATTACCTTCGTCACCAATATCCGGGACGAACGGGGACGGCCCTTGGGCGCACTGGGCACCGACTCACTCGCTTGGCATAGCGACATGGCTTACAGCGAGGCGCCGCCGGTCCACACCGTACTTCACGCCCTCGAAGTGCCCGACGAAGGCGGCGATACCGGTTTTCTCAACATGTTTTCCGTCTATGAATCGCTCGGGCCGTCGCTTCGGCGGCTTGCCGATACGCTCCGGGTTCGCCACCCTTCGGTTGAAACCGATGCCCAAGGTGAACCGCTCGATGTGACCGAACATCCGCTGGTACAAACCGACCCCGAAACCGGCAAAAAGGCGCTGTTCCTTGGCCGCCGGCCCCGCGCATCCCTTGTCGGGCTTCCCCGCGACGAGAGCGAGGAAATTCTGGATCGCTTGTGGCGTCATACCGAGTTGGATAAATTCACCTGGACCCAGCGTTGGCGTAGCGGTGACTTGGTAATGTGGGACAATCGCTATGTCATGCACCGGCGCGACGGGTTCGACCCGGCAGACCGGCGATTATTGCGACGGGTAACGCTAGCGCCGGAATCAAATTCCGAATCGAACAATGCAGGCAGTGGTGATTAGGAAGCGGACAGATGGCCAATAAACTGAGCAAGACGCAACTTGAGCAATATCACGAGGAAGGCTTCACGCTGATCGAGGAAGCATTGCCGGCGGAGCTGCTTGCGGAAATGATCCGACTTACGGACGAGATTGTGGCGGAAGCCGGTGGAGTTTCGGAGAACGACGAGCGCTATGACCTCGAAGAAACTCACTCACCGGAGAATCCACGGGTACGACGGCTAAAGTCGCCGTTCGCCCATTGGCCCTTTTTCGATGATTTCCTGCGCAGCGACCTGGTACTCAACCCGGTCGAGCAACTCATCGGACCCAATATTCGCCTGTACAACAACAAGATGAACATGAAGGCGCCGGGCTACGGTGCAGCCGTGGAATGGCACTCGGATTGGGCTTTCTATCCGCATACAAATGATGATGGCCTTGCGGTCGGCATTTATCTTGATGACGTCACGGAGAAAAACGGGCCGATGATGGTGATCCCGAAAACTCACAAGAGTTCGGAGATCGATCATCACAGCCAAGGCTATTTCTGCGGGGCGATTGACCCGGTGAAAACGCCACTCGACTTCGATAACGCGGTGCCGTTGAAGGGGCCCGCGGGTTCCATGACCCTGCATCACGTTCGTGCGGTTCATGGCTCGGCGCTGAACCATTCCGACAAACCTCGGCGGCTGTTGCTACAAGGCTATTTCGCCGCCGATGCCTGGCCGTTAATGGGCTTCAAACCGGGACAGACTTTGGAAAAGTTCGACGCTTTGATGGTTCGCGGAGAGCCGACCCTGGAGCCTCGCCTAGAAGACGTGCCCGTACGGATGCCGCTTCCCCAAGCGCCTCATCAAGGTTCGATTTACGAGAACCAGCACATCCTGGAAAACCGCTATTTTGAATCGGTCGGCAAGCACAAGGATATCGCCGCCGAGTAAGCGGCGCTGTTACGCAACCCGGTCCGCGCGCTCGGGAAACAGCGTCGGGATTGCCGCGCCCAGCAGGTAACCCGCCGTACAAATCGCGAGCCCGTAAAGATTGACGCCCAGATCGTCGGCATATTTACCCATGCCCACATCGAATACCGCCGGGAAAATCTGCATTCCCGTCGCGCTCTCCACCGTCAGCAATACGCCAAACAACAGCCCCGGCCAAAAGGCGAGATGGAAGCTAAGCCGCCCGGCGGAGCCGATCCATGACAAAAGAAAGATCGGTGCCAACCCCATCACCATGGTGCCACTGATGGTTGTCGCCGCGATGATCGCGGGGCCAACTTGATCGCCGAGATAAATACTCAGCAACGGCAAGTTACCGAAAAGCGCAATTGCCACCATCAGCCAACGGCCTCGGGAGGCGTGTCCCTCGGTGGGCGGAGCGTAATCGTTGCTCCAGTCGCGCGCGCCGAGCTTCGCTGCGGAGGCGAAAGTGGAATCGAGGGTCGAACCGGCGCTGGTGAGCATGATCGCGTTGAACACAAGCAGCATCGGCAATCCAAATGCGCCCGGCACGGCAACCACCGCCGCACCTTCGAGCCCTTGCGCCAGCGAATAAAGTCCGACAAGCGAAAACAGCAGAATGAAACCACCGGCGACCAACCCCGCCAACACAAAGCCCTTAACCATGCGTTTCGGGCTGGTGATAAAGGCCCGGTCGGTCATCACAGGATCATGAAATCCGTAGCTCAAGCTTTGAACCAACGCGAGACAAAGGAAGGTGGACCCCGCCATCATCGTCGGCCCGCTTACCTCGGGAAAACCTGTCGTCGCCAAACCTGGGCCGACCGTGGCCAGCACAATCACCAACAGCACTGCGGCAAGCACCATCTGCGCACCGTCGGTCAACAAACTCGAACGCAGACCGCCGCGCCACGAATAGAACAAGGTAAAACAAGTGATCGCCGCTACCGCGATCCAATAACCGCCGCTGCCCTCGGCACCGAAATAGAGTCCTCCTACTTTCGTATTCGACCAAATTTCATTGAACAGCCGGATGGCGATTGCAGCCAGAAACAGCTTGGCGCAAAACCCGCCATATTTTGCGACCAAAAAACTCGACAGCGAACCCCAGCCGCCGCGCGTACGGATGAAATAAATAGTCACGCCGACGACCACGAAACAGAAATAATAGGCAGCATAACCGAGCCCACCGATCCAGCCATAGGCGGCACTCAAATTCGCCGCATTTGCGATCGATTTCGCAAATATCCAGGTAATTGCAGCGCTTGCGATCAGCAGGAGTAGGCCCGGCTCAGCGCCGCTTTGACCCTCACCGTTAAAAAACTGCGACGCACTGACCCGCCGCGGCATCATTAGCCAAATCAGGAATGCGTACCCCGCGAGCACCAACCAAGGTGCGAACGATGCTAAATCCATAACGCTTTTGCCCTCCTGTCGTCTGCGCCGCTAAACGGTGCCAGGCCCGATAGCAATGGCAGGGGCGGCAGGGATCGAACCTGCGAATCACGGGATCAAAACCCGTTGCCTTACCACTTGGCTACGCCCCTATTGCGAGCCGGAAGATAAAAGCGAATGGTTAATGGAGCAAGCGCTCTAAAGATTTTCCCACGGCCGTTCCGCCGAGGCGGTCATCGTAGCTTCCGCCCACCAACCGCGCCGTTGCAATATTTGCGCAGCTTGGTGCGCCTCGGCTATTTCGCGGTAAATGCCAAAGCAACTTGCCCCGCTTCCGGACAAACGCGCCAACCGGCATCCATCGGTCGATTCGATCGTCTGCAACATATCCGCAATGACCGGGCACAATTTAATTGCGGGCGATTGCAGGTCGTTGCGTCGATTTTTTAATCGCGAAACCAATTCGTCGATATTTGTCGGCATGCGACGGAAGCGCGAGCGTTTCGAGTATTTTTGTTTTCGTGCACCGAAAACCGACACTGTCGGCAATGCCATGCCGGGGTTGGCCAGCACCGTCGGAAAGGCAGGTAAATCGGTTACCGGATCGATCCTTTCGCCTATGCCGCCGACATAGCATGGTTCACTCAACAGGCAAGCGGGAACGTCCGCGCCAATCCCAAGCCCCAACAATGTTAGATCGACCGCCTCCGGCGGAATTTTCCAAAGTGCCGCGAGTGCCCTGAGCGTCGCCGCCGCATCCGCAGATCCGCCCCCCAAACCCGCGGCGACTGGTAGGTTTTTCGTCAATGTGATTGCGGCATCCGGTTTGACCTCGACTGCATCCGCAAGCAATTGTGCTGCGCGTAGAATTAAATTGTCTTGGTCGTCGGGTAAGCGCTCGGCAAACGGGCCCTTGCTTTTAAACCTTAATGACCTTGCCGGCTTGACCTGGATTACATCCGCTAATTCACCAAAAACGAACAAGCTATCCAGCTCATGATAGCCGTCTTTTCGGCGCGCTAGCACATGCAGGTAAAGATTGATCTTCGCCCGCGCCTGTACCGTTACCGATTCACCGGATCGGGCATTCATCCGTCTTTGCCCAAAATTTCCGGCTTACCAAGGCCCTTTTCAAGCTTGATCTCGATTTTAGTCTGCTCTTGCTTTTCAGGCTTGAAACTCAGCGCCCGGCGCCATTGGAAACGCGCCTCGTGCTTGCGGCCGACACGCCAATAGGCATCTCCAAGATGATCGTTGATGATCGGGTCGTGGGGGCGGAGTTGCACCGCGCGCTCGAGGTGCGGGACCGCCTTATCGAATTCGCCCAGCCGATAAAGCACCCAACCCATCGAATCAACGATGTAGCCATCGTTTCGACGTTGGGCCACGGCGCTTTCGATCATTTTTTTGGCCTTGGCAAGATTTTTACGGCGCTCGACCCACGAATAGCCAAGATAGTTCAGCACGTAGGGCTGTTCGGGCATCAGCTCGAGCGCCTTCAGGAAATCCTTTTCTGCCCGGTCCCACTTCTTGGCCCGCTCAAGCGCGATCCCCCGCGCATAAAACAGGTTCCAATCTCGTTTTTTTGGTTTCTCCAACCGTTTGAAGGCACGGTCATATATGACGACCGCATCCTTATAGCGCTCTTTGAAACGTAGGAAATTCCCGAGCCGCAACAATGCATCGAGCCGCTCAGGCCGCTCGTCGCCCATTTCCTCGAGTAGTTTTCTTGCATCGTCCAAGCGTTCCGCTTCGTAAAGTGCATCCGCCGTCCGCAGACGCGAGGTCCAGCCATATTTCGATTTCGGATCAACACGACGATACATCGCCGCCGCATCCGCAAATCGTTCGCGCGACATCAAAATGTCGCCGATGAGGATTTCCGCCAGGGGAAATTTTGGCTGTAGAATACGAGCAAGCTGAGCATAAAGCAGGACAACGTTTCCTGCTCTATCACGCGGCAAAGCCGTAGCGAGATTGAATAAGCCTTCGGACAGACCCTGCGAAGGTGTTGCCGCTAGGGCGGCCACCGGTTCGTCGGACTCGATTTTGTCTCGGAGTGAAACGAAGAGCAGACTATTTGAATTCGAGCTAAGCTGCTTGTTGATGATTGCCAAAGCCTCTTTTTTCTTGCCCAAAGTCTGCAGCACAGGCAACACGGCCCTTTGGACGCGCACCGGCGCCGTGGTTAATTTTCCGGACTTATTTACCTGCTTGAATTGCTTAAGGGCCTCTTTGGCATCTCCCGCAAGTGCGTTGATCAGTCCCGCATGAAGCCGGTACATGACATTGAAACCCTTTTCCTCGCCGAGTGCCGCTATTGCGTTCTTGGCTTCAACGAATTTCTTCTGCCCGACCAAACTCCAGGCTTTTGCCATCGGTAAAGCATAGCGTCCCAAACCGCCGGTATTCGCGCCTTCAAGGCGTGTTAGCGCTGCCGCATAGTCCTTTTTCCTAAAATCCGCGGCAATCAGAACTATCCGCGCACTCGAATTGTTGAGCTTCGTGCCAGCCATCTTGCGGGCAAGTTCAGTCGCTTTCTCAACATGACCAGCACTGACAGCAAGCACGAAAGCTTGCCGCAAGAAGCGTTCATCGTCCGGTTGATCTTCCAAAACCGCGGCCATCAACCGCGCTGCCTGTTCAAGATCGCTTTGCCGCTCCGCAAACCGTCCAGCCAGGAATCGGCCGAACGAAGAGGTTTCGCGGGCGGTTTCAGTGGGCTGTTTGGCAAGCTGCCCGATTAGACCGGCATCGTCAGGGGATTCCCCCGTGGTCGATAGAAAATAACCCAGCCCGCCGGCAACGAGCATGAATAGAACCAAACCGACCAACACCCGCGATAGCGGATTGGCAGTAAGTCTGCTCAGCGATGTGTTCCGGTCTTCCATTGGTCGAAATCCGTGGTCGAATTCAAAAGTGCGCTTGCACACTTTTTCTAGTTTCTAATTATGGCTGCCCACACTAGCCGACAAGGCCGCTGCGAAACAGCATCGTTCGCCAACTACATGTTGGGATAGTTCGGACCTTCGCCACCTTGCGGCGTGACCCAATTGATATTCTGGGTCGGATCCTTGATGTCGCAGGTTTTGCAGTGAACACAATTCTGCGCGTTGATCTGGAGCCTGGGATTGCTGCCATCGTCCTCGCGCACAATTTCGTAGACGCCAGCCGGACAGTATCGCTGTTCCGGCGCGTCATATTCGGCAAGGTTATGGGCCACTGGCACGCTGTCATCTTTCAGCGTCAAATGTATCGGCTGATCCTCTTCATGGTTGGTCGCCGAGAATGACACGTTGGTTAGCCGATCAAACGTTATTTCGCCATCGGGTTTGGGATAATCGATAGGATCACAATCGGCGGCCTTCTTCAGGGTCTCGTGATCCACGTGGCCATGGCTTAGTGTCCAAGGCGCGCGGCCGCGCAGCAATACCTGATCGATACCGGTATAAAGCGTCGCCGCCCAGAGGCCCCATTTGAATGCGGGTCGCACGTTTCGCGCCTGATTCAATTCCTCATAGACCCAGCTTTTGTCGAATTCTTCCGAATACGCGGTCAATTCCGTGGGCGCGTTTCCTTCCGTGAGCGCCGTATATGCGACTTCGGCGGCCATCATTCCGGTCTTCATCGCCGTATGGCTGCCCTTGATCTTCGGCATGTTTACGGTGCCCGCCTCACAACCAAGCAAAACGCCGCCGGGAAACGTCAGTTTGGGTAGCGACTGCAGACCACCTTCATTAAGGGCCCTCGCGCCATAGGCGACCCGCCGGCCACCTTCGAAGTAGGGGCGAATTTTGGGATGGGTCTTGAAGCGTTGAAACTCTTCGTAAGGAGATAAATAGGGATTGGAGTAATCGAGCCCGACCACATAGCCGACAGCGACCTGATTATCCTCAAGATGATAAAGAAAAGAACCGCCATAGGTATGCGTATCGAGCGGCCAACCGGCGCTGTGGACTATTAGCCCTTGGGTGTGTTTTTCCGGATCAATCTCCCATAACTCCTTGAGCCCGATCCCATAGGTCTGGGGCTCGGAATCCGCGCGGAGGTCGTATTTGTCGATCACCATCTTGCCGAGATGCCCGCGGCAACCTTCCGCGAAGAACGTATACTTTGCGTGCAGTTCGATACCGGGCTGAAACATCTCGCCCTGCTCGCCGGCTCTGGTAATGCCCATATCGCCGGTCGCGACACCGCGCACCGCTCCGTCATCGTCATAAAGAACTTCAGAGGCTGCAAATCCGGGATAAAT
The DNA here is from genome assembly GCA_002722095.1 of Rhodospirillaceae bacterium. The sequence goes on from PBKG01000009.1 coordinate 80,912, forward strand.
TTCGACCCCGAGCGCCTCGGCCTGTTCGCCAAGCCAACGGCAGAAATTTCCAAGGCTAATTATGTAGTTGCCCTTATTGTGCATAGGTGGCGGCAACAGAAATGTGGGAATCGAAAGTGCGCCCGATTCGGTCAGGATCATGAACTTTTCGTCTCCGACCGGTGTATTTAGGGGCGCGCCCATCTCTTCCCAATCGGGGAAAAGTTCGTTTAACGCGCGCGGCTCCAATACGGCACCGGATAAAATATGGGCACCGACTTCAGAGCCTTTTTCGAGGATGCAAACGCTAATGTCCGTTTCATTTTCGACACATAGCTGTTTCAGCCGTATCGCCGCCGATAGCCCCGCTGGGCCGGCGCCGACGATCACGACATCATATTCCATTGCATCCCGTTCCATGTGCCTATCCGGATTTTACAGATATTTCACGAAATTGCGCTCTCTCTATAGCAAAGCGTTCGGTTTTGCTAAATAGAAAGCGAGAGGACGGCAGGCAAATGGCATCCGAAACTAGCGGTCCCCCGCAGGACGCAGGTCAGACCCTCCGTTGGCTGAACCAAATGGGGGCAGATGAAATAACGCTCGATGCGCCGGTTGATCGGTTTGCCGAATCAGCAAAGCCGGCGCCGAAAAAAACCTCGGATCAAGCGGCAAAACCGCCCTTGCAGGAAACACCGCCACCCGCTCCTCGCCCGGCACCGGTCGGCGAAGGACAGCTGGCGCCGTCGGAGGGAGCTCGTGACGCCAAAGAAGCTGCAGCCGGCGCCAAAAATATCGAAGAACTGAAGCTGGCCGTCGAAAATTTCGATGGCTGCGCATTGAAATTCACCGCCACAAATACGGTTTTCGCCGATGGAAACCCCAGCGCCGATATCATGTTGATCGGCGAAGCCCCAGGGGTCGACGAAGATCGTCAGGGGTTACCATTTGTTGGAGTAAGTGGCCAATTGCTGGACCGGATGCTGACCCATATCGGGCTGAGTCGAAAGGAAAATGTCTATATCAGCAATATTCTATTCTGGCGTCCGCCGGGAAATCGCAGCCCGACAACCGCTGAGATCGCAGCCTGCATGCCCTTCGTTGAACGCCATATCGAGCTGATGAATCCCAAACTACTAATGTTTCTGGGAGGGACCGCGGCGAAAACCATGCTCGACAAGACCGAGGGCATCATGCGACTGCGCGGACGTTGGTTCAATTATCAGATCGAGGGCGTCGAAGACCCGATCCCGGCGATGCCAACCCTGCATCCGGCATTCCTGTTGCGCCAGGGAGCGCAAAAGCGAGAGGTGTGGCGCGATCTTCTGGCGGTGAAAAGCAAATTGCTCGAACTCGGCTAATTTGTTATGTCCGCGGAGAAATTGGGGAGCTGCCGCATTAGAGAGCAGCGGAAAGAATGAAATTTTGCGCGCTTAACGTTGCCGTGACCGCAGTAACATTCGGTCTTTCGAGCTATTCAGTCTCGGCGATGAATGCTGCCGAAACGTCGGGCATAAAAATCGAACTGCCAAGCCCACTTTCCGCAAAAGACGCCCAGCTGTATCGCGAGGTCTTTGCATTGCAGCGGAAAGGTGCGTGGGGAAAAGCGCGTGCGCGCTTCAAAAAAATTGAGGACAAATCGCTGCAGAGCCACGTGCTCTATTTGCGATATATGCACCCGACAAAATATCGTGCCCGCTTCAAAGAGCTTAACGCATGGCTCAAAAAATATGCGAGCCATCCCGGCGCCCGACAAATCCATCGTCTTGCGAAAAAACGCCGGCCAAAGTTAACCGTAAAGGTCCCGGTCGCGAGGTTGCCGCGGATCGAAGGCGTGGTATCGGAAGAAATCATCGTCTCAGATGGCGAACCACGAGTACGCAGCCGCTCAAAAAAGCGCTCATGGCGATCGCGGCAATTGGCACGACAGGTCAACCGATTGGTGGCTAGGCGCAAGGCGGCTCGCGCCCACCAACTGATCCAGAGTAAGAGAAGCCGGAAAATTCTCGGCAAAGACGGCCTCGTGCGCGCGGAAGCCGCGGTCGCACGTGGTTTCTACCATTTGGAAAATAACAAGCGGGCCTTGAACCTCGCCGACCGCGCCGCCGACCGCGCCCCGGCAGGCTTTGGTGATGCTCACTGGTGGGCCGGATTGGCGAGCTGGAGATTGGCAAAATTCGATAAAGCTGCGGGATATTTTGCCCGTCTCGCGGATGACGCCAAGATTTCCGTTTCCTTGCGTACTGCTGCGGGATTTTGGGCCGCTCGCTCCTATCTGCAGTCTCAAAAGCCAGACAAGGTCAATCACTACCTTTCCATTGCCGCCAAAAAACCGCGAACCTTCTACGGCTTGCTGGCAACACAGTTGCTTGGCTACACGCCTAAATTCAATTGGCACGTACCTAGATTACTGGAAAGCGATGTCGCAAGTATGGTTTCGCGGCCTAGGTTGAGACGCGCGTTAGCACTGATACAGGTGGGCGAACGAGTGCGCGCAGAGGCTGAAATGAAATTCGTTCCGCTACGGGGCTCGGAGCAAGAAATCAGAATTCTGCTCAATATCGCGAGCCACGGCGGATTGCCTCGGCTCTCCTACCGACTGGGTCACGCCGTGATGAACGCTGAAGGTCGACCCTATGACGCCGCGCTCTATCCGCTACCGGTTTGGCAGCCAAAGCGCGGTTTTCAAATCGACCGGGCTTTGGTCTTTGCCATGATCCGCCAGGAGTCCCGTTTTCGCTCGCGCGCGCGCAGCCGAATGGGAGCGACAGGATTGATGCAGCTAATGCCACGCACCGCCCGCGCCATCGCCGGACGCAAGGTCTGGAACGGACGCCGGTCGTCGCTGTTCGAGCCAGTGCTCAACATAACGTTAGGCCAGAAATATCTCCGTCATCTGCTGGATCAAAGCATAGTCAAAGGCGATTTGTTCTATACCATCGCCGCGTATAATGGCGGACCCGGGAACCTTTATCGCTGGCAGAAGAAGGTCGATTATCAATCGGATTCACTGTTGTTTATCGAAAGTATACCGGCCCGCGAAACGCGTGCGTTCATTGAACAAGTGCTGGCGAATTACTGGATTTATCGCCTAAGGCTCAATCAACCGGCGCCCTCTTTGGGAACGCTTGCCGCAGGCGAATGGCCCACCTATATCGCTCTCGACCCAGGAGCGGAGGATATTGCAAACAGTGCCAGATGACGCCCCATTCCTTGCTGTAAATATCGCGATCCTGACCGTCTCGGATACTCGCCGCCCGAAGGACGACCGGTCCGGAGATGTGCTTGCAGAACGAATTACGGAGGCGGGACACTGCATGGTGGCGCGCGATATTTCCCGCGACGACGTGGGCGAAATTACCGCCAAGCTTAAAGGCTGGATCGCCGATGATACTGTCGATGTCATCATTACCACCGGCGGCACCGGCGTTACCGGTCGCGACGTCACGCCGGAAGCACTGGCACAGGTCTGGGAGAAAGAAATCCCGGGTTTCGGTGAACTTTTCCGTTGGATTAGTTTTCAGAAGATCGCCACCTCGACGATACAAAGCAGAGCGTGCGCAGGTGTTGCCCAGGGCACTTATATTTTTGCCTTGCCCGGATCACCCAGCGCCTGTCGCGATGGATGGGACGAAATCCTCGTTCAACAATTGGATAATCGCCATCAACCCTGCAATTTCGTCGAGCTGATGCCCCGTCTGCAAGAGAAGTGAACTAACGCCCTCGCCAGGCGCGATAACTCGCCTCGTCATCCACATCGATCAATTGCTCAAGAAACGCATGACTATGGCGTCGATCGAGATTGGCGAGCGTATCTTCGAGGGCAAATGGGCTAGACCACCGGACATTCCGGAACAGCTGGGGCAACGGCCGGCGACGGCTTTGACCGACGAGCCAATATCCGCCGTCTGGGGCAGGCCCGAAAACCACGTCATGGCGCCCCAGCACTTCAAAGGCGCTGGCAACATGGGCAGAGGAAATCTCGGGGATATCGCTGCCGACGATCGCGACCGGGCCTGTTGCCATCGTATTGGTGACCCTTGCCATGCGTTGACCCAAATCGCCATCACCCTGCTCGATCAGACGGACCGGCGGCGGAGATATTTCCGACCACCGGGCAGACGCACCGGTGACGGCAAGATAGGTGCGCCATCGATGGTCTGCGCTCAGGCGGCGGATTAGGGCGCGTAAATTTCGACGGTAGAACTGCCATGCCGCTAAATTGCCGATATCGCGGCCGAGCCGGCTTTTCACCGTCCCCAAATGCGGTGATTTGGCAAATATCACCAGATGGTTCGTCACTTTTCGTACATCCGTTTGATGCGGTCTGGGGCGATGCCGAGAAAGTAAAGCGTCAAGCAAACAAGATTGCGTAAACTACGGCGAATATATCCCGATCGGCGGTAGCGGACCGCCGACGTTGTCGCGGCGACGTCGATTAGCTGCAAACGTTTGCGGCCGAGGCGGCGTACCAAGTCCACATCCTCCATCAAAGGAATGTCGCGGTATCCGCCGATTTCATCGTATAGGGCTCGCGAAATGAACAACCCTTGATCGCCATATGGAAGCGCAAAAAGTCGGCAGCGCAGGGCGACCAGCCGTGCCAGAAGCCAGGGCATGACGCCCTCGTCATCAAGTGCGAAACGAAAATACCCGGCCCGATCCTCATGGTTTTGCATGAAGACTTGCAAGCTATTTTCCCAGCCGGCACCCAATCGGGTATCCGCATGCAAAATCAAAATCCAAGAGCCCGCTGCCGCGTCGAGGCCGCAACGCAATTGCCCTCCTCGGCCGGGCACGGCCGTGACTATCTCCGCACCGCAAGCTTCGGCGATTTTCTCAATTTCGTCTTCCGAGCCGCCGTCAGCAAAAATCACCTCGCGAATTAATGCCAGACCATCAAGGCTGCTGATTGAGCCCAATGCGGGTCCTATCTCTCGCGCGGCGTTCAAGGTCGGAATGATGACGCTGATTTCTGCCAAGATACTAAATTCCTCAGTAGGTCACGGCGATGTAGCACACCATTGGAGCGAGCGGCAGAGATTGGTTTTAAAAGTTCTTGTTTTGTTCTATTCTAATGAAATGATCGACCCTCTACCGGATACCGCCCGCAAGGGCCGAGGTGCCGTAAGCAATCTGACCGGCCGTTTCGAGCCCGAAATTCGTTTTATGATTGATGACGGATGGAACAGTGGCGTAACGGAGGATGCCGCGCCGACCACGACACTTGCAGTCGATCAGGCTCGCACGGTTATCACCTATAACCGCTCGCCGGATCTGCCCTTCGATCGCTCGATAAATCCTTATCGCGGCTGTGAACATGGTTGCATCTATTGTTTCGCACGCCCGACGCACGCTTATCTCGGCCTTTCGCCGGGTCTCGACTTCGAAACCAAACTTTTTTTCAAGCCCGACGCGCCCGACAGGCTCGCCGAAGAGTTGAGCGGCGCCAAATATCATCCTGCGGTGATCGCGCTCGGCACCAATACCGACCCTTACCAGCCAATCGAGCGCACCCAGCAGCTGACCCGCCGAATATTGGAAACATTGCAGGAATTCAGCCATCCGCTTTCCATCGTCACCAAATCCAATTTGGTCCTGCGTGATTTGGATATTCTTGCGGATATGGCCGGCCGAAATCTCGCCACCGTCACGATATCGCTCACCACTCTAGACCGAGCACTAGCGCGCAAGCTGGAGCCCCGGGCACCTACCCCTGCCCGGCGTCTGCATGCGATTGAGGCGCTGAGCGCTGCGGGCATACCGACCGGTGTGTTGGCGGCACCGATGATTCCCGCACTCAATGATAGTGAGCTGGAGCGCATTCTCAGCGCTGCCGCCAACGCCGGTGCCACTAGCGCGGGCTATGTTCTTCTGCGCCTGCCGCTGGAAATCGCGCCTTTGTTTGAAGAATGGCTCGATGCCCATGCGCCGTCGAGAAAGAACCATGTTCTTAGTCTGGTACGAGACGCCCGCAACGGAAGAATGTACGATTCCGAATGGAGCCAGCGCATGCGAGGCACGGGTCCGTATGCGGATATTTTAAGGCAACGCTTCAATGCCGCGCGGCGAAAATTCGGGCTCGATAAGCGAAGGCTGGATCTCGATACGTCGCAATTCCGCCGTCCGCCACGATCCGGTGACCAATTAGCGCTTTTCTGATCCTGAGACTTTCGTCCGCGTCATAAATTTGCCGCAATAGCGACTTATATTTCATAGGCTTATTGGATAACTCCGGTTAGACTCGAAAGCCGATGGAACACGGAACGGATTTTACTGGCCTTGCCTTGGTCGCCGCTGCGGCGACGCTGTGCGGCATGGCGCTGGCGCGTCTTAAACAACCGCCGATCGTGGGCTATATCCTGGCCGGCGTAATTCTCGGACCCTCTGGTTTTGCTTTGGTGGAAGACCGGTCTCTAGTAGGCCCGTTAGCGGAACTCGGCGTGCTGATGCTGCTTTACTTTATCGGCATGGAGTTGTCGCTGCGGAGCTTCCGACGGCTTTGGCGCGTTGCCGTCGGGGTGGCCGCCCTTCAAATCGTAGTCTCGCTGGGCGTCATGTTTCTGTTTCGCTGGGCGCTCGGCTGGCCGATCGAGCACGCTATTCTGTTTGCCTTCGTGCTGGCGCTCAGCAGCACCGCCGTCGCCATCCGCATGCTGGAAGATACCGGTGAACTACGGACCCGTGTCGGCAAGGTCGCGGTCGGCATCTTGATCGCTCAGGACCTTGCGGTGGCACCGATGCTGTTGGTGCTGGAAAGCATGACCCAGGAGGCGGCGGTGATGACCATGCTCGCCAAGGTCACGGTCTCCGTCGGGCTTATCGTCGCCGCCGTACTCTATTTCAGCCAACGGCGAGCAATTAACTTACCGCTCGGGAAAATCGCCGAGGACAAAAAGGAACTCGTGCCTTTAACCGCGCTCACCGGCTGTTTCGGCTTCGCGGCACTAGCTGGCCTGTTCGGACTGTCCCCGGCTTTCGGAGCCTTTATGGCCGGCCTCCTGGTGGGCAACAGCCGCCAACGAAAATTATTTTTCGACCTCGCCAAGCCAATCGAAAACATACTTTTGATGGTGTTTTTCCTTTCGATCGGCCTTCTGATCGATCTTGGCTTCCTATGGGACAATATCGGCGTCGTAGTGGCGCTTTGGCTGTTCGTCTCGGTTTTCAAAACCGCCCTTAATGTCGGTTTGCTTCATTTGTTCGGCGAGCCCTGGCGACAAGCCTTTCTCGCCAGTTTGATGCTGGCGCAAATCGGCGAGTTTTCGTTCGTTCTCGGCGCCGCTGCCATCGACCGTGCGATCATCGCCAGTGAAACCCACCGGCTTATCGTCGCAATCACTGTGCTCTCGTTGGTAACCAGTCCCCTCTGGCTCACCACTATGCACCGACTGCAACATCGCGCCGCTTCGCACATCAATGGCATCGGTCGCCTGTTGCGGTTCGTTTTCTACCGAGAACGGCGATTTGTCACCGATGTAACCCACGGCGCATCCGCAGGTGTCAAAGATATGGCCGTAAAAAGCACCGGACTTTGGGCGGCTATACTGGCCAAATTTAAGTCTTGGCGAACCAGCAAAAAATCACCTCCCGAACCGTCCAAACCGGTCGAAGGGGAAATACTGCCTCCCAATCCAATTTTCGAAAAGAACGCAAATACCCGTGCTCGCAGACGACACTCGACAAGGCCAGGCGAAAGTATACCTAGGCGTAATAAGGGTGGCTAAGCGCCTAATCGGCAAATAACGCGATACAAGAACGAATTCTCAACCTGCCAAAATGTTGCGCTAAAATTTGATACTCTTTCGCAACATCTGCTATAAGTTAACGAGAACTAAATATCCAAGCAGCCTATAAAGTGAATTTCTGGTGAATTTCACGATAACGATCAAAAAGCTGTACAGGGATTGAAAAAATTCTAGGGACTGTCGTACTCGCCCAAATTGACGGCGCGTCGAGTACGATTGTGGGAGGACTGAATGCCACGACACGCTGTCGAACTCAGCGCGCAAGCTGAAAACATCACCCGACAACTGGCGGCATTTTCCAGTGGGCTTAGATACGAGCATTTGCCGGGCGAAGCGATTTTGGTCGCCAAGCAATGTGTGCTGGACGGCCTCGGCGTTATGCTGGCCGGCTCCCGCGATCCGCTAACCGATAAGATCATGTCCTATGTCCGCTGCGAAGGCGGCAGTCCGAAATCGACCATCGTCGGCTTCGGGGACCGAACCTCGCCATCACAGGCCGCTTTGGTGAACGGCGCCGCCGCTCATGCTCTCGATTACGACGACGTGCTTCGCCCACTCCACGGCCATCCGACGGTCACGGTTTTGCCGGTCGTACTGGCACTTGGCGAAAAGCTTGGCGCCGGCGGTAAAGGGATGATCACCGCTTTCGTGGCCGGGGTCGAAACCGACGCGCGCGTCGGCGCCATGATGGGTGACAAGCATTATGAGAAGGGCTGGCACGCAACCGGAACGGTGGGCACCTTCGGCGCCGCCGCCGCTGCGGCACGGCTGATGAAGCTTGACGCGGAGCAGACCGCGCAATGTTTTGGCATCGCCGCTACCCAGGCCGCGGGCCTAAAAGCCATGTTCGGTACCGAATGCAAACCGCTCCATGCGGGCAAGGCCGCCATGAACGGCATTATCGCCGCGGAACTGGCTTCGCGTGGGTTTACCAGCCGGTCGGACGTGCTCGAATGCAAACAGGGCTTTGCGGATACGCAAACCGACAGCTTCAAACCCGACGAAGCGCTCGATGGGCTCGGCGAACTTTTCCACACGCTCGATGTCAAATTCAAATATCACGCCTCGTGTTTCGGCACTCACTCGATGTTGGAAGCACTATCCATCATCAAGCAAAATCCTGCCTTCGATCAGGACAAGATCGAACGGGTCGAGGTCCGGGTACCGATCTTTTCGCTCGATGTTTGCAACATTCAGGAACCGCAAACCGGTCACGAAGCGAAATTCAGCTATCGCTTCAATGCCGCGCTTTCATTGCTCGGCAAGGAGACAAGCAGTCTCAAAAGTTACAGCGATAAAATGACCCAACGGGCGGACATCTGCGAGATGCGCGACAAGGTCTCGGTCAATTCGGCCAAGAATCTCGACCGCTACGCGACCGACGTATTCGTCTATCTCGGCGAAAAAACGGTAATTACCGAGCATGGCGATATGGGACCACCGGTTGAGGACTTCGGCAGCCAAGGTGAAAAGCTCGAGCGCAAATTCCGCGCCCTGGCCGAACCGCTGATCGGTCATTCCAACACCAATCAGGTCATCGACGCTGTCTGGTCGCTTGAATGCCAGCCAGGCGTGGGCACTGCGCTATCCGGTCTCAAAGTCGCCTAATACCGCCAATGGACCTGTCGGTGGCGGACACCGATAATCATGCCCGATTTTAGCCGCGAGATCGCACTTGGCGGTACCGTAGCAGGTATCGACGAAGTGGGCCGCGGCCCTTGGGCGGGCCCGGTGGTTGCCGCCGCTGTAATTCTCGATCGCAGTCGCGTGCAGCAGGAACTGCTGTTAGGTCTGGACGATTCAAAGAAACTCACGGCCAAAAAACGCGAAGCATTGTTTGTTCTGCTACCCGAATGCGCTGAAATCGGGCTCGGCCGCGCCGAAGTGGACGAAATCGATACGCTCAATATCCTTCAAGCCAGCTTGCTGGCGATGCGCCGAGCGTATGACGCCCTCTCAACTCCCCCGCAATCCGCACTGGTTGACGGTAACCGAGCACCCGACCTCCCTTGTTTCGTCGAAACCATAGTGAAAGGCGATGGCCGCTCCCTCTCGATTGCCGCTGCTTCCATCGTTGCCAAAGTCAGCCGCGATCGCGAAATGGCCGAGCTGGCAACAAGTTTTCCAGGATATGGTTGGGAGCGGAATGCGGGATACGGCACCAAGCAACATCGGGAAGCCTTGGCCGAACTTGGGGTTACGCCCCATCACCGGAAATCATTTGCTCCGATTGCCGCACTATTAGCGTAAAATTAAATCATCATCACTACATATTGTATAAGTATTAAATATTTATACTACATGTATAAATTAGTAATCAATTAGTATTGTCTTTTTTTATTTGCCGAATTACTTTTGCCTTACACAGGGATACAACTGGCGAATAAAAAAATGTCAGATAAAAAGGACAAACAGAAGGATTGTCCCGGCTCGACGATGCAATCTGCCGTGATTTTAGGCGATAGCATCGAAATGATGTCGGAATTGCCGGCGAAATCGGTGGATATGGTTTTTGCCGACCCGCCCTACAATCTTCAACTCGACGGCGAATTGCACCGCCCCAACAACACCAAAGTGAATGGCGTCGACGACGCCTGGGATAAAGTGGGTAGTTTTGCCGATTACGACCGGTTCACACGCGATTGGTTGACCGGCGCTCGGCGAATGCTGAAGGACGACGGTACGCTGTGGGTAATCGGCACCTACCACAACATCTATCGGGTCGGCGCCATCCTTCAAGACATGGATTTCTGGTTCCTGAACGACGTGGTCTGGGTAAAGACCAATCCGATGCCAAATTTCCGCGGCACCCGGTTCACCAACGCCCATGAAACGTTGCTCTGGTGCGCAAAGTCGAAAAAAAGCAAATACACTTTCAATTACGAAGCCATGAAAGCGCTCAACGAAGACCTGCAGATGCGGAGCGATTGGATGATGCCGCTCTGCACTGGCGATGAGCGCCTGCGCGACGAAGAGGGCACCAAGGTACATCCGACACAGAAACCGGAAGGCTTGATCTATCGGGCAATTTTGGCAGCCACAAACCCAGGCGATATGGTGTTGGATCCTTTCTTCGGGACCGGCACCACAGGTGCGGTGGCGAAAAAGCTTGGCCGCCGCTATCTCGGCATCGAAAGCAGCTCGGACTATGTGCAAGCGGCGCTGGACCGGCTTGAATCCACCCCCGAGCCCCATTCTCTGGAGCTGATCGAAACTCCGTCGAAACGGCGCCAACCGCGCATCCCTTTTGGGTGGTTGGTAGAGCGCGGGTTGCTCTCGGCGGGAGACATCTTGGTAAGTCCGTGTCGCCAGCACACCGCCAAAGTACGTGCGGACGGAACCGTGATTTCGTCCAGTCATCGCGGTTCCATTCATCAGGTAGGTGCCGCGGTGCAAGGCGCGCCTAGCTGCAACGGCTGGACTTTTTGGTGCATGAACGTGGAAGGCAAGAACGTCTCCATCGACGTGCTGCGCCAGCAATTGCGTTCCGAGCTGAATTAGTCGTTCAAGCGGCCTTCAGCGCCAATTTCACGATTTTTCGCATTACCGTCGGCAATGCCTGGTCGCCGAGCGCATCCGGCATACACCAGACGCAATCGGTCGGTGCGGCGGCGTCAGCCTGAGCCGCCAAGACCGCCAACTCCAGGTGAAAATGAGTGAATGTATGACGCACCGTGCCCGGCAAATTCTGCCAACTACTGACACTCATCGGCGCCGCATCGGTCGAAGCAAGTGGATCGGGCATCTTCCCTTCGCTCCATTTGCTGCTCGGCACCTCCATCATGCCTCCCAACAGTCCCTTTTCCGGCCGACGGCGAAGCAAAATGGAGCCGTCCGGCCGCGTAATCCAAAAGGCGATGCCGCGACGGGTCGGGCGCTCGGGTTTTGGCTTTTTCACCGGCAATGTCTCGGCGATGGATTTGCCGGAACAGTGCTCGGTCCAAGGGCAAAGCATGCATTTCGGTTTTCGTACCGTGCACACCGTTGCCCCCAAATCCATCACCGCCTGAGCATAATCGCCAGGCCTGAAACCTGGCGTGAGCGATGCGGTATGGTCATAGAGAACCGGTTTGGACTGGGGCAAAGGATCGGTAACCGAGAATAGCCGCGCCATGACTCGCTCCACATTCCCATCCATCACCGCGGCCGGCCGGTCGAACGCGATTGCGGACACAGCGGCAGCGGTATAGGGGCCGATGCCAGGAAGCTTTTTGAGGGAAATTTCGTCCTCGGGAAAACGCCCCCCATGGTCGCGGGCTATCACGCCCGCGCATTTGTGTAGATTGCGGGCACGCGCGTAATAGCCGAGCCCAGCCCAGGCCTGGAGCACTTCGTCGAGTTCGGCAGCGGCAAGGTCCTCGACCGTCGGCCAACGACCAATGAATTTTTCGAAATACGGCCCAACAGTCACTACCGTGGTCTGCTGCAGCATGATTTCACTGAGCCAGACATGGTACGGATCGGGTTTATCCCCTGGCAACGCGCGCCACGGCATGCGGCGGCGGTGACGATCATACCAATCGAGCAATTGATGGGCTGCGGTCGAACTGTTTCCGAGCGACACTGACAAGTTTCCGTTCGCGAGATTTGCGCGTTGGTCTATATGGGCATAGTCTGAACTCTCTTTCCAGCGCCAGCTTCGGAGCGATGCGTTGCCCGACCAAAACGACGATAACGCCAAACGCCGAAACGGCGGTCCACTGCCGATTGCGACACTGCTGCCGAAATTGACCCGAAAGGCACTCGGAAAATACGGCTTCTCCTATGCTGGCCTGATAACCGATTGGAAAACTATCGTCGGACCCGAGATCGCCCGCGCAAGTCTACCGGAAAAGCTTACCTTCCCCAGAAACAAGCGGGATTCCGGCATTCTACGCCTCAAAGCCGAAGGCGGGGCCGCACTCGAAATCCAGCATCTGGAACCGCAAATCCTGGAACGGATCAATAGCTATTTCGGCTACCGCGCGGTAACTCGCCTGCAATTAGTGAATGGGCCGGTGCCCAAGGCCAATGAATCCCCTCCGACCGGACGCACTGCCGCCGCCTCTTCAGACGAATCGTCGGAGCTGAAAATTGTCGATCCGAAATTGCGACAGGTGCTCGAACGATTCGGCAATTCGGTGAAAATTCGCGAATCAGAAGGCAAAAAAAGCTGATTCCGACAATCCGTTCCGCGCCAGCCCGGAAAAATTTACGCACACGGAACTGTGAAGTCGGACCCGTCCAGTTGCCTTGATTGCGCCACATTCTCCTTCCTATACTCCCGGCAAATTGGAACCGAACGAGGAGCGTGCCGTGAGCCGATATCTGAAATTGTTCGTGCTGCTTATAGGATTCGTCGGCGTGCAACCAGCGACGGCGCAGACCCTCGACGTCGACGCTCAGTTGAAAGACGTCGTCATCGGCGATCCGAAAGCACCTAACACGATCATCGAATATTTTTCGCTTACCTGCGGCCACTGCGCAAACTTTCACGCTAACGTGTTGCCAAAGATAAAGAAAAACCTGATCGACACTGGCAAAGCCAAATTTATCGCGCGCGATTTTCCGCTCAATAGGCTGGCCGTTCTCGCGCATATGATGACCCGCTGTGCACCGCGCAACCGACACCAGCCCTATCTCGACACGCTTTTCCATAATTTCGATCGCTGGACTCGAAGTAGCGATCCGGTCACCGCTTTGAAGCAAATCGCCCGTTTGGGTGGCATGGGATCGGATGAATTCGATGCCTGCCTCAGAAACGAAAAACTGTTCCAGGCCATCCGTAAGAAGCAAGACGAGCACGCCAAAAAATTTGCTGTTGACTCGACTCCGACAATTATTGTCAACGGAGAAAAGGTGGACGGAAATTACGAAGCAATCGCAAAGGCGATGAAGAACTAGCGTCGAGCGATAATTCGCAGTGTCCGGGACCGCCTTCGTTGAGATCGGAATTGGACAAACGTGCATTTCAACAGGCTTCGCCTAACCGGATTTAAATCTTTCGTCGAACCGACGGAACTTCCGATCGAGACGGGTATAACCGGCATCGTCGGACCAAACGGTTGCGGTAAATCCAATATCGTTGAAGCGCTGCGTTGGGTCATGGGCGAGACGTCGGCCAAACGCATGCGCGGCTCCGAGATGGACGACGTTATCTTCGGCGGCAGCACCAATCGGCCCGCACGCAATATCGCCGAAGTGATGCTGTTGCTCGACAACGAAGACCGCGGCGCGCCGGCACAGTTCAACGACACCGACTTGCTGGAAATTTCCCGCCGCATCGAGCGCGGTTCCGGCTCGCAATATCGCGTCAATGGCAACGATGTGCGGGCTCGCGATGTGCAGCTTTTGTTTGCCGACCTCGCCAGCGGCGCTCATTCCACCGCCATGGTGAGCCAAGGCAGGGTAGGCGCCCTGATCGGTGCCAAGCCTGTTGAGCGACGCGCGTTGCTGGAAGAAGCTGCCGGGATTACTGGCCTCCATTCCCGCCGTCACGAGGCGGAGCTCCGTTTGAAAGCCGCCGAAACCAACCTAGAGCGCCTCGACGATGTGATCGGCGCACTGCAAGGCCAACGCCAAGGACTTCAACGCCAAGCCCGTCAAGCAAAACGCTACCGGCGGCTGGCGGACCAGATCCGCGAAAAAGAGGCAGTGTTACTGCATCTGCGCTGGATGGAAGCGGTTGCGGCGAAAGACGTGGCCACAGCGAAACTGGACGAGGCGGAGAAGTCGGTCGCCGACCGCACCGAAGCCGCGGCAACAGCCGCCCGCCGCCAAGCCGATGCCCAGTCAGCGTTGCCTGCGCTTCGCGATGCCGCTGCAAAAGCCGCAGCGGAGTTGCAGCGACTAACCATGGCGGCGCAGGAGCTAGATAACGAAGAAGCGCGCATTTCCGCTGCCGAGGCCGAAATCGCGCGCCGTCTCGAGCAAATCGGTGGCGATATCGAACGCGAAACCGAGTTGGCCGAGGAAGCCGCCGCAGCCATCAAGCGCCTCGAAATGGAACGTGCCAAAATCGCCGAAGCGCAAACCGGCGAGGCGGATGCAATGACGGCGGCCAAAGCTGCGCTCGCTGAAGCCAATCAAGCGTTGACCGCCAAGGAAAGCGAGCTCGCAAAGCTCACCCAAGATGTCGCCGCCGCCGAGGCCAAACAAGCCGCACTGGAACGGCAGTCGCAAGAGGTTTCCGACCGCATTGCCCGCCTCGAAGCCCGCGCTGGCCAAATAGAGCAGGAACGCCAGGCGCTCGCCGAAAAAATCAGCGCCGATCAACGTCTGGCAGAAACCGAGCGCAATATAACCGCTGCCGAGTCCGCTCTCGCCGAGGCGCGTAACGAACTGCAACAAGCCGAAGCCGCACGCAGCGAAATGGAATCAGCCGAGACCTCTAAACGTGCCGAAGCTTCCGATGCCAAATCGGCCCGCAGCGAGATTGCGGCTGAGATCAAGGCACTGATTGAAATTCTCGGCGAACCGGACAGCGATCTATTCCCCCCCTTGATCGACGCGCTTGAGGTTGATGCGGGCTATGAAACCGCTTTAGCAACCGCACTTGGTGAGGATTTAACCGCCCCGATCGATGAGGCCGCGGAGCGTCATTGGGCCTCGCTCGGTCCTTTGGCCGATGCACCGGCGTTGCCCGCCGGCGTTACATCGCTGGCTCAATTCGTCAAAGGGCCGCAGGCCCTCGAACGACGTCTCGGTAGCATTGGCGTGGTCGACGACGACGAATCGGGAACCAATTTACGAAATCAGTTGCGGCCCGGCCAACGATTGGTGTCGAAATCCGGCGCATTTTGGCGATGGGACGGCTTTACCGTCGCTGCGGGAGTACCTAGCGCCGCAGCAACCCGTCTAAGTCAACGGAACCGGTTGGCGGAATTGGGCGAAACCCTAAAAAGTGCTGATGCCAGGTTCAACGATGCGGAATCACAACATCGCGCTGCGGTCGACGCACTCACCCAGGCCAATGAAACAGAAAAAGGAAAACGCCGTGCGGTCGAGGCCTTATTCGGCCAATTGGATGGTGCCCGTGACGCGCATGCGAGTCTGATGAGCGAAGCGAGCGGAGCCGCAAGCCGGCTTACGGCATTGGAGGAAACCGCAGCAGAAGTGGCAAGCGATCTCGAACGGACTCGCGCATTGGAGACCGAAGTCGCCGAGGCCCTTGCCTCCGCGCCGGAGCCAGTGGAAGCGCGCGCTTCCATCGATACTCTGCGCGCCGCCGTCGCCGAACATCGGGCTCAAGGGTCCGAGCGACAAAGTCGATTTGACCGGCTCGAAGCTGAATCAGAATTGCGCCGAGAACGGCTCAAGACATGCGAGGCGGAAATCGCCACTTGGCAAGAACGCACCGCGGGCGCCGCCTCCCGGCTGGAGGATCTCACCAGTCGAAAAACAGAAATCGAGAGCCAAGCGCAGTCGCTGTCAAAACGTCCGGCGGAGATTGCGGAACAACGCAAAAAATTATTGGCACTGACTGAGACGTCGGAACAATCGCAGCAGGAAGCATCCGACGCACTAGCTGCCGGCGAATCGGAGCAAGCCGACGCCGATCAACTGTCGAAAGCCGCAGAAGCCGCCCTCGGCGAAGCGCGCGAAGACCGCGTGCGTCGCCAAGGTTTGGTGGAACAGGCGGATCAGGATTGCACCGCCGTCGCCGAGCGAATTCGAGAAAAACTCAATTGCGCGCCAGAGGACACTTTGGCTCAGGCCGGCCTCGAACCGGAATCGGAATTGCCGAAACGCCTAATGGTCGAAACCGAAATCGACAAACTGACGCGGTCCCGCGATGCGATTGGCCCGGTCAATCTCCGAGCCGAAACCGAATTGGAGGAGATCGACGAACGCATCGAGACCATGAATATGGAGCGTGAAGATCTTTTAGCCGCAATTTCCAGGCTGCGGCAGGGTATTTCGTCGCTCAACCGCGAAGGCCGTGAGCGCCTACTCGCAGCTTTCGAAGAAGTTAAAGCGCATTTCGAAGAGTTGTTCGTGCGCCTGTTCGGCGGCGGACGTGCCTATATTCAGCTTACCGAGGCTGATGATCCGTTGGAGGCCGGACTTGAGGTCATGGCAAGCCCACCCGGCAAAAAATTGCAGGTCATGTCCCTTTTATCCGGTGGAGAGCAGGCATTGGCCGCCTTGGCTCTGTTGTTTGCGGTCTTCCTCACCAACCCGGCGCCAATTTGCGTGCTGGACGAGGTCGATGCGCCGCTCGACGATGCCAATGTGGACCGGTTTTGCACCTTGCTCGAAGAAATTGCCCACGCCGGCACCACCCGTTTCCTCTGTGTCACCCACCATCGTATGACCATGGCGCGCATGGATCGTCTGTTTGGCGTCACGATGGGCGAACGCGGAGTAAGTCAGCTTGTCTCGGTCGACCTAAGACGCGCCGAAGAGCTCCGCGACAGCGCCTAAATCGCGCCGATTTCTACTGTTTCTTCAATGGTATAAAGTGCGATATTTCACCACATCCGCCCGCCTTGACAGGCACCGGTCCGGCTCCTATCGTGCGCGCGATTTTGGGGCGCGTGAGGAGTCTAAGTTCGCAACAGTCCAGTGGTCCGGCGACATGTCGTCACCGAACTTCTCTGAAAAGGTAGAGAGCCTATGACCGGCAAGGAACCGCGGCCTTCCCTGGACGAACTCGACGCAAAATTGAGCCAAGCCAATGCCAAACGCGATGCAGGCGCAAACGCCGCTCGGGAACGTGGCACAGGATTGGGGTTCGCGGTACGAATCGGGGTGGATATCGTAGCCGCACTTGTCGTCGGGGTCGGGATCGGATTGTTGCTGGATCATTGGCTCGGTACAAAGCCTTGGATGCTGATCTTGTTCTTTGTTTTTGGAGCAGCGGCAGGGTTGGTAAATGTTTTTCGGGCCGTCAGCGGCTATGGATATGCGGCTGGATATCGGCGTGAGGAGTCGGACAACAAGTCCGATAGTTAAGTTAGGGGAAGCGATAATACATGGCGGATGCATCCGGAAACGCCCAGAGCCCGCTGGCGCAATTCGAAATCAAGCCGTTAATCGAGCTCAAGCTCGGTGGCGTTGATGTTTCGTTTACAAATTCCGCGCTGTTCATGACCATCGCCTTGGTGCTGATCGCCGGGTTCATGTTGCTGGCGACGCGTAAGCGCGCGACCATCCCGGGCCGCTGGCAGGTGATGGCGGAAATTTCCTACGAATTCATCGCCGGTCTTATTCGCGACACCATCGGCGCCGAAGGCCGTAAGTATTTTCCTTTCGTTTTTGCCGTCTTCATGTTCGTGCTGATCGGCAATTTGCTTGGCATGACGCCCTACAGCTTTACTTTCACCAGTCATATCGTCGTCACCTTCGCCCTCGCATTTGCAATTTTCATTGGCGTGACGATTTTGGGTTTCGTGAAGCATGGGCTGCATTTTTTCAGCTTTTTCCTGCCGCCGGGGACACCCTGGGTCATGGCGCCGCTGTTGATCCCGATCGAGGTAATTTCCTATCTCTCGCGGCCAATCAGCCTATCGGTGCGTCTGTTCGCCAACATGCTTGCGGGCCATACACTGCTCAAAGTGATCGCCGGATTTATCGGCGTCCTCGGCGTTGCCGGCATCCTGCCGCTGGCTCTGGTAACCGCGCTCACCGGGCTTGAGATATTGATCGCCTTCCTGCAAGCCTATGTGTTCGCGATCCTGACTTGCCTTTACATCAACGACGCGCTCCATCTCCATTGATCGGCAGCGTCGTGAAAATCGAATCGAAAACCTAAACAACCAACAGCAAACCTAAAAAGGAACAAACCCATGGATATTGAAGCCGCAAAACTCATTGGCGCCGGCCTTGCCGTGATCGGCATGGTGGGCTCCGGGATCGGCATCGGCAACGTGTTCTCGTCGTTTATCTTGGCCGTCGGTCGCAATCCGGCCGCACGTGGCGAAGTCTTCACCATGACCATGCTCGGCTTCGCGCTGGTGGAAGCCATCGCGTTGTTCGCGCTTGTGATCGCCTTGTTGATTCTGTTCGGTTAACAGCGGAATCCGGCTTTTAGGGGGCTCTTCGCCACATGCCGCAACTCGACCCGACCTTTTTTCCGACCCAGCTATTTTGGCTGGTGGTGATATTCACCTTGCTGTTCCTCATAGTCTGGAAGGTGGCGCTGCCGCGCATCGCGGGTATTCGCGAAACGCGGCGAACACGCATCGACACCGACCTGGAGAAGGCCGGCGTCTTGAAAGAAGAAGCCGAAGGCGTGTTGGCGGCTTATGAGAAGTCGCTCGCGGAGGCCACAGGCAAAGCACAGGCAGTGCATCGCAGCGTCGCCGATGAATTGCTGGCCGAGCGTAATCGACGTCTCGACGAAGTGGCCGAATCGCTGGCCGGTCGGCTGCGTGAAGCGGAAGCGGAGATAGCCGCCGAAGAAGAGCGCGCCGCCCAGGAAATCAGCAGCGTTTCCGCTGAGCTGGTGCAGTTGGCGACAGAGCAACTTGGTACCGGCAAAACGACCGAAAAAGACGCCAATACAGCAGTAAAAGCAGTGCTGGAAGGAGCGAAGTAATGGGTCTGGACGCCACTGCCTGGGTAGCGATCGCCTTCGTGCTTTTCGTCATCGCCGTATTCAAGCCGGCCAAGAACGCGATTCTGTCCGGGCTCGATGCCAAGATCGACGAGATCAAGGCACAGGTCGAGGAGGCCCAAGACCTGCGGGAAGAAGCGGAGGGGCTGCTTGCAACCTACCAGCGTCAGCAACGCGAAGCCCTACAGGAAGCCGAAGAAATGGTCACCCGCGCAGAGGAAGATGCCCAGCGGCTGCGCACCGAAGCGGAAAAAAGCCTGGAAGAAGCGCTCAAGCGCCAAGAAGAACTCGCGGCCGAAAAGATTGCCCAAGCCGAAGCCGCGGCGGTGGCCCGGGTGCAGGAATTGGCGGTCGACCTTGCAGTGGCAGCGACCGAAAAGATATTGAGCGAACGGCTCACCGGCAAACCCGGTAAAGATCTCGTCGACGAAGCGATCGAAGAGCTTCCGACCAAGCTTCAATAACAAGCTTCAAAAAATTGGCCCCGCCGACGCGGGGCTTTGTTTTACCGGGCAAGCTCTGTAACATTGCGCCCGATCGCTAGCGCAACCTTGAGAAACCGATGCCCTTCGTTTCCCGCGACCGGACAGGCCGGATTACCGGCGTATTCGACAAGCCGACCCCGCAAGCGCAAGAACAAATTCATCCGAGTAGCCCGGAACTCGCCGCCTTTCGTAAGGGGACCGGTGCTCAAAATGTGCGTACCCGGCTCGATCAGTCGGATTCGGAAATGGCCCGTATTACCGAGGATTTGATCGACGTTTTGATCGGCAAAAACATTATCAATTTCACCGATTTTCCCGGCCAAGCTCAAGAAAAGCTGATTAACCGGCGGAAACTTCGGAGCAATCTTTCCTCGCTCTCCAACCTGGTTACCGACCAGGACGACATTCTCTAATCACCCAAAACATTTTCGGAGGCCGACCATGCGCCCGACCAGCGGCAAAACCACCCGCTATTTCGAAGACTTGAAAATCGGCGAACGCTACGACATCCCGTCACGTACCCATTCGGAAAGCCTGTTCTACGCGTTTCAGTTGGTGAGCGGTGACAACCGGCCCTCACATTACGACCGGGAACACTGCCGCTCGCTGGGCTTTCCGGACATGTGGGCACACGGATTTCAGATCCTCTGTCAAACCGCGCCCGGCGCCAGCGACATGTCGCGAGGCGACAGCGAAGTGCGTATTCTGGGAATGATCGAACAAAGCTCGAAGTTCCTGGCACCGGTTTTTTGTGGAGATACGCTCTATCCGCTGTTGGAAGTGGTCGAGCTTATCGAACAGAACACCACCGGCGTCATGGTGGTGCGTTCGACCGTTCATAATCAGAAAGACGAGCTTTGTCTCGAAGGCGAAATTCGCTTGCTGATCGCAAAGAAGAACTGGAAGCCGAAATCCGAACGGGGCTAGTGCACGACTTTCTCGACCAGCCGCTTGACGGTCAGGCCCTGGACGATGATCGAGAACAGCACCACCAAATAGGTCACCGCAAGTATGGTGGATTTGTACTCGTTCTCCGGCAGCGACAGCGCTAAGGCGACCGCGATGCCGCCTCTCAATCCGCCCCACGTCAACACGGGAATCGCACCCTTGGTGAAGGTTTCCCACTTGGAAAGCAGCAACATCGGTGTCGAGACACCGATGAAGCGGGCAAAGAGAGTGATCGGGATCGCAAGCAACGCCAACGGCCATGCAGCGCCGATACCGCCTGCGACGACCAAAACTTCCAGACCGATAAGCAGGAACAGCACCGAATTGAGTACCTCGTCCAACAGCGTCCAAAATCGGATCAAATAAGTGCGCGTGGTCTCGCTCATGGCGTATTTGACGCCGCGGTTTCCGATCAGCAATCCCGCGACCACCACGGCTATGGGTCCACTCATATGCAGAGCGATCGCCAACGAATAGGTCAGCATGACGACAGCGAGCGAAATCAGAATTTCGAGATTATAGTCGTCGATCTTGTACATACTGCGATAGGCGATATAGCCGGCAATCAAACCCAGCGCCGCGCCACCGAGCGCTTCCTTCAAAAACAGATGCGCCACTTCGGTCGTACCCATCGGCACGCCTTTACCCGTACTGCTAACCGCGATCGCGACGATCACGGTAAACACCACAATGCCGACACCATCGTTGAACAACGATTCACCGGCTACCTTTGCTTCCAACGGTGCGGGAACCTTAACGGTTCGAAACAGGCCCAACACCGCGACCGGATCTGTCGGGCTGATCAATGCACCGAAAACCAGTGCCCAGAGGAAGGGCAAATTGATTCCGAACAGGCCCGCTGCCGCCCATATCAGGGTGCCGACGATCGCGGTAGACAACATCACACCGACGCTTGCCATCAGTGCGATCGCCCATTTCCGACTCGCGAAAGCGGTAAAATCCACATGCAGTGCGCCCGCGAAAAGCAAGAAGCTCAACAGCCCATGCATGAGTGTCTCGTGAAAATCGATCTGACCCAATACTTCGTGCAAATGCCGGCCCGCTTGCATGCCGGGCAATGCCAGGTCGAGAACGATCACCGCAAGCGACGCGGCAAGCGCGATGACGACAAGCCCGATCGTATGCGGCAAATTGAGAAATCGGTGATTGAGATAGCCGAACACGGCGGACAGACCGACCAGGATGGCGGCGATATCGAAAACACTCATTCGTCGTACTCCTTGACCACACCATCGGCTATCAGCGCTTCGATCCGGTCGTCGCTATAGCCCATTTTGGCCAGCACTTCGCGACTGTCGCTTCCGATATGCGGCGAACGCGCGAGAGGACTACCGTCTTCGACCGGATCAAGCGCGGGAATTTTCGGCATCGGTATACGCCCGGTCGAATCATGGCCGACCCAAGAAACGAAATCGCGCGCTTTCACCTGTTCATCTTCGAACAGGTCGGCAAATGTGTTCACGCAAGCATTCAACACACCCTCCTCATCCAACGCCCTGCGCCAAAATTCGGTGGGTTTCGCCTTCACCACCTCGCGCACTAGCTCCAACAGTTCTGCTGCGTTCTCTTTGCGTGCTTCGTAGCTGGAGAACCGAGGGTCATCGAGCCATTCTTCCGTGCCGGCTACCTTGCAGAACCCAGGGAACTGCGTATCGCGGCGAGCATTGATGTTCATGTAGCCGTCCGCGGTCTCGAACGTCCCGACCGGCGCGCCGATGATTTCCGTGCTTCCACCCTGCAAATGATGCTCGACCATTTTATAGGCATGGAACGCGCCCATCGCTTCGGCGAGGCTGGTTTCGATATGACACCCCTCGCCCGATTCCCGGCGCTGATAAAGCGCGGTTACGAGAGTGCTGAATAGATAAAGGCTAGTGGCCAAATCGACCACGTAGATATCGGTCAGGTGGGGCATGCCATTCGCGTCCCGATTGATCGACATGAAACCGGTATAGGCCTGCATTACCGAATCGGTGCCGGGATTCTTGGCATAAGGCCCTTCGGAGCCGAAACCGCTTAAAGAGAGATAAATCACATCGGGATTGAATTCGGCGACGGTCGCATAGTCGAGACCGAGCCGTTCGATCACACCTGGGCGGAAGCTCTGCAGCACGACATCGGCTTCGGCGGCGAGCTTCTTGGTGATCTCCAGCCCTTCGGGCTTCTTCAAATCGAGCGCAAGGCCGCGCTTACCGCGATTGAAAGCCACGGTGGCTGCGGTGAAATCGTCATATCGCTTGCCAATTATGCGGCTCCAGTCGCCCTCGAACGGTTCGACCTTCGTTACCGAAGCACCGTGTTGCGCCAACATCATGCCGCAATGAGGCGTGGCAACGCCTTGGCTCATATCCAAGACCTTCAGCCCTGCAAAGGTTTTCCCGTCAAGCATGCGCCCCATCCGTTAGCGGTTTACGCCAGTGGTTCTACTCCGAAGGGGCCGCCAATTGCCAGAGGCGTGCGAGGTTACCGGGTTCATCGAATTTTTTTAGCATCTCAAAGAGCGTTGTGGTGTTGTCCCCCAGTTCCGACTCGACCGAACGGTGGAATTTTTCTTCGAGATCACTCCAGCCCATTGGGTTGCCGGGATGACCGAAGGACAAAGGAATGTCGGCCTCGATCGCCTCACCCTCTTTGAAAGTTACAGTGACCGCCGCATCGAGCATTTTACGTCCCTCGACTGGCACGATTTCGATCTTTTCCATAAAAGCGCGGAGATTGGGATCTACCAATGCCGCTTCGGTGAAATCTTTGGCATGCGCCTTCGAACCCGTAAGACCAAGCGCGACGCAAAATCGCACGCTGAATTTTCCTTCGAGTACGGTGGTCGGTGATTCGATGCCGCCTACTCTTGCGACTCCCGGCGCGACAAACGCTTGGATACGCAAAACCTCACGACCGCCAATCTGTGGGGCCAGCTCCCGCGCCGCGTCCACAGCAGGGTGAATGCCATGCAAACACGCATAGGGCTTGAAGGAATTCCGTAGTACCGCCCAGTCGGATTCAAAATCGGGCTCCATAACCTCGGCAAAGCCGTCCTGCACGAAGGCGCGCGCGAGTCCACCGCCCTCTTCGAATATACCTGGCGCAGCGACAAAGCCATCTGCGGCCATTCGCGCCGCGACCAAGCCATCCTGAGCGGTCTTTGCGCTTTGATACGCCTTCGACATGCTCCCTGCGGCACCGGCGAGGCCACCGGACTGGGTAGCTGCCAATGCCAGTGCATGAGCCGCTTTTTCCGCATCAAGGCCGAGCAGTGCCGCCGACGCCGCCGCCGAGCCAAGCCGCCCCATCACGCCGGTCGCGTGAAACCCGCGCGCCAGCATCGCGTGCCCCAGCCGCCGCCCCCCTAGCTTGGCGCCAACTTCAAATCCGGTGATGAAGGCTACCAGAAGATCCTGTTCGTTCACGTCCAACTCTGAAGACAATGCCAAAAGAGCGGGCCAGATCGGCGCACTGAAATGAGCGTCGGTCGGGATATGCGTGTCGTCGAAATCATCGACATGGGCCATGGTCGCGTTAACGATCGCAGCCAAGGCCGGCGTGGTGCGTGGACCGAGAAAAATCGCTGCGTCGCCTTCGGCTTGCCAACGGGCGATTTCCGCCAGGGCCAATTCGACAACCCGCGCTCGCCTCCCCCCAATCGCCACGCCGACCACGTCCGTAAGGCATTTGAGGGCTGCTTCGGTGACTTCAGGCGGATAACGCCGGTCCGGCGCAGCGGCGATATAATCTGCCGCTGCTGTGGCTACCGGCCCCAACACGGTCTACTCGGTCGTTTCCTGATAGGCGTCGAGCGGCAGGCAACTGCAAACCAGGTTTCGGTCGCCATAAACCTGATCGATGCGATTGACCGCAGGCCAATATTTGTCCGCCGCCACCCATGAGGTCGGGAAAACGGCGCGATCTATCGGATAGGTGCGATCCCAATCGACGATATCGGCCATCGAATGGGGCGCGTTAATCAGGGGATTGTCTTCCGCGGACAACGTACCGTCCTCGACTTCGGCGATCTCACCTCGAATCGCGATCATGGCCTCGCAGAACCGGTCGAGCTCTGCCTTCGACTCACTTTCCGTCGGCTCGATCATCAGTGTGCCCGGAACCGGGAACGACATTGTCGGCGCATGGAATCCGTAATCCATAAGCCGTTTGGCAATGTCGTCGACGGCGATACCCGCGCTTTCTTTCAAATGGCGGACATCGATGATGCATTCATGGGCGACGAATCCGTCCGGTCCCGTGTAGAGCACCGGGTAGTGCGGCGCGAGACGCTTGGCGACGTAGTTGGCGTTGAGAATCGCCACTTCCGTCGCCTTTTTGAGCCCGTCATGGCCCATCAATGCGATATAGGTCCATGAGATCGGCAGGATGCCCGCACTGCCCCAGGGAGCCGCTGTCACCGCTTGTGACTCCGCTTCGAGCGGATCGCCAGGCAGGTACGGCGCCAAATGTTTCGCGACACCGATAGGCCCAACACCCGGCCCGCCGCCGCCATGGGGAATGCAGAAGGTCTTGTGCAAATTGACATGGGCCACGTCGGGTCCGAACTTGCCGGGCCGCGCAACGCCGACCAGCGCATTCAGGTTGGCCCCATCCATGTACACCTGCCCGCCGTGATCATGGATGATCTTGCAAATTTCGGTAATACCCGCCTCGAACACGCCGTGTGTCGACGGATAGGTCACCATTAGAGCCGCCAGATCGTCCTTATGCGCCTCGGCTTTCTCCGCCAGGTCCGACAAATCTACATTGCCCGCCTCGTCGCAGGCCACGACCACTACTTTCATTCCCGCCAACACCGCACTTGCCGGGTTGGTTCCGTGGGCTGAACTCGGAATGAGGCAAATATCGCGCTCCGCGTGGCCCTCTGCCTTGTGAAACGCGCGTATCGCCAACAATCCGGCATACTCCCCCTGACTTCCCGCGTTAGGCTGCAGGGAAAAGGCATGAAATCCGGTAATCCGACAAAGCCTGTCGGCAAGGTCGTCGGTCAGCGCCCGGTAGCCTTCGGTTTGATCCGCCGGCGCATAGGGATGAATGGCGCCAAATTCCGGCCATGTCACCGGAATCATTTCCGCGGTCGCGTTTAGTTTCATGGTGCATGACCCGAGCGGGATCATCGACCGGTCGAGCGCAATATCCTTGGCTTGCAGACGGCGCAAATACCGCAGCATCTCGGTTTCCGAGTGATATTGGTGGAATATCGGATGGCGTAGAGGCGCGGCACTTCGGCGGAATCCGTCCGGGATCGCCCGTGCCGTATTTTCTTCGATTTGGTCGAAATCGAGCCCGGACTCCGCTTTGCCGGAGAAAACGCGCCAGAGAGATTCGATATCGGCTCGGGTCGTTTTCTCGTCGGTCGAAATGCCAATGCGGTCTGCATCGATCCGGCGAAGATTGATACCCGCTTCCGCGGCCTTTGCGATAACGGCATCGGTATTATCGGCCTTCACCGAAAGTGTGTCGAAATAACCGTCGTGGGACAGAGCGAAACCCAACTCGCCCAAACCCCCCGCCAAAGTGGCAGCCAGGCGGTGTACACGTTCGGCGATTTGGATCAAGCGCTGAGGGCCGTGATAGACCGCATACAAGCCTGCGATTACCGCCAACAACACTTGCGCGGTGCAAATGTTGCTGGTCGCCTTTTCGCGCCGAATATGCTGTTCGCGAGTTTGCAGCGAGAGCCTAAGGGCCGGATTACCTCTGACATCAACCGACACGCCGACCAGGCGTCCCGGCA
Source organism: Rhodospirillaceae bacterium (assembly GCA_002722095.1). Next base: position 107,372 of record PBKG01000009.1, read on the forward strand.
ACGACCGCTTCAGTTTATCCGTTGTCGCCAAGAAGGCTGCGTGCGGGCCGCCGCCCCCCATGGGCACGCCAAATCGCTGCGCACTGCCAAATACCAAATCCGCTCCCCACTCGCCAGGCGGTTGCAACAACAAGAGGCTTAGCAAATCGGTCGCGACGGAAACCAGCGCGCCCTTATCGTGAGCCTTGGCCACCAGATCGCCATAGTCCGTAAGCGCCCCGTCGGTGGCTGGATATTGCAGCAACAAGCCAAAAGCTTCCGATGCCTCTAATTTCGACGCGGGATCGCCAATAACGAGCTCTATACCCAACGGTTCTGCGCGGGTCTGGAGAACCTGAATGGTTTGCGGGTGGCAATTCGCCGCGACGATGAAACGGTCTGACTTGTTCTTGGAAAGGCGGTGACACATTGTCATCGCTTCCGCTGCCGCAGATGCCTCATCGAGAAGCGAGGCATTGGCGATCGCCATTCCGGTAAGATCGGCAACCATGGTCTGGAAATTTAAAAGCGCTTCCAGCCGACCTTGGCTAATTTCGGGCTGATACGGGGTATAGGCGGTGTACCAGCCTGGATTTTCCAGCACGTTCCGCAGGATGACCGGCGGCGTTACCGTGTCGTAGTAGCCACATCCGATCATCGAACGCATGACACGGTTCGCCGATGCCATGTCCCGCAGACCGTCGAGTACTTCGTCCTCACGGCGAGATGCGGGAAGATCCAGCGCACTGGTATCCCTGATCGAATCGGGAACGATTTTCTGTATCAATTCGTCCAACGACCCGACATCGAGCGATTCCAGCATGGCTTCGATTTCGTCACCATTCGGACCGATGTGCCGGTGCACGAAATCGTCGTGCTGCTCCAAGGCATGCAATGATTGGCGAGTATCCGTCATTTCATCTCCCCTCGGCATGCTCAACCCTCCTCAGATGCAAAGGCGTCATAAGCCGCCGCATCCATCAATTCATCGAGTTCGCTCGTATCGGCAAGCTTGATCTTGAAAAACCAGGCGCCCCCTTGCGGGTCGCTATTGACGGTTTCCGGCGCCGCATCAAGGGCCTCGTTGACTTCGCTCACTTCTCCGGAAACCGGGGTATAGACTTCGGCCGCCGCCTTTACGGATTCGACCACTGCGACTTCGTCGCCTTTCGCGACCGCTTTGCCTACGTCAGGCAGTTCCACGAACACCACGTCGCCCAGTTGTTCCTGGGCAAATTGGGTTATTCCGACCGTGGCGATGTCGCCTTCGACCGTGATCCATTCGTGATCTTCACTAAATTTCATATCGCTCATTGCTTACGGTCCTTCCCCAACCTTAATTCTTGATCCTGAAATAGCGCGCCGGCACCATCGGCATCTCCACCACTGTGACTTTCACTTGTTTACCTCGGAGATTCGCTGACAATTCCGTACCCGTTGCCGCATGCTCTGCGGTCACATAACCCATTGCCACCGGCGCACCCAACGTGGGTCCAAATCCACCGCTGGTGATCTCACCGACCGGATTTCCGTCGGCATCAATCACTTCCGTGTGTTCACGAAGCGGCGCTCGCCCTTCGGGCTGCAATCCAACCCGCTTGCGGCCGGGGCCATCCGCCAAGTGCCCAAGAATGATATCCGCACCGGCAAAGCCGCCTTCTTCACGCCGACGTTTTCCTATCGACCATTGCAGGCCCGCTTCAACCGGTGTCGTCGTCTCGTCGATATCGTGGCCGTAAAGGCAAAGTCCCGCTTCAAGGCGGAGCGAATCCCGGGCACCAAGACCGATCGGTTCGACGTCATCATCCCCCAATAGAGTTTCGGCCAATGTCACTGCATTTTCGCTACCGACCGAAATCTCGAAGCCGTCCTCGCCGGTATATCCCGACCGACTGAGTGTAACCTCAGCACCCGAGAGTTCCGTTTTGCGAAATGACATAAAAGGAAACTGGTCGAAATCCATATCGCAATGGCGCGCCAATACCTGTGCCGCCGCGGGGCCCTGCAACGCCAATAGTGCGCGGCCATCGAGATAGTCGAGGCGACAACCGTCGGGCAGATTCTTTTCCAAGTGCGCGATATCCGCTGCCTTGCAGGCCGCGTTCACCACCAGTCCTAGGTGATCACCGCAGTTGGCAATCATCAAATCATCCAGTATGCCGCCTTTTTCATTAGTGAATTGGCTGTACCGAATTCGGCTTTCCGCCAGACCCGCGACATCCGCCGGCACCAGCTTCTCCAGTGCGGCGACCCGGTCCGCCCCACGCAATTCCAGTTGACCCATATGCGAAACGTCAAACAGGCCCGCCGCCGCACGAGTATGCAAATGCTCCTTAACGATACCGAGTTTGTACTGCACCGGCATGTCATATCCGGCAAACGGCACCATGCGCCCACCGGCTGCCACATGCAGCTCGTGCAAGGGTGTTTTTGCGAGTGAACTTCCGTCCGGCACCTGGTTCTTCTCCGCTCAAAGCCAATAGCGTGCGCCCCCTCTTTAAAAAGGGACGCCGCCCAGCTCTGTCGCGGAAACCTGAGAGTATCGCCGGCGCCAACCGGTTTACCCCTTCGGTGAGGCCGACGTTGTTCGCCGCACCTGCTTTCCAGAGGTCCCTCGCCTAACGGTCCTTTTGCCTGAGAGATTCCAGGGCCGGTTGCTCCTTCGGCGCCGATACGGTCCCACACCGCACCGGTCTCTCCCGCTAGGGTCATAAGGTCATATTTCTACGAACTGTAGCGGCCTCTATTGGCCAACGCAACGGTCTAGCAACGACCTCCGGACAAAGCGGAGTTTTTCCGCGTTAGCGCCGACCCTTGCTGCCGAGTCGGCGGCGGTTATACGCCAATTCTTCCTTGGTCAGCTCCAAACCGATAAAGATTCGCCAATCTGGCGGGGCATGATCCGCCCGCTGCGGAATAATGACATCGAAAAAATCCGTGAAGTCGATTCGCGAATCGCGTCCTTCGAATTTTGTGATGATGGGAAACCTATGGCGCGTAAGTAGTTTCTTGTCGCGATCCATAATCCAAACCCAAAAGGCAAATTCGGCCCGACTCTTTTGCATTGCCGCACCCCGCAGAGCGGTCATGTCAATTGCTACGGTCAGCGTAATTTCTTTTTTGCCGATATCGCATTCACCCTCGAAGGCATTAAGTTTGACATGAAACAAAGCCTGGCTGAGATCGTATCCTGCGCCGGGTTTAAATCGCACCAGTTCCTGTAGAGTTTCCAATATGGACGGGACCGGACAAATTTCCGCTTCGCCAGCACCTCCCTCGAGAACGCCGCAACCGGCGGCCAGCAACATAAGCGATGCCGCAATATCTCTCCGCAATCGTGAAGACAGTGTTTTCATTGAATAAGACGCCGGCAACTAATCCGACTTTCCCGAAAAAGCAAAAACCGGTTGATTTGTATTGCGACCGTTACCGCACGAACTAGCGGCAATACATCTCCTGCTCTCTTTGGGCACCAATGGAGCGACAGTCGCTTCCCACATGTTTATTCCTTTCGCCCGGTCAGGGCGCTATATGAAAGCATAGTACACCGTACATCGGGACGGCGAAGCGAGGCGATTCTAGTGAACCGACCCGTCGACCACAAGCGCGAGGACCAGCCGAGGGAGTGACATGGCAGTTTATACCGAAGTGCCCGATGACGCGCTGGAGGACTTTATCGCCGACTACGATATCGGCGGAATCTTGTCCTGCAAGGGTATTGCCGAGGGGGTCGAGAACAGCAATTACCTGCTACGTACCGATCAAGGGCAATACATCCTGACGCTTTACGAAAAGCGGGTAGACCCCAAGGATTTGCCTTATTTCCTAAATTTGATGGAGCACTTGGCAGCGAACGAAATTCTGTGCCCAACTGTTCTGCACGGCCGCGACGGAGTTGCGTTGCGAGAACTTTGCAGCCGGCCGGCCGCGGTGATTTCCTTTTTGGACGGTATGTCGCCCCGTAAAATCGAGCCGGACCATTGCGCTGAACTCGGCAACGCTCTTGCCAAGCTACACCTTGCCGGTGCGGACTTTGCGATGTCGCGCAAAAATAGCCTATCGGTGGACGCTTGGCGGCCACTGCTCAGTTCCTGCGGTCCAGATGTCGACGATGTGCAGCCGGGTCTCAGTCACATGTTGGAAACGGAGCTCGACTTTCTCGAAGCGAACTGGCCCGCCGACCTCGCGACCGGCATCTGTCATGCGGACCTATTTCCCGACAATGTATTTTTTCTGCACGGAAAACTGTCCGGCCTGATCGACTTTTACTTCGCCTGTAATGATTTTCTGGCTTACGACTTGGCGGTATCCCTAAACGCTTGGTGCTTTGAACGTGACGGCAGCTTCAACGCCACCAAAGCGCGCTTGCTACTCGGCAACTACCGCAAGGTACGCTCGATGCCAACGGACGAGCTCGCTGCATTGCCAATCCTGGCACGCGGCAGCGCGGTGCGGTTTTTGCTGACACGGCTTTACGATTGGCTCAACCATCCCGAGGGCGCGTTGGTGCAACCGAAAGATCCGACGGAATATGTCCGTATACTTTCCTTCCACCAACAGGTGGACGGGCCTGGCGAATACGGCATCGATTGACCCAGAATGACCGGCACAGACAACAGCGTTGAGATTTTTACCGACGGGGCATGCTCGGGGAATCCTGGCCCGGGAGGTTGGGGTGCAATTTTGCGCTATCAGGGAACGGAGAAAGAGCTCTCCGGCGGCGAAACCGAAACGACCAACAATCGTATGGAGCTGATGGCCGCGATTGCGGCGCTCGAATCCCTAACCCGGCCAGTCGCCGTTCGCCTCTATACGGATAGCGTTTATGTCCGCGACGGCATCACCAAATGGATTCACGGTTGGAAACGGAACGGTTGGAAGACCGCCGCCAAAAAGCCGGTCAAAAATGTCGATCTCTGGCAACGGCTCGACGAGGCGACACAAAATCACGCCATAGAATGGCACTGGGTGAAAGGACATGCAGGCCATCCCGAAAACGAGCGCGTCGACCAACTAGCCCGCGACGCCGCGATCAAGGCGATAGATTGACCAGCTATTCGATCGGTTATTCGAAGCGCCGACTACAAGGATTCGAGTATCTGTTCCGCGCTTGAAACCTCGAACCCGCCGCCATCTTCCAGGTTGAGCGCCGAAACCTTGCCATTTTCGGCAACCAACGAGAAACGGCATCCGCGCACACCCAAGCCTTTATCGACCAGATCGAGCTCAATGCCCATTGCCTTCGCCAATGCGCCGCTGCCGTCCGCAAGCAAACGGACCTTGCCTTCGGAACCTTGATCTTTCGCCCAGGCACCCATGACAAAAACGTCGTTCACCGAGACGCAGACGATCTCATCGACACCTTTGGCCTTGAGCGCATCCGCATTTTGAAGGAAGCCCGGTAAATGCTTCGCGGAACAGGTCGGCGTGAAGGCGCCAGGAACGCCGAACATTACGACTTTTTTCCCGCCAAACAGATCATCGGTCGCAACCGGTGACGGGCCGTCTTCGCCCATTTCGAACAAGGTCACGGACGGCATTGAATCGCCAACGCTAATAGCCATTAAATTTCTCCCCGCTTGGTTTAGGTTTCGGATGAATTTTCAGCTGACTACATAAATCAAGTCTACTGAAACGCCAAGATAACGGAGCTATTTACCGGCGACGGTTCGATCGGCAGCTTGGTCAACCGCTTGCAACACCCAATTCGTGGTCAATATTTCCGGTAAGGGCACGCCGTCAGGTCTTTTCGGTCCATAGACGACGTTGAAAGGTATTCCGTATCTGCCGAATCCAGCGAGATAGTCGGCGATTTTTTGGCTCGGACGTGTCCAATCCGCTCGCATGGCAACGATCTCGCCGGACTTCAATTTGGCGCCCACCGTGCCCACCTCCAATACCAACTTCTTATTAACCTGACAGGTGACGCACCAATCGGCGGTAACGTCGACCAAAACGGTTTTGCCCTCTGACACCAGATTTCGAATCTCCGCACGATCGAATTTTTGCCAAACACCGGCAAATTCTTTTGCCCTGCTATCGCCCGGCGACGATGCCCAAGTGGCCGGGAACAGAACTGCAGCCAAGCTCAACCCGACAACAACCTTTGTCGCATGGCGGCCAAGCGCAGATGTGGGAACTCGACGCAACCAAAGTACCGCACCGATGAGCAGAAGGAAGGCGGAAAGCAAGAGCGCCCCATCGACACCGATAACATTAGCAACCACGTAAAGCAGCCAAGCAACGGTGGCGACCAAGGCGACGCCCAGTATTTGCCGAAGCACGTTCATCCAGGGGCCAGGTCGCGGCAAGCGGCCCGCAAGTGCGGGGAACACCGCGACAAGCAAATAGGGAAGCGCCAAACCGATACCGAGAAAGACGAAAACCAGGACGATCTCCAGCCAGCCTCGGCTCAGCGCGAAGCCGACCGCGGTGCCTAAAAAGGGTGCCGAACAAGGCGTTGCCACCAAGGTCGCCAACGCGCCGGAAAGGAAATGACCGCCGAGGTTCTCTTTGTCCGCTCGACCGGCAAACATATTGCCCACCCATGCGGGCGTCACCACTTCGAACAAGCCGAATAAGTTATAGGCGAACAATCCGAGCACGACGGAAAGAAAGGCGAGGAATACCGGCTGCTGGAACTGAATGCCCCACCCAACCGCCATACCGCCTGCCTTAAGCGCGATCAAAAATGCCGCCAGCACCAGAAAAGAAAATACGATACCTGCCGCCGACGCGAGGAACCCGGCCCGAATGGTCGCCTTGTCCTTGCCGCTTTTCCCGATCACGCCCAAGAGTTTGATCGACAACACCGGCAACACACACGGCATGATGTTGAGAATTAATCCGCCGAGCAACGCCAAAAAAAGCATGGTGAGGAGACTGGGTGCTGCTCCGCCTGAATCACCGCCTAAAACCGAACCCACTAAGCCCGCGCCTGGTTTGACTGGCAGCTCGGCTTCAACAGATCGTTCGCCATCCACCAAGGTTGCGATAAGGCCATGCTTTTCGAATGCCTCCGGCTTTGCACCGCCAGCTTTAATACGAAGTTCGGCCCGCTTGCGATCATCATCGAAGCTAACCTTAGGTCTGTCGAAATAACTGCCCTCCGGACCTTCGAGGAAAACGTCCGGCGCTACAAACGCATCTCGCCCTCGCGCCGCCATGACAATTTCTATGCCCTTCTTTAAGCGGCGATATTGCGCACCATCGAGCGTTAATCCATGGCGGCCATCGCGGCCCGGCACTTGAGCGCGATATCGCGCTAACATGTTCGATATGCTTGAAGCTTTGGCTGGGCCGTCCGGCACAGCGAGCGACAACTTGCTGCGGTAAGGAATGCACACGTCGTCGCAAACAAGATAATCCAGCTTAAGCTTGACCGAAGCAGAGCCAGGTCCCTTGAGCGCCACATCGAGTGGCAGAATCACTTCTTTCTTGTAGCCAAGAGTCTCCAGGCCCAAGACCGAGAAGCGAGTCGGTGCGGGCCATTGGATCGATGCCTTAGCGACATTTTCGGACCCCTTCCAGGAAACGCGGGGCGGAAGACCGGCATCGCCCGGTGAACGCCAATAGATCTTCCAGCCGGGCTTAAGCTTGAAGTGCAGACCAAGTGGCAAAGTGGTAGCCCCTCCCGATGAAGAGACGGCACTTACCAGCCGTACCGAAACCTGGTCGTTATCCGCCCAATTACTCGCGGCCCCGAACGCAGGAACGACCGGTAGCAACAATAAAAGGAAGGTCAAAAATGCTTTTAGTTTCATACTTTAGACCTAAAGCCCACTTGCCCGCGTTGCGCCGAATTTTAAGCAGACCCAATATAAGCGTCTTACGCGCGCACTTCCTGTAAACTTTCCGTGCGCTGTAAAACTGCGGCCTAACAGCACATCGGCCCAATTGCCGGCTGTTTGGTTTCCATATCGCCGGTCAATCGCTATCATTGTTTCAACAATCACCCACCGGAATCGGCAGTTCTATGGACATTTTCGATCAAGAAAACGGCAGCGCCGAACAAGGCTATCTCACCGGCCAATTGCTCGTCGCCATGCCGACCATGGGTGATCCTCGTTTTGCCAAGACCGTCATTTATATGTGCGTTCATAATGACGAAGGCGCAATGGGCTTGGTCGTCAACAAGTCATTGGATTCTATAACTTTTCCAGAATTGCTCGATCAACTCGATATAGAGAGCTTGGGCGTTGCGGCGGAAAAGGCGATCCACTACGGCGGGCCGGTGGAATCCGGGCGCGGCTTCGTATTGCACTCCCTCGATTATCATCAGGAAGGCACCATAACCATCGTCGACGATATCGGTCTGACCGCAACCATCGACGTGCTGCGTGACATCGCGGAAAATCGCGGGCCCGCGAAATCGTTGCTCGCTCTCGGTTATGCGGGTTGGGGAGCAGGACAACTCGACGACGAAATTCAGCAAAACGCCTGGCTTAACGTACCGGCGGATCCGGCCTTGGTTTTCGGTGAATCGGACGACGAAAAATGGGAGCACGCGATCGCCAAGATCGGTATCGACCTGAGGCTCCTGTCGGGCGATGCGGGGCATGCCTAGAGCCGATCGTACTTATAAGTACGGCAGCAAGAATATATTCCGATAGAATTCCAGCTTTTCGCTACAAGCAGCCTTTATGGTTGGCGAAGCTCTTCGCGTGTGTCCGGGCGCGGCCTCGGATCGGAGCTTAATATGGCGTGGCAGATGTGATCCTGCCAACGGCCGTTGATAGAAAGGTACTCTCTCGCCAATCCCTCTTCGGTAAAGCCGGCCTTCTGTAGCAACTTTCGGCTCGGTTCGTTGTGGGCGAGGCAGGCAGCTTCGATGCGGTGCAAACCAAGCTTATCGAAGCCATAGCCGATGGTGAGCCGGAGAGCGTCATACATATAGCCTTGCCGAGCATAAGGCGCACCGATCCAATAGCCGACGCTGGCACTTTGGGCGACACCCCGACGCAAATTAGAAAGCGTGATACCGCCGACAAGTCGTTCTTGTTCTTGTTCGAAGATGAAAAACGGATACGCAGTGCCGTAGCGCCATTCCGCTTTGAAGCGCTGCAATCTCCGCCGAAACGCGGTCGAGGTCGCCGCGTCCGCCGGCCAACTGGGTTCCCACGGCACCAGAAACGAACGGCTCTCCCGTCGAAGCTCAACCCATTGCTTGCGGTCCCAGCCGCCCGGCGGCCGAATTGAAACCCGCGTCCCGGTGATACGCGGCTTATGGCGTTCGAAAAGTGATCGCAACAGCACCGTCACGTCCCTTTCAAAGTTTCAGCCTGTCGCACACGCTGTCGTAGCCTTCGAGATTTTTCAAGGCCCCGGTTGCCGTCATCGTTGGTCGGCTAGCAAATAATCGCTCTGCGGTTTTTCGTATTTGGCCAATATCGACCGCCTCGATGCGACGCACGAGTTCGTCTAGCGGCAACGGCGCGCCATAAACCAAAGTCTGTTGCCCGAGCTGCTCCGCCCGGCCACCGGTCGATTCGAGCGACATCAACGTACCCGCCTTCAATTGAGTCCGCGCCCGCGTCACTTCTTCGTCGGTAACGCTCGCCGCCAAACCGGTAATCTCCTCGCAGAGAGCAGGCACCAATTCGTCGATTTGATCGGGCCCGGTGCCCGCATAGATGCCGAAAGTTCCTGAATCGCTATAGGCGGCAGCGAAGGAATAGACCGAATAGGCAAGCCCACGTTTCTCGCGGATTTCTTGGAACAATCTCGATGACATTCCGGCACCGAATATCGTCGACAGGATACTGAGTGCATAGAAATCAGGATCACCAAACGGAAAACCCTCGAACCCCAAGAGAAAATGCACTTGCTCTAGATCCGCCTCCACACGTTTTTCACCGCCGGCATAACGGGCCGGCTGTTTCTCAACGCTGGCGCCATTGCCCGGCAAATCGCTGAATAAATCCTCCGCCAACTGGACGATCGCCTCATGTTCCACCTTGCCGGCGGCGGAAAACACGGCACGGTCAAAGCTGTAGTTGGCGGAAAGATAGTCGCGAATGGTTTCGCTACTCATGGATTCGACATTTTCGCGCTTACCCAATACAGGCAGTCCCATCGGTTGATCGGGATAAGCCGCCGCCTGGTAATAGTCGAAGATGATGTCGTCTGGCGTATCGGCAGCCTGTCCGATTTCCTGCAACACGACTTGCCGTTCGCGTTCCAACTCGACTTGCTCGAAAGTAGCGTTCTGCAAAATGTCGGCGAGAATATCGGCCGCAAGGGGCACGTCGGGGGCCAGCATCTTGGCGAAATAGGCCGTGCTCTCGCGCCCGGTATAAGCATTGAGATGACCGCCCACCGCCTCGATCTCAGCAGCGATATCCTGCGCACTACGGCGTTCGGTTCCTTTGAAGGCCATATGCTCGAGCAAGTGGGCGACGCCATTACTGCCATGGCTTTCATGACGTGTACCGGACCCGATCCAGACACCGACCGACGCACTTTCCACGCCGGACATCTCGTGGGTCACCACGCTGAAACCGTTGTCCAATCGGGTGAGTTCGACGCCCATTCCGCCTACCGCCTCTTCGCGCGAATAAATTCTTGCAATAGATCGAGCTGATTCGGCAGCACGGTGTAGTGCTCCTCCCGCTCGAACAGATCGGCCAACGACGCGGGAAGTTCCGGAGCGCTCTCGGTTGCTTGCTCCACTGCATCCGGAAACTTGGCTGGATGTGCCGTGGCCAACGAGACCATAGGGGTTTCCGGATCCCGGTGTTTTCGGCGTGCGGCCTCAATACCAACGGCGGTGTGCGGATCGATCAGAATCTCGTTTTCGGCATGGACACGCCTAATCACGTCGGACGTCAGCTCGTCATCGACACGATACGCATCGAAAAGTTCACGCGAGCGCTTCCAAGCAGCGTCGGCAAGGGACAGCTTGCCGGTATCGCGGAATTCCGTCATCGCAGCCGTCACCTGCGCCCCATCACGGTCGAGCAAATCGAAAAGCAAACGCTCGAAATTGCTAGATACCTGAATATCCATGCTGGGCGACAGGGTCGGCACCACCGCCTCCATCTCCATCGCGTTCTTTTCGAAGAAGCGGAACAGGATATCGTTGCGGTTGGATGCGACGACGAACTGCGCCACCGGCAGACCCATCAAATGGGCGCCGTAACCGGCAAAGATATTGCCGAAATTACCCGTCGGTACGGTAAAGGAAACGCTTTTTGCCGGCGCGCCCAATGCCAGTCCGGCACGAAAGTAATAAACGATTTGGGCCATGATCCGGGCCCAGTTGATGGAATTTACCGCCGATAGACTTACCTCGTCGCGAAACGCCATGTCGTTGAAACACGCCTTCACCAAATCCTGGCAATCGTCGAACGTGCCTTCGATCGCAACATTGTGGACGTTGGCGGAGCCAACCGTCGTCATTTGCCGGCGCTGCACTTCCGATACCCGACCCGCCGGATGCAGAATGACGATATCGATCGCGTCACGGTCCTTGCAGGCTTCGATAGCGGCGGAACCCGTATCGCCCGACGTGGCGCCAACGATGGTTACCCGTTCACCACGCTGGCGCAGCACATGGTCGAACAATCTACCCAGCAATTGCAGTGCCACATCTTTGAAAGCGAGCGTCGGTCCATGGAAAAGCTCCATCATCCAATGCCCGTTATCGAGCGCACGCAGGGGTACGACTTCGTCGGTCGCGAAGCTTGCATATGCGCTTGCCACCATATCGCCGAAATCGTCTTTCGAAATGGTGTCGCCCAAAAAAGGCTCCATGACCCGGCATGCCAAGTCCGGATAGGTAAGGTCACTCATCGCTTCCAGATCTGACGGAGAGAATTGCGGCCAGTTTTCGGGCACATAGAGCCCGCCATCGCGGGCGAGACCAGCCAGCAAAACTTCGTCAAATGTCAAAACCGGCGCGGTGCCGCGGGTGCTGATATAGCGCAAAGCGGGCCCTTCCCAAAAAACGAAGGCGATACCCTAATCGTCGTGGACGTAACGGGCAAGCAAGGCTTATCGGAGCGAAAGGAAGATAATGTAGCTACCGAGAAGCAGTAGAGACACGAAAAACACCTTTCTAAATACCTGCTCGGAAAGGCGTCGGCGAACCATTTGTCCAGCTATCATTCCGAAGGCTGCCGGCAAGAGTGCTGCCGCCGAAACCATGCCATGATCGACTGGCAGCAAGTCCTGGAATCCGAGTGCCAGTCCAAGCGCCAATGTCGCGACCGAGAACCATGCACCCATGGTTTGAACCAAATAATCTCTCGGGAGCTGAAGCGACTGAAAATACATTACCGAAGGCACGACGAAAGAGCCGGTGAGCCCAGTTAACGCACCGGTGACGCCTCCGGTGACCGGCGACAACCAACCCTCATGTTTTTCAGGATTCGGTATCTTGATCGGCGACAGGCCAAATCCCGCATACACCGCGATGGAAATCCCCAGAACCGCCGTCAGCACCGCCGTATCCGCCTTGGCGATGAGACCGGCCGTCGCCCAAGTGCCCAGGAATCCGGCTACCATCAACGGCCAGAACCGGCGCATCAATTCGCGAAAATGCGGACCGGCGAGAGCCTGCCAAACATTCGTCACGAAAGAGGGAATCAGCATCAACACCATCGCATCCTTAAGCCCGAAAAAGACCGTCAACAATGCCAGCGAGACGGTGGGCAATCCAAGACCGACGACACCCTTGGTAAAGCCAGCAAGCACGAATGTAACGCTGACAATGATGATGGTGTCGGCTTCCCACATCAGACGAGATACCTTTGTTCGAGATGTTGTTTGAAGGCGTCCGGATCGAGTTTGCGCCCAGTCGCTCGTACCATCAATTCATCGGCGGTATAGAGACAACCCGTGCCATGAATATTCTTCCGGAGCCATGCCATAAGCGGCATGAAATCGCCCTGAGAAATGGCCGGTACGATCGCATCGTCGGAAGCAATTGCAGACTGGAAAATTTGTGCCCCCGCCATCGCACCCAACGTGTAGGTGGGGAAATAGCCCCATGCGCCGTCATACCAATGGATATCCTGGAGACAGCCCTCGGTATCGGTCGCAGGCGCTATACCAAGCAGCGACACCATTCCCTCGTTCCAAGCACCGGGCAGATCGGCGGGCCGAAGATCGTCGCCCAACATGGCACGCTCGAGCCGGGTGCGGAGAATGACGTGGGCCGGATAGGTCACTTCATCCGCATCGACGCGAATGAAACTCGGGCCCACCTGGGTCGCCCGTCGGTAAAGATTATCCGCTGTCCAAGCTTCACCCTTGCCGCCAAAGGCCTTTTGCAAGACGGGTGCTGCCCATCCCAAGAATTCGCGTGACCGGCAGGCTTGCATTTCGACCAGCAGCGATTGGCTTTCGTGAATTACCATTCCCCTCGATCGCCCGACCGGCTGGCCTCGCCATTCCGCCGGCCTTCCCCGCTCGTACATGGCGTGACCGGTTTCATGCAACACTGCCATCATCGCATCGCCGAAATCCGCTTCGGCATAGCGTGTTGTGATACGGCTGTCCTCGGGCACGCCGGCAGAGAAAGGATGCAGACTTTCGTCAAGCCGCGCGGAGTCGAAATCGAGCCCCACCGTTTCGGCGAGCTTGCGCATCACGGCCTCCTGAGCCTCTAGTTCAAAAGGCCCTTCAGGTGGCACAACCTGGGGCGCGTCAGCCTGGCGCGCCATTACTTGATCCAGAAATGCCGGCAGAAAGGCCGCATAGTCGTCGAAAATTGGCTCTATCTCGCTCATCGACATGCCGGGTGCGTACTGGCCCAGCAAAGCGTCATAGGCCTCCACCTTCAGGAACGCAGCCTTGGCTTCGGCAGTGTCCCGGGTTAGCGACAATACGGACTCAAAACTCGAGAGAACGGACTTGAAATCATTTTCGGCCCGCGCTGTCCGCCAAATGGATTCGCAGGCGGTGCACGCAGTGCTGTGGGCCGCAACCAAGTTAGCCGGCACCGCATTGGCGTTGGCCCAAATCCGCCGCATTTCCCTGATATTCGCCTGCCGCCAATCGTCCAAACCGGTTTCGTCGACGGCTTCTAAAAGCGATTCGATTTCGGGATCGGTAATGAGCTCATGGCCGATAACCTTGAGTTCGGCCAATTGTGCGCCACGGGCCTCAGCCCCACCTGGCGGCATCAAAACCGATTGATCCCAATGCAGCAAATTCTCGGTCTGGCGCAGCAAATCTATACGCCGGAACCTCCGCTCCAACTCCGCATACGCATCGACCAACGGCCTCTACTCCGATTTACGATGATAGAGGATATAGATAACCAGCAAAGCCAACGCCATCGCATACCAGGTGATGGCGTACTGCAAATGATCGTTGCGAATATTAAGTGTCCATTGATGGCCAACGGGGAACCCGCCCGGCACCTGCCGATTGCCGTCGAGAAGATAATACCCGGCCGGGAATTGGTGTCCGCTCGCAGCCCCCATGGCAGCTGGGTCGATAAAGAACCAATGGTTGGTTTTCGCATCATTGTCCGGAGTGAACGTGCCTTGGCCTTTGACCAGCCGCACGATTCCGGTCACCGTGACCGGCTCGTCGAATTGGCTCTTGGGCCGTTCCGATACCGGTTTCTTGTCGAAGGGCACCCAACCGCGATTGATGAGAATTGCGCCACCACCGTCGGTGCGAACAAAAGGTGTGATGATATGAACGCCGGGATTGCCATTTAGCGAGCGATTGACGAGATGGAATTCGTGCTTGTGCTCGAATCGACCACGAACCTTAACCTGTTGGAATTCTAGTTCATTTAAATTCGATGGCGTTTTTGCCAAAGGGATTGGCGCTGAAGTCGAACGCGTTTGGAGTTTATCGATGAGCGCTTCTTTCCATTGTAATCGCTGCACTTGCCAGGTGCCGAAACCAATCAGCGCAATCAAGGCGGGGATAGTAATAACCGTCGGCCAAAAAGTTGGACGGAATGCCATAGTCAATCCTCATGCTCGAAAGTGTCGAGACCCGTATCACCGGCACGATGGCGATACTGTAACGCCACTAATGTGGCCTTGAAGGGCCGCAACAGCAATAGGGAGCCGCCCAAGATCGCCGGGACCCAAAGCAGCATATGTACCCAGTATGGGGGTGCAAAGACGGCATCGACCCATAATGCCAACCCAGTAACGATGGGTGCGACAACAAACATCACAAACACGGCTGGTCCGTCACCGCTGGCAGCGGCTTCGAGATCGAGATCGCAGTGAGTGCAACGTTCGGCGACGGTCAGAAATCCGTTATAGAGCGAGCCAGTACCGCACCGCGGACACCTGCACCGCACTCCAGCGTAAAACGGTGAAATGAGTGGCCGGTCAGCCAAGCTCGATCCTATTAACCGCCCCACCAATAAATGCAGCAGAACAGAAACAGCCAGACCACGTCGACGAAATGCCAATACCAGGCCGCCGCTTCGAGGCCGAAATGCTGATCGGGTTTGAAATGGCCCTTACGTGCCCGAAAATAGCAAACGGCTAGGAAGGTGGTACCGACAATGACATGAAACCCGTGGAACCCGGTCGCCATGTAGAACGTGGAGCCATAAATACCCCCATCGATCGTAAATGTGGCGTGGACGTATTCATAAGCCTGCAGGCCGGTAAAGATGATCCCGAGTATCACCGTATAGGCGAGGCCTTGGATCAGATCTTTTTGATTGCCCTCGCGCAATGCGTGGTGAGCCCATGTGACGGTACAACCCGACAATAATAGGACCAGCGTATTCATGAACGGGACGTCGAAGGGGTCAAAGGTTTCCGTACCCTTTGGCGGCCATACGCCACCTGTGGATTCGACACGCAGATACTGTTGCGCTTCGTCGAAGTACAGGCTGGCGTCGAAGAAGGCCCAGAAAAAGGCGGCAAAGAACATCACCTCGGAGGCAATGAATAACATCATGCCGTAACGAAGCCCGAGCTGGACCACCGGCTTGTGATGCCCTTCGACGGTGGCTTCGCGGATAACGTCGCGCCACCAAACCCACATAGTCGCAAGCACGCCGATCAAGCCCGGAATGAACACCCAAATACCCATGGCTGCGAACATCTTCTCCAGACCTTCGCCCAACATGCCCGGATGTAGGTAGAGTACTACTCCGAAAAATAGGAAGAACGCGGCGAAAGACCCCACAGCCGGCCACGGACTCGGATCCACCAAATGATAGTCATGTGGTTCATCGTGATGCGCTTCGGCATTCATGGGTGAAATCTCCTCGTATGACACCGGTTTCGACCGCTTCGCCAGCGATAGTCCCCGCTAATTCACGTTCCTATTCGTTTCGGGTTCCGCCACGCTGCTGACAGAACCTGTCGCTTCGAAAAATGTATAAGACAGGGTGATCGTGTCCACATCATCGAGATTGCGATCATTCACGATCTCCGGATCGACGAAAAACGTCACCGGCATGTCCACCTGTTCACCGGCCTTAAGTTTCTGCTCTTGAAAACAGAAACAATCGATCTTGTTGAAATATTGCCCGGCCTTGAGCGGCGTAACATTGAAAGTAGCGGTACCGACCAAAGCCCCGCCGGAATCATTACGCGCACGATAAAAGGCGATGCCTGTTTTGCCGACTTTTAACGCAATCTCGCGCTGCACCGGCTGAAACGCCCATGGCAGGGCGCCATTCAGGTTGGCATCGAATCGTATTTTGATGACCCGGTCGATAACTTTTCCGCTTGGTGCGGAAGCGACCTGCGTAGTACCGCCGAAACCGGTGACCCGGCAGAAAATCTCGTAAAGCGGAACTGCGGCGTAGGACATACCGACCATTCCCGCGACGATTAGCGCAAGACTTAAGAACAACCGTCGGTTTTTAGCTTTGAGCGTATCCGTCATCGCCCTCAACTCCCGCTCATGCGAACGATAGCGACGAAATAAAACAGCACCGCGAGTCCGACCAAAATCCCGGCGACAGCAAGATTCCTAGACCGTTGTCGACGGTGAACCTCACTCTGATCTTGCCCTGCTACGTCAGGTGCCGGTTTGTCTTGGTTTTTCGCCATTGCCACCATTTCAACCTCAGACAATCGCGTCAACGGTGCGGTCCGCGATCATCAATGCGAACAACACAAAAAGATAAAAGATCGAAAAAGTGAACATCCGTTTCGGCGCGCGGCCCGTTTTATCGAACCAAACCGACACCGCGGCGGCCAAAAATAAAAGGCCCATGACCAATGCCGCCGCGCCATAGAGCCAGCCAGTCAAGCCTATGAATGTCGGCGCGAGCGCTAATGGCAACAACAAGACGGTATAAATCAGCATTTGCCGTTTGGTTTCGCGCGAGCCTGCCACTACCGGCAGCATCGGTACGCCAGCCTTCTCGTAGTCGCCGGCACGATAAAGCGCCAAGGCCCAGAAATGCGGCGGCGTCCAGAAAAAGACCAAGGCAAACAACACAACCGGTTCGATGCTGATGCCGCCTGTCACCGCAGCCCAACCAATCATCGGAGGAAACGCCCCCGAGGCACCGCCGATAACAATATTCTGCGGCGTACGGCGTTTCAGCCACATCGTATAGACGAAGACATAAAACAATATGGCAATTGCGAGGATCGATGCGGCGGCGACATTGACCGCCAGCCCCATCACGGTTACCGAACCAATCGCCAGCACAACCCCAAATCCGAGTGCATCACCTGGAGCAATGCGGCCGGTTGGGATCGGTCGAGATTTCGTGCGTGACATTACTGCGTCGATATCTCGGTCGTACCACATGTTGATCGCACCGGACGCCCCAGCGCCGACCGCGATACACAACACCGCCACCACTGAGAGCACCGGATGCAATTCACCTGGCGCCAGCAGCAAGCCCGCCAGGCCCGAAAATAACACCAGCGACATCACCCGTGGTTTCAGGAGCTGGACATAGTCCGTCGGCTCGGCGCCTGCGTATCCGGCCCCGTTTCGACTTTCTAAGTGATAGGCGGTTTCCGCCACAAATGCCTCCCCGCCACCGGTTACTTGATCTGCGGAATTTCGTGAAAGCTATGGAACGGTGGCGGCGAACTCAAAGTCCACTCCAAAGTCGTCGCGCCCTCGCCCCAATAATTCTCGCCGACCTTGCGACCCCATTTCACCGTGTAGATCAACATGGCGACGAAAAAGAGCGTCGAGGCATAGGACATATATGCTCCGTAGGACGAAACTGCGTTCCAACCAGCCATCGCATCCGGATAATCGATATAGCGCCGCGGCATCCCGGCAAGGCCCAGAAAATGCTGCGGGAAAAACGTGATGTTTACGCCGATAAAGGTGGTCCAGAAATGGAATTTACCGGCCCATTCCGGATATTGGCGGCCGCACATTTTGCCTAACCAGTAATAGATGCCGGCGAAAATCGTAAACACCGCGCCCAATGACAGGACGTAATGGAAATGAGCAACCACGTAGTAGGTATCGTGGAGCACCAAATCGACGCCGGAATTGGCAAGCACCACACCGGTGACGCCGCCGACCGTGAACAAGAAAATAAAGCCAACCGCGAAAAGCATCGGGGTATCGAACCGGATCGAGCCGCCCCACATGGTCGCGATCCAGCTGAATATTTTGATGCCCGTCGGCACTGCGATGACCATGGTCGCAGCGACAAAGTAGGCCCGCGTATCCACGTCCAAGCCGACCGTGTACATGTGATGCGCCCAGACGATGAAGCCGATGAACCCGATTGCCACCATCGCGTAGGCCATTCCCAAATAGCCGAATACCGGCTTGCGCGAGAAGGTCGCAACGATATGACTGACAATGCCAAAGCCGGGCAGGATCATGATGTAGACCTCTGGATGGCCAAAGAACCAGAAAAGATGCTGGAACAGGATCGGATCCCCACCGCCTTCGGGATTGAAGAAGCTAGTACCGAAATTTCGGTCGGTCAGCAGCATGGTGATGGCGCCCGCCAATACCGGCAGCGACAACAACAACAAGAACGCGGTGACCAGAGTTGCCCATACGAACAACGGCATCTTGTGCAGCGTCTTTATTTAATCTAGAA
>PBKG01000010.1 GCA_002722095.1 Rhodospirillaceae bacterium
TTACCTAAAACCAATCGCAGGTGGGATGTTGTCTGATAAAACATATACCCAAGTTGATTGTAAATTATTCCGGCATAAGGGTTTGAGTTTTTCCTATCACAAACAACCTATGGGTAGGGATGTTGGTGAAGCAAACAATCCTAAAAACCCAGAATGGGAAACTCCTCCTCCTAATTCAATAATTGAACTTGTCCTTAAAAGAGTCTGCGCACTAAAGAAATAGATTTTGCAGACACTCTGTCCTTCTTGGACTTCTTAGTGACACTCTTCTTCCGAACCTGTTTCTTGATAGTTGTAAATGAAGTTGCATCTGGTGCAGTTCCATATGGAAACTCATCAGACGTATGGAACTCATCTTCTGTCTGGACGGTGGTCGGATAAACCCATTGAGAAGGTCTATAAGTGACACCCTTCTTACCGACCTGTTCTTTTATGGTTGAGAAGGGAATGACGTTATTGGTCATTTAAATACTCCTCAACACTAATTTGACGGACTTCTGACGCAGCACTAAAGGACTGTGGTGTACAAAAATTCTTTGTGTGGGTCTTCTTTTGGGTAGTGATGAGAATAGAAATCTAACCATTCTTCATAGTCAGCAAATCTATGAAAGTTGTTTATTGGAAGGTTGGCGATGAAATCTTGTGAAGTCATTTTGTTTTTTCTTTAAGTATAGAAACTATATATTATTTTTATTCTATAATGTATTGACATACTATATAGGAGTTTCATTAGTAATATTTGAAAAATACTGTAAAAAAAGTGATAAATATACAAAAAACGCAACAATATTACATATTGTATTGGTGTAATGTAGTTTTATACTACCAATAGAGAGTGATTTTTTTAGTCGCAAAGTTTGTTTGTGTGGAAAATGGGTTTTCCAATAAAATCAAAGGGATTATTGATTTTCAATGGTTTCCAATCGGTGACTGACTTATGGAAAACCACATGCTCAGTTACAAACTTGTTACAAAGTTAATTTTTATTCAATGAAAACAATGACGTATAAAGTAGTTACTACTGAGTGGGAATAGTGAGATAATATTTAAAAATTCGCGGCTTCCCGGGGTGTATTGAGTCGAGTTGACGGTCGGCGTTGGTTAAGAATCTTTGCTACACTCCGCGAAATTTGCGGAGAGGCGAAATGATCACCTACCTGAAGACCGGCAAGGACGAGCACGAACAAGCGGCAACCGATGCCGATGTTCGCGCGACAGTCGAAGCAATTCTTGCCGACATCGAAAAGCGCGGGGATTTGGCGGTACGCGAACTTTCGGAAAAGTTCGATGGCTATGCGCCGGAAAGCTATGTCCTTGATGAAGAGGAGATCGCCGCGACGGTAGCGAAGGTTTCGGCGGACGACATCGCCGATATCGAGTTTGCCCAGGCTCAAATCCGTAACTTTGCTGAAAAGCAGAAGGAATGCTTGCTGGACCTGGAAGTGGAAACTCTTCCGGGTGTGGTCTTGGGGCACAAAAACGTGCCGGTGAATGCGGTCGGCTGTTACGTGCCGGGTGGCAAGTACCCAATGGTAGCATCTGCGCATATGAGCGTGCTCACAGCGAAGGTCGCCGGTGTTAAGCGCATTGTCGCGTCCGCCCCTCCTCAGAACGGTGAGCCGCACCCGGCGCAGGTCGCGGCGATGCAAATGGCGGGGGCGGACGAAATCCTCGTGTTGGGTGGGGTTCAGGCGGTAGCAGCAATGGCGCTTGGAACCGAAAGTGTCGAAAAGGTCGATATGCTTGTCGGTCCCGGAAATATGTTCGTTGCCGAGGCTAAGCGGCAACTTTTCGGTCGAGTGGGTATCGATCTCTTTGCCGGGCCGACCGAAACGCTGATCATTGCCGATGACAGCGTGGATGCGGAGATTTGTGCGGTCGATTTGTTGGGCCAGGCGGAGCACGGTCCGACCTCGCCGGCCACCTTGCTCACCAACTCCCGGGCGCTTGCCGAAGCGACGATGGTGGAAGTGGAACGGCAGTTGGAAATCCTTCCAACCGCGGAAATAGCAAGTCAGGCCTGGAATGATTACGGTTCGGTAATCCTTTGCGAAAGTTTGGAGGAAATGGTCGAAGAGGCCGATCGTCTGGCGTATGAGCATGTTCAGGTAATGACAGATGATCCTGGTTATTTTGCCGAAAACATGACCAATTACGGCGCTCTCTTTCTCGGTCCTCGTACAAATGTGTCTTATGGTGACAAGGTGATCGGAACCAACCACACATTGCCCACAGCAAAAGCGGCGCGATACACGGGGGGACTTTGGGTCGGCAAGTTCATGAAGACTTGTACCTATCAAAAAGTGCTGACCGACGAAGCCTCGGCGATGATGGGCAGTTATTGTTCGAGATTATGTGCGCTCGAAGGGTTCGCTGGCCATGGCGAGCAGGCGAATATCCGTGTTCGCCGCTATGGCCGCTCCAATGTAGCGCCATACGGCGTGGTACCCAAGTCATGAGCGGGTCGCTGCCGAAGACGCCCAGTTTCCGTCTTGACGGCCGGCGCGCTTTGATTACCGGGGCTGGGCGTGGCATCGGGCGAGCGTCGGCGATAGCGCTTGCCGAAGCCGGGGCCGAAGTGTTTTTGGCCGCCCGGACCGAGGATGAAATCGAGGCGCTGGCGAGCCAGATTGGATCGGAAGGCGGAACTGCGAAGGCGATCGTGCTTGACGTGACAGACACGCCGTCAGTGAAGGCAACCATCGCTGCTGAGGGCCCATTCCAGATTTTGGTCAATAGTGCCGGTGGTAATCGTCCGGCAGAATTATCCGACATCACCGAAGAGGACTACGACTTTATCGCGGATTTGAATTTACGGGCCTCAATTTTCGTTGCTCAGAGCGTGGCCAGCGGGCTGATCGAGGCAAACTTACCGGGCTCGATCATTAATGTTTCCTCGCAGATGGGGCATGTGGGCGGACCAAAGCGGACCGTCTATTGCGCGACCAAGCATGCGATCGAAGGGGCCACCAAGGCAATGGCATGGGAGCTGGGCCAACATAGCATTCGGGTCAATACGCTCTGTCCCACTTTCATCAAAACACCGATGGTGGAAGGGTTCCTGGAAGAACAGGAATTCCACGATTTCGTCATGTCCAACATTGCGCTCAGGCGAATCGGCGAGGTGGAGGATATTATGGGGGCTGTGGTTTTTTTGGCGTCCGATGCCTCGACGCTGGTGACCGGCTCGGCCCTCATGGTCGATGGCGGCTGGACGGCGGCGTGAGCGGGGCGCGGGCTGGCAATGTCGAATATGCATTTTCATAGAATTGCCATCGCCCCGATGATGGATTGGACCGATCGTCATTGCCGATTTTTTTTGCGGCAGTTGAGCCGCCACGTATTGTTGCACACCGAAATGGTCACCACCGGTGCAATAATCCATGGAGATCGTGAGCGATTGCTTGGCTATCATCCAGAAGAGCACCCCTTGGCACTGCAATTGGGTGGATCGGACCCTCAGGAACTTGCCGAGTGCGCGCGAATAGCGGCGAATTTGGGCTATGGCGAGGTCAATCTCAATGTTGGCTGTCCGAGCGACCGGGTTCAGGCGGGCCGATTTGGTGTGTGTCTCATGAAGGAGCCGGATCTCGTGGCACGCTGTGTGGCGGCGATGATGGAGGCAGTGGACATTCCCATTTCGGTAAAAACCCGAATTGGCGTAGACGATCAGCCGGAGGGGCCTGCGCTCGAAACCTTCGTGGAGGCAGTCTCCAATGTTGGCTGTGAACGTTTCACCATCCATGCGCGTAAAGCCTGGCTGAAAGGATTAAGCCCGAAAGAAAATCGGGATGTGCCGCCGCTCAACTATTCGGTGGTCTATGAGTTGAAAGAAAAGTTTCCCGATCTTTCGATCGCGATCAATGGGGGGCTCGCAGATTGCGATGCGGCGGATGAGCATCTCGAGCATGTGGATGGCGTGATGTTCGGTCGTGCCGCCTATCAGAATTGCTATATTTTGAGCGAAGTGGATCGGCGCTTCTATGACGTCCCGGAGCCGGTTCGGTCCCGGCATCAGATTGCGCGAGCAATGATTCCCTATATCGAGCGCGCTATCGAAGAGGGGACCGCATTGGTTGCCGTAACGCGGCACATGCTGGGGTTGTTTCAAGGCGTGCCGGGAGCTCGCCTTTGGCGCCGTAGTTTGAGCGAAAAGGCTCGCGCACCAGATGCTGGGGGCGCACTGATAGAAGAAACCCTATCGCAATTACCAGAGCCGCAGCCTGAAATCGCAGCCTGAATAATTATAATATTGCAAACTGCTACTCTCCGAATACGTGTAATCGAAAAAGAAAGAGCGACCGTTTGGCCGCTCTTCCCGTAGTGCAAGTTGCAATGAATTAACTAACGCGTAATTCCGTCAGGCTGCGCTTTCGCTTTTGCGCCGATAGGCCGTTGCGCAATGGTCTGCGCAATAGGGCCGCCCATGGAGTGCCGGTTCACCGCAAAAGTGAAATTCCGGCTCGCCCGGATTTCCAATCGGCCATTGGCACATCCGTTCGCTTACCGCAGTCAACGGAATTGTCTTGCGTTTGATGGGTGATGGACGGGACGATAGGCCAAGGCGATGTGCTTTGCCGATCACCGCATTTCGGCTGACACCGCCAAGTTTCGCCGCGATTTGACTCGCAGTTAGTCCGTCACTCCACAATTGTTTGAGTTGGTCCACACGGGCTTCGGTCCACTCCATTCCGGCCTCTCTCGCTCTATTTTGCGTTCCCTGGCCCGGTCAACCCAATAAGACGTGAATTGAGCTTTTGGGGCCAGATATTGTGTTTCGTTGTAATTATACCACAACATCTCGAGAGCTGCTCCACCAAAAAGCTCTAGGGCGATTTATGGCGACAGTTCCGAGACGCGTCAACGCTGGAATGCCGCAAATATTTAAAAAAACTGCAAAAAAACGGGAATAAATGGACCAATCGGTGTCGAAATTTCCAAGTTATCCACAAATTTATGAACGTGTAATTTGAGACAATTTGGGAGGAAAAACGGCACGTGAAATTGGCCGACTCGCCGAATTCATTGGATTCATTGAGATTCTTGTGCGCGACTCGGAAGGGAATGATTTAATCCCGAAAAGAGGCTGCAAGTTCCGTCTCGAATCCGATTTTTGATCAAAGGTAAAGAGGCTTTTTTCCACAGCTCTTGGCCGGCTAAAAAATAAATTCGCTAAATCGGTTCGAAATTAATGAGGGAATCTTTTGAGGCCGAGCCGAAATTTCTCGGGCACGTTTTTCCCGATTGCAAATTCTTTCTCGTGAGTAATTAAATAGAATCGGACGATATACGCGAAAGTAATACTCGTAATGAGAGTATCGTGTGGCAATTAATTTTATTGGGAAAGGGCGACCAAATAGGGCTTCTGGTCGAAAACCGCGAGAACTTCGTCGATGCTCTTGCCGTGTTTGAGCTTTTCGGGCCCTTCGAAAACCATGTAGTGGCAGTGTCGTCCATGGCGATGTTTCGAAATCGAGAAGAGCGGAGAATCGAATGTACTCCGGAAAATAGAGAATACCGCTGATCCCATCTGCAGGTCGATGGCGTAATCTCGCCACTCCCCAGCGGCAACACGGCGGCTATAAACATTTAATAATTGCCTGAGTTCGTAGCGATCGAATGAAACGTAGGACCGACCGCGTTTGCGGTGGTCCGCCAGTCGTATTGGTTCGCTCATAGTCTCCTCTTGCTCCCTGATTTTTTATGGCATTGGCCGTCTTTGTTGCGGGCCATTGATTTGGTTGGGTAATCAAGTCTGCCCATACATTTCCTGTTTCATTGTACGCGCCGGGTGGTTGGTCCGTATGGGTCGGGTTGTTCGTAACATTTCACCTGACCCAATGTGCGATAGCAATAAATCGGTTTTTCGTAGACCTGAGGGTTGAAGCTATCGCGGCAAAGCGGGCCTTTGTCACGTATTGCAGCCAAGGTATTGCATTCCTTGCCGGTAACAAGCTCAGCGAGGTAATCCTGCGGAAGTCGATCCGATTGTATGAAATTCGCCATTCCCGCACCGAGCAGGTAAACGGAGGTTTCCGTGCCACAAGCGGCGGCCAGGATACCCGCGATTATGATCGTCGCGCCGGTACGTTTCTTCAACGCCCGGCGCTGCCGATTTCCTTCGGTTTGATCCGACTGTCGATCGTTCAACACTGCTTGGTCGATCGCCTTTCCCGCATCGATTATCATCGCTACCGATGCCGAATCTCGAATGTTGCCTTTTGATTATTGACGGAAGCTGCATTGCGTGCAAGTGCTGGTATTGTCGCGTGGCGTGCTTTTTGTCCCTTGAAGATTGCACTGAACGAGCAAAAATCGTTTAAACATGGATAAAGATAATTGCGCGCCGTAATAAGGCGCGGGTCAGAAGCAGTTTGGCGGAAATTACGGCGTTTGCGCCGCTCGGAGGCTAGAATTGGCTGATATTTTTGATGAAGTCGATGAAGAAGTTCGGAAAGATCAGTTTTCCGACGTTTGGAAAAAGTACGGTAATTGGATTATTGCTGGCACGGTGCTCGCCCTCGGTGTTTCGATCGGCTATGTGCAATGGCAAAACTACGCGCGTGGCCAACAGGTGGAGTCCAGTGCTCAATTCGATCAAGCACTGCGGTTGATCGAGGCTAAAAAGAACAGCGAGGCCAG
Source organism: Rhodospirillaceae bacterium (assembly GCA_002722095.1). The sequence goes on from PBKG01000010.1 coordinate 6,643, forward strand.
CAAAGTTTTGGGTGAATTGGCCGACTCGGGCACTGACGGATATTCGGTTCTAGCCAGATTCCGTGCTGCCGGTTTGAAATCCGAAGCAGGTGACCGTGTTGCCGCCGGCGAAATTTATGGGGCGCTCGCTGGCGACACATCTCTCGACCCGCTCTATCGAGATTTAGCCAAGCTATATACGATCATGCAGCGAATCGATGATGGCGATGCTGCCCAATTGGAAACGGAATTGCAGCCTCTTTTGGCGGCCGACGGGGCGTGGCGGTTTTCCGCGCGGGAGTTGGCCGCAGTTTTGAAAATACGCCAGCGCGACACCGAAGGTGCCAAAAAGCATTTCAAAACACTGATCGATGATCCGGCGGCACCTGCGGGGCTCCGTCGTCGGGCAAGCGAAATGCTACAGGCAATCGATGGTCGTTAGCATTTTTCGCCGCCAAGCGCGCCGGCGGCGGTTTGGTAATGCCTTAATCGCCGTTGCAGTAATAGGTCTGGCGGGCTGCGATACGTTCGACAATATTATCGGTAAAAAGGACGCGCCCCCGCTTCCGGGCGAACGGATTCCGATAATGCTGCATGAACGCGACCGGGACCCCGACCCGCGTGTGTCGGATTTGCGGGTGCTTTTGCCGCCCCCCAGAGCCAACCGCGATTGGGCGCAATCGGGCGGCCGTGCGGCCCACGCCATGCACCATCTTAAGATTGGCAAGGCCATCTCAGCGCGTTGGAGTGCCAATGTAGGGCAGGGGTCTGAGGATGATCGTCGCCTTTTGGCATCGCCGATAATTGTTGGAGAAAGGGTTTTTGTCGCCGACCTTGAATCCAATGTAAGCGCGATCAATGCCCGTACTGGCGAGCGAGTTTGGCGTTTCCGTCCGAAAGTCCCCGATGAGGACGATGAGGCTTTCGGCGGTGGATTGGCATTCGAAGACGGCACAGTATTTCTCAGCACAGGCTTCGGTCGCGTTTATGCGCTTGATGGAGCGACGGGCAAGCTGAAATGGATGAAAAAACTTTCCGGCCCTATGAGGGCGCCGCCGTCTGTGTCCAATGGTCGAGTCTTTGTTGTGACTATCGACAATCAACTGATAGCGCTGAATACGAAAACCGGTGACCGTTTGTGGTCCCATGCGGGCCTTTCCGAAACCGCGGGTCTTTTGGGCGGCGCCGCGCCGGCAATCGATGGGACGACGGTGGTTGTACCGTATTCGTCAGGCGAGATTTTCGCCGTTCGCGCGGAAAATGGCCGTGTCGCATGGTCCGAGGCCCTTTCACCTGTTCGTCGTATCGATGCACTGGCGACATTGGCCCACGTTCGCGGTAGTCCGGTGATCGATCGCGGATTAGTCTACGCAATTAGCCATTCAGGACGCTTAGTTGCGATCGACCGGCGGTCGGGCGCACGAATTTGGGAGCGCAATATTGGTGGTGTGGAAACCCCTTGGGTCGCGGGAAATTTTCTTTATGTGTTGAGCAATGAATCGGAGATCTACTGTTTGACCCGTCGCGGGGGCCGAATTCGCTGGGTAAGGCCGTTGCCGAAATTCGAGAATCCGCGAGATAAAGAGGGGCCCATTAAATGGTCGGGTCCTGTGTTGGTGGGCAACCGGCTGGTCGTTACCGGAAGCCATGGCGAGGCGCTTTCGATCTCGCCCTATACAGGCGAACCGTTGGGGCGGGTCGAATTGCCGAGCCGGATATCCATCGCCCCGGTGGTTGCCGGCGAGACGCTGTATTTTTATACCGACGAAGCCGAATTGATTGCCTACCGCTAGTGGTCTCGGCCATGTCTGAGGCACAAAAGGAGAGAGCGGGCGGATGACTATCAGTGTTGCCATCATCGGACGCCCGAATACCGGCAAATCGACGCTATTCAATCGACTTGTGGGTAAAAGGTTGGCATTGGTGGATGACCAGCCAGGGGTTACTCGCGACCGACGCGAGGGAGAAGCGGAACTGGGCGATCTTAGTTTCCGAATTATCGATACGGCCGGATTGGATAATGCCGACGCGGAAAGTCTGGCCGGTCGCATGCAACGCCAGACCGAGCAGGCAGTGGCGGAAAGTAACGTCGTATTGATGCTGGTGGATGCCCGCGCGGGAATTACGGCACTCGACCGGCATTTTGCTGACTGGGTGCGCGGGCAATCGGTGCCGGTGATACTCGCCGCCAACAAGTGCGAGGGAGGCGGTGGTGAAGCCGGACGGCTCGAAGCCTTCGAGCTTGGTCTCGGTGAGCCAATCGCCGTATCGGCGGAACATGGCGAGGGGTTGGGCGAACTTTATGGCGCGCTTCAGCCGATTGTCGATGCGGATGCGATTGAAGGCGACGAGGAAGCGGCGCCGGAGGTACAGCTCGCCATTGTCGGGCGACCGAATACTGGTAAGTCGACTTTGGTCAACCAACTCCTCGGCCAAGACCGCTTACTGACCGGGCCTGAGGCGGGCATTACTCGTGATTCAATTGCGATCGATTGGGAATATGACAATCGACCGTTAAAACTAATCGATACGGCAGGACTACGTCGCCGGGCGCGAGTTGACGAAAAATTGGAAAAACTTTCTGCACGCGATACCGCACGTGCGATCCAATTTTCCCAGGTAGTGGTGTTGATGCTGGACGGTCAAACCATGCTCGAGCGCCAAGATTTGACCATCGCGCGGCAGGTCATCGATGAAGGCCGGGCATTGATTATTGCCGTTAACAAGTGGGATTTGGTCAAGACTAAGAAGGCCGCGATGCGAAAGCTGGAAGACCGTCTGGAAACATCGTTGACCCAAGTGCGTGGCATTCCCGTGGTCACTTTGTCCGCTTTGGAAGGCACGGGGATTGATAAATTGATGGCGGCTGTATTCGAAATTTATCAAGTTTGGAATCGTCGGATTGCGACCGCTCGGCTTAACGATTGGTTGGCCGAAATGGTCGAACTACATCCACCGCCTCTGGCCTCGACAGGGCGTCGGGTGCGGCTTCGCTACATGACCCAGACTAAGACGCGCCCACCGACCTTCGCGGTCTGGGTTTCGCGCCCGAAAGACCTGCCGGAAGCTTATAGTCGGTATTTGGTCAACGGATTACGCGATGATTTCGGTCTAATTGGGGTGCCACTCCGCATTACTCTCAGGCAGGGCAAGAACCCTTACGTCAAGGAAACCTGATCCAGGTTCGGCTTAGTAGGCTCGAAGGGTCTCGCCATGTTGCTCGCAATCGAGCGCGGCGAGATCGACGAAGAGGTCGGTTTTTTCATCGGGATGGGGCAGGGACTCAGGATCCTCGCCGGGAAAGGCCTTCGCACGCATAGCTGTGCGTTGACGCCCGGGGTCGACTAAATTGACGCGAATTTCCGAATGCGCGACCTCACTGGCGTAGATATTCACCATCGCCTCCAACGCCGCTTTACTGGCAGCGTAAGCAGCCCAAAAAGGATTGAGATTGCGCACCGCTCCGGAGGTTACGAATATTGCCCGTCCGCTATCCGAGGTCCGCAATAGAGGATCCATTGACCGGATAAGACGGTAGTTTGCGGTGGCGTTAAGCGCTAACGCCTGGTCCCAGACATCTGGGTCGAGATGATTGAGGGGTGTTAGTTCGCCGAGTGTTCCTGCGTTGGCGATCAACACGTCGAGCCTACCGAACCTTTCATTGATGGCGCCACCCATCTGATCGATCGCATCGCCGTCGGTGAGGTCTAGGGGCACCAGTGTAGCGCTGGACCCGCCTATTTGTTTGATCTCGTCATCGACCTCTTCAAGGCCGCCGACCGTACGCGCGGTCAGAACCAGATGAGCGCCTTCTCGCGCAAATCGTCTGGCGATTGCTGCGCCGATACCCCGGCTCGCACCTGTCACCAAGGCGATCCGGCCTTCAAGACGTTTTGGGTTGGCCATTAGCCCGATTCAGAAAGGAGCGAAAGCTGCGCCGATGCATCGCCATTTTGCTGGTCGGTAAGGCGGATCGGATATTCGCCTGAGAAACAAGCATCGCAGAATTGCGGACGTTTATTATCGCGCGCGCCTTCGCCCATGGCTCGGTAAAGCCCGTCGATGGTGACGAATGCAAGACTATCCGCGGCAATTTCGTCGCGGATGCCATCGACATCGAGATTTGCCGCTAACAGCTGATCCTTGTCTGGCGTGTCGACGCCGTAAAAGCAGGGATTGGTCGTCGGCGGGCTGGAAATCCGCATATGCACTTCCGTCGCGCCGGCGGCGCGCACCATCTCGACGATTTTTTTAGATGTCGTACCTCGGACAATGGAATCATCGACCAGGATTACGCGCTTGCCATTGAGGATGGCGCGGTTGGCATTGTGTTTAAGCCGCACACCGAAATGTCGAATTTCTGAAGTTGGCTCGATAAAAGTTCGTCCCACATAATGATTTCGGATAATGCCGAGCTCGTAAGGTAAGCCCGCTTCGGCAGCGAATCCGATAGCCGCTGGTACGCCGGAATCAGGTACTGGCACGACGACGTCGGCCTCGGTTCGGGATTCGCGCGCAAGTTCGCGACCGATTTTTTTGCGCGACTCATATATCGAAAGTCCATCTATAACGCTGTCCGGCTTGGCAAAGTAAATAAATTCGAAAATGCAGCAGCGTTTCTCGAGTTTTGGAAACGGGAAGTAACTTTTGACTCCCTTTTCGGAAATCACCAGCAATTCGCCCGGTTCCACGTCACGCACCCGTTCCGCGCCGACGATATCGAATGCGCAGGATTCGGAGGCAAGGATATAGGTGTTATCGAGCTTACCTAATACCAATGGCCGCACTCCGAGCGGGTCGCGGACGCCGATCAGGCCTTCCTTGGTGAGTGTGACCAGCGAATAGGCGCCCTCGATCCGTCGAATAGCAGAGATGAGCCGCTCGACGATCGTGCCCTGGGTTGTCGCCATGAGATGGATGATGATTTCGGTATCGGTAGTCGACTGGAAGATGCAGCCGGAGGATACGAGTTCTTGGCGCATAGTTCGCGCGTTGGTGAGATTGCCATTATGCGCGATTGCGAGCCCACCTAAGTCGAGATCGGCGAACAAAGGTTGCACGTTTCTCAACATCGGCTCGCCGGTGGTGGAATAGCGCGTGTGTCCGATCGCGGCGTGGCCCGGGAGCCGGCGCATTACCGCTGGGTCAGAAAAAATATCGCCCACCAGGCCGAGATCCCGATGGGCGTGAAATCTTTCGCCGTCATAGGTGACGATGCCGGCGGCTTCCTGACCACGGTGCTGCAGCGCATGCAGACCGAGCGTCGAATGCTGGGCCGCTTCGTCGTGGCCGTAAATTCCGAAGACCGCGCATTCTTCGTGTAGACGGTCGTCGTCGAAAGGGTGCGTGGTGACGCTCATTGCACCGTACGCTCCATCAGATCGTCCAAATTTTTACGGTCCTTTGTATCGTAGCCACCAGTATTTTCACGCTTTTTTTCGCCTGCGGGGCGAGGATTAAGCAGTTTTTCGAAATCTTTTTGGTTTTTCTTCGAGTCGCCAAGCGTATCGATGCCCTTTTTGAGCAAATCGGTTTTGGTCGTACGTTTCACCGATTGCGCTGCCGACCCTGCGTCCTGGCGCAAACGTTGGGGTAACAAGGACCAAAGTATGTCCGCGCCCATCATGATCACCGGTGCGGATTTGGCCGCACGAATGTCTTCCGGGATATGTTCCTCTTTTTCGTAAAAGACACTGATTGCGATATAGAACACCGCAAGCACGACCCAGGCCCGAAAGACACCAAACAGGACGCCGAGCCCCCGGTCGAGGCCGCTCATGGAGCTGTCCTGGATGGTTTCTGAGATGAAATTGCTGAAAATCGAAAGCACGATCATCGCCAAAATGAAAACAGCGACACCGGTTGCGATTCGCGCGATCCATTTGTTGCCGATCCAGTCATGCATATAGGGTTCGACATAGGGAAACAGGAATATCGTAATGACGATGGCTCCGACCCAACCCAGAAGCGATAGAACTTCCTTTGCGAATCCGCGTGCGAAGGCCAGCAGCGCGGATAGCAGGGTGACGATGGCAACGACGATATCGGTAATCGCGATCCCGTCCATGTTACTCCCCAATCGCGCGGATGTTCAGGTTAGCGGAGCCGAACCTTTCGACCAGACCGCGTAAATGATTGATTTCCGTTACTTGCAACGGCTGATCGCTCGATTTCCGGCCCTTTTTACGTGACTGTGTGGGTGTTAGGGCCGCGCCGAAGCCAAGTTTTTCAGCTTCCTTGAGGCGTGCTTCAGCCTGGCCAACGGGGCGCACCTCTCCCGAAAGACCGATTTCGCCAAACACGATCATGTTTTCCGGCATGGGCTCTCCGGTGAGCGATGAGATCAATGCCGCGGCAACCGCCAAGTCCGCTGCCGGTTCGCTGATCCGTAACCCGCCTGCAACATTGAGATAGACGTCATTGCCACCAAATTGCAAGCCGCATCGTGCTTCTAAAACGGCTAACGTCATCGAAAGTCGGGCCGAATCCCAGCCGACCACAGCGCGCCGCGGTGTCGCGAGCGACGATGGGGCCACCAAAGCCTGAATTTCGACAAGCATCGGTCGCGATCCTTCGATGCCGGCAAAGACCGCCGCGCCGGAAACCTCACCCTGCCGATCCGCAAGAAAAAGAGCCGAAGGATTGGCTACTTCAGCGAGGCCTTTGTCGGTCATCTCGAAAACGCCGATTTCATCGGTCGCTCCAAAACGGTTTTTGACGGAACGGAGGATACGGAACTGATGACCGCGATCGCCTTCGAAATAGAGCACCGTATCGACCATATGTTCCAACACCCGAGGACCCGCTATTGCGCCTTCCTTGGTGACGTGTCCGACCAAGAGCAGGGCGAAGCCTCGCCGCTTGGCGAGCCGGATCAATTCCTGCGCAGAAGCGCGAATTTGCGCTACCGTGCCGGGCGCAGATTCCAACCCTTCAATATACATAGTTTGAATTGAATCGATGACCACCACGTCCGGTCGGTCATCGGAATCCAACGTGGCGAGGATGTTGCCGACGTTGGTTGCTGTTGCTAGTTCAACCGGTTGCGTTGCGACCCCGAGCCGGGATGCGCGAAGGCGAATTTGATCGACTGCCTCTTCGCCGGAAATGTAAATACAGCGAGCCTCTTTCGCGAGTGCAGCGGTTACCTGCAGCAATACGGTCGATTTGCCGATGCCCGGATCACCCCCGATTAGGATCGCCGAGCCCTCGACCAATCCACCTCCGGTGACCCGGTCAAACTCGTTCATCCCGGTGACCCGGCGCGGCGCGCCGTCGGAATTACCTTCCAAGTTCACGAAATCGATAGGTTTCCCGCCGGCCGCGAAGGCTTTTGCACCGACTTTGCCGCCGATCGGCGCGGTTTCGGTTGGCGCTTCTTCGACGATACTGTTCCAAGCATCGCAATCATCGCAATGGCCAACCCAACGCGGATGAATCGCGCCGCAGCTTTGACAGACAAACCGGGTTTTCGCTTTCGCCATCAGCGGCTCGTGAGCGTCCCTAGCATTGCTACACCCTTAGCTAACGCGGGTTTCAAAATCGATCGGTCCTTCGGCATTGCCGTGGATGAATTGTTTCAGAAAATCATTGTCCGCCTGATCGATTTCCTCGACCGGTCCAGCCCAAATGATTTTACCCTTATAAAGCATGGCGATGCGATCGGCGATTTTGCGGGCACTTGCCATATCGTGGGTGATGGACAAGCCAGTCGCGCCGATTTCGCGCGTAATTTCCACTATCAGATCATTGATGATATCGCCCATGATCGGGTCGAGACCTGTGGTCGGCTCGTCGAAAAAGATGATCTCCGGATCGATGGCGATCGCGCGAGCAAGGCCCACCCGTTTGCGCATGCCCCCGGAGAGGTCTGCTGGCCACATTTCCGCGGTTTCTTCGCCCAATCCCACCGCGGCCATTTTTTCGAGCGCGATGTCTCGAGCCTGGTCGGTTTCCATGCCTTCGCCCTCAATAAGGCCGAACGCGACGTTTTCCCAAACCGGCAGACTGTCAAACAGCGCCGCATGTTGGAACAACATGCCGATCTTGGCATTAACGGCGTTGCGTTCCGCGGTACTGAGGTCGAGCACCGACCGCCCGTCCACCTGGACGTCGCCCTTGTCCGGGGCCAAAAGTCCCAAAATACATTTGATAGTGACCGACTTGCCGGTACCCGAGCCGCCGATGATGACGACGGATTCACCAGGCATAATTTCTAGATCGACGCCATCCAGCACGACATTGTCGCCGAAGCGTTTATGCACGCCGGTGAGTTTTATTTTTGGTGTCGTCATGCCCCGAAGAACATCGCAGTGATCATATAGTTCAGAATTAGAATAAGAATTGCCGAGGACACCACCGCGTTGATGGTTGCTGCGCCGACGCCTTGCGCGCCACCCTTTGAGTAGTAGCCTTGGTAGCAACCCATCAAGGTTGTTACGAAACCAAAGACGGTGGCTTTGACGAGGCCCGAGAATACGTCAATGAATTGGACGAAATCCCAGGTATTTTTGAGATAGATCGCTGCGTTGAAGCCGAGCTTATAGACCGCGACGATATAGCCACCGAATATGCCGATCACGTCACCAACCAGTATCAGCAGCGGCAACATCGCAATGCCTGCGAGGATGCGCGGCGTTACCAGATATTTAAATGGGTTGGTTGAAAGCGTTGTCAGGGCGTCAATTTGCTCGGTAACCCGCATGGTACCGATTTCGGCGGCTATCGAGGAACCGACGCGAGCGGCGACCATTAGGCCTGCCAGCACCGGTGCCAGTTCCCGGGTAATACTGAGCACCACGACCTTCGCGATACTGCTTTCCGCGCCTGCGGCAAAGCGTGCGAAGCCTGTGTAGCTTTGCAGTGCAAGCACCATCCCTGCGAACACCGTGGTCAATCCCACTACTGGCAGCGAATAGTAGCCAATTTCGACCATTTGGCGCCAAATTAGGCGGAAATAGAACGGTGGCCGAAAACAGTGAGAAATTACGACAAGGGTAAAATGGGTGATATGCCCGACCGCACGGAAGAAGCCTAGGATCGTCGCACCGGTAAGCTGCAGGAAGTTCATGCGTCGGCCTCAAGGTAAACTCGCCGATGCCTTTGGCCTAATGCGGTCAAGATTTCGTATCCGATCGTCCCCGCATCACGCGCCAGTGCATCGACGCCGTAATTTGGGCCGAGCAAGTCGACCCAGTCACCAGCTTTTACGCCGTCTATGCCGGTAATGTCTATGCCAATCAAGTCCATTGAAACCCGACCCACCAGCGGTGCTGGATTTTCGCCAATATACGCCGTGGCCTTGTTACTGAGTGCGCGCAAAAAGCCGTCTGCATAGCCGGTCGAAATTGTTGCGATTCGGCGAGGCGTGTCGGCACGAAAGGTGGCGCCATATCCCACCGATTCACCCGAGCTTATCGCTCGACATTGCAAAATTTTCGCTTTGAGGCGGGCCACGGTCTGCATTGGATTGGCACCCGTTGGCTGGGGATTGCCGCCATAGAGCGCAAAGCCGGGCCGAACCATTTCGAAATGCCACTCTGGGCCCAGGAAAACGCCTGACGAGGCGCTTAGAGATGCAGGTACGTTAGGAAAGATTGTCTGTGCGGTCCGAAAGCGCTCCAGTTGTTCGGCATTCATGGCATGTGTGGGTTCGTCGGCGCAGGCGAGATGGCTGACCAGTAGCTTGGGCGTGAAATTGTCGAGCTCGGTCGGGTCGGAGCGCAACATATCGACTTCTATCGGGGGAAATCCCAATCTGTTCATGCCGGTATCGATGTGAACGGCCGCAGGGGCATTGGTGTGTTTCCGCCAGAGCCTGAGCTGTTCAAGGTCGTTCAACACTGGCCGCAATGAATTCGACGCGAGAAGTTCGGCATTGTGTTGCACCACGCCGGCAAAAACGTAGATGTCGTGGTTGACAATATTCCGCAGTGCGAGGCCTTCGTCCAAAGTAGCGACGAAGAAGGTTCGGCAGCCGGCGCGTTCTAGAGTGCGTGCGACCGGTTCGAGGCCTAAGCCGTAAGCATCCGCTTTGACGACAGCGGCACACTCCGCCGGTGCACTCTCTTTGACGAGCAGTGCGTAATTTGCGGCGATCGCGCCGAGATCGACCGTTAGGACGCTCAGGGAGCCATCGTCGTTAGGGGAAGCCGTCTCCGTCATGGTGGCGGTCGTAATTGGCAAACCGGGTGAAGCGGCCATCGAAGTAAAGCTCGATCGTGCCGACCGGGCCGTGGCGCTGCTTGGCGATGATTACGCTCGCGGTATTCCGCACTTGTTCTATACGTTCGGCCCATTTTTGCGAGCGCTCCGAAAATTTGATGCTGTCTTCATCCGGACGGACGATCGGTTCGGCCTTTTCCAGATAATATTCTTCGCGATAGATAAACATGACCACGTCGGCGTCCTGCTCGATCGATCCGGATTCACGCAAGTCCGAGAGTTGTGGGCGCTTATCGTCGCGGTTTTCCACTTGGCGCGAAAGCTGTGACAGCGCCAATACCGGCACGTTCAATTCCTTGGCCAGTGTTTTCAAGCCGCGGGTAATCTCGGAAATTTCCTGAACCCGATTGTCGTTGCGACTTGAAGCGCCCCCTTGCAAGAGTTGCAGGTAGTCGATGACGATCATGTGGAGCTTTTTCTGGCGTTTGAGCCTGCGGGCACGGGTGCGAAGCGCGGAAACGGTCAGGGCCGGTGTGTCATCGATATAGAGCGGTAGTGAGTTCAGCTCCTGAGCTGCCAATGCCAGTCGATCGAAATCCTCCTGACGGATGTCCCCGCGCCTGATTTGGTCCGACGGTATCTCCGATTGCTCCGAGAGGATACGGCCCGCAAGCTGTTCGGCGGACATTTCCAGAGAAAAGAACAAGACATGACCGCCTTCGGTGGTGGTTTCGCCTTGGTCGTTGGTGGTTTCCTTGAAGGCCGCCGCCGCGTGGTAGGCGATGTTGGTCGCCAGTGCGGTTTTGCCCATTGAGGGGCGACCGGCGAGGATTATCAGGTCAGAGGGGTGCAGCCCCCCAAGTTTAAGGTCCAGATCCTTGAATCCCGACGTAACGCCGACCACATGGCTGTCGCGCTTATAGGCCTCGGCGGCCATTTTGATCGCTTCGGTTACCGCGTCTTTCAGATCGACGATACCGCGCTCCAACTCGCCGATATTCGCGAGGTCGTAAAGCTTCTGCTCCGCTGCTTCGATTTGTTGCGGCGCTTTGTCGTCAAGATCGGGCGCAAAAGCATCGTTGACCATGTCTTCGCCAAGCGTGATCAGTTGCCGCTTGAGATAGAGGTCGTGAATGGTTTGTCCGTAGTCCTGGACGTTAATGACGTTAGGGGCATGGGCCGCAATGTCGAACAGGTACTCCGCACCCCCCGCATCGGCGAGGGCTTCGTCGCGTTCGAAGACGTGTTTCAGCGTGAGTGGGCTCGCAACCTGGCCGGTCTCGGAAAGTTTCTCGATTGCGCCGTAAATTCGTCCATGTACCGGCTCAAAGAAATGCTCGGGCCGCAAAAACTCCGAGACCTTTTCCAACGCCCGGTCATGGGTCAGCAAGGCGCCCAGCAACGCTGCTTCGATCTCAGTATTTTGCGGCGGCGTTCTGTAATGTGGGTTTTCGTCGGTCTCTTCCCCGTGGAGCGGGGTGACCGTGGAATCGGGTGTCGGTGTTGACATGAACGCAACCTAACGCGCCGCTTGTCCGCCCGTGGAAAAATTCAAAGAAAGAAAGATAAGGATTACGGGGAAAACTTTTTATCGACGCGCAAGCACCGGAAACGAGCCGAGTCGCTCCGGCATTTATACCGTCTGCTTTCTTTTCGTGAGCCGGTAACGACCGGCTGGTGCATCGAAAATCGAGTACCTAGTCGGTTTTTTCTGCCGACTCGGATTCGGTCACTTGTTCTTCGCTCTGCTCTTCCGAACCAGCATCCGCATCATCGGGCGCGTCATCGGACGGCGCAGCTGCGGCGTCTACATCGGAATTACCAGCATCCGAATCACCAGAAGCATCGGAGTCTTCGCTTTCGTCTCCTGAAAGTTCGGCTGCGGCTCGCTCCTGTGCTTCCGGGTCGAACATCTCTTCGGCGGCTTGGGCAGCCGCGAGGCGCGCTTCTTCTTCTGCCTGGCGTTCTTCCTCTTCCTGGCTAATGATCGCGCGACCCAGCTTGCGCTGTTGTTCCGCCTCGTCCTCCGAGCGTGCGACATTGACGCTCACACTCGAATCCACTTCAGGGTGCAAGCGAATGCGAATGTCGAACAAGCCGAGCATTTTAATCGGCCTGTCTATGACAACCTGATTACGGCTTATCTTGAAGCCCTCTTCGCTTACGGCATCGGATATGTCGCGGGCGTTGACCGAGCCGTAGAGCTGGCCTGCTTCTCCGGCACTGCGAATGATGACAACTTGAAGGCCGTCCATGCGCCCGCCGATGTCTTCCGCTTCGCTCTTGCGCTGGAGATTCTCGGCCTCGAGTTCCTTACGCTGGCTTTCGAAATGCTCAAGATTCCCTTTGCTGGCGCGTAGCGCCTTTTTCTTGGGAAATAGAAAGTTACGCGCATAGCCCGGTTTAACGGACACCACATCGCCCATTTGGCCGAGCTTTTCGATACGCTCTAAAAGGATCACGTCCATTGGGGTTCTCCTTGCCGAAGCCCGATCGCTTCGCCTAATTCATCACATAAGGCATCAGGGCGAGAAAACGCGCGCGCTTGATTGCCTTGGTCAGTTCACGTTGTTTTTTGGCAGAAACCGCTGTGATCCTGCTCGGCACAATCTTGCCCCGCTCGGACGTAAAGCGGCTCAACAGCTTGACGTCCGTATAATCGATAGACGGTGCATTCGGGCCGGTGAAGGGACAGGATTTGCGGCGCCTGAAAAAGGGTCGACGGCCGCCACCGCCGGGTCGTGCAGCATTCATTCTTCCGTCTCCTTCTTGTCTTCCGCGGTTTCGGATTTGGTGGTTTCGGTAGCCGACCCATCGGTATTTTCTGCCTCAGCTGATGCCTCTTTGGGCGCCTCTTCCTGGGCTTTTGGGCCCTCATCATCGGCTTTCGGAGCCTCGTCCTCGGATTTGCTGGGCTTCGGCGGGCTCTCGCTATCCCTGTTCTCACGGCTATCCCGATTGTCGCGGCTGTCTCGGTTATCCCGACGCGAGCCACGATCGGCGCGGTCTCGGTCGCGATCACCCTTGCCTTGCATGATCGGCGAGGCGTCGTCGCGCAACGAATCAACCCGGACCGTCATGTAGCGCAGAATATCTTCGTTGAGGCGCATATTGCGTTCCATTTCCTGGACCGCATCCGATGGCGCCTCCATGTTGAACATCACGTAATGGCCCTTGCGGTTCTTTTTGATGCGATAGGCCAATGTACGCAAACCCCAATATTCGCGGCGCTCGATCGAGCCGCCATTATCGGAGACGATTTTTTCAAAATTGTCGGCCAGGCTGTCGACCTGAGTAGCCGAAACGTCCTGACGCGCAATAAATACGCTTTCGTAAAGCGCCATGCTTGTGCTCCCTTTGGCTGTACTCGGATCGGAGTCGCGCGTTGGTCCGTTTAACCTTCCAACCAATTGCCCGACCGACCGATCCTAGCCGGCATTCATTCAATGCCAGCAAGGAGTTATAGTCCAGCTACCCATCAAGGGTAGCTATTGCGGCGGGCACTATACACACATCTCGTTTAATCTAAAGCAAAAAAAGCCGGTTCAGAGGGCCTCTGAAAACTTGTGCGGGTGGCACTTTCTTGACAGTTCCAAGCCACAAGCTATGACTAGCGCCGCCGCTATTGGCGGAAATTGGGGAGGAAAGAATTCCAATGACAAACGCCTTTGTTTTCCCGGGTCAGGGGTCGCAAGCGGTCGGCATGGGCGCCGCGCTTGGCGAGGCTTTTTCACCGGCCCGACTGGTTTTCGAAGAAGTCGACGATGCGCTCGAACAAAAACTGTCGAAGTTGATGTTTGAGGGTCCGGAAGACGAATTGACGCTGACCGAAAATGCCCAGCCCGCTCTGATGGCGGTGAGTGTAGCGGTCATCCGCACCTTGCATGAGGAATGCGGTGTAGGTCTTGGTGACAAGGCGCAATTCGTGGCGGGCCATTCGCTCGGCGAATATTCTGCGCTTGCCGCGTCCGGGGCGATAACGCTTGCCGATACCGCCCGACTGTTGAAACGCCGAGGCCAGGCAATGCAGGCAGCGGTGCCTGTTGGCGAAGGGGCAATGGCGGCTTTGCTGGGCCTCGATTTGGAAGTGGCGCAAGAGGTCGCCGAGGGCGCCGCCGACAACGATGTTTGCGATTGCGCGAATGACAATGCACCGGGCCAGGTGGTGGTGAGCGGCACCAAGGCAGCCGTTGAGCGCGCGGTTGAGGTTGCCGCTGAAAAAGGTGCGCGCCGGGCGGTGATGCTGCCGGTCAGTGCGCCTTTCCATTGTTCTTTGATGCAACCGGCAGCGGATGCTATGGCCGAGGCGCTTGAAGGAATTTCCATCCGTCAGCCTGCTGTACCGTTGGTTGCCAACGTCAGCGCGACCTCCGTGACTGATCCCGACAGGATCCGTGCGCAATTGGTTGAGCAAGTAACGGCGATGGTGCGATGGCGGGAAAGCGTCCTTTATATGAAGGACCAAGGGGTAGATACACTGATCGAAGCCGGTGCGGGGAAAGTGTTGTCCGGACTTGCGCGGCGCATCGACCGCGAACTGTCTGGCAAATCGTTGCAGCAGCCCGATGATTTCGAGGCTGTGGTAAAGGAGCTTTAAAAATGGGCAATCTATTCGATCTTTCGGAAAAAGGTGCACTCGTAACCGGTGCATCCGGTGGAATCGGCGGCGCGATCGCCCGGGCCTTGCATGGAGCGGGCGCCAAGGTGGTCCTTTCGGGGACCCGCGAGGATGCTTTGAATGCTTTGGCGGGCGAACTCGGCGACGGGGCACATGTGGTGACGGCGCGTCTCGGCGATGAGGGCGCAGCCGATACGCTCATCCAGGAAAGCGAAGAGGCATTGGGGTCACTCGATATTCTGGTCAACAACGCCGGCATAACGCGGGATATGCTTAGTATGCGCCTCACCGACGAAGATTGGGCGGCTGTACTCGACATCAATTTGACTTCCGTGTTTCGGCTGAGCCGTGCGGCCATGCGGCCGATGATGAAAAATAAATGGGGCCGTATCATCAATATCACGTCGATCGTGGGCGTTACCGGCAATGCGGGACAGGCTAATTACGCGGCATCGAAAGCAGGCATGATCGGTATGACCAAATCGATTGCCCAGGAAGTTGCGCCGCGGGGAATTACCGCCAATTGCATAGCGCCGGGATTTATCGATACCGCGATGACCGAGGGGTTGGGCGATTCGATTAAAGAGAAGCTGTTGGGCGCAATTCCGGCGAAACGCTTGGGAACATCCGAAGATATTGCCGGAGCAGCGGTGTATCTCGCGAGTGATGGGGCCGCGTACGTGACTGGGCAGACCTTGCACATAAACGGCGGCATGGCCATGATTTGACCTTTTGATGCCTATTGAATATGGCTTTTCTGGGTGTTGGCATTTAAAACGGAATCGTGATACCACACGCCCGCTCCCCAAGGGGACGGGATTTCCGAACCAATCGGGACCGTAATAGCGGCTTCGATTAATTGGTTCGTTTTTCAATTTTGGAGAAGGAATTAACGACCATGAGTGACGTTTCCGACCGCGTAAAACAAATCGTCGTTGAGCATCTGGGCGTTGACGAGGCCAAAGTCTCCGACAATGCGAGTTTTATCGACGATCTCGGTGCGGACAGCCTGGATACGGTTGAGCTCGTGATGGCGTTCGAGGAAGAATTCGGGTGCGAAATTCCCGATGAAGCCGCCGAGAAGATTCTCACCGTCAAGGACGCCATCGGTTTCATTGAAGACCAGTCGTCTTAAGTGCCGATCGGCACTAAGGCGGATTTTGCTCACGGATAAGGTCATGGATTGATCCTATGCGACGGGTTGTCGTTACAGGCCTTGGTCTCGTCTGCCCACTAGGGTTTGGAGTAGATTACGTATGGCGGCGTTTAATTGCTGCTGAGAGCGGTATTACCGCGATCGAAAATTTCGAGACATCGGACTTAAGCTGTAAAATTGCCGGCCAGGCCCCTTTCGGAAGGTCAGAGGACGGTTGCTTTGATCCGGACGAATGGGTCGCGCCCAAAGATCAAAAAAAGATGGACCGGTTTATCGTCTGCGCGATAGCGGCGGCAGACGAGGCGGTACGTGATTCCGGATGGCTGCCCAAAGAGCAAGAAGCACTCGATCGTACCGGTGTTCTGATCGGTTCCGGCATCGGTGGATTGCCGGGAATTGCGGAAACGGCGGTGACTTTGCATGAGCGAGGGCCGCGAAGGGTAAGTCCGTTTTTCATCGCGTCCGATTTGATCAACCTTGCTTCTGGGCAGGTATCCATTCGATTTGGATTTCGTGGGCCGAACCATTCGGTCGTGACCGCTTGTGCCTCGGGAGCGCATGCTATCGGCGATGCTGCCCGGATGATCATGTGGGAAGACGCGGACGTGATGCTGGCGGGAGGTGCTGAATCGACTGTTTGCCGCATCGGCATTGCCGGATTTGCAGCGTCTCGTGCCTTGTCGACTAATTTCAACGACACGCCCGAAAAAGCGTCGCGGCCATGGGATGTGGATCGCGATGGCTTCGTCATGGGTGAGGGTGCGGGCGTGCTGGTATTGGAAGAACTCGAGCATGCCAAGGCGCGCGGCGCGAAAATATATGCCGAAGTTATTGGCTATGGCATGTCAGGCGATGCCCATCATATTACCGCCCCGGCACCGGACGGGAATGGCGGTTTCCGTGCCATGCAATCGGCGCTGCAACGCGCTGGCCTCAACCCCGAAGACATCGATTATATCAATGCCCATGGAACCTCGACGCCGCTCGGCGACGAGATCGAGGTCAACGCGGTCAAACGGCTTTATGGCGATGCTGCCTATAAGCTTTCCATGTCTTCGACCAAATCAGCGATAGGACATTTGCTGGGGGCTGCGGGTGCGGCGGAGGCATTGTTCTGCATAAAGGCGCTCAATGAGGGCGTTTGCCCGCCGACGCTCAATCTCGATAATCCGTCGGAAGATTGCGATATCGACCTCATTCCCCATGAGGCAAAAGAACGCGAAGTGCGCAACGTGATGTCGAATTCTTTCGGATTCGGCGGTACCAACGCCTCGCTGGTCTTGACCTCAGCGCCGTGAGGGCGCTGTGAGCGAGGCGAAGCCTGCAATTCCCGGCCTTACGAAACTATTTTTCGCGATATTTCTGTTTTTGATTTCTGCTGCCGGTGTTTCGGCGGTCTTGTGGTACGACGCGCTCACCGAACCGGGCCCGCTGATCGAGTATCGCCAGGTGATTGTGCCGAAGGGAGCTGACCTGCAAGTGATTGGCAGCCGCCTGGAAAAGGCAGGGGTAATTAATTCGAAATGGATATTCGTTTCGGCGGCGCGCTTGCAGGAGGCACACCGAGAATTACGGGCCGGAGAGTACCGATTTCGGCCAGGTATCAGCATCCGCAGCGTGATTACGTTGTTGCGAAAAGGTCAGTTGGTCAATCGGCGATTTACGGTCGCTGAAGGTCTGACAGTGGGACAAATTCTGAAGGTTTTGGATCACGCGCAAGGGCTTGAAGGTAGGGTTTTCCCGGCTCCCGAAGAGGGCACGTTGTTGCCGAATACCTACTACTATGCTTTCGGCGAGACGCGTCAGGCGATGGTCGATCAAATGGCCTTACAGATGCGCCTTGCCCTCGACGAATTGTGGCCGAAGCGTGCTAAGGATTTACCGATCAAAACCAAGGCTGAGGCAGTGATATTGGCGTCGATCGTAGAAAAGGAAACCGGCCTTGCCGCCGAACGGCGCAAAGTCGCCGCTGTTTTTATCAATCGGCTCAACATGGGCATGCGCCTCGAATCCGACCCGACCGTTGTGTTCGCTGTGACGGGCGGTAAGAGTAAGCTTGGGCGCGGACTGAGGAAATCGGAACTGCGCCGGGACCATCCATACAATACCTATCGCATTCACGGCTTGCCGCCAGGGCCGATCTGCAATCCCGGACGCGCCGCCATCGCTGCCGTACTCAACCCCGAGAAAACCACATCCCTGTTCTTTGTTGCCAATGGAAAGGGCGGGCATGTCTTTTCCGACACCTTGAAGGAACACCAGAAGGCGGTGCGCCAATGGCGCAAGATCGAACGCGCGCTCAAGCGAAAACGTAAAGCGGCGCCATAAAAGAAATCGGCCGGTCAAATCGACCGGCCGACGCTTTTTAAATCCAAATTACTGTGAATTAAGGCAGTAGCCCTTTCACCAAATCGGGGGTAGCTTTCGATGGGTCTTTTTCGACCATTTTCACCGCCTCGACGATTCCGTCATTGACCGGCGTCTTCAAGCCGAATTCCCGAGCCTTCATGCAGACGAGACCGTTCATGAAATCGATCTCGGTGCGACGGCCCTTTTGCATGTCTTGGCCCATCGAGGGGCGACCGTCGGGATTACCCTTCTTGCCCATCTCGATATAGTCTTCCTCGATTTCCGCATAGGCGGCTTTGTCGCCGTCGAGTGCTTTGGTCCACTGACCGCAATCGATGCCGTGTAGCTTTTCGAGATTGAACCCTGCCGCACGCCCGACTTCGATAGCTTCCGCTGCGAGGTGAATTTTCACCTTACGAAGGTCGGCGTCTTCGGAAATTGCCGTGGACGACAGGCCTGAGGCAGCGGCCATGGGATTGGAACTCGAGTTCATGACCAGCTTGGTCCAACGCTCGCCCCACAAATTGGTGGTGACCAAATAGCTGTCACAATAACCGCAAAGCTGAGCGACCTCTTCCGCACGCGGAGTAATGCGACCATGTGGTTCGCCGACACGGAAGACCGTGTGGCTGTTACCCATGATCGGTCCATTACGATGCACATGTCCGGGCCCTGGCATTTGGACGGAAATTTTGGCTGCGATGGTGCCCATCACTTTGCCCCAGCCGACGATTGCGGCGATGAATTCCTCGTTCATGCAATTCTGCAACGAAACGATGAAGCCGTCGGGCGCCAAATAGGGTTTAATCAGCTGTGTCGCCCATTCGGTGTCATAGGATTTCATGCTGACAAAGGCGATGTCGATCGGATCTTCCTTGGCGAGTTCCTGGACATCGGTCAAATGCAACGCCCGACCTTGTACGGTCATTTCTTCTTCGGGCGTATTGCCGGTCATATAAAGGCCATCCTTGTTGATTTTCTCTACATGGTCCGGCCAGCCGTCGATAAAGGTGACGTCTTCGCCATTAGCCAGCATATGGCCGCCTACTTTCGAGCCGACTGCACCGGCGCCGACGATCGCAATTTTCTTGCCCATGATTTTCTCCCACTGGATTTCGCGTTATTTGTTAGTTGGCGCCTATAATATACGAATGCCAAAAGGGGGGAAGAGGTCGGCCGATGCCGGATGTAACGCCGTTTTATCTTTGGGGAACCGCGAAATCGGGCAAGACTTGGCTGAAGCAGCTTTTGTGCGGTCATCCAGCTGTTGCCGGTCTTGATGAGCCGCATTTGACCGACAAGTTGCTGCCAAGTATTAAAGATAGTTATGATAAATATAAAACTGAATATAAACACAGTAAAACATCTAATTTATTAAATATAGATGATGAAATAATAAATATATATAAAAGTATAATAAAAAATATGTCTGTTAATATTTCAGGTGACGTGCCAATCCGTTGGCTCGGAGACGATACACCCGAAACAATTTATGTATCCGATTTTTGCCGGGCGGCTTTTCCCGAAGCACGATTTATTCTGGTCCTCCGTGACGGACGCGACGCAATGGCAGCGAGTTGGTATGCGGAATGCCAAAAGCAACCGGAATTGACCCTACAGCTATGTCCATCCGTCGAGGCCTACGCACCGGCTTATGCGAAAGCCTGGTGTTACGTAATCGAAACCGCGACCTCGTTTGGCACAGAATATCCGAAGTATTTTCATATTCTACGATATGAAGACCTGGTCACTAGTCCCGTTGAGACCGTTCGCACGGCGCTCGAATTTCTTGGTGAATCCTTGTCGCCGTCGGATATCGAAAATGCGTTCGATGACTATGGACTCCGACGTGAGGAAGACAAATGGTGCCGCCCAGTGCCGGAAGATAAAAATTGGGCGAAATTAGGCGAGGTGGGCTATTGGCGGGAAAATTTAAGCGCCGACGCGGTGGCTGCGTTCAATGAAGTGGCTGGTGGTCCACTAAGTAAGATGGGATACGCCTAATTCGGTTTGCTTCGGAATTGCTGTTATTCCGAAATACTGAACTAGGCGGACTGTTCCTGAAAACGATGAGCTCTATATGGCGCTGTAGAAGCGGGAGGAAATAATGGTTGATATGACCAACGAACTCGATGGCAAGGTTGCCATTGTTACCGGCAGTGCACGGAACATCGGCCGGGCAACCGTAGAGGAATTAGCGCGGGCCGGTGCCGCGGTCGTCGTAAATTCAGTCCAAGCGAAGGATTTGTGCGAAGAGGTAGCAGACGGCATTAAGGCCGCCGGCGGAAAGGCGATCGTCGCGATGGCGGACGTGCGCGATCCGGAGCAGGTGGAGGCAATGGCCGCAGCTGCGGCCGAAGCTTTCGGCGGTATCGATATCGTCGTCCACAATGCGGCCGTGCGGTCCAACCAGTCCTTCGAGGAAATGGACCACGAAACCTTCAGCCATATTATCGATCTCTCTGTTCATGGCTGCTTTCATCTTGCCAAGGCGGCCACACCTTCGATGATCGCCCGCGGCGGGGGGAATTTCATTGGTGTGGGCGGTATGACATCGCTCAAAGGTGTGAAAGGTCGGAGCCATGTAATGGCGGCCAAGATGGGGTTAAACGCTTTTATCCGCGGGCTCGCGCTCGATCTTGCGCATCACAACATCCGTGCAAATCAGGCCGTCGTCGGTCATTACGATACGGTGCGCGAAGGCAATCCGTCGTCCGCGCCGCAGCGCGCCGCCACAGATAGCGGTACGCCGCTTGGCCGTAAGGGGGTTCCACAGGACATGGCAAATCTTATCCGTTTCCTGGTCGGGCCTGGCGCGTCCTATATCACCGGCCAGACCATCCATTCCAACGGCGGTGCTTATCTCAATCTCTAAGTCTGCGGTTCGATGACACGAAAAATCGCCATAATCGGGGCCGGGCTGGCGGGATTGACGCTTGCCCATCGACTTCGAGGCAGCGCCGAAATCGCCGTGTTCGACAAGTCCTGGCGACCGGGCGGCCGATTGTCGACCCGGCAGAAAGCGGGGTTTCAGTTCGATCACGGGGCTCAATATTTCACCATCCGCAGCGACGAATTTCGCGACTTTTTGCAGCCTGCACTCACGGAAGGGGCCGTCCGGCCGTGGGATGCCCGTGTCGTTACTCTGGAAGCCGGTCAGCATCCGGTGGAGGCAAACAGGGACGAACCGATCTATGTCGGCGCTCCGTCAATGAACACGCTGCCAGCCTTTCTCGCCAAGGAAATTTCGGTAAGTTGCGAGATCGAAATCGACGACTGTCGTCGAGAGCCGGAAGGGTGGCTGCTATCGGATCGTGCCGGTATCACCCACGGCCCGTTCGACTGGGTAGTTTCCACCGCGCCGGCGCCGCAAAGCCGGTTGCTGTTGGGAGAAGACTTTGCCGCCAAGGCTGGTTTCGACGCAGTGCGCATGCGCGGCTGTTTTTCACTGATGCTTGGTTTCGAATCCTCGCTTGGCATCGCTTGGTAGGGCGCTTTCGTGAAAAACTCACCGATTGGCTGGCTGGCTCTCGACAGTTCGAAGCCTGGTCGCGATAACGCGACGTCACTCCTGGTGCAAGCCGCCGGTGCTTGGGCGGATGAACACCTTGAAGACACGCCTGAACAGATAGAAAGCCATCTGATAGAGGAATTGCGGACGCTTGTTGGCATAGATGGAGGAACAGCTCGTCATCACGCTCTCCATCGGTGGCGCTATGCGGGCACCGCCGAACCTGCCGGCGAGAACTTTTTGATCGATCAGGAAAACCAGCTTGCTGCGTGTGGCGACTGGTGCATCAAGGGTCGCGTTGAGGCGGCGTTTGTAAGTGCATCCAAATTGGGGCAACTGCTTTTGGATCGACTTTAGCGATGGCGAAATCACCTCACCACAGCGGCAGGCCTATTGTCATAGATACCAAGGCAAGCACCAAAATGACGGTAATCAGAATCGATTTGTTTCTCCTGAATATCCGAAACATTTTTTACCTTCCTCAGTAGTCCTTTACGTTCTCTGGATCGGGCTTCAGTTCTCCGCGTTCGCAGCGCCGGACAAGATCGACCATTTTCAGGTTGTACGGGGCCGGCATGCCTATTTCTGACGCTTTTTCAGCAACATAGCCGTTCATTTCGCCGATTTCGGTCTTCCGGCCCTTCTGCATATCCTGGCCCATGGAGGGGCGCTGGCCATCGCCGCGATGTTCGGTTTCCTCGATCAGGAAATCCTCGATCTCCTGTAGCGCCTTTTTGTCGCCCTCAGCTGCAGCGATCCATTGGTGCGGTTCGGTATTCTTGCGGTTTTCCAGCACGAAGCCGAGCGCCTGGGCCACGCGGGCGGTCTCGCCGCAAATCTTAATTTGGGCGTCGCGGGCATAATCATTGATCGCCATGCCGTTGCCGTTGAGGCCTGTGCTGGCGGAGAGGCCGTTATGGCTCGTATTGATGCAGAGCTTCGACCAGCGCTCGCCCCATAGATTGTTGGTCACTTTGGAGCCGTCCGTATAGCGCATCAGGTCCGCAACCTTTTCGCTCCGTTTGGTGACTCGACCATGCAATTCGCCGACGCGGAAGACCGGATACTCGTTCCCGCGGATTGGCACGTTGCGTTGGATGTAGCCTGGCTGTTCGAGTTCGACGCCGATGCCACTGGCGATACAACCGACCGCCTTTTCAGGGCCGACCACGCTGGCGACCCGCTCTTCGTTGAGCGCGTTCTGGAGTGAAACGACGAAGCCGTGTTCAGAGAGGTAAGGAGCGATAAGGGCGGTGAGCCAAACCGTGTCGTAAGATTTCGACGAGATGAAGGCGACATCGAACGGACCTTCCTTTTGGGTGTTCTGTACTTCGGTGATGTGGAGGGCTTTTACCGGGACGTTGTGGGTTTCCGCTTCTGTCATGCCGCGCAGTTCGAGACCGTTATTGCGCATATTCTCCACATGCTCGGGCCAGGGGTCGATGAAGGTTACGTCCTCGCCATTGCGTGCCATATGGCCCGCGCACATTCCGCCGACCGCGCCGGCACCTACCATTGCTATACGCCAACCCATGATTTCCTCCCGGTAAGGCTTGCTTTGTCACTGTTCGGCGCACATTCTAGCGCCTGAAAAAAATAAAGGGAGGGTGGAGCCCATGGATCGGAACAAAGAGCTCGACGGCAAGGTGGCGATCGTTACCGGCAGTGCGCGCAATATCGGCCGGCGGACGGCGTTGGAGTTAGCGGATGCGGGCGCGGCGGTGGTTATCAATGCGGTCACCGCGAAGGAGCTTTGCGAAGAGGTGGCGCACGAAGTCGAAGCGGCGGGNGGCAAGGCGATTCCTGTTTTGGCCGACATCACCAATCAAGACGATGTGGACCAGATGGTCGCGGCGACAAAAGACGCCTTCGGCGGGATCGATATTCTGGTCAACAATGCGGCGGTCCGAACCAAGGCGCATTTCACCGAGCTTGCCTATGAAGATTGGGAGAAGCTCCGGGACGTCGCACTGGACGGTGGTTTTCGTATGTCCATGGCGTGCGTGCCGCACATTATCGAACGCGGCGGCGGTTCGGTAGTCGGTATTCACGGAATGAGTTCCTATTCGGCGGGTCCCATGGGCGCACATAAAGCTGCGGTTAAGTGCGGCATGGCGGGCATGATCCGCGGTATGGCGCGGGATCTCGGCGAACATAACATTACCTGTAATGTTGCCGTGGTCGGGCGTTTCGAAACCGAGCGGGTCGGCGGATCGGGTGAGGTAGAGCCCGCGCGTACCAATCTGGATGTGCCTATGGGACGCAACGGGACACCGCAGGACATGGCGGATTTGGTGCGGTTTTTAGTCGGACCATACGCGCGCTATATTTCGGGCCAGACAATTCAGGTCAACGGTGCGGCGTTGATGCCGCATTAATCGAAGAGGAGAAAAAGATATGTGTGCTATGCGGATTGCCCATATCGCGGTCAGGGTCGATGATATCGAGGAAGCGCGAGCCTTTTACGAAGGCGTTCTCGGTATGACCGAGGTAAGAAACGAACACCATCGTGAACATTGGTCGTGCCATTTGACGGACGGGCATATCGATCTGTCGATCTTGCAATACGACAAGGGAAGCAAGACCAAGGAAGCGCTGGCTGCGGGAGAAAAGCCCTGTATCCATCATATCGGGTTCGAGGTCGACGACCTCGAGGAAGGAATTTCGGACCTCAAGGAACGCGGTTACGAGATCATTACGGCCCCTGGAGTGATACCGGTCAAATTCCGTGCACCCGGCGGGACGGTTGCTGAAATCGCACCCGCAGGTCGCTTCCTACAGGATGCCCAGTCCAAGGGATGACCGACCGCAACCGAGAACTTGACGGCAAAGTCGCTATTGTCACCGGTAGTGCACGCAACATCGGCCAAGCGACGGCCGAGGAACTGGCGCGGGCCGGGGCGGCGGTGACGGTCAATGCGGTCAACGATCAAGAAGCCTGCGAGGCGGTTGCCGGCGGTATTTTGGACGCCGGCGGCAAAGCGATACCGGTAATGGCCGACGTTACCGATCAGGCAGACGTGGATCGCCTGGTGGAAGCGACGCTCAAGGCTTTCGGCGCGATCGACATTTTGATCCTCAATGCCGCGATCCGTATCGATGTTCCGTTTCTGGAGCGCAATTTCGACAATTGGCAGCGAGCCATGGCGGTAGCAGTCGATGGGAGTTTCCGACTTTCGCTCGCGTGCGTGCCGCACATGATCGAGCGCGGCGGCGGTGCCATCGTCGGCATGCATGGTATGCAGTCCTATACTGCCGCATTCGGTAAAAACCCGGCGGTCAAGGACGCTCAAGCCGGCATGTTGCGTGGCATGGCGCGCGATCTCGGAGAACATAACATCACGTGCAATATCGCCGTCGTCGGCCCGTTCGATACGGACCGGGCTAGCAGTTCCGGCGAGCTGGCTGTACCTAAACTCTCCGACAACATTCCGCTTGGCCGGCGTGGCGTTCCGCAAGACATGGCAAACTGTGTTCGCTTTCTCGTCGGCCCATTCGCAACCTACATTAGCGGCCAGACCATTCATCTGAATGGTGCCTATCACATGCCGCACTGAAATTACGCCTTTGACTATTCTCGATATTACCACGCTCACGATAGCGGCCTTCTTCACGTCCGCGCTCACGGCTGTTGCCGGCGCCGGCGGTGGTGCCGCATTGATGGCGATTATGCTCCAGTTCATGCCGCCGGTGGCTGCCATTCCCGTGCATGGTGCGGTGCATCTGGTGTCCAACATCACCCGCTGTTGGTTGCTGTGGCGCCACATGAGCTGGCCGATCATTATTCGATTTGCAATTCCGTTGCCGTTTGGCGCGGTCTTAGGGCTTTGGCTTTTTCAGGGCCTTTCGATCGAGACCGTGCAAATTCTGATCGGAGCGTTCGTATTGTTGTCGTTGGTCAGCAGTCAAATGCAGGGGTTTGGCGGCAAGGAGCTGCCCCTGTGGGGTTTCGTGCCAGTGGGATTCGGGGCGGGTATTCTAAATATGATCGTCGGCGCGATCGCACCGATCCTTGGGGTATTCGTGATCCGAAAGGATCTCACCAAGGAAAACGTGGTCGCTACGCTTGGTTTCTTCGGTGTCGTGGCAAACATCGCCAAGGTGACAGGGTTTACGGTGATCGGATTTAGTTTCGTAGCGTATGGGCCGGCGGTGCTTTGCATGATCCCGGCGGTTATCATCGGCACGCGGGTCGGGCGGGCGCTGCTCCACAAAGTGGATGAACGACTGTTTCTGTTGATTTTCAAGATCATCCTGATGGTACTCGGCCTGAAACTGATCCTCGTCGATGGCATGGGACTGTTGGACAACTAGACCGGTCGCCCGGATGACGCCTATCATGTTGCGGATCGACCCTTGAGCGGAGGCATGGCCAATGGAATCCGTGCCGAAATATTTCGCAGCCGAGAATTTTCACGGCGCCGATGATGACCTCACCGCCGAGGCGAAATTTTTTCGCGAGAATGGTTATTTGATTGTCGATCTTTTGACCGACCTGCCCGCTGATTGGTTCCAGTCTCTTCGGGATGAAATCGACCAGTTGTTGGCCGGCGCCCACCGTCTCGGTGATGGCTGGAAGGCGGGACCCATGATCCGTGAGCTCGCCGTAAATCCGTTAATGCAGGACAAGTTGACCGCATTGTTCGGTCGTCGTGCCTTCCCGTTCCAGACCCTGAATTTCCGGTTTGGATCGCAACAGAAGCCTCATGCAGACCACATCCATTTTTCTTCGTTGCCCGCGCATTTCATGTGCGGGGTTTGGGTCGCCTTGGAAGATGTCGACATCGCTTCGGGCCCGTTGATTTATTACCCCGGCAGCCACAAGCTTCCTCTATTGGACCTGTCCGACGCCGGTGTGGCAGGCAATCGAGAAATTGGGACGGGTGAGTACGGTCACCATTACGAGCCGCTCATTCAGAGGACTTTACTTGAACGGGGTATCGAGCCGGTGTCTTTCGAGGCAAAGCGAGGACAGGCGATCATTTGGGCGGCAAATTTGATTCACGGAGGCGCTAAGCAGCAAGATGAGACGCGAACCCGCTATAGCCAAGTCACACATTACTACTTCGATGATTGTGCCTATTACACGCCGATGAAGAGCGATCTCGCGAGCGACCGTATCCATTTTAGGCGACCGCATGATATTTCCCGGGACGGCGCACGGGTTACGCCAGTCCGTCCCGGCAAGCCGTGTGCGGTGGGGCCAAAGGCATGGATTGAGGATTGGCTCAAAGACACATTCTTCAGGCGCCGGGTAGCGCGTTTCGACGGTTAAACCTCGCTTTCGGGTGACGGATTGACCCAATTCGGCGAGTGACGGATAACCGATCTAATAATTGAAAATTAGGGGAGGTTCCCATGGCGGAGTATCCGCGGCTCAACAAGATTATCGGCGCATTGGAAAATGGCGGCTACGCCTTTTGCCCGTTTGCGACGCCAAATATCGACAGTGCAATGGCGCTCACCGACGACCCCTATGACGGGATCGTTTTCGAAATGGAGCATAACCCTTGGGATGCGATCGTATTGCGCGATTGTTTGCAGTACATGCTGAACCGTGCGGCGATCGCCAATTCCGGCTCGATTGCGCCGTCGGTGACGCCGATGGTGCGCGTGCCGCCGAACGGCAACGAAATGGCCCAATGGCACGCTAAACAAGCGCTCGATCTTGGCTTTTACGGCATTGTTTTTCCTCATATCTCATCTGTCGAGGAAGCCTACAATGCGGTCGGCGCTTGCCGGTATCCACGCTTGCCGGACCAACCGCTCTACGAGCCTAAGGGCATTCGTGGCGACGGGGCCAACCGGCCCGCGCGTTATTGGGGCTTGCCACAGCAGGACTATTACAAGAAGGCCGATGTTTGGCCGCTCGATCCCGAAGGCGAGGTCCTTGTCGTGCTGATGATCGAGGATAGCGCCGGGATCGATTGTCTCGATGAAATGCTCAAGACCGTGCCCGGAATCGGTGTGATTTTGATTGGCGAGGGCGACCTCAGCCAGGAACTCGGCTACCCCCGTCAATACGACCATCCGGTGGTGGTCGATGCGATGGACCAGATTGTCGGCACCTGCAAGAAACACGATGTGCCTGTCGGGCACCCCCATATCGGTCTCGGTAATATCGAGTGGGCAGTCGAAAAAGGTTTCCGCTTCTTGATGGTGAAGCCCGAACGCACATTGAAGGGCCTCGAGAAAGGAATGGAACTCGCCGGGAGGACCTAAGCCGCTCTAACGCCATCTAGTCAGGGGCTTCCTTTCGGTCTAAAAATTTCTTAGCAGAATTTCAGCCCAATTCGTTGGAGGAGATGACCTATGGCTACCACGGACGAAGTACGTATTCTCGCAGGTTCCGGTGTGTGCGGTGCCGGCTTCAGAGCCGAATCGCTGGAAGAAGGAATGGGCAAGAAACCCCATTTTATCGGCTGCGACGGTGGCTCGACCGATCCCGGACCATATCCGCTCGGTTCCGGTGAAACGTCTTTCGGGCGCTCCTCGATCAAGCGTGACATGCGGCTGATGTTGCTGGCCGCACGGAAAGCGAAAATTCCGCTTCTTCTCGGCACTGCCGGCACATCCGGCGGCCACCCCCATGTGGCAACCGCCAAGGAAATCCTGCTCGAAATCGCCGAAGAGGAAGGTCTCAGTTTCCCGCTCGCGGTAATCCATGCGGAGCAAGACAAGGAATACCTCAAGAAGCGTCTGAAGGAAGGGNGGATCAAGCCGCTCGACCCGGCGCCGGACTTCGATGAGGAGACGATCGAAAAATCGGAACGCATCGTCGGCATGATGGGCGAAGAGCCGTTTTTGAAGGCGCTCGACAATGGCGCCGAAGTGGTTCTCACCGGCCGTTCCAGCGATTGCGCGATTTATGCGGGCATCCCGGTGCGCGAAGGTATCCCCGCAGGCGTTGCTTGGCATGCGGCAAAAATTCTCGAATGCGGTGCCGCTTCGGTTGAACAACGCAAGTCGGCGGACAGCATGTTCGCGACCTGCCGTGGAAATCATTTCGACGTGGAACCGCTAGACGACGACCTTCGGTGCACGCCGCAAAGCGTGGCGTCCCATAGTCTTTACGAGAATGCGGACCCCTTCCGGCTCGTTGAATCGAACGGAACCATGGACCTTTCGACCTCGAAATATGAAGCGCTCGATGATCGGCGGGNGCGTGTGTCGAATTCCGGCTTCGAAGAGGCGCCGAAATATACCGTCAAACTCGAAGGCGCGGAGAAGGTCGGCTACCAGACGATTGTCATCGGCGGTGTTCGCGACCCCTATATTTTACGCCAGCTCGATAGTTGGCTCGCGACCGGTGAAGCGAATATCCATAAGCGTATCAACGATATCTATGGCGACAGCATTAGCCGCGATGATTACGTCTTCAATATTCGCGTCTATGGCCGCGATGGCGTTATGGGGCCGTTGGAGCCACAGAAGGAATTGACCACCCACGAGGTGTGCTTGATCTTGGAGGCGACCGCGCCGACGCAAGAAGTGGCAACGTCCATCGCGACGGTGGCACGCCACAAAATTTTGCATGAGCCAATTCCTGAGTGGGGCGGCCTGATTACCGGTCTCGCCTGCACTTACAGCCCGGCACATATCGAACGCGGTGCGGTTTACCGCTTCAATGTGAACCACGTGGTCGAGCCGGACGATCCTTATGAGATGTTCCCGATCGAATACATGAACGTGAACTAAAGCAGGTTTCCGGGGAGGAACGACTTATGGCGACGATCGGCGAATTGGCGAAATTGGTCCGCTCCAAGAATGCGGGCCCCTTCATCATGACCATCGATATCATGTTTGGCGATGTGGACACCTACGAGAAGGTTAAGGAGTCCGGCGTACTGAATCGCCAAATGGTTGCCGACATCTATCAGATGTCGGAAAACCGGGTGCAATTCTTCGAAGTGGACAACTGCAACGCCTTTAAAATCTCGATCCCGCGGCCGTATTTCCAAGGCGATATTAGGGATTCCGACAGCCACGCAGGCCAACAATACGCGCCCTTCGTGGATCTCGAGGTGCCGGGGACATAAAAGATCTCCGATCCTGCCAGAGGCAAGACGGGCTCTAAATTGGAAACCTGTGACGAAGCCTAATTCAGCGGGACGCTGAGATTTAGGCCAATCATCTCGGTGCCGGGATTGGTCGTGTCGTTGAGCAGCTTGCCGTGGGACATGTGGTGGAAGCTACCGGTTATCCGCATGCCATCGTCAAAGCGGTAACCGACCTCGAAGCCGGACCTCAGCACCCCAGCACTGCCGAGATTCTTTGCGTCTTTACCGCTGATATAAAAGGCGGGCCCAATGTTGAAATTGACCACAAACCGTTTGGTGATGTGAAAGTCATGGGATGCGGATAGCCAGCCGTAAAAACTGCCGTCGGTGTTGCCGGAGAAGCCGATCAACGGCTTTATGCGAAACCAGGTCCAGCCCGGTTGATACTCAATGCTGAAATCGAAGGCGGTGTTTTCGTCGTCGACCGCATCGAAGTAACCAGCGCTCATTTTAGCGTAGGAGCGGTCCGCGTCAGGTTGCGGCAAGTCGAATACGAAACCGGGGAGCACGGTCGTCAGCGCTGCGCCGGCGATGTACCAGACCGCCGGGTCCTGAGCTCGTGCAGTCGTTGGCGTGGCCAATTGCGCGAACATGGCCAGGGAAAAGATAAATCCGAAAGTTGCTTTACGGTGCCAGGGTCTCATCGTTTTTTTCCGTTTTTCGACTGATACTGCATTCATTCGAGGTTGTCAGTTCTTCCGGATAGGCCGCACTTGTTGCACGCCGGTGCCGGTGCCGACGGTCGCGAGCGGTTCTCTATCAATTTGAGTGTTTTCATCACCGGGATCGTTTGCCGGTTGTTTCGGTGTGATACGGCTCGTATCCACGGGTAACGGCCAGTCTACCGCCACTGTCGAGCGGCTGGAGGTCAAACGGTTACGAATATCGTTGAATTTGCCGATTGCGGGTGCGGTACGGCGTTCGGTCCAGTCTGCAACCGTTGGGTAGCCATAGGCGCGTTCAAACATGTATCGATAAAGCAGCAAGCAGGTAAGGACCGAGATAAGCGCTGAAAATGTCACGTCGCTGGTGAAGTGCCCACCTTCGGCGACACGGAGAAAGGCAAAAAAAGCGCCGTAGGCAAGGGCCATTTTTACCCAAAACTTGCGTCGTCGGGCGACCATGGCAAAAGCCAAAAAGCAAAATCCGAATGCCGCTTCACCGGACGGGAACGAACAGTTTCCCGTGCATTGATTGGCCCTCATCATCGGCGGCGTATATTCCTTTTNCCCGCCGAATTCGACGATGTGCGACGGTCGCGCTCGGCCCCAATTTTCCTTCAGCACGACGCTGACGATAATGCCAGGCGCAATGGCGAAGCAGAGAAATATATAGGCAAGTTTCTTGCGGTAATGGCGGAGCGGGGAGTGGCGTAACAGACAAGCCAGCACGATCATCACCAGGAGCCCGACCATGGTGATGCGGGTGATGAGAAAGCCAGCTTGGCGAATATAACCGATGATCTCGAGCCTATCGGCGGAATGGGTCAGGGCAAACATTGTCGGCATGATGAAGAACTGCTCGGAAATCCAAAGGTCGATTTCCGGAAACGCGACAAACAGAAAAGCTGCTGCGAAGCCCGACGCCACCACGAGCGCAAGCGCCCGTTGCACGCGGGTCTGCGTAAAACTTTCGTCGCCGGATTTGGTCTCTGCCGACACGTAGTGCTCCAAACTGCCGCCCTATTTTTAGTGTGGACGGTCGTAATTTCTGTTCAAGGCCGTGCAAAAGCAATTATTCGCAAGACCAATTTAGCGAATATTTACCATGACTATCGGATTTTGGAAAGAGAAACTGACGAATATTTATTAAATACAATATTTAACGCTACTAAATATCGGGTTATATCTGAAATAAAGCACAAGTATTTGTATTTTTTATTTATCTTTTTCTTTGTTAAGAACGAAAACCGGCCCGCGCTAAAAGCAGGCGCGGGCCGATTTGCGCAAATCGTTACTTGGTAAGCGTGGTGAGCGCGCTGGTGATCTCCGTGACCGAGTTTTGATTCTCAAGGTCGTTGACAGCGGCGATTGCCTTTTCGGTGTTGGCTTCGCCGACCAAAGGTATCGCCAAAGCACGGAATTTTGCCTGCAGCTTGTCCCACTGATTATCCAAATCCCTATTCGGGTGGGCGAGATCGTCGGTTTCGCGGAGTACCGTGCCATCGTTTTGATGGACGATTACCTCGGACTGGTTGGGGGTGAAATCGTCTTTTGCGACTAGCGTGACCTTGTCGCGAAGCCGGACCAGATCCTCACGTGCCGCGGTTTCGGCACTATAGATTTCGAGGCTACCGGTATCTTCGCCAGCCAATGCCAGAGCGGTGGTCATATACAGGCTGAATTTGATTTCGAGCCCGGTCGCCGGTTTCGCTTGATCGCACATGCCTTTGAGGCGGCTTGCATGATGAACTTCGATTTTCTCCACCTTGTCCGCATCGTAGGCGGGATTGGCCGAGATGCGCTTCGCGCATTCGACCGGAGAATGCACGCCGTAACAAGCGGCGTGGTACTTGAACAACAGGTTGGAAAGATGGAAATCATCACCAAGCCCATCGAGCGCTGCATCTTCGTCGCAAATTCCATCGAAATTTTTGGCGAAACCGTTATCGCGTTCGACGATATTGGGGCGGGAATCGAATCCGCGCTTGGCCCACTCGGCGGCCATGAGACCGTTCATCGCTGCCTTGCCCGCATGAAGCGGTTTGCACATGGTGCCAAAATTGGCTTTGAGGCCAGCGGCCTGAGTACCGGCAATGCCGAACGCGTAGGCGGTTGTTTCAGCATCGAGGCCAAGTAGACGCGCCGTGCCGGCAGCAGCACCGAAATGCCCAACCGTGGCGGTCGCATGCCAGCCTTTGAGATAGTGCGGATCGCCCATATAGCCGCCAACCCGGCTTTCCACTTCGATGCCGGTTGCAATGCCGAGTAATAGATCGGCGCCGTTGAGTCCGTCCCGTTCGGCAACGGCCAGTACCGCAGGCGCGACAGGGGCGGTCGGATGACCGCGAAGAATACGCACCACATCGTCGTAGTCGAGTGCATGGCCTGCTGCGCCATTTATGAGCGCCGCCTGGCTAGCGGTGCCTTTGGCACCGCGGCCGAGGAGAGATGCCTGATTGCCCAACCCTTCGGTTTCGGCAGTTTCATGCAGTATGCGCGTGAGATCGTCCTGCGCACCAGCCAATGTCACGCCAAGCCAATCAAGGAAGCATTGCTTGGCATTTATCTTGGCGGTTTCGGGAATTTGATCCAGCGTCAGCTGGCTACCCCAGGCGGCGAGCTGTTCGGTGACGCCGGTCGTAACATCGGTTTTTGTAGCGGCAGTTTCCATGACGGTCCTCCTCGAATTCGCGTTCTAATCAGTGGATTTCTCCATAGCATTTTTCGGCCGACGCCGGTAGCCGGGCGATTGCCTTCCGGGGCGGGTGACTTATATTAGAGGCGGAACACGTGGCGGAGGGAGTCATCCATGGATGTCCATATTCTTTATTGCGGCGCTTGAGGCTACGAAAAGGAAGCTCTCCGTGTGAGAGATCGTCTCGTAGATAAATTCGGTGCGATGGTGCAACTGGAAAAAGGTTCCGGCGGCATTTTCAACGTTACCGTCGACGGCTCGCTAAAATACAGCAATCAGGATAACGGCCGCTTTCCGAGCGACGAAGAAGTGGACGCGCTCGGCGCCTAGACGCAAACTTTATTCTTTTTTCGGTAGCATCCGGAAAATCGGATCGGTTAGTGCTGGCGGTAGGCTGCCCATCAGCCAACTCATGAAATAGGTCGGGAACGGAAAGGCGATGCGCGCCTTGTTGCGCGCGAGACCTCGTTGAATGAGTGTCGCGGCCTGCTCGGCACTCATAAGGAACGGCATCTTGTATTTGTTAACCGCAGTCATGCGACTTTCGACGAACCCGGGGCAGATTACAGAAACACCGATACCGTCATCATGGAGAGCGCCTCGAAGCGCTTCGCCGTAAACACGCACCGCCGCTTTTGCGGCGCTGTAGGCGGGCGCGCCCGCGAAACCTCGAAAGCCCGCCAGCGAACTCATCAATGCGATTTGCCCTTGGCCACGGTTCTGCATGCGCGCAATTGCCGGATGGAGCGTATTCAACATACCGTCGATATTGATCGCGAAAATCGCGCGTGCCTGTGTTTCGGGCTCGCCGCCGCCACCGGTGCCGCCGGATATGCCCGCGTTGGCTATGACCAAATCGAGTGGTGCGGCTTCGTCAACGGACTGAATCCAGTCCTGCATGGAATCTTTTTCTTGCACGTCAAGAATTGCCGCATTGACGGTTGCGCCCTTTGCCCGGCACGCTGCTGCAACTGCCTCAAGACGCCGTTCGCTTCGTCCGCTTAAGGCAAGGCTAGCGCCTGCCTCGGCGTAGGCGTTTGCCAAAGCTTCACCGATGCCGCTGGAGGCGCCGGTTATCAGAACGGAACTGGGCCAAGATGCAGGATGCATTCGCTCATCCTAGCAAATTTGGACCTTTGGCGTCGGTGGGATAGTCTCTGCCAACGAAAAGCTAGCGCCGAAAGGATTTTGCATTGGTCGTTTCATCCATGACCGGATTCGCTCGCGCCGATGGTGACTACGGTGATTGGAGCTGGAGCTGGGAAACCAAAAGCGTCAACAGTAAGTCGCTCGATGTTCGCGTTCGTATGCCGGGTGGCCATGATCGGCTCGAGTTGCCGGCGCGTCAGGCAGCCCAGAAATGTTTCAAGCGCGGAGCGTTGAACATGGTGCTGACGCTGAGCCGAACGACCAAGACCGAAGCGGACGATAAGTACCAGGTAAACCGTGCGCTCCTGGATAGCCTGCTGGAAGTGGCGCGTGGGGAAAACGATGGTGCGCCGGTAAATATCGAGTCGCTGTTGTCCGTGCGAGGTGTGGTCGAAAAGATCGACGAGCCCGAGAGCGAAACCGATCAGGCTCAGCGTCATGCGTCGATATTGAAATCTCTCGACGAGGCGCTGGTCGCGCTGCAGCAGAACCGTCAAACGGAGGGTGAGAAACTCGCGGATATACTTTCCGGTCAGTTGCAAGCAATCGCTGACCGTACCGAAGCGGCGTCTTCGGTAGAATCATTACGTGCGGACTCAAAAAAGGATCGTTTGCAAGCGCAACTTAAGGAAATTCTNGAAGCCGATCCGCCGGTGGCCGAAGACCGGCTGGCGCAGGAATTGGCAGTGCTCACAGTTAAGGGCGATATCACCGAAGAGCTCGATCGGCTCGGTGCCCATGTAAGTGCTGCGCGTGATTTGCTTGCCGAAGGCGGCGCGATCGGCCGAAGACTCGATTTTCTTTGCCAAGAGCTCAACCGCGAAGCCAACACGATTTGCTCCAAATCCAGCGATACGGAGCTCACGAAACATGGGCTTGAAATGAAGGCTTTGATAGAGCAGTTTCGCGAGCAGGTACAAAATGTGGAGTAGATTTGTTGTCTAGCGATTTGGGTCTTAAGAGGCGCGGCTTGATGCTTGTGTTGTCGTCGCCATCGGGGGCCGGTAAGACGACGATCGCGCGCGAGATTCTCAGCCGGGACGAGTTCATCACCATGTCGGTTTCGGCAACAACGCGGCGCAAGCGCCCGGGTGAAGTTGCGGGCGTCGATTATCATTTCGTCAAAAAGACCGAATTTAACACCAGGCGTAATAAGGGCGAGTTCCTCGAAAGCGCGAAGGTGTTCGATCACTACTACGGGACACCGGCAGAGCCGGTAATGAGCTCGCTGTCCGAGGGTACCGATGTGTTGTTCGATATCGATTGGCAAGGTACCCAGCAATTGGTCGAAAAAGCGCCCGACGATGTTGTCAGCGTCTTTATCCTACCGCCCAGTCATGGCGAACTCGAACGTCGCCTCCACAGCCGTGCGCAAGATCCAGCGGACGTGGTCGCAAAGCGAATGGCGAAGGCGTCAGCCGAGTTAAGCCATTATGCCGAGTATGATTATATTATTATTAACAATCACTTAGGCGAAAGCGTCATGGATGTGATGTCGATCCTGATGGCCGAACGTTTGAAGCGACGTCGGGTCGTGGGTCTCAGTGATTTCGTCAAGCGGCTTTGCGAAGAGACTTAAAACTCCGCGCCAAGCGCGCGAATTCAGCGATCGATAATTCTTCCGCCCGCCGTGTTGGTTCAATTGCGGCGTCGGCCAGCAGTGCCGCAATATCCAGGTCAAGCTGTTTCAAGGCACTCCGCAGCATTTTCCGACGCTGACCGAAAGCGGCGGCGGTGACGGCTTCGAGATCCGATTGATCCGCCATTTCGGGTAGTGTTTTGTAGGGGGTGAGGGACACTATAGCCGAAGCGACTTGCGGGGGTGGCGTGAATGCGCGGGCTGGAATTCCAAATGACAAACGTGTTTCGCAGCGCCAGTTGCAGAGCACGGAAAGTCGGCCATAGTTCTTACTGCCTGGCAGTGCGGTAATACGGTCGGCGACTTCGCGTTGAAACATGAGGTTCATTTTTTGGAACGCGTCGGCAGCGCCGAGCCAGCGAATCAAAAGTGCAGTTGCAATGTTGTAAGGCAAGTTGGCGATGATGAATCGCGGCGCCTTGCCGAGCGTTGTCAGGTCGACTTGCAAGGCGTCGGCTTCGATAATTTCTAAGCGTCCGTCGGCAACGTCCACCAATCCGTCCAAGGCATCGACGCAACGGCGGTCCCGTTCAATGGCGATAACCTGGCGTGCGCCGGCGCCCAAAAGCGAGCGGGTCAGTCCGCCGGGTCCCGGTCCGATTTCAATTACCGTCCCTTGTGAAATATCTCCGGCATTTCGGGCGATACGGTCGGTCAGATTCAGGTCCAGCAGAAAGTGCTGGCCGAGAGACTTCGCAGCCCTAAGACCATGTGTGGCAATGACGTCGCGCAGCGGTGGGAGGTCCGCAAAGGGCGATCCCTCAGCCATGGTGCGCCGCCGGAGCCTCGATGCGGTTGGCGCGTCGCTGGGCGATTTGAGCCGCCATTTTAAGGGCGCCGACAACGCTGGTTTCGTCGGCCACGCCCATGCCAGCGATTTCGAACGCGGTACCGTGATCGGGTGACGTCCGTACGAATGGAAGGCCCATGGTGATATTGACGCCGCCAGAAAAGTCGATGGTCTTGAGAGGAATCAGGGCTTGATCGTGATACATGCAAATCACCGCATCGTAGGTGGCACGGGCGCGGGGGTGGAACAATGTGTCTGCCGGTGCCGGGCCGGTTACCGTGAGACCGTCTTTTTTTAGTTGCTCTACCGCCGGTACGATGATGTCTCGTTCTTCGTTCCCCATCGAACCGTTCTCGCCGCCATGGGGATTGAGCGCCGCGACCATGAGGTGGGGCGCATCGATTCCGAAATCTCGCTTGAGCGATGCCTCGGTAATTTTGCTGATTTCGACGATATCCGCGGTCGTCAGGCTTTTAATCGCTTCAGCTAACGACATATGGATCGTCACTGGAACAACGCGTAGCTCGTCACACGCCAGCATCATCGCCGAACGGTCACCGCCGGCGAGAGCGGCCAGATACTCGGTGTGGCCCGGATGGGAAAATCCAGCATCGTAAAGAGAAAATTTGTGGATTGGGTTTGTTACCAGTGCTGAGGCGTTGCCCGTCGTTACTTGCGTCACCGCAGTATCGATCGAGGAAATTACGCAATTGGCGTTTGCAGGGTCCGGTGCGCCCGGCGTCATTGAGCCCGGCAATTCCAGAGTGAATACCGGCAACCCGTGGCTAAACGCGCCCGAGGCTTCCGAGGGGTCGGAGATCGAGACGGTTTCGATCGGCCAGCCTAGCTTTTTCGATAGGCGATTGAGACGTTTCGGATCATCGATCACAAAGAACGGAGGCACGGATAGTTTGGCCCTGTTGGCCCATGCCTTCAGTGCGATTTCGCCGCCGATGCCCGCGGGCTCACCCATAGTGAGCGCGATTGGAGCCAACCCGCCCATCAGCCGCGCAGATCGATAAAAGCTGTGCGCCTGAGATCGCGCATATAACGTTGCATGAGAAGATTTAACCGGCGGTCTCCGAGTCGCGCGCGAATTATCTTTTTCGACGGCAGCCCTTCTGTCGCCTTGTCCCATTCGCAGACCATCATCAGGAGCAAGCCCTCGGCAACCCGAATCGGTGGGCTGACTTTTTTGGCGGGCAAACCGCTAAGGGCATTTCTGATTGGCGCCGGCAATGTCGAAATATCTATTTGTCCGAGACTTCCCGATTGCGGGGTATTCAAGCTGCTACCGGTTTTCTCCAACTGTTCGCACGTCCGTGTGTCGGCG
The DNA here is from genome assembly GCA_002722095.1 of Rhodospirillaceae bacterium. The sequence continues at coordinate 44,748 of PBKG01000010.1, forward strand.
CGAATTTGACCCGCGATCCGCTGCTGAGCTTCTATTTCGGCATTTGCTGCATTTGCCTTAAGTGGCAGCAGTATTTGCGAAATTGTTGCCCTGGTTGGTCCTGTGGATTTGGATGCGGGAATAACGCGTTCATGAAGTTTCAGGATGTAATAACCTGCCAGGGTGCGTATGGGCCCCGCCAATCCGCCCGGCTCCAATACCTCCAACGCTTTTTCAAGTTTCGGGTCGATCTGGCCTTGAGAGACGGTGCCGAGGTCGCCGCCTGTCGCGGCACTCGCACTTTGCGAAAACTCGCGTGCCAAGAGTGCAAATTTAGCTCCGGCGTCTAGTTGGCCGATCAATCTATTGGCGACTTCCAATACCTGGCCTTCCTGATCGGGATTGTCGATCGAAAGGAAAATTTCCGACACCTTGTATTGCGGTAGATGCTGAATGGAATTTAGCCGCTGCAGTTCATCGTCAATTTCTTCATTGCTGATATTGNCCTGCCGCATCAATCTCCGCCGCACGATCGACTGCCAGGCAAGCTCACCCTTTAGCTTATTTCGAAGCGCGTTCTCATCGATACTCGATTGGTCGAGAAGTTGCAGAATACCCCCGGCGGGAAGATTGTTTCTTTCTTCAAGCAGAGCGATTTGCTTGTCGATGCGGGTTCCTGGAACACGGATATTCAAACGCGCGGCTTCTTGCAGCCGCAGCTTTTCGTCGATCATTGCGCGTAGCACTTGCGGGGCAAGCCGTCGCCGGGTTTCAGGCGAATCCGGAATTGCGCTGGTCAAAATCAGAAGACGAATTCGTTGGATCAGGTCATAAAAGGATATGACATCGTCATTGACGATTGCGCGAATTCGGAGCACCTGATTCGACTGTGCGTTTGAGTAGCTGGGTAATACGAGGACTGCCAGCATGACAAGAAATGCGAACAATTGGCGGCATCCCGCCACTCGTATGGTGCGAAATCGAGAAAGAAATCTCTGCGCAGCATTCGCCATCTGACTACCCAGCGCTCGTTGAAACCTGCCCCAGATGCTTGAAAATTACTTTGAACAACAGCGAATCTGACGGGCGAATATCCGCATCGCGGAAGAAGCTCCGCGTGCCGGTGACGTCAAAAGTTATGCATTCGTCTTCATAACGAAGACTCATGGAATGGCGTAGAGAGCCTCCGTCTTTCGATAAATCTCGGTGTGTCGAGGCCCGGAACGACCAGAACTGACTAATCTGGGACTGTACCGCAGCTTTAATTTCCTCACGTTTGGCAGAAGAGCCAGCACCGGTGCCATTATCGACGAATGTATAGTCGCCTGACACCTGAAAGGCTTTTGGCCCGACACGGAAAGAAAATTCGTTGCGGCGCGGGGTCAAGTCATTGTGGTCGACCCGAAACCGATACAAAAGATCGATATATTGATGGGGCTTGATATCAACTCGGCCGACCAAATCCGAAAGGCCGTGGTTGATATTGCTGTTGGCCGCAAGCTCATCATCCTCTGACAACCGGAACGTTTGACCGATAAATGCCGTGTTTTGGCCGAAATTTCGGCCGAACAAACCGAATTTGACGCCATAGATCAGACGTTGACCGCTTTCGACACGATCGAGCCCGGGCAGCCTGTCAAAGCTGAGAAGATTTGTGTCGTCCTCTTCGAAGATACTGCTGTCTTCGTCGGGAATATCTGTCGAGTTGCCACCGTTTCGGGTCGCTAGCAGACCGATAACCGGTTCGACTATTTGCGACGTTGATTCACCATTTCTGATGAAGGGGAATCGCCAGTCGGCAAACATTCGAGGCATCAACCGATATTCGACTCCATCTTGTGCCAAACTATTGACCCGAGGATTCGAAATTTGATCGGTATTGTAGATGTCGGTTTGCAGATCCACATTGAGCGAGGTCACAAAACCCATGTCGGCGGTGCGCGAAATACGATAGCCGGGGCGGAATGACAGGCGCTGGCCTTTCGGCCCGTCGTCACGGCCCAGAAAACGGAAATTGGCATCGAGCGACAATCTACCGCCCAACGAATCCGCTTCGCCCACGTGATTAAAATCTATCAGCGGCGCCACATAAGGTTGCTCGGATTGGCCGTCACTACTGGTGCGTAGATCCTGGAAAGAATAAAGGTTCATCGCAGCATAATTCCGGCGGCGAAAGCCTTCCAGGAAGACATGTTGCTTCAGCGTGTTACCGCCGGGCTCGAAAAAGTTGAACCGGCGGAGATAAGTTCTGTCGGTGCTGCGCTCAATATCCATGCCGACGCGCCAGGTCTCGTTGATATCGTACCGGCCGAAGGCCTCCACGTGGCCACGGAATTCGTTTCTTTTGGTTTGAGGGTTCGACGGATCGCCTTCTTGGCGGTCGGCGGTTGTCGCGCTACCCGCTAAATGAAGCTCGCCATTATCGAACCTGTGACGATACTCGCCATTGAACACCAAACCTTCGTCGACGGTATAAATCGGCGAAATAGTCATATCTTTATTGTCGCCGAGCACTAGGAAGAACGGCGCCTGAACGAATCCTCCGAGGTTCCCGCCGGTCCCGAAGTTTGGTGCAAGAAATCCGCTGCGACGATAGACCGTCGGATCAGGATGGGAGAAGAACGGGGTATAGGCGACTGGTACGCCGAATAGCTCGAGGAATGCGTTGCGGTAGGAAACCTCTTGTTCCTGCTGATCGTGGACGATCTTTTCGGCCTTGAGTTGCCAAAGCGGTGCTCGGCTGGGATCTTCCTTGCAGGGTTCGCAAGGCGAAAACACAGCGCGCCGCATCACCGTGCGATTACCGTCCCGCCTTGAGCCTTCGGCGGCGGCAAAGCGGCTCTTGTCTGTTAGCAAAATGCGTAGTTCCCGGATGACGCCGTTTTTAAACTCGTTAGTGAGTTCAATATATTCAGCGAATAAGACTTCCCCTGATGGCTCCATAAGGGAAATATTGCCGGAAGCGCTGACGGTATCCGACTTTTGATTGTAGCTAATTGAATCCGCCATCAATACGCGCTCGCCCTGGACGATTTCCACGTTGCCTCGAGCGGTAATTGCGCCAAGTTCACGGTCGTAACTGACCTCATCGGCGGTAATCAGAATTTGTTCACCCTGTTTGGATTCGATCTTCTGGATTCGGCTCTGTAGTTCATAGGTATTCGGTTTTTGTGCGAATGCCGGATGAACGATGGCCAAAATGAGAGCGGCCGCGAACGAGAATTTTGACCATTCGACGCGCATCATCCGTCCTCCAGATGAAACAGCATCGCTAAACCGATCATGATCGAAACGCAGGCGGGAGCCCAAGCGGCGAGCGCCGGCGGTATTGTTGCAGACATGCCGAGTGCTTGGACCACATCGGACATGAAATAGATTATGAAGCAAAACAAAACGCTGCCGATGATGGCAAATTTTGCGCCGGTTCGTCGGTGGACTCTGAGCGTGAAACTAGCCGCTATAAGCACCATCGCGCACAGTAAGAACGGGTAGGCAAGCAGCGATTGGAAGTGAAGCTGGTGCCGATGGCCTGAGAATCCGGCCGCTTCCATGGTGCGGATAAATTCCGGTAAATCCCATGACGACATAGTTTCAGGCGACGCAAAACTTTCCTGAATCTTTGTCAGGGTCAAGTTGGTGCGAATGCGATGGTCCTTGCGGAAACTGGGCTGGGTTAGGGGAGCAGAGATCCATGCATTTTGAAGCCGCCAATGTCCGTTTTCGAGACGAGCCTTCTCGGCATCGATCCGCTCCGCAAAGCGGTCTTTGCCCTCGAACCGGAAGATGATGACGTCATGCAGTTCCATGCTTTCGTTGGTTACTCGGAGTGCATGAATGACCGATTGAAAGCGCCCGTCGGCTTGGCGCAACCAAAGCCCGTTTTTGGAAACCGCAAGCATGCTGGTACGACGCTTGAGATATTGCGCTTCGTAAGCCTCGTACTTGGAAAGCATCGCGGAGGCGAAGGGGTTGAAACCACCGACTTCGAATATTCCGACAACAAAAGTGATGAACACCGCCGGTAGCAAAAATTGCCAGACCGAAATGCCGGCGGCACGGGCAACAACGACTTCGTTGGTACGTGCGAGACGCCAAAAGGCTAGCAAGGCACCGAACAGGATTATGAATGGCAACAGGGAATGAATCATAAAGGGCAGTTTCAACAGACCCATTTGCAGCACGATATCCATCGTTGCCTCGGCCTTGCCAGAAGCGCGGCGCATCAGTTCCACGGTATCCAGAACCAAAGCGATGCTCGCAAAAGCCAAAAAGACGCTCACCAGCCAAAACAGGAAGTGGCGTGACAGATATTTCGATAGTGTCAGGGACAATCGCACTTGAGCGCCCTCACATCGTCGCCATTGTCGCCGGCNTGGTCGAACAGGAACGAAATTTCGGAAGGCGCCGCGTTGCGGAAACCAGTCGCGACCAATTGCCCAAAATTTTTGGGCTGATGCCTCGATGATTCGTCGACTCGCGACTTGCTCGCACTTTGGCGAGTAAGCATACGGTGCTCATCCTGTTTCGTTCTTCTTGTTTTTTTTAATTTCTTTATATTAACAGTACTTAATAAACAGGATTTTACGTAAGTCAAAAGCTTTTTCTTTGCTCTATTTGCCTACCCTTTTTCGATTTTGGCGCTTTCAACTAGTCGAATGCGCTTGATCTTGAAAAAATTGTGTAAAAAACCTTCCGACACTTGCCCGAATAGTCGAGAAATAGCGTCAAATCGTGTTTTCGTCGCTTTTCCACTGGAATGTTGTTCACGTTCCTGGCAGCTATAGCGCTGGACGCCCGCGGAAGTCCCTTCGGATTCGGAGAATTACTTAGATGATGCAGTTTCTGGCTGAAATGCTGCCCGCGCCGCTGCAAGCGATAGCGCTAATTTCCGTTGTTATATCAGCAACTTGTTTTGCTTTCATTGGTCGATTGGCCGGTTGCCATAAGGCTTTAGCGGATTGCACCATTTTTGCGGGATGGGGCGTCGTTATCTTGATTTACACTGTCATTGCGGCCTTAAGCACGCTCGATCTTCGCTATGTGACCTGGTTCAGTGTGGCGCTGGCAGGTGCCGCGGCGCTTGTCCTCCGCCGCCGTGGCGAATTAGGGGGCATGGCCACAAGCTGGCGGGTATTTGCCCTTGGCGCTCCGTTTTTGCTCATCGTGGCGGCGAAATACCCTTCGGAGGTCGATGTATTAAGCCACTGGCTGTATAACGCGCTTTATCTGCTCGATCATGGAACTTTGCCGAGACCCGAGCTGCCGCAGTCGCCTTCGGCCTATACGGGCTTTCCATATAATCACACCTTCGTTCTTCATTTTGTCTCAGTCCTGATCGGACATTTCGCCGAAAGCGCGGCCAATGTCATTAATTTTGGTTTGGTGCTTGTGTTTGCGGTATTGCTGGCCCGGCTCATTCAGAGTGCGCAATCTGATCGGTTCGACAGCAAATGGCCGGCGGTCGGCTGGCCGCTAGCCGCGTTGGTACTGATTCTTGCGACCTACGCCAATCCTATTTTTGTGCGCAAAATCGTCCTGATGGCCAACCCCGACACCGGCACTAGTGTCGTTTTAGCGTATCTCGGGATTGTCGGATGGCAGATTTGCGAGCGGCTGCGAACCGGCGCGGAGGATTTCAAACTTTGGGCGTTGCAATTCGCCCTCCTGGCGTTGCTATTCATAAATTTGAAGCAGCCTAATCTGGTAATTTTGCTGATCTTGTTCGGCATGGTAACGGTCCTTGCGGTATCGGGTGGTGGTGCGAAGGCAGGGCGACGGCTTTTGACCTGGACGCCTTTGCTGCTCGGTCCGGCATTGCTGTCCTATCTCTTATGGCGAGGATTTCTTTCGTCGTCGGCTCAACTTCATGAAGCGACCTTGCTGCCGTTCGATCGATGGCAGTTCGAAAATATTCCCGCCATACTTAGCGCGATATTTTCGAACATGACCAGAAAGGTCGGATATTTCGGGATCATGTTCGTGCTCAGCGGTTGGGCATTGTGGCGGCTTTTTAAGCCTATGACCCCGTTCGATCGCCTGGCGCTTATCGCTACGGGACTGTTTTTCGGTTGGAATGGATTTTTGTTTTTTCTTTATTTCGCCCATTGGACCGGTCATGCCAGTACCGGCGTATCGAGCTACTGGCGCTACAATACCTTCATCGGTTATTTCGGATACGCGGTTGCCGTCTATGGCGTGGCGCGGCTTTATTTTCAGGGAGAATTGCGGTCGGTCTTCGCGCGAGCCCCGGTTTCCCCGCAGCGGCTCGGTCAAATCGTCGTTGCGATTGCTCTGATAATGCCTGTCGTTACCGCCCCCTACCTTCGCTTCGACCGGCAGCAGCCGAAACCATATTTGCGTGAAATCGGCGATGAACTTGGACGGAGTTTGCCCAAACAGTCACGTTTGTTGGTCTATATTCCGGGAGACATCGGAGACTATGCGACCGTGATGCAGTATTTTGCCAGGCGGTTTAGGGCCGACATGACCGTCGCTCCGGCGCCTAAGGTGCCGATCATTGCAAAGGACTTGGCACTGCCATACCCGAAGTTGCCCGTGATTTGGGCAATGTGCGGCAGCGAGCCGTTGGCGAGATTTGTCGGGCTCGATTTGCCGGAAGGGAAGTCTGTCTTGCTGGCTCGGGACGGAGAGAAATGGCGCATTAAAAAGAGCTGGCCTTGGCCCAAACCGGGCCTGTTCAGCCGCTATCACAAAAACGTCAAGCGGACCCGTTGCGACATTAGCCGCTAGCCGCCGACGCCCGGTGATAACGGGGTGGCGGGAATTGCCGCGGTACCACAATGACGTAGAGCGAAATCAAGAGCGGCAGCACCGCATTGACATACATCAGCGGCAACATCCATTGGTGGGTTACCGAATAATTCTTGAGAGCGAGACTAAGTACCAGCACAAAAGCGATGGTGCCGATGGCTTCGAGAATAAGTATCGCGTGACCACGCCTGTTGAAACTGCCGCTCAATAGAATGGCCAAGGCCATGGCACAGAAGGTGAGGGGCAAAAAGCCGGTGGCAAGGCGGTTGTGCCCCTCGGCGAACATTTCCGCGCGATAGCGCAGATGCTTGTAACGCTCGTCGTCGGTGGCGAAGAACAATTCGTTCAAAAATCGTTCTGCCGGTTCCCGCGATCGCGCGCCGGTTCGTTGGCGGCTCGGCAATTCGACGGTCCAGCGGTCGAACTCCAAGGTGTCCGGCGACTTGTTTTGCTTATAATTCACCGTTTGACGAATGCCGTTAACCAGTATGATGCGTGGGCCTTGGTCGGTGTCTACGAGGGCACCTTTCTCCGCCATCATAGTTTCCGGTTGGTTGAGCTTTCGGTTGTCGTGCAACAGGATTCCGTAAAGTTGGCCGTCTTTATCACGCTCGCGGACATAGACGGTGATCCCTTTGCGGATGTCGTTGAAGATACCTTCCTGTAAGGCGACCGAGGCCAATTCATTACGAAATTCGAATTCGCGCGCCTTGTATTCGCGGAAACTTGCCGGCTGGACATAGAGATTGAGAATGAAGGTCAGCACCATCATGACGAAACCCACTAAAAGTCCAGGCCTCGCCAACGCCCAATTGCCGACGCCGGCGGCACGCATGACGATGAGCTCGCTATCGGTGATAAGCCTGCTATAGACGAAAAGCGTGGATGCAAATGGCGCGATCGGAAACAGCACGACCAGGAAAAACGGCATCTGGAGACCGGCCATGGTGAGGAATGTATTGAAGGATAGCCCGCGGTTTAGGGTCCAGTCGATGATGCGAAGCGACTGCGTCAGAAAGACCGCGAACACTAAAATCAGAATCACGAAAACAGTGACGCCGGCGATCTGCTTTGAAATATAGCTGCCGAGGCTTTTCAAACCCGATTATTCCTCTCGATTCTTTGCCATCCCTTGCTTCAACCGCATCACGGCATAGCATAGAATAAGCCGAGCAGGGAAAAGCCTTTTCGGCGACCGGCTTCACTTTTAATCATCTTACGGATCAGCAACATGAAAATCTCTTTTGCAAAACCGGGTTTGCCCAAATCCGGCGCCGTCGTTGTAGGGGTGCGCGAAAAAAGTAAATTATCCGATGCCGCTGCTGCACTGGACAAGGCGACGGGCGGGGCGGTCAAGCGCGCGATCGCGGCCAGCTCGTTTGACGGTAAGAAACACCAACTGCTTGCNATCGTCGCGCCGGAGAAGCTCAAACTAAAGCGCATTCTATTGGTCGGTCTCGGCAAGAAGGGATTGGACGAGCTGGAGTTGCAGGACCTCGGCGGAAAGATTTTCGCCCATATGAACGGTGCCCAACAGAAATCAGTGATCGTGATCGTCGATGACGGACCTAGGGATCTGGCCGAGACAGCGGCACAGATTGCCTATGGTGCGAGGCTCAGAAGCTATCGATTCGAAAAATATAAAAAGAAATCGAAAAAGAAGAAAACCGCCGGTGTTGAAAACCTGTCTTTCTCGGTCGAGGGAGAAACTCGCGCCAGGCGCTTGTTTGGACAGTTGAACAAACTTGCCGACGGGGTGTTTTTCACCCGCGATCTGGTTTCCGAACCTCCTAATGTACTTTATCCGGTCACATTCGCCCGCGAGGCACGCAAGTTGACCCGTCTTGGTGTCAAGGTCGAGGTGTTGGGTGAAGCGGCGATGCAAAAGCTCGGAATGGGCGCATTGCTCGGCGTTGGCCAGGGTTCGCGCAAGCAAAGTCAACTCGTTGTCATGCAATGGCGAGGGGCTGCTGCATCGAAACAGCCGGTGGCATTTATCGGCAAAGGTGTAACCTTCGATACCGGTGGCATTTCACTAAAACCGGGCGCCGGAATGGCGGAGATGAAATGGGACATGGGCGGTGCCGGCGCGGTAGCGGGCCTGATGAAGGCGCTCGCGGGCCGTAAGGCAAAGGTCAATGCGATTGGCATTCTCGGTCTTGTCGAGAATATGCCGGATGGCAACGCGCAGCGGCCAGGCGACGTTGTCACCAGCATGTCGGGCCAGACTGTCGAAATCCTAAATACTGATGCCGAAGGGAGACTGGTGCTGGCGGATGCGCTTTGGTACTGCCAGAAGCGATTCAAACCGCGCCTGATGGTCAATCTTGCCACTTTGACCGGGGCCATCCTGGTTTCTTTGGCAAAAGAGTATGGCGGTTTGTTTTCCAACGATGACAAACTATCGAAGCAGTTGATCGCTGCCGGCGAGGCCAGTGGAGAAAAGCTCTGGCGTATGCCGTTGAGCGATCTGGGCGGGCCCTTCGATAAGATGATCGACAGTAAGATCGCCGATATGAAGAATATCGGTGGTCGATGGGGGGGCTCGATTACTGCTGCACAGTTCCTTCAGCGCTATGTCAACAAGGTGCCTTGGGCACACCTGGATATCGCCGGCATGGCGTGGTCCGATAAAACCACTCCCACTGTCCCGCTGGGCGGCACCGGCTATGGGGTGCGGTTGCTCGACCGTTTCGTGCGCGACAATTGCGAATAGGCGTTCCGTGACCGAAATTCGCTTCTATCACCTTCAACAAACCGCACTCGAGGCGGCGCTACCGAAATTGTTGGAGAAGGTGCTCGAGCGCGATTGGCGGGCAGTGGTAATGACGGGGTCGGCCGAACGCGTGCAGGCTCTTAACACGCGTCTTTGGACCTATGGCCGCGACAGTTTCCTGCCGCACGGTACCGCCGAAGATGGCAACGCAGCCCTGCAACCGATCTGGCTGACCCACGAAGATGAAAATCCGAATGAGGCAACCGTGTTGTTTTTGGTCGATGGTGCGGAAAGCGGTAACACCGAAAAATTTGATCTTTGCTGCACCCTATTCGATGGGAATGACGAGGATGCGGTGAGCCGCGCGCGCGCGCGTTGGCGCCAATACAAAGACCAAGGGCACGAACTGACCTACTGGCAACAGAATGATGGTGGCCAATGGGAAGAAAAGTCGGGCGAAGGCTAAGAGGCATTGGTTTGCTAGGTGAACCGATGGGATGCATGCACTCTTGCGGCACCTCGATTAGGCGTATATAAGGCGGCGGCTTCAAATTAGAGGGGCCACAGGAGGGGAATTTCGGATATGGCCGTCGAACGGACCTTGTCGATTATCAAACCCGATGCCACCCGGCGTAACTTAACCGGTCAGATTAATGCGCGTTTCGAGGAATCGGGGCTTCGCATCGTCGCACAGCGCCGGATTCATATGAACCGCCAACAGGCCGAAGGCTTTTATGCGGTTCATAAGGAACGCGCGTTTTTTGACGAGCTATGCGATTTTATGTGCTCCGGACCGGTCGTCGTACAGGTACTGGAAGGCGAGAACGCGATTACAGCCAACCGCGACATTATGGGCGCAACCAATCCTGCCAACGCGGATGAAGGCACAATCCGAAAGGATTTTGGTGAATCGATCGAAGCCAATTCGGTACACGGATCGGATGCACCGGAAACTGCTGCAACGGAAATTGCTTATTTCTTCAGTGAGTTGGATGTCGTCGGCTAGTAGCGACGTGCAGAATATCTCTTTTTAAACAGCGCTTTAACTGTGATTTAAACCAAAGTCGCTGCGAGGATCACCAACAGAGCGGCAATGCCGATGCAGCTCCATGTGGTCATCTTGACGAGCAGAGCCCAAGTGTCGAGATTTTCCTTCGGCGCCTGCTTAAACTGCATTTCCCCAGACATGATATTGCCTCACTTTAGCGAAAATTTTGCTGGACTTTAGGTATACCGACGCAGGATTCCGCGCAAGTGTAAAAGCCCACTATGACAAAGCCGGAAAGACCAGTGCCGGAGGCGCGACGACGTCGCCGTCGATCAGCACTTTTTCGCTTTCGACCTTGACGCGGCCCTCGGCGATTAAACGGAGTGCCAGCGGGAAAATGACGTGCTCCTGTTCCAGAATACGATCGGCCAAACTGTCTTGATCATCCTCTGGCAGTACCGGAACCGCTGCCTGAGCAATGATGGGGCCTGCGTCCATATCGGCACGCACGAAATGAACCGTGCAGCCGGTTATTTTTACTCCGGCTTCAAGCGCGCGCTGATGGGTATCCAGCCCCTTGAACGATGGTAATAGCGACGGGTGGATGTTAATTAACCGATCGCGCCAATTCTCAACGAATTCGGCGGTGACAAGGCGCATGAAACCAGCAAGACAGATCAGGTCGGTTCCGCACGCATTCAATTCGCGGGTGATTTCGGCCTCGAAGCTCGCGCGGTCGTCGTAGGATTTGTGATCTATCACCTTAGTGGGAATTCCGGCTTTGTCCGCACGTTCCAATCCAAAGGCTCCGGATACATTGGAGATAACGCGGATAATTTCGGCAGGGAAATCTGGCTCGGCGCAAGCGTCGATCAAAGCCTGGAGATTGGTGCCGCGGCCCGAGATGAGCACCGCGACCTTGAGACGGCTGCTCATGGCCAATCGCCTTCGATAACGACAGCGCCGTTTTTGCCCTTGGCCTCGATTGTCCCTATCGTAAATACCGTCTCGCCGGATTCCTCGAGGCCTTGCTTAACCGCGGTAGTTTCGTCCGCTGCAACCACTAAAACCATGCCGATGCCGCAATTAAACGTGCGCAGCATTTCCAGTGTGTCGATATCGACAGCCTCTCGCAGCCATTCGAATACAGGCGGGCTTGTCCAATTATTGAGTGCGATGCGCGCCGCTGCACCATCAGGCAAGATGCGTGGAAGATTTTCGGGTAAACCGCCGCCGGTAATATGGGCGATACCTTTGACGGTGCCTTTTTCGCGCGCAGCGGAAATCGCTTCTACATAAATCTTAGTTGGTGTGAGAAGGGCCGCCCCTAGGTTGGCTGCGGCATCGAACGGTGCCGGATCATCGTAGCCGAGGCCGCTTTTTTCTACGATCTTGCGCACCAGCGAGTAGCCATTGGAGTGCACGCCGGAGGAGGCGAGACCCAGTATTTGGTCGCCGGGTGCGATCGTGCTGTTGTCGATGCCGCCATTTCGTTCCATCGCGCCGACGGCAAAGCCGGCCAAATCATAATCGCCATCGCCATAGTGGCCCGGCATTTCCGCTGTTTCGCCGCCGATCAACGCCGACTTGGCCTGTTTACAGCCTTCCGCGACGCCGGCGACCACTGCTTCCGCAACGCCGGGTTCGAGTTTCCCGGTGGCGAAATAATCGAGAAAAAACAGAGGCTCCGCACCTTGTACGATGAGATCGTTAACGCACATGGCAACGAGGTCGATGCCGATAGTATCGTGGATACCGGTTACGGTGGCGATTTTGAGTTTCGTCCCGACGCCGTCGGTCGCGGCCACCAGGATCGGATCGGTGTAGCCGGCTGCCTTGAGATCGAATAGCCCNCCAAAGCCGCCGAGCGCACCATCCGCGCCGGCACGCGCCGTCGCAGCGGCAAGCGGCTTGATCGCATCGACCAAAGCGTTGCCGGCATCGATATCAACACCAGCGTCGCGATAGGTCAGGCCCGAATCTGATTTTGTTGAGGCTATGGAGTCCTCGCCTTGAAAAACATATAAATTGGACACTTATACCGAAGATACCCGATCGGAATTGGCTTGTAATGATTCGCCGACTGCAAATTGTCAACTTTCTTGGTTTTTGCTGGGTTTTGGCGTCATTTTTGACGCCAACGGGCGGCGTGCTGGCGTCAGATGTGTTCACGATTCGCAATGTAGAGGTGAACGAAAAGGCGTCGAGCGAGCTAACTGCGAAAACCAAGGCTTTGGCGACCGGACAACGCCTGGCACTGGCAGCGATGTTCAAGCGCGTTACGATGCTCCACGATCATGCGCGGTTGCCTGCCGCGACCGATCAACTGGTTACCGAATTAGTGCGCGATTTTTCTGTTTCGGATGAAAAGTTCGGCGGTGGTCGATATTTGGGAAAATTGAGCGTTCGGTTCCGGCCGAAGGCGGTGCGCAGCTTGCTCGAGCAAATGAGTATTCCCTTTGCCGAGACCGCAAGCCGTCCACTAGTGGTATTGCCGGTTCTGGTTAGCGGAAAATCTCAACTGCTTTGGGACGAACCCAATCCGTGGTTCGAAATTTGGGGCGAGGTTTCCAGCCCGCACGGCTTGTTGCCTTTATTGATGCCGCATGGGGAATTATCCGACGTGTCGTTGATCTCTGCCGAGCAGGCGAGTGCCGGTCATTTAAACCGGTTGAGCGCAGTTTCGCAGAAGTACAGTACGCGCGGGGTCGTGGTGCCGGTCGCGGAATTCAGCACGATCAAGGCTAGAAATGTGCAGCGGGTAGAGATCAAATTGATCACCTTCTCGAGCACGGGGCATGTGAAAAAGGCTTTGAGCGCCTATGAAAGCCAGCCCGGCATGACAGAGGAAGAGTTCCAAAAGCACGTCGCATTGGTGTTGATCCAACAGCTGGAGGAGGATTGGAAGCAAGCCAATCTCCTGACCGGAGGCAATGTAAATGCATTGATCGCAGTGGTGCCGGTGACCAAGCTCGCCGAATGGCTCGCGATCAAGGAGCGCCTTTCGCAAGTAGCAACGGTCAAGCATGTGGGTATCAGGCGTATGTCCGTACGCGAAACCGAAATTGCCATTCGTTTCCAGGGAGCGCCGGATCAATTGCGCGTGGCGTTGGAGCAGAACGGTCTTAGGTTATCCTCCTATGCGGACCAGACTGTCTGGACGCTTGAGCGGCTCGACCGCTAGTACGGGCGATTTTTCGATGAATACCCGTGATATCGTAGTCCGACTACCCAACCTGATTTCACTGGCGCGGTTGTTTGCAGTACCGCTGATGGTTTGGCTTATCGCCTCCGGCCAGATGGCGGTAGCATTCTGGGTATTTATCGCAGCGGGCATTTCCGATGCGGTGGATGGCTTTANCGCCAAGCGCTTCGATGCGGCGAGTACTTTTGGCAGTTATATCGATCCGCTCGCCGATAAAGCATTGTTGGTGAGCTGTTTCGTGGCGCTTGGTATCGAGGGTCAAATCGCGGTTTGGCTGGTTATCCTGGTTGTTTTTCGCGATGTTTTGATTATCGGTGGTGCGATACTGGCTCTGCCCCTCGGACGTCCGGTGATTATGCAGCCCCTATTCATTTCGAAACTGAACACCACACTTCAAATCGTATTGGTCGCACTTGTTTTGGCTGAAGTCGGGGTCGGCGTCCGCGATGGACAGGTTTTGATCCTCATGCAGTATATCGTGGCAGCGACAACGCTGGCCTCCGGCATCGGTTATGCTTACCGTTACGTCGCAGCCACCAATAACGGTGTGACCGGCGGCAATGGTCGGACCAAACAGCCCGGGGAGTAGCACGATGACGTTCCAGCAAAGAAGTTTGATTTGGATCGCTGTAATCGGTGTGTTTATCGTCGCGCTGGTTTTGTTGCGCGGTATCCTTTTGCCGTTCGTGATTGGCATGGCGGTCGCCTATTTGCTCGACCCGGTTTGCGATTGGTTGGAAAATCACAGGTTCTCGCGCACCTGGGCGACGGTGCTCGTGACATTGCTGTTTTTCGTTTTGATCGTTCTCGCGTTCGCTTTGCTGATTCCGCTGTTAATCAATCAGGTTGCGGAATTCGTCGATAAGGTGCCGGGATATGTGCGTGCGCTGGAGGCCAAGATAATGCCGCTCGCCGCCAAGCTTATGGCGCATCTCGATGTGGGTAGCGATCAAGAAATAAAGGAATTGTTCAGCCAGCATATAGGCGATGCAGCAGCAATTGCCGGTCGATTTGTAATTCGCTTATTGAGCGGTCTTGAAGCCGCATTCAACGTAATTTCGATCATTGCGATTACGCCGGTGGTGGCTTTTTATCTGCTGCGCGATTGGGACCGAATCATCAATCAGATCGACGGTTATCTGCCTATCAGTCAGCGCGACACCATACGCGAACAAGCGGGTCTGGTCGATCAAACGCTTTCGGGATTTGTGCGTGGCCAATTCACCGTGTGTCTGCTGCTGGGCATCTATTATGCGATCGGACTATCGGTTATAGGCTTGGATTTCGGGCTAATATTGGGCCTTGGGACCGGACTAATTTCCTTTGTCCCCTATTTTGGGATGTTGGCCGGTGTCGTTGTCGGTCTTGGAATCGCTATCGCACAATTCGACACCTACGGGCCTATCGTTGCAGTTGGTGCGGTTTTCGCCGTCGGGCAGATCGTCGAGGGAAACTTTGTTACCCCGAAACTCGTTGGTGACCGCGTTGGACTTCACGCGGTTTGGATTATTTTCGCATTGATGGCCGGCGGCGCACTGTTCGGGTTCTTGGGTGTTCTTTTGGCGGTGCCCATTGCCTCCGTAATCGGAGTCATGGTGCGGTTCGCGCTCGACCGGTATCTCGCGAGCCCACTTTATGACGGTAGCCGCCGGACAGGTGGGCGAAAAAGAAAAGGGCGTTAGAGCCCGTTGACTGCAAAATCGCAAATTCCGTTGGACTTCGGCCATCGCTCTGCGACCGATATGGCGGACTTCTTCGTTGCGCCGTGCAACCGCGATGCGGTGGCTTGGGTCGACCGTTGGCCGGAGTGGCCAGCACCGGCATTGGTGCTGCACGGACCTGCGGGGTCGGGCAAAAGTCACCTCGCCGAGGTCTGGCGTGGCAAAGCCGAGGGCGCGCGGCTGAGCCTTGAAAATCTCGAATCAGAAACCGTTGCCATGCGAGCAGATTCGGTTTGTACTCTGATCGATCCGGTGGTTATGCCGTTCGATCAGGAAGCGCTGCTTCACCTCTTCAATGCGACCGCGGAACGGAACGGACATTTGCTGCTCGTAGCCGAGGTGCCAGCAAGCCGTTGGTCGCTGACGCTTGCGGACCTGCGGTCGCGGCTCCAGGCCGCACCGTCGGTCGGGATCGGCGCTCCCGACGACGGGTTAATAGGTGCCGTGATGGTCAAGCAGTTCGCCGACCGGCAGCTTAATGTGGACCCTGAGGTGTTGACGTTTTTGCTCGCGCGGATGGAGCGTTCATTCGAAGCGGCGAGCCGCCTGGTCGCCGCGTTGGACAAGGCGGCGCTGGCGGAGAAACGCCGTATTACCGTGCCTCTCGCGGGTGACGTGCTATCGTCACTGACGGAATAACGGCTAGCGAACTTGAATTGTTCGTTCGGTTTCGAGGATTTTGAGACGAACGCCGCTGACGTTGCGGTAGAGCGCGAAGCGACCTTTGTATGTGCCTTTGGGCCATGTCCGGCCATGGCCTTTACGGCCGACAAAATCAAATTTGAACTGCGTGACTTGGCTGATTTTCCGTTTCGATTCAGCGAGAGTTTTGCCATCGGGTGATAAAATACTCAGTTCGTAGTCATCGCCTTTGCGCACGCCGCCAAAATCGACGGCAAATATAAAGTTCGGCGCTTTGCGATACATTTCGCCCTTGAGATCGAGCCCATAAACCAATGCGACGCGATTGAATTTGGCGCTATCGCTGAACCCGGCACCAAGAATTAGCGCGTTTGGATATCGTAGTTTGGTTCGCGCACGGGGCGCCCACAGCGATTTGCCGCTGGTACCGCACTTATTCGCTGTTGTGCCGCCTGTAAACGGGTCGACGACTCTATTCCGATGTAAGACACCGAAATGTAAATGAGGATTCTGCGCGAGCCCGGACATACCGACCTGACCAAGTGTTTGGCCGGCTTTGATCTGTTGGCCCTTGGCGACGCGAATGCTGTGTCGTTTCAAATGCGCATAAATCGTGCGCCAACCGCGTCCATGGTCGAGGATTACGACGTTTCCAAGGCCCCGACGGGTTATCACGTCACGACCTACCGCTTTGTGGGAGACATCNGCCATTCCGCGCCGCACTTGGACCACGCGGCCGTCTGCGGCCGCCAGGACATCGACTCCGCGTAACATCAGATCGATACTGCGTAATCTAATATCCGTGCCCTTGTGATTGTCGTAGGACAGGTTCCCACATCGATAGTCTTGCCAGCCTTTCGACCCATCGTGATCGACGAACAGCATCAGGTCGCAGTTTTCACCGAATTTGCAATCTATCGGCAGGNCGAATGCAGGAGCGTTCTGTTGTGCTGTCGCGGAAGACGCGACCAGGATGACGGTCGCTGCGAGGAGCAGTCGGCGCATCTTTTAGCTTTGCTTTTGTGTTATGAGGCGGATCGAATTGTTCTCTACCGCGATGGCAAGTTCGCCTCTTTTCAACGCCAGAGCTTGATCGCCGAAAAGATCTCTGCGCCAGCCTTTGAGCGCGCGCACATTCGCATTGTCATCTGCGGCGATAAGTTCGAGATCGCCGACGCTCGCAATCAGTCGACTGGCAACGCCCGATTGTTCGCTGCATTGCTTGAGCATCACTTTTAAGAGTTCGGTGACAGGGCCGATCCCGGGGGGCAGAGGGGGCTTGGTTTTCTTTACCGGCGCTTTGTCTCGGGGAACCGCTTTTCCTGTTGCGATCGCCTTTAACAGAATTTCGCCGCCCTTCCCTTTAGAAAACCCGTTTGACAGGCCTCGCGTGCGGCCAAGTTCATCGAGGTTTTTCGGTGCACGAGCTGCCAAGTCGAGCAGAGTATCGTCGCGGGCGATGCGGTTGCGCGGGATGTCTCGTCGCTGCGCTTCGCGCTCGCGCCAAGCGGCAACCGCTTGCAAAACGGCGAGAAATCGCGGTTCGGTGCTGCGGCTTTTGATTCGTTGCCAGATAGTGCTCGGATTTGCGTCATAGGTTTCGGTCGCGGTGAGTATCGCCATTTCCTCATCCAGCCAACGAGTGCGCCCGCTCTCATCGAGTTGTTCGGCAAGCGCTTCATAGACAGTGCGCAGGTGGGTCACGTCGCCAAGCGCGTAATCGAGCTGTTGCGGGCTCAAAGGTCGGCGCGACCAGTCGCTGAAACGCGATTGCTTGTTCATGCGTGCGCCGGTGATCCTTGCGACAAGCGGCTCGTAGCCGATCTGGTCGCCGAATCCGCAAACCATTGCCGCCAGCTGCGTGTCAAAGATTGGCCCTGGTAGTTCGTCCATCTTGTAGAAAAAAATTTCCATGTCCTGTCGTGCGGCATGGAAAACTTTCAGGATCGAGTTGTCGCGCATCAAGTCGTATAGCGGCGTGAGGTCAATTCCATCGGCCAGAGGATCAATGATCACCGCTTCATCTGCGCCACCGATTTGGATCAAGCACAGGATCGGATAGTAGGTGCGTTCGCGCATGAATTCTGTGTCGACAGTCAGAAAGGGAGTGCCTTTCTGACGTGTGCAGAATGCGGCGAGAGTTTCACTATCGGTGATTGGAACTATCGACATCGTGCGACAGGGATACACCCATTTTTCGTGCCGTCAAAGGATAGCCGTCACCGGTCGATTACGGGCCGGTAGAAAACACTGCTTTTTGGTGAGCTCAAAATCGCCCTAATCTTGACAACCGCTACGAATCCATGCCCTTTGCGGCGGATTTCCAAGCGATACAGTTGGCCGATATGCATCTCTACCGCACCCATAACTGCGACGCGTTGCGTCTTGAAAATGCAGACGAACAGGTACGTTTGTCGGGCTGGGTTCACCGTATGCGTGACCACGGCAATTTATTGTTTGTCGATTTGCGTGATCACTATGGGATTACCCAATGCGTGATCGATGTTTCCAGTGAGCTTTTCGCTGAAGTGGAATCTTTGACAAACGAGTCCGTCATTACCGTCACCGGGCCGGTCAAAAAACGTTCCGACGAAACCATCAACACGAATATTCCAACCGGCGAAGTCGAAGTGTGGATCGAAGAAGTCGCACTGCAAGCTGCTGCTGCCGCTTTACCCATGCCGGTCAACCAGGATGCGGGTTATCCCGAAGACATCCGGCTTCGCTATCGATTTCTAGATCTCCGCCGTGAAGAACTTCACAACAATATTGTTCTGCGCTCAGCGGTAATCTCATCGATCCGCCGCCGTATGATCGAAGGCGGATTTACAGAGTTTCAAACGCCGATTTTGACATCGTCATCTCCCGAAGGTGCGCGGGACTTTCTCGTGCCTAGTCGTTTGCATCCCGGCCAGTTCTATGCGCTGCCCCAAGCCCCTCAGCAGTTCAAACAATTGCTGATGGTTGCGGGCTTTGATCGTTATTTTCAGATTGCGCCGTGTTTTCGCGATGAAGACGCTCGTGCCGATCGTTCTCCCGGCGAGTTTTATCAGCTCGATTTCGAAATGTCGTTTGTCACCCAAGAGGATGTTTTCGATGCTATCGAGCCGGTAATTGCCGGTGTTTTCGAAGAGTTTGCCGACGGGCGCTCGGTAACAAAAACGCCGTTCCCGAGAATTCCGTTCGACGAATCGATGATGAAATACGGCAGCGACAAGCCGGACCTCAGAAATCCCTTGATTATTTCGGATGTCACCGAGGCGTTTCGCGGTTCGAATTTCGGCATTTTTGCCAAAGCGGTGGACGGTGGGTCGGTCGTGCGTGCGATCCCGGCGCCTGGCGCAGGAAGCCAGCCACGGAGCTATTTCGATAAACTGAACGATTGGGCCCGCGATGAAGGTGCGGCAGGGCTCGGATATATCGTATTCGAAAACGGCGGCGGCAAAGGGCCGATCGCGCGTAACCTCGAAGAGGAGCGCGTTGCCTCGATCCGCGAAGCGACGGGGTTAGGCGATGGCGACGCGGTCTTTTTCGCTTGCGACAAGCCGAATGGGGCGGCGCGCTTCGCCGGCATCGTCCGCGATCGCGTCGGTGCGGATCTTGAGTTGATCGAAGGGGGGCGGTTCGATTTTTGCTGGATCGTCGATTATCCCATGTACGAGCTCGACGAAACGACGGGCAAGATCGAATTCAGCCACAATCCGTTTTCGATGCCCCAAGGTGGACTTGAAGCCTTGAACTCGGACGATCCGCTCGAGATCAAGGCCTACCAGTACGATATTGTCTGCAATGGGGTTGAGTTGTCCTCGGGCGCCATTCGAAATCATCTGCCCGAAATCATGTACAAGGCATTCGAAATTGCCGGCTATGGCCCCGATGTAGTCGAAGAGCGTTTTGGCGGAATGCTGAATGCACTCAAATTCGGCGCGCCACCACACGGTGGTTCGGCACCTGGTATCGATCGCATTGTCATGCTGTTGGCAGACGAACCCAATATCCGTGAGGTGGTCGCGTTCCCGATGAACCAACAGGCACAGGACCTGATGATGGGGGCGCCGAACGAAGTTGACGAGCAGCACCTGCGTGAATTGCATTTGCGGGTAAAACTGCCTCCGGAGGAGAAGGAGTAGCGCAGGCATTAATGCTGCCATGGATCGTCCACAAGCATCTTCGAATCTGGGCTACGCGAAATCGCTGCAAATATTAGGATAGGGTGTTTCTCGTGGTCGTGAAAAACCGTGAAATGCTCTAAATTCGGCCGATGAAATTGACCATAAGCAACCATTACAGTCCATTCGCACTTGCCGCCTTGCTGATATTTTTCGGCTTCCAGGCGTCATCTGCGGTATCGGGTCCACTTGGTGCCGTGGCCGACAAAATCGCACCGCATCGGGCGGCCTATGAACTCAAGCTGGAAGAGGTCGTTTCGGGTAGCCAAATCGTCCATGCAGAAGGTTTCATGAGCTTCGATTGGCTACGCCGGTGTGACGGTTGGACCAGCGATCAACGGCTTTTCCTGGTGATCACATATCCTGAAAATCGCACCATTAAATTCAAAGCGGTGTCGGTTACCTGGGAATCCGATGATGGGCTTCGATTTCGTTTTAACATCAGCAGCGACGGCGTGGGCGATGAAGAGGAGCGAATCGTTGGCGAAGCGACATTGAAGCGGATTGGCGGGCCGGGCGAAGTCAAATACGAATCACCCAAAGGCAAGAAGGAGAAGTTGCCCGCGGGCACTGTATTTCCCACGCGCCATACGCTGCTTCTGTTGCAAAAGGCACTTAGCGGTGAGCGCTTCGATAAGCAAAAAGTCTTCGACGGTGGCGAACTAAAAGGTGTTTCTCCGGTAACTGCCATTTTCTTTCCGAAACAGGCCAAAATCGATTTGCCGAAGCCGGTCAAAGGCTATTCGCCAAAACCGGTGTTTCCTATGAAGCTTGCTTTCTTCGCGCCGTCTGGCGGCGATGCCGCGCAGGATTCGTTGCCGGAATCGGAATATAAGATTTTCTATCAGGCCAATGGGGTCGCCCCCCGGCTCCACTTGAATTTTGGCGATTTTAAATTTCGCGGCGACATGATCGGGTTCGAGCGGCTGCCGAAACCGGAATGCTAGCCCTCAGGTGCCTTTGCGGATGGCACCGCTGCCATGTTTGTCGCGGACGGCGTTGAGTGCCGTATCGAGCCTGGTGTCGCCTAATTTCATTTTGTCGAACAAGTCGGGTGGGTCGGCCTTTACCGCTTCGGTGAGATCGCCCGCACCGACTCCGATTAGCCGGTAGGCAGTGCCATTGGACTCCTTCTCCAGCAGCCCGAGTGCTGTTTCGTAAAGCAACTCGCCCCGTTGAGTTGGGCGTCCGAGCTGACGGGTGCGAGTTAAGAGTTGAAAATCGGTCCTCTTGAGTTTCAGTGTTACCGAGCCTGCAGCGTAGGACTTGTCTTTCAAGCGCCCCGCCACTTTGTGGCAAAGTGGCTGCAACTGCGCCTTAAGTTCCTCGAAAGTGTCGATATCCTCGCGGAACGTCGTTTCGGAGGAAATACTCTTGGTCTCGCTTTGGGGTTTCACTTTGCGGTCGTCCTCGCCACGCGAAAAGCGGTAAAGCCGTGTGCCGATCGAACCATAGCGGGCGACCAAATCGCGTTCATCGATTTTTTGCAATTGGCCAATTTGGGAAATTCCGTCGCGGCGAAGTTTTGACGCAAGGGCACGCCCCACACCCCAGAGCAGACCGACCGGTTTTGGCGCCAGAAATTCCAATGCGTCGCCACGGCCGAGCACCGCAAAGCCGCGCGGCTTGTCGAGATCGGAGGCGATCTTGGCAAGAAATTTGTTGTAACTGAGGCCGACGCTGGCAGTGACGCCGAGTTTCGTTTCGATGCGTTTGATCAGCTTCGCCAACGATGTTGCCGCAGGTACGCCGTGGACCCCCTCGGTACCGGTAAGATCTAGAAACGCCTCGTCTATGGATATGGGCTGAACCAGCGGCGTCAGATCCCGCATCATGGTACGGATTTCCTGACCGACTGCGCGATATTTTTCCATGTTGGGCCTTATCACCACGGCGTCCGGGCAGGCAGCCCGAGCCTTGAACATGGGCATTGCCGATTTAACGCCATAGACCCTGGCCAAGTAGCAAGCGGTCGCGACGACGCCCCGTCGACCACCGCCAATTATGACCGGCCGGTCCGCAAGCGATGGGTCGTCGCGTTTTTCCACTGCGGCGTAAAATGCATCGCAATCGATATGGGCGACTGCCAGGTCGTTAAGCTCTTCGTGGCCTACGATACGCGGCGATGCACAGTCGGGGCAGCGGGTCGGCTTGCCGCGTGCGTCCTGACTAAATGCAGCGAAACACTCCCTGCAAAGTACTGGCAGGTTTTTGTCAGCACTCATCGTCAATTTTGTCTTCTTTGTTATCCCACAGCCATGCGGCGCCACGTACGCCGCTCGAATCTCCAAATTTAGGGGGTACTAGCTTGGTATCGACCCGATCGGAGAAAACCCATCCCGCCCAGCGCGCGGGAACGGCCTCATAGAGTTCTGTAATATTCGACAATCCGCCGCCTAGTACGATGATCTCCGGGTCGAGCATGTTGATCACCGTGCTCAGCGCACGGGCCATTCGGTCGACATAGTCTTCGAGACTTCGTTTGCAATCCCCGTCTCCTTTGCCTGCGTTAGCAACGATTTCCTCCGCACTAATTCTATTGCCGAACGCGGCCTCATGCTGTGCTTCGAAGCCGGTACCGGACAAAAAAGTCTCTATCGTACCAAATTTGCCATCGGTTCCTTGTAATCCCGGAATTTCATCCGGCCTTGGCCATGGCAACGGGTTGTGGCCCCATTCGCCGGCAATAGCATTCGTTCCGGTGACAGGTTTGCCATCGATGACCAGCCCGCCGCCGCAACCGGTACCGATGATAACGCCGAAAACGACGGCGGCACCCGCAGCTGCGCCATCCTTGGCTTCGGAAACCGCGAAACAATTGGCGTCATTAACCATTTTGATCGGCCGTTTGAGGAGCTTCTCAAGGTCTTGATCGAAAGGATGGTCGTTCAACGGCGAGTTGAATGCGTTTTTGATTAGGCCTGTCGCCGGCGAAATCGTGCCCGGAATCGAAAATCCTACGGTGCAATGGGTGCCGAGTTCGTCCTCTGCGGCCGCAACCAGCTCTCCGATGGTCTCTACGGTCGCATCGTAGTCGGTTTTCGGAGTGGCGACGCGCTTTCGAAGCAGGAATTTCCCATCCGTATCGAGAGCGGCAATTTCTATTTTGGTGCCACCGACATCAACGCCAAGTCGCGGCCGGTTCATAACCTCATGCTCGAACAGAATGCCATCGTCGTCCTGTTACGAATGACCTATATTAATGAGACAATATGTAACACGTTACTACTGGACGTGTTGTGCGGTCTCGTGTTTTACACAACCATGCGAATGGCGAGTGGCGCCTGTATCGGCGTAAACGCGAAGATCGCTAAGGGAACAAGGTGTGGTCCAAGGAGCCATCAATGGCAAAGTCGATTTTGATCGTTGAAGATAACGAATTGAATATTAAGCTTTTTCACGATCTTCTCGAAGCTCAGGGGTATGAAATTTANCAGACTCGCGATGGTCTGGAAGCGCTGAAAATGGCGCGTGAACACCATCCGGATCTTATTCTGATGGATATCCAATTGCCGGAAGTATCCGGCCTCGAAGTAACGAAATGGCTCAAGGAAGACGAAACGCTGAAATCGATTCCGGTTGTCGCCGTCACCGCATTTGCGATGAAGGGCGATGAGGAGAAAGTACGCGAAGGTGGCTGCGAGGCTTATATTGCCAAGCCGATTTCGGTCAATCATTTCCTTGAGACGATTGAGAGTTTCCTGAACTGAGACGCTTATGACCGCGCGAATTCTCGTCGTTGATGATTTAGAGCCCAATGTAAAGCTGNTCGAAGCCAAACTGTCGAGCGAGTATTTTGACGTCATCACTGCGACCGACGGTCCCTCGGCCCTAGAGAAGATAGTGGANGAAGCTCCGCATATCGTTTTGCTCGATGTGATGATGCCTGGCATGGACGGCTTCGAAGTTTGCCGCAAAATTAAGGAAAATACGGCGACTGCACATATTCCGGTTGTGATGGTGACCGCACTCTCCGACGCGGCCGATCGGGTTCGCGGGCTCGAAAGCGGTGCTGATGATTTCTTGACCAAGCCGTTGAACGATCCGGCCCTATTCGCGCGGGTGCGTTCGTTGGTCCGCCTCAAGCTTTTGACCGATGAGTGGCGCATGCGTGAGCAGACCTCCGGTCAGTTTGGCGTTCTGCGCGATGGCCAGGATGCGCATGGAGAAGACGCGACGGGTGCTCGGATCTTGCTGGTCGACGATTCCGAGAACGAGCGGCTACGTCTCGCCAAACTGTTGGAAGACGACAGTCATTCGGTCGAGCTTTGCGATAGTGCCGCCGATGCCAGGAAATTGGCACAGGACAACAATTTCGATTTGATTTTGGTCGATATGTATCTGAAGGACGAGGATGCCCTACGGTTCTGCTCGAACTTGCGATCCATGGAAGCAACGCGTCAGGTTCCTATTTTGATGATGCTCGACCAGAACGATGTCGACAGCTTTGCCAAAGCGTTCGATCTCGGCATTAACGATCATATCGCCAAGCCGGTCGATCCCAACGAGTTGCGCGCCCGCACGCGGACGCAAATTCGGCGCAAACGGTATCAAGACCGCATGCGGCAAAACTATGAGGAAAGCCTGCAGCTGGCGCTGACGGACAGTCTTACCGGTTTGTACAATCGACGCTATCTGTCGGCCCATCTGGAAGGTCAGTTGCAGCGCGCCGAGACCAGCGGCAAAATTCTGTCGCTGTTGATGTTCGATATCGATCACTTCAAGGAAGTCAACGATACCTTCGGCCATGCCGCCGGCGACGACGTGCTTTGCGAACTTGCCCGGCGCGCGGAACAGAACGTGCGTAGCTTCGACACGGTTGCCCGCTATGGCGGTGAGGAATTCGTCGTCGTCATGCCCGATACCGAAATGGAGGTCGCTCAAACCGTGGCCGAGCGTCTTAGGGNCGATCTTGCAGCAACGCCATACGCGCTGAAAAGTGTCGATGAAGAACGATCTGTTACCGTGAGTGTCGGCGTGGCAGCCGTCGAAAACGGCGATTATAACGCCCGGGATTTGTTGGAAAGGGCGGATAAAGCGTTGTACGAGGCCAAATCGTTGGGGCGGAATCGGGTCGTCGTTCACAAAAGCGGTGAGCTGCAGGAGTTGACGCCGTCGGTGCCGTTGCGCGCGGCAGGGGAAAGCTAAACACCTGAACATAAAAAAAGCCGCCAGAAGGGCGGCCTTTCGGTCTACGAGTGGGGCGGGCGGCTTATTTGATGCGCCCTTCTTTGAAGAGAACATGCTTGCGCGCGACCGGATCATACTTGCGGAATTCCAGCTTTTCAGTCTGCGTGCGCGGATTCTTCTTGGTCACGTAGTAGTAACCCGTGTTCGCCGTACTCTCGAGTTTGACCAATATAGTCGCCGACTTTGCCATTGTTCCGTTCCTATTCGCTCACGAGGTTTCTCTTAATTCTGCGTCGCACGGGATACGCCTCTGCATAGGCGGCGTCAAGCCCATATATCCTTAATCTTATGGTTTATTCTTCGTGCCAAATGCGGTTGTGATCCATATCTGCACTGAAAAACATGATCTTACGGTTTGCATCCGGCTCAGGCTTGGCGCGCCAATATTGCTGAGCCTGTTCGATTACGATGCCGGTAATACCGGCGATTTTCATATTCGGCAGATCGTTGAGTGGAACCCAGCGGATTTCTTCCAACTCGGAAGTTTGCCATATTTCTCCGCTGGCTTGGGCGCCATCGACGATAAAAAACCGAGTATTGAACCGGATTGGCTGATATTCGGGGGTGCAGGCACGCATGAAATAATCGAGCGCAGCAAAATCGGGTGCTAGTCCTGCATTGCGATAAGCGGTCTCTGCCTCGCAGTCGCCAGCGCCGCTATGCTCGCCTTCGCGCCCAACGATCAATCCCGTTTCCTCGCGCATTTCCCTGAGCGCAGTCCACGCCAGGGCTTTGGCGAGATCGGGTTCGGCGGTGCGGTTCAGTCGAGCGATAACGTCGTCACGTAATGCGTGCGGGCTTTCGATCTTAAAATCGTCATCTTCTACTGCACCGCCTGGGAAAACCCAGACATCGGGCATAAAGCGCGCCGTACTCGGGCGGCGTCCCACCAATACCTCTGGGTCGTCATCTTTGCCGCGAGCCACGACGATACTCGCGGCATTACGTGGCGTTGCGGGTTTTTTCGGAGAGNCTTTTTTTTCAGTCACAATTCTTTTCCAAGTTAAAAATCAACTGCCGGAAGGAACGCGCGCTAGATTGGCTGCACGTGCATAACGGTCCTGGGCACGCAACATAAGCTCAGCGACGCGTCTGTCGAGGCCTATGTCGCGATTTGGCCGCCAGGGGCAAAGCTTCTTGATGCGGCGCTGCTGGCGCGGATCTCGAAAATCCGCAGCGCGCCGGAGCCGCAAAAGGGTGCGTGAGCGCTCGAAATCGCCCTTTTGGAATTGCTTGATAATCAGTTGCGCGTTGGATTTACCCGCCGTGCAGACGGTGGGTATGACCCCCAGTTTCTGCAAAGCATAGCCGGAGGGGGCGACAATCAGCGCCCAGGTCAAAATAAACTCACCATCGTTCGGAAGTCTTAGGACGGTCTGCACAGTGCCTTTGCCGAAACTGGAAGAGCCTATAACCACGGCGCGTCCATTATCCTGTAGCGCGGCGGCAAGAATCTCCGCCGCCGATGCGGTCGCACCATTGATCAGGACCGCGATTGGGAGGCCTTCGAGAATATCACCGGGCGTTGCCTGAAAATCCTGCAAACTATTCTTATGTCGTCCCTTTGTGGCGATGATCTGACCGCCCTGAAGAAATAGATTAGCGATATCTACCGCTTGATCCAACAGGCCGCCGGGATTGTTACGGAGATCTAGCACGATTCCCCGCATTTTTTTCCCGTGTCGCAGTTGGGCTTTCGATAGCGCGCGCTCAAGCGCTGAAGCGGTATCGCGGTTGAAGCCGTTAATGCGAAATACGCCAATTCCCTTGTGATAGCTGTCGAACACCGTCTTGGCGGTGATCCGGGCGCGCTCCAGGAGGTAGCGCTGAGCTGCCGACTGACCTGGCCGCAAAATGCGGACAGATACAGGAACATTGACTGGGCCGCGGATCAGATCGCGGATTTTTGCCACAGAAAAGCCGGCTACCGCCGAATCTCCGATGGTTATGATGATATCGCCAACCTTTAGCTTTGATTTCTCCGCGGGTAGGCCGGGAGCGAGCTTGAGAATGGTCGCGCCTTTTGGATGAGCCTTGAGGGAGACGCCAATGCCGCCAAAACCTTGCCTTTTTATTCGATTGGCCGCGGCTTTCTTCGCGGAAGCGTATCGCGAATAGGGGTCTAGTTTGCGCGACACGTTGTTGAAAACCGCGTTAAAAATTTTCTCGTTCTGCGCATGCTCGAGCGCCACTGAGACTCCTGCCGCTCGCTCAAGTGCAGTGACGAAGTAGGCGGCCCACCCATTTGGATCGTTAGGGGTTTTCGCGGAATAAACGTTGGCTGCGCCGATAGACAGACGAGTTTCCCCATCGCCTTCGCGAATAAACAGACCGGGCTCGATTTGACGCAAGCCTTCAAGCCCGGCTACTGCAAGGTGAGTCATGTCCGGCGCATCGAGATAAACCTTATCGATATCCGACAGGCCGGCGGCAAACATACGAAGTCGGGAGTTTTCCGAATCTTCGGACTGCACGGGTAGATTGGGCACGCAGGCCGCTGTCAGAAGCGATAATGTGATTGCCCCGGTAGCAAGAAGTCGGAAGGAATTTCGACGGACCGAATTCGCGAGCAAAACAGTCATTATCCTTTCGTTACCGCGTCGATTGGGCGGTACTTTTGCAAAGTTACAAATGACGATGGGTGCGGAACTCTTTAGCGTGATTCCCCTACGGCGGCAAATCTTCAGCGCCGCCGGCGGCGTGGTCGACGAGATTTGCGTCCGCGGTTTCGTCCCGCAGGCGCTTTGGTGCCGCCGGAAACCAGCCGGAAGGTCAAACTGCCGGTGGTCGGTGACGCATCCGCCAATTCCACGCTCAGAGCCTCGCCGAGCCGGAATTGGAGGCCAAATCGCTCGCCTGTCATGGAAAATCCGGTTTCATCCACTTCATACCAATCGTCTGGCAGCGTGCGGATAGGTAGTAGTCCTTCAGCGCCGGTATCATTCAGTCGGNCGAACAAACCGTGTCGGGTAATGCCGGTGATTCGTCCTTCGAAAGTTGCACCAACGCGATTGGCAATGAATCCGGCGACGAGTCGCTCACGGACTTCGCGTTCGACCGTCATTGCACGCCGCTCAGCAGTGGAAATTTCCTCGCCGATGGGTTCGAAACTCTTAGCCTTGTCCGGGGACAAGCCGTCTTTGCCGAGGCCAAGTGCGGAAATTAACGCGCGGTGGACCAAGATGTCCGCATAGCGCCGAATTGGTGATGTGAAATGACAATAGGTGGAAAGGGCGAGCCCGAAATGGCCAAGCCGGGCCGGGCCGTACACCGCTTGGCTTTGGCTGCGCAAAATTATCTCGCTCACCAACGGGGCGATTTCCTTCTCCGTGGCCTGTTTCAGAATGCCGGCGAAAAGACTTGAGGTTAAGCGGCCGC
Organism: Rhodospirillaceae bacterium; assembly: GCA_002722095.1. Next base: position 73,507 of record PBKG01000010.1, read on the forward strand.
TTTTGGCCAATTTTAGGCCGAGCCCATCCAGTGCTTCGCCAAGGGCTTCGATTTTTTCTGCTGCAGGTGGCTCGTGAATTCGATACATCACCGGTGCGGATTTTTCTTCAAGCGTTTGGGCTGCGGCTACGTTTGCCGCAATCATGAACTCTTCGATCAGGCGGTGGCTATCGAGGCGTTCTCGCACTGTGATTGCGTGAACTTGTCCGTCTTCGCCAAACTGGATGTGCCTTTCAGGGATTTCTAGATCGAGCGTGCCACGTTTTTGCCGGGCTCGATCTAGCGCGGCAAACGCGCCGTAGAGTGGCCGGATTACATCTTCGGTCAAGGGGCTAGCTGTTTCATCCGGTATGCCGTCATAGGCGGCTTGAACTTGCTCGTAGGTTAGCCGGGCGACCGACCGCATCAATCCCCGTTTGAACTCGCTTTTGAGCAATTTTCCGTTGGCATCGATCCACATCTCGGCGGCGAGGCATGCTCGTTCTTCCTTGGGTCGAAGCGAACACATGCCGTTCGATAGCGCTTCCGGTAGCATCGGGACCACCCTGTCCGGACAATAAACGGAATTCCCGCGCAAATGGGCGGTCCTGTCCAATGCATCGCCTTCGCGTACGTAATGCGCAACGTCGGCAATCGCGACCATGAGATGCCAGCCGCCCTTGTTGTTTTTATCTGGGTCCGCTTCCGCCCAGACCGCGTCGTCGAAATCGCGCGCATCGGCACCGTCGATGGTGACCAGCGGGAGATCGCGCAAATCGGCACGGTGGCCNAGTTTCGNCAATTTTTTCGATTCCGCAAGGTCCACCGCCTCGGGGTCGAAATTCATCGGGACATCTTTGGATTTCAGTACCAGCAAGCTGGTAATGCGCGGTTCGTTTTCAGCGCCGAGACGCTCGACGATGCGGGCGTTGCGACCGGGGTCGGCAGAATTTTGTACGACCACATACTCACGGTCTTGAGCGCCGGCCAAATGTTCCTTTGCGACACTGACGTCGTTCCGAGCGCGACGGTCGATTGGTTGGACGATGCCGCCATCGCCGGTGGCTCGGAACAGGCCGATCATCTGCTGTGGGGCGCGTTCGAGGATTTTGATCGGACGTGCTTCGTAGGAACCGTCGCGACCGCGTTTGAGGCGTGCTAATGCGCGATCACCAAGGCCCGGCGCCGTACGCACTGACCGGCTTGCTAGTAGGTAGATTGGCGGCGGAGGCGTTTCGTTCTCCCATTTCACCGGCGTGCAGATCACATCTCCGTCGCTGTCGATGTGACTGACTTCGATTACGGTTACTGGCGGCAGGTGTCCGGGCTTGGTCGCACGTCTTCGGTCGCCGCCGATCAGACCTTCATCTCTGAGCGATTTTAATTCCCGTCGCAACCAGGCTCGGTCCGGTCCTTTGATCGCGAAGGCGCGCGCGATTTCACGCCTGCCGACTGGCGTTTCGCTGTCGCGGATGAATTCGAGAAGTTGGTCGCGGGTGGGAAGCGGTGCTTTTCTGTCGCTGGCCATCGGGCCTATTTGCCCGCCGGACTTTCCGGCGCCGCTTCGACTGGGTCTGCCGAGGTGTCATCAGCGGCTTTTTTCTTCTTTGCTGCAGACTTTTTCTTAGGTGCTGCTTTTTTCTTCGAAGCTGTCTTTTTCTTTGGTGATTTTTTCGAAGACTTTTTACCGGTTGCTTTTTTCTCGGCATTTTTGGCAACTCGCTCGTCGAGCAGTTGAACCGCCTGGTCGAGCGTTAATTCTTCAGGGCCGACCGTGTCCGGCAAAGAGGCATTAACGCGGCCGTGTTTGACATACGGTCCCCAGCGGCCTTTGCGGATGGTAATTGGTTTGCCGTCGCGCGGGTGATCGCCAAGTTCGCGCGCGCCACTGCTGGGCGCTTCGGCAAACAGGGTAACCGCACGGTTGAGGCCAATGGTCAGCACATCGTCTTCTTTTAGCGATACGTAGATGCTGCCATGTTTGATATAGGGGCCGAAACGGCCAATGCCCGCGGTGATCATCCGTCCGCTTTCCGGGTGCGGCCCGACTTCACGCGGAAGGGACAGCAGTCCGAGCGCGGTCTCCAGATCAAGAGCTGCCGGATCGAAATGTCGAGGCACCGAGGCCCGTTTAGGTTTCGGTGGCGCTTTCTTGCCCTTTTCTTTCGGAAGTTCTTCGCCGAGTTGCACATAGAAGCCATATGGTCCCTTGCGCAGAGTAACGTCGAGCCCGGTGTCCGGGTCGGTACCCAGAAGTTTCGGTCCGGCAGCGACGGCGGCATCGCCTTCGGCGGTATCGGAATCGCTGCCCGCGACCGCCAATTGCTTGGTATAGCGGCAGTCCGGGTATTTGTTGCAGCCGATGAAGGCGCCATAGCGACCAAGCTTGAGATTGAGGCGTCCTTCTTCACAGCCCGGACATTTACGCGCCGCTTCGCCTTCGCCGTTGGGGCCATCACCAAAGAAGTGGGGGCCTAGGTCTTCGTCCAACCGGTCGAGCACCTCGCTTATGCGCAGGTCTTTCGTGCCGTCTACGGCAGCGGAAAAGGCGCCCCAAAAGTCTTCTAGTACTTTTCGCCAGTTGATTGCGCCGCCCGAAATGTCGTCAAGCTGTTCTTCGAGCTCCGCCGTGAAGTCGTAATCCACATAGCGCTGGAAAAAATTGGCAAGGAATGCGGTGACGACCCGGCCTCTATCCTCGGCTTCGAACCGGCGTTTTTCCAATTTAACGTAATTTCGATCCTGCAATACCTTCAGGATCGAGGCGTAGGTGGAGGGGCGGCCGATGCCGAGCTCTTCCATCTTTTTAACTAAGCTGGCTTCGGTGTAGCGGGGTGGCGGCTGAGTGAAATGCTGTTCGCTTTCGGTTTGTTGCCGCTCGACCGGCTCGTTCTTTTCCATCGCCGGTAAGCGCTTGTTCTTATCGTCGTCACCGCTCTGGTCGTCTTGACCTTCCTGATAGAGTTTGAGGAAGCCGTCGAACTTCATCACCGAGCCGTTGGCCCTGAGGGTCACCTGTCCGTCGGGAGCGGTGAGGTCGGCCGCGACTTGGTCGAAAACCGCACTTTCCATTTCGCAGGCCACCGTCCGTTTCCAGATCAGCTCGTAGAGCTTGCGCTGCCCCTCATCGAGGAGTGACGCAACTTGATTTGGACGTCGGAAGAAGTCGGTCGGTCGGATCGCTTCATGCGCTTCCTGCGCATTTTTGGATTTGGTTTTGTAGACCCGCGGACTGTCGGGAAGATAGTTGTCGCCGTAGTCGGATTTGATGAGATTGCGGCTCGCGGCGATTGCCTCGCCGCTCAGGGTCACGCTGTCGGTCCGCATGTAGGTGATGAGGCCAACGGTCTCACCGTCGATTGTGACGCCTTCATAGAGCTTTTGTGCGGTTTGCATGGTACGCGACGCACTGAAGCCAAGTTTACGGCTTGCTTCCTGTTGCATCGTCGAGGTGGTGAAAGGCGGAGCCGGGTTACGGCGCACGGTTTTCTTTTCGATCTCACCGACCGAGAAATTGCGGGACTCGATCGCCTGTTTGGCGGCATTCGCCGCTGTCTCATCGGTTAGCTCAAGCCGTTTCAGCCTTTCTCCGTTGAGGTGCGTGAGCCGTGCGGTAAAGGCTTCGTTTCGGAGCGTGGTGAAATTTGCGGTGACTGACCAGTATTCCTGAGGTTTGAATATTTCGATTTCGGATTCCCGGTCGCAGATCAGGCGCAAGGCGACCGATTGGACGCGCCCCGCGGATCTTGAGCCCGGCAGTTTGCGCCACAAGACGGGCGACAGCGTAAAGCCGACCAGGTAATCGAGCGCACGACGGGCTAGATAGGCTTCGACAAGGTCTTGATTGACTTCGCGGGGATGGGCGATCGCATCCAGGACCGCCGACTTGGTGATCTCGTGGAAGACAACCCGTTTGACGTCTATATTGTCGAGTGCTTTTCGCTGGTTGAGCACTTCTTGGACATGCCAAGAAATTGCCTCGCCCTCTCGATCCGGATCCGTCGCAAGATAAAGGTGTTCAGCGCCGTCGAGCGCTTCGGCGATGGCGTCGACCCGCTTTTTCGAATCTCCAGCGACCTCCCATGACATGGAAAAACCGTCGTCAGGTTTGACCGAACCGTCCTTTGGCGGCAGATCACGGACGTGACCATAGCTTGCCAAGACCCGAAAATTGGGTCCCAGATACTTGTTAATGGTCTTCGCCTTGGCAGGCGATTCGACAACGACGACGTCCATAGAGAGCCTTCGCGCTGATGCAATTTGGCTAGGAATTGGCACCAGTGCGGCGATTCGTCAACCAAAAGCGCATCATTTTTTGCAAAAAAATCAAAAAGATCGATATGAAAATATCGTGCCGGTATTTGTTACCGGTTTGGCCATATCATTTTAAATAGTTGAAATATATAGATAAAATAATTTGGATTAGTGCTTGTTTTCAGCCCTATCGCAAAATCAACGAAAGTTTCTGGCCGGAATGCCGTTCGAGCCGCCCTGCAAGGTCGAATTCAAGTAAAGCCGCATGTACCAGTCCCGCCGGCAAACCTGTCTCGCGGATCAAATCGTCGATCTCTACAGGGCTCGCGCCGAGCGCTTCGCCGACTATTTTGCGGACTCCCTCCAACTCGTTTTCGTCCATATCAGGTGACGGTTCGGCGACGTGAAAATTATCCCGGTTTTTGATGCGACGTGTGCGAATCGCTTCCAATTCGCGTGCCACATCATCTGCACTTTCGGTCAAGACGGCGCCATTGCGGATCAGATCGTTGCTGCCTCGGCATCGAGGATCGAGTGGCGAGCCAGGGACCGCAAAAACTTCGCGGCCTTGCTCCAATGCTCGACGGGCTGTGATCAGCGAGCCGGATCGCATGGCGGCCTCGGCGACGATAACGCCGAGTGCAAGGCCCGAGATAATTCGATTACGGCGCGGGAAATGACGTGCTTGTGGCGTCGTGCCCGGTGCCATTTCAGAGACGATCAGTCCACGCTCAAGAATTTGATCGTAAAGGTCGCTGTTCTGTTTCGGGTAGATGACATCTGCTCCTCCCGCGAGGACGGCGACCGTTCCTGTCTCCAATGCGCCCGTGTGGGCTGCGGCATCGATGCCGCGCGCAAGACCCGAGACCACAGTCAGGTCGGCTTCGCCGAGCGTCTGGGCGAGTTCGCGGGCGAAGCGTCGACCGTTCGCGGACGCGTTACGCGCACCGACGATAGCGATCATGGGTGCCTCTAAAAGATTAAGCCGGCCAAGTGTGCAGAAAAAGGGTGGCGCGTCGTCCAATACCGCAAGCGGGGATGGGTAGTCCGCCTCGCCCCAGAAAAGTAGGCGTCCGCCCAATGTTGCTACGGCCTCCCATTCCCGGTCCGCAGCCTCTTGCGTACACAAATTTAGTTTCCGGGCCCGACCGCCTTTTGTCGCAAGCTCTGGCAACGCGCTAAGCGCTTTTTCGGCGCTGCCATACCGAGTAATCAATTGGCGAAAGGTGACCGGGCCTACATTTTGGGTGCGGGCGAGCCGTATTCGGTTTCGCTTTTCTTGATCACTTAAGATTTTTGAATCGGTCATCGCACTACAGTGCGCCGGCAATACAATGCAGTCAATAGTGCGTGTGTTTTAATATAAAATTACTCGTAAAAGACGCATTAGTCAGGTGGGTCGTGGCCCTTTCACCTGGGTCCGGTACATCAAGCGTCGCAGCGGAAGTTCGTAATCCCGCATCGCCAGATGCTGGAGTTGGCAATTGTCCCAAATGACGAAATCGCCCGGCTGCCAATTATGGCGGTAGTGATATTTGGGATCGATAATTCGAGCAGCAAGCGTGTCAATTAAATCGAGTGCGTCTTCGTCTGCCATGCCCGGGATCGAGATACACTCGCCGGCCGAGACATAAATCGATTTCTTACCGTTGATTGGGTGGCGGCGCACAACCGGGTGCTCGACCGGTTGTAAGGATTTGTCTTCCTCGTCCGACGGTTCAACCCGGTTTGATCTTCCGAGCTTGGCCCGGGCCGCATGCTTACCGTAGTAGGAATGGATAGCGGTCAAGCTGTCGATCCTCCTCTGGAATGCCGGATCGAGATCGTCATACGCGGCGGCGGCGCTGGAAAAAATCGTATCGCCCAAAACAACACCGTCTTTGATCGGCAATTCTCTGGCATTGAGAAAGGTCGCGAGGGGTGGGCATTCGATATAGGAGGTGTCTGTGTGCCAGGTGGTGCCCGCATCGGCGAGCCCGATATTGCGGCCGTTTTCCTGGATATTGGATATCAGCAAAATTTCCGGTGCGTCGTCCAAGGTATATTCGGCGAGCACGTAGATATCGAGTTCGCCGAAGCGTTTGGAAAACTCGACTTGGGTCGGGCCGGAAACATCTTGATCACGGAAAAAGATGATGCCGTGCTCGGCAAATGCGGTGTGTATCTGTCCGAAAGTTACATCGTCGATCGGTTTTGCCAGGTCCACGCCGCGAATTTCCGCACCGCACGCCTTACCGGTCGGGATCACCTCGATTGCCTCTGCCCCGGCCATTTCTCCCTCTCATTATTTTTTTGCGCCGATCCTGCTTTCGGTACCAGCGAGTAACCGTTCGATATTGTCCTTGTGGCGATAGACGATCAAGAGGGCGAGCACCACTGTTGCCGCCATCGTCTGCGGTGCCCAGAGATACGCAAAAAGCGGCGTCAAGGCGACGGCCACGAGTGCCGCCAGGGACGAATAGCGGCTGACTATTGCGGTAATTATCCAGCTCGCAAGCGCGCCCAGGCCAACCGGCCATGCCATCGCTAGGAAAATGCCTCCGCCAGTTGCCACGCCTTTTCCACCCTTAAAGCCGAGCCAGATTGGGAAAATATGTCCGGTCATGACGGCGATTGCTGCGACCATCACCGCATCGTCGCCATATTCGGCTGCAAGTAATACCGCCGCGGCGCCCTTTCCGGCATCGAAGATCAGCGTAGCGAGCGCAATCGCTTTATTGCCGGTTCTGAGCACATTCGTCGCACCGATATTTCCTGAGCCAACGTCGCGAATATCACCGTGACCGGCAAGTTTGGTGAATATTAGGCCGAATGGGATCGAGCCCAGAAAATAGCCCAATGCGGCGACGACCGCGAGAAAGGGAAACGGGGTGTCCAAGATCGTCTCTTATGCGGCGATTTCGAAGACTGTGCGCCCGTCGACGATGGTCTGATGTACCTGACCTTGCACGGGCCGTCCGTCATAGGGGGCATTCTTGGACTTACTAGAGAAATTCTCTTCACGCAGGACCCAAGGTTTGCCGGGATCGAACAACACAATATCCGCCGGAGCGCCCCGTTGCAGCTTGCCGCCTGGTAGGCCGAAAAGTTTTGCCGGTGCCGAAGTGATTTTGTCGAGCGCATCGAGCATCGAAAGCTGGCTGTTGTGGACCAGCTCTAAGGTTAGCGGCAGCAAGGTTTCCAAACCGATAGCGCCGCATTCCGCTTGAATGAACGGCAGGCGTTTCGAATCCTGATCTTGGGGGGTGTGGTCGCTAGCGACAACGTCGATGGTGCCATCCGCAAGGCCGGCGACGACGGCAAGCCGGTCGTCTTCGCTTCGCAGGGGCGGCGAGAGCTTGGCGAAACTCCGATACTCACCGACCGCATTCTCATTGAGCGCGAAATAATGTGGAGCCGTATCGCATGTCACATCGAGACCGCGCGCTTTGGCTTGTCGAATGACTTCGATGCCTTCCGCGGTCGACACATGGGCGGCGTGATATCTGCCCCGCGTCATTTCAACCAATCGCATGTCGCGCTCAAGCATCATCGCTTCTGCAACGGTCGGAATCCCAGGGAGTCCGAGGCGGGTCGCCACTTCACCTTCGTTCATGGAGCCTTCCTTGGCGAGGCTCGGCTCTTCCGGATGTTGAACGACGACGAGATCGAACCCGCGCGCATAACTGAGGGCGCGGCTCATCACGGTGGCGTCCGCAATCGCTTTTGTACCGTCGGTAAAGGCGACGGCGCCGGCTTCGGACAACAGTCCCATTTCCGTCAGTTGGGAGCCTTCGGTCGCACGGGTAACCGTGCCGTAGGTATAAACCTTGACCAATTTCGCTTCGCGGGCTCGGCGGGCGATAAACTCGACCACCGATACATCGTCGATTGGCGGTTCCGTGTTGGGTAGGCAAACCATCGCGGTAATCCCGCCGGTCGCCGCCGCAACGCCAGCGGTTTCGATAGTTTCTTTGTGTTCTTCGCCGGGTTCGCGCAGGTGGACGCGGATATCTATGAGCCCCGGTGCGAGGCAAAGACCTTTGCAATCCACAATGCGGGCTTTCTCAGGAATTCCGCTTTTCGTAAGTTCGGATCCGAAGTCGACGACGATACCGTCCTGTGCCAGCAACGCGCCTTCTACATCCAGCCCTGACGCCGGGTCGAGCAAACGCACGTTGGTGTAGGCGGTGGGGTCCTGGCTCATGGGTTGTTGCTGGTTTGGTTGCGGGTCAAAACATCGAACACCGCCATCCGCACCGCGACACCCATTTCCACTTGTTCGCGGATTAGCGATCGATCGATATCGTCGGCAAGTTCGCTATCGATTTCGACCCCACGGTTCATCGGGCCCGGATGCATCACCAGCGCATCGGGATTAGCCGCTGTCAGCTTTTCCTTTGTCAGTCCGTAAAACCGGAAATATTCCCGCACCGAAGGCACATACATGCCTTGCATGCGCTCGGTCTGGAGCCGAAGCATCATCACGATATCGCATCCCGCAATGCCGTCTTCGAGTCTGTGGTAGACCTCGACGCCATAACGGTCGACATCCTTGGGCAGTAACGTCGGCGGCGAAACCAGGCGCACCTGAGCACCCATTGTGGTGAGGAGGTGCATGTTGGAGCGCGCGACGCGGCTATGCAGTACATCGCCCGAAATCGCGACCGTCAAACCTTCGATACGGCCTTTCCGGCGCCGAATGGTCTGAGCGTCGAGTAGTGCCTGGGTCGGATGCTCGTGAGTTCCGTCGCCGCCATTGACGACCGAACAGTTGACCTTTTCCGAAAGCAACTTGACCGCGCCCGAATGGGGATGGCGGACACAAAGAATGTCCGGATGCATTGCATTCAGCGTCATTGCCGTGTCGATCAAGGTTTCGCCCTTTTTGATCGAACTGGTGGAGACTGCCATGTTGATGGTGTCCCCTCCCAGACGTTTACCGGCGAGCTCGAACGAGGTTCGTGTCCGGGTCGAGTTCTCGAAGAATAAGTTGATCAAAGTGCGTCCGCGCAGCAGATCGGTTTTTTTATTCTCAGCGCGGTTTTGCTCGACATAGGAATCCGATAGATCGAGCAGCAATTGGATTTCCTGGGAAGTAAGGCCCTCTATCCCCAATAAATGTTTATGGGGAAACGCGTATGCGACGGGTTCGGACGGCGCTTCGGCCGCTTTCCTCAACAGGGCCATTAAAGGGGACTTATAAGGGCGAAATGATGGCCCTGGCAAGAACTTTGAAAATGCAATTAAATCAGATGGTTGTTGCTGTGCTACGAGCCGTCGAGTGGTAGAATTTATCTGTGAGTCGCGGAAATCTCTAAAGGCTTGCGGTCAGTTTGCGAGAGAGTTGGATAAATTCTTCTAAATCCTGTCGTGCTTTATTTGCCAATTGCGGGTTACCGGCGACTTCGATGGAGTTGCGGTGATCGCGCATGGCGGCCAGCATTTTAGTATCGATGCTGTCTAAGGACTGGATCAAATCCGACAAACAACCGGCGATCGCCGACACCAGTGGAAAGTCGAAACTGCCAGCATTTCCCTTCAAATCGTGTAGCAAGGCACGAAGCTCGAAAAGTGCATTTTCGTCACCGGGGTTCTCGGCCAATTGGCCTAACCATTTATCCATCATCTCCAGATCCGAGGCCAATGTCTCAAGGAAATCCGGCTTTAGTGCTTCGACAGCTTGCTCCGCCTTTTGCAGGCGTTTTTCCATTTCTGCATTGAATTCCATGTCGCCGGTCTCAAATCCGTTTGGCTGAATGTTTTGTTCAGGCGCCTTGACGCCGGTCCGAGCCTTCGTAACCGCCGCGTTGTCGTCGTCGGTCGGGGCCGATATATGATGCGGCATCTACAAAAGTGCCAGGGTTACGCAGAACCATGGTGATATGTTCCAGGACGCTGCGTGGCGATAAGGGTTTGGCAAGGAAATCGTTTGCGCCTGCGTCGCGTGCTGCCATCACCCGTTCGACCTGACTGTGGGCACTGAAAATTATAATTGGTAGTTTGGAAATCGCTTGTTCTTGTTCACTCATTTTCTCGGTGTTTGTCTCGGCATCATCGAGTTCACCCGGCGTACCTCCGAGCCGAATTCGGCGAGTAAGCTCTATTCCATCCATCGGCGCCATTTTGATATCGATGAACACCACGTCAGGCAGCTTGGCCATCGCCTTTATTTCCGCCAGTGCCTCCTGGCCGCCGATCACTTGATTATAGTGTTCGATCCCCAGCATCATCATCATCGTATGCATAAGTTGACGCATATTCTGATTGTCATCGACGATCAGCACGCTCAGATCCGCTACCTCTTGTGGGTTCAAGGGTTCAAAACTCATGCAAAGCGTCCTGTACGAAAATCGAATTGGCGATCAGGCTGGTAAATTCCGGCGTTGTCGGTATTTCGGTCAAGCCTATTCATCCGCATGTCTTAGTGCGTCGAGAGCGCCTTGGAGAATATAGGCCGCCGCCATTTTATCAACCTTTTGAGCGCGCTTTTGACGGCTGAGATCAGCTTCGTCGACCATCAGTCGTTCAACCGCTGCGGTAGACAGGCGTTCGTCCCAAAATCCGATGGGTAGCGGGAGATGTTGACCAAGATTGGCGGCAAAATCCCGAGTCGACTGGGCGCGGGGGCCTTCGCTTCCGTCCATATTGCATGGCAAGCCGAATATTAAGCCGCCGATTCCTCGCTCGGCGATCAGGTCCTGCAAAATCGGTAAATCTTTCGAGAATTTCCGCCGGGCAAGAGTTTCGAGTGGGCTTGCGATGGTGAGACTCGGATCGGAAATCGCGAGACCGATGGTTTTGCTCCCGAGATCGACACCGAGCCATCTCGCGTCCGGCGGCTTGGCCGCAGCCAATTTGACAAGCTCTTCTACTGCCATAGCTCAACTTACGGCGTCGCTATTGCCGCCCGCAAGGGCCGGTGATAGCTTCGCGCCGACTTGAGCGAGGCCCGGCGTTTTGGCCGGCGGGACTATTATGACTATCGATCAGGAAACGGTTGCGAAAATCGCACGGTTGGCGCGAATCAAAGTGCCCGAAGAAGAGCGTGCCGGCTTGGCCGAAGAGCTGTCCAATATTTTGGGTTGGATCGAGCAATTGGGCGAGGTGGATACGGAAGGTGTCGCGCCGATGACATCTGTGGTCGAGGCAGTGGCGCCGACGCGGACCGACGAGGTAACCGACGGCGGCTATCCGGACCGGGTTACCGCCAATGCGCCGGATCGTGCGGATGATTTCTTCACCGTGCCGAAGGTGGTCGAGTAATGGGATTGACCGATCTTACGGTTGCGGAGGCGCGGGACAAGCTTGCCGCGGGTGATTTTTCCGCCGTGGAGCTAACCGAGGCCCACATCGCCGCGATGTCAGCAACTGAGCCCCTGAATTGCTTCATCACCGAAACCACGGAAAAAGCACTGAATCAGGCCAAGGCCTCCGATGCGCGGCGAGCCACGGGTGAGGTAGGTGTGCTGGAAGGGATTCCAATCGGGATCAAGGATCTGTTTTGCACCGAAGGTGTTTTGGCGGCGGCCGCCAGTCATATCCTCGACGGCTTCGAGCCCCCATACGAATCCACCATTACCCAGCAGCTCTGGGATGCGGGTGCGGTGATGTTGGGCAAGACCAACATGGACGAGTTCGCCATGGGGTCCTCGAACGAAACCAGCTATTACGGCCCTGTCATCAATCCTTGGCAGCGCGCGGACCGTCCCGATGCCAAACTTGTGCCGGGAGGGTCGTCCGGCGGCTCGGCAGCGGCGGTGTCAGCGCATACAGTGATGGCGGCGACCGGTACGGATACGGGCGGCTCGATCCGTCAGCCGGCCAGCTTTTGCGGTATCGTTGGCATGAAGCCGACTTATGGGCGCTGTTCACGGTGGGGCATCATTGCCTTCGCGTCGTCGCTCGATCAGGCGGGCCCGTTGACCCGAACGGTTCGCGATAGTGCGATTATGCTGGGCGCAATGGCGGGCCACGATCCGAAGGATTCGACCAGCGTCGATTTGCCCGTGCCCGATTACGAAGTGGCGCTCACCGGCGATATAAAAGGTATGAAGATAGGTATTCCGTCGGAGTATCGTCTCGATGGAATGCCGGACGAAATCGAGAAGCTCTGGCAACAGGGAATAGACTGGGTGAAGCAGGCAGGGGCGGATATCGTCGATATCAGCCTGCCGCACACGAAATATGCGTTGCCTGCGTATTACATCGTCGCACCCGCAGAAGCATCGTCAAAGCTCGCGCGTTACGACGGAGTACGCTACGGACTTCGGGTAGACGGCGATGAACTACAAGAGATGTACGAAAACACCCGCGCCGAAGGTTTTGGAACCGAAGTGCGCCGCCGCATCATGATCGGAACCTACGTGCTCTCCGCCGGCTACTACGACGCCTATTATCTGAAGGCACAGAAAGTGCGGACCAGGATCGCGGACGACTTCCGCGAGGCGTGGGAGAAGGTCGATCTGGTGCTGACGCCAACGGCGCCCAGCGATGCATTTGCGCAGGGCGAAAAATCCGCCGATCCCATCGCCATGTATCTCAACGATATTTTCACCGTGCCGGCAAGCATGGCTGGATTGCCTGGGATTTCCGTTCCGGCAGGTTTGTCAGCGGACGGGCTACCGCTCGGCTTGCAGTTGATCGCCAAGCCCTTCGACGAGGAGACTCTGTTTAGGGGCGCTGGCATTTTGGAAGAAGCCGCGGGATTTGACGCCAAGCCGGCACTTGCAGCGAGGTAGGAAAATGGCCACTGAAAATGTCACCACACTTGTCTTCGATGTCTTCGGCACCGTTGTCGATTGGCGAAGTTCCATCGACCGTGACCTTTCCGCGTGGGGTGCGGAAAAGGGTGTTTCGCCGGATTGGATGGCGTTGATCGATGAGTGGAAAACCGCCTATCGGCCCGGCATGGACGCAGTCAATTCCGGCGAACGGCCCTGGACGCCGGTCGGCGTGATCTACCGTGAAAAGCTGGACGAACTGCTGCCGAAATACGGGCTTGATGATCTCAACGAAGAGGATCGGCAATATATCAACGAATGTTGGTACCGGCTCGATCCGTGGGCCGATTCGCTGCCCGGTATGAAACGATTGGCGGACAAATATGTGCTTTCTTCGCTGTCCAATTCTGACTTCGTCGGCATGGTGCAGATGGCGAAACGCGCGGGCATTCCGTTCGACGCGGTATTGACGGCGGAGAATGCAAAAATGTTCAAGCCCGATCCATCAGTCTATCGAATGGCGATCGATATGTTGGGCTATGGCGTGCCGGAGAATGTAATGCTGGTTGCCGCGCATAACTACGATCTGACTCATGCGCGTAGTCACGGCATGGGAACAGCTTTCATTCCGCGGCTTACCGAGTATGGGCCCGACCAGACGACCGATCTGGAGCCGGAGCAGGAGTGGGATGTAATCGCGTCTTCGATGGAAGATCTGGCCGACAAGCTGGGGTGCTGAGTATGGCCGAGTTGCTAAAAGGCGAAACCGGCGATTGGGAGATGGTAATAGGGCTCGAGGTCCACGCCCAGGTGACCTCGAATGCGAAACTGTTTTCCGGCGCACCGACCGAATTCGGCGCCGAACCAAATACGCAAGTAAGTTTGGTCGATGCGGCAATGCCGGGAATGCTGCCGGTCTTGAACGAGGAAAGTGTACGGCAGGCCGTTCGTACGGGCCTCGCGATCAATTCGGAGATCAATCTCCATTCGGTGTTTGCACGTAAGAACTACTTTTATCCGGATTTACCCCAGGGCTATCAGATTTCGCAATACGAACTTCCCATCGTCGGAGAAGGGGAAGTGGAAATCGACCTTGAGGACGGGACCACGAAACCGATTGGTATCGAACGGTTGCATTTGGAGCAGGATGCGGGGAAATCGGTCCATGATATGCATGCGACCAAATCCTATATCGATCTCAACCGCTCCGGCGTTACGTTGATGGAAATCGTTTCCAAGCCCGATCTGCGCTCTGCGGACGAGGCAGCGGCCTACATCAGCAAAATTCGTTCGATCCTGCGATATATCGGTGCCTGCGACGGCAACATGCAGGAGGGAAGCCTGCGGGCGGATGTAAACGTGTCCGTGCGTCATCCGGGCGATGACCTCGGCATTCGTTGCGAAATTAAAAACGTAAACTCGATCCGTTTCGTCCGACAGGCCATCGAGCGTGAAGCACGCCGGCAGATCGAAGTTCTCGAAGACGGTGGCGAAATCGAGCAGGAAACCCGGCTTTACGACCCGGACCGCAATGAAACCCGCTCTATGCGGACGAAAGAAGACGCGCACGATTATCGGTATTTCCCCGACCCGGATTTGCTGCCGCTCGATCTCGAGCAAGAATTTGTGGATGCATTGAAGGCCGAGTTGCCGGAGCTGCCGGATGCGCGCAAAGAGCGTTTTATGTCCGACTATGCCTTAGGCGCCTATGACGCGAGCGTATTGGTGGCCGAGCGCGACACCGGTGACTATTTCGATACGGTCGCAAAAGGCCGTGATGCCAAGCAGGCAGCGAACTGGGTCCAGGGCGAGCTGTTCGGGCGACTGAACAAGGATGAAATCGCAATCACGGAATCGCCGGTAAGCGCAGAGGCCCTTGGAGGCCTCATCGATCTGATTTCCGACGATACGATTTCGGGCCGCATCGCCAAGGAAGTGTTCGATGAAATGTGGGCGAGCGGAAAAGATGCAGCGGCCATCGTAGAGGAAAAGGGGCTCAAACAGATTACCGATACCGGCGAGATCGAAGCTGCGGTCGATCAGGTCATTGCGGATAATCCCGACAATGCGGCGGAAGTGCGCGGCGGCAATATGAAAGCCATCGGCTGGTTCGTGGGTCAGGTCATGCAGGCGACAGGTGGCAAGGCCAACCCGAAGGCCGTTAACGAGCTTCTCCGGAAGAAACTGTCCGGATAGGGCGGTGCGAACCCTGCGCCTACCCTTATGGCTTAAACGTTACGCCGCCTCGGCGAACTTACCCGCGCGCGGCCGGTCTTTTATGTCTTCCTCCACGTCGACGATCACCCGCCCGAGCGCCGCGTGCAGGGCCTTGGCGGTTTCCAGTGTCAGTTCGACGCCGACACGGGTTCCCGGAGTGAGCGCCTTGTTGACGAAGTCTATGGTGACCGCATCGTCGAGCATCGCGTGGTGCGGATGGTCGAAGGTCACCGCGGCATGAGTGAATTTGACCCAACCTTCCGGGCTCTTGCCGGAGCCGTCGCATTCGATGATCTCAAGGATCGATGTGCACATTTGATCGCTCCTTATCCGACGTGCTTTTTCACGAAGGCGAAGAGTTTTTCCCAACCATCGTTGCATTGTTCGACCCGATGCAGCGGCCGATTGTAGTAGAAGAATCCGTGGCCGGCATCGTCATAGCGATGGAATTCATAGTCTTTGCCATGCTTTTTCAGTTCTTCTTCGTGCTGGTCGACCTGCTCGGCGCTAGGTGCCTGGTCATCATTGCCGAAGAGGCCGAGGATCGGGCAGCTGAGATCGGCGGTCATGTCGATCGGCGCTTGCGGCAGTTTTTCGTTTAGGTCTTCTTCCGGCATCACGACGCGTCCACCCCAAAGATCGAGGCAGGCATCCGCCTTGTCTGTTTTTGAACAATAGATCACCGCATGACGGCCGCCGGAGCATGTGCCGAATACGGCTGCCTTGCCGGTGGAAAATTGTTGCGCCTTCAACCAATCCATTGCTGCGTCCACATCGCCGACCATTTGTGCGTCGGGCACGCCGCCGTCGGCGCGTACCTTTGCGGCAACGTCTTCGGCGCTGCCTTCGCCCGCGCGTTCGTAGAGGTTGGGGCTGATCGCGGCATATCCGTGATGGGCGAACTTCCGGGTCGTTTCCCGGTACCATTCGTCCCAGCCCGGAAGATGATGGATCAATACTATGCCCGGAAACGGGCCGGCCCCCATCGGGCGCGCGGTGTAGGCCTGAATCGGATCACCGTCGTGACCGTTCAGGATAATCATTTCCGCAATCATGCTTTCGTAAGCCATCGTGTATCCCCCCTTTGGGTTTTGATTTGTCTAGAAATTATTAAAGTCGCTCACGCAACCGGACACAAGTGCCCAGGCTGCAAGAGGTTAGTATTGCTGGCCCTTTCGAGCTTAGCCGGCCGGGCTCACCAATTGGGCCAATACCTCATCGACCAGTTCTTCGGCGATCCGGGCGAGTTCGTCCTCGGTCCGGTTTTGGATCGGATGCGGGGCCCAGACGATTGCGGGCTCGAATCCGAGCGCTTGGCTTTGCGTCTCGGCGGCGTCTTCGAATTCGGTGGTCACGATAAAGCAGCCAGGAATGCCGCGATCGTCGAGGTCCTTGATGTCATGCAGACCGCACGACGTGCAGGAGCCTCAATCGGCGAGCGCGGAAACGACGAGGTCGGCTTCCGTGGCAACCGCCTGCAGTGTTTCCGTAGGAGCGATCTTAGCGTTAGTGGGCTTTGCGTAGCGGGCGGTTTGAATGCCACGGGCGGCAAGCAGTTTTTCGAGGCTGTCGAGAAACTCGTCGCTTCGGGTTTTCCCGATATCGAAGAGTGCCACCGTTTTGCCTTCGAGAGTCTCGGGCGGTGCCCGGCGCGGCCGTTGGCTCGGCGAAAGCTCCGCCGTTGGGTCGTGGAGTTGGATACTCATAACGAGACCTCCTTGGTGATGGGTTTGGAGTCTTCGCGCGCGCGGCCTCCTGGCCACCCGGCGAGAATGGCGGAAAACAGACCCGCCTGGCCGCCGGCACGAACTATCAGTAGGCCATGATCGCGCCAGAATTTGTCGACCATTTCATCGGCGCGTGCCGGGTCGATACCTTCGCCGATTCCGCCCGCGCCGCGAACAAGGTCCTTGCCGGGCCGGCGCAGTGCATCGAACAATGCGTTCTCTATCTCATCGCGACCCCAGCGGGCCTGACGATAAATTTCATAATGTTCGGGCGCGAGAACCAGCATCGCGTTGCAATATTCCGCCTGCTTGATATTGCCGACCACGGCGAGCGAGGCGGCAAGGGACCCTGTGAGCTCTTCCGGTGTTCGCGAGCGCATATCGATGAAGCCTTGGATGCCGTCGCCTTGAAAAACCGTCACCGCATCGGTGCCTGGAGTGCAGCCCCGTGCCACACTGAGCGGTGTCCAAGCTTCGTCGCTTTCGTCTTCGGCGAAGCAGAAGCTGATTTTGCCGGGGCCGCCGAGAGTTGCCCGGTCGATGCCACCGGGAACGCCGCCGCCCACATTGCGCACCACCAAATTAACCGCACGGCCGATGGTGACATTGGCCCGGTTGTCGTTGCCGAGCGCATTGATACCCGAATTCATACCGATACGTTTTGCGACAGGTCCGTTGACCACGATGACCGGGCTCGAAAAACAGGTCGAGCACAGAATGCCGTGTAGCGTGAAGTGGGGCTCGAGCGCCGTTTCGATGCAAGCAATCACCAGCGGCAAATACTCGGGCTTGCAGCCCGCCATAACCGCATTTATCGCAACCTTTTCGACGGTGCAGTCCACCAGGTTAGGGGGGATCTTGCCGATAATCTCTTGCGGGTCACGGCTGGTGCCTTCGAGCATGCGAAGAATGCGTTCCGGTGTCGGCGGGATGACCGGCAATCCGTCGGACCAGCCCCTGTCGTAGCAAAGCTCGTGTTCGTCTTCGTAAGCTACCGGCGTGATCGAGCGCGATTTAATGCCGGTCTCGCCGAATCTGACCTTGAGGTGTTCGGCTACACCGGGCTCGACGCTTTTGGAACCGCAACCGGGGCGAAGGTCCGGAAGGTCCTCGCCCAAACCTTCCAGCCCCGTTAGCGTTTGCCATTCGCCTTTATGCCAGCCTACCGCCCGCCCGGTCTCTTTGCCGTTTTGGAAGGCGAGTAATGTAGGCACGGTTTCAATATCGAGATGAAACGAGTTTTGGAGGCTGCTGTCGTCCAGGTGGCCTTTGAGATCGGCAAGAAAGTTCGGATCGTCCTGAACATAGATCGACAATTCGCTCTCCGCTGCCAAACTCCGCACAGCTGGCTCGATCAAGATGCAGGTCGGGCAGTCTTTTTTGACCACCAGATGCAGGCCGTCTTGGAATGTCATGCAAGGTGTCTCCTTTTGACTGACGTATAACCATACTCGTAGGCGCGCGGCGTGAGAAAGCCCCCAAAGCAAGGCAGGTCAATTTGACGGGTGAACGAAATACTCTACCTATGCTATCGGGTAGTACAGCCACGGCACCGGAACGGAGTTAGAACAATGACAAAATCCTACACCCCGCCAAAAGTTTGGACATGGGAAGGTCAAAAACAGGGACGGTTTACCAGCACCAACCGACCGATCGCGGGCGCGACCCACGACAAGGAATTGCCGGTGGGTAAACATCCGTTGCAGCTTTATTCGTTGGGGACGCCCAACGGGGTAAAGGTTACCGTGTTGCTGGAAGAGCTGTTGGCCAAGGGCCACTCCGGCGCCGAATACGATGCTTGGTTGATAAGCATCGGCGATGGCAATCAATTCGGGAGCGGCTTCGTCGAGGCCAATCCCAACTCCAAAATCCCCGCATTAATGGATCACAGCACCAAGCCGCCGACCCGCGTATTCGAGTCTGGCGCGATCCTGCTTTATCTCGCGGAAAAATTCGGCGAATTCTTGCCCAGCGATCCGGCGCAGAGGCCCGAATGCCTGTCTTGGCTGTTCTGGCAAATGGGGAGCGCCCCTTATGTGGGCGGCGGGTTCGGGCATTTTTACGCCTACGCAGAGGAAAAACAGCAATACCCGATCGACCGCTTCACCATGGAGACCAAACGTCAGCTCGACGTACTAGACCAACGCCTTGCTGAAAATCGCTATATGTGCGGGGCAGACTACACCATCGCCGATATGGCGATCTGGCCCTGGTATGGAGGACTGGTCATTCTGGATCAGTACGAGGCGTCCGAGTTTCTCGAGGCAAAGTCCTACAAGAATTTGGTGCGCTGGGCAGAGGAGATTCATGCCCGCGAGCCGGTTCAACGGGGTCGGATGGTCAATCGCGTGCGTGGCGAGCCCAATGAACGTCTTCGCGAACGCCATGACGCGTCGGATTTCGATAACGTGCCGGAAGACAACGAGGAGTAGGGGCGGCTAGTTTCGACCCGGACGGATCAAGCCTCTCGGTGTTCGGGTTTCAAATCATCCAAATCGGGTAGCCGAAAATGGAGGAGTTTACTGTCCTCGGTGGCGGAAACCGACAACCGTTCATCCGGATCGAGATACAGGGTCGTGCCCCAGCGGTATTTTTCATCTCCGGCATCGCCTGCTCCGTCGAGGACAAAATAGATATCGCGCCCGGGGCTACCGAACTCGTGGGTCGCGCCGGAGCCCAGCTTTAAAAAACTCGAGGCCGTGTTGCGTTCGGTGAAAACACCCATCGGTTTTTCATAAACGTCGTTAGCCCCTTCGACCGGCCGCCAATCGAAATTATCGGGTTTCATCAGAAACGGGCTGGCATAACGCGGTTCGGGATATTTCAATGGCCGGCCCATGACATGTTCCCAGATTGCCTGGCTGCCTTCGACATTGCGTTTGCCGGGAAGTCCTTCGTTTCGGTAATAGACGCCGTCCTTGAAGCTACCCATGGATTGCAATTCTTTGGCCGCCTTCAGCTGCTCGCCTCGGCCGATATAGCCGCCGCCCGACGCGCCACCGCATTGCAGGCAAAGCACCTCCAGGTCCTTCTGGCCCCCTTGCAATTGGGGTCCGTAATGCACGGCTTCCGGAAAGTAACCGAGCATGCCCGGCTCCAGTTTGCCGGTTTTGGAATAATCCGCAGTGCCCGCTAGTTGATAGCGAAATTGCTCGAACATGTGTCGGTGGCGGGGGGAGAACCGTTCTTCGGAACGCGAAATGACCAATGAAAAATTATCGACGCCCGGTTCTCCTTCGAGGAGGAGTTTGCGATAAGCGGCGCCTTCCCGATGCAAGGAGGCACGATTGGAGTCGATCTCGTCGCTGTGAACGATTTTCATGATGTCGCCTCTTAAAATTACTCCCTGAAACCCGGATCCATCCTTTCACAAAGCCTCAGCACCGCGCCCCAATCTTTCGCACCCGCGGAATGGGGCGTTTGTTCGATCTGATCGCGGGCATGAATGCACACCTCGCGGGGTGGCATTACGTAATTTCCCTCGCCGGCGCTCAAAGTGGCGATTTGGCCTTGGCAGGACATCTCCAGCATATGATGCACGGTGAAGGTTTCTTTGACCGTCTTGCCGCAAACCAGTGCTCCGTGATTGCGCAGCAGCATCCACCAGCCGTCGTGCCCTAAGTCTTCCAGCAAAGGATCGCGCATAGCGGGATCGAACTCAAAGCCACCGAAATCGTGATAGCGGATGCGTTCGAAAAATCGCATCGAGTGCTGAGTTAGTGGCAACAGCCCGTCCTTGTGGGAAGCCACTCCCATCGCTGCTGGCGTGTGGGTGTGGAAAACCACATTGATATCTTCCCGTGCGGCCAGAATACCCGCATGGATGACGAGCCCGCCGCCCCTGAGTTCGGGCAGGCCTTCCTGGGCCGGCGTGCCGTCGATGCCGTATTTCTGCAACGAAGACGCGGTTACTTCTTCAAACATGAAGTCGAATGGCTTGATCAGTAGCTTGTCGGGTTCGTCAGGCACACGAACCGACAAATGATTATAGGTGAGGTCGTCGACCCCGTAGTGGACGAGCGCCCGGTGGGCGGCCGCAAGATCGACCCTCGCCTCCCACTCGGCGTCGGATACCTGGCCTTGCAGGCTGTTTCCTTTTTCGAGCGTAAATACAGCGACGGTCATCTTGCCTCCCTCCCGTCTGTTTTAATTCAAGCGTTGCCTTTCAGCGTCTCGAAGATAGGCGTGAACGCTTCGTAGGCGATTTCCTTGAGCTCGTCCTGGGATCGGTTCTGGATAGGATGCTCGACCCAGATGATTGCCGGTTCGAATCCGAGCGATTTCGACTGCGCGGCCGCCGCCGGTTGGAATTCCGTCGTTGCCACCATCAGTCCGGGAACGCCCAATTGGTCTAGTGCATTCATGTCATGCAAACTGCACGACGTGCAGGAGCCTCAATCGGCCAAGCTTTCGACGACGATGTCGGCTTCCTGGACGATGGCCTGAATAATCTCGGGCGCGGCATTCTTCGAATTGCTGGCCTTGCGGTAACGCTTCACCGTAAAGCCCTCGTCGGTGAATTTCGTCTCGATATGATCCAGGAACTCGTTCGAGCGTTCCTTGGCTATATCGAGCAACGCGATCGTCTTACCGCTGATGTCGTCGGGCAATGCCGCGCGGTCACGCAGGCTTGCCGACGCTTCGTTGGTCGGATCGCGGAGAAAGGTGGTTTCTGCCATGATCTCCTCTCCTTCGGTTAAAATTTACGCATTGCCTTTCAGCGTTTCCAAAATCGGCGAAAACGCATCATAGGCGATATCCTTCAACTCCGCTTCGCTCCTGTTCTGGATCGGATGTTCGACCCAGATGATTGCCGGTTCGAAGCCGAGCGATTTCGATTGAGCCGCCGCAGCGGGCACAAAATCCGTCGTTGCCACCATCAGGCCCGGGATGCCGAGTTTGTCGAGTGCATTCATGTCATGCAAACTGCACGACGTGCAGGAGCCTCAATCGGCGAGGCTTTCGACGACCAGGTCCGCTTCCTGAACGATCGCCTGAATAATTTCGGGCGCGGCGGGTTTCGACATGGTCCCTTTACGGTAACGCTTTACCGTGAAACCTTCGCCGACGAATTTCTCCTCGATATGATCGAGAAATTCCTGGCTACGTTCCTTGGAAATATCCAACAGCGCGATCGTCTTGCCATCGATGTCGTCGGGCATTGCCAAGCGTTGGCGCATGCTTCTCGTCGTTTCGCTGGTTGGATCGCGGAGATAAGTGCTTTCGGCCATTTGCCTTTCTCCTTTAAAACGCGTGCGTTACGGGCTGGATTTCTTCGCGGTTTCGTCCGCCGCCCCAACCTCCGATTATAGCGGTTTGCAGACCCGCTGTCCCGCCGGCGCGGACCAGCAGGATACCGTGATCCCGCCAGAATTTCGGAATCATTTCTTCGGCAAGCGAGGGGTCGATGCCCTCGCTGACGCCGTCCTTGCCTTTGACCAAATCTTTGCCGGGCCGAGTGGTGTAGTGGTGAAGGGCCTCTTCGATTTCCTTTCGGCCCCAACCGTCTTCCTTGTAGATACGGTAATGCTCCGGCGAGATCGCAACGATAACGTTGGATTTTTGACAGGACCGAGGATGGAGATCGTTCACCAGCGATAGGGAGAGCGAGCGTGCGAGTTCGTCGGCGGATCGTGCGGAGCCTTCCGAAAACGCCGTTACACCGTGGCCATGGTGAAGCGTGACCGCATTCGAGCCCGGTTTACAGCCTCGAGAGACATGGAGTGGCTCCCAATCGGGATCGGTTTCGTCCTCGGCAAAGCAGAAGGTGTATTTGCCGGGATTGCCGAACACCGCCCGATCGATTTCGCCCGGTCGTCCGCCGCCCACATTGCGCACGAGCAGTTGTAGGCTTCTTCCGATGGTGGCGTTGGCCCGGTTGCCCTGGCCCAAGCAGTTATGACCCCAATTCATACCGATCGACTTTGTGACCGGACCGTTGGCGACGATCACGGGGCCTGAGAAGAACAGCGTACAGAGGACGCCGTGGAGGGTGAATTTGGGTTTGAGCGCGGCCTCGACGACAGCCAGGATCACCGGCATATATTCCGGCCGCGCACCGGCCATAACCGCATTGATCGCGATTTTCTCGACGGTGCACTCCTTCATGTCCGGCGGCATGATGCCGACCACTTCGTCCGGCGCTCGGTCGGTGCCCGACAGCATCCGTAGGATACGATCGTCCGTCGGCGGTACGATGGGAAGCCCGTCGGTCCAGCCGCGATCGAATGCTTGTTCTACCGGGTCGTCCCATTCGGAAAACTCGATTTTCCGCGATTTCATCGGCACGTCGCCGTAGCGGGCCTGGAGTTGCTCTGGGATGCCGAGTTCTAGTGACTTCGAACCGCAGCCGGGCTGGTTTTCCGGCAGGCCTTCGCCGAGCCCCTGAATGCCGGTGAACTTCTCCCATTCCTCGCGGTTCCAGCCGAATACGCGATCCGACTCTTTGCCACCGTCCTGGCGGATCAGGGTGGGTACGAATTCGATATCGTGACGAAAGCTTTGCTCGAGCGAGGTATCGTCGATGGCGCCTCCGGTCGCTTCGGGAAAGCTCGGATCGTCCTGGGAATAGATGGTGATCGGCGTTCCGGTGTCCTGAAGGCGTTTCAAGACCGGCGCCACCAGCTCGCAGGTGGGACAATCGCGCTTCACGACCGCGATCAGGCCGTCTTTGGTATCAGCCATGATTATTCCTCCCCATGTTTGAGCGGAATTTTAGCATAGACGACCGCTACCGTTATAGCGTGCGCAAGTATTCCATCATCGCCAGCTGCTGCTTGCTGTCCGGCAGCGGCCCTTCGGCAGCTTTGAGATCGTCGGCCATGTTCGATGGATTGGATGTCCCGGGAATGGCGCAGGTGATTGCCGGATGAGCGATCACGAACTTGAGGAAGAATTGCCCCCAACTCGAAATGCCGAGTTCCTGTTCTGCCCATTCGGGGAGCGGCTTTCCAATAAGCCGCGAAATCACACCGCGTCCGCCAAGTGGCTTGTTGACGAGAAAGGCAATGCCATTGTCCTGGCAGTAGGGGAGAAGGCGTTCGGCGGCTTTCGGTTCGACCGGCGAGTAGACCATTTGCAGGAAATCCACCTTATGGCGGTCCATCGCGTCGATCACCGACGGTATGGCGCCTTCGGTGTAGTGCGTTATGCCGAGATAGCGAAACCGGCCTGCCTCCCGCCAGTTGCCCATGGTCCGCATCTGGGTGTCGAGATCGACCAAATTGTGAACCTGCATCAGATCGATCTTGTCGGTTTTGAAAAGCCGAAACGACGTTTCCATTTCGGCGATGCCCGCGGCTTCGCCTGTGGTCCACACCTTGGTCGCGATGAATGCTTTGCCGTGAGCATCCATCTTTTCCAATAGATCACCGGCGACCCCTTCCGCGCGGCCATACATGGGCGAGGAATCGACGACGGTCCCACCACCGTCGAACAATGTTTGCAGCACCGCTTCCCGGCCGGCGCGCTCGCTGGGATCGCTGCCGATATCGAAACCTTGCCAGGTGCCGAGCCCGATGACGGGAATTTGCTCGCCGGTGGCGGGGATTGAGCGGGTAATCATCGCGTTAGAGGCTGCGATAGAATTTCAGCATCTTCGCTTGCATCTTCGCGTCCGGTAGCGGGCCGTAGCCGGCCCCTAAATTGTCGGTCATGTATTTCGGTTTGTCGGTGCCGGGGATGGCGCAGGTGACGCCCGAATGGGCGATAACGAATTTAAGGAAAAATCGCGCCCAGCTGTCGATGCCGAATTCTTTGGCCCACCCGGGTAGTTCCAGGCCGCGCGTCATACGAAAGAGGCTGCCGCGCGCAAATGGGCGATTGGCGAGGAAGGCAATGCCTTTTTCCTGGCAAAGCGGTAACAGGCGGTTGGCGGCTTCCGGCTCATCCAACGAATACATCATTTGCAGAAAATCCAACGGTTCCCGCTCGATCACCGCGATCACGTCGTCGATGGCTTCGGGAACGTAATGGGTAATTCCGAGATAGCGAAACCGACCTTCGTCTTTCCAGGCCCGCATGGTTTTGAGCTGGGTTCGGGTGTCGACCAGATTGTGGACCTGCATCAGGTCGATCTTCTGGGTTTTGAACAGCGAAAAGCTCTCGTTCATCTCGGCGATGCCTTCCCGCTGCCCATCGGTCCAGACCTTGGTTGCGATGAAGGCTTTGGCGCGGTCTCCCATTTTGGCCAGCAGGTCGCCGACCACCCCTTCGGCACTGCCATACATGGGCGAAGAATCGATGACGCTGCCGCCGGCCTCGAACAGAAGGCGCAAAACTTCTTCCCGGCTCGGAAACGCATCGGGCTCGTCGCGTATGTCGAAAACGCGGGACGTACCAACGCCGATCACTGGCAACTCCTCGCCGGTTTTGGGAATTTTCTTGGTGCGGATCTTCTTTGCTGACAACGCAGGCATGGCCGGCAGGCTGGTACCCAGGGCCGTCGCGGTGGTCAATTTGAGGAATTCCTTTCGGTTGAAATCAGTCATTTCTACAGACTCCGCCAATAGTCGATCATTTTCTTCGATTGTTTTGCATCGGGCATCGGGCCCCGACCTGCGCCCAAATTGTCGATCATATATTCCGGCTTGTCCGTCCCGGGGATGACGCAAGTTACCGCCGGGTGGCCGAGGGCAAATTTCAGGAAAAACTGCGCCCAGCTTTTGCAATCGAGCTCTTTGACTGACCATTCAGGAAGCTTCTTGCCCTTTACGGCTCGGAACATCTTGCCACGTTCGAAAGCTCGGTTGATCACGACAGCCACGCCCTTTTCCTGGCAGAGCGGAAACAGCTTCTCCGCGGCGTCCGGGTTTTTAAGCGAATACTTCATTTGTACGAAGTCCATCGGCTCCTGCTCAACAGTCTGAATCAGCTTATCCATGGCCCGCATTTTGAAATGGGTGACGCCCAGATATCGGAGGCGGCCCTTTTCCCGCCAGTTACGTATGGTTTTGATCTGGGTCTTGGTATCGCGGAGATTATGGACGTACATCAAATCGATCTTGTCGGTGCGGAGATATTTGAAGCTCTCTTCCATTTCGGCGATGCCTTCCGCCTCTCCCGTTGTGCGTACTTTGGTCGCCAGGAAAGCCTTGTCGCGTGCCTTCATACGCTCGAACAACACACCGACAGCATCTTCGGCGAGTCCGTAGGAGGGGGCGGTATCGACCATTTTGCCGCCACCGTTAAAAAGAATGTTGAGTACTTTTTCCCGGATCGCCATGTCCGCCTCGTCGGTGGGCGAAATATCGAACACGCGCGCTGTACCGACGCCGATCACCGGCATTGGCTCGCCCGTCTTGGGTATTTTGCGACTAGCGATGGGCTGGGCAGCGAGGGTTGGTACGCTCCTCAATCCAATTGCTAGCCCCGAAGCGCTCGCGAGTTTGAGAAAATTTTTGCGGGAAACTTCGGTGAAATCAGGCATGTCGGGGCCTCCCTTACTTGCCATTGCTTTCGACACGTTTCTGATGCGCTTTCCCAAGCCGGTGGCCACCAAAGGCCCAAAGCGCGCTGATAGGTAAACAAATAGCGGCGATTGAGGTCAGGTCCAGTCCGGTGGCCTTAAAGCCGTGATAGACCCAGCCGAAAGCCGCGTCTCCGCCGCGGAACACAACCGTATCGAGGAAGTTCCTTGCTTTGTATTTGGCTTCTTCATCGACAGTGGTGAACAACACGCCGCGGGCCGGAATGGCGAGCGCAAAGTCGCTTGCGCGGCGTATCGACTGCACGGCGACAACGATCCCGAGCACGGGACTCACCATTAAGGCAGCGAAGCCGAACAAGGTGATCACCGGTAGTGCGACCAACGCAAAGCCGAGCCCGAGCTTAGTGAGAATGCGTCCGGTGCCGAAGATTTGGATACCTATGGTGAGCAGGCTCACGATCAGGTCGATGGTAGCGAAAAACCGGGTGCGCTCGGCGGAATCGGTAAACGCTTTCGAGACGATTTCGCCTTGTTGAAAATACAACACCGTGTTGGTGGCGGTGAGCAGCAAGATGTAAAGGGCGATCATCAACAAGAAAGGCGAGCGCATGGTCTCAATGGCACCGGCAAACGGATTGCCACCAATCACTTGGTCCTTCGTTTTGGCGGAGTCTTTATTGAATTCGGCTGCCGAACGACCCATCGCGCTCGCGAAATACGTCGCCAGCAGCAGAAAAGCGGTCGAGATAAGCAGCAGATGTACCGGACCAAGCGGTTCCGCGAGCTGGATCGTGATCATAGGGCCCAGCAGGGCGCCGGCGGTTCCGCCGGCAGCGATAAATCCAAACAGACGTTTGCCTTGTTCCTCGCGGAACAGGTCGGCCAACAGGCTCCAGAAAATCGAAACCACGAAAAGATTGTAAACGCTGACCCAGATGAAAAAGCCGCCCGCAACGTATTTCCGGGCTGCGCCTTCGGGGTTGATCAGCAGAAGCAGCCAGAAGCCAATGATATTGGCGACGAAGAATAAATTCGCGATCGGTACGATCCGGCGTTTTGGAAAATGTCCCACCAGCCAGCCATAAAGCGGTAATGCCAACAGCATGGCGAAAAAGGTGCCCGTGAACAAAAGCTGGAAATGTTCGTAGCCGACCTGCAGCGCCATCTCGTCGCGGAGCGGACGCAGGATGTAATAGCTGCAGAGTAAGCAGAAAAAATAGCCAAACCCGAGCAGTAACGCCCTGAGTTCGCCATCGCGGAGCTCGACGGCGCGGCCAATGAGCTGGGTGACGACGCTGGGCATTGCGCTAGCCCGTCTTTACCAATCCCATTTTATTTCCTTGTGGGTCCTCGAAGACCGCGAATGTGACCATTCCCGGAATTTCGGTGACGGGAACCACGATCTCGCCACCCATCTCCTCGACTTTGTCGAGATAGGATTCAGGATCATCGACTTCAACATAGACGAGGACACCGGGAGCGTGCTCGCCCTCGTAGAGCCCGCCGCCGATACCCTTATTTTCCGCATCGGTATCCACCAGACCGTAGCCGAGCGGGTTATTGTCTTTGATCTTCCACCCGAATAAATCCTGGTAGAAGCCCTTTAGCTCCTTGCGATCGGTGGCGTGAATTTCAAAATGTACGACCGGGGACCCCATTTGTACCTCCCTGTTTTTGGATTAATCCTGCTCGACGAACCTCATGTCGGCAATCTCATCATACGGGATTTCGCGGCTGATTAGGCCGCCGGACAAAAGACCTGCGCGCAACCGTTCGAAGCCCTGTTGATTGAGATATGGCGTCTGGTTCCAAATGCCAGCCTGCTGATAACGGTCGAGGGCTGCTGCCATGAGCTCGGCACTAAAGTCGGGGAAATAGGGCGTTACAGCCGCCGCCAGTTCGGTTGGCGTGTGGGTATGTACCCACTTAAGTGTCTTCGCCATCGCCTCGGTCATCGCTTTCAGTTGGTCTGCGCGCGCCGTTAGCATCGGCTTGGGCGCGTAAAAACTGGTATAGGCGCAGGGTCCTCGTGATGCGGCCTGGTACCAAAGGTGGGCACCGTCGCGGATTAGTATTTCCGCATAGGGCTCGAGCACCTGTACCGCATCCAAATTTCCCTCCCGAAATGCCTCCATATTCTCCGGCACCGTATTTTCAGAAGTGCGGTTCAGGCTGTCCGGGTCGATATCGGCGCGTCGCAAATCTTCTTGTAGGCAAAGCCAGGGAGTCACCGCCTCGATGAAATTACCGAAGCGCACTTCCTGAAGCTCTGCAAAATCAAAGTCTGCATTTGCTCGATTGCCGATGATTTGAAACGGGTCGCCGCCAACCACTTCGCAAAAGCAGACCAGTTCACATGCGGGGTCTTGATCGTGTAGATGCATCACCCGCATCGGCCCGCCCCAGGAGACCGCATCGTCGCGCTGGAGCGATGCTTTCGCACCTTCGCCCGGTGTATCCGATGCTCCCATTTCCACCGACACGCCTTCGGCCTCGAAAGCACCAATTTCGAAGGCCAGATAGAAAGGGGTGTAAAACAGCGCGCGAAAATTCTCGAACAGAGTGATGGTACCGGTCATTGGGAAGATTCCTCGTGCGTTGATTTTCGGCGGATGGGAATGTTTTTTGTGTTGCCCGACGCGGGTGTATCGCCTTCCGCCGGTGCTTCTACGATTGGGCGATGGGAGCGAATTTCCGCGAACCAGCGGGTAAAGGATATTCCGAATCGCTCGATTTTGGCATCCGCGGCGCTGATGCCGGTCAAACTGTCTGCGGGCGCCTTATCGAGATAGTAACGTTTCAAGAGTACGGCCGCGACGATGGCGACAAAGGCGCCGGCAATGGCATCGCTCAGGAAATGTACTGTCAGCACGACCCGGCTCAGGGCGATTAAGATCGCAACTACGATGCAAAGCGGTGCGAAGCGGGGGAAAAGGAAAATCAACGCCATCGCAAGTGCCCAAATGGTCTGCGAATGGCCCGATGGGAACGAATTCATCGCATGGTGAGTATTGAACGGAATTAGACCATAAAAATCATTCTCAAACATAGCCTTAGGGCGCTGTCGGCCGATCACGAATTTCATCAAATTGATGGCAATTCCCGAGCTGACGAGGGTGAGAAACACGTATAGCGAATTACGGGCGCCGACACGAAAACGGCTCGTTCGGTCGGGGTCTCTAAGCGCCAACAGAGCGAAAATTATGAAACAAATGAGAGAGCCCACGATATAGGTTCCGGCGCGGCCGAAGTCGGTAATGGTTCGCCAGTAAACACTTTGATTTTCCGAAACTTGGGATTTGATCCAAGGCGTAAGCCAGGGGTCGACCGCAAAACTCAAGATCAAGCAAAAGCTAAAGACAGCAATGCCCCAAGCCGTTAGGGGACGGGAGCGAAAGGCTTCACGCAACCGCTTGGAGATTTGAGCTAGGTTTGGATTTTTGATCATCGGGGCGGAGCCTAAAGCACCGATGCGGCCTAGAAAATGCCTTTGTCGTCACGCACTGCGTTGGTGAGGGTGCCGTCGGGAACGGTCGGCAACAATGTCCGCAACTCATCCGCCGTGAGATCCTGCAAACGCCCTGCCTCCACGATGAACCGATCCGTTTCCGGAGATTCGACGATTCCGTCGGTCAAAGTGCGGAATTTTTGTTCGTATTCCGCGGGACCGAAAGGGCGGGCGCCGCGCGGGTGCGCGTTGGGCACGGCCATTTCATCTTCGATAACCGTGCCGTCCTTATAGGTGACCACCGCGCGCATACCATGATCCTTCTCCAATGGCGCGCGGTCGTTATAACGCTCCGTCCATTCCGGATCTTCGACCGTGGTGACCTTTTGCCAAAGGGTCACGGTCTCAGGCCGTTGGGCGCGTTCGGGCGCATAGCTTTTCTCGTGATGCCAGGTGCCGTCTTCGAGTGCGACCGCGAAGCAGTACATCGCACTATGATCGAGCGTTTCGCGGGAGGCGTTAGGGTCCCATTTCGCATCGTCGCCGGCACCGGCGCCCATCATCATATGGGTTTTGTATTTGGTCTTGAGGACGATGCTTTCGATCTCGTCCAGCTTGTCCAATTGATCGCGCATCTTGAATGCAAGATCGATCGGTACTTGCCCGTGATACCCTGCGGCGTGTTCCTTGGTGTAGGTCTCGAGAATACGCCGTTTCGGCTCGCCCGCTTCGGGCAGCATGACGTCATAGCCGTCAGGCGCCTCATTCACATAGGCTGCCAGAAATCCGAAATCGCCTTCATAGATCGGGCCGGGGCTGCGTTCGCCGCGCATGGCCCGGTCGACCGCATGGATTGCGAGCATCGAGGAGTGCCCCGGTGCATTGGCTTTCCAGCTGGTGATCTCGCCGCGCCTTGCCTGGCCGGTAACCGCGCTCACTTGGACGCCGTGTTGTACCGCCTGATGGATCACGTCCGCCTCGAGCCCGAGCATTGCGCCGATACCGCAAACCACGGCGGGTACAATATGAGCCGGATGGTCGAGCTTGCTTGCGGCCAAGGGAATATTGTGCGCGAGTGCGATTTGGGTTTCGTAGGCGGTTAGTATGCCTTTCAGCAGTGCCGCGCCGTCGCAGCCCAACTGTTGGGCGACCGCAAGCACGCCGGACATGGTATCGCCCGTATGGGCTACGTCGGCGCCGAAAAAACTGTCATGGAAATCGAGCTCGCGCACTGCCGTCGCGTTGGCCCAGGCCGCCCATTCGCAATGGACGGCTACCAGAGAGGAGAGGCCGAAAAGTGCGGCGCCGTCCGGGCGCGGGTGGGCGAGCGCTTCAGCTCTGGCTGCAGCTACGGAATCAATATTTATCGCGGCATACGCAACCGCTGCATTGTCGATTACCCGGCAGGCAGCCATTTCCGCCGCTTTGTCGTCGATAGGTGCCTTGTCGGCGGCGCAGTCGGCCAGTGCCCAAGCAAGTTGCTCTTCCTGAGGCGGCGTCTCTGCTAACGGATGAACACGGACATTGATCGTACGCATGGCATTTCCTCACCTGACGATTTGCGCTGCCAGCCACACCAATCCGACCAGCAGCGGCTGATGGAGAATATAGATCACCAGCGTGTGTCGGCCCACCCAAGCGGTCATGGCGCCAATCCCTTTTACCGGCTGCCATTCGGAAACCGGCCCGGTTGGGCGTTCCGCCCGCCAGTTGCCGTAGGCGATGCCTAACAGCATGACCCCGGCCCAGGGGAAGATCGGTACGTAATCCACGCTTTCGGGCATGCGAGTAACGAAGCCGATCCATTGCAGCCAGTCATGGTCGAAAATTCGATTGCCGACCAAATGTGGCAAGGTCCAGACGGCAATGCCTGCCGCCAAGGCATACCAGAAGGACAGCGTGAGGAAGGGCAGCACCAAAAGACTGGCGACCGCGATGCAATGGAGCACGCCGAAGAACACATATGCTTGTGGAAAGATGAAATAGGTTCCGAGCGAAACCAATCCGGCACCAAGCACGATCGCGGTCCATCGCCGCCAAAAGGCCGACCAGCCTCGCCCACGGCCCGCTGCCAGCACCATGGAAAGCCCTGCCAGAAACAGAAACGATGCCAAGATCGCCGTCCGCGCGCCGAGCCAGAACGGATCGCTAAAGAGCGCAAAGTCGGTGAATTGAAAATCGTTTAGATCCCAAGCGAGATGGTAAAGCGCCATAAAATAGACCGCGATCCCGCGCGCCAAATCGATGACGGCGATGCGGGGAGGAGCGGTGCCCTCGGAGAAGGTGGCGGTCATGGATTTATCCGTTTTTACCGGTCAAATCATGCTCAACAAACGTTCATGTATCCGTTTGCTGACCAGGATACCCTGCTTGCGGCGGATTTCTCGTTCGCGGAAGCCGCGCTCGGAGGGGATGCGGATTTCGGTTTCGCCAGGTTGCTTGGGAAGATTTTTGATTTTTGTCAGCAGCTCGTCGAGCTCGTTCTGGAACTGCCCGGCCGGCATCAGGAGTTCAGGGTCAAAGACGACAATGAAGTAGCCGAAATCGCTGACCGCGCCGTTTTTGAATCGCGCCCCGCCGAGGAGGCCGAGCGCTTGCACCATTAGCGATAATCCGTAGCCCTTATGACCGCCGAATGGATAAACGCCGCCCTTCAGCAGATCGTCGGCATTGCGGGTCGGGGCGCCATCGCCGTCGATACCGCAAACTTCAGCGAAATCCTCGCCGAGAAATGCTTTCATCAAGACTTCGCCGGACATCACCGACGCGGTTCCCATGTCGAAGATGAGCGGGTCGATTTTGCCCGGCAGGACAAAAGCCAGCGGGTTAGTGCCCAAGGCTTTCTGGCGCGCGCCCGGCGGAACAACTGTCGGGTTACTGCTGACGGCGTAAATGGCGCCGAACCCGGCTCGACCGATCTTTTCCAGATAATGCGTGGCTCGACCGCCGTACCAGCAATTTTGCATCCCGATCAGTGCGACGCCCATTTCGCTCGCTTTTTCGATGCCAACTTCGGCTGCCCGCGCAATTGCCACGTAGCCCACATGGTTTCCCCCGTCGAGCAGAGCGGAAACCGGTGTCTCTTTGACGATAGTGATTGGGGTACGGGGCTGTTTGATTTCCGGCCGGTCTGCGATCACCAATATTCGGGGTAAGCCGGCGAAGGCGTAGCCGCACATCGCGGCATCGATCAAATGGGTGGCTATGATACGGGCTTCTTCGGGCGTAAAACCTAAGCTCTCAAGGGCCTGCTCGCCGAGTGTCTCCGCATCCTCAATGCTGAGGCGGACGTGATCGTCACTGTTGGCGTCCAGCGGATTCTCACTCACGGTATGCTCCCCGATCAGTGCCCTCTAAACAGCGCCGACGCCGGTATATTGGCGTTTCAGCGCGAGGCGTTCTTTCCAGTCTCTCGGCGCGCGCACGCCTGTAATGTGATCTTCGAATGGGTCTTCATGGAGGCCGCCGGCGGGTTGGTCGGCCTCGCTCCATATGCCCTTCTGCCGCCGCGCCTCACGCTGATCGATGACCCAGTCGTGGTAACTCTCCATCACTACTCTACCTCCGGGAGCCGCGAGTTGGGCGGCACGGAAGCAGTCGTCCTGATCGCGATAGCGCGCCGCCTCCGCCTCGTCGACCACCAGTGGCTCGGTCTCGAGATCGTAGCCTTCGGCCTTATGGACCTCACCCGCGACGCCCGCATAAATGCGTTGCTCGAACAGGCTGAGCTTATCCCGATACATGCCGATGAACTCGTCGGTGACCGGCCGGCCGAGGGGCTTGTGGTCGCGAAGCTTGCCGCGTGCTTGCGCGATCGGGCTTTGGTGAAAATCGAGCATGGCGGGCTCGTACTCTTCATCCAAGAAGACGCAGACCTCGCGCAACAGTTTTTCCGGTTCGCGCACCAAATCTTCATAGTGAACGTCGAGCCAGGTTTCGGCGGGAAAATGCTTGCGGAGGCTTTGTGCCTCGGCCTGGCTATGGGCCCAGTTCTCGGCGGCAACGAAAATATTGGTCGGGCCGAAATCCGCTTGCATGCAGTCGACCGACATGTCGCGCCCGTCCCGAGTGACGCAGATGAATTTGGCGCCAGGAAAGTCCTCAAGGATTTCTTTGCAGAAATAGAGATTATTCGGAGTTTTCTCGCCCCAGCGCGGTTTATCGACCCATTTGGCGTAACGCTCGAACATGGCGCAGTAGATGCCGGCAAAGCTCTTTTCTTTGAGCTCGCCCATCAACTCGTCGACGATGGTGGCGGGGTTCGTCGGCATACCCCAGAACGGATTTCGCAGCCCGAATACCATTTCGTCCGCGAGCACCCGCAGGTTTTCCTCTTTGCTGAGATCGCCGAAGGTGTGGAGATAGCCGCGGAAGCGCGGGTACCACCATGCCACTTCGGGGACGGCGAGGCGGCTGTGGCAGCCAAGCATGGCCATGACCAGCGTCGAGCCCGAACGCTCTTGGCCGACGATGAAGATCGGTTTTTCGTCGAGATCGATCGGCATGGGAATCCTCCTTTAGGGGAATAAATGTTGGGTTACGTCTCGCACATCTTCGATGTCGTCGATTCGGGCCCAGCCATCGACCAAGGCGTCGAACTTATCCTTCGGCCAGCCCTTATAGTCGGCACAGCCGCGTGCCTTGTCGGCGACCTCCTCATAGGTCATCGGGTCGAGATGGCTGCCTTTACCGTAATCCGCGCGCTCGGTGAATTCGCGTCCATCCTTGAGCGTGAAAGTGACCAAAGTGGTGTAGTTCTCGTAACCCTTTGCTTTGCCTTCGTCGTCCGGGAAGGAGGTGTATTTGGTGTTGGCTAACATAGCCTGGATTTCGGGGCGCTGTACCACCTCGTCGGAGAAATCGTCGAGGCCCAAATAGCCGTCGATCAGGATTTTCACCAGGCAGAATTCCATGGAGAATTTGCTTTGCAGCCCGGTTTTCGGGTGATGGTGAATAAGCGTGTCGTAAATCGATTGCTTGGTCTGGATCGAGAGTTTTTCGACCTCTTCCGGCTTGGCATCGTTTTCTTCGAGGAAGCGCCGGAGATTGCTCATTGCCGGGTGCGTAAGGTTGCCCGACGGGTAGGGCTTAATCCAGATAGAGGGGTCGACGATGGCCCAAGGATCTCCGAGCCGTTCCAGTGGTGCCATGTCGATGCTGCCGCCATAGGCATTGAGAAAGCCGATCGGGCCTCCCATGGCATCTGCCGATGCGGTGAAGCCACCTCCGGCCATTTCCGCGGCCAGCAGGCCGGACATAGCGCCGTGTCCCGGATGGTAGGGTTTCATCATCGAGCCGAAATTTGCCCTGAGCCCGCAGGCATGGCTCGCGCAGATTCCGATCGAGGTGGCAAGAGTCTCCTCGTCGAGGCCTTTCAGCTTGGCGGCGGCAGCGGTAGCGCCGAACGCACTCATGATTGCGGTCGGGTGGAAGCCCGAGGCAAAGGAACGGGGACCCAAGGCGGAATTGATTTTCGCCATGAATTCGACGCCCACATGGTAGGCGATCAGAAACTCTTTGCCCGATGTCTTGCGGGTATGGGTGAGCGAGAGGAGGGCGGAAAGGAGCGGGCCGGTGGGATGGGTGGCGCCGTGATAGCCTTTGGCCAGGGGATCGGCGCGCAGCGTATCGTCGAAATCGTCCGCGTGTACCGTATTGCCGTTGGCCATTGCCGCGAAGGGTGCAGGGAGTTTGAGATCGCTGCCAATAACCGGGCAGCCATCCTCGGTCGCATAGGCAGAAAGCACTCCGTTCAGTGCCGCAGCGCCTTTCGACGCGGACCCCGCGAGGCCAACGCCGGATGCATCCAGCAATGAGGATCGGCCGAGGTCGAGCGCCTTGTCGGGCAAATCTTCATATTTCGCGTTGGCTGCGAAACGGGCGAGTAGTTCGGTCGGATTGGCGCTCATTGGTGTACCCCCCTATGCGTCGTTTTTGGCGACCTGTTGTAAGCCGCGACACTATAGTAAGCGCCGAATTTTTAAAATATGGGGCGATTGGGGGCATCGATCGTCCTTAACAGGCAAAATCATGGAGCTGAAGCTGGTATCTTGAGCTTGTCCGTGCAGCCTGCTTCGTGAGATATCAGTAGCGAGGGAGAATCAGGGGGAGAGACTGATGGCCACTAAATCGAAGATGAATGTGGCGGAGAAGCTGATTGAGGCACATCTCGTTGCTGGCGAAATGGTGCCGGGCGAGGAAATTTCGCTCACGATCGACCATGGGCTTTGTCAGGATACGCTCGGTTTACCGACGGCGTTGGTGCTTGAAGCGCTCGATATCGACCGTATTCAGATGGAAGTCGCTTGCCAGTACGTGGATCATAATTTGCTGCAAGCGGACAATCGCGCGGCTGAAGATCATCACTTTCTCAAAACCATCTGCCAACGGTTCGGAATGCACTACAGCCCAGCCGGGAACGGTATTAGCCATCCGGTGCATATGGAAAGATTGGGGCGGCCCGGTGCGACGTTGATCGGCGGTGACAGCCATTCCTGTTCTGCGGGCTCAATGGGAATGTTGGGCATGGGAACGGGATCGATCGAGGTGGGGATGGCGTTGGCGGGAATGCCGATCTCGATCGTGATGCCGAAAATTTGGGGCATTGAGCTTACCGGCGAATTGCCCGATTGGGTTAGCGCCAAAGACGTCATTCTTGAAATGCTGCGCCGTCATGGCGTGAAAGGCGGTGTGGGTCGCATCATCGAGTATTACGGACCGGGTCTCGACACTTTGAGCGCCATGGATCGCCATGTGATCGCCAATATGGGGGCGGAACTCGGTGCGACCACATCGGTGTTCCCGGCCGACAAGGAAGTGAAAAATTATCTGGAATCGGTGGGGCGGGGCGATGTCTTCACCGAAATTATTGCTGACGAAGGCGCGACTTACGATCTCCACGATGCCATCGATATGTCCGCGCTCGAACCGTTGATTGCTAAGCCTTCAAGCCCGGGTAATGTTGTACCGGTACGCGAATGCGCCGGCGAAAAAATCTCTCAAGGGTATATCGGCTCTTCGGCAAATCCCGGCTATCGCGATTTCGCGGTCGCCGCGATGATGGTGGAAGGCCAGACAAAATCGGACGAGGTGTCCTACGACGTCAATCCAACGTCGCGGGAGATGCTGACCAATCTGCTCGATCAAGGCCTTTTGGCGCATTTGATCGTTTTCGGTGCACGTATGCATCAGGCGGGCTGCAACGGGTGCATGGGCATGGGACAGGCGGCGGCAAGCGGCGCCAATAGTTTGCGCACGACGCCGCGTAATTTCCCGGGGCGCTCCGGCGTCAAGGGCGATCAGGTCTGGCTCTGCAGTCCGGAGACGGTAACCGCGGGGGCGATCAAGGGTGAGATTACCGACCCTCGCGAGCTTGGAATCGAGTACCCGAAGGTAAAACAGCCGGATAATTGGATTTCGTTGCCGGATGCGCTGGTCAAGCCGATCCCGATCGAGGAAGCCAAGCGCATAAAAATCGTCAAAGGCGACCACACGGCACCGCTTCCGGAAGTCGACCCGTTCCCGGAACGTATCGAACTACCGGTGCTGATCAAGCTCGGGGATAATATCGACACAGACGCCCTGGCACCGGCAGGAGCGCAGGTGCTGCCGTTCCGCTCGAACATTCAAAAAACCGCTGAATTTACGCTTATGCGGGACGACCCCACGTTGGCCGAGCGCGCCTTTGCGGTAAAAGAGGCAGGTGGACATTTGTGGGTCGGCGGAGACAATTTCGGTCAGGGGTCGAGCCGGGTCCATGCGGTGCTGGCGCCGCAATATCTTGGCCTGAAAATCGTTATCGCCAAAAGTTTCGCGCGCATTTTCTGGCAAAACATGATCAACGGTGCATTGCTGCCGGTCACATTCGACGAACCGTCGGATTACGACAAAATCAACCAGGGCGATGTGCTAATTCTGGAAAATGCCCGGGAGGCTATTGCCGGCGGCACCAAACTGACGCTTTCGGTCAAGGACAAGGATTTGCAGATACCGGTCAGCCATGCACTTTCGCCACGGCAAACCGAAATTATCCTCGAAGGGGGTATCATCAATTGGGGTCGGGCGAAGCTCCCGGGCGGCAAAGGTTCCAAAGCGGCTTAGGGGTGCGTTCGCGTCAACTGGTCGAACCGGGGATAGGTTTGCCAAACGCAGCACGGAATTTCGGATGCCATTTTTTCGCCCAATCGGCGATCCGTCGCATGTAGGCGGATTTTTCCTCGTCCTCCGCTACGGTGTTTTTGTTCCAGGCGATCGCTGCCCTTTTGCGGCTGACCGGAATAACAAATCCATCGCTCTCTAAATTTTTGTAGATGCGTAAGGTCAGCCAATCGCTCCGATTACCAAAACGATAACCGGTGGCGGCGAACAAAGATGGGAGCGCGAGATTATTAGTCTTAAAGTAATCTTTCGCCCGAAGGATCAGTCTGGTTTTGCCCTTTGTGAATATATCGGCAATGTAAGTATAGTAACAATCTTGATTTACTTTATTATTTACTACATTTACCGACGAGAAATTACGTTTTTTATTGCAAGTTCTGTAGTCACGCTTTCTTTTTGTTGCCAACAATCTGTTTACACTTGTGAAAACATATAATAAGCGGTCAACTTTACCCTTATGGATTTGAGCAAGCATGGCCTGTTGCGACAGCCCATAATCGATATCATGTTTGGCCGACCGGCTGATTCGGTTATCGGTTGCGACAAGAATCCATTGACCTTGCGGCAACGGAACTTTGTGTCCATCGAATGTGAAATGGTTCTCGTGGCTTGAGCCGATGGTCATTGATTTTAGTTTGTCATCGAATTGTCGCCATTCTTTCGGCAGTTCGACTTCGGTAAATCGCGGATCCGTGCCAATCAATTCACCGGGGGCATTCACGATCGTCCCCTGCCAGACGACTTGATCGCCGACCGCGAGAAATTTGCAGCCTATTTTTCTAAATGTAGTTCTGCACTGCTGCCTTAATACCTGTGCTTGTTCCTCCGATGTCTTGCCGCATTGTTTGTTTTTGCCGCAATTCGCTTCGATCCCGATTTTGCCGGTCTTATTGACCGCAAACGCGCGCGTGTAGTTCTGCCGCAAATATTGCCCGAAAAGGTCTCGTGCCGAATCCGTTAATCTCAGTTGCTCGTTCGGCGCGCCGGTATTCATCGGAGCGCTGCCGATAGTTGATGTTTTGCAAGCTGCCAAGAATGGTGTCAGAACCACCAAAATCGCCAAAAATCGCATGAAAATAACCTCCCCGATTGTATGATTTATTGATTTTTTAAAAGCCTAATTGCACGCGTTTGAATTGCAAGAGAAATGTTTGTGTACTCGGACGGAGGGTTTGTCGTGCAGGACCAATCGGCAAATCTGGTATTCGATTGTCGCGTTATCGGAAGACTAAATAGATGCGCCAGGAACGGGACGTCCAAACGCAGCCTTGAATTTCTGGTGCCATTCCTTGGACCATTCGGCGATTTTGGCGATATATGCTGACTTACGTTCGTCGTCTTTTACTGTTGATTTCAGCCAGGCAAGCAACGTCCGAACGACATTATCCGACAGCGTAAATCCTTCTGTTTCGAGGTTTCGATGAAACTGGATATTCAGCCAATCGTTTTTTATTGCAAACCGGTAACTGGAACCTGAAGTCCAAGAAGGCACTTCGACCCCTTGCTCCTCCAGGTACGATTTACCTAACTGCCAAATACGTTTTCCATTCTTCACAAATATTCGCCCGACCGAGACATAGTAACATTCTTGGTTTTTTGTATTATTCACAAATATCTTTGAGACATGGTTAGATTTATTACTGCAGTATTTATAAAGATTATACTTATATATTGGAAGTAAACTTGCGACTTTTGAATCAAAATAGATGACATTATTGACTTTATTATTTCTAATGTCGGCGAGAAGTACTTCGTGAATTAGATGGAGATCGATATTTTGTTTTGCCCATCGGACGGTTCGTTTGTCTCGTGCAATAATTTGCCACTGACCTTCGGGCAGTGGAATTCGATGTCCGTCGAATTCGAAAAATTTTCCGCTTACGACCGTGCCGGGCGCATAGGACTCTAGTTTGCGTTCAAGCGGTTGCCAGTCCTTCGGAATGGCGAGCGGTTTAAATCGACTTTGCGTGTCATCCTGTGCGATCAAGCGATCAGGTGCGTTCTGAATGCTCCCCTGCCAGACGATTTCCTTCCCGACGGCGATCAACTGGCAGCTGTCTTTGTATTTTTTCTTAGCTTTGCAATCCGCAACAAGGCCTTCCGCCAACTCCGAGTTGGATTTTTCGCACTTCTTGTTGTTGACGCAATGTCGAATGAAGCCGGCCGAGCCATAGCCCGCAGCGACAAACGCCCCTTTGACAGCGGTTCGAAGGTAGTAGTCGAGTGCATCGCGCGTGTTGTCCGATAGCCGTATCGTCTCACCATCCGACCCGGTTGAGGTATTGGTGGTTTGTGTCGATTGCTCCCCGATCGACGTTTGGCAACCAGTGATCAACAGCAACAGGACCCAAAGGCGCGCGGCCCGCATGAATTTCCTCCCAGAATCGCTTATCGCGTTTTGCGCGTAAAATCCTAGCGATTATATGCGAAAGGGCAAGAGCTGCGACCTACTCGATACCTTACCCAATAGGTGGAGCGTTAAACACCGTCGACAAAGATAAACGAGCCCGTCGATGCTTCTTCGCGGATTTTGGCGATTTTTTGGTAGGTCTTCGAGTTGTACCACTTCTTTAAGGTCGCCATATTTGGGAACTCGATGATCACTAGGCGTTTCGGTTCCCAGTCGCCATCCACTACCGTGACATCGCCACCACGCACAATGAAGTTGCCGCCAAATTTTTCGACCGTCGCCGGCGTTTGGCTCGTGTAATCCTTGTAGCGTTCCGGATTGGTGACCGTGATATCGGCAATGACGTATGCCGCCATGGCTATATTCCCCCTGCTGGCCCAAAAAATGAATTTAGTGGTTTTTGGCCGGGCAGCAGTCTAGCATCCCCGCCGAAACATGCCAGAGGTCAGGCACCGTACCTGGCGCGATGTATTTGGGGAGGATCTGCAATCATGACGATCGAGTTATATCTGTGGGCGACACCGAACGGCCGTAAAATTTCCATCATGTTGGAGGAGCTGGGCCTCCCCTATGAAGAGAAAGCGGTCAATATCGGCAAGGGCGAACAATTCGAGCCGGATTTTCTGAAGATTTCGCCGAACAATCGCATTCCCGCGATTATCGATCCGGACGGGCCCGATGGCGAAGCGGTCTCGGTCTTCGAAAGTGCGGCGATCTTGATCTACCTCGCGGAGAAAACCGGCAAGCTTGTCCCCGCCGACCCGAGGAAACGGATCGCGTGCCTCGAATGGCTGATGTGGCAGATGGGCGGCCTCGGGCCGATGCCGGGGCAGGTACATCATTTTCTCAGCGCGAAGGAAGAAGTGCCCTATGCCATCGAGCGCTATGTCAACGAGACCCATCGGCTCTATGGGGTGCTGAACGGCCGGCTCGCGGATAACGAATTCTGCGCGGGCGACGAGTATTCCATCGCCGATATCGCGATCGTACCCTGGGTGCAGCGCCACGGCCGCCATCGCACGGATCTCGCCGACTATCCCAACGTCAAACGCTGGTTCGACCAATTAATGGCGCGGCCCGCGGTGGAGAAGGGGATGGCGTGTCTCGGCGGGATAAACCTCTAATTCTGCGCCAAATTTGCCACGTCTTGCCAGTTTCGTTGACAGGCGCGGAAGCGCGCGCTGCCTGTCAGCTAGCGAGTCCGCGTCGCCCGGATTCTCATGCGGAGGGGTGGCAGAGCGGTAATGCAGCGGATTGCTAATCCGTCAACCTGTAAAGGGTTGCGAGGGTTCAAGTCCCTCTCCCTCCGCCATTTATAAATTAAGTTAGCAATAAGTTT
>PBKG01000011.1 GCA_002722095.1 Rhodospirillaceae bacterium
ACCTCCGTAAAGTATGCGCATGTCATTTGCCGCTGCATTTCCGGCCTTTTCGCCGATCATTGCTCTCATCGCGCCATGGACTTCCGCGACATCGTCCGGCGTAGGCGTCTTGCCGCTGCCGATTGCCCAAACAGGTTCGTATGCGATTACTGTGTTCGTGGCGTTGGCGTCGTTGGGAACGGAACCTCGGATTTGTTCAGCGACTACCTGTAAAGTTTCGCCGGAGTCGCGTTCCGCATCAGTTTCGCCGACACAGATTATGGCGCAGAGGCCTTGAGCCCATGCCGCAGAGACCTTCGCAGCAACATCGTCATTTTGTTCGCCATGGTCCGCGCGGCGTTCGGAATGGCCGAGAATTACATAGGTACAATTCAAATCGGTTAACATGGCAGCGCTAATGTCGCCGGTATGGGCGCCGCTCTCCTGCGGGTGACAATCTTGCGCGCCGAGCCCGACAGGACTGTCTGAAATCGCATGTCCGACCGAAGCCAAATAAAGCGCCGGTGGGCAGACCAGCAGTTCACACTCGTAGTCCGAGGCAGAGTTTGCCACCGCTTTCGCAAGCGCGGTTCCCTGTGCAAGATCGAGATTCATTTTCCAATTGCCGGCGATGAGCGGGCGGCGGGATGAGGTCATAACGGTATTTCCATCTGGATGAGTGTTTGCGGCGGAGATACGGGCGTCACGCATCCTAATGGATGGAAACGAATTGTTGAACCAAATACACTTGTTGTGGCGGTCAACCGACGCTATCTATCGTGCGAACTGCCCTCGGGCGATCCGTACTTGAAGGACCACAGACATGTTGCAGAATATTCGCGACGGCGTTGCCAAGATTTTGGTTTATCTCTTATTCGGCGTGCTTATTTTGAGTTTCGCGTTATGGGGTACAACCGACTTTTTCGGTCAAGGTGCGGTTCAGGCGGTGGTCGCGGAAGTCGGCGATAAGGAGATCACCGCGCAGTCCATCGAGCGCCAGTATCGTCGCCAGCTCGACACCTTACGCCGACGCGGTATTACTGAAGAGCAAGCGAGGCTTTTTGGTGTGCTCGAAAACGTTCTGGAACGTACTGTAACAGCAACAGTTTATGATCATGCTGCAGACAACCTTGGTCTGGCCGTAGGCACAGCTGCCATTGAGCGCGATATACGGGAGCGCTTCGGCCGAGTTGGCACTGTCCAATTCGATCAGCTTTTGCGTGAGAACGGCTATACGCTTAGAGAATATGAAATCGCGCGGCGGGCTGAAATTCCGCGAATGCAATTACTTGAAAGTGTTGCCGCCGGCGTCGCCGGTTCGAAAAAGCTGATCGCCAACCTACATCGTTGGCGGACCGAACAGCGCAGCGCGGATGCCTTTAAGGTATCAGCGGCGAATGTCAAAATTGCCCCGCCCAATGACTCGGATCTGGCGAAATTTCACCGCGAAAACAAGGGTCGTTTTACGGCACCAGAATATCGCGCTGTCACATATGTGCATGTGGATCCTGGAGAAGTGGCCAAATCGATCAAACTCGACGACGAGGTTCTCAAGCAACACTATAACGACCGCATTGATGAATTCACCGAACCCGAAAAACGGACCGTCTTTCAAATATTACTGAATACCAAGGAAGATGCCGATAAGGCATACCAACAATTGAAAAATGGAAAAAATTTCAATGATGTGGCTAAAGAAATTGCGAAACAAGATGAAAAGGTGACGCGGTTAGGCAGTATCACGAAAGCCGATCTTCCTCCGGCATTGGGTGATGAGGTTTTCAAACTCGAAAAAGATAAACCATCGGCTCCGATCAAGGATGGATTTGGTCATCGCATCGTATTGGTAAGCGAGATTATCCCACAGACGGTGCGCCCATACGAAGAGGCAAAGCAGCAAATTGGCGATGAGTTGCGTAAGGAACAGGCCGTTGAGGATGTTGTTCGGTTGTCCAACGCGCTTGAGGATGCGCTCGGGAAAGGCGGCACTTTGGACGGTGCTGCAGCTGCGCAAGGGCTGGCTGCGCAAAAAGTAGCCGCAATGGACCTTGGGGGGCGCGACAAGCGCGAAAAACCCATCAAAGGCTTACCAGGTGCGCCTTTTAACGAGACTGTTTTCAATACGGATCAAGGCCAGGATTCATTCCTGACCGAAACCAAGGATGGTGGATTTTTCATACTTCGGGTCGACGGCATCACGAAATCGGTTCTGCGGCCCTTGGAAAAGGTAAAAAATCGGGTTCGCGCCGCTTGGATTTCCCGAAAACGACAGGGCATCGCTCGGGCAAAGGCAAAAAAACTCGCACAACGGATTAACGATGGCAGCGATATCGCGTCAATTGCCGAGCAAAGCGGTGGGAAGCTCGTAAAGATCGGGCCCGTGACTCGCTCGGACCAGGACAAAAATGCGCCTGCGGGACTTATTGGCAAAATTTTCCAGCTTAAATCCAAGGGTAAAGCGACATTTGGCGCGGATGGTGAAGGTTATGTCGTTGCTGCGCTGACGGATATCAAATCAGCGGAAGGGCGCGCTAACAAGGATGCGACGAAAGAGCTAAACGATCAGCTAAGGTCCTCGATGGTAGCGGATATTCTGGCGCAATTTCAGAACGCGGTGCGAACCAGCCACAAAGTTTCCGTGGACCAACCTGCCCTAAAACGCTTTTTCGATCGCGATAGCGCGGGGTATCGTGGCGGCCATGGGGGAGGCTATGGCGGTCATGGCGGCAATTACTGATCGTTCGGCATTCGATGCCACTTATGAGACCGGCGCCCCCCAGATTATCTGGGAAAGGCGTGTGGCGGACCTGGAAACGCCGGTTTCGGCGATGCTCAAACTCGCAGCGGACGAACCCTATAGTTTTCTCCTAGAATCGGTCGAAGGCGGGGCGATACGAGGACGTTATTCGTTTATCGGCCTCAATCCTGACCTGATTTGGCGCTGCCATGACGACAAGGCCGAGATTTGCCGAAACCCAGTACCCGGCGCCCAGCTGAGCTACGAGACCTGTCCTGAGCCAAGTTTGGAGGCTCTTAGGGCAATTCTGGCT
Organism: Rhodospirillaceae bacterium; assembly: GCA_002722095.1. Next base: position 3,030 of record PBKG01000011.1, read on the forward strand.
GAATCCGAGATCAAAATGCCCGACGGGATGCCTCCAATGTCCGCTGGCTTGGTCGGTTATATGAGTTACGACATGGTGCGTCTTATGGAGCGCCTTCCGGACGAAAACCCCGATACGCTGGGCTTACCGTCTGGCCTCTTTATCAGGCCGACAGTGATTGCGGTATTTGATACGATTGAAGAATCTTTGACTGTTGTCACGCCGGTGCGTCCAGACGACGAGGTTCCCGCTGAAGAAGCGCACCGGGCCGCCGAATCGCGTATCGAGTCCGTCTGGCAGCGCCTCGCCTCTCGGGACAGTTCCGGTGATGCTCAAGGAACGACAGCCTCGGCATCTGTCGAGCCAGTTTCAAATATGGCGCGAGAAGATTTCCACCTAATGGTCGACCGGGCGAAGGAATACATTCGCGCAGGTGATGCATTTCAGGTCGTTGTAAGTCAGCGATTTGCGCTACCATTTGATTTGCCACCGATTGAACTTTACCGCGCCTTGAGGCGTCTAAACCCCTCACCTTATTTGTTTATTCTCAATTTTGATGAATTTTCGGTCGTCGGTTCGAGCCCTGAAATCCTCGTAAGGGTGCGTGATGGCGTCGTCACCATCCGGCCGATCGCCGGCACACGTCCACGTGGTAAAACTGCTGCGGAGGATAAAGATCTCGCTGATGAATTATTGAATGATCCTAAAGAGTTAGCTGAGCACCTGATGTTGCTGGATTTGGGCCGAAACGACGTAGGGCGAGTCGCCGAGATCGATAGCGTCGAAGTTACCGATCAGTTTTTCATCGAGTATTACAGCCATGTCATGCACATCGTTTCGAATGTGATCGGAAAAATTAGTGCCGATTACGACGCGCTTTCGGCGATGGTGGCGGGGTTCCCCGCAGGCACCGTTTCGGGTGCCCCGAAAGTTCGGGCCATGGAAATTATCGACGAATTGGAACCTGAAAAACGTGGTGTATATGCCGGCTGCATCGGCTATTTCGGCGCCGATGGAGACATGGATACATGCATCGCCCTAAGGACCGCAGTCGTTAAGGATAACACGGTTTACGTGCAGGCTGGCGGTGGTGTCGTGGCGGATAGTGATCCTGAAGCCGAATACCAGGAAAGCTGGAATAAGGCGCGCGCCATAATGCGTGCTGTCGAAGAGGCGAACCGGATAAACGGCGGAACTGAAACCGCATAGCAGAGCTATCCGGATAGCGGTTTTCGACGAACGATCGCCGTTACAGGTACAAGCACGAATCCTTTCTTACGCATGGCTGGTATCCACCGCCGCAACACTGCAATGGTTTCGTCATAAGGGTGGCCGATTCCAATTGCGCTACCGTTTCGCCGTGCGACTGACTCGAGCTGGCGAAACTGCTGTTCGATAGCCTCTTCAGTAATATTGTTATCCAGGAAAACATCGCGCACCGTATGCGGTACCTGCATTAACCTTGCCAGCCGAAAACCTTGGGTCTTGGTTGTGGTTTTTGAATCAAGGAACATAAGTCCGCGGCGTCGAAGCGTCTGCATGACAATTTGCATACCTTCGGGCCAAGCCGTGAATTTGCTACCCATATGATTGTTGACGCCAACGAAACCCCGGAATTGCGACAGATTCCAGATTAAACGACGCTTTAACTCGTTTTTGGTTAAACTGGTTAGTAGCGCATTCTTGCCGGGGTTTGCGCCAGGATCCAACGGTTCCATCGGCAAATGGACGAGCAATTCATGACCTTGCGCACGTGCTTGTTTGGCATGCTTGGCGAGGTTGTAACCATAAGGCATTAGCGCCAATGTTAGTGGTCCAGGAAGGCTAATCGTGCGTCTGGTGCGTCGCTGATCGATGCCAAGATCATCGATCACGACGGCGATGGCGGGTCGGTTTCCGATCGCGGGCGCTCGGATCGCGTATTGCTGCCATGGAGCAATTTGCGCCGTACTCGTTCGGTTGCGAACCGATGCCGAATTCGGTTGTTTTTCCGAACTTGTTTTTTTCGTTATTGGTGTTTTTCGCGGTGTGCTTTGGGCTGGTTTTTGGGGCTTTGAAATAGGTTTCGATGGTTTTTTGACCGCCTGTGCGACCGCTCTCTTAGATTGAACTATATCTGATTTCGGAGTCGGCTTGGTGGCCCGGCGAGGAGGTGGATTCTTATCGATGACCGTAACAGGAACGCTGTAATTCCGCACAGGCGCAGTAGTCTTTGCAACCTTAGGATCATCGGAAATAAGGTGCGAAAAACCGCTGCCCAGGGCAATTCCAAATGCAAAAATGCCGAGCGCGGCGAACGCAATTTTGGTCCGTTTCGAACTAAAGACTTGGCCAATTAAGCGTTGCCCGATTCCAGTCGATTTTCGCCTGGGACGTCTGTCGTTTCTTTGAGTTCGTTTGGGCTTACTTCGGCGCGCCACCGGGGCCTATTCCTCAGGACGGACTTCCGCCGCGAACAGATATCCTGAGCCGCGCACGGTCTTAATCAATGTCGGTGATTTGGGTGTTTCTTCGATTTTGCGACGGAGCCGCGTTACCAGAACGTCGATGCTGCGATCATATGGTTCGTAGTTGCGCTGATAGACCATGTCCATCAGCCGATCGCGGGTCATGACTCGTTGCGGATTTTGAACGAGCGAATGTAACAGGCTGAATTCGCTGCTAGTAAGCGTCACCGCCTCGCCTTCCACGGTACTCAAATGGCGGGCGCCGCAATCGAGGCGCCAGCCGCTGAAGGTGACGATGCTCTGGCCGCCTTGATTTCCTTGTTCGCCAGCCTTGGGCTTACCTTCCGATTGGATACGGCGCAGGACGCTCCGGACCCGGGCCAAAAGTTCGCGTTCGTTGAAAGGCTTGGTGACGTAGTCGTCAGCACCAATTTCCAGTCCCACGACCCTGTCCACATGGTCTGTACGCGCTGACACGATTATGACGCCGACCGCATAATTTTCGTGCAAATACTGGGTGAGCGCGAAACCATCCTCGCCGGGCAATCTGATATCCATTATCACCAGCTCGGCGGGATCTTTATCCATTACCTTCCGCATTTCGCCGCCTTCTTCGACGACAGTGACGCGATAGCCCTCGCTGGCGAGATAGGTTCTCACCAGATCAGCAACCATTTCATCGTCTTCTACGACAAGAATATGCTGTTCATCGCTCATTCTTTTTCGAATCTTCTCCTGACCGGGGCACACCCTTGTATTACCGGAACCCGGATGCTCGCGAAAGTGTGTAACACTTTATTACAAAATTCCACGGACTTTGAAATTTTCCCGTTACACGGCTCGGTTAGCTTATCTGCTAGGAAGAGGCGTGTTTTGTGGCATCCCTGACTACAGGCCACGCATAAGGCGGCCCCGCTCCACACCAGCCTAACGGCTAACTATCCTCTGCTCCGCGGGAGCCGCCTTCTTCCGACACTTATTACCTTAATTTTCAACTCGATTTTGACCGACTCGGAACCGCTTTCTCGCGGCGTGCACGCCGTGCTATAAGCGGCGGCCTATTCCGCCGCCAAGGACTATTTTGAGCCGTTGAAAGCACGATGTTTTTGCTCCTCGATAACTATGACAGCTTTACTTACAACCTGTTCCATTTCCTTGGAGAGTTGGGTGCGGAGGTTGTGGTTCATCGAAACGATGCATTAACAGCTGATGAAGCATTGGCGCTTGGTCCCAAAGGTATAGTGATATCCCCAGGTCCCTGCGATCCCGATCGCGCCGGTATCAGTGTTGAGTTGGTCGAAAAAGCAGCGGGAACGGTACCCCTGTTGGGCGTTTGTCTGGGGCATCAGTCGCTCGGTCAGGCATTCGGTGCTAATATCGTGCGCGCGCCGGAGCCCATGCATGGCAAGGTAAGCGATATTGCCCATGATGGTTCGGGCGTATTTGCCGGTATCGCTTCGCCGTTCAGTTCGACCCGCTATCATTCGTTGATTGTGGACAGTGAGTCCCTGCCCGATTGCTTTACCGTTACTGCCGAAACCGAAGACGGCCTTATCATGGGTATTGAACACCTGACCCAACCGCTCCACGGTGTCCAGTTTCATCCTGAGAGCATCGCCACCGAGCACGGTCATCAATTACTCAAAAATTTCATCGATATATGCGCTGACTAGGTGCGAAGGAACGTTCCATGTCCGATGCCTCTCTGAAACCATTCATTGCTAAGACTGCAGAAAACGCAGCACTGAGCCAACAAGAGGCGAGTGAAGCCTTCGACATCATGATGTCGGGTTCGGCCACGCCGGCGCAGATTGGTGCGTTTTTGATGGCGTTGCGTTTACGGGGCGAAACAGTGGCCGAAATTACCGGCGCTGCGGAGGCGATGCGATCGAAAATGACAAACGTCGTCGCACCAGCGGATGCGATGGACATTGTTGGCACCGGCGGAGATGCCCATGGCACCCACAATATTTCGACGGCGACCGCGCTGGTGGTTGCTGGGGCGGGTGTACCGGTTGCAAAGCATGGTAATCGGGCCTTTTCTTCATTGTCCGGCTCGGCCGATGTGCTCTCGGCGCTTGGTGTCGATCTTGAAGCGACACAAAGTCAGGTCGAAAAATCGATTGCCGAGGCCGGTATCGGGTTCTTGATGGCGCCGCTTTATCACGGCGCGATGCGTCATGTGGGTCCGAGCAGAGCCGAAATGGGTATCCGGACGGTTTTCAATATTCTTGGGCCAATGTGTAATCCGGCGAGTGTCAAATTCTTGCTGGTTGGCACATATGACGCCAAATGGTTGACGCCAATGGCGGAAACCCTAGCGGGTCTCGGCGTCGAGCGGGCTTGGATCGTCCATGGCAGCGACGGAATGGACGAACTCACCACCACCGGCCCGAGCCACGTGGCGAAGCTCGAAGGCGGCAATGTGACAGTGTCGGAGATCAACCCTCAAGACGCGGGTCTTTCGAGCGCAAGACTTGAGGACCTCAAAGGAGGATCGCCCGAAGAGAATGCTGCGGCGATTCGGGAATTGCTCGATGGCGCCGAGGGCGCTTTTCGGGATATCGTTGTGTACAACGCCGCTGCCGCGCTCAACGTTGCGGGCAAAGCGGATACGCTTACGGCGGGTGCCGAATTGGCGATCGAGGCGATCGCATCGGGGGCCGCAAAATCTGCGCTAGCGGGCCTGTTGAGCCACACTGGAAGCAAATGATGAGCGATGTGCTGCAAAAAATTTGCGCGGTGAAGTCGGGCGAAATCGAAGCCCGGCAGGCCGAATGTTCTTTTGCTGATATCAAAGCGCGGTCGGCGGATGCCTTGCCGGTACGCGACTTTGTAGCCGCGCTAAAGGCCAAGCGAGCCGCGGGTGGTTATGGACTGATCGCCGAAATCAAAAAAGCCTCACCGAGCAAAGGTTTGATTCGTCAAGATTTTGTACCCCGTGAAATCGCAATCGCGTACGAAGCGGGTGGCGCCGCGTGCCTTTCGGTGCTGACCGACGAGCAATTTTTTCAAGGCTCGGATGATTTTTTGGTTGAAGCGCGTCGTGCGGTTGCCCTTCCGGTGTTGCGCAAGGATTTCATGCTTGATCCTTATCAAATCTACGAGTCCCGGGCGCTTGGAGCGGATTGTATCCTGTTGATTATGGCGGCATTGGAAGACGGGAAAGCGGTCGAATTGGAGGCACTCGCCCATGATCTGGGAATGTCCGTGTTGGTGGAGGTCCATAACGGGCCCGAACTTGAGCGTGCGCTTGCCCTCACCTCACCCTTGATCGGCATAAATAATCGTAATTTGAAGACACTCGAGGTCGATATATCTACCACCGAGCAGCTCGCGGCAGGAATAGCCGACGATCGTCTCTTGGTAAGCGAAAGTGGTCTTTTCACGCCCGCTGATTTGGCGCGCATGGCGACTGCCGGCGCCAATTGTTTTCTGATCGGTGAATCATTGATGCGCCAAAACGACGTGAAAACGGCCACACAAGACCTGCTCACCATCGAAACCGCTGCAGTGGCCTAGCTCGATATGGCTGACCTCACCCATATCAATGCTAAAGGCGATGCGACCATGGTGGATGTCACGGACAAATCGATTACGGACCGTACCGCAACTGCGGCTGCGTCAATCCATATGACTCCGGAAACCTTGGATCTGATCGCCGAAGGCGGTGTCGAAAAGGGCGACGTTTTCGGCGTCGCTAGGCTTGCGGGCATTATGGCGGCCAAAAAAACCCATGATCTCATTCCCCTGTGTCATCCGCTGGCATTGACCGGGATCGATGTCGAATTCGCGATTGTTCGTGACCGCAACCGGGTGGATATCACTGCGAGTTGCACGCTGAAGGGCAAAACAGGCGTCGAAATGGAAGCTTTGACGGCAGTCAGCGTCGCGGCGCTTACCATTTATGACATGTGCAAGGCTGCGGACAGGGCGATGCGCATTTCCGATATTCGCCTCGTCAAGAAATCCGGCGGCCGCTCCGGCGATTACGAGGCGGAATGATGCTGTCAGTTGCCGATGCTCGAGCGCGTATCGTTGCCGCTATGCAGCTGTTGCCAACGGTAGAGGTAGGTGTTTCCGAAGCTCTTGGACGAGTGCTGGCGGAGGATTTAACGGCCAGACGAACCCAGCCCCCGTCAGCGGTATCGGCTATGGATGGCTACGCCGTCAGAGCGGAAGACGTACGCGAAGTGCCCGCAAGGCTGAAATTGGTCGGTTACGCACCTGCGGGAGATGCTTATGAGGCAATCATAGGGGCGGGTGAAGCGGTTCGTATTTTTACCGGTGCGCCTGTGCCCGAAGGTGCAGATACGGTTGTGATCCAAGAGGACACCGATCTCGAGGACGATGAAGTCGTCATCAAGGAGATCGAACCCTCGCGTCACATTCGGCCGGCAGGTCTGGATTTCAAGGAAGGCGATGTATTACTCGAAGCGGGTCGCGTTATCAGCGCCCGGGATGCCGGGTTAATCGCTGCAATGAACCGTCCCTGGGTCAAGGTGCGCCGACGTCCCCGCGTTGCGATACTTTCGACGGGCGACGAAATCGTTATGCCTGGCGATCCTGTCGGGCCCAATCAAATCGTCAGCGCTAATTCAATCGGGCTTGCGGCCGTTGTGCGCGTTTTCGGCGGCGAGCCGGTATTGCTTGGTATTGCGCCGGATGATCGCGATGCCCTCGCCCGCATGGCCGCCGGCGCGCGCGGTATGGATATGCTGGTAACCACCGGCGGCGCGTCGGTTGGAGATCACGATTTGATCCAAGAAGTTCTTGGCGATGCGGGGCTTGAGCTTGACTTCTGGAAGATTGCGATGCGTCCGGGGAAGCCGCTGATATTTGGTGATTTTAACGGAACCCCCCTGCTTGGTCTGCCCGGGAATCCTGTATCGACAATGGTCTGTGCCCTGATCTTTCTGAAACCCGCGCTTGCGGCTCAATTAGGATTGGAGCTATCGGAAATTGACGACGAGTCGGCGATTTTGTCCGAACCGATAGATGCGAACGGCGGACGTGAAGATTATATTCGGGCGACTCTGCAGAAATCCGAGGATGGACGTCTCCTCGTGACGCCATTTCCAGTACAGGATAGTTCAATGATGGTGCCCCTGTCCCGTTCCGATTGTTTCATCGTGCGGGCACCAAATGCCGCAGGCGAGAAGGTCGGCGCGTCAGTATCGATACTGAAGATGCCTGCTGAAATGGGTGGTTTTTAGCGGTTTTTGAAGAATTTGCTAAAAATATTCTTGACCCGATTCGCGAACTTAAGTAGAACAAAATCGAAAGTTGCTGTTTTGTTCGAATTCCCGATGCGCGTGTCGCGATTAACGTTCGCTTTAGTCGATTGTAATTAAAGGGATTTTGAAGCATCGAGATTGCTTGACAAGATCGGCAACATGGCAGCACAGGTAATATGCGTCGAACGCGTTGGCACGCGGTTAAACGCAGAAGGAAATGGGTGGAGTAAGATGTTAACGCGCAAACAGTATGATTTGCTGATTTATATTCACGAATGTTTGGTCAACCATGGCGTACCGCCGTCCTATGACGAGATGAAGGAAGCGGTAAGTCTCAAATCCAAATCGGGAATACATAGGCTTATTACGGGTCTCGAAGAGCGCGGTTTTATTCGCCGTTTGCCGCACAAAGCCCGGGCTCTCGAGGTCGTGCGGTTGCCTGAGAATATGCCCGGTGAGAAGCCGGCCCATAAAGGTTTCGAACCAACTGTCATTACCAACGACAGGCTTCCTATGGAATCGAGTTCCCCAATTATAGAAGCGGATGCGCTCAGCCTGCCCTATTACGGCCGAATTGCCGCTGGTACGCCAATCGAAGCTCTGCGCGATGAAACCGCTCAAGTCGATGTGCCAACCTCTATTTTGAGCGGTGGGGAGCACTATGCACTTGAGGTCGAGGGTGATTCCATGGTCGACGCTGGGATTTTTGAAGGCGACACGGTGATTATCGAACGTTGCGACGTCGCAGAAAACGGTTGCATCGTCGTCGCATTGGTGGATGAAGCAGAGGTGACTTTGAAACGGCTTCGCCGTAAGGGCGACTCAATTGCACTAGAACCCGCAAACAAAGATTACGAGACTCGCATCTTTGGCCCCGATCGTGTTCGTGTACAAGGTAAATTAATAGGTCTAATGCGCAGTTATTAAACTATTTATTGGAATTCAAATCCGGTGCCCAGTGGCGCTTTCCGCGCCGGCCTCTGACATGGCCTACCCGAATTTCTCCAGGCGACAACCACACTGCGTGTGCGCCATTTCGCCATATATCGAACCGATCTATGCGTAACGCCGCGTCGCAATAACCAGGGATTGGAACCGTTGCGATCAAGATTTGTTGGCGCCCGCATTCATCCACAAAAGCACGTTCATCCTTGATCAACGCTATCTTGTGGCCATTTGTCCGAATAAGACATGCGAGACCGTCGCAACGAACTATTTCGGGAGCTGCGGCCGAAAGTTTCGAGGTTCTCCCTACCCCGAGTGCTTGACTCCAAATTTTGGCGGTGAATTTTTCTCGCCTGAGACTGGAAACCGCTAATTCATTGTTGGGTAGTCGAACCGCGATCAATTTGCCGCTCGCGCTGATAAGAATATCGGGTTTTTGTGTCCAGTTCATAATCACGAGGCCGGCCAGTATGCCGAGGCACCCAAGCCATCGCTTCCGCCCTGTCCATAAACATATCCATAATCCGCCTATCGTCACCCCGATGAGTCCGGTCGTCGGCATAAGCGGTAACAATGAAACCGCTTGTGGCCAACCGGCAATAGTGCCAGCGATGGCGATTACCAAGTCGACACCCCATCCCATCGGAACAAGAGCGACCGAGGTGAGCCCAAACGGCATTAAAATCACGCCCAGGACCGCCCACGGCATAATCCAAAATGCGGTCAATGGCACAGCCAGGAGGTTGCCTAGCAGTCCGAAATGCGGCAATCGACCGAAATGGTGAAGCGCGATTAATCCCGTCGCAAACGACGCGATCACCGTCGTAAGAGCGAGACCTACGAAATACAGTGTCAGTTTGCTTGTCCACCGGCCCTCCCCAAGCCGCTGCCACAAATCGGGGCCCAAACTCTCATAAAAGGCGACCAAAGCTATGACCGCGGCAAAGGACATTTGAAAGCTCGGGCTTAGGAGACTTTCGGGGCGCAGCAAAAGGACCAGCATCGCCGCGGCGGCGACAAGTCGAAGTGAGATCGCCCGCCGGTCTGCGAGAATCGCCACCAGTACCAATCCGGTCGTCAGAAAAGCGCGCTGGGTCGGGACAGTTGCGCCAGCGATCAAAAGATAGACGAAACTTCCTAACAATGCCGCAACAGCGGAGATCTTTTTGATTGGCCAATGCAATGCACAGTGTGAGATCAGTGCAAGGCCGAGGCGGACAGCGAAGAAAATAGTGGCTGCTACGAGACCGATATGAAGCCCCGAGATTGCTAGCAAATGCGCCAAACCTGCATCGCGCAGGTTTTGTAATGTTTCCTCGGTAAGCGCGCTCCGATCGCCGACGATAAGCGCCGCAATTACCGCCCCGGTTTCGCCAGCAACACTGTTCTTGATTTGTAGTGCTATAGCGCGGCGAAGCCGCTGAAGTTTAATCGAAAAGCTGTCCCCTGGTCCTCGACTGCGAGCTGAGGGTCGGCTGATTGCGAAGCCTACGGCGCCGATTTGCTCGAACCACGCTTTTCGTTGAAAGTCGAACCCACCTGGCATGGCAGGCGCCGCCGGCGGCATCAATATGGCTCTTAGGGTGACGTGTTCACCGATTTCAAGCGCCCTGCTACCCGGTTTTTCAGGCAAAATTCGAAGTCTTACGCGCGCCGGATAATACTCTTCCGCAAGTCGCGCGATCTTCACTCGATCAAGCAGAATTCGCCGCCGTTTCGCAAAGTCCTCTATTGTCACGATGCGGCCGGAAAGCTCGACGGCTCCCAAGCGTTTTTCCAGGACCGGAGCAGTGCTGATATGCGCTTTCCAGCTTGCGTGAAGTAATCCTAAGCTTGCGAGCAAGAGGCCAGTTGCAAGAAGAGCCAGCCTCCCCTTCTTCCTCACGCACCACAGCAGCCCTCCGCATGCGCCGACAAGGGAAACGCCTGTCCATAACGGCGGTTCGACAGTAAGCGCAAAATATGAGGCTATTCCTGTAGCGAATGCGACTGGCGCCCAGAGAATCAAGCGTTGTCGATCATTTTCGAATCCGGCGATTAATCCGCTGACAACGGTCAAAAAATCGATTTTCACGATCCGGTTGAGCACGCTGTCATTACCCTATTCGCTGTGATCCCTAACCCGAAAACACATGAGCTGAAATTTTCCGTGAATTCTCCACATTGCTCGTGCTACATCGACGGCTCTGACAAGTGATTTGGTGCATCATGGACGTTGTAACCCGTTTCGCTCCCTCGCCGACCGGATTTTTACATATTGGCGGCGCGCGAACGGCGCTTTTTAATTGGCTTTTCGCGCGTCATCACGGCGGTCGTTATCTGCTGCGTATCGAAGATACAGACATCAAGCGATCTACGCCCGAAGCGATTAAAGCGATTGAAGATGGACTTGCTTGGCTCGGATTGGATCACGACGGCGATATCATCTTTCAATCGAAACGGCGCGACCTTCATGCGGCTGCGGTCAAGCGCCTGTTGGACGAGGGTAAAGCGTACCGTTGCTATTGCTCCCCGGAAGAATTGAAGGAAATGCGGGAGCAGGCACGCGCAGAAGGACGTTCGACGCCCTACGATCGGCGTTGGCGCGACCGAGATGCCTCCGACGCACCGCAGGGAGTCGAACCGGCTATTCGGATCAAAATGCCACTCGAGGGCGAAACCATAATCGAGGACCTGGTGCAGGGCGCTGTCACAGTCCGAAATGAAGAACTCGATGATTTTATACTGCTCCGATCAGACGGCACGCCCACTTACATGCATTCGGTCGTCGTGGACGATCACGATATGGGCATCACCCACGTCATTCGGGGGGACGACCATTTGAACAACGCGTTTCGCCAATTTCACCTTTATAAGGCGTTCGGCTGGGAGCCGCCGGAATTCGCGCATATTCCCCTCATTCATGGCGGTGACGGGCAAAAACTGTCGAAAAGGCACGGAGCGCTCGGCGTCGAAGCATATCGTGAGATGGGCTACCTGCCCGACGCGATCCGCAATTATCTGCTGCGTCTCGGTTGGTCGCACGGTGACGATGAGATTATTTCAAGCGCCGACGCGATCGCTTGGTTTGGTCTCGATTCAGTAGGAAAGGCACCGTCGCGTTTCGATTTCGAGCGGCTAGAAAGTCTCAACGGGCATTATATTTCGGAACGGGACAATCAGCAGCTGATCGACATGATTCTACCCGAACTGCAAGACTCCAGTGTTGAATGCGAGAATACGTTGCGCGAAAGGCTTCTCGTTCTCATGGGCCCGCTGAAGGAGCGTGTTAAGAATTTGCGACAACTATCAGAAAATGCAGGATTCGTCGCGGAGCGGCCGGCCTATCCTCTAGCCAATGCCAAGGCGGCGAAATGCCTAAATGAGGATGGGTTGGGTGTGTTGACACAGCTCCATTCAGACCTTTCCACAGCGGAAGATTGGGACATCGAAGGGATCGAGGCGCACATACGCACTTTCGCAGAAGCACAAGAATTGGGCCTAGGAAAAATTGCTCAGCCATTGCGCGCCGCTCTAACGGGCTCTAACGCCTCGCCCGGCATTTTTGAGGTCCTGGTGGCTCTTGGCCGCGACGAATCTTTGGCACGCATAGCCGCAGTGCCCGGCGTTTCGCTCTCCTGACCGGTCTGCGACTAATTGGCAATTGTCGACATTTGCGATGTTGGCGCCGCCGGTTTATAGTGCGGTGCAACAGGGTTGTGGTTTCGGCGTAAGACGTTGAAAAATCACATCTTTCCTATTAAAACCAATTTCAGGGATGGGCTGATATGGCAAAATCACCGGCCTCGGACGGCGCGAATGAATATGTAACTTTGACCGATCACAGTTCCGGAGAATCATACGACTTTCCAGTGATTCCCGGCTCGACCGGGCCCAAAGTAATCAATATCGGCAAACTCTACAGTCAGACCGGCCATTTCACGTACGATCCCGGTTACACCTGTACCGGCGCTTGCGAATCCAAATTGACCTATATCGACGGTGAAGCCGGCATCCTGATGCATCGTGGCTATATGATCGAAGATATGGCGGAACACAGCGATTACATGGAACTTTGTTACATGTTGCTGAACGACGATTTGCCAAACAAGAAGGAAAAAGAAGAGTTCGTCCGGATCATCACCGAACATACGATGATCCATGAGCAGCTGAAAAAGTTCTATGACGGTTTCCGCAGAGGCGCCCATCCGATGGCGATTATGTGCGGTGTGGTTGGCGCGTTGTCTGCCTTCTATCCGGATTCGACCGACATACTAGATCCGGTTCAACGGAAAATCACGGCCCACCGATTGGTTGCAAAAATGCCGACCATCGGCGCCATGGCCTACAAGTATTCAATCGGCCAGCCGTTCATCTATCCTCGTAACGATCTCAATTACGCGGAAAATTTCCTTCATATGATGTTCGCGGTTCCGGCTGAGGACTACCAGGTAAATCCGGTGGTCGCCAAAGCGATGGATCGGATTTTCCTGCTACATGCGGATCATGAGCAAAATGCCTCGACTTCTACCGTGCGTCTGGCCGGCTCCACGGGCGCCAACCCGTTCGCAAGCGTCGCGGCGGGTATTGCTGCGCTTTGGGGACCAGCGCATGGCGGCGCTAACGAGGCAGTTTTGAATATGCTTTCGGAGATCGGCACGCCTGATCGGATTGCCGAATATGTGGACAAGGCCAAAGATCCTAACGATGAGTTCCGTTTGTTCGGGTTCGGGCATCGGGTCTACAAGAATTACGACCCGCGCGCCAAAGTGTTGCAGGAATCCTGTCATGAAGTTCTGAACGCACTGGGGATCGAGCATGAACCGTTGCTCGATATCGCAGTTCAACTCGAGGAAATGGCTCTGAAGGACGAATACTTCATTGAAAAGAAGCTATTCCCGAATGTCGATTTTTATTCCGGTATCATCCTGAAAGCGATCGGCATGCCGACCACCATGTTCACGGTGTTGTTCGCCATTGCGCGCACGATCGGTTGGATTGCCCAGTGGAACGAGATGATCGAGGATCCGGTGCAGAAATTGGGCCGGCCACGTCAGCTCTATACAGGCGCAACCGAGCGCCCGGTTGTGCCCCTGCATAAGCGGTAGAATGGTAAAGATAGCCAGGGTATTTTACGCTGGAATCTGGAGTCGGGCCTCCTTCGAATGAAGGCAGGCCCGATTTCATTTCTTCAAAATATCGAGTATCGCGCGCGCGGCTCGTGTGCTGGGTAATGCATCGCCGGCACCAAGCATTTTCAAGGCCGGTTCGACCGCCGCAAGCTGTGCTTCACGGCCTTCCTTTGTCAGTAGTTCTTCCAAATCTCCCGCCAGATTACCCGCGGTGCAAAAGTGTTGAAGGCGTTCTGGAACAACGGCTTTGTCGAGAATGATATTTATCAGGTTTGCAAATTTCACCTTAAGCAACGGACGGATCGACTGTGCCGTAATCCAGGTCACTTTGTAAGCGATGACGGTAGGTACCTTGGCGAGTGCTAATTCGACCGCAACCGTCCCGGATGCGGCAATCGCAGCGTTCGCCGCGGCCATCAAGTCGTATTTGTCGTCCAGGCTGGTAAGAATTTTTGGTTCGCCTGGCCAATCTCCGATCAGTCCTGGCAACGTCGAGGCAACGGTGTCCACGGTCGGGATAAAAACTCGAAACTGTTGACCGTTGGTGGCCAATTTTGACAGCGCGTCGCCGAAAATTGGTGCCAATCGTTTAACCTCTCCTCGTCTCGATCCGGGAAGCGCGCAAATTACGGTTTCCTCGGACGAGATTCCGTTGCGCACACGGAAAGCTGCCCCATCGCCTTTGTCCGCCCCATACTCGACCACCGGATGGCCTACATGGCGGCAAGGAAGCCCTACAGCCTCGAAAAAATCCGGCTCGAATGGCAAAAGTGCCAAAATGTGATCGTAGTTCCGCTTGTATTTGTGCACTCGCCAGGGCCGCCATGCCCAAACCGAGGGAGCGACGTAATGGATGCGCGTTGCAGAGCGGTCCTTTAGGCGTGAAACCACGCGATTGGCGAAAGAGGGTGAATCGATAGTGATCACAGCATCGGGCCGTTCCCGACTAATTGCATCGGCGGTTTCGCGTATGCGACGTAGTAAATGCGGCAGGTGCGGCAAAACCTCGGTGATTCCCATGACGGCCAGGTCGCTCATCGGAAAAAGGCTCTTCAGCCCCTCGCCTTCCATCTGCTGGCCGCCGATACCGACAAAATTTATCTCGTTGCCGGCTTCGCGCTTCAATGCAGCCATGAGGCGTCCGCCGAGCCCATCACCAGATGGCTCACCTGCGATGAGGAAAAGTTTTGGCCTCTTGTCGCTCATCTTCGTGGGTCAATTGCGGTCCAAAGCGATCAGGAAAAGCCCAGCGGCATCGGCACGGCGGATAGTCTCTTCACTATCGATGACTAGCGCTCCCTGAGCCTCCAACGCGATTCCCGAAAGGCCTGCGACCCTCGCCAGGTCGATCGTCTTGGGCCCAATTGTAGGCAAGTCAGCGCGGGCGTCCTGGCCTCGCTTGGGTAGCTTTACTAATACACCGCCTCGGCCATCCCCATGGAGGTGCTCCGACCTTTCTATAAGCCCGTCGGTCCCCTCGGCTGCCTCTATCCCAAGTACCATCCCTTGCTGAATGATAATCGATTGACCGACATCATGTGGGCTGAGCGCATCGAGTATTTCCGCGCCGCGGGCGATATCGATTTTCGCGTCTTCGTCGGGGCTATGTTGGCCCAGAACGCCAATGTCAGGCTTCAGATTGGGAAGTATCGTGTCCATTCCAACGACTTTAACGCCTTCGCCTTCAATTTCCTCGATTACGGCGCGCAAGAGGCCATCGTCGCCGAATGCTTTGCGACCAGCCCTACCGATTACCTGCAATGCTCTCATATCGGGACGCAATGCCGCCAAACTAGGACGCCGAACCGGGCCCGCCATGACGATCTCTTCGATCCCGCAGCGATGCATCATTTCTATCGCTTTGCCAGCCGCACCAAGTCGGCACCATTCCACAGGATGCCCGGCGAGTTCGTCTGCGTCCGCCTGTCCCTCGATGGCTAGGATATCGTAAGGCCTTTTTTCCTTTTCACAGATTTCGGCGATGCGTCGGGGCAAATCGCCACCGCCCGCAATTATACCGAGCTTAGGTTTCATGGCTCGACTTGGGTTGGGTGATGCCCCGTTGTGATTCTGCGCGCATAAACTCAACTATTTCCATAACCTCTGCCTCCTCACCGAAGGTCGTGGCGACATCTTTAACCCGCTCCTTAGCGGTACCTTCATCGGCAAACAGCATTCGATAGGCGGCTCGCAACTTGCTGATCTTTTCCTTGCCGTAATTGCCGCGCTTAAGGCCGACAAGATTCAGCCCCGAAAGATAGGCCCGGTCACCTTGAACCTGACCGAAGGGAATTATGTCAAACTCAACCCCGGTCATACCGCCGACCATTGCGTGATGGCCGACACGTACGAACTGATGCACGGCCGAAAGACCACCGATAATTACGTGATCCCCAAGCGTGACGTGGCCCGCCAAGGTAGCATTATTGGCCATAATGACATGATCGCCGACATCGCAATCATGGGCTACGTGGGCCCCAACCATAAACAAACATCCATCGCCAACTTTGGTTATCATTCCGCCACCTTTCGTTCCCGGATTCATGGTGACGTATTCGCGAATTTTGTTTCTTTTACCGATGATTAACGCAGATTCCTCGCCTTCGAATTTAAGGTCTTGCGGAACATGGCCGATTGATGCAAAAGGAAAAATCTCTGTATCGTTCCCCAATGTAGTGTGACCCGTGACCACCACATTCGAGTGCAACTTGCAATTGTCGCCTAATTTTATGTTGGGCCCCAAATAGCAAAAGGGGCCGATCTGGACGTTCTCGCCGATCTCGGCCCCTGCTTCGACTACCGACGAGGGGTGGATTTCCGTGGTCATTGATCCTCGACGATCATTGCGGTGTATGTAGCTTCTGCTGCTACCTGCCCGTCTACCAAGGCATCGCCCGAGAATTTCCAGACTTTGCCGCGTTGGCGGATTTTTTTAACTTGAAGATGAAGTGTGTCGCCGGGACCAACAGGGCGACGGAATCTTGCGTTTTCGATAGTCATGAAATAGACACCGCGCTGGCCTTCGGCTTCGGGCAATTGCCTGACAACAATCGCGGCGGCGGTTTGAGCCATAGCCTCAATGATTAATACGCCCGGCATGATTGGTTGCTCTGGAAAATGTCCTTGGAAAAACGGTTCTGAAACCGAGACACATTTTATGCCTGTCGCACGTTCGTCCCCAATCACATCGATTATTTTGTCGATCAGCAGAAACGGATAACGGTGTGGCAAGAGATCCATGATCTCTTGTATATCGATGACTTCCGGATCTGCTTCGGAAATAGTTTTGATTGCTTGCGCTTCGCTACTCATGATGCAACGGGTCCCACACCCTCCCCTATTTTAACGTCCCTTAGCCGGCGGTGGCGGTGTTACCACCAATTCGACCTTAGGCAATTGCTTATTCAAACGTTTCAACGCTTCTTCTGTGAGTACCAGATTTTTGTCGATAAATAAAACGATGCGCCGGCTTTTGGTTGCGTTGACGATCATATTAATTCCGCGTTCGCTCGCCAACGTTTTTAGGATATCGTTTAACGCTTCGTCTATCTGCGCCATGCCGCGGTTAAACATTTGATCGAGTTCACTTTTTCGGCTTTGCAGTACGCGTGACAATTCGGTCGCCTGTTGGCGAATTTCCGTACGGCGTTGTTTCAACGTCTCTGAATCAAGTTTGGACGACTGTCTTTTCAGTTCGTCGCGCGCCTTTTCCAAAGCATTCTGTGCATCTCTGATTTCCGACTGATAGCGTTGATACCTCTGATCAATCAACTCACGCATGCCTTTTGCGGCCAGAGAATCTCGGGTAACCAGATTGCGGTCGACGACGGCAACACTGGTTGTTTGTGCTTTTGGGGATTGGGGTGCGAGCACATGGCAAAGTGCAACCAGCCCCAACAAGGCGATCGCTTTATTGGAGAGTTTCCCTAGCCATTGCATGAACTAAAACCGCGTGCCGAAACTGAATCGGACAAATTCCGTTTTGTCGAAATCCTTTTTCACAATCGGGTAGCCGAAATCAATACGCAATGGTCCGAGAGGCGATTTCCAGCCGATACCTGCACCAATTGTCACGCGGGGGCCAGCCTCGTCGTCAATTATATTGCTTTGCTCTTCGGTGCCGAAAACGGTTCCAACATCGGTAAACAAGGCGCCGGAAACGCCAAGCTCATCGGGTAATCCCAAGGGAAACTTTAATTCAGCTGTACCAACTGCCCGTGTCAGTCCGCCAAGAGCATCGTTGCTTAGCCGGTCGCGAGGGCCGATACCGGATGTATCAAAGCCGCGGAAACTGTCGCCACCAAGATTGTAACGATCAAGCACGCGGACATCTTGACCGATACCGAATATGTGGCTCATTTCGCCTCTTACGGTTCCGATCCATTGCTTGCCGAACGGATAGTAATACTGGGCTTTCAGGGACGAGGCGAGATTGCGAATGTCGCCGCCGAGTCCGGCAAAGGTATTACTGAGACGGACCACCATACCTTCGGTTGGGTCTTGGCGATTATCGCGAGTATCGTAAGTCAACGTGTGGCCGACGGAAGATTTCAACTTTTCGCCTTCCTGTGACCTGATGAATTGGGATGCATCGCTTTGCACATCGGTCAAATTTTGTAATTCGAGTTGGTAGCGAACCCCGTGCGTCCATTCTTCGTTGATCCGATAGCGAAGCCGCAACGTGCCACCGGTCCTCTCCTCGTCGAAGCCGCTCTGATTGCCGCGGTTACGGGTAGTTCGGTAGATATCCGCGCCCGCAGCGAGTTCACGGTCAAGAAAATAGGGTTCGGTAAAAGATAAGCGGTAGGATTGCGAACGCGCGGATATTCGCCCTGAAACACCGAGGTCCTGGCCGCGACCGAGGAGATTTCGTTCGCGTAAGGAAACTTCGCCAAGCGGTCCGTCGGACGTAGAAAAGCCCGCGCCGACACTGAGTTCGCCCGTCGATTGTTCTTCGACATCCACCTCGACCACGGTCTTGTCTCGCGTCGAGCCAGGTTTCTTATTAACTTCAACCTTGGAGAAATAGCCCAGGTTATTGATCCGCTGACGCGATCTCCTGAGTTTTGCTGCGTTGAAGGCGTCACCTTCCACAAGCCGAAATTCTCGTCGAATTACTCGATCCAAAGTCCGCACGTTGCCCCGAATATCGATCCTTTCGACAAATGTCTTGGGGCCTTCCTGGACCGAATAGGTAATCTCGATAATGCGTGCTTTACTGTCGCGGCGTACGACCGGACGAACGTCGATGAATGCGAAACCGCGATTACCCACTTCGTTAGTGATCTTTACTACATCACCTTCGACTTTTTTGGAGTTGTACCAATCGCCTCTATCGGCTTTTACGAGTGGCCGTAGCAAACCTGGGTTTACTTCCTTGATTTTGGATTCGACCTTGATGTTACCGAATTTGTAGCGCGGTCCTTCTTCGATGGTGAAGGTAATGAAAAAATTGGTTCGGTCTTGAGCCAATTCGGCTACAGCTGAAACGACCCGGAAATCCGCATAGCCGTGTTCCAAATAAAAACGTCTCAGCAATTCCCTGTCGAATGTAAGCCGATCTGGATCGTAGGTATCGGCGCTGGAAAAGAAACGATACCAGCGCGAAACGCGGGTCAAGATTACCTCTTGCAGTGCGCTGTCTGAAAACTCTTTGTTTCCGATAAACGAAATTTGGCTGATGCCGGTTTGCCGGCCTTCATTAACCTCGAACACCAAATCGACACGGTTTTGTTCCAACTGGATCACTTTAGGTTCAACGACAGCCGCAAAATAGCCGCTACGCCGATATAGCTCGAGAATGCGCTTCACATCGTGCTGTACTCGTGTACGGGTAAAGACGACGCGAGGTCGGAGTTGGATTTCCAGGTTCAGCGCTTCGTCATCGAGTTCTTTGTTTCCCTCGAATGCGATGCGGTTGATGACCGGGTTTTCGACCACTCGCACGACCAAGTTTGGTCCTTCGCGGTTGATAGTGACGTCACGGAACAACCCGGTCGCGTACAATTTTTTGAGGGACCTGTTGATTTGCTCGGCTGAAAAAGAATCACCCTCTTTCACTGTCATGTAAGAGTGCACGGTCGCAGGATCGATCCGCCGGGTCCCCTCTACGATGATTTCCTTGATAGCGGGACCTTGTGGCAAGGCCTGAGTGCGCACGCGCGAAGACGGTGCCGCCGACGGTGCCGGTGCACCTTGCGGTGCCGGCGGCACGATGATCGGCGCGCCCGGTCCTGGCCCTGCTCCCTGCGCATGCGAATCTATCGCAAGCGCTCCGAGCCCAACCACGGCAAATAGTGCAGCGGCGATTACTCTGAACACTCGCAAGTCAACCTTCTTTATTTCTACGGTGTTTTTAAGATGTTTTTCTTGCCAATTCAAACATTAAAAAGAGATTTAATATCATTAAATGTAACAAAAATCATAAATCCAAGTATCAAGGCCAACCCAATTCTAAAACTGTACTCTTGAATTCGTTCATTAATGGGGCGGCGAAATACCGCTTCCATGCCATAAAACAGCAAGTGCCCACCATCAAGCATAGGGATCGGGAATAAATTTATAAGTCCCAGATTTATCGACAAAAGTGCCATGAACCAGATGTAAGGAACGAAGCCTGATTTGGCGAAATCCCCTGACATTTGGCCAATTCGAACGGGCCCTCCCAATTCTTTGGCACTGCGAGTGCCCTCTATCATTTGGCCAATAGCTTTAAACGTAGCGAGCGTGAGTTGGACGCTTTCGCGCATTGCTTGCCAAACAGCTTTGAACGGACCATGGCGAACATACGCAACACCTTGGCGAGATACGCCGAGTAGGCCGATTTTATCTGTATTTCCTGATCTATCCTTTATTTCAGATACTTGTGGTGTCGCGTAAAGGGTGATCTGTTTGTCGCCACGCCCGATCAAAAGTTCGAGTCGTTCGCCCGCACTCAGGCGGACAATTTGTTGCACGTCCTCGAATCGTTGAATGGAAGTGCCTGAAATCTCGAGAAACTTATCGCCAGCTTCGAGACCCGCTTTAGCGGCCGCGCTGCCTTCTTTTACCGAACCTACCTCGGCGGGCGTATAAGGTTGGCCCACGGTCATAAAGAGACCGGCCAATACGACAATTGCAAATATGAAATTGGCGGCGGGACCGGCGAAAACGATCGCCGCTCGCTGACCAAGTCGTTTGTGAGCGAATGAGACCGCCTTTTCCTCTTCTGTAAGCGGCCTCTCCGAGGCTCCGCCACCGGTATGCTCACCTTCACCAAACATTTTGACATATCCGCCGAGCGGGATGGCACTGAATTTCCAACGTGTGTTTGCCTTATCGGTCCAACCAAATATTTCCGGCCCAAATCCGATAGAAAAGACTTCCACGCGGACGCCGTTCCGGCGCGCGATCCAGTAGTGGCCGAGTTCATGGACGAAAACCAGAACCGTCAGCAAAATCAGAAAGGGTAAGAGATAAGTAAAAAGAAATTCCATTAGCTACTCAAATTTTCCACGAATTTCCGGCCTAAAGCCGTGTGCCCACGATATCGTTTGCCAGTATCCGAGCTTCTTGATCGAGCCGGTCCACGTCATCGAGCGATTGCGGTTGTCGATGGCCGAACTTTGCCAACGCGTCTTCGACAACTTCTGCGATCTCGAGAAACCCGACGCCGCCCTCCAGAAAGCTGGCCACGGCAATTTCATTTGCCGCATTCATAACGATTGGTGCACTGCCGCCGGCCCGCAATACGTCACGGGCGATTCGAAGTGCCGGAAACCGATCCGGATCGGGAGTTTCAAAAGTAAGGGTCATTAACTCCTGCCAATCGAGCCGGTCGCAGGGCGTCGTTACTCGATCCGGGTAGCCCAGCGTGTATGCGATCGGTGTTCGCATATCCGGAGTGCCGAGTTGCGCGAGAACCGAGCCATCGACATAGGCAACCATGCTATGAATTACCGATTGTGGATGCACAACTACGTCGATTTTGTCTTCCGGCAAGCCGAAAAGATAGTGCGCCTCGATCACCTCGAGGCCTTTATTCATCATGGTGGCGGAATCGACCGAAATTTTCGCTCCCATATCCCAATTAGGATGCGCTACAGCTTCCTCCGGGCTGGCTTTTGCCATGCGATCGATATCCCATTCCCGGAATGGGCCACCGGAGGCGGTTAGAATCAGTTTCTCGATACCATCCCGCCGATCGAAATCGAAAACTTGAAAGATCGCATTGTGTTCGGAGTCGACCGGCAGCAACGTTGCCCCTCGCCTTTCTATCTCCGACATCATCAGTTCGCCCGCACAAACCAGACATTCCTTGTTTGCAAACGCGACGATGGCACCTCGTTCAACCGCGGCAAGTGTTGGTTTCAGACCCGCGGCACCGACGATTGCCGCCATTACCCACTCGGCTTCGAGCGCTGCCGCTTCGGCGACCGCTTCGGGACCAGCCGCGACTTCGATATCCAACCCCGCGAGGTCATCCTTTAGATCGGAGTATCGTGCCGGGTCCGCGAGCGCGACAAAGGACGGACGGAACTCTTTTGCCTGGGCCGACAATTCCTCAATGTTGGACCGCGCGGTCAAAGCTACGACATCGTAGTCCGCCTGATTGCGGCGGATGATGTCGATGGTTTGGCAGCCCACCGATCCGGTCGATCCCAATATGGTAACCCGGCGCGGTTCGGCCTCCGTTTCGGCTTTCGGCGACTCTGCGCTTATCACGGCCATAGTAACGGGCTCCTGCCTGAAAGAGCCGCCATTAGTGCCACGATCGGGAACACGGTCAAGTACCCATCGAAACGGTCCAGAAACCCACCGTGACCGGGTAGGAGCGCGCTTGAATCCTTAGCGTCAAAATGGCGTTTCCAGGCCGACTCGAGGAGGTCACCCGCCTGCGCCGCGAGCGCCAGACCGGCTCCCAAAAGTACCAGGGTCACTACACTATTACCGCCTAAGGCCAGTCCGACGAAAACGCTAATCGCTGCAGCCAGGGCTGTTCCACCCAAAAGGCCTGCCCAGGTTTTACCAGGACTAATATTGGGCGCCATGCGGGGGCCTCCGATTGCTTTCCCGAATGCGTAGCCTCCGATATCCATAGACGAAACTATGAAAACGGCCCAAAACACAGTTTCGAGACCATGATCGGGCATTAGGCGAAGATATATCGCGGCGATCATGGTGGCCGCTATCAAAGGAGGACCGAACGCGAGCCAAAATCCAAATCTGCCAAACCGTCGTGTTGCGATAAAAATCGATCCCAAAGTAAGAGCGGCGATTAGTGGCAGACGAAATTCAGGCCAAAGATATGCGGACAGGACGCAAAAGACGCCGATCACGATACTGACTGCCCAACTAATCGGAACGGTGGAAATTGCGGTTAGCTGGCACCATTCCCAATACAGCAAGGTGGCAAGGACCGCGAAAAACAAAACCATCGGCCAGTCACCAAACCAAATCGCGCCGGCCGCTACCGCAAGCAGCACGAGAGCGGAGGCAATTCGTTTCAGGAGCTTGATCGGATCAACGAGAGTCGACGGTGGCGCCATAGCGTCGATCCCGACGGCGGAATTCGGCGACAGCATTTTCAAAATGCGAATCATCAAAGTCGGGCCATAGGACTTCCGTGAACACAAATTCGGTATAAGCAAGCTGCCAAATTAGGAAGTTGCTGATGCGCTGCTCGCCGCTGGTGCGAATTAGGAGGTCCGGGTCGGGAATTCCTCCGGTTGCCAAGTAACGACCGAAAAGAGATTCGTCGATTGCATCCGACTGCAACGCTCCCTCTGCGACTTGGCGCGCAAGAATTCGTGCAGCCGCGACTATATCCTGCCGACCTCCGTAACTGAGCGCCAATATCAATGTCAGACCGGTATTCCCGTCCATTGTCGTTTCAGCGTTTTCGATCAGTTCGACAATATCTTTCGGCAGACGACTGCGTTCTCCGATTACCTTGAGCCGAACATTATTCTTGTGCAATTCAGCGGTTTCCGATCGTAAATACCAGCGCAACAATCCCATTAAATCTTCGATTTCGCTGGCGGACCGGCTCCAATTCTCGGAAGAAAAGCTGAAAAGAGTCAAATATTGGATGCCGAGATCGGCAGCGCACTGTACGGCCTTGCGAGCCGATTCCGCGCCACGTCTATGTCCTTCGCTGCGCGGAAGACCACGTGCCTTTGCCCATCGACCATTCCCATCCATAACGATGGCAACGTGTGTTGGTGGTTCCTTGAGGTCTTTATCCATGCTGGTCAGCGTTTAAACCTGCATAATTTCGGCTTCTTTTTGCTCCAGCGCTTCGTCGATCTTTTTCACATGATCGTCGGTGAGTTCTTGCAGCTCATCGCCCCAGATATGCTGATCGTCTTGGGACATGTTGCCGGACTTTTCGGCCTTTTTTAGCTGATCCATACCGTCGCGGCGTACGTTGCGCACAGCCACACGCGCCTGTTCCGCATATTTGGCAGCGATTTTCTGGATTTCAACACGACGCTCTTCACTGAGGTCTGGAATCGGAATGCGGATTAATTGGCCATCGGTCTGCGGGTTAAGGCCGAGATCGGATTCACGAATGCATTTTTCGACCGCCGAGACCAAACCCTTGTCCCAAACCTGAACAGTCAACAACCGGGCTTCTGGTACGTTGACCGTCCCCAATTGGTCGATCGGCATCTGGCTGCCATAGGCATCGACCGTCAAGGGTTCCAGCATCGCGGTGGATGCGCGACCTGTTCGAAGACCTCCGAACTCCCGCGCCAGCGCAGTTAACGCGCCATCCATGCGCCGTTGAATGTCATCAATATCGAAATCGTCATCATCAGCCATGGGATTACCTCGCTTCCGAAATCACCGTAAATCGACCTTCGCCCTTTATAACATCAGCGAAGCCGCCTTTCTCGTTAATCGAGAAGACAATTATCGGTATTTCGTTTTCCCGTGCCAATGAAATTGCAGCCGCGTCCATGACTTTGAGGTCCCGCGAAAGCACATCCATATAAGTGAGCTGATCAAAACGTTCCGCGCTTGGGTCGGCAATTGGATCTGCAGAATATACGCCATCTACTTTGGTAGCTTTTAAAAGTGCATCGCATTCCATTTCTGATGCTCTGAGCGCCGCCGCGGTGTCGGTGGTGAAGTATGGATTTCCGGTGCCAGCGGCAAATATGACCACCCTGCCCTTTTCCATATGCCGCACGGCGCGGCGACGAATATAGGTCTCGCACACCGCATTCATCGGGATTGCCGATTGGACTCGCGTGTCGACGCCGAGAGTTTCCAACGCGCTTTGAACAGCCAGGGCATTCATAACGGTTGCCAGCATTCCCATATAATCTGCTGACGCACGCTCCATACCGTCCGCTGCGACCGATACTCCACGAAAGATGTTGCCGCCGCCGATTACGAGGCAGACTTCGACACCAAAGTCATTGACTGATTTGATCTCGCCGGCGACCTGGGCGACCATATCCGGATCGAGGCCAAAATCCCGGTCGGCCATCAAGGCTTCTCCGGAGATCTTCAGCAAAACGCGGTTGAAAGTGGATTTCTTATCGGCCATCTGCTCAACCGCTCCTGTTTGCGCATTGGGGTTTAAGGAAAGAGTTAGGTTCCGGCTGTTGCGGCCACTTCGGCAGCAAAATCACTTTCCTCTTTTTCAATCCCCTCGCCAAGACCATAGCGAATAAAGCCCGCAACTTTAACTTCACCGCCGATGTCGCCGGCTGCATTTTTCAAGACCTTGGAAATTTTTGTCTCGTTATCGATAACGAAAGTCTGTTCCATTAGACAGACTTCCTCGTAATATTTGCGCATCCGGCCATCGACCATTTTCTCGATGATTTCGGGAGGCTTCCCGGAATCTGCGGCTTGTTCGCGCAGAACTTTCCGTTCGCGTTCTTGGTCCTCTTCAGAGACATCTTCTTTGGCAACCCATTCAGGCCTAGCCGCAGCGATATGCATTGCGAGCTGTTTTCCAAGCTCCGCAAGTTTTTCCGCGTTGCCGTCAGATTCGAGTGCCAGCAAAACTCCAATTTTGCCAAGACCCTCGGCCAAGGCACTGTGTACGTAGCTGGCGACGAGCCCGCTTCCGACGCTCACTTTGTCGGCGCGCCTGATCGACAAATTTTCGCCAATTGTTGCGATTTGCTGGGTTATTTCATCTTCGACGGACCGTCCCGTGCCTGGGTAATCGGTACCATTGATCGCCGCCAGGTCGCCCTCATTTTCAAGGGCAATGGTTGTGAGAGTGCTGACGAGTTTTTGGAAGTCTTCGTTACGCGATACAAAGTCGGTTTCCGAATTGACTTCGATAACCGCGCCGGTCGTTCCATCCGCAACAACGCCCACAAGTCCCTCCGAGGCCACCCGGCCGGCCTTTTTGGCTGCCGCAGCCAAACCTTTGGTACGAAGCCAATCGACGGCTTCCTCCACATTTCCGTCGGTTTCGGTCAGCGCCTTTTTACAGTCCATCATACCGGCGCCGGTCTTATCTCTTAGCTCCTTGACGAGCCCCGCGCTAATTGCCGCCATCATACTTCCTTCGTTGCTGGGCGGTTAAAACCGCCATTTATCGAGTTGAATTAGATTTATTTCGCCTTCTCGGCATCCTCGGCTGGGCTTTCCCCTGATGGAGAGTCCTCGGTTGAGGCCTCTTCCTCAGGCGCAGTTTCCGCCGCTGCCGGCGCTTCTTCGGCTGGTGCGTCCTCAGCTTTTGTTTCCTGAGCTTGCGCCTCATCCGCACTTGCTTCGACCGCAGCCGCAGGTTTGGCCGCAGGCTTTTTCTCGACGGTGACGGTCGTTTCTTCTCCCGCGTCAAGATTTTCCGCGGGAGCTTCGTCGCCCTCGCCTGGATCACCCTCGGCACCCATTAGTCCCGCTTGCAATCCGTCCAGGACCGCATCGGCAAAGAGGTTGCAGTATAGCGATATTGCCCGCATTGCATCGTCGTTCCCCGGGACCGGCATGGAGATTCCTTCCGGGTCCGAGTTGCTATCTAGAATGCCGATTGTGGGAATCGATAATTTGCGGGCTTCCTGGACGGCGATCGATTCCTTGTTCGTATCGACAATTACGACGATATCAGGAAGCCCCGCCATTTCCTTGATCCCGCCCAAGGCACGATCGAGCTTGTTACGTTCGCGTTCCAGGCCCAGCAGCTCTTTCTTGGTCAAGCCGACATTTTCTTCCTTGAGCAAGTCTTCGAGCTGTTTTAGCCGTTTGATCGAATTGGAAATGGTCTTCCAATTGGTCAACATTCCACCCAGCCAGCGGTGATTGACATAGTTTTGGGCGCACCGCATCGCGGCTTCTTTGACAATATCCGTCGCTTGACGTTTGGTGCCCACAAACAGCACTCGACCGCGGTTTTGGGCGACTTCGCGCACCGCCTCGAGAGCCCGGTGGAGCATTGGAACGGTCTGTTCTAAATCGATGATATGTATGCCGTTGCGTTCGCCAAAAATATAAGGCGCCATACGCGGGTTCCAACGGCGGGTGGTGTGNCCNAAATGTACGCCTGCCTCTAACAGCTGGCGCATAGTAAAGCTTGGCATCGCCATGATACGGTTTCCTTCTCCGGTTCTAGCCTCCGTGGTCTGTCACCGACATCTGTCGGCACCGGATCGACCTTCGCTCACCGAAGGCCGGTCTAACCACGTGCGTGATGGCGCGCGATATACCGCCTAAATGACGGTTTCGCAAGGGGAAAATCAGATTTGTTTACTAAATATCGCGGACGTCCACGACACCGGATATCGACTTTACCGCCGCGCGGAATTGCGGCGTGATCCGATAACGCTCTTCAAGGTCGATTTCCACGTCCTGGTCGGGCAAATCAAGCATCAACGAGACACGGCCACTGCCCTTGACGCCGTGCTCTTTTATTACCGAACTCAACGTTGTTACCGGTTTTTCGTCTCGCAAGAAAATTTGCAATCCAGCCGCAGCGCGTGAAGCCGCTTCTTCCAAGGCTTCGATCCGTGTCGCCGTCACGCGGAAATCGTCGCCATTCGGTTGCACGGTGGCATGAACCAGCAAGGGGGCGCCCCCTTCAAGCAAGTCGCTGCAGCCGGATAGCAGCTCGGAAAATACGGTGATTTCGTACACGCCGCTCATATCGGACATCTGAACGAAGGCGAGTTTGCCGCGCTTGCCGTTGATTACCCGTTTAGCGGCCACGATACCCGCGAGTTTGACAATAGTGTCACGTACATCGCCCGCGGCAACTTGTTTCCAGCTAGAAATTTTCATCCGTTCGAATGAATTTTTGTAAGCCTCCAGTGGGTGCGCGGAAAGGTAGAAACCAACCGAGGTAAATTCTTCCTGTAAGCGTTCCTGACTTCCCCAGTCGGAGATATCCGGTAACGGCGGCAATGCTTCCTGGCCGAGAGCGTCGCCAAACAAATTGGCCTGATTGCTTTCGCGCTCCGATTGGGCGAGGCCTGCATGACGCAACAGCAATTCTACTGCCAGAAAAACTTGCTGACGGTTGGGATTGAGACCGTCAAAGGCGCCGGCACGGGCGAGATTTTCCATTTGGCGTTTGTTGACGACCTGGGTGTCGAGCCGGTCGGAAAAATCGAAAATGCTTTCAAAGAGCCCGTTTTCTTCCCGCTCTTTGACCAACATACGCATCGCTTCTGCACCGACGTTTTTCAGCGCCCCGAGAGCGTAACGGACCGCGAGGGTCCCGTCTTCTTTGGTCTGGACCGTAAAGTTGGCGCCGGAAGCATTAACGTCTGGCGGTAGCAGGTCGATCTCGAGCCGGTCCAGTTCGACACGGAACGCATTTAATTTGTCCGTATTGCCCATATCGAGCGACATGGATGCGGCCATAAACTCAACTGGGTAATTGGCTTTCAAAAATCCGGTCTGATAGGCGACCAAGGCATAAGCGGCGGCGTGGGATTTGTTGAAACCGTATCCCGCAAACTTATTAACCTGCTCGAAAATATGCCCGGCAAGCCCTTGATCGACGTCATTTTCGAGAGCGCCCTCAATGAAAGCTTTTCGTTGGGCATCCATCTCCGCTTGAATTTTCTTGCCCATTGCACGGCGCAACAGGTCGGCGCCGCCCAGCGTGTAGCCTGACAGCTCCTGGGCAATCTGCATGACCTGTTCCTGATAGATCATGATGCCGTGCGTCTCTTTTAAAATGTCCTCGATCAGCGGATGCATATAGTCCGGCTTTTCCTCGCCGTGTTTCCGCGCGATATAACTTGGAATGTTGTCCATTGGCCCGGGACGATAAAGCGAAACCAGGGCGATGATATCTTCGAAGCGGTCCGGGCCGAGTTTCCGGATCACATCGCGCATTCCGCTCGATTCCAGCTGGAAGACCCCGGTCGTTTCACCACGACAAAACATTTCATAGGTTGGCGTATCTTCGAGGGGAACCGTTTCTACTTCTATCTCGATCTTCCTGTTCTGCAGCAGAGCCTGGGCTTCAGACAAAACTGTCAGCGTTTTAAGGCCGAGGAAGTCGAACTTCACCAAGCCCGCCATTTCGACATATTTCATGTTGAACTGAGTTACCGGCATATCGGAGCGCGGGTCGCGATAGAGCGGCACTAATTCATCAAGCGGGCGGTCACCGATCACGACACCTGCAGCATGGGTCGAGGCGTGCCGGAAAAGCCCCTCCAACTTCCGTGCCACGTCGAAGAGTTGCGCGACTCCCTCTTCCTGCTCGATCATGTTTTGCAGTGCAGGCTCGCTTTCGATCGCCTTTTCGAGGCCGATAGGTTTGGCGGGGTTGTAAGGAACGAGTTTGCAAATCCGGTCTACTTGCCCATAAGACATACCGAGCACACGGCCGACGTCGCGGAGAGCGGCCCGCGCTTCCAATTTTCCAAATGTGATAATTTGAGCAACCCGGCCTCGGCCATAGACTTGCTGGACATACTCGATCACTTCATCGCGGCGATTTTTGCAAAAGTCGATGTCGAAATCCGGCATCGAAATCCGCTCGGGATTGAGAAAACGCTCGAACAGCAGACCCCATCGCAACGGATCGAGATCTGTAATTGTCAGGGACCAAGCAACGACGGACCCCGCGCCAGACCCGCGACCGGGCCCGACCGGTATTCCTTGATCCTTGGCCCATTGAATAAAGTCCGCGACGATGAGGAAATAACCGGCATAGCCCATATCCTCGATCGTCTTGAGTTCGAACTCCAACCTTTCGCGATATTCCTCCGGCGCGTGTTCGGGGCCAATCTTTTCAAGTCGCTTGTCGAGACCCTTGCTTGCCATCTCGCGGAGCGCTTCCATTTCCGTGCGGCCTTCCAATTGCGGGTACGCCGGTAAGATCGGATCACGCGTTTGCGGCACGAAGGCACACC
This sequence comes from Rhodospirillaceae bacterium, assembly GCA_002722095.1. The sequence goes on from PBKG01000011.1 coordinate 33,071, forward strand.
GTTGGGCGACGACAATTGTATTCTCGATTGCCTCTGGTATGTCGGCGAAAAGCGCTTTCATCTCCGCAGCGGACTTGAAATAGTGCTCCGGGGTTTCGCGCCGACGATTCTCTTCGGCAACTGTCGCGCCGGCCGCGATACAAATTAGCGCATCGTGGGCCCCGTGCATTTCACGGTCGGCGAAAAACACCTCGTTTGTCGCAATCAATGGGAGATCGTGCGCATATGCGAGGTCAATCAGGCGGTTTTCGATTTGTGCCTCGACCGCCCGGCCGTGGCGCATGAGTTCGACATATAGTCGATCCGGAAAAATTGCTTTCAGCTTTTCAAGACAGGCAATCGCGGCTGGCTCTTGGCCATCCGCAAGCATGCGCCCGATCGGTCCAGCCGGCCCTCCGGTAAAAGCGATCAGTCCCGCCGCATGAGCCTCGAGTTCGTCGAATGCGATTTCGACGGAGTGTTCCTCTTCCTCGGCGAGATAAGCGACGCTCGAAAGTTTGAGCAAATTGCCGTAGCCCTCCTCTGACTGCGCCAACAGCACTAATTGATCGCCGGCTAAACCCCTTGCCTCGCCAGAAGCATCTTCGCGTTTCACAGTGATCTGACAGCCAATGATCGGTTGAACACCCGACTTTTGCAGGCTGAGTGAAAATTCGAGTGCGCCGAAGAGGTTATTGGTGTCGGTAATCGCAACAGCAGGCATCTCGTATTGAGTGCAGAGGTCCGCGATCTGTCCGATCTTCAATGCCCCTTCGGACAATGAATAGGCAGAGTGCACTCGAAGATGGATAAAATCCGCATGGCTCATGGCTGCAGAGTGCCATGATCTGTGCGAAAAAATACTGACCGAATTTTACACGTTAAATCAATATTATATCTGCTGACCACCAAGCGATGATCCGGCAAACTCGCGACTCACACGGATTGTTCGCGAACCTGCCCTTGCTCCAACATCAGACAACGATCGAGCCGCGAGGCGAGGTCCGGATTATGGGTTGCGATCAGGGCGGCAAGACTGTTCTCAGCTATCAAGTTTTGCAGCAACTCAAATACCTGTTCCGCGGTATCCGAATCGAGATTACCGGTCGGTTCGTCCGCGAGCAGGATTTCAGGATCGTTGGCCAGGGCGCGGGCAACGGCAACCCTCTGTTGTTCGCCGCCGGACAGTTTGGCCGGGCGATGCTCGTAACGTTCCGAAAGGCCGACCGCGTCGAGCAGTGCCGCTGCTTTTTCTTTCGCGGTACTTTTTGATTTGCCAGTCATCATTTGCGGCAGCGTGACGTTTTCGAGGGCCGAGAATTCAGGCATCAGATGATGATATTGATAGACGAAACCGATCTGATGGCGCCGAAGTATCGTCCGCTCCCTGTCGTTCATTTCACCGCACAGCTTGTCGGTTACGAGAACATCGCCCCCGCTTGGCCTTTCCAGTAGTCCGGCGATATGAAGCAATGTGGATTTGCCGGACCCGGATTGGCCGACCAACGCAACCGCTTCGCCAGATGTCACGGTGAGCGACAGCCCGTTCAGGACCTCGAGCTTGCTTTCCGGTTGTTCGTAGCGCCGTTCGATATTTTTTAGTTCGAGGACGATATCACTCATATCGAAGTGCCTCGACCGGGTCCATTCGCGCCGCCTTCCATGCCGGATAAATGGACGCCAATAGGGACAACACTAGCGCCATCACAATCACCAACACGACCTCGAAGGTGTCCACTTTCGACGGCATCCGCGAGAGGAAATAGATTTCCGCGGGAAACAACTCGGTATTGAGTAGAGTTTGCAGGAACTGCCGTATCGATTCGATATTGGAGGTGAACAACAAGCCCAAGGTGCCGCCTAAAATCGTACCAATAATGCCAACGCTGGCGCCGGTCATGAAAAAGATACGCAGGACCATTTGGCGCGTTGCTCCCATGGTGCGAAGTATCGCGATCCCTTTGCCTTTGTCGTGAACCAGCATCACCTGGCTCGAAATCACATTGAACGCGGCGACCAGGATAATCAGGCTCAAGATGAGAAACATAACGTTACGCTCTACCCTGAGCGCTTCGAAGAAGCTCGAATTGACTTGCTGCCAACTGAGCGAGCGTGCGGTTGGCCAAATTTTCTTGTCGATCGCCTTACGGTATTCATCGGCGCGGTCGGGATTATCCGTAATGATCTCCAGCTTGGACACTGTCCCTTTGTGACGGAAGAAAAGCTGCGCAATCTTGAGCGGCATATATATGAAATTACTGTCATATTCGCTCATGCCGACGCGAAATATAGCGCCCACGCGGAATGTTTTGGTTCGCGGTACAGGGCCCATCGCGGTGTTCGATCCCTGAGGCGAAATCAGTTTGACCTTTGAGCCTACCTCGAGATTGAAACGCCTCGCGAAGCGGGTGCCGACGAGAATTCCTTTTCCTTTCTTGAACTTGTCGAAGTTGCCCTCGTAGAGACTTCTGGCGAGGATCGGGCGTTGCATCAGACTTTCATAGCTCAGTCCGCGTACCAGCGCCCCGGATGCTCTGGTCGAGGTTGATGCGAGGACTTGGCCTTGCACCACCGGTGTCACGGTGACGATACCATCGATGCCGCGGACTATTTTTGCGAGCCGGTCGAAATCCGGCAGAGCTCTCCCAGGGTTAAGGACTTCTACGTGCCCATTAACGCCGACAATTCGACTGAGGAGTTGTTCGCGAAATCCGTTCATCACGGACATCACGATAATCAGTGTCGCGACCCCGAGCATGATGCCGAGCAACGAGAACCAAGCGACGACGGAAATAAACCCTTCCTGCCGTCGAGATCGCAGATAGCGAAACGCTACGAGGCGTTCGAAGGCGCTAAACATCGTTTAGAGACCAAGCCGATTGAAAAGTACGTCGGGCGACAGCTCCTCGCGGTCACCTGATTTACGCTCTTTTATTTCGACAATCCCCTTTTCTAGCCCCTTAGGCCCGATCACGATTTGATAGGGAATACCGATGAGATCCATATCGGCAAATTTGCCGCCGGCCCGTTCGGTACGGTCGTCATAGATCACTTCGACACCGGCTTCGGCAAATTTCTTGAAGATATCCTCGCAGGCACCATCGCAGGCGTCGTCGCCTTGGCGAAGGTTGATCAATCCGACGCGATATGGGGCCACGCTTTCTGGCCAGATAATACCGTTGTCATCGTGACTGGCTTCGATAATTCCGCCTACCAATCGCGAGACACCGATGCCATAGGATCCCATTTCTGTGGCCCGATCTCCGCCTTCTGCAAGATTGACCTTTGCGCCGAGCGCATCCGAATATTTGGTGCCGAAGAAAAATATATGGCCGACTTCGATTCCGCGCGCGCTGACGCGTTTGTCTTCAGNTACCTCAGCTTCGAACTTGGCCGGATCATGAATCTCGTCCGTGGCCGCATACAGCCCAGTCCAGCTATCGACGATCGGCTGTAGGTCACCGTCGTAATCTATTTCCGTCTCGAGCACATCCATCTCGACCAAATCGCGATGGCAAAAGACTTCACTTTCGCCAGTGTCGGCTAAAATGATGAACTCGTGACTTAGATTGCCCCCAATCGGACCGGTCTCAGCTCGCATGGGGATCGCGTTTAATCCCATACGGGCGAAGGTGCGCAGATATGAGACGAACATCTTGTTGTAGGAAACCCGACCCTCTTCCGGGGTCAGGTCAAACGAATAGGCATCCTTCATCAGGAATTCGCGCCCCCGCATAACACCGAAACGGGGCCGCACCTCGTCGCGGAACTTCCATTGGATGTGATAGAGAATCTTCGGCAGGTCTCGATAACTCCGCAGATCATTCGCGAATATTTCGGTTATCAACTCTTCATTGGTCGGGCCGTAGAGCATATCTCGTTCATGGCGGTCTTGGATGCGAAGCATCTCTTTGCCGTAATCTTCGTATCGGCCCGATTGGCGCCAAAGGTCGGCCGATTGAATCGTGGGCATGAGAAGTTCCTGTGCCCCCGCACGATTTTGCTCTTCGCGCACGATTTGTTCGATTTTTTTCAGGACCCGAAAGCCTAACGGCAACCACGAATAAATGCCGGCGCTGGACTGTCGTACCATTCCTGCCCGCAGCATTAGCCTATGCGAGACTATTTGCGCATCTGCCGGCGTTTCCTTGGTTGTCGGTAGAAAATATTGCGACCGCCGAATGGCGTGAGAAAAATCACTAGTCATGGGTATTCGAGCCTGACACTCCGGTTCGGATCGCGATCAATCTAGGTAATGCGTGGGGGCTTGTCCACGAAATGGCTATGAATTTGGCGTTATTTCCCCTGCCGGAGTTTTTCACGACAGCCGGCGGCTAATTGAGATTTATCATTTTTACTCAATGGTTTGCCGTTGAAGGTCATGGCGCCGGTATTGATGTCGTAGGTAACTCGCCCGAGAGACAGAGATGTTTCGCCAAACCGATTGGCGATCGACGCGTGGAGCGGGTTGAAGGCGACGTCAAATTCGACCTTTTTTGGCGCTTGGATGGTGTCGTAGGGATTAGGAAGGTCGGCCGGCGTTACTTTGTTCCCGTCAACATCGACGCTCGGCTTATAGGCAACATCCGGTCGTGCACGGTGCTGAACGAGACGGTTACAATCGTTGGCGGTGATTTTTACCGTGGTCTGGCCGCTTCGGCCTTCCGGAGCGGAGGCCTCTCCTTCATTTTTGAACGGGTTCTTTCCGTCGACGAATTTTTCCGTCGCGCCCGAGGGGATCGCCCAAACGGTCAGGAGACCGAGTAATGCCGTATGCTTCCACATGATCTACCTTTAGCCTAAACCTAAGATCCACATTGAACAACGCAACCCTCGTGCCATTCGAGATCACCGAGGTATCGATGAAGAAGTTTCTTGAACAGCGATTTGGTTTGTCGAGTGCTGGTGTAAGCATCGGCAGCGAGGCGTTGGCTGGTTTGGCGACGTTCTTGACCATGGCCTATATCATTTTCGTTAATCCGGCGATTTTGGGCGAGACCGGCATGGATAAAGGTGCGGTGTTCGTTGCCACGTGCCTCGCCGCCGCCATTGGCTCGATCCTGATGGGGTGTCTCGCCAACTACCCGATCGCTCTTGCCCCGGGAATGGGGTTGAATGCGTTCTTTACCTACACCGTTGTCGGCCAGATGGGTCATAGCTGGCAGGTGGCGCTCGGTGCCGTGTTTTTGTCCGGTGTTTTGTTTTTGGCGCTCAGCGTACTTCCGGTTCGCGAATGGATATTCAACGCCATTCCGAAATCGCTGAAACTGGCTATCTCCGCGGGTATCGGGCTTTTCCTCGCGGTGATCGCGTTGAAGAATGCTGGGATCATTGTCGTCGACAAACCGACCCTCGCCCGCCTTGGCGACGTTACCTCCGGCCCTGCATTGCTGGCCTTCTTTGGTTTTTTTGCATTGGTGGCGCTTGATCGTTGGCGGGTGCCAGGCGCAATATTGCTTGCGATCCTCGGCGTCACGCTGACTGGAGCAATGTTTGGTTTCAACCCGACCCCGGGATTGTTCAGTTTGCCGCCAAGTCCCGCAGCGACCTTCCTCGCCATGGATATCGTTGGCGCTCTGGAGGTCGGATTCATTTCGGTGGTCCTCGCCTTTTTGATGGTCGATCTATTCGACACAGCGGGTACGTTGGTTGGTCTCAGTCACCGCTTCGGACTTCTGGACAAGGATGGTCGTCTTCCTCGCCTCAAGGGCGCGCTTTATGCGGATAGCATCGCCACGGTCGCGGGTGCCGGGCTCGGCACCTCGACCACGACCAGCTACATCGAAAGCGCGGCCGGAATGAGGGCCGGAGGCCGGACTGGGCTAACAGCAATCTTCACCGGGTTTTGTTTTGTTGCTGCGCTGTTTTTGGCGCCGCTGGCGACCTCTATTCCAAGCTTTGCAACGGCGCCGGCCTTGCTGTTTGTCGCCTGTCTAATGGCCCAAGGATTGGCCGACCTGGATTGGAATGATGCGACCGAATACGCACCGGCATTTTTAACCGCGATTGGGATCCCTCTCACCTTTTCCATTGCCGATGGAATAGGGCTTGGATTTATCGCCTATGTGGGCATCAAATTGTTAGCCGGACGGCGCTGCGACCTCGATATGATGAGCCTGACCATCGCTGTGGTTTTTGCGGCTAAATTTTTATGGCTTTAACTTCGAAATTTGATGACAAGTCGGGAAATAGTGCTTAAAAACAACAGTCTTAACGGGATGGCGTCGGGTAAAGCCCATTCCAAGACGGTCTAAGTTTGGGGAGGACCAATAATCGAGAGACCAGTCGAATTTCGGCTCAAACCTCGTACAAAAATAATTAAAAAATTTATCCGGACGGGTGCCTTCGAGCCCCGTCTTTTTTTTTGACTCCGGAGGGTATCGTTTAGGTGCGAAAACTGATGAAATCAGATTCGATGATCCACCACGCGACCCCAAACAAGGCGGTAGCGATCCCGGTGGTTACCAACATCTTGAGGCCAATGCGCGGTTTAGCGGGTGCGCTATCCGCGTGACCGGTTTTGGGGTCTACCTCTGGACGGTTACCAAAGGGCAAGACGGAGAAAAACACCATCCACCAAATGATGACATAAACAACCACGCCGGATGTCCAGCCCATTCATTTTTACTCCTGCAAAGACCTGTTTAAATATAAATTAAATGAACCCGTACTATGGGTTTCTTGCCCAGCAAATCGCGAAAAACATAGCGCACTTCTCTGGTAACCGCCTCGACAATCGCGTCATCTTTTTTACGTTGGCGGTCGCTCAATTTGTCTATCGCATGAGCTGCAGCGTCTTCCGCATCGTGCAGGATATCCTCTTCCTCACCTTCGTCGATGAGTCCGAACGTTGAAATTTCGGGCTCGACAGCCAGTTCGCCATCCTTATCGAGAGCGACGCTTACGACCACGGCACCGGAAAATTGCAACCTCCGCCGTTCGCGCATCGGGTATGAATCGAGTTCGACTAACCGACTCCCGTCTAGCCCAAGCTGTCCGGTTGGCACCTCATCGATCATTTGAGGCCCCTTTGGATCGAACCGAACCACCGTGCCGTTGGGCGCCACCTGGGTATGGGGAACCTGGCATTCCTCGGCGAGTTGCGCATGGGCCACCATGTGACGCATCTCTCCATGAACCGGAATGGCGATTTGTGGCCTGATAAATTGATACATGGCCTCCAATTCTTTTCGTGCCGGGTGCCCGGACACATGAATATCGGAGTCTTGTGCGGTGAAGACTTCGATGCCTTGTCCCACGAACTGATTTTGTAGCCTACCGATAGCGACTTCATTTCCGGGTATGATCCGGCTGGAAAAAATCACCGCATCACCGGCGTCGAGTTGAACTTCGCGGTTATCGCCCCGTGCAAGTCGGGCCAATGCGGCGCGAGGCTCGCCTTGTGACCCGGTGCAGATGTAGAGCACCTTATCCTTCGGCAGATAGCCCGCCTCTTCCTCGGGGATGAATTTCGGTAAATTCTTAAAAATCCCGATTTCCCGCGCGATTTGATTGATGCGGTGTAGCGAGCGTCCCACCAGAACCACCTCGCGATCGCACGCATGGGCCGCTTCAACGATGGTTTGCAGGCGTGCGACGTTCGACGCGAAGCTTCCGACCGCAACTCTATTTTTCAGCCCACCGATTAGGTCCCGCAAATTATCCGCCAATGATCCTTCCGAGCCCGACACGCCGTCGACCAATGCGTTGGTGGAATCGCAGACCATGGCGAGTACGCCTTCATCCCCCACCCTACGTAGAGCATCTTCGTCGCTGGCTTCACCGATCACCGGATCGTCGTCGAATTTCCAGTCGCCCGTATGCATGACGGTCCCGGCGGACGTACGAATGACAAGCGCGTTAGGTTCCGGGATCGAATGGGTCATCGTGATCAATTCGATATCGAAAGGCCCAAGGTCAAAACGGCTCGAAAGCCCGACTTCGTGTAGGGGCACTGACTCTTCCAATCCAAACTCCGCAAGCTTTCGGCGCAACATGCTGGCGGCAAAGCCCGTTGCGTAGACGGGGCATTGCAGTTTCGGCCACAAATATGGAACCGCGCCGAGATGATCTTCGTGAGCGTGAGTCAAAACCAATCCTGCGAGCGTATCCCGTCGCTCTTCGATGAAAGCAGGGTCAGCCATTACTGCATCTATGCCGGGAATATAATCCTCACCGAAACTGACACCGAGATCGACCATCATCCAAGCCCCGTCATGGCCGTACAGGTACAAATTCATTCCTATCTCCCCGGCCCCGCCGAGCGCGAGAAATAGCACCTCGTCTGCCCCCGGCACGCCAGTACTCTGATAGGAGCTCATTTGGCGTTGCGGAGGTAGATTTGGGCGAGACCCCGCGTGGTCATATCCGGGTCGTTCGCTTCAATGGAATCGGTGGCGTCTGTAAATATTTGCGCCAGGCCGCCAGTTGCGACCGCCTTGAGCTCCTGGCCATATTCTTGGGTAATGCGGGCAATTAGCCCCTCTATGAGTCCAACATATCCCCAAAAAACGCCGGACTGCATCGCCGGGACGGTAGATTTACCGATGACCGAGCTTGGCTGTTCGACCGAAATCCGGGGAAGACGCGCGGCGGCTTGATACAACGCTTCGACAGATAGATTCACGCCAGGTGCGATAATACCGCCGGTATAATTACCCGCGGCGTCGATTACATCGAACGTAGTTGCGGTTCCGAAATCGACAATGATCAACGGCCCCCCGAAGCGCCCATAAGCGGCGACCGCATTGGCGATCCGATCGTCCCCTACATGATCAGGACGTTCCAGCATTATGTCGAGACCTAGATCGACCTCCGGGTCGTCGATCAGCATGGGTGCGCACTTGAGATACTGCTGGCAGAGCTGAATTAGATTGATTTTCGCTTCCGGCACCACGCTTGCCAAAATCGCGCCATCTATATCTTTGGATGCTAAGCCTTCCAGATCCAGCAACTGGGTAAGCCAAACTGCGTATTCGTCTGCGGTGCGTTTCGGATGATTGCCGCAACGCCAGGTAACCCGACAGTCCTCACCGTCATAGATCGCAAAGACAACGTTTGTATTGCCGGAATCGATTGCCAAAAGCATGGGGCGCTTGCCGTTCCTTTAGCTCAAAAATACGTCACCAGCGGTGAATTTCTCTACCCCTCCGTCTGCAAGCCGCAGAATCAGAGCACCGCTGTCATCGAGTGCCTCGAAAATGCCTGTGCGCTCCGTCTTGCCGGCGCGAACAACGATCTCTTCGCCCAATCCTGCCGCATGGTCAAGCCAATCGGCGAGTATCGGTTTCAGGCCTGCCGTTTCCCATCGTGCGGTGGTTTTAAAAAATCCTTCGGCCAAAGTCGAAAACAATGCCGCGGCATCAATATCGCAACCCAACGATTGGAGTGAGACCACGGGGCGATCGATACCGTCCGGCGCCGCTGCGACATTGACCCCTACTCCAACAATCACACTTGGCCGCTCTGAAACCGGGCCAGTGGCGACTTCCAGAAGGATTCCAGACAGTTTCGCATCGCCGATTAGCAGGTCATTAGGCCATTTGAGCTTGGCCACATGAGGTTCAGGAAGGACACCGGCAATGCATTTCCGTAAGGCGACGGCAATGACAAAGCTAAGTTCGCTCAATCGGGGCACGGCTACATGCGGCGAAACGATAAAACTGCAGGCAAGATTTCCTTCAAGGTTTTGCCAGGATCGGCCACTGCGCCCACGACCGGCGGTTTGATGATCGGCGATTATTGCGGTGCCGTCGCAAAACCCAGCGTTGACCAGCGTCTTGGCTTGATCATTGGTCGATCCAAGTTCGCAAAACTTGAAGATTCGATAGTTGGTTTCTGGGGCCGTCATGTCGGCCATCTAAGTTAGCTTTTAAACAACGCCGACGCCGCAGTGGTCGCTGTATCGACGAGGAGCGACGGGCTTAGGAAGAATAACAGGACGAGAATTGCAGAACCGAACATTACCACTCCGATGCGTCGGCCGGTTTTCCGATCGAGCTCATCGGTTGGATCCTCGAAATAGACCACCTTGATGATACGGAGGTAATAAAATGCGGAAACCACGCTGGATAGGACGCCAATGATAGCGAGCGTATAGAGCTTCGCGTCGATAGCGGCGAGGAAGACGTAGAGTTTTCCAAAGAAGCCAGCCAGTGGCGGAATACCCGCCATCGAAAACATGAACAATAGTAGGGCCGCGGCAATTGCCGGGTGTGTTTTGCCGAGACCCGCTAGGTCTTCGATTTGTTCGACCGGCTCCCCCTTCCGATTCATGCAAAGAATGCAGGCAAAGGTTCCGACGACCATGACGATATAAATCGCAAGGTAAATCAGTACTGAGGTCACGCCTTGCTGAGTGCCCGCAGCGAGGCCGATCAGCGCGTAGCCCGCATGACCGATCGAACTATAGGCCATCAGCCGCTTGATATTGCGCTGGCTGATTGCCGCAAAGGCGGCGAGTACCATGGACAGGATCGAAAGCACGACAATGACCTGCTGCCATTGGTCGGCCATCCCCTGAAACGGGCCCATGGCTACCCGTATGAAAAGAGCGAGAGAAGCAATTTTAGGGGCTGCGGCAAAAAAGGCTGTAACCGGTGTCGGCGCGCCTTCATAGACATCCGGCGTCCACATATGGAAAGGCACCGCCGCAATCTTGAACGCAAGTCCGACGATCAGAAAGATTAAGCCTGTGAGCAAGCCAAGTGAGGTTATGCCTGCATCGGCAACCGCCCCTGGCAACGCGGCGAAAGCAGTCGTACCGGTAAAGCCATATATCAAAGAACAGCCATAAAGCAGCATGCCGGACGACAACGCCCCCAAGACGAAATATTTCAATCCCGCCTCGCTCGAACGAAGCGAATCTCGGTTCAAAGCGGCGACTACATAAAGCGCCAGGCTTTGCATTTCCAAACCCACATAAAGCGACAACAGATCGTTGGCCGAGACCATCAGCATCATGCCCACGGTCGCAAACAACAACAGGATGGGATATTCGAAACGCGCAATGCCGGTCTTCTTCATCGACCGGTCGCCGATCNGGAGAATTAGAACTCCCCCCAAGAGCACCAGTACTTTGACGAATTGGGCAAAGCCGTCATTGATGAAAAGCTTGTTGAAGGCATATGTCGACGAAGGTTTCGCGAATATGACAAGCCCGATCACAATCAACAGGCTTAAAATCGTGAGGTTGCTGACCAGCGAATAAGCCCGGTTCGCGTGGACGTAGACGCCAACCATCATCAATGCCATGGCCATTACGACCAGGAAGAGTTCCGGTAAGGCGATAACGATATCGAGAATGCCGCTCATGTCGCCTTCCCTATTTCAACGCCAAGCCGTTACCGGCAAGGCTCGCCTTATAGGTCGCTAGAGCACTTTCGTATTCCGCCAGCAGTTTGGTAACTGAAATTTCCATCGGGTCCAGGAACGAACTTGGATAGATTCCCATCCATAGGGTGATGACGATCAAGGGCACAAAAACCGTAATTTCACGTTTGTTCAGATCGAGGATCGTTAGTAAATTTTCCTTGGTGAGTTGGCCGAAGATCACCCGTCGATACAGATAGAGCATATATGCTGCGCCAAGTATGAGCCCCGTAGCGATCAGTGCTGCGATCCAGGTGTTGGCTCTGAACGCACCGACCAGGACCAGCAACTCACCCACGAAGCCGCTGGTTCCGGGCAAGCCGACCGATGCCAGCATGAACACCATGAAGACCACTGCATATTTCGGCATTCGGTGTACGAGCCCGCCATAATCGGCAATCTCGCGGCTATGAATCCGGTCGTAGACGACGCCTACGCAGAGAAACAATGCGGCCGATACGACGCCGTGGCTCAGCATCTGCACAATCGCTCCCGTCACCCCTTGCTCGTTGACGACGAAAATACCGACCGTGACGAAGCCCATATGGGCGACAGAGGAATAAGCGATCAGCTTTTTCATATCCTCTTGCGCCAAAGCCACAAGCGATGTGTAGATCACCGCAACAATGCTGAGCGCGAAGACCATTGGCGCGAAGAAATCCGAAGCCAAGGGAAACANGGGCAAAGAAAATCGAATGAATCCGTAGCCGCCCATTTTCAGCAGGACGCCGGCTAGGATTACGGAGCCTGCTGTCGGCGCTTCCACGTGGGCGTCCGGTAGCCAGGTATGGACAGGCCACATGGGAATCTTGACCGCGAATGACGCAAAGAATGCGAGCCACAGCCATATCTGAAGCGAGCGGTCAAACTTGAAATCGAACAGTTCGGGTATGCTGGTCGTTTTGGCGGTGAGGTAGATCGCCAGCATCGCCAATAGCATCAGCACCGAACCAAGCAGCGTATAGAGAAAGAACTTGAATGACGCGTAGACCCGTCGGGGGCCGCCCCAAACGCCGATGATGATGAACATCGGGATGAGCACGCCCTCGAAGAAGATGTAAAAAAGGAACATGTCCAAGGCGCAAAACATGCCGACCATGAAGGTTTCGAGCGCTAGGAAGGCAATCATATATTCGCGCACGTGGGACTTGATTGCCTCCCAACTGGCAAGCACGCAAATCGGCGTCAGGAACGTGGACAGAAGCACGAAAAACAGCGAGATTCCGTCGATACCCACGTAGTAGTGAATGCCGAAGGATTTGATCCACTCGACCTTTTCGACGAACTGAAAATCGGCTCGCGTGGAATCGAACTGCAGCCACAAGAACAGCGAGACCACAAAAGTTGCAAGCGATGCCCATAGGGCAATCCAGCGCGCGCTCCCGGCGGCCTCTTCTTCAGAGGCCTTGAAGGAATAGGTCAACAGGATGAAGAGCACGCCGACAAGCGGCGTGAAGATGACAATGCTGAGCAGGTGTAAGCTTGCCATGGCGCCCTACCCCGATTGGCCCCAGAAGACGTACCAGCTTACGAGGCAGACCAAACCGATCAGCATGGCAAACGCATAGTGATAGACGTAACCGGTCTGCAGGATACTAGCGAGCCGCGAAAACCGAAGCGTGGTCGATGCGATACCGTCCGGACCCACCCCGTCGATCACCGCACCATCGCCGGACTTCCAGAGATGCCGCCCAATAACAAATGACGGCTTGACGAAGAGCCGATCATAAAGCTCGTCGAAATACCATTTGTTGTAGGAAAACTCATAAAGCGGCTTGATTTTGGTCGCAACCATGCCCGGCAATTCGGTGTTGCGAATATAAAACATGTAGGCAATACCGATGCCGATGAGACCGACCACTAGCGGCGATACCTTGACCCAGAGTGGTGCCAGGTGAGCGGTTTCAAGTGCGGTATGGGTCGGCAGCATAAGAAGCGATTTGCCCCAGAAATCATGCATCGCCGCGCCTCCGCCTGCGAATACGTCGTGGCCGATATAACCGGCTACTAATGCGCCCGCAGCCAATACGAGCAAGGGCACCCACATGATGGCCGGCGATTCATGGACATGGGCCAGGGTTTTCTCGTCGCAACGGGCCTCGCCATGGAAGGTTAGGAAAAGCAGGCGCCAGGAATAGAACGCGGTCATGAAGGCTGCAATAAGTCCGAGCCAGAACGCGTATTGACCCACTATCGAATGCGCCTGCCATGCGGACTCGAGAATGATGTCCTTCGAATGGAAACCCGCGAAACCGCCAATACCCGGAATACCAATCCCAGCCAATGCAAGTGAGCCGATCCACATATAGGCGTAGGTAATCGGCACCATTTTCCGGATCCCGCCCATCTTCCGCATGTCTTGTTCATCGGACATGGCATGGATCACACAACCGGATCCGAGGAAGAGCAGTGCTTTGAAAAAGGCATGGGTGAAAAGATGGAACATGGCTGCGCCGTAGGCGGAGACGCCGGCGGCAAAAAACATGTAGCCCAACTGCGAACAGGTGGAATAGGCAATCACCCTTTTGATATCGTTCTGGGTCAAACCGACAGTTGCCGCGAAAAATGCGGTTGTCGCCCCCACCACGGTAACAACCGCAAGCGCGGTTTCGGAGTATTCGAACAACGGCGAAAGCCGACAGACCATGAATACCCCAGCAGTCACCATGGTTGCGGCATGGATCAGCGCGGAGACCGGTGTGGGGCCTTCCATCGCATCCGGCAGCCAGGTGTGGAGCCCAAGTTGGGCCGACTTGCCCATGGCACCGATAAACAGCAACAAGCAAAGGATGGTGATTGCGTGAAACTCGATATCGAGAAACACCAGCGTCGCGTCCGCTTGGCCGGCGACGTGGGGAAAAATTTCCGCAAACTGGATGGTGCCGAATAATACGAAGACGCCGAAAATGCCAAGAGCGAAGCCAAAATCGCCAACGCGATTGACCACGAAAGCCTTGATCGCTGCCGCATTGGCGCTTGGTTTATCAAACCAATAGCCAATCAAAAGATACGAGCAGAGCCCGACCCCTTCCCAACCGAAAAACATTTGAATCAGATTATCGGCGGTCACCAGCATCAGCATGAAGAAGGTGAAAAAACTGAGATAGGCGAAGAAGCGCGGGATCGACTTATCGTGATGCATGTAGCCGATCGAGTACCAATGAACGACGCTGGAAACCGTGGTCACCACCACCAGCATCACCGCGGTTAGCTGGTCGATAAGCAAGGTCCAATCGAAAACGAATTTATCGACCGCAACCCAGCTTAGGAGCTGGACCGTCCTCGGCCCACCGCCCCAGATCACGTCGACGAACAGGACCCAGGAGAGCGTTGCGGAAATCGTAAGAAAAATGCACGTGACGAGCATCGAGCCGCGATCACGCAATACAAAGCCGAAGAGCCCGGCTAATGTGGCGCCGATCAAGGGCAGGAATACGACTGCGATTTCCATATCCGCTTAGCCCTTCATCATGTTGATGTCTTCGACGGCAATGGAACCGCGATTACGGTAATAGACCACGAGGATAGCGAGCCCGATCGCAGCCTCGGCGGCAGCGACGGTGAGGACAAACATCGCAAAAATCTGTCCCACGAGATCCTGAAGATGCGTGGAAAAGGCGACGAAATTAATATTGACTGCGAGCAGCATCAACTCGATCGACATCAGAATGATAATCACGTTCTTCCGGTTGAGAAAAATGCCGAAAAGCCCGAGCGCGAATAAAATTGCCCCGAGAGCGAGATAGTGTCCGAGAACGATTTCCATACCTAAATCCCGCTCCCGGTTTCGACTTTGACAACTTCGACCGCGTCTTCGGGTTTGCGATCGAGTTGGTTCGCGATGCGCTGTCGCTTAACTCCTTCGCGGTGGCGAAGTGTAAGAACGATTGCCCCGACCATGGCAATTAGGAGAATGATCCCGGCTGCCTGGAAGAGATAGACATAATCCGTATAGATCAGGCGGCCGATCGCCAGTGTGTTGGAGGTCCCGGCCGCGGCTTCGGTGTTGATAACCGTGCCAGCAACCTTGCCAGGCTTGACGACCCAGCCAGCCACCACCAAGAGCAATTCGACAATCAGTACCAGCCCTATAAGCGCGCCAACCGGAAGATATTGTAGAAAGCCTTGGCGGAGCTCGACAAAGTTAATGTCGAGCATCATGACGACGAAAAGGAACAGCACTGCGACCGCGCCCACATAGACAACCACAAGGATCATAGCCAGGAATTCCGCGCCCATAAGAACGAAGAGGCCCGCGGAATTAAAAAAGGCGAGGATCAGGAACAATACCGAGTGAACTGGGTTTCGCGAGCCTATCACCATGACGCCGGAAGCGACGGTAACACTAGCAAAAACGTAAAATGCGATGGCTTGCAGTTCCATGGGTGATCGGGGGTCTAGTGGACTTTTAACTGATTGCGGTTAATGAGACCTATCGGTACGGCGCGTCGAGCGTGATGTTGCTAGCTAGCTCGCTTTCCCAACGTTCGCCATTCTCCAGCAGTTTATCCTTGTTGTAGAAAAGTTCTTCGCGAGTTTCCGTTGCAAATTCGTAATTCGGGCCTTCCACAATGGCATCTACAGGGCAGGCTTCCTGGCAGAAGCCGCAATAGATGCATTTGGTCATGTCGATATCGTAGCGCGTCGTTCGTCGGCTGCCGTCCTCGCGAGGTTCAGCTTCGATGGTGATCGCCTGGGCCGGACAGACCGCTTCGCAAAGTTTGCAGGCGATGCAACGCTCCTCGCCATTGGGATAGCGGCGTAGCGCATGTTCTCCTCGAAAGCGCGGGCCCAGCGGGCCTTTTTCGTAAGGGTAGTTAATCGTGTGTTTGCGTTTGAACATGGTCTTGAAGGTTAGCCACATCCCGGCCACCAATTCGACCAGCAAAAATCCGCGCGCGGTGCGATCCAGTAGGGCCATGACGCTACCTCCCGCCCCCGGCCGTCGGCACCAAATCGAAAACGAAAAGGAAGCCGGCAGTCAAAATGACGAATAGTAGCGAAAGGGGCAAAAAGACTTTCCAGCCAAGACGCATCAGCTGATCGTAGCGGTAGCGCGGAAAGGTTGCGCGTACCCACAGGAAACAGAAAAGCACCGCCATAATTTTGAGAACGAACCAAATCGGCCCTGGAACCCAGGTGAAGGGGGCGACTTCGAATGGCGGTAACCATCCGCCAAGGAACAGCACCGCGGTCATACCGCTCATCAAAATCATGTTCGCGTATTCGCCGAGGAAGAACATGGCGAAGGTCATCGAGGAATATTCGACGTTATAGCCGGAGACCAGCTCCGCTTCCGCTTCCGGTAAATCGAAGGGCGCGCGGTTCGTTTCTGCCAATGCGGAAATGAAAAACACGATGAACATCGGAAATAGCGGAACGCAAAACCAATTAATGATGCTTCCTTTTTGCGCCATCACTATGTCCGTCAAATTTAACGAGCCGACCGCGAGGAGCACAGTGATGATGACAAAGCCGATCGAGACTTCGTAGGAAACCATTTGAGCGGCGGAGCGTAGCGCGCCCAAGAAGGCATACTTCGAGTTAGAGGCCCAGCCGGCCATGATGATGCCATAGACGCCAAGGGACGAAATTGCGAACAGATAGAGTACGCCCACATTGATATCGGCGAGCACAAGACCTTCCCCGAAGGGAATGACCGCCCAGGCGATCAGCGCCAGGATAAGGGTAATCATCGGTGCCAATACGAATACGATCCGATTGGCACTGGCCGGGATCACCGTCTCTTTTAGAAATAGTTTCAATCCGTCCGCGAGGGGCTGCAATAACCCGAACGGTCCGACCACGTTCGGCCCCCGGCGAAGCTGAATCCAGCCTATCACTTTGCGCTCGGCGAGAGTGAGGTACGCAACGCCTAGTAACAACGGCACCACGATGGCGAGAATGCCCGCAACCATCCAAGCGGTCGGAATCACATATGTGTCGATAAACTCAACCATCGGTTCCCGTCGCTTGCGCCGGTAGTACGCCTAATTCTTCAGTACACCGCGCCATGGTTTCGGATGAGCGTGCGATTGCATTGGTCATATAGAAGTTCGGCACCGCGCCAACGAGCGGCGCGGCATCGAAAGCGCCAGATTTGGGCGCAAAAGCATTCCAATCGCTGGGCTCGAGCGTGTCGATTGCCAGCATCGAAGGATGCGCATCGCGCAATGCGGTGCGGAGATCGGCCAGCGTGTCGTAGGAGAGCGCCTGGCCGACCTCGCCGGACAGAGCGCGGATGATCGCCCAATCCTCGCGCGCGTCGCCCGGCGGGAAAGTCGCGCGGGTAGCGGACTGCACCCGGCCTTCGGTGTTTACGTAAGTCGCGGATTTTTCCGTATAGGCGGCCCCCGGCAGGATTACATCCGCACGATGGGCGCCGGCATCGCCGTGATGGCCCTGATAGACCACGAAGGCGTCACCGAAACGGTCCATATCCAGTTCGTCCGCGCCCAGCAGGTAAACCACATCGATATCGCCCGCCTGCGCTTTAGCCTGGATGGCAGTGACATCCGCCCCGCCGTCGCCGGGGACGAAACCGATATCGAGGCCCCCTACTCGCCCGGCGGCACTATGCAAGACGTTAAATCCGTTCCAGTCATCGTCGACCATGCCGGTTGTATCGGCAATTTGTTTAGCGGCCGCGAGGATCGCCTCACCGTCGGAGCGTGTGAGCGCCCCCATGCCCAGAATAACCATCGGCCGTTCGGCTTTGGACAGGGTCTTGAAGAATGGATGCTCCCCATCTGCGAGAGATTTCAATGCGTCGAGGCTGTCGCCGAGATAATCGTAATCGTATGTGAGATCGCCTGGCTCACCGATAAGTGCTACCGGAAGCCGATCATAGAACCAACTACGGCGAATGCGCGCGTTTAGAACTGCCGCTTCGGCGCGGGGGTTGGTGCCGATTAATAGCAATGCATCGGTTTCATCGAGGCCGACTATGCCGGAATTGAAGATGTAGCCGGCACGCGCCCCTGCATCCAGTTTGGCCCCGTCCTGGCGACAGTCGAGATGAGGTGAGCCGAGTTTGGTCATCAAATCCTTGAGCGCATACATGCTTTCGACGCAGGCAAGATCACCCGCGATCGCCGCCATTCTGTCACCGCTGGAGGATTTCATTCGCGCGGCGATGGCACCAAATGCCTCACCCCAGTCCGCCGGTTTGAGCTTTCCGTCGGCTTCTCGCACATAAGGCCGGTCGAGACGTTGGCGCGAAAGACCGTCGCAGGCAAAACGGGTTTTGTCCGAAATCCATTCTTCGTTCACGTCCTCGTGCAGCCGCGGCAACACGCGCAACACCTCGTTTCCACGCGCATCGATACGGACATTGCACCCCTGTGCATCCATTACATCGATGGTCTCGGTCTTGGTTAACTCCCAGGGCCGCGCGGTAAAAGCGTAAGGTTTCGAGGTCAGCGCACCTACTGGACAGAGATCGATGACATTCCCCGAAAGCTCCGAATGGATGGCCTCTTCGAGGGTGGAAATCTCCGCATGCTCGCCGCGGTTCAGCAATCCGATGGCGTCGACACCGGCGACTTCCGAAGAGAACCTGACGCAGCGTGTGCAATGGATGCAGCGGGTCATGATCGTCTTGACCAGCGGCCCCATATACTTCTCTTTCACTGCCCGCTTGTTCTCCGCGTAACGGCTACCGTCATAGCCATAGGCCATGGCTTGATCTTGCAAGTCGCATTCGCCGCCCTGATCGCAAATCGGGCAATCAAGGGGATGGTTGATAAGCAAGAATTCCATCACCCCGTTTCGGGCTTTCTTTACCATCTCGCTATCGGTCTTGATTTCCATGCCATCGGCGACCGGAAGCGCACAGGACGCCTGGGGCTTCGGCGGGCCCGGAGAGACTTCCACCAAACACATGCGGCAATTGCCTGCGACCGAAAGACGCTCGTGATAGCAAAAACGCGGAATTTCCACGCCAGCCTTCTCGCAGGCCTGAATTACGGACATGCCTGCGTCGACTTCGATCTCTTTTCCGTCGATGGTGACTGTTGGCATGGTTGTCCCTACTCCGCCGCCTGCAATACGGGGGCCGATTTCTTGGCATCGAGAATTCGCTGTTCGATGACGGGCCGGAAATGCCGGATCAATCCCTGTACGGGCCAGGCAGCGCCGTCTCCGAGCGCACAAATTGTGTGGCCTTCGACCTGATTCGATACATCGAGCAAGGTGTCGATTTCATCGATAGAAGCATCCCCTGCCGCCATCCTTTCGAGCACCCGCCACATCCAGCCGGTTCCTTCGCGGCACGGTGTGCATTGGCCACAGCTTTCATGCTTGTAGAAATAGGCCAGTCGCGCGATGGCTTTGATGATATCGGTCGATTTATCCATCACGATGATTGCCGCGGTGCCGAGGCCGGTCTGCGCTTCTTTCAAAGCATCGAAATCCATCAGTATGTCGTCGCAAACATCTTTCGGGATACAAGGCGTTGAGCTGCCGCCGGGAATGACCGCCAACAAATTGTCCCAGCCGCCGCGAATTCCGCCAGCATGTTTTTCAATCAATTCCTTCAATGGGATCGACATGGATTCTTCCACATTGCAGGGCTGATTGACGTGACCGGAGATGCAGAAAACCTTGGTGCCGTGATTGTTCTCACGCCCAAACGACGTGAACCAGCTCGCGCCACGCCGCAGGATCGTCGGCGCGACCGCAATGGTTTCCACATTGTTTACCGTCGTTGGGCATCCATAGAGGCCAGCCATCGCCGGAAATGGCGGCTTCAGTCGTGGCTGCCCTTTTTTGCCCTCTAGGCTTTCCAGAAGTGCGGTTTCCTCGCCGCAAATATAGGCGCCGGCCCCTCGATGAACGTAAACATCGAATGCCCAGCCAGACCCGGCCGCATCCGGGCCCAGGAGCTTTGCTTCGTAGGCTTGGGCAACAGCGGCTTCGAGCTGCATTGCTTCGTTATAGAACTCGCCACGGACATAGATGTATGCCGCGTGGGCACCCATGGCGAAGCCCGCAAGCACGCATCCTTCGACCAATTTGTGGGGATCATGGCGCAGGATATCGCGATCTTTGCAGGTGCCTGGTTCGCTCTCGTCCGCATTGACGACCAGATAATGAGGACGCTCGCTTTCTTCCTGCGGCATGAACGACCATTTGAGACCGGTTGGGAAACCCGCGCCGCCGCGGCCGCGCAGGCCCGATGCCTTCATCTCTTCGATGATCCACTCACGGCCCTTCTTGATGATATCGGCCGTGCCGTCCCAATCGCCGCGCGAGAGAGCGCCTTCGAGACCCCAGTCCTCGAAGCCATAAAGATTGGTGAAGATACGGTCTTTATCCTGGAGCATCTATTCCGCCGCCCCCGTCAATGTGGTCCGTCCTTCGACAGGCTCCGAGCTCGTGCGCCCTATTTGCGAGCCCATAGGCCGGTCCTTGCCCGCTTTCAAATCGTCCAATACTTCAATCACATTATTCGCGTCCAAATCTTCGTAAAGGTCATCGTTGATCTGAACGACGGGTGCATTCACGCAAGCGCCGAGACACTCCACTTCCATCAAGCTGAAAAGCCCGTCCTCAGTGGTTTCGCCCATGCCTATACCGAGATGTTCTTTGATGGCCTCGACCACCGGGCCGGAATCACGCAACCAACAAGGCGTCGTGGTGCAGCATTGCAGAAGATATTTCCCAACCGGCTTCAAATTGATCATGGTGTAGAAGGTGGCGACTTCGATCACGCGAATGCGCGGCATATCGAGCATTTCGGCGATGCAATCGACCGCTTCATCGGAGACGTGTCCACCGATTTGGCGTTGCGCGAGATCCAGCAACGGCAGCACGGCACTTTGCTGACGGCCCTCGGGATATTTGGCAATCGCGCGTTCCACCTGGGGCACGTATTCGCCGGAAAATTCGAAGGTTTCGCTCATCGTCCTGCCTTACCGATCGATCTCGACGAACACGATATCCATCGACCCCAGCACCGCAACGGAATCCGCCAACATGTGTCCCTTACAGATATAGTCCATTGCCTGCAAATGGGCATAGCCCGGTGCACGAATTTTGCAGCGATAAGGTTTGTTGGAACCATCCGCCACGAGATAGACACCGAACTCTCCTTTTGGCGCTTCGACCGCGGTATAAGTATCTCCCTCCGGCACGTGGAATCCTTCGGTATAAAGCTTGAAATGATGGATCAGCGCTTCCATCGAATGCTTCATCTCGCCACGGGTTGGCGGGGCTGCCTTGCCGCGCGCCAAAACATCTCCTTCCGGCATGTTTTCAATGCATTGATGGATGATCTTCAAGCTTTGTCGCATCTCTTCGACCCGGCACAGATAACGGTCGTAACAATCCCCGTTCTTTCCTATCGGCACATCGAATTCAAGCTCGTCATAAATCATATAGGGCTGAGATTTGCGTAAGTCCCATGGAATTCCGGATCCACGCAGCATCGGCCCCGAAAAACCCCAAGCCATAGCGTCTTCGGGCGTGACGACGCCGACATCGACGGACCTTTGTTTGAAGATACGATTACCGTTCAAGAGTGTTTCCATCTCGGTGATGAACTTCGGGAACCCTTCGGCCCATTCCTCGATATCCTCGAGCAATCCGGCGGGGAGATCCTGATGCACACCGCCAACTCTGTAGTATGCGGCGTGGAGCCTTGCGCCAGACGCGCGTTCATAAAACTCCATGAGAATTTCGCGGTGTTCGAACGCCCATAACATGGGCGTCATCGCCCCTACATCGAGCGCGAAAGCGGTCAGATTGAGCAGATGATTCAGTATCCGACCGATCTCGTCATACAAAACCCGAATGTATTGCCCGCGCCGCGGCACTTCCATGCCCAGCAGTTTTTCTGCGGCGAGCACGAAAGCGTGCTCTTGATTCATCGGCGCCACGTAATCGAGGCGGTCGAAATAGGGAATCGCCTGTAAGAACGTCTTGTATTCGATCAGCTTCTCGGTACCCCGATGCAGCAGGCCGATATGCGGGTCTATCCGTTCGACGACTTCGCCATCCATTTCCATCACCATGCGCAGCACGCCGTGGGCTGCGGGATGCTGGGGCCCGAAGTTGATGGTCATGGTTTTGATATGCTGTTCAGCCGTCATCTAAGCCCCATCACCGGGTTGCTCTTCGGCGTCTTCCTGATCAACGGCCTTCTCGTCCCCCGGCAGATCAGGCGTCATACCTTCCCAGGGACTCAGGAAGTCGAAATTGCGAAAATCTTGCGTCAACTTTACCGGTTCATAAACCACGCGGCGCTGCTCGTCGTCGTAGCGCATTTCCACATGTCCGGTCAGCGGAAAGTCCTTGCGTAAGGGATGTCCATCGAAACCATAATCGGTGAGAATGCGGCGCAAATCCGGATGATCGGTAAAGAACACACCATACAGGTCCCAAACTTCGCGTTCATACCAGCCCGCGGACGGAAAAATTCCGGCGACTGTCGGGATTTGGTCATCCTCGTCCACCGCGACTTTTACCTTGAGACGGAGATTATGCTTGAGCGAAAGAAGATTATAGACGACATCGAAACGAGGCGTCCGCTCGGGAAAGTCCACACCGCAAACATCTATAAGTACGTGAAACAGGCATGCGGTATCGGTTTTTAAAACCCGCATCACCCGTTGCAAATGCTCCGACTCCACATGGAGTGACAGCTCACCATTCGCAAATTGATGGGCCGCAACCTCGTCAGCGCAAATCTCTGCGAGATGCTCGCCAAGTTCGAGCAAGGTTTGGCTTTTTTCATCCATCGGGTCGGGCTCTGGTTCTGGCCTTAGCTCTGCAGTGTCAACGCGCGATGGTACCTGTGCGGCGTATTTTCTTTTGTAATTGCAGGATGCCGTAGACCAGCGCCTCCGCGGTCGGCGGGCATCCTGGAACATAGATATCGACAGGGACTATCCGGTCGCAGCCGCGTACGACCGAATAGGAATAATGATAGTAGCCGCCACCATTGGCGCAGCTTCCCATCGAAATCACCCAGCGTGGCTCTGCCATCTGGTCGTAGACCTTACGCAGCGCCGGCGCCATTTTATTGGTAAGCGTTCCCGCCACGATCATCACGTCCGATTGCCGAGGCGAGCCGCGAGGAACAACGCCGAAGCGGTCGAGATCGTAGCGTGGCATATAGGCATGCATCATTTCGACCGCGCAGCAGGCAAGGCCGAATGTCATCGGCCAGAGAGATCCCGTGCGCGCCCAATTTACGAGCTTGTCGAAATTGGCAATGACGAAGCCTTTGTCCGTCAATTCTTCGGTGACCGTGCGAAGCGCGGCATCCTGGTCGACACCGGGCGAGAGCACGCTGCTATCCGCTGCTACTCCCATTCCAAGGCTCCCTTGCGCCACTCATAGACGAACCCGATGGTCAGGATTCCCAGGAAGACCACCATCGACCAGAAGCCAAACAATCCGATATCCCCAAGCGCTACCGCCCAAGGAAACAGAAATGCAACTTCAAGATCAAAGATAATGAAAAGGATAGCGACAAGATAAAACCGCACGTCAAATTGACTACGGGCATCGTCGAATGCTTCGAATCCGCATTCGTAAGCCGACAGCTTTTCCGAATCCGGCTTTTGCCGAGCGATAATTAAGCTCGCAAGCAACATCGCCAAAGCCATACCG
>PBKG01000012.1 GCA_002722095.1 Rhodospirillaceae bacterium
GGTCTTCGAAGTCGATCTCGCCACCAGGCGCACCGGCGATGTCACGGTCAACCGAGACATGACGGTAACCGACATACATGTCGGTGCCTGTGCTCTTGATCTGCTGAACGATGGTGAAGCCGTGCGCTTGGCCGACGTCGCCTTCGTTCTGATTGTCGACTGTGGTCGAGAAACCATACTTAAAGCGGGTTTCACCAAGCTCGAAGAACTTGGCGCGATACCAGATCGCTGCCCACCAGAAGAACGGGTCCTTACCGTCGCCGGCGTTGTTGACGCGCGGGTTCTTGTCGCGGTCGTTCCAACCAGCCGCGCCGCTAACACCGATACCCCAAGGGGTCTGGATCGAAATCGAGCCGTTAACCAGATCGATCTCGGTGTCGGTAGCGGTCGTGCCTGCCTGGACTTCGCCCGGGAACACACCCTGCTTGTTGTGGCTGTAGTTAACGGCACCCTTGATCTTCATGCCGGCAACCTTGCCCTTGTACCAAAGCGCGAACTCGTAACCGTCTTGCTCGACGATACCAGCACGGAACTGGAAGCCGTAAATGCTCGGCGAGTCATAACGAATACGGTTGTTACGGCTGGTCGCGTCCATGTTCGTGAACACACGGCTGACGCGGGTCGTCGCCCGAGCGCCACCGGCTGCCGAGGCCGAAGTCTCGACAAAACGTGCATTGTGGAAGTCCCAGTGCTCGCCGCCGCCCTTCTGACCGGTCGAAGTACCGGAAAGGTCGGTCTGCGAGGAGCTGTTACCCGGGCCATTACCGCGGCCGAAGAACAACGTACCGAAACGCTTATGCTTGAACTCGATGTCGGCATAACGGATATCGAAGTCGTTATCCGCGCCGTCTTCAATGTTCAACTGTTGACGATTTTCATGCGCTGAACGCATGTTCCATTCGTAACGAAGCTTGAGCTTTAGATCGTTATTGATCTTGCCCTGCGCCTTCACACCCATACGGGTCGAAGTGTTACCGTTTTCAGAGTTCGTGAAACCGGTCGCAATGCCGTTGTCCGTGATCGACGCAGAACGCGTGATCTGGCCATACAGCTTCAGCTTCATCTTCTTGCCGCTGGACACAACCTTAGGCGCCTTCGAAGGATCTTTCTTCTTCGCCGCCGCGGGCATCGCAAGACCAGCCGCAAAGGCAATGGCTGTTGTCGCCATCAGAGCCTTATTGAGTTTGGACATGTGAAACCTCCACACTGATAAATGTTCAAACATTTAGGAACCGCCGCCGCCGACTGAAATCGGCATTTACCCCACTGCCTAAAAAACGCCGACAGCGGACAGCACTTCCAGCCCAGAAAATAAAACGCCACAACACTCTAAACCAAGAAAAATCAAGGATTCTCAAAATTCTTGTCATATACCGTTGCAATTCAGTCACACCTCAAAACGGGGGTAATTTCCGCATTATTTCGGCTCAGAACGGACGGTCGCGCGGTGACGATTCATCGAAATGCGATTTTACCGAGAGCAAGGGGAGGATCTGAAACTGCAATGATGCGATGGAAGCGGCGATAAATTGCTCAAAGATCCCAATTTATCAATTAAATTCAAAGATATAAGGATTTGATCATCGGAATCATTAGCTTCAGATGGATTTTAATAGATAATTTTGTAGATAATGTTGTCGCCGGATTTACCGGTAAGAAAGTCCAGGACGTTCGATTTCGCCATGGTCGGTACCAATTGTCGATGCGCCTTGAATGGGTCTCGCTTGGCACCCAGCGAGGTCGAAGAGTAAACCAAAATAAATCGATAATTTCAGGATTTTAGGCATTTTATGACGAGTGATTCGGCCTCATGGAGGCGAGTAATTTTCACTCAATCGCCCCAATAATCCATGTCGTAGCTTACATCTCCGATGAACATCGCCTGATTGATGCGAAAACAGTCTTTGAACGAATTATGTTCGTGCCAAGCACCGTGAAACATCACACCGGGGTAAACGAGGAGCCGATTGTACACCATCGGCACAATACCGATTACCTCCCAATATTCATCGTAATTTTCCATGAAATAGCGACTGCCGGTTTCGAAATTCGCGCCGGTGAATATCTGTTCATGAAGTTCTTTGTGATGTTCCGGATCCGCAGGCATGCGGTCCAAGAGGGGCGATTTACAGCGATAGAACGCGGTGCCGCCGGCACATTCGTCTTCGGTGTTCAGCATTACCAGCGCGGTAATCAGATTGCCGTCATCGTGTGGGTAAGCCTGGCTGTTGGGCGGTTGATCGTTAATCAGCCGGAAAATATTGGTATTAAAGGAATTTGCCGGCGAATGTATTTCCACATGGAGAAATTGTTCGGAAATTTGCTTCACCGCTTGTTGCGCTGCGATATACGGCAAATTCAGCGACTGTCGACAATCGTAATAATCGACGAAATTGAGCGTATCCGGCTGGTCTTTCCATACTGGATACGGCGTATGCAGAATGATGTCGCGCACCAAATCGGGGTTTTCATAGAAATTATCGGCGATAACGACCTGGTTGTCCGTACCTTCCAACGTCAAAATCTCGATATCGAGATCCATATTAATGGCGAAGGCGTCGGCCGGTTTGAAAGGAAACATTCAAAAAGCTCCCAAATCGGCCGTTACATGCGACCGTCTCGTTGCGCCCATTCCTACCGGATTCGCGGCCGAACGCCAATCCGCTTCCCTATGGGGGAGCAAATTTGTTCTTTCTGATGCGGTAGTCACGTAAGCTTGACTTCGTTGTGAGCCGGAACCCGCGTAAGCTAGGCGTGAATTTGAACATTTGGAGCGAATTGGATGTTGATCAAGGTAAAGCAGGGTTGGGAGTTGCCGGAGTCGGCTGTGACAGACGAATCGGTCTATCAGGATCGACGTAAGTTATTGAAGTCGATGGGGCTTGGCGCCGTATCGTTGGCCGCCGGCACTGGCATCCCGGCGACAACAAGTATGGCGGCGACTGCCGACGCCGATCCGTCCGCGTCGCTCTACCCGGTCAAGCGCAACGAAAAATACAAAGTCGACCGGCCGATTACGGAAGAAAAATGGGCCATCACCTACAATAATTTTTATGAGTTCGGCAGCCACAAGAGCATTGCTAAAGCGGCGCAGGCATTGAAAATTCGCCCTTGGCAGGTGCGTATCGATGGCGAAGTTGAAAAGGAAATGACCGTCGATATCGACGATTTGCTGAAAAANATGCCGCTCGAAGAACGGGTTTACCGGTTCCGCTGTGTCGAAGCCTGGTCGATGACAGTACCCTGGAGTGGGTTTCCGCTGCGTGCACTTGTTGAGTTTGCCAAGCCGACAAGCAATGCCAAATATGTGCGCATGGAGACGCTGGCGGACAAGAAAACGATGCCCGGTATTCGCCAGCCCTGGTACCCGTGGCCTTATGTGGAGGGTCTCACCATCGACGAGGCAACGACCGACCTCACCTTCATCGCCACCGGACTTTACGGCAAGCCCATCCCGAGACAAAACGGCGCCCCTTTACGTCTTGCGACGCCATGGAAATATGGATTTAAGTCAATTAAATCATTGGTAAAGTTCACATTTTTGAAAGAACGGCCCAAGACTTTTTGGGAAGTAGTACAGGGCCGGGA
Source organism: Rhodospirillaceae bacterium (assembly GCA_002722095.1). The sequence goes on from PBKG01000012.1 coordinate 3,589, forward strand.
ATACGGATTCTGGGCCAATGTGAATCCGAAAGTCGACCATCCTCGATGGAGCCAGGCGAGCGAAAGAGTGCTGGGCAAGAGCGGGCGTGTGCCCACTTTGCTCTATAACGGCTACGGCGAACACGTGGCGCACCTTTATAAAGATATGGAAAAGAAACTCGGCGATCGCCTCTATCGCTAAAGCGGTCGAGAGTAGGGCAAAAAAAATTCCGGGCCGAATTGGGCCCGGAAACTGAACAGGGAGGCTATTGCATATGGAGTGCACGAAAATGCTGTCGTGCAACATATGTGGCAATTTTATACCTCCTGCTTGATCGTTCCACCAACGCCGATTCGGCAAAACAGCCATGCAAAAAATGCATGGCTAGTCCAGTAAAATACGCAATTCCGAGTATTAGAATGGTTTTTTGCTAACTTGACTGAGCAGAAAATCCCGAAAAACGGCGATGCGTTTCGAGTGGCGAAGTTCCTCCGGATAGACGAAGTAGGCCTGGAGGACGGGCCCGCCATAATCGGGCAGCACTTGGATCAGATTACTGTCATGGGCGATCATATAGTCCGGTAGGCCGGCAAGGCCTACGCCGCCGCGCGCCGCGCGATACACGCCATAAAGATTGTTGACGGTGAGAATTGGATTTCTGTGTTGGCCGGAGGCGAGCCCGAGATCCAACAGCCAGTTGATCGAAGGGACTGGCGGCGCCAAATCTCGGCCATAGACGATAAGATGGTGCTTGTCTAAGTCCTCCGGGGTTTGGGGCGTGCCGAATTCCTCGAGATACTCCGGAGATGCATAGATATGGGATCGCACTGGCATCAACGCACGTTGGATCAGGTCCGGCTGTCGGGGCGCGGACAGACGAATGCCGATATCTGCCTCGCGCATGCTGAGATCGAGTTCCCCGTCGGTCAGCACCAGATGCACCTCCACTTCGGGATAAGCATCGATGAACTCCTTGATCCTCGGTGTAAGCCAGAGCGAGCCGAGCGCGACGGTAGTCGTAATTTTGAGCGGGCCAGTTGGGCGTTCCTTGTCTTCGGTAATTTGAGCTTCGACCATGGCGAGCTTGTGGAACACGTCATGGGTGGTTCGATAGAGCGTTTCACCCTGTTCGGTAAGGATGAGGCCGCGCGCATGGCGATGGAACAATGCATTTTCCAGGCTGGACTCGAGCGCACTGATCTGGCGACTGATCGCCGACTGGCTTAGATTGAGGGTCTTTCCCGCATGAGTGAAACTGCCGGCTTCGGCAACCGCGTGGAAAATGCGGAGCTTGTCCCAGTCCATCGGCGTGCCGTCAGAATCCGAACATGTGGTCGAGACTGAAGCTTTCTTTGCCTTGGATCAGGCCATGATAGCCAAACAGTCGACACGTAAAGTCACGCACCAGAACATAGGCATCGTCGCCGGCCTTGGCACGGGCGTCATCGTCAAAGGTCTCGGAGTAACGCCAATAGTAAGAACCACCGCAGGGAATCCCGACTTGTTCCGAAGCGATCTCCGCGCCAGTCCGGTCATGCAGTATGAGCTCGGTTTGGCTAGTGCCATGCCACGGCGTCGAGGCCGGGTAAATCAGGTGGCAAAGCGCGTCTTGTGGATTGCGGCCGGTTCGTAGGAACAGCCTCGTGCTCAACCCTGGTGCAGGACCGGCATAAGATTGCGGCTCGTTGCGATAGGTGAGCACGCAATTGAATATATGCGCGCCGAAACTGGTCTCCGCCGCATGGCCATTGTGCCGGTCTTCGTAACGGAACAACGCGTGAAGCCAGCCATCGGCTTCCCCGCCTTCGGCGAAATCGTAAACCAATTCCACATGACCATATCCGGAACCGAATCCACTCTCCGCTTTGCCGTTAACCCACATATCGGTATCCAGAATTTCCCGGTGATCGCGCGCGAGGCATCCGAAACTGTGGCGCGCCACTTCGTGGCCTTGATCGTCATAGGCAATAGCGGCGATCGGTAGCGACTCCTGACAGGTTGCCATGGGTGTCGGCAGCAACGATGTCTTAAAACGGTCCAAGGGCAATATCGGCGCCGGTAGCAGAAATCCCTTACCCATAAGATTATTGAGCTCGGGAATTTTCTCATCCGGCGTCAAATCCGTGCGTTCGACATTCGGATGACTGATGCGAAGACGGCCTTCGCGGGTGGTTACTTCGTATCGTGGTCGCACGAAATGCTTGCCGGCATGAACTTCCAAATGAGCTGGCCAAGCCACATCGGGTTGTAGCTTCGCTACGTCGAGCGGATAGGAACCAAATGCCGGCACCTCTTCGTCGAGCCAGGATATTTTGTCGTCACCCATACGGTTGAGGCCGATCGCGCCTTTGGGAATTGGGCAGGGGTGACTGTTTTGAATCCATAGCACCACCTTTTCATCGGCGGCGGGCGCTGGCAGGCCACCGTAGAGATCCGCCGGCCAGGCATTCGCATCATGTGTACAAGACAATACGGTCTCATCATCGCCATAGGTGTCGAGCGCATATTTGACAACATCATGCCCAGCACCATTGACAACATGAACGAACAGTTGGCCGGCAAAATCGTCGAGTTCGAAACGCTCGCGAATCTCGGCCGAATCGATCACGATACTCGAAACCTTATCGTCGAGCGGCTGGGTCCAATTCGCCATTTCATTACCGCCGGCATCGAACAAGCGACACCAGATCTTTGTTCCCTTGGCACCATAGCCGGCCCAATAATTGGCGCTGACGAGCCGCGTGTGCTTTCCTTCCCCATCGCGGAAGAATGCAAAATTCGTAGCGAAGTTGATCGGGTCAAGATAGCGCCGGCGATTCGTCAACATCTCGTCGTCGAGGCGCATGTCGTCGAGACTGATAACAGTGAGCTCGGAATCGAACAGATGGCGGATATGATCGATCAGTCGTCCCGCATCGAAGGCGACAACGAATACTGCCTTGGCATTGCATGACGGGAGATCGGTAATTGGCTGAGCCGGTTCGCCGAGCACAGTGGTGCCGATTTTTTCGATATCCTGCACAAAGCAACCAGCGAGCTTTAAGGCGCGACAATCATGGAGTTCGGCAAACGCATCGGTAAGGCCGTGCGGATCGTACAGCGCCACCGGGCCTGCTGTAGCCAGGCGTTCAATGAGCGCCGTCGCCTTATCGGTAACGAATGGATGGCCGATTGCTTTGAACGCGCTGAAGCCGCCGGTGACGTTGCTGAAGGTATCGATATTCAGGCTCATGGTTGGCTCAGTTCAGACTTTCGATCAGGCTGGCGCGCGTCGGAATTTTTTTATCATCGCGGATAGATTATGCCGGAACGCTTCCTTCCACAAATAGCTCCGGCTATTGACCCAGTTAAGTTGCAACGAACGCCGTTCGCCTTCGTAGGGCTTGTGGCCGTGCCATGCATTATCGGCGCAACGAAAGGCGAGCAATGTACCGGCAATCGGCGGCACGGTTGCGGCGTAATCTTCGATATCGGTCGAGGAACGCAGCAGACGCAATTGGCCGCCGTCGTCGTCCCAATCGCCATTTAGATAGAGCAGTACAGTGACCAGTTTGCCACCGGAATCGCGGTGGATTTGTCCGTCGCGCGCCCTGCATTGGCCGCGCACTGTCAGCATTGTCGGACGATCTTCGAGGTCGACGGAGAATTTGTCGCCGACCGCGCGTGCCATCTCGTCGCCGCGCAGCAGATCGGTCAGTTCTTTAAAAAGGGGTCCGGAATCCAGCGCCCCTATGGGAAAGCTTCCCGGTTGTCGGATGTCGGGGAAATTGTCGTTTATGGCTGCCAAGGCGTCGCCGGCAATAAAGCCCGGGACGATCACATGATCGAAGGGCGCACTTTCCAAGGGCGCGTCGCTAAATGCCGAATAGTTCAACATGGGACGTTAGGGGCCATTGCCACCGTTGATTACGTCGTTAAGTTGTTAAGATATAAGCCTTGGACCGGGAGAGAGCAACGTGCTGAAAGCTATTCGTTTTTTGCTGCTTCCATACGTCGCAGGACTTCGTTCGCAACGCGTGCGGGTTCGTCCAATACCGAGTATTCCCATTCGGCAAATTCGCCACTGAAAGGGCGCGCAATTTCAGCGTCGTAGAGTGATTGATGGAAGTCCTGAAATTTCGCATCTCCTCCCTCTAGGTCGACAATATGGACCGGTTTCCCCGTCGCTGCTGCTTCGGTAATCATGTTTACGGAATCACAGGTAACGATGATCGCATCGGCGGCCGCAAGAAAGCCGAAGTAAGGATTGCTCCCTTTGTTGTCCCAAAAAACCGATTGGGTGTGGTCGAGTGCATCACGCAGTACAGCTTCGTTCGCGCTTCCGGTCCGTCGGGATGCGGTTACCATCAAGCCTGCCCCGGTTTTCTCCGCTAGGACAGCCAAGTCTTCCCCCAACCTGCGCGCGATATCTTCGGTTAGGCGGTAGCTGCGATTGCTGCCCCCGATCAGCACCGCAATGCGAGGTCTGGGTAGAGGCTCGATGAGCGCGCGGAATTCGTCCGCCGCGTGCGCGAGCTTCTCCGGTGTGATCCGGTGCATGGAGCCGGTAAATGAAATTACATTTGGGCCGGCCAATCGATCGTGGTTTGGCGCGGCGATCAGATCGTAGTTCGCTAGGCGTACATGCGGATGTTGGACGTGGATAACGAAGGTCCTACCAGCGCTTTTCGATTTTACCGCTAATGCGGGCCCGACCGCGTGGCGGCCGCAACTGATAACGATATCGGGCCAAGGCGGATTCAGCGCGTCGCTACCGGGTCCTGCCCCATCGATACCGCGAGGCCAAAACATCGGCGGCAACCAGCGCCAGGGCAATTTCGGATGAATGGTTTTTTCCGTGATTTCCGCCCCGTCGACCGCCTTATCCAGCGCTTCGGCCAGGCCCAGACTTTGATTGACCATGCCGATCTTCCCGTCGGTCAGAGTCCAGATTGAAAGAGGAGACGTACTTTTGGCCATTGATTGCGGACTGTCCGGCGAGAGTTGGTGGGGATCGATACGGACGAAATAATATTTCGCACATTCTAATCTTTGTAATAATATTGCGCGACATAAAAGGGAACGCCGCGATGAGCCGGGTTAAATTAGATAAAATCGATCTTCGAATATTGCGAGATTTGCAGGCGGATGGGCGCATGACCAATGTAGCGCTTGCTCGCCGGGCCGGGATTTCCGCGCCTCCTTGTCTCAGGCGGGTTCGAGCCCTGGAAGAATCCGGCCATATCCGAGGGTATCATGCTGATGTGGACGGGGAGGCACTCGGCTATGGCGTTACCGTTTTTGCGCAAGTGGGCCTCAACAGCCAAGCTGATAACGATCTGGCGGCTTTCGAGGCGTTGGTCGCAGACTGGCCGGAGGTACGGGACTGTTACATGTTGGCGGGAGATACGGATTTTCTGCTTCGTATCGTTGCCCCGGATTGGGAGAGCTATAACCGCTTCCTAACCACGACACTGACCGCTGCGCCGAACGTGAGCCACGTCAAGTCCGCGCTGGCTATTCGTGCTTCGAAGCAAGAATTTGGCGTGCCGATTGACGAAAATATGACGATTCCATCCGCATCAGGCAGCTAAAATAGATTTATTAGATCAATTGTTTGAACTAATATCACATAAGGTTGGATAAATGCGTTTCTGCGTTCATTTATTTGAACGGAAAACCCAAATACCAGCCCACTAAGGAGCGTCTTAGGCCACTGGTGACCTCATCCACCCGATGGAACAAGTGCGATGGAAACATGATCACCGTGCCCCGTTTCCGTGCTTCTTCGAGTGTCTTGATGCGGTCTTGCGCGCGATCGGGAGCTGCTCTGGTTTCCTCAAGCATGAAATCGCCCCCCTCATACTCGTTCGGATGGGATAATTGCACGGTGACGCTGATCTTTCGCACCTTGCCAGGCCATAGGGATGATTTTCCATAAGGCGACGTGCTGGCATCGGTGTGCCACTGGTAATATTGGCCGGTTCCGTAGGTCGTGTACTGCAACGGCTCGTGGCCGTCCATTTGCCAGTGCCAAAATTCTTTATTGGCAGTTGCCACGCAGAGGTTTATGCGGTCGTAAATCCATTTATTGGCAGCTGAATCTGCTAACCACGCGATCTTCGAGCGCCGTTTGTCGCCCTTGGGATCGGTGTCCTTGGCGGTTTCGGCAGTGCTCGCAGATAATTTTTCGCAAATTTCTACGATACGGTCGCATTCATGCGGCTTTATATACTCAGATGCCAGGCAATATGAATGCCGAAGCCGCATCGTATCGGCTTATTTGTAGCCAACCTTTACGATTTCATAGTCTTTTTGGCCGCGCGGCGTGTTGACTTCAGCGCTATCGCCTACCGATTTACCGATCAGAGCCCGTGCAATGGGCGAAGTAACCGAAATTCTACCGTTACTGGGGTCGGCCTCGTACTCGCCGACGATTTGAAATGTAGATTCCTCGTCGGTTTCCTCATCTGCGACCGTTACGGTGGCGCCGAATTTAACTTGTTTACCTTTCAAGGCCTTAACGTCGATGATATCCATCCGGCTCGTCTTGTCCTCGAGTTCCATAATGCGCCCTTCGATGAAACTCTGTTGCTCACGCGCAGCATGATATTCAGCATTTTCGGACAAATCGCCATGTTCGCGGGCGGCCGCGATGGCTTTAATGATTGCTGGCCGTTCGACGCCTTTGAGCGTACGCAGTTCGTCCTGCATTTGCGATGCGCCATCAGCGGTTATGGGAAATCGTTCCATATTCAATCACCAGTCATTTGTGTCCCGCTTGGACCCGGAGGGAACCTCCATAATGCCCCAGTTTAACATCATTTTTGGGAACGGGCGGGAAAGTTAACCTTAAAACGAACCCTTAAAATAGGATTGCAGCGGAGCAACATCAAGTGTCCCTTGTTTCATCGCTGCAATGGCCATCACTGCAGCGCGGGCGCCCGCCACGGTCGTGTAATAGGGAACAGAGTGCAATAAGGCGGTTCGGCGCAGGCTGAAACTGTCTTTTATCGCTTGCTCGCCCTCTGTAGTGTTCAGGACCAATTGCACGTCCCCATTGATCATGGCATCGACAATATGGGGCTGGCCTTCGGCAACTTTATTGATTGGCTCCACTGCCAAACCTTGCTCGGCGAGAAAGCGTGCGGTGCCACGGGTTGCCATTAGGCTGAAGCCGAGTTCGATCAATTGCCGGGCGGGCTCAATAAAATGATCTTTGTCCGCGTCCTTCACCGACATGAAGACGCAACCCTCGATGGGCAGTTCGACGCCACTGCCCAGTTGAGATTTGGCGAAGGCACGTCCGAAATCGCTATCGATTCCCATCACTTCGCCGGTCGATTTCATTTCCGGACCAAGCACCACATCCACTCCAGGGAAGCGTGCGAAGGGGAACACGGCCTCTTTCACCGCGATATGCCCGCCATTGGCGACTTTGGTCAGCGCGAAATTTCCGATCGATTCGCCGGCCATGAGGCGCGCGGCGATCTTGGCGATCGGGACACCGGTCGCCTTGGCGACAAAGGGCACTGTACGGCTCGCCCGCGGATTGACCTCAATCAGAAATACCTCACCGTCCTTGACCGCATATTGCACGTTCATCAGCCCGATCACGTTGAGTGCTTTGGCAAGCGATTCCGTCTGGCGCTTGATTTCCTCAAGCACATCCTCATCGAGCGTATAGGGCGGTAACGAACAGGCACTGTCGCCCGAATGGATACCGGCCTCTTCGATATGCTCCATGATTCCGGCCACATGGACATCGGTGCCGTCGCAAAGCGCATCCACGTCGACTTCAATGGCGCCGGCGAGAAAATGATCGACCAGAACAGGATGATCTCCGGAGACCCGCACTGCCGTCGTCATGTAACGTTTCAGGCCCGACGGATTGTGAATCAGTTCCATCGCCCGGCCTCCCAAGACGTAGGACGGCCTGAGCAGAACCGGATAACCGATCTTTTCCGCGATCTTGCGCGCTTCGGGAAGCGACGTTGCTGTACCCGCATCGGGCTGACGGAGCTTCAGCTTTTTCAACAAACGTTGGAAGCGGGCCCGGTCTTCGGCAAGGTCGATGGCATCCGGCGATGTGCCGAGGATCGGAATGCCTTCCTTCTCGAGCGCATTGGCAAGCTTCAACGGTGTCTGGCCGCCAAATTGAACGATAACGCCGAGTAGATTCCCCTTTTGCTGTTCCGCGCGCACGATGGAAATCACATCTTCGGCGGTGAGCGGTTCGAAATAGAGCCGGTCGGAAGTGTCGTAATCGGTCGAAACGGTTTCCGGATTGCAATTGATCATGATCGTTTCGTAACCGGCTTCGCGGAGCGCGAACACCGCATGGACGCAGCAATAATCGAATTCGATCCCCTGGCCGATCCGGTTCGGCCCGCCGCCTAAGATAATCACCTTGTCGCGGTCCGAAACGTCGGCTTCGGTCTCAGCGGCTTCAACCCCATCGCCCTCATAGGCCGAATAGAGGTAAGGCGTTTGCGATGGGAACTCGGCGGCACATGTGTCGATACATTTGAATACCGGCTCGATCTTCTTTCGGAGCCGCGCTCTCGTCACCCGTTTTTCGGTGGTCCCGGCCAATTCCGCAAGGCGTGCGTCGCTAAAGCCGAGCTTTTTCAGCCGCAGGAAGTCGATTGCCTTTCGGGGCAGGCCTTTTTCCTTGACCTCGTTTTCGGCTGCGACGATGTCTTCGATTTGACGCAGGAACCAAGGGTCGATCTTGCACGCTTCGAAAATTTCTTCGACGCCAAGTCCCTGGCGGAAGGCTTGCGCGATCAACAAAATTCGGTCGGGGATCGGCTGGCGGAGCGCCCCCAGCATTTCGCTGCGGTCGTTTTCTTCGGCACCTGCCAGAGGTACTTCGTTAAAGCCGTTGAGGCCTGTCTCCATGGATCGGAGCGCTTTCTGCACGCTTTCGGCAAAGCTCCGGCCGATCGACATCGCTTCGCCGACCGATTTCATTGCCGTGGTCAGCGTCGCCTCGGCGCCAGCGAACTTTTCAAAGGTGAAGCGTGGAATTTTGGTCACCACGTAATCGATGGTCGGCTCGAAACTCGCTGGCGTCACCTTGGTGATGTCGTTGTCGAGTTCGTCGAGCGTGTATCCGACCGCGAGCTTGGCAGCGATTTTAGCAATCGGGAAACCGGTAGCCTTCGATGCCAAAGCCGAAGAGCGCGAGACGCGCGGGTTCATCTCGATAATCACCAACCGCCCCGATGCGGGATCGATCGCGAATTGCACGTTGGACCCGCCGGTATCTACGCCAATCTCGCGCAAACAGGCGATCGAGGCGTTGCGAAGAATCTGATATTCCTTGTCTGTCAGGGTCAGTGCCGGCGCGACGGTGATCGAATCGCCGGTATGAATTCCCATCGGATCGATGTTCTCGATCGAACAGATGATGATGCAATTGTCCGCCTGGTCGCGCACCACTTCCATCTCGAATTCTTTCCAGCCGAGCACCGATTCCTCGACCAGCACTTCGCTTACCGGCGATGCGCGCAGCCCCTGGTCGAGCAGGTCAAGATATTGTTGCCGGTTGTAGGCGATGCCGCCGCCTTGGCCGCCGAGGGTAAAGGACGGCCGCAAAATCAGCGGCAGTCCGACCTCTTCCAGCGCCTGATTGGCTTCCGACATGTCGTTGACGAGCATGCTTTTGGGTGTTTCGAGCCCGATCGAATTCATCGCCTCGCGGAAGAGCTGTCGGTCCTCGGCCTTGGCGATCACGTCTGCCTTGGCGCCGATCAGTTCGACGCCTAGCTGGTCCAACGTTCCGTCGCGAAACAGCGCCAGGGCAGTATTCAGCGCGGTCTGGCCGCCCATGGTGGGCAGGACCGCATCCGGGCGTTCGCGCTCGAGAATCTTTGCAACCGTCTCCGGCGTGATCGGCTCCACATAGGTCGCATCCGCCGTGTCCGGGTCGGTCATGATGGTGGCTGGATTGGAATTCGCCAGTACTACCCGATAGCCTTCCTCTTTCAGCGCTTTGCAGGCCTGTGTGCCGGAATAGTCGAACTCGCAAGCTTGCCCGATAACGATCGGCCCGGCGCCGATGATGCAGATCGATTTAAGGTCGGTACGTTTGGGCACGGGCTTAGGCCGCCTTCTCGATATTTTCTACAAACCGTTCGAACAGATAGTGACTGTCCTGCGGGCCCGGCGAGGCTTCCGGATGGTATTGCACCGAGAAGACCGGCCGGTTCTTGACATTGATGCCGGCCAAAGTGCCGTCGAACAGTGAAACATGGCTCATCTCGACCCCGTCGGGGAGCGATTCCTCGGTCACCACGAAGCCGTGATTCTGACTGGTAATTTCGACCGCGCCGGTAGCCAGGTTCTTGATCGGATGGTTGGCGCCGCGATGGCCGTGATGCATTTTTTCGGTCTTGGCGCCGAGTGCCAGCGCCAGCAACTGATGGCCCAAGCAAATTCCGAAGATGGGTTTGCCGGTTTCGAGCAAACGCTCGATCATTGGTACCGCATACTCGCCGGTCGCCGCCGGGTCGCCGGGGCCGTTGGAAAGAAAGATGCCGTCCGGCTCGTAGCCGAGCACAGTCTCCGCATCTGCCGTCGCCGGCACTACCGTCACTTTGCAATCCAATTGGGTGAGGCAGCGGAGGATATTGCGCTTGGCACCGAAATCCACGGCAACAACGTGATGCTTCGCATTTTTCTGCGTTGCATAACCCTCGCCCAGCGTCCAGGCGCCTTCGGTCCAATCGTAACTTTGGGTGCAGCTTACCTCTTTTGCCAGATCCATACCCTTGAGACCGGGCCATGCATTGGCCTTTTCGATCGCTGCGGGGATGTCGAACTTGCGTTTGGGGCTATGCAGCAGCAAGCCGTTTGGGGCGCCGAGATCGCGGATGCGTCGCGTCAGCCGTCGCGTATCGACACCGGCAAGTGCGACTAAATTTTGCGCCTTCAGCCAGGTATCGAAGTTATGCATGGCCCGCCAGTTGGATGGCTCGGTGATATCCGCGCGCAGTATGCAACCCCGTGCCACGGGCGATGTTGTTTCGATATCTTCACTGTTGGTACCCACATTGCCGATATGCGGAAAGGTGAAGCAGATCATCTGACCCGCATAAGACGGGTCGGTCATAATTTCCTGATAGCCGGTGATCGAGGTATTGAAACAAATCTCGCCGACCGCTTCGCCCTCGGCGCCTGCGCCGGTGCCCCACAATACAGTCCCGTCCGCAAGAACCAACGCTCCCGTTGCCTTTGGCGGCGGGAGGGGGGAGGACTTGGATTTAACGGCCATATAAGAGCGTTCTCTTTTCCCAAAGGGCGCTAAAGAATGTCGAAATTGGGCGATATCCCTAACGAAACTGTAGCCCGAATCAAGCAACCCTACGAAAACCGCAGAGGTTCTAAGCAATCATGGTCGCTAGGTCAAGCGATAAAAAATATAAATATTCAGTATTATCAATACTTTATAAGTTTGCAAAAGCTTGCGCCTCGAAACGGGATTCGTTACGGTTTTGCCAAAGAATGTTGGGGGGAATCACGGCATGTTGCGCGAAGAGCTCAACGAGTCGCTGAAACAGGCTACCAAGTCGAAGGATAGCTGCGCCGTCGCCACGATCCGATTGATCTTGGCGGCGCTGAAAGACCGCGATATTGCGGCACGTTCCAAAGGCAATAATGATGGCATCGGCGACGACGACATCCTGTCGCTTCTGCAGACGATGGTCAAACAGCGTCGGGAAAGCAGTGATCTCTATGAAAAGGGCAATCGGCCCGAACTTGCCGAGCGGGAGTTGAAAGAGATCGAGATAATCCAATCATTTATGCCGGAACAGATGGGTGATGACGATATCGCCGCCGCCGTCGCCCAGGTCATTGAAGAGCTTGGAGCGTCGGGTCTCAAAGAGATGGGCGGCGTGATGGCCGCTCTCCGCGAGCGCTATCAGGGGCAGATGGATTTCGGCAAAGCGAGTGCCGTCGCGAAGGCGAGTTTGGCCTAAAGCTTGCGTATTCAAATACCAAAGGTGGCGAAATTTTGCCGCCGTTATTTGCTTGGTGTAACATTGTCCTTCGTGGCTCGAACGGTGCCGGTGAGCATATATGGCCTTCCCGCCGAATTTTTTGGATGAAATCAGAACGCGCATGTCGGTCTCGGAAGTTTGCGGCCGGCGCGTGCAGCTGAAAAAGCGCGGACGCGAATTTGTCGGCCTGAGTCCGTTCAATAACGAAAAGACGCCGTCCTTCACGGTCAACGATCAGAAGGGCTTCTATCATTGTTTTTCCAGCGGCAAGCATGGCGATATTTTTTCCTTCGTCATGGCAACCGAAGGGCTGAGCTTTCCGGAAGCGGTCGAGAAGCTCGCCCGTGACGTCGGCCTCGAGGTGCCGCGCGAGACACCTGCCGAACGCGAAAAAAGCGAAAAGCGGGCCGGTCTTTACGATGTCATGGAAGCGGCGTGCAAGTTCTTCGAACGCAGCTTGAAAGAGGCCGGCGGCGGCGAAGCGCGCCGCTATCTGGAAGGGCGCGACCTCGATCCGGAAACCATCCGCAAATTCCGGCTCGGCTATGCGCCGCAAGGAAACGCGATGCGCGTCGCGCTCGAAGGCAACGGCATCACCGAGGCATTGCTGCTGGATGCGGGCTTGTTGCGGAAGTCCGATGACGGCCGCGCGCCCTATGCCTTCTTCCGCGACCGGGTGCTGTTTCCCATCACCGACCGTCGCGGGCGAGTGGTTGGGTTTGGCGGCCGCCTAATGGGCGATGCCAAGGCGGCAAAATATATCAACTCGCCGGACACCCCCCTCTTCGATAAAGGCCGCACTCTCTACAATTTGAGCCAGGCTCGACAGGCGGCCCATGACGGCCATACGGTCATCGTCGCCGAAGGCTATATGGATGTGATCGCGCTCGACCGGGCTGGGTTTAAAGGCGCCGTCGCGCCTCTCGGGACGGCCCTGACCGAAACGCAGTTGGAAGAGATTTGGCGTCTCGCTCCCGAGCCGGTGCTCTGCTTCGATGGCGATGCCGCCGGTGGCCGCGCCGCGATGAGGGCGGCCGAACGGGCATTGCCGCTGCTCAAGCCGGGGCGCTCGTTGCAATTCGCTTATTTGCCGGCCGGTGACGATCCGGACAGCCTGATTGCCGCTCAGGGGTCGAATGCGATGTCCGAAGTTATTTCCGGTGCACGTCCGCTGGTCGATGTTCTTTGGGCCCACGAATTCACCCAGAAGCCCCTCGACACCCCCGAGAGGCGGGCCGATCTCGAATCCCGGCTGAGGAAATGCGTTTCCGAAATCGCCGACGGTGGCGTTCAAGAGCATTATCGCCAGGCTTTTCGCGACCGGGTCTGGCGGACGTTCCGTAATAACGGCGATCGTGGCGCCGGGCGTGGGGGGCGTTTCGAACGTCCAGGGCGACGTTTTGGGCGAACTGCCGGCATGGATCAGCCACCAACCGGCAATTTGCGCGCAAATGTGGCCGCCATGCGGACCCGTCGGCAACAAATCCTGTTGGCGACAATGCTTAATTATCCGGCACTTTTGGATGAATTTGGCGAGGCGCTCGGGCAAATTTCGTTGCAGCCGGAACTTGACAAATTGCTCCAGGAAATCCATCACTGGCATGCAAATTCACAAGGGCTTGACGCAGAAGACCTCAAACGCCACCTCTATGATCTAGGGTTCGAAAAACAGCTTGAAACCTTAGGCAGCGAAGAGGTGCTATCGCACGCTGCATTTGCCCGCGAATTGCCGGAAAACGGAACATTTGGGCCGGATCCGCTTATGCATGCACGGGAAGGGTTTCAGCAAACGTTAACCCTTTTGTCACAGGCTAAGCGGAAGCAGGAAGTTTTGGCGCAAGGACGCGCCGCGGCCGGTGAAGGCACCGAAGAAAGCGAACAACGCTTTCTCGCGTTTCGCCGGGTAATGGAAGAAGAAGCGGCGGACATATTGGCCGTCGATGAAAACGATATGGGCTAGGGGCGCCAGCCTTAAGGTCCGTGAAACGAACGATGCGATTGGGAGCGTGAGGCTATGGCAAAGGCAGCAGCCAAACAAACCAAAACTAAAAAAACGAATGGTCAGGCCGTCGATGGGCCACTTTTGGATATCGGCAAAGCGGCTTTGAAGAAGCTCGTCGCGAAAGCGAAAGAGCGCGGCTACATCACCATTGACGAATTGAACAAGGCCATGCCGCAAGGCGAGGTCACCTCGGAGCAGATCGAAGACACGATGACGCTGTTCTCCGAGATGGGCGTCAATGTGATCGAAAGCGAAGAAAGCGAAGAGAATTCGGAAAGCACCGAGACGACCGAAAGCGGAAAATCGGATTCGCCGGTTGCCGGCAACCTGTCCGACGACGATATCGGCCGTACCGACGACCCGGTGCGCATGTATTTGCGCGAAATGGGTAGCGTCGAGCTTCTCTCCCGAGAGGGCGAGATCGCGATCGCTAAGCGTATCGAGGCCGGTCGTGAAAAGATGATCGGCTCGCTTTGCGAAAGCTCGCTCACCATGCGCGCTATTGCGCGTTGGCACGACGCGCTTGAAGAAGGCCAAATTCTGCTGCGCGATATTATCGACTTGGACAGCACCTATGGCGCCGCCTATGGCTCGCCGCCTCCGACGGCTGCAAACAATAACAACGGCGCCAACAACAACGGTGCCAATGGCTCCAACGGCGCCAACGGTCAAGAGAAGAAGGCCGAGGACGCCAAGGACGAAAACTCCGGGGATTCGAATTCCGACGCCAATTCCAGCGACGACGATGACGATGATGACGACGATGAAGTCTCGGTATCGTTGGCGGCCATGGAGCAGGCGCTGAAGCCCGATATTCTTGCCAAGTTCAAGGAGATCAGCGGCACCTACACCAAGCTCCAGCGTGCCCAGGACAAGCGCCTCAATATGATTCAGACCGGCAAACCGGTCTCGAAGTCCACCGAGCGCACCTATGAGCGTCACCGCAAGACCTTGATGGCCTTGATGGAGGGCGTGCAGCTCAATAATTCGCGTATCGAGCAACTCGTCCATCAGCTCTACGATCTGAACAAGGGGCTCAACCGCCGGGAAGGGCGCATTTTGCGGATGGCCGTGGATTGCGGCGTCGAGCGCGAGATTTTCATGGAGCATTATTTCGGCCATGAGCTCGAGCCCGACTGGTTCGATTATCTGAAAGGGCTCCGTAAGCGGCCGTGGCAAAGTTTCGTGCGCAAGCACGGCAAGGATGTGACCACACTGCGCGAAGAGATTTCCGAGACCGCGGGCGAGGTCTCGATGCCGCTACCCGAGTTCCGCCGCATCGTCCAATCTGTACAGCAGGGCGAGCGCGAGGCGAGCCGGGCGAAAAAGGAAATGGTCGAGGCCAATCTTCGTCTCGTTATCTCGATTGCCAAGAAATACACCAACCGTGGCCTGCAATTCCTCGATCTGATCCAGGAAGGCAATATCGGCCTGATGAAGGCGGTCGANAAATTCGAATANCGCCGNGGCTACAAGTTCNNNACCTANGCCACCTGGTGGATNCGNCAGGCGATCACCCGCTCGATCGCCGANCAGGCGCGNACNATCCGNATNCCGGTNCANATGATCGAGACNATCAACAAGCTGGTNCGNACNTCNCGNCAGNTNNTGCANGANNNNGGCCGCGAGCCGACGCCNGAAGANNTGNCNGAGNNNCTNNNNATGCCGCTNGAAAAGGTGCGCAAGGTGNTGAAGATCGCCAAGGAGCCGATCNNNCTCGAAACGCCNATNGGNGACGANGAAGACAGCCANNTNGGNGATTTCATCGAGGANAAGAATGCNNTNCTGCCGCTCGGACNNNGCNATNCANNNNAANCTNNNNGANACCACGACNCGGGTNCTNNCCAGCCTNACCCCGCGNGAGGANCGNGTGCTNCGGATGCGNTTCGGCATCGGCATGAACACCGANCACACGCTNGAAGANGTNGGCCAGCANTTCNNNGTNACCCGCGANCGTATCCGCCAGATCGAAGCCAAGGCACTCCGCAAGCTCAAACATCCGAGCCGGTCGCGCAAGCTCCGCAGTTTCCTCGACTACTAAGCCGCACCCCGCTAGGTTCGGCCTGCCGACGCTCAAGGGGGCCCGTAGCTCAATTTGGTTAGAGCGAACCGCTCATAACGGTTTGGTTGCAGGTTCGAGTCCTGCCGGGCCCACCAATGATTCCGTATAGTGCGGCGGAACTACGCCGAGACTGCGGTTTGGAGACGAATTCGGCGGATTTCGCCAAGCGTCGATTTTTTTATTGGTCTTTCCGCTTACGTTTGTGATTTTGCCACAGCGGGTAGAGAAGGACGAGAACCGTAAGCCCGGCCAGCGTCATGCTGATCGGGTTTGTGATTAAGGAACTCCATTCGCCGAAGCCGATTTTCATGGCGGTGCGGAAATTGAATTCGGCCTTGTCCCCCAGCACCAGGCCCAGAATCAAGGGAGCTATGGGAAATTTCAATCGCTCGAAAGCATAGCCGATAAGACCGAAAATAAGCATCAAGAAGGCATCGAACATATCGTTGCGGAACGAGAATATGCCGACCGTGCAGACGGCGATGATCAACGGCATCAACATCGTTTGCGGGATGCGTAAAATATTGGCGAAGATGCGCGTCGCGATGACGCCGCCGAAGGGAATAATCAAGGCGGACGTGATCAGCATTGCCCACATGTAACCGAACACCACGTCGGAGGCTTCCTCGAACAAATCCGGCCCCGGTTGTAGGCCGTGAACCAGCAGTCCGCCCAGCATCAAGGCGGCGACACCACTACCAGGGATGCCCAAGGTGAGCGCCGGTACCATGGCGGCGGCGTTATCGGCGTTATTCGCGCTTTCGGCGATGGCAACGCCGACCGGGTTGCCTTTGCCGAAACTATCCGGATCGTCCGCCGCCCGCTTGGCGTCGTTATAGGCGATCAATCCGGCGGCAATACCACCGACGCCGGGTAAGATACCGATCAGAATCCCAAGCGGGATCGAGCGGCCCCACCCCTTGGCGATCGGCTTCCAAGGCCAGTCGCGGTAATTATCTTTTTGGCCGAACTTAAATTCCTTGGAAGAAACGCTTTCGTGCTTGGCCCGTTCCGCCATCTGCCAGGCCGGCGTCAGCGCATACATACCGACCAACATGATCAAGAGGGGGATGCCGTCCGACAATTCGAGGATGTCGAAGGTAAATCGCTCGAAACCGGTCGCACGATCTAATCCGATCAAGCTCAGCATCACGCCGAGGCCACCTGAGATCAGGCCCTTAACGGTGTCGTCGGCAAGAAAGACGCCGATGCTGGCGAGACCGAACATGCACAGCCAAAAGATTTCCGCCGGCCCGAACGCGAGCGAGATGGCGACCAGCGGCGGGGCCAGCAGCATGAGAGAAAACGCGCTGATCATGCCGCCGACGGCGGATGACACGGCGGCAATGCGTACGGCGCGCGCGGCCAAGCCTTTTTGCGTCATCGGGTAACCGTCGAAGGTGGTGACGATGGCCCCGGGAACGCCGGGAATACGCAACAGCACCGCTGGAATGGCGCCGCCATAGGAGCCGCCGTTGTGAATGCCGGCCATGATGGACAGCGCGATCACCGGGTTCATGCCGAACGTCAAAGGAATCAATAGCGAGATCCCGGTGGCGCCTGTCAGCCCCGGCATGGCGCCGAACAAAATGCCGCCGATGAGACCCAGCGTCATGGCGAGCAGGACTTCGGGTTGCATCACGACCCAGAACGAATTGAGAAGCGGTTCGAACATGTTCACTTCATCCCATCACGGCATAAAAAATTCTTTGGGCAATTGGCGCTCGAACAGAATATCGAACACGACCAAAATCAGGGCCAAATAGAGGATCGTCGATAAGACGATCATCAGCC
The DNA here is from genome assembly GCA_002722095.1 of Rhodospirillaceae bacterium. The sequence continues at coordinate 21,414 of PBKG01000012.1, forward strand.
TGTTACGGAACCCCAACAGCCATGCCATGAGCGGAATGTATGCAAGGGTCGTGGTGTAATAGCCAAGATAATTGATGCCGAGGATATATACGGCCATCATCGATACGGCGAGGACGAAGCGACCGCCGTGAATGAAGAACTCCTCGTATGTTTTGCTGCGCCAATCGGCGAGAACGAAGGACCTAAGGATCATCCATCCTGACAGTATCAGCATGATGGATAGGATGATGCGCGGAAACTCGGCCGTTTCCGGCGGGTAGTCGTGTGTGTTGTAAAAGAGGAGAGCGCTGACGGCAAAAATGACAATCCCCGCGGTGCGATCGTGGTTTTTTAGCACGAACCCGAGCTCCCCCTCAGAATGGAGTTATAGTTGTCGTAACCGTTGTCGTAGATGCTTTGAGCGAGGCTGCGAAAGTTGTCCTTGTTCGATAGATCGCCGTAGCCGTCGCGATACGGAAAGTTCAGTTCATACATCCAACATGGCGACGGTACGGCCAAGCGGGGAAGGGCGCCGAGTGCGAGCCGGAGCAGTGTAGAGCCCGAACGGGGTGCGCTGAGGCAAAAAATCGGTTTGGCAATGTCGGGCATACGGGGGCTCGTTTGTTCACGGGGCCGGGCTCCAACTCGCCCGGCCCCGGATATTTTTCGCTGACGCGTGAACTGGCTGCCGGCCTTAATTCTTCTTTTTCTTTTTCTTCTTTTTCTTTTTTGCCAATTTTTTCAGGCCAGGGGTTTCATCGAAAAGCTTTTTCAGATCCTTATACATTTGATGACTCATTTTTTGAGCCTCTTCACCGGAGATATATTTGACGGGCAATTTTAATTTTTTCGCCTGTTTAAGCCACGCGGGATCGTGCATGGCCGCTTTCCAGGCGCTGCGTAGTTTCGTCAAAACCTCTTTCGGCATTCCTTTGGGCCCACCGGCCATACGCACGACGGTGTGATAGACCTTGGCGCCCGTCAGTTCCGTAATGGTTGGAACACTCGGCGCGTGCGCCGTCCGTTTCGGTGCGAATTGAACCAGGATGCGAAGTTTTTTCGGATGGAACCGCGTATTGGCGCCTGCGGATTGAGTTCCCATGGGAACATGCTTGCCCAAAACGGCTTTTCGTGTCGGACCGCCGCCGCCGAAGGGAACGAGATTGAACTTAATGCCCAAGGCTTCCTGTATCCGGAGTATCGTCAAGCCGTGATTGCGGTAATTCGGGAAGCCTAAAGTAACTTTGCCCGGATTTTTCTTGGCATCCGCCACGACCTGTTTGAAGTCCTTGTATTTGCTGTCCGCCCGGACATAAATCGCCGTGGGATCCAAATTCACCGCGCCGATTTGGTCGAAGCTATCGATTGTAAAGTGGAGTCCTTTGCGGAGAATTAGGCTTACCGGGAAGTTCGGCAAATTGGTGCTGCCGATGGTGTAGCCGTCGGGTTTCGAGCGCGCCAAAAAATTCAACATTTTGGCGCCGCCGCCGCCGGTCTTGTTGACCGCGGCGACTTTGCCGCCGAGATGCTTCTCAAAATAGGGCAAGAAAGCCCGGAACGTGGTATCGGTGCCACCGCCTGGCTTGTGCATGATATAAAAAGTGACGGTGCGTTCCGGGAATGCCGCCTGTCCCGGAGTAGCGATAGCAGCTGTACCAATAGCGGAAAGGCAAGCTCCAGCAATTATCAAATTTTTCAATGATGGCATGATGATCCTCCTCCGATGCTGTCATTTATTGGTCGACTGTTTAGGATAACAGTTTCACCAAGTTGACCTAATTGATCCAAACTTCTTTTAAGAGAGTTTGGCGGTAGCATAGGCGGATTGCAAGGCCCCGAATTTTCCGTGTTTAACCAGGAAATCCACCGGAGACGGGTTCGCTACAGACTGCGTCCACCACCATTTCTGCGCCTTCTCCTCCGCCCGATTGACTTTCCGCGAGCGAGCGTCGAGTGTCGCGGCGATTTCGTTAGAAACACAATCATTTACTCAAGAGGAGGAGATGTCTCATGGATAAGGAACGATTCGATCTCGGTGTCGCGCAACGGACGGCGGTGTTGGGCGAGGAGCGGGTCAAGGGTGCGCTCATGGAAGCGAACGATTTCAACAAGCCGTTTCAAGAAGCAATGACCGAATGGTGCTGGGGCTTCGGCTGGGGCGACGATACGTTCGACAAGAAGACCCGCTCGATGCTGAACCTGGTGATGATCGCAGCCCTGAACCGGATGGACGAGTGGGAATTGCATCTGCGCGGCTCGGTGCGCACCGGGGTTACCCGCGACGAGGTGCGCTCGCTGATCCATGTCGTCGGCATATATTGTGGCGTTCCGGCGGCGGTTTCGTGTTTCCGCATTGCCAATGGGGTATTTAAGGAACTGGATGGCGAGTGATTGAGTGGGGCCGGTAGCGCATCCGGCCCGACACGATAAAATAAAGCTGCGGGAGTGTCGCGTCTCCCGCAGATTGGTGGGACTTGGTGGGACATGGTAGAAAAAACCATGCAATCAGTGTCGCTTAAGACGGCAGGGAGGAGCGTGGCCGGGGCAGTGCTGCTGGCCGCGGCTGTCGTGCTGGCCGGTGCTCCTGCCGAGGCGGGTAAGCCGAAAGTCAAACCTTCCTACATCGTCGTCGATGCCGAGGATGGGGCAGTGCTCGATGCCTATGAGGCGGGCCGGCAATGGTTTCCCGCCTCTCTCGCCAAGCTGATGACCGTTTACATTTTTCTGAATGCATCGGTCGAGGGAGGTGTTTCGCTCGATGACGATCTGGAGATTTCAAAGGCCGCCGCCGGTCAGCCTGCGCGAAAGGCCTATCTGCGGGCCGGCAAGACGATCAAGGCCAAAAAGGCGATGCTGGCGAGCATCATCCATTCCTCCAACGATGCGGCGGTCGTGTTGGCGGAGGCGGTGTCCGGTAGCGAGGCGAAATTCGTCGAGCGCATGAACGAGACCGCGAAATCGCTCGGTATGTCCGGCACCCGATTTACCAACGCATCGGGCCTGCCGGATGCGAATGCCCGCGTCACCGCCCGGGACATTGCTTTGCTGGCGCTTAGTCTGATCGAGCGATTTCCCGACCATCTGAAAATGTTTTCCAAGCGCTCGGTCCGGGTCGGCAAGCGGCGTTTGCCGACCGGCAACGGCTTGCTCGACGTGGTGCCGGGGGCGACCGGTATGAAGACCGGCTTTACCTGCTGGTCCGGCTATAACGCGGTACTGACCACCAAGCGCGACGGGCGGACCTTGATCACCGCGATCCTGGGGGCGCCCAGCCGTTCGGCCCGCAACGGGCGCGCCATACGGGTCACCAATGCGACATTCAAGGCGCCTATAGACGAAGAAAACCAGGTGATCGCCGATTACGACGCCGATACACCTGGGGACCAGCCCGCGCGCGTGTTGCCGGCCGGAAAATGCAATCGCATCCTCAATGCCAGCAGTGGCGGGGTGGGCTGGTTGCCGGGGTGGGGTATTGTACTCGGTGCCTATCCGAAGCGGGCCCTGGCTTGGAAACGGATCTCCAAAATGATGCGGCTTTTGAAGCCGTCCCAGCGCAAGGGACGAAGGACCATCGTTGCCTCCAAGCGCCGGCCGGTTCGGCTCTATAATGCGCTGTTGGTCGGGCTTCGGCAAAAAGACGTGGTGTCGATCTGCAATACGCTTAAAGCAAAGAAGGAATATTGCCAGGGCCTGCCTCCGAAATGGCTCAATAATCCGAAGGCGGTGTGGCGATAGGCCTCTTTCCTTGGGCAAAGGCGCCAGTTAAATTCAATTCCCGGATTAAACATCAGATATAGAGGGAAATATGGGTATACCTGCTGAAGGCACCGAAGCGCCCGGCTTCACGCTTCCCAATCAGGATGGGAAGGATGTGAGCCTGGCGGAATATTCGGGCAAGAATGTACTGCTTTGGTGGTATCCGCGCGCGGATACACCTGGTTGAACGGTCGAAGGCAACGGGTTCCGTGATCGAATCCAACAGTTCAACGACCAAAACTGCATCATCATCGGATTGAGTTTCGATACGCCGGAAGATAACGGCAAGTTCAAGGAGAAGTTCGACTTTCCATACGATCTCCTGAGCGACCAAGACGGCGCCGTGTCGCAACAATATGGCGCGGCGCAAGCCGGCGCCGAAAAGGCCGCACGAATTTCAGTGCTGGTCGGGGCCGATGGCAAGGTTGCCAAGGCCTATGGCACGGTTACACCTGCCGATCATCCGGATGAAGTGCTGGCGGATTTGGCCGCGCTCGGCTAATTCGGTAATTTAGAGTTTGGGTTTCCGGCCTGTCGCCTGTTTTAAGCGCGGCAGGCCGGGTATCTTTTGACCCGTCGGGTGCGACTGATTAAAGTGCACCCATCACAATCAACCAACCAATGAGGGAGCGATGGCCATACCTGCAACAGGCAGCACGGCGCCGGCGTTCACTTTGCCCAATCAAGACGGGCAGCAAGTGAGCCTTTCGGACTTTGCCGGCAAGAATGTGCTGATCTGGTTCTTTCCGCGCGCATTCGGCGGCAACTGAACCAAGCAGATCGATGGGTTCCGTGATCGAATCCAAGACTACACTGCGAAAAATACCGAAGTGGTGGGAATTACCTTTAACCCACCGGAAGACCTGAAACAGTGGGCGGACGAGCATGGCTATACGGCTACGCTGCTCTACGATGCGGACCGTGCGGTTGCGATGTCTTATGGCGCTGCCGACAGTCCGGACCAGGAGAAGGCGACCCGTGTCTCGATCCTCGTCGGTCCTGACGGCAACATTAGCAAGACCTACGAAGTAGAAGATGCACCGGGTCATGCCGATGCGGTTCTTGCCGACGTTTCCTGACGCATTTCGCGGAAACTGATATCGAAGAAAGCCCGAGCGCCGATCGCGTTCGGGCTTTTTGATTTTAAATCGTTGGGTCGTCCGAAACCTCGACCAGCGTCTTGCCGAAATTGTCCCCCTTCAACAGGCCGAGCAATCCGCCGGGGGCATTTTCAAGGCTTTTAATGCGATGCTCCTTGAACTTCACCTGGCCGGATTCGACCCAGCCCGTCATGTCGGTGATGAAATCTTTGAAGTCACTTCCATAGTCGGTGACGATGAAGCCCTGTACCCGTGTCCGATTGGTAAGGATGGCGCGCATTAACAGCGGCAGTTTATTTGTGCCCTCGGGCAGGTCGGTCATCGAATATTGCGAGATCAGGCCGCAGACCGGCATGCGCGAGAAGAAGTTGAGATGCGGGATCACCGCTTCCAACACGCGACCGGCAACGTTCTCCCAATAGACATCGATCCCATCCGGGCAGGCGGCCGCAAGCTGGTCCTCAAAATCGTCTGCCCGATGATCGAGGCAGGCGTCGAAGCCGAATTCCTTTACCGCGTAGTCGCATTTTTCCGGGCCTCCGGCGACCCCGACGGTCCGGCACCCTTTGATCTTCGCAATCTGGCCGACGGTGGCGCCAACCGGGCCCGACGCGGCGGCGACCACCAGTGTCTCGCCTTCCTTTGGCTCGCCGATATTCTTTAGCCCCACATAGGCGGTCATGCCCGGCATACCAAGGACGCCGACGCCGGTTGAAATCGGCACGCCCTCGATCGGGCGCAGAGTACGCACGCCCTTGCCGTCGGACACGGCATAGGCCTGCCAGCCCGTATGGGTGACGACGATGTCGCCGGCCTTGAAGCGCTCGTTTTTCGATTCCTCGACCACGCTGACCGTGCCGCCGGTCATCACACCGCCGACCGGTGTCGGTTCCGCATAAGAGCGCGCGTCGCTCATCCGGCCTCGCATATAAGGATCGAGCGAAAGATAAATTGTACGAGTAAGGATTTGCCCGTCTTCGAGTGAGGGCAGGTCGGTCGTGACGATCTCGAAATCCGATTCCGAAGGCTCGCCGTCTGGCCGCCGCTTCAACAGCACTTGGGTATTCGTAGGCATCAATTTCCTCCCCGTATCAAGTCCGCTTTCCTATAGCACACTCGTTTGCAATGTGCGTCGGGGCCGGATCTACCGGCGGAAAAGTATGATTTGCGAATGATTATCATTTGCAATTTGTGCTCGGACGGTCTATAGAAGTTGCGAATCATTCGCAAGAAAGGGGCGTCGGATGTTCGTTTCCGACATTCAACCGTTCCAACGCCGACCCAGGCACAGGAGTTAGAAATGCAGGCGCTTTATCTGCAAGGCAGTGACGGCGAAGCATCGACGGAAAATTTGGTATTTTCCGAGCAGTTCGTCCTCTGGGCATTACGGTTGTGGTCCAATGGCGGTAGCGAGATTCCGGCGGTTCAGGAACGGTTGAGAGGCGGTTTCGAGCTTGCTGGCGCCCCCGACGCCTATCTCGGATTTGATGCCTTAATGACCTTCACCGAATCCCTACTCGATGTGGAGGTCGAAATTCATTGCCCCCAATGCCAGTACCTGTGCGGGAATGAAATTCGTGTGTTGGCCGCGATCTCCGCCATGCAGCGCGACGACGTGGACACTTTTAAAGCGATGATGAGCGATTGGATGGCGTCGGATGCGGTTTGGCAGTTGGCGCCGGTCTACGCGGAGTTCGCCAGCAGTTTGACCACAAGCGGTTTAACCTTGCGGCAATGGCTCGTGAGTGTCGAAGGTGACGACGGCGACGGCCTATATCAAACCGAAGGCCGGATGATCCAATAGGCGGAAAGCTGTTTCAGGCCAATTCCGGCACTGCGAAATATTCAGGATCCAGGAACACCGTTGTTCGCTTGGCGAAGCGCGGAAGATCGTTGTCGAACGCATCGCGGTGGTGCAGCAAACGGGCGTTGTCCCAAAGTAGAACGTCGCCGTTCCGCCAATCGTGCGTGTAAATAAATTTGTCCTGGATCGTATGTTCGATTACCGCATCGAATAGCGACTGACCATCCTCGTCGGCCATCCCTTCGATGGCGCTGGTGTGGTTGGGTGAAAAATAGAGCGAGCGCTGACCGGTCGCCTTGTTTTCGAGCACCATGTCGTGGGTTGCCGGTGGCGTGCGATCATCGATTGCCTTGGTTTCTTTCTTGGACTTGATGTAGCGGTGCCAGGTCTTGCTTTTTTGCTTGCGCATGAAGCTCGATAGCGGTTCGTGGGTGCCATATTTGCAGACTGCACGGGCGTCGTTCACTCGAGTGCGGAGATCTTCGGGCAGTGCGTCGTAAGCGGCGGCCGTATTGCAAAAAGATGTCATTCCGACCCCGCTTGGCATCTCCACGCCATAAAAAATCGAGCCGCTTGCGGGCCGCTGACGATAGATTTGATCGGTGTGCCAGACCAGCTCGTGGTTGCCGAGACCGCCGATGAGGTTGCCGTCGCCGGAAAAAAGGTTGGAGATGTAAAGTAGCTCCGGCGTCCGTTTGCTGGGGCGGCTGCCCCCAATCACTACATCGATCTCGCCAAACCGGTTGCTGAACTCGAGGAATTCTTCATCGGTCGGATTCTGCCGCCGAAACAGCAGTAGCGGGTCCTTTTGCCAGATTGCCCGGATGGCATCGAACGCTTCATCGTCGACGTTTGCCAAATCCGCATCGAGCACTTCGAGCCCGAGATTTTCAGACAGCGGGCGGGTCGCAAATTCCATTTTTCCCTCGCGTAGCGTGAACATGCATTTTAGAGGAGGGGGAGTGCCGAGGACAGGGGTCAGTCGCGGTTCGGAAGGTGATCGGGCAGCGGTAGTTCAGGTTCTGGGACGAGAAAAAAGTCAGGATCGAGAAAGATAGTGGTGCGTTTGGCGTAACGCGGTTGGCCAGGGTCGAATGCATCGCGGCGATGCAGCAACCGCGCATTGTCCCAAAACAAGACATCGCCGTTGCGCCAATTATGGCTATAGATGAATGTGTCCTGTAGCGCGTGGTCGAGCACCGCATCGATCAAATCGCGGCCCGCTTCTTCATCCAAGCCTTCGATCTCACTGGTATGATTTGGCGAGACGTAAATCGTCTTTTCCCCGGTTTTCACGTCCTCCAGCACCATGTCATGGACGACTTCCGGCGTCCGCTCTTCGACCTTTTTGAAATACTCCTCGTTAAAGCGCGCGCGCGGTGCGTTCGAAGAGTTTTCGAGAGCATAGCTTGCGAGGGGAAATCGCGTACTGTAGCGGCAGATTGCCCGCTTACCCTCGAGCCGATCTTTCATGGATTGGGGTAGAGTTTTGTAGGCCAAGGACATATTGCAGAACGACGTGGCGGCGATGCCGCTGGGCATTTCCACTCCATAGAAAATTGATCCGCTCGCCGGCTTGTCGCGATATATCTGATCCGTATGCCAGACAAGTTCACCACTGCCTAAGCCGCCAATTTCGCTGCCGTCCTGTAGGTAGAGGTTGGAAATAAACAATAGTTCCGGATAGTGCTCGTCGGGCTCGTTTTGGCCGATAACTATGTCCAGCGTGCCGAATCGTCGGCAAAACTCGATAAATTCTTCATTCGTCGGATTTTGGCGCCGGAACAAAATCAACGGTTCCTTTTGCCACAGGGCGCGAACCGCTTCGAAAGTCGCATCGTCGATGTCAGCCAGATTCACATCGAGCACTTCGAGGCCGAAATTTTCCGCCAGTGGCTGGGTGGTAAGTTCCATGGCGACCACGCTTATTCTTCGCGCCTCACCCTGTCAAGCGCGGGTCATGACTTTGTCGTGCTCCATTCGATATCTTTGGTGTTTGCGAGTAGCGGCGCGTGCGCACTAGCTTGGCCATAGGGGGAGGCGATAGGCGGATCTAAAAGTCTTGTTGCCGACGACGCTTCTGTTTTTTACGTCGTCGATTCTCCCGTTGCCATTCTCGCGATTTTTGCCGTTGCTTACGTAGTTTGCGGCGGTCCCGCCGACGCTCCTTCAACGCCTCGCGTTCCGCCTCTACTTCTTCTTTCTTATCGCGGATGCGGTTGAGCCGTTTTTTCTGGCGCGGAGTAAGCTGTTGCTGCCGTTGCAACCTCTCGAGACGCCGTTGCTTGCGGTCCAGGCGTTGCTTTTGGCGCCTTAGGTCGCGGAGGTTCGGCAACCGGAAGGTTGTCGTGCGGAGGCGGTTACCTCGTTCGACCACACCGCCCACGATAATCCTCCGGTTCCGAAGAGAGCGGTTCGATTGCACCGCACGCCGGTTGACCCGCAGGCCCCGAACTCGGAAATCATTGTTGTCTTTGCGGGCGAAGCCTTCGACGAGAAGCCGGCGATAGCGTCCGCCGAAGGGTACTTTCGGGCGAACGCGCAAGCGTTCCGGAACCAAACGGCCTTGCCTGAATTGTCCGGTGACAACAACTCGACGACCCGGTGCGATGTCGGCGATTGGTCGTCCATCGGGCCAATCGAAACGATGGCGTCCAACGGTAAACCCTTGGGCCGTGGAATCACTCACAAGGCCGACAATTCGCGCGCGCCCTTGAGGCCGGCGTTCGACACGGCTGGCATCGATAATGCCGTCGGGACGCGTCAATCCGCTAACCTGAACGTAGTCGCCAATGCCGATAATCGGGGGCAGGTTGGGGTTGCTGTCATCATTGATCAAAACGTCGGGTGACATTTGAACCCAGCGGTCTAGCACTAGAATACGATTGTTGCGGGTGTCGATGTTGGCGACGCGGCCGGCTACCGGAATTCGAATGCGGGCCTGTTTGGCATGAAGAACGCCATTCCGCTCGATCGTTTCCAGGGCGACCACTTGGCCGAGACGGAATTGTTGCGGTGTCGCGTTTCCGTCGAGTGAGGCAACCGGTAGCGAGTCGTCGTAGGTCACGCGTGCGCCGTTGACGATAATGCTGCCGAACCCGGTGATGGTGCCGATAATGCCGGTGCCACCGATTCCCCCATCGATTCCGGTTCCGCCGATTCCCCGACCGTCCTTGTAGACCGGCCCGCCGGTTCCGCCGATCCCGCCGTCGACGCCGGTTCCGCCGATCCCCCGGTCGTCCGAAATACCCGTTCCACCGATTCCTTCAGCGGCATAGTAGGGATTGCGCCATGGATCGGCGGCGCTGATGCTCGCGGCCAGCAATGTGGGCGCCAACAGGCAAGCAATCTTCCAGAAAGCGGTACGAATTCTATTTTTCATCACCGTTCTCTTCCGGTGATGTATCCGGTTCGTCGTCTTCGGTGTCGAAATAATAGACGCCGAAATTCATCCGTCGGGTGGCGTCCGACTTTCCTTCGTCCTGTTCGGCTTTCTCGAGTGCCGCCTTATTCAGACGAACCAGCGCTTCCATGCCGATATCTCGTGCGAGATCGTGCAGCTCTTCTGCGGATTGCGGGGTAAGCTTGTCATAAAATACCGAACGCTCCAGATACGGTTTGCCATCACCGAGCAGGTTATGGGCGGCAGCAGAAATATGATCGTGCGTATTGCGGCCGAAATATTGCGCCAATTGAGTGAGATCTTCGTCGGGCACGAAGGCGGCGCTATCGAGCCGGACGATATTATTAGCATCGACCGTTACCAAACCGAGCCGTAGCCATTCATCCAGGATTGTGCGCGGGCGCATATCCTTGCTCACCGATTCGACGAGGCCTTCGAACGACCGCCCGCCGTCGGCCGGCTTGCTGCGGGGGAGCGGGATCGGCTTCCCATCGGCGTCTATATAGTCCGGAGAGCCAATCCACAGGCCGACCAGTTGAGCACCTATCGACGGTGCCGAGGTGGCCGATTGGGTTTCCGAGGGTGCGGTCCGCAACCTTTTGACGTCTTTACGGTGGACGCCGGTGATTAGGCTGATCCGGCTGTCGGTTTGGCGTTTGCCGTCCATCGGGAAATCCCGATCCGCCGAGTCCACATAGAGCGCTTTCAACAGGTTCGAAAGCATTGGAAAGGTGATCCCATGGGCGATCAGCAGCCGGACTAATGGCCGCAGAAGCCGCGCAACCGCACTCATTACGGCCTTTGGCGGTTCGGTGGGTGAGTTGGGTCCGGTGGGATCGGTCATTTTTCTAGAATCTAACGAATCCAATGGCTTGATTATTGATCCCTAACATAGCTCAAAAAAAAGTGGGAATCAATCCCACAAAATGGTTGACGTGGGAAAACATCACACGTATTGTGCGTTTGTTCGTGGGAAAAATTCCCAAAAGCTGACGCGAGGGCGTCGGCATCATCAAAGGAGTGAACAGCCATGACTATGACCAAGATCCAGGTGCGTACTCGAATCTTTTCCGTGATCACGGCTGGATGTGTCGTCGGCGCCCTCGCGGCGGTTTCCAACGATGCAGCCGCCCAGTCTGCGGTTCCTGTGGAGCCGGTGGAAGTCGTAAATCTCAACGACCGGCCCGAACGGATGCGAAATCGTGATGGTATCCGCAATCTTTCCGAGGAAGAGCGTGCGGAACGGCGCGCCAATCGCCAAGAAAATCGCGGCGAGCGCCGCGAAGACCGGCAAGACAATCGCGCCGACCGGCGTGAAAACCGACAGGATAACCGTGCCGATCGACGGGAGAATCGCCAAGACAACCGTGCCAATCGACGGGAAAATCGCCAAGACAACCGAGCCGAGCGTCGTGAAACCCGTCAAGACAATCGTGCCGACCGCCGGGCCCAGCTTCCGAACCGTCCCGCCCGTGGACCGGTCGGCCGCTATGTTCGCAACGAAGTGCGTGATATGGCGCCGTGGCAACGCCGCTTGGCCCGCAATCATTTCGAGAATTTGACCCCAGGCGAACGGCGTCAGGCTGTCCGACGTCATCTCCGTCGCGACTATTTGCAGGATTTGACTCCGCGTCAGCGCAAGATCGCACGTCATCGCCTCCGTCACATGACCCCGAAAGAGCGTCATCGCTGGTATCGTCGGGCCGCTCGCCATGAAAATTTGGAGCGCCGTTATGATCGTCTGCAGTCGTTGTCGCCAGCGAAACGGCGTCAGGTCATTGGCCGCATGGGTCCCAAAAAACGTCAGGCTTTGCGCCGGATTCATCGCCAACAGACCGGATTCAACAATTGGCGCCCCCATAACCGCATCGCCAAGCATCGGATAGCTAAACACCGTATTGCCAATCATCGCGCTAAGCGGCATTTCCGCCAGGCGGCGCCCACCCGGCGCAAGTTGGCCCGTCAAAATACGCGGCTGAGCCGGCAAAACGTAAAGCTCGCGCGGCAAAACGTACGGCTTAAGCGCCAGAATCGGAAATTGCGCCGTAACCGTTAAGAGCGCAATTCCCTAAAAAGTTTATCCACCCTCCCATCCTGCCGGCGGTTCCCGAGAAATCGGGGCCGCCGGTTCCTTTTGCGTGTCCTCAAATTGTGCAGTTACAAGTTTCAACGAGTTTTCTCGGGCGAGGTACTTGCTGTCTAAGAGCCCATCTTCCGTTGAACCCGGCACGGCCATTGTTTATGAAGGCCCAGCAATTAGAGATTTGAAAGGCAAAATTCGAATGGCGTCCTATCAATACGTCTATGTCATGAAGCAGATGTCCAAGACCTATCCCGGCAACCGGGATGTCTTGAAGGACATTACGCTTGCCTTCTTGCCTGGCGCCAAAATTGGTGTGCTCGGCTATAACGGCGCCGGAAAATCCACAATTCTGCGCATCATGGCCGGCACCGATAAGGAAATAACCGGTGAGGCTTGGGCGGCTGAAGGGGCCACCACAGGTCTTTTGGCGCAGGAACCGGAATTGGATGCGACCAAGACGGTTGGGGAGAACGTGCTCGAAGGTCTCGGCGCCGAGAAAGCGTTGGTCGATCGATTTGAAGAAGTCAGCATGAAGCTCGGCGAGGTCACCGACGAAGACGAAATGACCAAGCTGATCGAAGAACAAGCGGAACTGCAGGAACAAATCGACGCCGCCGATGCCTGGGATTTGAGCCGGACGGTGGAAATCGCGATGGATGCGTTGCGCTGTCCACCGGGTGAGGCCGATGTTACGAAGCTCTCCGGCGGCGAACGGCGCCGTGTCGCACTTTGCCGCCTATTGCTGCAGAAACCCGATTTGCTGCTTTTGGATGAGCCGACCAATCATCTCGATGCCGAATCGGTCGCCTGGCTCGAACGTCATTTGCGGGAATATGAAGGCACCGTCGTGATGGTCACCCATGATCGCTATTTCCTCGACAACGTGACCGGCTGGATTTTGGAAATCGATCGTGGGCGCGGCATTCCCTATGAGGGCAATTATTCCGCCTGGATCGAACAGAAACAAAAGCGCCTCGAACAGGAAGAGCGTTCGGAAGCCTCACGTGCCCGCACGATCGCCCGCGAGCGTGATTGGATTCAGGCGAGCCCGCGCGCGAGACAGGCAAAATCACGGGCGCGAATTACGGCGTATGAAAAACTCGTCGCTGAAAGTAGTGAGCGCGAAGTGGGCTCCGCACAAATCATCATTCCGCCAGGCCCGCGTCTCGGGGATCTGGTAGTTGAGGCAACCGATCTCCGTAAAGGCTTCGGCAATCATCTATTGATCGAAGACCTGAGTTTCAAATTACCGCCAGGAGGCATCGTTGGCGTAATCGAACCGAACGGAGCGGGCAAAACGACGCTCACCCGTATGATCGTTGGCCAAGAGGCACCGGATTCGGGCTCACTTCGCCTTGGCGATACGGTAGAGCTTGGCTACGTGGATCAGAGCCGGGACGAACTGGATGGTGCCAAGTCCGTCTGGGAAGAAATCGCCCAGGGGGAAGAAGAAATCGATCTCGGCAAACGCAAGATGCAAAGCCGCGCTTATGTGGGCGCATTCAATTTCAAGGGTGCCGATCAACAGAAAAAGGTCGGCCAGCTTTCCGGCGGTGAGCGCAATCGAGTGCATCTTGCCAAGATGTTGCGGTCCGGGGCCAATCTCTTGTTGCTGGACGAGCCGACTAACGATCTCGATGTTGATACCCTGCGTGCGCTCGAAGAGGCTTTATTGGACTTTGCTGGCTCGGCTTTCGTGATCAGTCACGATCGATGGTTCCTGGACCGGATTTCCACCCATATATTGGCCTTCGAGGGTAACAGCGAAGTGGTGTGGTTCGAAGGCAACTACCAGGACTACGAAGCTGACCGGCGTCAACGGCTTGGCGCCGAAGCGGATCAGCCGCATCGCATAAAATATAAGCCACTAACGCGGTAAGGCCCTGATGAGGGCACGCGGCCAGAACGACGCCGTTCGGTCAGCCCTGATCTTGTTCTTCCTCATCCTCTTTTTCATCGGACGAGGGTTCTTTTTTAGGCTCAGGCACTTCAGCTGGTTTTTCTGCCGATGGCGAGGTCGCCGGTTCACCGGCTGTATCGTTTGTGGGCTCGAGGCCTTTAGATTTGAGTTTGGCAATTCGCTTGTTGAGCACGTCAATTAAGGCCTGCACTCTGCCATCCTGCTGGGAAATGTAGGCGATGAACTCGTCGCGCTGTGTAAGGATCATGCTGACGCCTTCAATTTTAACGTCGAGAATTTTGTTCGGCTTGCCGGCGCGGCGGTGAACTTGGAAGGCAATTTTGAAAATGCGCTCTCCGTTAGGCCGCAAAATATGCGTGGTGACAATAAAGTCCGTTGGCCGAGTGGTCTTCTGGACCCGGACGACCTTGAAGGTCTCGCCTGAATAATTGCGGAACTGAGAAGAATAGAGTTCGACGATATAGTTTTCGAAAGTCTTAACAAATTCGTCGACTTTTGCCCGGTCGGCTGAGCGGCGGTATTTGCCTATGACGAAATATCCTATCCGTCGGGTGGCAAACCCTTCGCGAAGTAGCGCACGAAATTTTGCGCGCTGTTCATCGACCGTTGCTGACTTATTCTGCAGCAACTTGATCGCGCGCTGACCAAGGGTTTCGATAAATGCGCCGGGCTCCTGGGGGGCTGCCTGGAGATTTGATCCAGGCAACGGTAACCAAACTAAAGCTAAAACCAAGAGGACGGCCGGCCAAATCCGACAGCCATTCATTTCGGCTCACTCCTTCGAGCAGATTTCAAAATGCTTAAACGAGTACCGGCAAATAATTATTTTTGGCTAGCCTGCGCGACTGGCTCTTTGGGGCAGGCTCATCAAAGTCGAGCGTAATTTCCGGGATCGGAACCGCGTCGCTTGATTCACCATTGCGAATTTCGTCAGCCCGTTTCTGCCTATAGAGGCTGCGGATAGTCGCATAAAAATCGAGCGAAGTTTTTTCGAGCTCCGCGAGTTTGCCAAGCACTTGCGCACGCTTGTCAATCGCGGTGAAGACCGTTCGCGTACCGGAAAGCCAAAAGTTGGTCCAGTAGTCGAGGTAGGTGTCCGTTACCCAATCGACAGGATCGAAGAAGGATTGTACCAATTCACCGACGCCATCTCGAATGTTTGACGGGCCCAGAATCGGTAATACTAAGTATGGGCCTTCAGGAACACCCCAGACCGCTAACGTTTGCCCTAAGTCTTCCTTGTGACCTTCGGCTCCTGACGAACCCATCACGTCCCACATACCGAACCCGATTACCGTATTGCCGACGATGCGCGCCGTGGTTTGGCCCGCACGGTCCCACTCGCCCTGCAGAACATCATTAGCCAACGTCACAGGTTCTTTGAGGTGGAAAAGCAAATTATGGATCATGTCGCGAATGGGATCGGGAACATTGTCCACATAGGCTTGAGTTATCGGCCGCAGAATTGCCTTATCGAGCGCGATATTAATGTCGAAGATTTCACGATTGACGGATTCGAACGGATCGTTAGTTCCGTCGTCCGGCTTGCTGGCACAGCTTGCGAGCATCAGAACGGCGAGAGCGGCGGCCACAACGCGCAGTGCGCCGGCGGAGTTTTTTATACGTTTAATCAATTGAAGAACCCCTCAATCGCAGTCACTTAGCCTCAGTCGCGTTGTTTGCGAAGACCAAACCAAAGGTCTAAACAAATGCCCACCCTCAACACAGTCCTAAAAATAGCGCCAAATTCCCAAGTTGCAACTATTTTCAAGGTCGTTGTTCGAGCAAAACACCAACAACCACCACGATTATCACAGACCGGATGCGATTGAAAACGCTGGAATCCGCTACTTGCGACTCTTTACAACCGGTGTTGCAAAAATGTCTCTGTATTAAATTTGTATGTTTTGCGTCGGTGCACACGAGATCAACGTCCAAACGACCAGAGACAATATTCTCCGCGTCAAAGACTGTTCGGCCTAATTTCGGCAGCCTTACTTATTTAGCTGTTGTTTTGTGGAGGGCGCCACGCGCTCTTCTTCGCCAGGGGGTCAGTAGAATGGATTATGCCATGGATCACGATTGCCGCCCGTCGTCTGCGGATTGCAACTAGCTAAGAATACGGCAATCGAGGCAGAAATAGTCCAGCGGATTGCTTGTTTTCTGGAGTTCGAAATTTCCATCTCATTATATCCTCATATCCTCGCATCCTAATTCGAATACGCCGAGTAGATTCAGATCAATTTGTAAGGTAGCAAACATCGCCCACTTTTTCTAACGATAAAGAGGCTTTAAAAATATATAACGATATGTTTATATTGTTATGCATTGTTGTTATGAAGGCGCCCATTCGGAATTTTGATGTAGTAAGACCAAACAAATGTCTGAAATGCAGGAAATCTTACAAACGTTGCGTGCAGCCGCAGAGGGGACTCGGCTTAGATTGTTGACGCTCTGCGCCGAGGGTGAACTGACCGTTAGCGAACTGACACGCATAACCGGTCAAAGCCAGCCGCGCATTTCCCGCCACTTGAAGCAACTGGTCGAGGCTGGGTTATTGGAGCGATTGCGCGAGGGCACCCATGCCTACTATCGATTGGCAGAGACCGCACAATCGGCGGAGATTCTGCAAACCATTGTTGATGCCGTGCCTCGGGACGATGACGTGATCGCTCGCGATCTGGCCCATCTTGGCGAGGTAAAACAAGATCGCGCGCGTAGGGCAGCGGAGTTCTTTCGCGAGAATGCGGAGGAATGGGATGCAATCCGTGCCCTTTACATCGACGATGGTGAGGTGAAACAGGTGCTGGATGCGACCTGGCCGCAAAAGCCGGTTGCCGATTTTCTCGATATCGGAACCGGCACCGGTCGAATGCTTGAGATGATCGCGCACCGGGTGGAAAGGGCGGTTGGTGTGGACCTGTCGCGTGACATGCTGGCGGTGGCGCGCGTCAATATTGAAAATGCCGGCCTTAAAAATTGCCAAGTGCGCCACGGAGACATGATGCAACTGCCGTTGCCGGACAGTGTGTTCGACGTGGCTACATTTCATCTCGTATTGCACTACGCCGAACGGCCCGCCGTGGCGCTGCGCGAAGCAGCACGTGTCTTGCGTACCGGCGGTACCTTAATCGTCATTGATTTTACGCCGCATACCGAACGCCAGTTGCTTGAGGAACATGGGCACCGTTGGCTCGGATTCGGCGACGACGAAATTCAGAGTTGGTTTACCGAGGCGGGTTTGGAACGGCGTGCTTCAGTGACGCTAGCAGGAGATCCCCTGACGGTTAAGTTATGGCCGGCGGTAAAAACAGGTGGTGTTCAGGGTGGACCTGCGGAGGAAATCGGCGGATGAGCATTCCAAGCGTCAGTTTCGAATTCTTTCCACCGGCTACCGAAAAGATGGCGGACAATTTGTGGCGTGCGGTTGAGCGTTTGGCACCGCTCGCCCCAAATTTCGTATCGGTCACCTACGGCGCCGGCGGCAGTACCCGTGATCGGACCCATGCGACGGTGAAGCGACTGAAGGAAGAGACCGCGCTCGAACCTGCGGCGCATCTCACTTGCGTAGATGCCACACGTGAAGAGGTCGATGAGGTAATTCAAAGCTATTGGGATACGGGAATTCGCCACATCGTGGCTTTGCGCGGAGATCCTCCCGAAGACGCGGAACGCTATAACCCATATCCCGGCGGCTATGAAAACGCTGCCGCGCTTACGTCGGGAATTCGGGGAATCGGAGATTTTCATATCAGTGTCGCTGCCTACCCTGAAACGCATCCGGACTCCCCCTCGGCGGACGCTGATATCGATATGCTCAAGCGCAAAATCGATGCCGGTGCGGAACAGGCAATCACTCAGTTTTTTTTCGAACCCGAGTACTTTTTCCGCTATCGAGATGCGGTGACGGCAGCGGGCCTCTCGATCCCAATCATTCCCGGAATTATCCCGGTTCTCAATCTGGCCCGCATCGTGAGCTTCGCTGAGAAATGCGGCACAACGATCCCCGAATGGCTAAGGGCCCGGTTTGCGGGGCTTGAAGAAGATGCCGCCGCACGGAAGGCGGTCGCAGCCGAAGTTGCTACCGAACTCTGCCAGAATCTGCGCTCCGGTGGCGTCGATCAGTTTCACTTCTATACTTTGAATCAGGCTGAGCTTACCTATGCGATCTGCCGCAATCTTGGCCTCAAACCTTCAATGGATTCCGAGACCGGGCAATGAGCGAGATCGACTTCAGCCCGCCCGAAATCAAAACGCCGGTAGACCGGAGCGCGGAAATGACCGCACTGCTTCGCGAACGAATTCTCGTTCTCGATGGCGCCATGGGCACGATGATCCAGCGTCACAAACTCGAGGAGGACGATTTTCGGGGCCCCCGTTTTGCGGATTGGCCGGAAGATTTGAAAGGCAATAACGATCTGCTGACATTGACGCAGCCTGATTTGATTACCGACATACATCGCGGGTTTTTGGACGCGGGGACAGATTTTGTTGAAACGAACACCTTCAATTCCACCTCCATTTCCCAGGCCGACTACGCGATGGAGGCCTTGGTCTATGAACTCAACTACGAAGGCGCCCGTCTGGCCCGCAATGCGGTTGAAGACGCCTGGCAGAAGGATGAAACACGCCCCCGCTTCGTCGCCGGTGTTCTGGGGCCTACCAACCGCACCGCATCCCTCTCGCCGGATGTGAACGATCCCGGTTTCCGTAATATCGGTTTTGATGAATTGGTTGAGTCTTACACGGTCGCTGCTAACGGTTTAATTGATGGGGGAGCCGATACGCTCTTTATCGAAACCGTATTCGATACCCTGAATTGCAAGGCGGCAATTTATGCGATCCTGAAGCTTTTCGATGAAAGGCAAATTCATCTTCCGATCATGATCTCGGGCACCATCACGGATGCCTCGGGACGCACGCTTTCGGGCCAGACCCCGGCAGCGTTTTGGCATTCGGTCGCCCATGCCAAGCCACTTAGCATCGGATTCAATTGCGCACTCGGGGTTGCCGATTTGCGTCCCCATGTGCTCGAGGTCGCAGGTGTCGCCGATACTTTTGTCAGCGTTCATCCCAATGCGGGTTTGCCCAACGAATTCGGCGGCTATGACGATACGCCGGAATATATGGCGGGTGCCTTGGCTGAGTTCGCCGAGAGCGGCTTGGTCAATATCGTCGGCGGTTGTTGCGGCACCACGCCCGAACATCTGGCGGCGATCGTGGACGCGGTGAAAGGTTTGACGCCGCGTATGGTGCCCGAAGACGTTCATTTATGTTCGCTTGCAGGTCTCGAACCCCTGCAGTTCGATGACGTGACGGGTTTCGTCAATGTGGGCGAGCGGACCAACGTTGCCGGTTCGGCCCGATTTAAAAAGTTGATTATGGAGGACGATTACGAAACCGCGCTCGATGTCGCGCGCAGCCAGGTTGAGAACGGCGCCCAGGTCATCGACGTCAATATGGATGAGGCGATGCTCGATGCGGTTCACGCGATGGGCACATTTTTGAAATTAGTTGCTTCGGAGCCCGATATTTCGCGCGTGCCGGTGATGGTCGACTCCTCCAAATGGGAAGTGATCGAAACCGGCCTCAAATGCATACAAGGCAAAGGCGTGGTCAACTCGATCAGTCTCAAAGAAGGTGAAGAGCCCTTTGTCGAGCAGGCGCGAGAAATACTCCGCTATGGTGCGGCTGTCATCGTTATGGCCTTCGATGAGACGGGCCAAGCCGACAGCCGCGAGCGCAAACTCGAGATTTGTCAGCGATCCTATCGCATCTTGACCGAAGAGGTGGGCTTTCCTCCCGAAGACATCATCTTCGATCCAAATATCTTTGCCGTCGCGACGGGAATTGAGGAACATGCACGTTATGGCCTCGATTTCATCGAGGCGGCTCGTGACATCAAAGAGAAACTTCCCCATGCCAAAGTCAGTGGCGGCGTCAGCAATCTCTCCTTTTCCTTTAGAGGGAACGAACCGTTGCGCCAGGCAATGCACGCGGTCTTCCTCTATCACGCGGTCGACGCAGGCATGGATATGGGGATCGTCAATGCCGGCCAGCTCGGCGTTTATGCGGATTTGCCGGAAGAATTGAAGTCCCGGATCGAAGATGTCCTGTTTGCCCGGCGCGACGACGGCACGGAACGGCTCCTTGATATTGCAGACGACGTTAAAGGCACTGGCAGCGCCAAGGTTGAGGATCTGTCGTGGCGCGAGGGCACAACCAACGAGCGCCTGACCCATGCTTTGGTCAAAGGCATAAACGAATATATCGAGGAGGATACCGAGGAGGCGCGGCTGCAGCATGACCGCCCCATCGAGGTCATCGAAGGTCCGTTGATGGACGGTATGAATGTGGTCGGCGATCTATTCGGCTCCGGCCAGATGTTCCTGCCACAGGTGGTTAAAAGCGCGCGGGTCATGAAGCAGGCCGTCGCCCATCTCTTGCCATTTATCGAAGCGGAGAAAGAGCAGAGTTCCGAAAACCGGTCGAAGGGGAAAATTCTACTCGCCACGGTGAAAGGGGACGTTCACGACATCGGCAAAAACATCGTTGGCGTTGTTCTGCAGTGTAATAATTTCGAAGTTATCGATCTCGGGGTCATGGTGCCCTATCAAAAGATTCTCGAAGTCGCCAACGACGAGCAGGTCGATATCATCGGCCTCAGCGGATTGATAACGCCGTCGCTTGAGGAAATGGCCGGTGTGGCGCTCGAAATGGAGCGGACGGGAATGGATATGCCGCTACTGATCGGCGGTGCCACCACGTCGAAAGTACATACGGCGGTCAAGATTGCGCCCAACTATAACGGGCCCACGATCCATGTGCTCGACGCCTCGCGTTCGGTGGCGGTGGCGACGAGTCTCACCAGCGATACATTGCGAGAGGCCTACGTTGCCGAAGCGGCAGCGGAAAATCAGTCGACGCGCGATGGATATGCCGGTCGCGACCGCGCCGAAAACCGGTGTAGCCTTGAAGAAGCCCGCGCGAATGCAGCGCCGGTCGCCTGGGACGCGGAGGCGCCATCAGCTCCAAGTTTTCTAGGTCTCAAAGCATTCGAGGAATACGAGCTTGGCGAACTGAGCAGGTTTATCGACTGGACGCCATTTTTCCGCACCTGGGAACTGTCCGGCACTTATCCGGCGATTTTGGAGGACGATGTCGTTGGCGAAGCGGCACGTTCGTTATTCAGCGATGCCAAAGCGATGTTGGAACGGATTGTCGACGAGGGTTGGTTGTCCGCGCGCGGCGTAATCGGATTTTTCCCGGCCAACAGCGCCGGCGACGATGTCATTGTTTATGAGGATGAAACTCGAACCCAAGAGCGGACTCGCATCCATTTTCTGCGACAGCAGATGAAAAAGCGGGCAGGGCGGGCAAACTATTGTTTGGCCGATTTCATTGCACCGGCGGAGTCCGGTGTCGCCGACTATATCGGAGGCTTCGCGGTTACCACCGGACACGGGATCGAGGACAAACTCGCCGAATTCAATTCCAATCACGACGATTACAGCGACATTTTGCTGAAGGCACTTGCGGACCGATTGGCGGAAGCTTTTGCCGAACGGATGCATGAAAGGGTTCGCACCGATTTATGGGGTTACGCGCCCGATGAAGCGTTTAGCAACGATGAACTGATTAAAGAAAAGTATCGCGGCATTCGCCCAGCGCCTGGCTATCCGGCTTGTCCGGATCACAGCGAGAAACCCGTATTGTTCGAGCTCCTGGAGGCCGAGGCGAATGCGGGTATGCGGTTGACGGAAGGATTCGCCATGCTGCCGGCGGCAGCGGTCTCCGGATACTATCTGGCGCATCCGGATGCACGGTATTTCGGTGTCGGAAAGATCGGCGAAGATCAAGTCGAAGACTACGCCGTTCGGCGGGGTATGACCCGCGAAGAAGCCGAGCGCGTGCTGGCGCCAAATCTCGGTTACGCTCGCTAATTCTCGACGGGTCTTGATCCGCCTATCGGTGAACGGCTAAACATCGCGCTCATGAATACGACTCAAGATATCCCGACGCCGCTCGCGTCCTATAGTGGCGAAGTCCAACCCGAGTGGATAGACGACAACAATCACATGAACGTCGCCTATTACGTATTGGCGTTCGACTATGCCACCGATGCGCTGTTCAATTTTCTCGGCCTGTCTCGTGCCTACAAGGATGCAAATAATGTATCGACCTTCGCGGTCGATATGAACGTGGTCTACAAGCGCGAGCTTCGTCTTGGTGAGCCTCTGAGAATCGAAACCCGAATGATCGACTTCAGCGACAAGGCGCTGCATTACTTCCACGAAATGTATCATGGTGACGAAGGCTATTTGGCGGCGAGCAACGAGGTATTGTCGATGCATATGGATATGAATATTCGACGTATCGCGCCGATGGCCGACGAAATTCAGCAGTGGGTGAAACAAGTACATCAAGCTCATTCGGCATTGGAGCGTCCGAAATCGGTCGGTCGTGTGCTGGGCGTCCGTCGTTAGAGAGCGAATTTGTTGGAAGGAACTTGAACAGACAGCTTGTTTTGGTAATTTATTAACCGTATTTTGCCGTCGCCAAAAGGTGATCGGCATAAAAAACGAAGGCAATTGGGGAGAAGGCATCGGTGAGTTTCACCGACGATATACCGAAGGCAGCAAAGCACTCTAATGCGGCTTGTGCGCAGATGGAGCGGCACGGGATTCCGTCCACGCCCGAGAACTATACGGTTTGGTACGCGTATGTGTCCGAGTGGAATTTAGACCTGCGACGGGAACTCGACGCAATCATCGAGAACAACGAATCATTCTCGCCCGATAAAAATTTCGAAATCTACCAAAAATACTTTGGCGTCGAAGCGCAGGGTGCCGCAATGCAGAAGGCTAGCGCTCAGATTCAAGCCAATGTTGATCAGGTGATGAATGTGATCGCCGAGGCGTCGGGTGAAGCGGAAAACTACGGCAATGTCTTGCAGAGTCAGGCCGGCGGGATCGATGAAAACACCGGTTCCGAAGAAATGAAGCGTTTTGTCGAAACCATGATGCGCGAGACCAGCGCCATGGTCGAACAGAACAAGGTACTTCAAAATCAATTGGAACAATCATCGGCAGAGATCGAGGATTTGCGTAGCGATCTCGAGACGGTCCAACACGAGGCGTTGACCGATGGACTGACAGAGATTGCTAACCGCAAGAAATTTGATCTCGCGATGCAGGAAACGTCGATCGCGGCCAAAGATAACGGCCAACCGCTTTGCTTGTTCATGACCGACATCAATCATTTCAAAAAATTCAACGATACCTACGGCCATCAGACGGGCGATCAGGTGCTTCGACTTGTAGCTGCGATCTTGCGCAAGACGATCACTGGCGATGGACTGCCGGCGCGTTATGGCGGCGAAGAATTCGGCGTTATTTTACCGAATACCCAGTTAGACGATGCGGTGGCGGTGGCGGAGCAAGTCCGCGCAACTGTGGCGGCCAAACGGATGCGCAAAAAGCAAAGTGGCGACGATCTCGGCAACATTACCGTTTCGATTGGCGTTGCGCTTTATCGTCCGGGCGAAGCGTTGACCGAGTTTATCAAGCGCGCCGACGACGGCCTTTATTACGCTAAAAACGCAGGGCGCAATCAGGTCGTGCCCGAGACAAAATTGTCGAAAGCCGCGGAATAGGCGTTTCGGCCCTCAATTACCCTTAGGCATTTTTAGCCACTGATACCGATTGATTGAATCGACGGTAATTTTCTTGACGCCGGATTGGCGGGTCAGGATGGTAAGTGGAACTCTGCTTCCGGCGCTGCCGATCTTCCAGAGCTTTCGATAGAAATCCATCTGACTTTTGATCGGCTGACCGGCGACGCTGATAATGAGATCGCCGTCTTTGACGCCCGCCTTGTCTGAGGGTCCACCCTTCGAGACATTTGAAACGAAAAGTCGCCCTTGGAGTACGGTCGAATGAATACCGATCCAGGGCCGATTCCGACCTGGCGGCAATTGGCCTGCCAGGAGATCGCCTAGAATCGGTTTTAATGCGTTGATCGGCACAAACATATTGCCGGGGCTGACGGTTTCGGGATTTGCCGCATTCGGTACCACGAGCGAGCCGATGCCGACCAACCGGCCTTTGTCGTCGATAAGCGACGCACCCCCAAAAGCATCAAAGGGCGGTGCAGTAAACAAGGCCTTTTCGAGCAGATACTCCCAATAGCCGGCAAAATCGCGGCGCGAAACAAGTCGTGCGGGCGAGGCATTAAATCCGCCGCCATGGCCAGCCACGAGCAGTAGTTGATCGATTTTGACCCGATCCGAATCGCCAAACTTTATGGGCTTTACGCCAAGCGGTTTGATCGCTCGGATAAGCCCAAACCCGGTATTGTGATCATAGGCGACATGGCTCGCCGGTACCGGTTTGCCGCCCGCGGCGGTGACGCTAATCTGGTCGGCCTCAAGTACAAGATAGCCGATCGTGAGAATTAGGCCCTTGTCGTCGATGACGACCCCATGACCATCCCGTTCGGTGCCTAGACCACCCACGGTGCGGGCATCCGGCGGAATTTTGGCTTCCACCCTTACTACCGCCTGCACCGCTTGATCGATGGTCTTGTTCCCGGTGGGGCCTGGGGGTTTTGCCTGTCACTGAGCGCTGGGCACTGCGATGACGAAAGCCGCCAACCACAGGATACTTGCACCGATAATCTTGGAGAACATGCGCATATCGATATTGATGGTAGCGCAATCCCGACGAAAGGCCATAGCGATAAGATTGGGGATAAGTCTGACTTCTCGGCCGCTACGAATTTTTCGCCGCATGCTATACTCGCGCGAAATGAACGACCCTCTCGAGTTAGATCCCTTGAATGATCCTGCCGCCGGCGCCCAAGAAGCGCCCGCGCCGGTGCACGCACCATATTTGGATGTGCTTAACGATGCGCAAAGCGAGGCGGTGGCCGCGCTTGACGGGCCGGTCCTGGTGTTGGCCGGTGCTGGCACAGGCAAGACGAGGGTTCTGACAACGCGGCTCGCCCACATCCTGCATCAGAATCGGGCCCGACCATACCAAGTGCTGGCTGTTACCTTTACCAACAAGGCAGCGCGCGAGATGCAACAACGCCTCGCGGGGTTGATTGGGCGCGCGGTAGACGGACTCTGGCTTGGCACTTTCCATGCCTTGGGCGTGCGAATTCTTCGTCGCCATGCGGAGTTGGTGGGGCTCAAATCCAATTTCACTATCTTGGATTCCGACGATCAGATTCGCCTGCTCAAACAAATTCTCGAAGCCGAGAATATCGACGATAAGCGCTGGCCCGCGCGGGTTTTGATTTCGGTAATTCAACGCTGGAAGGATAAAGGCCTGACACCTGATAAGGTCAGTGCGGGCGATGCGGGCGAGCTTGCCAACGGCCGCGCGCGGGAGATCTACACCCAGTATCAGGACCGGTTGCAAACCTTAAATGCGGCAGATTTTGGTGATTTGCTATTGCATTGCCTGACGCTGTTCAACTCTCATCCGGAGGTGCTTAAGGATTACCAAAAGCTATTCCGATATATCCTGGTCGATGAATATCAGGATACCAACGTCTCGCAGTATCTCTGGCTGAGGCTATTGGCCCAGGAGCATCGCAATCTGTGCTGTGTCGGAGATGACGATCAGTCGATTTATGGCTGGCGCGGGGCCGAAGTCGGCAACATTCTCAAATTCGAGAAAGATTTTCCTGGCGCCCAGGTGATACGTCTGGAACGTAATTACCGCTCGACCCCCCATATATTGGGTGCCGCATCCGGGCTGATCGCCAACAATGAAGGCCGTCTCGGGAAAACGCTTTGGACGGAGTCCAACCAAGGCGAAAAGGTTACGGTGCGCGGCTTGTGGGACGGCGAAGAGGAAGCCCGTTTGATCGCCGATGAGGTGGAGACGCTGCATCGGAAAAAGCACGTGCTGAATGAAATGGCAATTTTGGTTCGTGCCGGCTTTCAGACCCGCGAGTTCGAGGAGCGGTTCATCACGTTAGGTGTGCCATATCGGGTAATCGGTGGGCCGCGTTTCTATGAACGCGAGGAAATTCGCGATGCGCTCGCATACCTTCGCATTATCCATATGCAGGACGATGATCTTGCGTTCGAGCGCATCGTCAACAAGCCGACCCGCGGCATCGGCAAGGCGACGGTGCAGGCGATCCATGGTCTCGCGCGGCACTTGGAGGTGCCGCTATACATCGCATCGGTTAAGCTGGTTGAGTCCGACGAACTGAAACCCGCTTCGCGAAATGCGCTCGGCCGTTTCATCGAAAATATCGACCGCTGGCGCGCGCTTGCCGAAACGGTTTCCCACATCGAGCTGGCTGAAACCGTGCTCGACGAATCCGGCTATACGGAATTCTGGCAGAACAGCAAAAAACCCGAAGCGCCAGGAAAACTCGAGAACCTCAAGGAACTTATCACTGCTTTGGAAGAGTACGAATCGCTCGGCGGGTTCCTCGAACATGTCAGTTTAGTGATGGAGAATAGCGAGAATTCCGAGGACGACATGGTCAACCTAATGACGCTCCATAGTGCCAAAGGTCTTGAATTCGATTCGGTGTTCTTGCCGGGCTGGGAAGAGGGCTTGTTCCCCCATCAGCGCTCACTCGACGAAAACGGTCTTGCAGGGCTCGAAGAGGAGCGCCGGTTGGCTTACGTGGGGATTACGCGTGCGAAAAAGCGGGTGATGATTACCTTTGCCGCCAATCGACGCATTCATAACCTTTGGCAAAGCGCGATCCCGTCTCGCTTCGTGAGCGAGTTGCCCGAAGAACATGTTGAATTGGAAAGCGAGAGTGGATTATTCAGCGGCGATAGCGGCCTTGAAGGCGCCGGCTGGTCGCAGGAGAAATCCAGCGTTGGTGGTCCGGGATGGCAACGGTTTCAGCAGCGCGGGCCCGGGATGCCGCTCATTGATGCGGACAGCGAAACCATTCGCGGTGGGGCCGAGCAATTCTTCAAAGGCGATCGTTGCTTCCACCAAAAATTCGGCATGGGTGTGGTCGTTGATATCGACGGCGATCATCTGACAATCGATTTCGACAAGGCGGGCACGAAAAAAGTCGTCGCGGCGTTTGTCGAGAAGCCCTAAAGTCCAGCCCGTTCGAAAGTTGTTCCACAAGGCTTGCATATGCGGACTGCGATCAAGCCAAAACCGATCGTCATAGCAATCCTTTTTATCGCGCTGGGTACTCTAAAATTGTTGCGGTCGGTTGTGATCGCGGATCAATTTTCTCTCCGCATGGTGCGCCCCTATCCGGAGGCCTTGCGTCCGGTCCGGCGCTTTGCGTACTCAAAACGCGGGTAATCGAAAGAGCAAATGTGAACGACCCGATTTGGAAAATCGAACTTGTTGTCCCGAAACCCACGGTCGAAATCTTCGCGTCCGCGATCGAACCGTTTGGTCTCGCGTCGAGTAGATTCGAGATCGAAGGCAGCGAGAATTGGAGGCTGGAGGCTTACTGCGCCGGCATGCCCGAAAAACCGGCTTTGAGCGCGGCGCTGGCCTTGGCCGCGTCGGTGGCGGGGATCACGGAGCCGAATGTCATTTGCGCGCCGTTGCCGGAAACCGATTGGCTGATGGAGAATCTCAATTCGTTTGCACCGCTATCGATAGGGCGGTTTTTTGTCTATCCGACCCATTACGAGGGACCGATACCCTGCCATGCCAAAGCGATTCGGCTCGATGCGGCGACGGCATTCGGCAGTGGAGATCATGAAACGACGGCAGGCTGTCTCTTAACGCTTACAGCGCTTGCCCAACGAATGCGTCCGGTCATTGTGCTCGATCTCGGTTGCGGTTCGGGCATTCTTGGTATCGCAGCGGTCAAGCTTTGGGGAAGGCCGGTGCTTGCGGCGGATATCGATCCGGAATCGGTGCGTGTTGCTCGGCAAAATGCGTCGGCGAACGGGGTCCGGTCTCGAATGACCGTGGTGCGAAGTGATGGCGTAGCCGCCGGTCGGATTCGACGATCGGGGCCATTCGATCTGATACTCGCCAATATTTTGGCCGGACCGTTAATCAAACTAGCCCCCACAATTGCCGCCCAATTGGGCCGTCCCGGACACCTGGTGCTGTCCGGTCTATTGCATCACCAACGGCCGGGAGTGATCGCGGCCTACCGGCGGCAGGGATTAGTAATGTCCGAGGTGCGCAGGTTTGGTGATTGGCCGACGATGGTGCTGAAAAAACCTGTGTGAAACCGGTGGCAATCTCTCGATAGCGAACCGTTAGCTAAGGTAAGATGTACTAGGTCTCGCCGTGGAAAATTCACCTATGCCGTTGAAAACCGAAATATTTGAAGAAATTCGTGCCGCCGGCCTGGAGTTGGACGACATGGCACTGGTCGATTTTCTGGCCGGGGTAGCGGCGGCGCCGGAACGGCTCGTGGAGAACGATTGGATATCGTTATTGGCGCCGGAGGCGGACGATCAGCTTAAAGCTCTACTGGAATCTGCGGCCGGAGAAGTCAGCGCGGACATAGATCCCGCCTTCAGTGTCGGCCCGGCCCCCGCCGGTAGATTGAAAGATCTACGAGCGCGGCTCAACGAGTTGGAACTGACTGGCTTCGTGGTGCCTCGAACCGACGAGTTCCAGGGCGAGTTCGTGCCCGACCGTGCGGAAAGGTTGCGCTGGCTTACCGGGTTTGCCGGCTCGGCCGGCGTTGCAATCGTTCTCGACGGCACAGCGGCAATTTTTGTTGATGGACGCTATACGCTCCAGGTCCAGGATCAGGTGGATACGAAAATCTTCGAGCCCTTACACGTTACCGACGACCCGCCTTGGAAATGGGTCGCAGGTCAGCTCACGAAAGGCCAGCGGTTGGGTTACGACCCCTGGCTACTCACTGATGCGATGCGAGCCCGTTATCAAACCGCACTGGAAAAGGTCGGCGCGACTTTGGTGCCTGTCGAAACCAATCCGATCGATGAAATTTGGGACACCCAACCGTCTCCACCGTTGGCGCCGGTCGTAGCGCACGACCTCGACTATGCGGGTGAGACTTCCGAAGCAAAGCGCAAGAAAATCGCCAAGACAATTTCCGACGCCGGCCACGATGCGGCACTAATATCGGCACCGGAATCCGTCGTCTGGTTGTTGAATGTGCGGGGCGGAGACGTTCCCTACACGCCACTTGCCCTGTCCTATGCGGTGTTGTCGTCCTCAGGCGACCTGCGCTGGTTTGTCGATCCACGAAAATTGGCACCGGGGTTGGCCGGTTCCCTAGGCGACGGGGTCTCCGTGGAGGCGATCGAAACAGTCGGCGAAGCATTGCAGGGGCTCGGAACCGAGGGCGCCACGGTTGCGGTGAACAAGTCGCTCGTGCCTGCCCAAATGGTGAGTACGCTCGAACATTCGGGCGCCACAGTGGTCCATGCCGAGGACCCTTGCGCGTTGCCCAAAGCATCTAAGAATGAAGTCGAAATTAGCGGCATGCGGGCTGCGCATATTCGTGATGGCGTGGCATTGGCACGGTTTCTCGCCTGGCTTGATAGGACTGCGCCCGAAGGCGAAATAAGCGAAATCGATGCGGCGACCTATTTGCAATCCTGTCGGGCCGAGGACGATTTGATTCGCGATTTGAGTTTCCGGACCATTTCGGGCGCCGGTGCCAATGGGGCAATCGTGCATTACACGGTAACGCCGGAAACCAACCGTTTGTTGGTGCCGGGCGAATTGTATCTCGTCGATTCCGGCGCGCAATATCTCGACGGTACGACCGATGTCACGCGAACGGTCTATATCGAAAAGGCCGGTGGCTCCTCTCCGACGGAGGAGGAGCGTGATTGCTTTACCCGTGTGTTGCAGGGTCACATCGCCATCGCCATGGCGCAATTTCCCGCCGGCACCAACGGCGCCCAGATCGATATTCTCGCCCGGCGTGCTCTTTGGGATGCGGGGCTCGACTACGATCACGGCACCGGTCACGGTGTCGGCTCCTATTTAGGCGTGCATGAAGGTCCCCACAGAATTTCCAAAACCGGCGGCGGTGTAGCGCTAAAGCCGGGCATGGTGATTTCCAACGAGCCGGGTTTCTACAAGTCCGACGGCTTTGGCATTCGGATCGAGAATCTGGTTGTGGTGTGCGAACGTGAAACCACTGAAGACGATGGTAAGAGCTGGCTAGGATTCGACACGCTCACATGCGCGCCGATCGACCGCCGCTTGGTCAAACCGAATTTGATGACACCCGGCGAAATCGAGTGGTTAGACAGATATCACCAGCAGGTATTCGAAACGTTGAGTCCGCTGGTCGATGCGGCGACCGCCGCTTGGCTCGAGACGGCTACGAGACCCTTGGGCCGATAAAACGCCTTAGCAAGGCGGTCTGGCGCGTACCATTCCCCAGCCGAAAATCGGATCTCGGCCCGGTTTGCCAAGATCGACGACATATTGTTTCAAGCGTCGGCGCAGGACGCCCATATCCCGTTGCCGACCCTGTGCCACCAGAAGTGCCGTCATTGCAGCAACGTAGGGTGAGGCAAAGGAAGTACCGGTCTTGAAGGCCCGCCCGCGGCGCGATGGAGTCGGCACGTTTACGCCCGGCGCGGCAAAATCGATATAGCTACCCCGGTTGGCGAAGCGGTAAACCGACATGCGCTGGTCGATCGCCGTAATCGAAGCCACTAGCGGGTGGGCCGCAGGCCAGGCCGGTTTGGCACGAGGACCGCCATTGCCGGCGGCGGCGACCATTACCAGGCCCTTTTTGATGCCTTTCTTAAGGACATAGCTGAAGATGCTGTTGGGCGGTCCGGCGATGCTCATATTGACCACATGAACCCGCACCGTCGCCAACCAATCGATTCCTTTCAAGATGCCATACATTGTGCCGCGCTTACCTTTTTTGCCGGCGCGTTCGAAAATATTGGCGGCATATAGTGTGGCTCCGGGCAGTAATCCGCTGGTGCCGTCCGGAAGCGGTTTACCGACCAAAATGGCAGCAACTGCGGTCCCGTGTTCCGTATCCGATGGCTTTTTCTTTTTACCCAAGAAATGACGCTGAATGATGACTCGCCCGATGAGTGCCGGGTGCGACTTGTCGACGCCGGTATCGATCATGCCGACTTTGACCCCTTGGCCGCAGGTCCGCGGCACGCGGCCCCAGCCGATCATCTTTGCTGGAAACAGTAATTTCTTAGTGCTGGCGCCGCGTGATAGGTCGTAGGCATGATGGAGGTCGACGACGATTCCCGGGAAAGCCTTCCGCAACTCCAAAATCACTTTTTTTGCTGTCCGGCCGGGCTCAACAACCAGAACCAGTACGTTCACATCGAGCGTGCGCAAGAACTCGCCGTCAATCTTGCGTAAGCCGAATCTGCCGAGTTGATTTAGGAGCTTATCCGGAGGATCGGCTATAACGATCTGGTTCGGCACCGGCGGGACTTTGTTTGGGGCACGCGGCGGTTTGGTCTTCTTCTTACTATTGGGATTAGGGGACGCCCGTTCGGGGACCGGCTCGTCCTTGTCTTCCTTGCAAAGATCACCATGGGTAGTGGTGCGGAGCACGTTTCCTTGGTCGTCGTAATGAAAAACGGTTATGCAATCGTTTGCCGCCGCCGGTTGGGCGGGCGCAAAGACGAACAGTACGGTGATCGCGATAATTATTCGGCTAAAATACGCCATTGTTGTCACCACGGAGCCCTGGAGCTTAGATCGTATAGGGGAAACCGGCGATAAGCTAATGAATTTCAGACGCTAGGTCGGGCCCGCTCGCGCAACTTCGGCCTTTTTGTTCGTTGTTGCCGGCCCGGCATGCGGTCCTAGCCAAGCAAGCTGAGCCACTCGTCTTCGCTGAGAACCTTGATTCCCAATTCTTGAGCCTTTTTTGCTTTCGAACCCGCATTGGCTCCAACGACCACGAAATCGGTTTTCTTCGAGACCGAACCGGTGACTTTGGCGCCCAGGGATTCCGCTCTTGCTTTGGCTTCGTTGCGGCTCATTTTTTCGAGCGTTCCCGTAAAAACCACAATTTTATCGCCGACCGGCGATGCCGCGGCGTCGGGCGCCGCAAAATCTTCGATTTCGAGTAATTCGGCGAGATCATCCAGCAAGGCATGGTTTCGCGGCTCGGTGAAAAAAGCGACGATGTCTTCAATCACCGAAGGTCCAATACCATCGATGTTTACAAGATCCTGATAGGCGGCAGCGGTCTCGTCACCGGCATCTGCGGCAGCGTTTCGTATGTTGGTGAGTGAGGTGTAATGGCGCGCCAGCAATCGTGCGGTTGCTTGGCCTACCTGACGGATACCGAGCGCATAGATGAATCGGTCGAGCGTGACATTGCGTTTGCTGTCGATCCCGGCGACCAAATTTGCCACCGACTGTTCGCCCCAGCCTTCCCGCGTCATCAACGCGTCGCCTTGTTCCGCAAGGCGAAAGATATCCGCTGGCGTGTTGACCAAGCCGTCTTCATAAAAACTTTCAATGTGTTTGGCGCCAAAGCCTTCGATGTCGAAGGCGTTGCGAGAGACGAAATGTTTCAGGCGTTCGACCGCTTGGGCCGGGCAAATCAGACCACCGGTGCATCGGCGAACCGCTTCGTCGGCTTCGCGGATGGCAAGACTGCCGCATTCCGGACATTCGCTCGGGAATTCGAATTGTTTTGCGCTATCGGCCCGCTTTGCTTCTATGACGCCAACGACTTGCGGTATCACGTCGCCCGCGCGCTGGATCACCACATGGTCGCCTTCGCGCACGTCTTTGCGGGCGATCTCGTCTTCGTTATGGAGTGTTGCCCGGCTGACCACCACACCGCCGACGGTTACCGGGGTCAGATGGGCAACCGGGGTCAACGCTCCGGTACGCCCTACTTGGATGTCGATTTTTTCCAGCACGGTTTCTGCCTGCTCGGCGGGAAACTTATGGGCTATCGCCCAGCGAGGCGCCCGGCTGACCATGCCAAGGCGTTCCTGATAATCGAGACGGTCGACTTTATAAACGACACCGTCGATATCGTAATCGAGATCGGCGCGGCGCTCAGCGATTCCCGCATACGCGGCCAATATCTCTTCGACGTTCGCACAGAGTTGAGTAAGCGGGTTTATCTGGAATCCCCAACCTTTCAGTGTCTGAAGAAATTCCCATTGCGTTTCGCCGACCGGCGTCGACTGTTCGCCGGCGCTATAGGCAAAAAATCGAAGCGGCCGCTCGGCGGTAATCGTTGAGTCCAGCTGACGTAGGCTGCCGGCGGCTGCGTTCCGAGGGTTGGCGAAGGGTTTTTGATCTGCGGCAACCTGGCGTTCGTTGAGAGCCAAAAAATCACTTTTGCTCATATACACTTCACCGCGAATTTCCATCACCTCTGGCGCATCGCCGGATAAAGTCTCGGGAATATCGGAAACGGTGCGGAGATTCTGGGTGATGTCCTCACCTACCGCGCCATCGCCGCGGGTGGCTCCCAGAAAGAACTTGCCGTCCTGATAGCGCAACGAGGCGGAAAGCCCGTCGATTTTGGGTTCTGCGACGATATTGATTGGCGCACTCGCTTCCAGTCCCAGAAACCGTCGAACGCGGGCGTCGAATTCCACGATATCCTCATCGCCGAAAGCGTTGCCGAGCGACAGCATTGGGCGCGCGTGGTTGACCTTCTGGAAGCCGGATGCGACTTGGCCGCCAACGCGTTCACTCGGACTGTCATCACGCTTCAGGGCGGGAAACTGAATTTCGATCGATTCGTTTCTTCGCCGGAGGGCATCGTAGTCGGCATCGGAAATTTCGGGGTCATCCTCGGTGTGATAGCGGCGGTCGTGATAGGCGATTTCTTCGGCGAGGCGGGCGAGTTCTTCCGCTGCCTCCGCTTCGCTTAAAGACTCGACGGGCTTGCCGTTCACCGGGTATCTCCATGGATTAGCTGGTCGGCGGCAGCGCGTGCTTCATCGGTGATCTCGGCCCCGGAAAGCATGCGCGCCACTTCTTCGCGCCGATCGCCGTCGAGCAATCGGTCGACTTCTGTCACGGTGTCCTCGTTTTCACTGAGTTTTTCGACCCGCAGGTGAATGTTTCCTCGCGCGGCGACTTGCGGTGAATGGGTAACGACAAGCACCTGCATTTCGTTTGAGAGACGTGCCAGCCGTTCACCGACCGCATCTGCCGTTGCTCCACCGACACCGCTGTCGACTTCGTCGAATACCAGCGTGGTAGGTCCCCCGGATGCGGCGAGGACGACTTTCAACGCCAACATGAAGCGTGATAGTTCGCCGCCCGAGGCGATTTTCGACAGTGGCCCTGCGGGCGCGCCGGGGTTCGTGGTGACCAAAAAGGCCACTTTATCCATGCCGCTTTCGCCCCAGTGTTCTTCTGCAAGTTCCTCGAACTGGGTCGTGAAGGAGGCTTTTTCCAACTTGAGCGGGGGTAACTCGGCGTTCACCGCTTTGTCGAGTGCGTCGGACGCCTTCCGTCGAGCGTTGCGTAATGCGGTTGCCCTTTCGATGTAGGCCGAGCGGAGTTTTTTCTCTTTTGCCGCCAATTCGTCGATGCGGTCGGACTGATTTTCGATCAAGGCGAGTTTACCTTCGAATTCCTCTCGTAATGCTGCCAGCGCTTCTACTTCGACCCGGTGTTTGCGGGCGACGTCGCGTAGCGCATAGAGCCGGTCCTCGACTTCTTCAAGGCGGTTGCCATCGAGGTCCATATTGGCGGCCGAATCACGCAACACACCGATCGCTTCTTCGGTTTCGATAACCGCGCGCTCGACGGCTTGCGCTGCTGGATCTAGAGCAGA
Source organism: Rhodospirillaceae bacterium (assembly GCA_002722095.1). The sequence goes on from PBKG01000012.1 coordinate 56,181, forward strand.
TCCGGCTTTCTCCGCGCCGCGTTCCACATGGGCAAGTGCTTTCCTGAGCCGGTTCTCGACCCCGCCATCGCCTTCCAAGTCTTCAAACGCAGCGTTCAACGCGTCCGCGACCTTTTCCGCATTCATTAATAGCTGGCGAGTTTCGGCGAGTTCCGTTTCTTCGCCAGGTTGAGGGTCAAGCCGTTGCAGTTCGGCGACGGAGTGGCGCAAAAAATCCTCGTCGTCTTTTGCTTTTTGTGCCGCCTCTGTAGCAATTGCCAAATCTCGGCGCGCTTCCTGCAGTTCGGCAAAGGCATCGACGGTCGCTTGCCGCATTTCACTCAACCGGCCGCAATTATCAAGCACATCCAAGTGAGTTGCCTGGTCCATCAGGCCGCGCTCGTCGAACTGACCTTGAATTTCGGCGAGAGCATCTCCGAGCTGCCGCAAAAAACCGATGCTGACCGGCTGATCGTTGACGAAAGCGCGGGTACGCCCATCCTGGCCCAGGACGCGGCGCATTAGAATTTCGCCTTCGCTTTCGATGCCTTGCTCTTCCAACAACAGCGCGGTTTGGCCTTCCGGGATGGTTGAGAATTGCGCAACGACAGTGGCCTGTTCGCTGCCATGGCGGAGAAGGCGTGCATCCGAGCGGGCACCGAGCGCCAAGCCAAGCGCATCCAGCAGTATCGACTTGCCAGCGCCGGTCTCGCCGGTTAGCACCGAGAGACCCCGGCCGAATGTTATGTCCAGGCGTTCGATGAGGACTACGTTACGAATGCTGAGCGCGGTCAGCATGCTGATGTTCCTACAGTGCCCAATCCCACATCCAACTGAGCCACGAACCGTCTTTTTTCTGGGGTTTTAACTTCTTGCCTTCGAGCAGGGCATAGCTGTCCTTGTACCAAGGGTTACCGGGATAGTTATGGCCAAGCACGGCGGCCGCCATTTGCGCCTCGTCTGTTATGCCAAGGGCGAGGTAGCATTCTGTCAGCCGATGGAGTGCTTCCGGGGTATGGCTCGTGGTCTGGTAACGTTCGATGATGCGGCGGAAGCGATTGATCGCGGCGAGATATTCGCCCTTTTGCTGATAGTAGCGGCCAATATTCATTTCCTTGCCAGCAAGGTGATCGGTAGTGAGGTCGATCTTGATGCGGGCGTCCCGGGCGTAGGGCGTTTTTGGGTACCGCCGCACGACTTCCTTCAACGATTTTAGTGCCAGTTGGGTCATCTTTTGGTCTCGACCCACGTCGGAAATCTGTTCGTAATAACTCAGCGATTTTAAGTAATGCGCATACGCGACGTCTCGGTTGCCGGGATGCAGTTCGATAAACCGGTCCAGCGCGATAATGGCCTCGTCATAGCGGTTGTTGAGATATTGCGCGTATGCGGCCATGAGCTGCGATTTGGTCGCCCAGGCGGAGTATGGATATTGCCGCTCGACTTCGTCGAATTGCTCGGCTGCGGTCTCGTACCATCCCGCGTGGAGCTGATCCATGGCATCGTTGTAGATTTGCTCCACGGTTCGCGGAACCTTGTATTTTTCTTCTTCGGGCTTACCGAAGATCGAATCCATCGTATCGCTGCAGCCAGCGACGAAACAAAAGGTCAGGATTAAAAGTGGAAAACGAAGGCGACGCCCGGTCAGCGAAAATACGCCGAAATTTGCCGTAGTTTTTGCCGTCATAGAGGTCTTGAACCTATGTTCGCCGACTGAAATTCGTCCGGCAAATTAACCCAAAAATGCGGGCGCTCAGGGCGCACACCAGCAATATTGTATATAGCATCACCGCCGCAGAATTCCTACCAAGAGCTTTGCAGCGGTACCGTGGAAGTGTGGGGAAATTTTGAGTCTAGGCGATCGCCCGCTGGTCTTCCGTCTGCCATTGTGGAGTCGGCATTTCAACAAACTCATCCAACGGAACGAGGTTCCAGGCACTCCGATCTGCGAACAACCGGCGCAGCAGCTTGTTATGCAGATCATGCCCGGTGCGCAGCCCGGAAAAACTACCAACCAACGGATTGCCGGCTAGGTAAAGATCGCCAATACAATCGAGAACCTTGTGGCGCACGAACTCGTCCTTAAAGCGGAGACCACCCTCATTGAGGACTTCGCTGCCACTAATTACGACGGCGTTTTCAAGAGACCCACCCTGTGCGAGCCCCGCCTGATGCAGAGCTTCTACATCCTCAAGGAAGCCAAACGTGCGCGCACGGCAAATTTCGTTTTTGAAGCTGTTGGAGGAAACTGTAACGGTGAGATTTTGCTGGCCGATAACAGCATTCTTGAAATCGATATTCAGATCGATGGTGAGACCCGAAGGTTCAATTTCTGCTGGCCCAAGGGAAGCCTCACCTGCTTCTTCCATAATCGACACTTCGCGGGTGACTTGAACCACGCGACGCGGGGCATCGAGTTCGACGGTACCGGCGCATTCGATCAGAAATACGAAAGGTTCGGCGCTGCCATCCATAATCGGCACTTCTGCGCCATTGACCTCGACGAGCACGTTGTCGATTTCGCAACCGGCAAGCGCTGCCATGAGATGTTCCACGGTCGCTACTTTGACGCCGTCGTCATTGGCCAGTGTCGTACATAGACGAGTGTCGGTAACTCGGTCGAACCGCGCCGGAATGATTGCGCGGTGGCCCGAAATATCGACGCGACGGAAAACGATGCCCGTATCCGCTTCTGCCGGATATAGCGACATCGAAATCTTGTTGCCCGAATGAAGGCCTATACCACTGCAATGAATATGATTCTTGAGAGTCGTTTGGCGCAGGCCGGAAGGTTTTTCAGGCACGGCAGATGCACCAATTTGCGAGACGGTTTTTGTATGCTCCACGAGATTCCCCAATAGTGAGCAGGTTATGGCGTCTTGTCGCATTCTCTCGAACGACTTTCAGCATCGTGTTTAGCAATTGAGAGTCACACCCTCAAATCACTCTTTGTTACCGATTATTTCTTTGATTTCAGGCAAAAAAACGGCCGCATCGCGAAGATGCGGCCGCTCTTTTCGGCATTGCATATTTTTCTTGGCCCGCGGCCCTAATTTGCCTGACGGCGCAGGAATGCTGGAATTTCAAGCATTTCTTCGTCCGCCTGCGAAAGCGAGAATTGGTCACTCTCAGGCTGCGGTACCGGAGTAGGCATCGGCGCTGGCGCAGTCGCTGCCGGCGCTGCCGCTGCCGGTTTAGGCATCGGCGCCGGAGCTGGAGCCGCTGGCGCGGGTTCCGGTTGCGCTGTAGGCGTCGGAATTGGCGCCGATTCCGGTGTCAGAACGTCCTCGCGGCGCAGGAACGAGACCGATGCGGACTCTTTTTCCGCCGCCGGTTCCATCTCCGTTTCGGGTTCCGGGTCCGGCTCCATGGCTGGCTGCGGGGCAGGTTCTTCGATTGCAGCCGGCATAGGGGGCATCTCAGTTGCCGCTGCGACCGGTTCGGGCTGTTCGGCAACCGCGGGCACCGGGGCCGGCATAGCCGTCCGTTCGGCTTCTTCTTCCCGTCTGGCCGCTCCGGTCAAACGTTTGAAAAGACTTGGCCGTTTCTTCTTGCGCGGCTGATCCAGGTCATTTCGTGCATTTGCGAAATCGGCTTCGCTGAACGGGTCCGGATATTGATCCGCATCAACCGGCTCACTGACATCTACCGGTTCGGGCGGAATAAACGGATCGCGCCCTGGCGGTTCCGAACTGGTCTCGAGCGATTGCGTAGCTGCTACCGCTTCATCCAGGATCGACGATTGCTCGGAGCTGGACCCGTCATCTTCGCCCAGCATTTGCAGAGCATCGACCGGTTCATGCGCCTCGCTTTGGAAGGATGGCATCGCCGGAACGGCATCTGATGCCATGTCCTCGTCGCTATCGTCCAATTTTGCCGCTTCGACTGCCTTTTCGATCGGAGTCGGTTCCATCGCCGCGTCTTCATCGGGCTCGGTGCCCATTGACGGCATTGGCCGCGCGATCGCTTCGGTGAGCGGGCGAGATTGCGGCAGCGGTTGGGCGGCCGCATTGGCTTCGATGCCGGTCGCAACGACAGACACGCGAATTTTGCCTTCCATTTCTTCTTCGAAGGTTGAGCCGAAGAGAATGTTTGCATTCTCGTCGACTTCCTGACGAATCCGATTTGCGGCCTCGTCGACTTCGAACAGAGTGATGTCGGGCCCGCCGGTGATGTTGATCAACACACCTCTGGCGCCTTCCATCGTAATGTCGTCGAGTAACGGATTCGAAATTGCCGATTCGGCGGCGTCGATGGCGCGAGTGTCGCCCTCGGCCTCGCCGGTGCCCATCATTGCTTTGCCCATCTCGCTCATTACCGTGCGAATGTCGGCGAAGTCGAGGTTGATCAGGCCCGGCATCACCATAAGGTCGGTAACGCCGCGCACACCGGAATTGAGCACTTCGTCGGCCATGTTGAAGGCCTCGGCGAAGGTGGTTTTCTCGTTCGCGATGCGGAACAAATTCTGATTCGGAATGATGATCAGGGTGTCGACATATTGTGCCAACTCCTCAATGCCCTGTTCGGCGACACGCATCCGTTGCGCGCCTTCGAAGTGGAAGGGTTTTGTCACCACGCCGACGGTCAGCATGCCGTTTTCCCGTGCAGCACGGGCTATAACCGGCGCCGCACCCGTGCCGGTGCCACCGCCCATGCCGGCGGTAACGAAGCACATATGGCTGCCGACCACTTGATCTAGGATGGTGTCCAACACTTCTTCTGCAGCGGCTTGACCTACTTCGGGTCGGGCGCCGGCGCCGAGCCCTTGGGTGATAGACACCCCGAGCTGAAGTTTGTTCTCAGCGACCGATTGCTCGAGCGCTTGGGAATCAGTGTTGCAAACGAGAAAATCCACGCCCTCAAGGTTCGTGTTGATCATATTGTTGACAGCGTTGCCACCAGCGCCGCCGACACCGATCACCGTGATCCTTGGTTTCAGTTGTTGTTCTGAACTGGGCATCGATAACTTGATTGTCATCAGAGCCTCCAATCTATTTTGCAATGCCAGGGTTTACCAGCGAAAGCTGGCATTCCGTCGCCTTTCCCTGTGGGAAAAGACGTACGAAACTCGTATCGGAGATCAGAAGTTTTCACGGAACCAATCTCCCAGGCGGCCGAACAGGCTGCCCGTTGTTCGATATGCGTCATTTGCGGTCTGTCGCATTTCGCCTTGGTCGTCGACGGCGAAAGCGAGCAGACCCGCATTGACGGAGAATGCGGGGCCGTCCATGGCATCGGCCAAACCGGCGATGCCACGGGGGCGTCCGATACGTATTTGTTTCTTAAGAATTTTTGCAGCCAGCTCGGGCATGCCAGCTAATTGACATGCGCCGCCGGTTAGCACAGCGCGGCGGCCGGCGATTTTGTCGAGCCCGCTGGCGAGCAGATGCGAGCGAACGATCTCGAGAATTTCTTCGACTCGAGGTGCGATAATGCCCGTAAGCATCGATTTCGGTACCTGTTCAGGTGCGATCTCGTCTTCTTCGCCGATTTGCTGAACGGCGATCATGGTGCGTTCGTCCGACGGCACGCCTTCGCAGCTACCGTAGAGCGTTTTGATTCGTTCGGCTTGATAGACCGGCGTCGAAAGTCCGCGTGCGATGTCGCTGGTAATATGCCAGCCCCCGACCGGGATCGAATCGACATAAACCAGGGCGCCGTCGAAGAAGATTGCAAAGCTGGTTGTGCCGGCGCCGATATCGACCACAGTGGCACCAAGATCGAGCTCATCCTCGACCAGGCATCCTAGGCCGGTGGCGTAAGGTGTTGCGACGATATCGCGAAGTCCCAGATGGCATCGCGAAATACAGGTCGCAAGATTGTGGACCGCTGCAGTGGCGACGGAAACGCTATGCATGCGCACACCGAGCTCGCGCCCGTGCAGTCCGCGCGGATCATGTATTCCGCACTCGCCATCGACATCGAAACCGACCGGAATCGCATGGATCAGCGAACGTTCCTCATCGTCTTTCGTGGAGCGGCATTCCATCAACAGCTTGTTGAGGTCGATGTCCGAGATCGCCGCGCCGCTGACAGGGACGCGATGATCGCTCATCGCACTTTGCATCTGACCGGCGCTAATATTCACGGTGATATCGCGCACTGTGGTCTCGGCCATTTCTTCGGCCCCCGTCACTGCGGCGCGAATGGCGGCTTCGGCCGATTCCATATCGACGATATTGCCGGCTTTCACGCCGTTGCTTGCGTGATGGCCGATTCCAAGGACGCGGATACCGCTGAGCGGGTCGTTTTCGGCAATAAAGCAGGTAATCTTGCTGCTGCCGATATCGAGCGCGCTGATTATTTCATCCTGTGCCAAGGCTCGTTAACTCCTTTTTCTCCCGATCATCGTGACCGGGCGGTCTAAGTTTCGTCGCCGACGCGTTTGGCGTCGGGTGTCTTTAAAATCTGGACGGTCAGCCGGTCGGGCACGCGTAAATCGACGGCCCGGATACGCTGTTGCAAAATTCGATGTTTGCGTTGTAATTCGGCAAGGTAACGCCATGCCTTTTCGGCTCGTTCCGCCGGCAAGCGAATGTCAATTCCTTGACGGAGAAGTAGATTCCAGCGCCGAGCGCCGACCCGCGTCGCGTGTGTGACGAGCACCATCAATTCGCGTTCGCTTTCGAGCATGGTCATCAGCCCTGCGGCATTGGTCGGCGCATCTTCGCCGACAAGAATCTTGAGATTTTTGTACCGCTGGGAGACCTGATTGCTGATGACACCGCCATCACGGCTAATCAGCTTGAACTTGCCATTATGCTGCCAGATAGCGGCGGGCTTCTGCTCGGTGAGGCGGACATAAATTGTATTGGGTAGTCGACGTTGCACGTCGGCTTCGGCCACCCAGCCGATCGCGAGAAGGCGTTTGCGGGCTTCGTGAGGATCGAATCCGAAGATCGGGTCGCCGCGCTTGACCTTGAGCGCTTCCAAAAGTTTGCTACGCGGTGTTTCGATCCGCCCGGTAACCAATACTTCGTCGACTGTCAGGCCGACAGAATCCGCGATGCTGCGGTTAAAACGGTCGATTGTTGCGGCGACCGATTTTTCCGCGCCGGTTAGGTGAATTACCACTCCGCCGGCGCCACAGGCGATGATCAACACCAACCCGGCAATGGCGAACAGCATGGGTTTCGCCTTGAGACGCACCATTAGTGCGCGCCGAAGCCGTGCCGAACGGCTGTTTTCAGCGCTTTTGCCCGGATTCCGGTTTTTCTCGGCCTTCACTGCTCAAACCTCGCTTGTTGCACCATCCAATCGACCAACGCCGCAAAACTTATGCCAGCCGCCGCTGCCTGCTCGGGCACTAGCGACAGAGAAGTCATTCCGGGCTGGGTATTGACCTCCAGCATGTAGAGCTTTCCCGGCTCTCCATCGGTGTCGTCGTAACGAAAATCGGCTCGGCTAACGCCACGGCAACCGAGCGCGGCATGTGCCTGCTCTGCGAAACGCATGGCATCGGCGGCGACGCTTTCGGCTACAGGCGCCGGACATTTATGTACGGTTTTGCCGTCGGTATATTTCGCCTCGTAATCGTAGAATCCGGATTTAGGCTGTAATTCCGTCACGCCCAGCGCCTTGTCCCCCATAACCGCGACGGTGAGCTCGCGGCCGGGAATGAATTCTTCGACCAGCAACGGCTGTCCCTCTTGCCAAAGGCCGAAATCGATCGGCGTTTCGGAATCGGGGAGGATTTGCACGCCGACACTGGAACCTTCATTGACCGGTTTGATGACGCACGGCGGAGCCATCGGCGGACCATCCGCTAAACTTTCACGGTCGGTTACGGTGCCGGCCGGGCTCGGCACGCCTGCATCCGCCAACAATTTCTTGGCCTGCACCTTGTCCATCGCGACCGCCGATGCGAGCAGACCCGAATGGGTGTAGGGAATCTGAAGAATGTCGAGTATGGCCTGAACTGTCCCATCCTCGCCGTAGCGACCATGAAGTGCATTGAAGACCGCGTCCGGTTTGGGCTCGAGTGCATCCAGCAAGCGATGCAAATCGCGGCCCATATCGATTTCTGTGACCTTGTGGCCGCATTCGCGCAGAGCCGCCGCACAAGCCTTGCCGCTATCGAGCGAGACTTCGCGCTCGGCCGACCATCCGCCCATCAAAACCGCAACGTGCATGGCCTTCGCTTCGTTCATGACTGGGCCTCCTTGGCAGTGAGGCCGATGCGATCGAGTTCCCATTGCAGCATGACGCCGGATTTTTCGTGTACACGGCGGCGCACCTCGGCGCCGAGGCGTTCGAGGTCGTAGGCGCTGGCTTGGCCGTGATTGATCAGGAAGTTGCAATGGTGTTCGGAAACTTGTGCTTCGCCGACGCGAAGGCCACGACAACCGGCATCGTCAATCAATTCCCAGGCGCTCTTCTCGTCGGTGTTCTTGAAAGTGGAGCCGCCGGTCCGCGCTCGAATTGGCTGGCTCCCTTCGCGTGCCTCGGCAATTTTCTCCATCTTAGCGGCTATCGCAGCCGAATCGCCCGGCGAAGCGGCGAGCGTTGCGCCGATGAAGATCCAGTCTTGCGGTGCATCGGTATGCCGATAGGCGAAGCCAAGCTCTTCTTTATTGGCCTGGCGCAAATTTCCGTTGCGATCGATCGCTTCGGCACTGACTAGGACGTCGGCGATTTCGGACCCGTAGGCGCCGGCATTCATTCGCAGAGCGCCGCCAATGGTGCCGGGGATGCCGGACAGGAATTCCAATCCTTCTAATTCTTCCGCGAGCGCGAAACGCGCAACATTAATGTCAAGCGCACCGGTGCCGGCTGTGATCGTCTCTTGGTTCGAAACAATCTCGTTGAATCCCTTGCGGAGCTGGATGACAACACCCGGGATGCCTCCGTCACGGACCAGCAGGTTCGACGCGACACCCATCGCGAAGATGGGGATGTCGATTGGTGTGTTGTGAAGAAATTCCTGCAAATCTTCGGTGTCCGCGGGTCGGAACAAGACTTCCGCTGGCCCACCGACGCGGAGCCAGGCGTATCGTGCCATACTTTCGTCAAGGCGGAGCTCGCCGCGAACCGACGGAAGGCGGTCGACGATGCTTTGACGTTTGCGGCGGGTGACTTGAACCATTAGCTCGCCTCCCGTTCCGCTTTTTGACAGTCTGCGAGGTTGGCCGGTAGTTGAGCGGCCCAATTGGTAATGCTGCCGGCACCAAGGCAAACAACCAAATCACCTTTGGCGGTCACCGAATGCACAAGCCCGGCCAAATCGTCGGCGTCTTCCAGCGGCAGTACATCTCGGTGGCCTCGGGCTTTCAAACCTTCGATCAATGCCTCCCGATCGATCCCAGGAATCGGCTGCTCGCCGGCGGCAAATATTTCGGAGATGACGACCGTATCCGCATCGTTGAAGCAGACACAAAAATCCTCGAACAAATCTTGCACCCGGCTATAGCGGTGCGGTTGCATTACCGCGACAACCTTGCCCTGCGTGGCTGATCGAGCTGCCTTGAGAACCGCGGCGATTTCGACCGGATGGTGTCCGTAATCGTCGATCACGGTAACGCCACCGGCCTCTCCGACTTTCGTGAAGCGCCGTTTGACGCCTTCAAATGCACCAAGAGTTTCGGCGAGTGATGCATCGTCGATCTCTAGTTCGATGGCGATTGCTATTGCGGCGAGGGCATTCAATACGTTGTGTTCGCCGAACATGGGCAACCGCAACCCGTTGAGGGTCCGTTTTGTCGAGCCGCTTTGTTTGACCTCGACGTCGAATGTGACGCCGCCGGGTCCTGGCTTTAGGTCCACGGCTCGTACTTCTGCCTGAGGACTGAACCCATAGGTGACGAGCCGGCGGTCGGCGATTTGCCCGATCAATGCCTGAACTTCCGGGTGGTCGATGCACAGCACCGCGAAACCGTAGAACGGAATATTCTCCACGAACCGGCGGAAGGCGTCTTTTTCTTGCTCAAAGTCGCCATAAAAATCCAAATGTTCGGGGTCGAGATTTGTAACGATGGCGATGGTCGCGGGTAGGCGAATAAAGGTGCCATCGGACTCATCCGCCTCGACGACCATCCATTCTCCTTCGCCAAGCCGCGCATTGGTGCCGTAGGCGTTGATAATTCCACCATTGATGACGGTGGGATCCAGCCCTGCGCCGTCGAGCACGGCGGCGATCAGCGATGTGGTAGTGGTTTTTCCGTGGGTGCCGCCGACCGCGATTGACCATTTAAGCCGCATCAATTCCGCTAGCATTTCCGCGCGACGGACAACGGGGATACGCCGTGCCCGAGCTTCGGCGATTTCGGGATTTTCCTGTTTGATCGCCGATGACACCACAACCACGGCGGCTTCGCGGACGTTCTCCGCCGCATGACCAATAAGGACCTCGATGCCGAGTTCGGCCAGGCGTTTTACGTTAGCGCTTTCGGCGATATCGCTGCCCTGAACCTTGTAGCCGAGATTGTGCAGAATCTCGGCGATCCCAGACATGCCGATCCCGCCGATGCCGACGAAATGAATCAAGCCGATATTGAGCGGCATCGCGGTCATGCGGCAGCCCCCTTTGGTGAAGGGTCGGGGCTGTCGGGCCCGAGCGTTTTTATAACCAGTTTCGCTAATCGTTCCGCAGCGCCGGCCATGCTGATCTTGGTCGCACATTGGGCCGCGGTTTCGAGTGTCCGCTCGATCGAAAACAAAGATTTCAGCCGATTGGCGAGCGTCTCCGGCGTAAATGCATCCTGCGGGATCATCCAGCCCCCGCCCGCATCGCAAAGCCCTTGGGCGTTGCGAGTTTGATGATCGTCGATCGCATGGGGAAACGGCACTAGGATGGCCGGTCGACCGGCGGTGGCGATTTCCGCCAATGTCGAGGCACCCGCCCGACATATAACCAGGTGAGCCGCGCTGATTCGGTCTGCAATATCGTCGAAGAAGGGCGCGATCTCGGCAGCGATCTTCGATTTCCGATAGGCGGCCTCGACAGCGGCTATATCCTCTTCGCGACATTGCTGCACAATTCGAAGCCGATCCCGCTCTGACTTTGGCAGCATTGCCATAGCGTCAGGGACGACATCCGAGAACACGCTTGCGCCCTGGCTACCGCCAAATATCAAGATTTGAATCGGTTGATCGTCCGTCACCGCGGGATAGGAATTTCCTGCGATGGCGATAATGTCCGGGCGGACGGGGTTGCCGGTCCAGACGGCCTTTTGCCGGTCTTTGGCACGCAAATTTGCAACGAATTCGAATGCAGTTGCGATCCGGGTGACCCGTGGGGCGAGAAACCTATTGGCACGACCCAGAATAGCGTTTTGTTCGTGGATTACGGTGCGATAGCCGAGCAGCGCGGCGGCGGCGACCGTAGGCACCGAAGCGTAAGAGCCAAAACCAATTACCACGTCCGGCTTCAAGCGGCGCAGTAGAAGCGCTGCTTCAATAAAACCGATGCCCAAACTGAATGTCGCGAACAAGCGACGGAAAATATTACGGCCGCTAACGCCAGACGCATGGATGCGATAGGTGTCGAGGTTGGCTAAGGCACCACTGATACCGGCAGCACGGCGATCGGTGATCAATGTCAGGCGCACGTCGTGCCCGCTAAGCTCGTCCGCCAGCGCTCGGGCCGGGAACAGGTGCCCACCGGTGCCGCCGGCTGCAAGTACGGCCATCTTTTCGTGCCCACTCATGCCACGCCCCCCGGTCGGTTGCGGGTTAACGCCAGCGCCATTCCCATGCCGAGTGCTAACGCGAAGAGTGAAGAGCCACCATAAGAAACGAACGGCAGTGTCATGCCTTTGGTCGGCAGGAGATTGACCGTTGATCCCATATTGATAAGCGCCTGGACGCCGAACTGGACCAAGAGCCCTGCGGCGGCAAGGACGATGAAGAGATCAGTTTCCCGCATCAGCCGGAAAAACCCCCGCAGCACGACGAATGCGAAAGCAAGCACCAATACAAGGCAGGCGATGAGGCCAAACTCCTCGCCGGCGACGGCGAAGATAAAATCCGCATGGGCGTCCGGTAACCGTGTTTTAACCAAGCCCTCGCCGGGTCCGGTTCCGAACAGGCCGCCATTGGTGAACGCCTCCATTGCCTTGTCGATTTGATAGGTGTCGCCAGCTTTCGGATCGATAAACCGGTCGATACGGCTCGCCACGTGTGGGAAGGCAAAGTAAGCGCCGATCAGCGAAATCAGGCCCAAAAGTACCAACCCCACCACAAGCGCGACCGAAAGACCGGCCAGGAACCATTGCGAGAACCAGATTGCGGTAACGACGACCGCTTGGCCCAGGTCAGGCTGAGCCAGTAGCAGGCCTACCACCAAGGCGTAGGCGATGAATGCGAATTTCGCTCCGGGTACGTTTTCCCGAAGCCGGCCGGCGGCAAACATCCAGGCAGCGAAAATCGCAAAGCCCGGTTTGACGAATTCGGACGGCTGCAGCGAAAGGCCGGCGATATTGATCCAGCGCTTGGCGCCGTTGATTTCAGCACCGATGATCGGCGTGCAGGCGAGTAGCATCATCGCACCGAAAAACGTTAGCAATCCGAAACGCCGCACCTGGACCGGCGTCAGTAGAGAAACGGCAATCATCACCACTAGTGCCGGCATCAAATAAATCGCCTGGCGTTTGAGAAAATAGGTCGAGTCCAACTGGAGGCGCTCGGCGACCGCCGGACTCGCGGAGGCCGCGAGTAGCAGGCCAAATGCCGCCAGAGCGATGATTGCCATTAGCGACCAGCGGTCGACGGTCCACCACCAACGGCCGAGAACGGAAGTGTCGCTGCGTGCGAAGGCGGGCATCATGCAGCTTCCTCCGTTTCTCCGTCCCAGAATACGTCCCGCGCACTGCCAGGCAGGGCAGCCGCGAGGCGGCAGAATTCGGCGCCGCGGGCTTCGAAGCTTGGATACTGATCCCAGGACGCGCAGGCCGGCGACAGCAACACAACTGCACCGTCTCGGCGTTCACGCTGGGCCAGCTGATGGGCTTTTTCGAGCGCGTTCGCGAGCGTGCCGCATCGGGTCGTCGGTAGATTGCCTTCGAGTGCCTCGGCAAAATCGGCTTCCGCCTCGCCGATCAGGAAGGCATGACGGATAGGTGCCAGACCGTCCATTAAATCATCGAGACCACCTTCTTTGGCGAGGCCGCCGGCGATCCAATAGATGGTACGATAACTGCCAAGCGCGCGAGCGGCGGCATCTGCGTTGGTAGCCTTGCTATCGTTGACGTAGCGCACGCCGTCGATGATTGCCGCCAACTGTTGGCGATGGGCGAGCCCGGGGAAACTGGTAATTCCATCTGCAATATCTTCGGGTGCAAGTCCTGCCATCAGACAGGCTGCTGCAGCCGCGGCGGCATTTTGTGCATTGTGATCGCCGGGAAGGGTTTCCGCGCCGTCGAGCGAAACGATCGGGAGTTTTGCACGGTCGCGGTCATCATAGAGCACTCGGTCAATAGAAAAGACCCCGCCCCGCGCGCTCTGATGCCCCGAAATAGGAATGGCCGGTTGATTGCCGTTAGCCGCAAGGCTGCCGAAAATTTCTGTGCTGTTGGGCTCGTCGATGCCGACCACCGCCGCGTCATCGGACGTCTGATTTTGGAAAATCCGCTGCTTCGCCGCGATATAGCCTTTCATGCCCCCGTGGCGGTCGAGGTGATCGGCACTAATGTTAAGGAGCACCGATACCGACGCGTGAAGGGAAGGTGTCAGCTCCAATTGATAGGAAGACAGCTCTAAAACATAAATTCCATTTGTATCCAGCGCAGGGAAGTCGAGTACCGGCGTGCCGAGGTTTCCGCCGACGGCGGTCGTATAGCCAGCGCTTTTGAGGATATGGCCGATCAGAGCGGTCGTGGTCGACTTGCCGTTGGTGCCGGTGATCGCGATGAAGCGCGCTGCCCGATTGGCCCGCACCAATAGTTCCACATCACCGATTATTTTCGTGCCGGCTTTTTTTGCGGCCGCGGCGGCTGGGTGTGGCTCGGGGTGGGTATGCGGGATGCCGGGGCTCAAAACAAGAAATTCGGTTTCAGCCCAATCTTTGGCATTTTGGCCGGCAAGATCGACGACCGGGATTCCGCTTGTAACCGCCGCTTCGCGGGCGGCTTCGGAATCATCCCATGCGCGGACGTCGGCACCGGCGTCGCACAATGCGCGTGCTGTTGTAAGGCCGGATTTACCGAGCCCCATCACCGCGATGGTTTTGTCTTTATGTGCCGATAGGTCGATCATTACCTTATGCAAAATCCCGTCAGCGTAGTTTCAAGGTCGACAGGCCGATCAGCGCCAGAATCATGGCGATGATCCAAAACCGAATGACGATGGTCGGTTCGGCCCATCCCTTTTTCTCGAAATGATGATGCAGCGGCGCCATGGCGAAGACGCGTTTGCCGGTCAGCTTGAATGAGGCGACCTGGACGATGACCGAGACCGTCTCCAACACGAAGAGGCCGCCAATGATTACCAGTACTAATTCGTGTTTGGTGACGACGCTGAGAGCGCCGAGGGCGCCACCGACAGCGAGCGATCCTGTATCGCCCATGAACACCATCGCTGGTGGGGCGTTGTACCAAAGGAAACCAAGACTGGCCCCCACCAGCGCGCCGCAGAAAACCGACAGCTCGCCGGAGCCGGGGAGGTGGTGGATTTGCAGGTAGCCCGAATAGACCGCGTGGCCCACGAGATAGGAAATGGCGCCAAAACAAGCGGCGGCGATCATCACAGGCACGATTGCGAGCCCGTCGAGGCCGTCGGTCAGATTTACCGCGTTCGACGCACCGACCATTACGAATACTGCAAAGGGGATGAAGAACCAGCCGAGGTCGACAAGGACATTCTTGAAGAAAGGTATAGTCAGTCCGTCATCCAATGGCGCGCGCGTGATCGACGCGATCCAATAGGCCACAAGCGCGGCGATTATGATTTCGAATACCAGTTTGGTTCGGCCTTTCAGGCCTTTCGATCCTTGGCCGGTAAGCTTCAAATAATCATCGGCGAACCCGACTGCACCGAAACCGATGGTGACCAGCAATACACACCAGACATAGCCGTTTCCGAGGTCGGCCCAGAGTAATGTGCTCAGCGAAATCGCCAACAGGATCAAGAATCCGCCCATCGTCGGAGTGCCGGCTTTCTTTAGATGACCTTCGGGGACGTCTTCGCGCACGTTCGAAGCGCCGACCTGTTGGCTCTTGAGCCAATTGATAATGGCTGGGCCGAAGATGAAGCTGATGATCAGCGCGGTCATGATCGCGCCGCCGGTCCTGAAGGTCAGGTACCGGAACAGATTCAACGGACCGAATTCATCGGCCAAGGGGGCGAGCAGGTTATAGAGCAATGTTTCTCGTTTCCTCCCTTTATTTCCCGTCAAGCGCTCTCAGCGCATCGGCGATTGGTCCCATGCGGCTGCCGAGCGAGCCCTTGACGGTAACGATGTCGCCGGCGCGTACGGTTTCGATAACTTTCGGCAAAACCTCGTCACTGGCTTCGCCATGGCTAGCGGTGATCGATTCCGGCAAGGCGGATGCGAGGTTGGCCATGTGCGTGCCTGCGGTGAACACGATATCGACGCCCGCTGAGGTGAGTTCCGGGGCGAGTTCCGAATGGATCGTGTCGGAATTCTCGCCGAGTTCGAGCATGTCGCCGAGGACCGCAATGCGTCGGCCGTCTTTGCCCGGGATCGAGTTCGCCAATACTTGCAGGGCCGCCCGCATGGAAGCGGGACTGGCGTTGTAGCTTTCATCAATGAGCGTGAAGTCTCCGCCATCGACCGAGATCGTGCGGCGTTCGCCCCGTCCCTTCATCGGCGCGAGGTTAGCGAGGCCATCGGTCGCTTTGGCGATATCGCCGCCAGCAGCCTTGATGCCGGCCAATACTGCGAGACTATTGAGGACCCAATGTCGCCCCGGGGCGCCGAGGCGATAGTGAATTTGCTCACCGCAGATATCTGCTTCGATGTCGCTGAAAGCATCCTGCAGTTCACAATCGATCAGTCGGGCATCGGCCGATGGGTCGCTCCCGAAGCTTATGATTTTGCTCAATTCCCGCGTTTCCGCGTGGCCGATCAGACGATCAAAATAGGCGTTGTCGCGATTGAGAATGGCAACGCCATCGGGATTCATACCATCGAAAATTTCCGCCTTCGCATCGGCAATTCCTTCGACGCTATCGAAGAACTCCGTATGCACCGGTTCGACGGTCGTAATGATTGCGATATCGGGCTGCAGTATCTTCGAGAGCGCACTGATTTCGCCGGCATGGTTCATGCCGAGTTCGAAAATGCCATAGACGGTGGCCGCCGGCATGCGGGCCAAGCTAAGCGGCAACCCCCATTGATTGTTTAGGTTACCTTCCGTGGCCGTCGTCGGCGCTTGTTCTGCAAGACAGTGGCGAAGCGCCTCTTTGGTGCCGGTCTTGCCGACACTTCCGGTGACGCCGATGATGCAGGCATTCTCGCCGATACGTTTTCTTGCACCATGACCAAGTGCGGCAAGTCCCGCATCCGTATTCTCGACTAGTAAAAGCGGCGCATCGTCCGGCCAGTCCGTGCGCCGTTCCGAGACCATTGCTGCGGCAGCCCCGGCAGCCAAAGCCGTTGCAACATAATCGTGGCCGTCCGAATTCGGGCCCTTGATGGCGACGAACAGATCTTCGGTTTTGACAGTCCGGCTATCGATCGAAACACCTTGCGCCGACCAGACGCCGTGCGCCGTGCCGCCGCTTGCGGCGGACGCATCTTCATGGGTCCAGAGCGGGCTCACCGAGCACCTTCCAACGCGGCGTGCGCGACGTCGTAATCGTCGAACGGCAAAACCTCGTCGCCAACGATTTGCCCGGTCTCGTGACCTTTACCCGCAATAAGCAGCCCATCACCGGAGCTCAGACGGCTCACGGTACTTTCGATCGCTTCACGCCGGTCGCCGATTTCCTCGGCATCGTCGCAAGCCGCTAGAATTTCGCTGCGGATCAATTGAGGATCCTCGCTCCTCGGGTTGTCGTCCGTGACAACGACATGGTCCGCAAGCTGACACGCGATTGTGCCCATTTGAGGGCGTTTGCCCGTGTCCCGGTCACCGCCACACCCAAAAATCACCACAAGTTTGTTCGTAATGTGGGGGCGTAGGGCTTGGAGCGCCGTTTGAAGTGCGTCCGGCGTGTGGGCGTAATCGATATAGACGGAGGCGGCATTGGCGGTCGTGCCCACGAGCTGCATCCGACCAGGTACGCCTGCAAGAGTCTCGAAGCCAGCCAGTGCATCGCCGATCGATGTGCCGGTGGCGTGCAGCAATGCTGTAGCCGCCAACGCGTTTGCAATTTGAAAATCGCCGGGGAGGTTGAGGCGGGTCGAGTAACTTGTGCCGAAGGCGCGTGCGCGGAGGGTCCAACCTTCAGCGGTCAATTCTCTGTCCTCTAAACGGATGTCGCCCGTTTTGAAGCCATAAGTGATGAATTCTAGGTTTCGTTCTCCGGCGATCGCTTCGATCAATTCGGCTTCCGCTGTCTCCGCATTGGCGATAGCAACGCCGTCGTCCGCCAATAGATCCCGGAAGAGGCGTAGTTTGGCGTCCCGATAGGCCGCTTCGCTCGCGTGGTAGTCGAGATGGTCGCGGCTGAGATTGGTAAAGGCCGCAGCGCGGATATTGACGCCGTCGAGCCGATGCTGATCGAGCCCGTGGCTCGAGGCTTCGAGGGCGAGGCTATCGATGCCGTCGTTCGAGAGATCGGCCAACAAGCGGTGAAGTTCGACCGGGTCCGGCGTCGTCAATGTCCCGCCGGCACGTTTGCCTTTGCGGCTCATTCCTAATGTGCCGAGGCTCGCAGCATTTTTGCCGAGCCCGGTCCAGAGTTGTTCGGCGAAATGGGCAACAGACGTCTTGCCGTTGGTGCCGGTAACGGCGACCGTGGTTTCGGGTTGAACCTCGTAGAAATTCGCGGCCATTCGGGCAAGGGCCCGCCGCGGATTGGAATCGATTACAAGCGGAATGCCCGTGTGCTTGTCGTTGAGGCGAGTATCCGGTGGCGCCAATATCGCACTGGCGCCGGCGTCGATCGCGCCATCGATGAAGCGACGGCCATCGGTGGCCGTGCCTGGAATGGCGGCAAAAAGATATCCTGGCCGGATAGCTCTGCTGTCCGCGCTAAGACCTTTGATATCGACATTTGTCCAGTCCTGCCTCAGTGTGTGCTTTCCTTCCTCAATGAGCTCTGAAAGACGCAAGCGTGCGTGCCTCCGGCTGTGGTTTGTAATTGCGCACCGCCAGCGCGCGCCGAATGGTCGGCGTGTCCTCGTCGACGGGCGCGATATTCAAAATCGGCGCGATTTGTTGGACGACACGGCTTACCACCGGTGCGGCGACCCAGCCGCCGGTTGCATGCCAATGGGTTTCGGCGGTTCCGGTCGGTTCATCCAGCATGGCGAAAACCGCATAGCGGGGTTCGGTCATCGGAAAAACGCCGACGAAAGACGAAATCAAAAGATCTTTATCGTAACCGCGGCTGGCTTTCTTTTCTGCCGTGCCTGTCTTGCCGCCGACCAAGTACCCCTTCGCGGCGGCGTTCTTGCCGGTACCATCGAGCACCGAAAGCCGCAGAAGGCGTTGCATTCTCTTCGAGGTCGATTTGCTGAAGACGCGACGGCCTTTAGCCGACGAATTCGATTTGATCAACGTAGGTTCAAAGAAGGTGCCGCCGTTGACCGAAGCCGCAATTGCGGCGGTCAATTGAAGCGGGCTCACAGAAATCCCATGGCCGAACCCGATGGTGACGGTCTGTGTGCGTCTCCAGTTGCTGGGTACGATCGGCAGGCCGATCTCGGGCAATTCAACCGCGGCCGGGGTCAACAGACCGAGCTTCTTGAAATAGGTTTGTTGCGTGGTCGCGCCAATATCGAGAGCCATTCGCCCGGCACCGATATTCGACGAATAAATGAAAATTTCCGGCACCGAAAGCCAGCGCTTCTTGCCGTAATGATCCCGGATCGTGAAGCCGGAAATTCTGATTGGCTTGCTCGCGTCATAGCCGTCGCGGAAGGAGACGATACCTTCGTTGAGTGCGATCGCGGCGGTAAGAATTTTGAAAGTCGAACCCAATTCGTAGACACCGAGGCTGGCTTTATTGAAGCGCCGGTCTGAAGGCGTCTTATTAGGAGCGTTGGGGTCGAAATCGGGGATCGACACCATCGACAGAATTTCGCCGTTGCGTACATCGAGCACGAGGCCTGCGGCGCCGGCCGCGCTATAGCGCAGCATCGCCGCAGCCAGTTCGGTGCGGAGCGCATGTTGGACGCGAAGGTCAAGGGTGAGTTTCAGGGTGGTGTTTTCGCCATGCAGGCGTCCGTCGAAAGTTTTTTCGATGCCCGCAATGCCGCGATTGTCCACATCCACATAGCCCAACGCATGGGCCATCAAAGCACCATGGGGATAAAGCCGTTTGTGTTCGCGGCGGAAGTCCAAGCCGGGAATGCCAAGCTGGTGTACCGACTGCTGCTGACGCGGGCTGAGATGACGTTTGATCCAGACGAAGCGGCGCTTGCGCTCGAGCAGGGTCTGGACTTTTTTGGCTTCGAGGCCGGGAAGCGTACGAGCTATTTGAGCCGCAGATTTAGCGGGCTCGAGAATGTTCAAAGGATCCGCATAGAGAGAAGCCGTCGACAGGTCTGTCGCCAGCACATTGCCGTTACGATCGACAATATCGGCGCGTGCCATGCCAGCTTCAATCTGTGTGCTATGTTTTTTTGCCGTCTTCTGCGCACCATCCAGCATCGCCAGTTCGACGAGTTTGCCGCCGATGGCTGCGAAGGTGAGGCCGGCGACGGTCGCACTTATTAATAGACGCGTGCGACCAATTTCGATCGCGGCCTGGAATGGCCGGTAACTGTCGTTGATGCTCTTTGCGGCGGCGGGTTTGTTAATCTCGCCTGAGCGGATGAACGGGTACCCCTTACGCTTTTTAGTGCTCTGCATAGCGTTGCCTTTCTGGCTTTTTTAAACGGTGCTCTTTATTCGCAATGTGCGCCGCTTTGGAGGCGGCAGCCGCATCGGCGCCAGTGGTCTTTTCTGACAACTGGTCGATACGGGTAATCTGGTTAGTTTTTGGCGGCGTCCATCCGGGCAAATATTTTTTTGTCAACTCGGACAGACGGTCGGGACGATTGAGATAGCTCCACTCCGCCTTCAGGTGATGAATCTCGTCGCGTTCTTTTTCGGTAAGCTGGTTAACTTCACGAAGCTCCGCCTCGAGGCGCTCGACTTCGAACGTAATGTGAAACATCGCATAGCCGGTCATAGCGGCGAGAGTGAGCCAAACGGTGAGGCTTAGGGCTTTCATGCGATTGCTCCAGGTTGGGCATATGAAGGTTGAGCGGGCCAAGCGGCAGCGTCCGTGCGCTGGGCTGACCGCAGCCGCGCCGAACGGGCGCGGGTATTAGCGGTGGTTTCGGCGGCGCTCGGCTTAAGCGGCCGGCGGCGGCTTTGGGTAAAGCTAACTGCGTGTTTGGCTTCCGCGGGCGGCAGGTGTCGCGACGTCGCGACGCCATAGCCCGTGCGTGAATCGAAGAAGCGTTTTACGCGGCGATCTTCGAGAGAGTGAAAGGCAACGACAACGAGCCGGCCACCGGGAACGAGAAGACGTTCGGCCGCATCCAGTGCACGGTCGAGTTCGCCGAGTTCGTCATTCACGTAAAGGCGGAGTGCCATAAAGGTACGGGTGGCAGGATCGAGCCCGTCTTTTGCCTTTGGCACCACGCCGCGCACGATTCCGGCGAGTTGCGCCGTGCTTTCTATCGGGCCTTCGGCTCGTGCTGCGACAATGGCTTTGGCGATACGGCGCGCAAGGCGCTCTTCACCCAAGGTGCGGATTATTTCCGCAAGCCGCTCTTCTTCCGCATCGTTGATGAAGTCGGCGGCAGTCGGTCCATCAAGTGCCATCCGCATATCCAACGGACCATCGTGGCGGAATGAAAATCCCCGCTCCGCGTTGTCGAGCTGTGGCGAGGACACGCCGAGATCCATGACGATCCCATCCAATCGCGTAACCCCGTGTTGGGCGAGCAGCGCTTCCATATTGCCGAAACTGCCTTGGAGGATGGTCAGGCTCGGCAACTTTAGAGTCTCGGCACGTGCGATGGCGTCCGGATCGCGGTCGATGGCCCAGAGCACGCAATCGGCGTGGGTAAGTATGGCTTCGGCGTATCCGCCGGCACCGAAAGTAGCATCGAGATATGTTTCGCCATCGGTGGGTGCCAACGCGTCGAGCATCTCTTCAAGCATCACTGGAATATGATGAGCCGTCATGCGCCGTCTCCGGTCGGGAACACTGCGAGCGACATGTCGCCATTGGCGGCACGAGATTCGATTGATGCTTTGTGTGGGCCGTATCGGTCCGGCGCCCAAATTTGGAAGGTGCGTCCTTGACCGACAAAGACTGCCTCTTCCGCGATTGAGGCGGTGTCCAGCAGGGTTTGCGGCAAAAGTACGCGGCCGGTATCGTCGAAGCTCAATTGCTTCGCTTCGGCGAATATCAGCAAGGCGAGATTTTTCTGCTCATCGGAAAAGCGGTCGTAGTTGCGGTCGAGGCTGTCTTGCAACTGTTCCAGTCGGGCTAGGGGCCAGACGTCGATCGCTTGTTTGTCGAGAGCGAAGGCCGGAAAAGCGGCGACGCCCATGGCAAGCGCCTCGCCAAGCGCGGAACGGAACGGGGCCGGGACCGATACCCGACCTTTCTTATCCACCCGGTTCGTCTGTTCTGAAATGAACAGCGCCATGATTCCTAGCCTCCAAATTTGCCCCGCCGAAAAGTGGCCACAAAGCAGGGCACCCATGCCTTCTGCATGGGATGCTATGGGATATCATGGGTTTTTATGGGAAGTCAACGATTCTAAAGTAAAAGTTCCGGTAAAAAATTGCTTTTTACTATATAGCTTGAATATACCAAATTTGGTGATTTCAAGCAATACAATCACTAACTATGGTGTGTTTGAGTTGATTTCAGCATTACACGAATGACGTTATTGGCAAGTATTCACGTTTTGTTCTATTTTGGGATTGCAAATAAATATAGCAAATTCGAAAATTATTCACGAAAAGGCGGCTCCGGGAGCATTTTTGCGAATTAGGTAGAAAGCACCAGATGACCTGTAAGCCGGGTTCTGTCGTCTCCTAAGGAGACGGATGACCATTCATCTGGGGCGCCTGTTACCAGACACCTCGCGCGACCTACCCGGATAGCAGCGTGGAAACCCGCCATACGCCATCCCTACTCGGTCTTGCTCCCGATGGGGTTTGCCGTGCCGGTCTTGTTGCCAAGACCGCGGTGCGCTCTTACCGCACCCTTTCACCCTTACCCGGCCATGGCCGGGCGGTTTGCTTTCTGTGGCACTTTCCCTGGGGTTGCCCCCGCCGGGCGTTACCCGGCATCGTGTTCCCATGGAGCCCGGACTTTCCTCCCCTCGGCGGGTTTCCCCATTGCCGAAAGGCAGCCATCCAGCCATCTGGTGCACGATAAATATGCGCTTCCGGGCGGCTTTTTTCCAGCCTTAGCAAATTGATGATTTCTAGGAGATCAGATCGATTAGGCCTGCCGCAATCCGAAGGCTTTCTGCGTCTTGGCCTCCGGTGATGGCTTTAGGCCGGAAATGGCGCTGGAAAGCAGCAATATAACCACCTGCGCGCATATTATAGCCGAAAGCTGCCAACAACGAGTCCAGGCTTTGGTCCCCAGGATTTGCGGGTTCTGGCCATAGTCCGATGCCTTCCGACGCTAACCGGCACCAATCGAAAAGTTCCCCGGGATCTTGCTTGCGATCTGGCGCGGTATCGGAATGACCGACGACGTTGCGAGCAGGAATCGGATGCCGTGACAAAATTTGCTGACATAGTGGGATCAAAGCGGCCATCTGCGCCTCGGGAAAAGGGCGGTAGCCGAATTCATGGCCCGGATTTACGATTTCCACCCCAATAGAGCGGCTATTTATATCGGTCTCGCCGCGCCAATAGCTGACGCCCGCGTGCCAGGCTCTGTGTTTCTCGTCGACGAGTGTGAAAATCGTGCCATCCTCGTCGACACAATAATGCGCGCTTACTTCTGCAGTCGGATCACATAGGCGATCAAGCGCCAATTCTGCGTCCTTCATGCCGGTATAATGTAAAACCAACATATCGATTGGGACGTCGTCGGCACGCTTGCCAAAATTGGGTGACGGACGGTCTGGCATGATGCTCTCAGGCAAGGCCCCGCTGTTTGCAGACTTCATCGTAGGCATTGTTGATCGCAGCAAGTTTCTGGTTCGCCATTTCGATGAACTCTTCGGGAAGGCCTTCGGCGATCAGCTTGTCGGGGTGATTTTCGCGCACCAAGGCTCGATATGCGGATTTCAATTCGTCATCATCGACACTACGGTCGAGGCCGAGAATTTGATAAGGGTCGCCGCCGCCATGGCCGGTGTCGATTGCGGTAATGCGTTCGAATGTGCGGTCGTCGATGCCGAATGTATCGGCCACTTTCTTAAGATAGGCGACTTCGTTTTTATGGAGCGCGCCATCCGCGTGCGCAATCGTGCTTAGGCAATGGAGCAGTTCCTCCAATACGCCGGGATTGCCTTGAAACATATCGGCGATTTGTTGGGCATAGGGTTCGAACCCGGCGCTTTCCTGACGCGCATGGTTGAACATTTGGCCGACTTGCTTGGTTTCATCGGCGGGAATCTCGAAAACGTCCTTGAACGCGCGGATTTCGTCTTTCGTCACGACGCCGTCTGCCTTGGCCATTTTTGCGCCTAGCACGACGACGGCGACAGTAAAGGCTGCAGACTTGGCCGACCGGTCCATCGGGCCGCCGCCGTCCTGTTTTTTGTCGAAAGCGTGGCCGGCTGCGGTGCCGATTATGGCGCCCAGCGGCCCACCGAGAGCGAAGCCCAGTCCGCCTCCGATTATTTTGCCCCAAATACTCATGTCTGCCGCCGTTTGCGCTACGCCTCTGTCATCGTTTGTCTGCGCTGCGGCAAATTCGCCATAGCGCTGGCCAAATCCAGCCATACCATTTAATCACATGATTTACCTAACAACCTCTTTGCCGAGCACAATGGACGAAGCGCAACAATTTACGAAAGCGGTCGAGCATTTTCAGGCGGGTGACCTGGACGGCGCCGAGCAAGGATTGGCGCCGCTAGGGGGGCTCGACTCCGATCATCCCGACGTGCTTCATCTAAGTGCGGTCATCCTTCTGGAGCGAAACAGGGCAGAGGAAGCCGCGGATTGTTTCGAACGCCTGAGAACCGCCCTCAAAGGCGCGCCCGCACCGCTGGAGATATTGCGTCCGATGGCGGTTGCCTACCAGCGCGCGGGCCGTATGGACGCCGCTGCAAAGGTGGCACAAGAGATCGTGGATTTGGCGCCGGAATCGCTCGACGACCGGGTGAATCTTGCTTTTATGTTGCTGGAAGCAGGGCGCGCTGCTGACGCATTGCCAGAATTCGACAATGTCCTGGCCCAGGATGCCGCCTGCGCGGATGCTCATTATGGGCGTGGCCGCGCGGCTTTTGCGTTAAAACAGCCGGCTGAGGCAGATGCGTCGTATGCGGAGGCGACCCGGTTAGCGCCGGGGGATTCTGAAGCAATGTTCTGGCACGCACGCGCTTTGCAAGCGCTCGGTGATCGAGCCGGCGCGATCGAAAAATTACACGCAGCCTTGACCGTTTCGCCCGACTACTTGGAGGCTTACTGCGATATCGGGACTTTGTTGGCAGAGGCGGCCGATATGGATAACGCAATGCGCGCATATGGTAATGCATTGCAAATCGATGCGTCAAACGCCGTTGCCCTGAACGGGCTGGGTACGCTGCAATCGGCACTTGGGCATCGGGGCGAGGCTGAGGAGTCATTCCGGGCGGCATTGGCGTCAGACCCCCAATTAGTAATCGCGCATTGTAATTTGGCAGAGATCAAACGGTTCGATTCCTTCGATGAGGACGCGACCGCGCTTGGAGAGCAGGTAGATCGACCGGAAATTACCGAAGAAGAGCAAGCGCAGCTGGGATTCGCCCTCGGCAAGGTTTACGAAGATCTTGGCAAATATGATGAGGCTTTCAGCCGATTTTCCGCTGCAAATCAACTTTATCGAGCCGGACTCGAATACGATCCCGATGACGACGAGGCCCTGGCGACGGCAATGATCGGTGGCTTTGACGCGGCGGCGGTAGCGCGGTTTCGCGACAAAGGAGCCGGTTGCGACGATGCGATGCCGATTTTCGTACTCGGAATGCCGCGTTCCGCGACGACGCTGATCGAACAAATTCTCGCCAGCCATTCGGCGGTCCATGGTGCCGGCGAATTGGATGTTTTCGAGGCTCTTCTCGGTGAAAACGTGGCCGATTTGGAAGCGTTGGCGGAATTGGAAGCCGCGACGCTTTCAGACCTCGGGCAGGCCTACGTTTCAGCTCTATCGGAATTGGCGCCCGCAGGCACGGCCCACGTGGTCGACAAGATGCCGACCAATTTTCTGTTTTTGGGCCCGATCGCATCGGCTTTGCCGAGGGCAAAGATCATCCATTGTGTGCGCGATCCGCTCGATGTTTGTTTGTCGTGCTACAAGCGTCTGTTCTCCCATCGCCATCCCTACAGTTACGACCTCGAGGAGCTAGGCCGGTTCTACAAGCTCTATGAACGGCTGATAGATCATTGGCGCGCGGTGTTCCCGGACCGAATTGTCGATGTTGTGTACGAAGACCTCATCGCCGATCCGGAAAGCGAAACCCGGCGTGTAATCGCCGCCTGCGGTCTCGATTGGGAAGACTCCTGCCTCGCCTTCCACGAAACCGAACGCCCGGTTTTGACCAACCCCGAAGGGGTACGTCAGCCGATCTATAAGGATGCGGTGCGGCGGTGGGAGAAATATGAAAGTCACCTCGGTCCTCTGATGGAGATACTCGAGAAAACGGATAATGGCTGAAGCCGGTGGATGGCATTTTTGGATCGACCGCGGCGGCACGTTTACCGATGTCGTAGCACGCCGGCCGGACGGGACACTCGCAACCGAAAAATTACTATCGGACAATCCGGGCTTCTATGAGGATGCCGCTACCGAAGGCATTCGCCGCGCGTTGGGGCTGACACAGGCGGACTCCTTGCCGGCGGATATCATCGACGATGTGCGCATGGGAACCACGGTTGCCACGAACGCGCTTCTGGAACGTAAGGGTGAGCGCACGCTGTTGATGGTGACCGACGGGTTTCGGGACGCGCTCCGCATCGGGTATCAGGCACGACCCCGGCTTTTCGACCGCCAAATAGTACTGCCGGAAATGCTCTACGAACAGGTGACGGAAGTCGTCGAACGCGTGTCGGCCGATGGTCGGGTGCTTACACCGCTGGACGAAGGTGGAGCGCAGGCAGGGCTACAGGCGGCGTATGGCGACGGCATCCGCGCGGTCGCGATTCTGTTTATGCACGGTTACCGGTATTCCGATCATGAGCGTCGAGTTGCCGAGATAGCGGCAGAGATCGGCTTTACGCAAATTTCCACCAGCCACGGGACAAGCCCGTTGATGAAACTGGTCGGTCGCGGCGATACCACGGTGGTCGATGCCTATCTGTCGCCGATCCTTCGGCGGTATGTGGAGCGGGTCGCGGGCGATCTCGGCGATGTTCCGCTTCGTTTCATGCAGTCCCATGGCGGGCTCACCGATGCGCACCGGTTCCAAGGAAAGGACGCGATCCTGTCGGGCCCCGCCGGCGGCATCGTCGGCGTGGTGCGGACCGCCGAGGAGTCCGGCTTCGACAAGATAATTAGCTTCGATATGGGCGGCACCTCGACCGACGTTGCGCACTATGCCGGCGAATACGAACGCGCCTTCGAGACCCTCGTCGCTGGCGTGCGCATGCGGGCCCCGATGATGCAGATCCACACCGTCGCCGCCGGCGGCGGATCGATCTGTCATTTCGATGGCGGCCGATATCGTGTCGGTCCGGCCTCGGCGGGCGCCGACCCGGGTCCTGCGTGCTACCGAAAGGGCGGACCGCTTACGGTTACCGACTGCAATCTCATGCTTGGCAAACTGCAGGCGGACTTCTTCCCGAGCGTTTTCGGACCCGAACAGGATCAGCCGCTCGACCTGGCCGTGGTCGAACAGAAATTCGACGACCTCGCTCAAGCGATCAAGACCGAAACCGGCGATGAACGTGCGGCGACGGACGTTGCCGAAGGTTTTCTCAAAATCGCCGTCGATAACATGGCCAATGCGATCAAAAAGATTTCGGTCGAAAAGGGCCACGACGTAACCCAATACACGCTTTGTTGTTTCGGGGGGGCCGGCGGACAGCATGCCTGCCTCGTCGCCGATGCGCTTGGAATGGAAAAGGTGCTCATCCATCCGCTCGCCGGCGTCCTTTCGGCCTATGGCATGGGGCTCGCCGAGCTGCGGGCGCTCCGAGAAGAGACCGTCGAGGCCGGCCTCGATCAGGCATTGATGCCCGAATTGGAAGCGCGATTGACGCGCCTGGGAGAGGCGGCGGCGGCGGAACTGGAGGCCCAGGGCGCCGCGATGGACGGGGTCGAGCTCCAGCGGCGGGTCTATCTGAAATATGAGGGCACCGATACTGCCGACCCGGTTCTGTTTGCCACGCCCGCGGACATGCGCACCGAGTTCGAGGTCGCTCATTGCCAACGCTACGGATTTGCCATGCCCGAGAAGGCGCTGATCGCGGAAACCGCGGCGGTAGAAGCTGTGGCGCGGTCCGAGGTCGCTGCACCGCCGCCGCCGGCAAAATCCGGCCCTAAGGAAACACCGGCAATTCAAGCCGAGCGCGATGTTCAGTTTGCCGGCGAAACGCAAACCACCGCGCTTTATCGGGTCGAGGATTTGGCGCCCGGAATACGCATCGACGGACCCGCAATCATTGCCGAGCCGGTGGCGACCACGATCGTCGAGCCCGGCTGGCAATTGGAAATGCTGGCCGACGGCGCGCTTTGTTTGCGCCGGGTCGAGCCGCGAGAGACGGCCTTCGCCATCGGCACCGAGTGCGACCCGGTCATGCTCGAAGTGTTCAACAATCTTTTCATGTCGATCGCCGAGCAGATGGGCGTCACGCTGCAAAACACCGCCTACTCGGTGAATATTAAGGAGCGGCTTGATTTCTCCTGCGCGCTCTTCGATGTGGACGGGCAACTGATTGCCAACGCTCCGCACATGCCGGTGCATCTGGGTTCCATGGGCGAGAGCGTCCGCGCGGTGATGCGCAACAATGAAGGCGAGATTCGCCCCGGCGATGTTTACGTTTTGAATGCCCCCTACAACGGCGGGACCCACTTGCCCGACGTCACCGTGGTCACGCCCGTGTTCGATGATGCCGGGGCGGAAATCCTGTTTTACGTGGGCAGCCGAGGGCATCAGGCGGATATCGGCGGGATCACGCCGGGCTCGATGCCCTCGATGAGCCGAACCGTCGACGAAGAAGGCGTGCTGATCGATAATTTCAAATTGGTCGAGGAAGGCACTTTGCGCGAAGCGGCGTTTCGGGAGCTTCTGGCAAGTGGGGAATATCCTTCTCGCAATCCGGATCAGAATATCGCCGATATCAAGGCTCAGATTGCCGCCAACGAAAAAGGCGTTCTGGAACTCCGGCGAATGGTGGCGCATTTCGGGCTCGACGTGGTGCAGGCCTATATGGATCACGTCCAAGATAACGCCGAAGAGCAGGTGCGCCGGGTGATCGACGTCCTCAAATCCGGCGACTTCACCTATGCCATGGATGATGGCGGTGTGATCAAGGCGCGGGTAACGGTGGATCATAAAGCGCGGTCGGCGACGATCGATTTCACCGGCACCAGCCCGCAGCGCGACAGCAATTTCAACGCGCCGTCGGCGATTTGCCGGGCCGCGGTGCTCTATGTTTTCCGCACCCTTGTCGAAGACGAGATCCCGATGAACGAGGGGTGCTTGAAACCGCTCGAGTTGATCATCCCCGAAGGTTCGATGTTGAATCCGGCTTACCCCGCTGCGGTCGTCGCCGGCAATGTGGAAACCTCCCAATGCATTACCGACACTTTGTACGGCGCGCTCGGCGTGATGGCGGCGGCGCAAGGCACGATGAACAACATCACCTTCGGCAATGCGACCTACCAGTATTACGAAACCGTATGTGGCGGCGCGGGCGCAGGCGAGGGCTTTGGCGGGACCGACGCGGTCCACACCCACATGACCAATTCGCGCCTGACCGACCCGGAAGTGCTGGAATGGCGTTTCCCCGTTTTGCTGGAGAAGTTTGAGGTTCGAGAAAACTCCGGCGGGACGGGCAAGTGGCCGGGCGGCAACGGGTCCAGGCGGCGGCTCCGCTTCAACGAGGCGATGACGTTATCGATCCTGTCGGGCCATCGCGAAATCGCGCCCTATGGTCTCGCCGGGGGCGGAGACGGTGAAGTGGGCCGGAACTGGGTCGAGCGTGCCGACGGTTCACGCCTTGAAATGACCGGCACCGACAGCACCGAAATGAGGCCGGGCGATGTGTTTGTGGTCGAAACGCCCGGCGGTGGAGGGTACGGGAAGGGTTAATTTGGCGAGCTGAGTTTGGGGACACTCAGTTAAGCGGAATTTTGACTCGGAGACCGGTCGAGAATCCGTAGGCGTGGTCGCTGCCTATTCGCGTTTCCCGCTGAACAAAGCCGTCATTGTATCGCATTTGAGGCACGAAGGAGTAATATTCGGCTGTGCTGTTTAAGGAAACAAAAGCCCGACCAAACTTTCGGCTTAGCGAAAGTGCGAGCTTGGGAACCGCCGAAAAATCAACGGAAAGTAATCGTAGATTCTGGAAATTTTCCAGAATTCCACTCGCTTGTAACTGACCTCCGTACCGAGTATATGCAGCCATTAGAGCAACGCTAAATTTGCCCGAAAGTAGAAAGCCGCTTCCAATAGTTTTCGGCGCGAGCGATAGGCCTATGATTGGTCCGGCAAAAAACGTGTCGAGACTCTCTCGATAAAACGCGAAAACGTTGTTAGCCTGAGGTTCATCCGCTCTTAGCGTTAAATTTTGGTTGATTCCCCCGATACCTATTCCGAGTATTGGATTGAAAAACCCTAAGACTTGGTGTTGAAACTTAGCGTCCAAACCGACCCCGAAATGGTAAACACTGCGGTGCGCCTCTACCTCGAAATCGTGTCCTAGAGCTAGCCCCACATTGCCATTGGTAGATGGCACGATCGACGAGAATCCAACTCGGGTCTGACCGTTCACGCCATCGAGTAGATTTTTGTTGGTGTCAACCGCGGAATGGCTAAAAAAGCCGCTATACCCATACGTTACGTCAAATGTGCCGATTTTGCCTTGGATTTCATCGATTCTTAGAGTTCCCCTGGGCGCGGTAAAAGAACCATTATGGTCAGTGTTGCGGGAAAGAATCGTCGTGAAAGCGTTGTCTCTAACCACCATAAAATTGGTTTCAGGAAGCATCAAAAACTCAGCCGCCACCCCGACGGTAACCGTAGCTTTATCGTAACGTGCACTAGCTTTCTGGTCTGCTTGAACGCTTGACGCCGCCGCAAGCAGAATTACGAACGCCAACAATGATTCTTTTGACCGGCTACGAAATGCCATTGCCTGCCCCTCCCTGTGCGGGTACTTCGTATCAGCATATGCAGCATTTGCTGACACTACGTATATACCCATGATTTTATTCTAATTTTTCAAAACAATCTGGAGTTTTATAAGAAATGTCAAGCTAGAGTTGTGCGCTAATTAGTCGATGCCATAAAAGAGGGTATGCTCGAGCGCATTTCTGCCGAGGAATTTGCTTGTATCTGTCGGCGTACGCTTGCAGAAACATTTCCTACGGCTATATAGGTCGAAGACCGAACTTCACTGGATATCCCTCCGAACAATGCGGCATTTCCTCGTTTGTTTATTCATCGCGATGGCGATTTCGTTGCCTCGGGCAGCGTTCGCGGAAAAGCCGCCATTAAGTGTGCCCAAATCCGGTACGCTCGAGTTTCAAGTGATCCGCAATGGCGAGGTGCTCGGCGATCACAAGTTCGCCTTTCGTCACGAAGGCAAGCGGCTCGAAGTCGACGTCAGCTCGGATATCGAATATCGGCTGTTTTTCATACCTTTCTACAAGCACCATCACCGATCCCGCGAGATTTGGGACGGCGATCGCCTGGTCTCGATGAAATCCTTCACCGACGATAACGGGGAAGAGCTGGACCTCAAGGTGAAGGCGGTTGGTGGGAAGCTCGAAATCGACGGCCCGAAAGGCGAAGCGACGGCGCCCGGCGATGCCGCCCCCGCGAGTTTTTGGAGCGCGACGGCGCTAAAGCGCAGTCAAATAGTAAGCACGCTTAGGGGTGGTGTCGATCCTATCGAGGTCGAATATATCGGCGAGAAAACGATCACCGTCAAAGGCCAGTCGCGCGCGACCAAGCACTACCGCATGACCGGTGGCATCAACCGGGACCTCTGGTTCGATCCCACGGACAATATGGCGCTGGTCTATCTCCGTTTCGAAGCCAAGGACGGCTCGACGGTGGAGTATGTGTTGAAGTAGCGATCGTTATTTCCGATACACCAACAACGGCGCGGTAAACCGGCCCTCCGCGTCCGTCTCCATCAACCGATAATACCGATTTTCCGCCACCTCTTCGAAAGGCATGCGTTCGAGGGCGAATTTTAGGCCGGTGTCGGCCATGGTTTCGAGATTTTCGAATTGAAGCATCATCTGAAAGAAGGTGAAGACGCCGCCGTCTTTGAGCATTCTCGGCGTTTCTTTCAGAAACGGGATCATCGGCGGCATTAGCGTGTCGAAATAGATGCCGTCGAACGGCCCGATCTTGTCGGGTGCATCCTGCCCCAACGCATCTTGCCAACGCGTGGGGACGATGGTGACGCCCTTTTTGTCTTTGGCCCAGGCTTCGGCCTTTTTGACCACCTGGGGGTGGGCCTCGATGATGGTGTGGGTTTCGATTGGGTATTGCTGGATGGCGGTGTCAATGATCGCCATCCCGAAGCCTACGTTAAGTACGTCGCCACCATTCACAGTGATCATTTCCGCCGACCGTTCCATGATCGGTCGTTCCCATTCCATCATCACCTCGAAGCCGTCCGGCAGCAGAATTTCATTCTCGGTGAAGGTGAGGTCGGTCTCCAGATAGGATTTCTCGGAAATATCGTCGGCGTCGTAGTCGGGGGCGAGTGCCATGGCCTCCCGATGCATGGCCGCCGCTTTTTCGAGTTTGCCCGGATGATTGAGCGTGGCCCCCACATCGTGAAATATCTGGTCGAGATCGTCGGGCAGCCGGGCGGCATCGGCGAACGCCTGATCGGCTTCGGTCAGTTTGCCCGCGGCCATGAGCGTCTCGCCAATATTGCTATGGCATTCGCGAAGGACGGAGATTGCCTCGATTGCAGCGCGGTAGTCCAAGATAGCCTCATTGAGCGCGTCGGGCTCTTTGAGCTCTGTGTCTGCTTCGAAGCGGGGCACCTGGTAATCGATCAAGGTCTCCCCAAAATTTCGGTGAGCCTCTGTGATATCCGGCATCAGCGCGATTACCTCGCGCCAGGCCTCGATAGCCTGGTCGGGCTTTTGGGTTTCTGCTGAGACCGCACCCAGGTTAAACCTCGCCTCGGCACTGCTCGGGTCCGCATCCGCTGCTCGGCGAAAGGCGTTCTCGGCTTCTTTTAGCCGGCCCGCCTCCGCGTGGCGCGCGCCCAGGCTCAGGAATTCGAGTGCTTTTGCGTTCGGATCGGCCATCTTCGGCTTGTCGGCGAAACCTATTGGTCTGTCAAGTCGCGGGTCCATTTTTAAGAGGCAAATGCGTCGTCGCGGATGATTACATCCGCTCGGGATTTGCTTTTTCGTTGTCGCAAATACGTCGTCGCGGATGATTACATCCGCTCGGGATTTGCTTTTTCGTTATCGCAAATGCGTCGTCGCGGATGATTACATCCGCTCGGGATTTGCTCTAGGTTTACCCGCATGAGTGAGACTATTGCCCATAATTTGAATGCGGGGTTGCTCGACGAACTGCGCGGGCTGTTGGGAGACCGGCTGTCGACGTCCGCGTCGGTGCGCGAGCATCACGGCAACGACGAGGGGCCCTATCCGCCCCAGCCGCCGGATGCGGTCTGTTTCGCCGAGAGTACGGAGGAGGTCGCCGAAATCGTCAAGCTTTGCGCGCGCGAAGGCGTGCCGGTGATTCCCTACGGTACCGGCACCTCCCTCGAAGGGCATGTCCAGGCGGTCAAAGGCGGCATCTCGATAGACGTGAGCAGCATGAATCAGGTGCTCGAGGTCAATAGCGAGGATTTGGACTGCCGGGTCCAGGCCGGTGTCACTCGAAAGCAGCTGAATGAATTTTTGCGCGATACGGGGCTCTTTTTTCCGATCGATCCCGGCGCCGATGCGTCGCTCGGCGGCATGGCCGCGACGCGGGCGAGCGGTACCAATGCGGTCCGTTACGGAACCATGCGCGAGAACGTTTTAGGCCTGACCGTCGTGTTGCCCGATGGCCGAATCATCAAGACCGGCGGGCGGGCCAAAAAGTCTTCTGCCGGCTATGACCTGACCCGGCTCTATGTGGGATCGGAAGGTACTCTCGGTGTGATCACCGAAGTCCAACTTCGCCTTTACGGCATCCCCGAGATGCAGTCGGTGGCGGTTTGCCAATATTCGGATCTGGCGGCGGCGGTGAACACGGTGATTCTTACGATTCAGTCCGGCATTCCCGTCGCCCGGATCGAATTGCTGGACGATGTGCAGATGGATGCCTGTATCCAATACTCCAAGCTGGAGGGTTTCGAGCGGCAACACACGCTGTTCTACGAGTTCCACGGCACCGAGGCGTCGGTTGCGGAGCAGGCCGAACGGGTTGGCGAAATCTCCGACGAATTCGGTGGCGGCGAATTCCGCTGGACCGCGCAATTGGAAGAGCGCAACGCGCTCTGGCAGGCGCGACACGATGCGTATTATGCCGGGCTCGCTTTGGCGCCAGGGAAGCGGGGCATCATTACCGATGCTTGTGTGCCGATTTCGCAGCTCGCAGACTGCATCCTCGAGACCCGCGTCGATATCGACGAAACCAAGCTAACCGCGCCCATCGTCGGTCACGTGGGCGACGGCAATTTTCACGTCAATATTCTCTGCGATCCCGACGACGAGGATGAGACCGGCCGAGCCCGCGCGCTCAACGAGCGTCTTATTCAGCGCACCCTGGCGATGGGCGGCACCTGCACCGGCGAGCATGGCATCGGGCTCGGCAAAATGGGCTTTCTCGTCGATGAACACGGCGAGGCGGTCAGCGTCATGCGGGCCTTAAAGCAGGCACTCGACCCCGACAACATCATGAACCCGGGCAAAATCCTTAAAGTTTAGCCAAGCATTGCCTCGGCGATCCACTTCGCGTTACGGGCAATACGCTCGTCCTTATCGGCAAAGCCCATCACCTGAACCCCGAGCGGGAGACCGTCGACGCTCAGCAACGGGAGCGTGATCGATGGCGTGCCGGTCAATGTCCAGGCGATCTGGAAGCTCCGGTTGCCTGTGCTCTTGATGCCGACCGGAGCCGGTCCGGCGGCGGTCAAGGTGATAAATCCGTCAGCGCCGACCCCGAGCGCATCCACCTGATGACGGATCTTTGCCCGATGGGCCACGGATTCATCGTATTGGTCCTGGGTTATCTGCATGGTCTTTTCCATGCTGGCGCGCAAATACGAACTCAGCTTGTCCCGATGGCGTTCGTAGTAGTCGTTGAACGGCCAACGACGCTCATATTGCGTGATCGACCGGGCGATACCGTCGACACCTTCGAGCAGGCGCTCCAACTCGGCGATCTCGGGACCGTCTTCCTTGTCGACGATCTCAACCCCTTTGCTTTCGAGATTTTGCAGCAGGCCCTCGAAGGCTTCTCGCGTTCCGTCTTCGACCTCGGGCCAGCCATCCGTGTAAAGCCGGATCAGACGCAGCGGTTTGATGCTTTCTTCGAGGCTTTCCGGTCCAGTCATACCGGGGTGGGGTGCGGTGCCCCCGACACGACGGGCGATTTGATAGGCGATGCGCCAGCAATCTTCCATGCTGCCCGCAATGGTGCCAAGCGCATCGTGGGTATTCGAGATCGGATGAATGCCACCCATGTTGAGCGACGCGTGGGTCGGTTTGAAGCCGTAGGCGCCGCAATAGGCGGCGGGGCGGACTACCGAACCGGCGGTTTGGGTGCCGAGCCCGGCCGGGACCATGCCCGAGCCGACTGCGGCGGCAGTGCCGCTCGACGAGCCGCCGGGGGTGCGTTCGGCGTCAAACGGATTCGTGGTCGGTCCGGACGCGCCGGTGGCAAATTCGGTGGTCACCGTTTTGCCGACGATCACCGCACCACTTTCGCGAATGGCATAGACCGACGCTGCGTCACGTAGGGGTTGCCAGTCTTCATAAATAGCGCTGTTCATCTGGGTCGGCATGTCGGCAGTCTCGATAATGTCTTTGACCGCCATCGGGCAGCCATCGATGAGCGAGAGCGGCCGTCCCTCCTTGTATCGCTCTGTGGACGCGTCGGCGGCGGCGCGGGCGATGTCGGGGGCGAAATGGACCCAGGCGGAGATTGCCGGATCGCGTTCGGATATGATCTCGAGGCAGCGTTCGAGATAGGCGCGTGGCGTATCATCGCCTTTGATGAAATCAGCGACGGCCTCGTGAAAACGAAGCATCGGGCTTGAGTCCGGATCGTATTTGAGTTTTGAGACAGGTGCGTCCACAGGTTTCTCCTCCCCAGCTACTTCCAAAAAACGCAATTCTTGTTATAACCCGGAAATCAACGAAAAACGCCATCGGCGCGAAAAAATGCGCTCGCTCGTGGCAACCAGCAGGAGGGAACACCATGGCTAAGGATAGTCTACCGTTTGCCGGCATTAAGGTATTGGATCTGACGGCCCATCGCGCCGGCCCGACCTCGGTCAGGCTGCTTTCCGATTGGGGCGCCGATACGATCAAGATCGAACAGCCCGCCGCCATCAGTAAGGACAAGGGCAGCATTCTGGGCGCGCGCAACGGGTTCGATCTCCAGAACCTGCACCGCAACAAGCGCAGCATGACCATCGATTTAAAGAATCCCGAGGGTCTCGAGCTGTTCTACGAGCTGGTCAAAATTTCCGACGTGGTGGTGGAGAACTTCCGGTCGCAAACCAAGCATCGGCTGAAAGTGGATTACGAAAGCTGTGCCAAGATTAACCCACGCATCGTCTATGGCAGCCTGTCAGGCTTCGGCCAGGATGGTCCTTACGACAATCGTCCCGGCGTCGATCAGATTCTGCAGGGAATGGGCGGGCTGATGTCGGTCACCGGCATTCCCGGCGGTGGTCCGGTTCGGGTCGGCATTCCGATTTGCGATTTGACCTCGGGCATGTTCCTCGGGTTCGGCATGGCGGCTGCCTTGTTCGAGCGCGAGCGCTCGGGCAAAGGACAATGGGTGCAGACTTCGTTGCTGCAAGCGATCATCGCGATGATGGATTTCCAGGCCGCGCGGGTCTTGAAGGACGGCGAGGTGCCGAAACAGATGGGCAACGACCATCCCACGTCGGTGCCGACGGGCGTGTTCGAGACCAAGGACGGGCATATCAATATCGCCGCCTCGGGTGGCGTGCTGTACGAGCGGTTCTGTACCGCGATCGGGCGCGATGATTTGATCGAGGACCCGCGTTTCGTCGGCTTCCAGGAGCGTTCGGACAATCGCGATGCGCTGCGCGTGGAAATCGAAGCGGAAACGCGTAAGGAAACGTCCAAGCACTGGGTCGATATGATGCAGGAAGTCGGCGTGCCGTGCGGACCGATCTACAATATGGGCGACGTCTTCGAGGACCCGCAGGTCCAGCACCTTGGTATGGCTTGGCCGATGGAGGGCAGTTCTGCCGGTGATTTCCCGGTGGTTCGTACCCCGATTATCATGAGCCGCACCAATGTCGAGGATCACGTTCGTCGCGCCACACCCGACCTCGGTCAGCATACGGAAGAAGTGCTGGAAGAAATGGGATACGACGCTGAGGCGATCAAAGACCTCCTGGGCCGCAATATCGTTTAAGGCCCGGTGTAATACATTCAACTGATCAACCGTTGGAGAAAACGGAGAAAACAATGGATCTACCCACCGATAAGATGATCGGCGAAAAACGGGATGGCGTCGGCCACCTGATATTCAACAATCCCGAAAAGCGGAATGCGACGTCCCTTGAGATGTGGCAGGCGGCGAAAATCATTCTCGATGATTTCTCCGAAGACCCAAGAGTTCGCTGTCTCGTGGTGTCCGGTGCCGGCGACAAAAGCTTTGTCGCGGGCGCGGATATCTCGCAATTCGAGAAAGCTCGCTCCAATGCGGATGCGGCTGCGGAGTACGAAAAAATTTCCGCCGAAGGCAAAGCCGCACTTGCCAATTTCCAAAAACCGATCATTGCCATGATCCAGGGCTATTGCCTGGGCGGCGGCATGGCGGTGGCCCTGTCGGCCGACTTTCGCATCTGTTCCGATGATTCTCAGCTCGGCATTCCTGCCGCTCGCCTGAGCATCGCCTACTCCTATGATGCGATTTACAAGCTTTGCACCTTGGTCGGACCTTCCTATGCGAAGGATATTCTGATCACGGCGCGTCGCATTAAAGCTGACGAAGCGCACCGTATCGGGCTCGTCAATCGCGTTGTGCCCGCGTCCGAGTTGGAGGCAGCGGTAGCGGAATATACCGACGCTATTCTGGAAAACGCACCACTCTCCATTCAAGCGACCAAGATGACCGTGACCGAGATTCTGAAAAATCCAGAAGATCGCGACATGGAGGCATTAAAAGAGATCGGCCGCATTTGCTTCGACAGTAACGATTACAAAGAAGGCCGCACCGCATTTATGGAAAAACGGAAACCGGTTTTCACTGGCACCTGAGTACATTCAAGAACGATGGCGTTGAAAGGCCGGCCAATCCATGGCCGGCCTATTCGTTTGTCTAGTTGAGGGGTAATGGGTGCATGCCCATATGTTTAAAAAGTTGCACCGAAGACGTTGAAATGAATCATCATTCGGGGCCGCTTGTCGTAAAGTCCGCTCATGGAGAATTGTATGCAGCTTGCCCTTGAACGGCGAGGAAGCTGATGAAGAAGTTTCTTTTTGCATCCGGGGCATTGATTCTGGTTTTGGCGATCGCGGTGTTGATCGCCCCGCAATTTATTAACTGGAACCTCTACAAATCGGAAATAGCCGCCGCGGTGCGTGACGCGACCGGGCGCGATCTCAAAATTGACGGCGATATCGAAGTGACGGTCCTACCGAGCCTCGCATTGAAGGTAAGCAGGGTGCGGTTTGCCAATGTGGCAGGGGCCAAGACCAAGGATATGCTCGTCCTTGACGATGTTCGTGTGAGTGTGGCGCTTGGCGATCTGGTGCAAGGCGAGCTTGGGGTTATTTTGACTTTGATCAAGCCCGTAGTGGCACTTGAAGTAACCCGCGACGGTAAGGCGAGTTGGGATTTAGGCCCTGTCGCAACGACGGCGAGCGCTGGAGATTCAAAGTCCGCAACTGTGGAATCCACCGATCCGTCCGCGCGTTCAGCCCCACTTGATATTCGTGTCGATAGTTTTCGAATTGAAAATGGTGAGCTTACATATTTTGACGCTCGAAGCGGGAAGCTCGAGAGCATACATAATCTCAATAGCGAGATTTCTTTCGACACATTGCAGGGACCTTTTAGGCTGAAAGGTGATGCGGGAATCCGCGGTTACCCTCTTCGATTTGAGTTCGCGACCGGCAAACTCGAAAACGGGAAACCGATGGCCCTGACGGCTACGGTTGGCTTAAAGCAAGGGGGCGGGAGCGCCACTCTCAACGGCACGGTTAGGGATCTTGCTAGACTGCCCGTTTTCGCTGGCAGCGTTCGGGCAAAGTCGACGAATCTCGCTGACCTCATCGGTGCCGTGGCTGGCGTAACCCTTCGCACGGTCGGGCAGGGCAGCATTGTAAATGAAGGCGATGTTGCCGTCCTCATCGCCATAGATGAAATTGGTGGACGGAATGTCCATCCGCGCAAGAATGGCCTGGAATTCGTCCAGATCGGTTGCCTTGTTAAGGCGATAATAGGCGTCGAGTTGCCCCAGATTTCCCATCCCGCCATAGCGGACGGCGAAATAGCCATTGTCGTTCTTGATCACCGGGCCGTGAACACTTCGATAGATCGTGCGACGGATCGGCAGTGTGATGGGCCCCAGCTTTACCGGCAGGGTCACAGTCTGCTTTTCCAGATCGCGCCACTGGTCACCGAT
>PBKG01000013.1 GCA_002722095.1 Rhodospirillaceae bacterium
CGCTGGACACAACCTTAGGCGCCTTCGAAGGATCTTTCTTCTTCGCCGCCGCGGGCATCGCAAGACCAGCCGCAAAGGCAATGGCTGTTGTCGCCATCAAAGCCTTATTGAGTTTGGACATATAGCAAATCACCATTACTAGTTTGTCATTTACTACACAGGATGTGGGTAAATGAGTGCTCCGGAAGCTAATCCAATTCGTATTTATAAACTTTATGTTGAAAATTTATCCTATGGAGCAACACCCAACAAGTGGGCGCGCCGACTTATAATTTATCGATGGTATGCAACTCGCTGTTCATTTCTTTAAAACCTTACCTTTCCGCTAAAGAGACATTCTACA
This sequence comes from Rhodospirillaceae bacterium, assembly GCA_002722095.1. The sequence goes on from PBKG01000013.1 coordinate 344, forward strand.
AATTTCGCGTTTCACCAACCGCTAGCTCTGCGCCGCGCACTCGTCTAGGGTGCCGCTCTCTCGAAACTCGACACTCTCCGACGCAATGACATCCGAAGAAGTTTCTTGGAAAGGTGCCGCGACGCCGTTGGCGGCGACGTTTGCGGTTCAGACGCTGGCGGCGATGGTGCTGTTCGGCGTGGCGGTGATCGCGCCTGTCGCGGCGGCGGATATGGGCGTGGATCCAACCTTAATCGGCACTTTCACCGCGATTGTCTACTGCTTCGGCATGATGGCGGGATTGCTAACCGGGGCTGCGACCGATCGTTACGGTGCCATCCGCATTTGCCAGGCGACGATGGTCTTCGCCCTTTTGGGCACCGCCGTCCTGACCCTTTCCACCCCAATCGCCGCTATCGCCAGTGCGGCCCTGATCGGCCTCTGCTACGGCCCGGTGAACCCGGCGAGCACTCACATCCTCGCCCGCGTTTCGCCGGAACGCTGGCGGCCGATGATATTTTCGATCAAGCAAACCGGCATGCCCGCAGGAAGCGCTGCGGCAGGCGTACTGCTCCCCCTCCTCATCGTCGCCTACGATTGGCGCGTTGCCATCGCAACCACCGGGGTGCTGGCGCTTTTGGTCGCAATCTTCGTACAACCGCTGCGCCCGCGCCTGGACACGATCCGCGACGGGAAACGAAGATTGCGCATCGGCGATATCGTCGAGCCGTTGAAACTCGTTTGGCGCGAGGGGGATTTGCGCTGCCTCGCGATCGTCTCCTTCACCTATTCCGGCTGCCAAGTGGCGATCACGGTGTTTTACGTCGTCTACCTGACGACGGTGATGGAGATGTCGATCACCGTCGCGGGGTTGATGTTCACGCTGCTGCAAATCGGCGCCGTCATAGGCCGGCTGTTATGGGGATCGGTGGCCGACAGCGTTTTCCCCGCCAATCTCGTTCTGGCGTGGCTCGGAATCGCGACCGCCGTACTTTCCTTGGTCGTCGGAAGCTTCGCTCCCGGATGGCTGGTTTGGGCGGTAGGGCTGGTGAGTTTCGTAATGGGGATCACCAGCTCCGGCTGGAACGGTGTCTTTTTCTCCGAACTGGTCAAATACTCCCCTGCGGACGAAACCGGCGAAGCGGCGAGCGGCGTCCAGTTCGTGATCATGGCCGGCGTTATGACGATGCCGCCCCTCTTCGGCCTGCTGGTCACCGCGTCCGGCGGCTACTTTTGGGCCTTCGCGGCCACCGGCTTAGGCATGTTCGCCGCCGCAATCTATCTGATGGTGAGAACACGCAACCGCTGATCGTCGCGCGCGCTGCCGTGACCCGTTATTTATGTTTGAACTTCAACGCCAGGATGGTGATGACGCACAGCAGCGTGACCCCGTTGGCGACGAGCAATGGCAGATCGCCCCGCAGGAAACCGTATGCCAGCCACAGGCAGATGCCAAAACAAAGCACGAGATACATCGCCAGCGAGATGTCGCGGGTCTTCCGCGTGCGCCAGGTTTTAATCACCTGCGGAAAGAACCCCGAGGTGGTCACGATGGCCGCCGCCAACCCCAAAATGGTGATACTGTCGAATTGCATGAGGACGCTCCCCGGCTTGATGTAACGCGATGCGCTTGTCCGCTGGTGTAGCACCCAAATGCGGGAGTGGATATGTCGAAAACCGCTGCCCCCTACTCTTCCCCCTCGATCCAACGGCCTACCCGGTTGGCGTAAAACGCCATATAGCCGGCGTAGGCCTCGCCCTCGTCGAAAGGGGTCTCGTAGGACCAGATCACGTTTTCTTCCAGTCGGTCGCCTACCCGCACGAAGTAGTAGGACGCATCGCCCTTATAGGGTCAAAAAGTGCTGTGATCGGTCTTGTGGATCAGATCCTCGCGCACGTCCGAACGCGGGAAATAATAGATCGGCTTGTGATTTGTTTCGTGCATGACGAACGCCGCTTCGGAATCCGCGACGCATACGTCATCGATCAACGCCCGCACCCGCTTCCCCGCGGGCTCGACGGTGACCACATAATCCGGCGCCTTCACGAAGCCCGGCGCTGGGCCGGTCAGTATCGGTTTTTCGCGCATGATCCCCTCCTCCATTCCATGGTACCCGCTCCGCTTTCGGGCAATAATGACAGTATCGTCTTGCCCGATTTGACGAGCAAGGCCGAGAGGGAGATTTCATCGATGAAGATTACCGCCGTCACCTGTCGCATGGTGCATGTGCCCTATAAGGGCCACTATCAGACCTCCGCCGGGCGGACCAAAATGATCCGCCGTGTCCTGGTCGAGATCGAGACCGACGAGGGCATCAGCGGCATTGGCGAAACCGGGGCCATCTTGCCCGAACGAGGCGGCGAGACCGTCGAAGGCATCTATATCGCCATCACCAAATATTTCGCGCCTTTGATCGTCGGCATGGACCCGTTCGATATCGGCCTCATCATCGACAAGATCGAAGGTGCGCATATGGGGCGAACCGGCTTTCTTTGCTCCAAATGCGGCATCGACAACGCACTTTGGGACATCATGGGTAAGGCCACCGGACGGCCCGCAGCCCAACTCCTGGGCGGCATCCATAAATCCAACTTCACCGTCAGCCGCAGCCTCGGCATCAAATCGCCGGATGACCTTGCCAAAGACGCGATCGAACTGAAGGAGGCCGGGTACGCGCTGATCACGATCAAGGTCGGCTTCGACCCGAAAGAGGACGTCGAGCGGGTGGCCGCGATCCGCGATGCGGTCGGTGCCGGCTTCCCGCTCGAGATCGACGTCAATAGCGGTTACACGGTGGATGTCGCCGTGCCGACCCTCAAGAAAATGTGCAAATACGATATCGAGGCCATCGAGCAGCCCGGCCCTTGGTGGGATTATCACGGCATGCGCGAGGTACGGCGCGCGATCAACGTGCCGATCATCGCCGACGAAAGTGCCTGGACCACCCACGACGTGATCAATCTCGTTCGTCACGAAGCCTGCGATATCATCTGCATCAAGCCGTTCAAGAATGGCGGGCTATATCTGGCCCGCCGCATGGCCGAAGCAGCCGACGCCGCCGGGCTCGGCGTTTCCATGGGCTCGAAACATCCGCTCTCGACCGGCCTTGCGGCCATCCTTCATTTTGCCGCCGGCACCAAATCCGTTCACGCGCCCTTAGGGTACGGGTCTCCGTTGGAACGCTTGGCTGACGACATTGTGGATGACCCCATCGTCATGAAGGACGATGCCACCGTCGATCTGCCGGAGGGGCCGGGACTCGGAGTGACCGTGTCGGATGAAAAGATGGCGAAATACCGAGTCGGCGATATCGAGATTCCCGATACCGATCTTTCCTGACCGGGTCTGAATTCTTAGACCTAAAAACCTAGAACGGCGCGTCGCCTTTCAGCATGACGCGATAGAGGTAGCGGACCTGGTCATGGTCGTAATCGCCGTTCGCCTTATGCATCAAACAGCGATTGTCCCAAATCAGCATATCGTCCGGCTGCCATTTGTAGCGGTACTGGTATTTTTCCTGGGTCGCATGGATTAGAAGTTCGTCGAGAAGCTCCAGCATCTCGTCTTCTTCCATGCCCTCGATCTCTTCGATACGGATCGGATTGATATAAAGCGACTTGCGCCCCGTCTCCGGGTGGGTGCGGACCAGAGGATGCATCGCGAAGGTGGGCGCCTTTTTCTTCGCCTCTTCGCTGAGCCCGGTCAATTTCCGCACACTGTATTTGCTCTGATAAACATGTTTCGCCTTGCGCCCGTCGATCCGGTCTTTGGTTTTCTGGGGCAAATCTTCGTAGGCCCGATGCATGTTGACGAATTGCGTATCCCCGCCTTCATCCGGCAACTGCTTGGCCAACAATACAGTCGCCTTCGGTGGCAACGGATCGTTCGAATGATCGATGTGGTAGCCCGATCCCGAAATATAGCGGGTCCCGTCATCGTGACGGTCCTGGTTACAGAGATATGAAATCAACGGGCATTCGGGCAACGCAAAGCGAGTGTTGTGCTGGCGGAAAACGTCCCCGAAAAGGCAAACCGCGTCGTAAAGCTGCTCAGGCGATAGGGGTTGTTTACGAATGGCCAGGACGGAGTTCTCGGCAAAGGCCTCATTAAGCTCGGCCTTCGTTTCGTCATCGACCGGCTTCGACAGATCGACGCCCATCACCTCCGCACCGATTTCCTCCGAAAGGGGAGCAATATTCAAACCCATGCCAATTTCCTCTTACGCACGATCCAAACGGTCGCGTCGTTTGCTATTGGAGGCCTACGGAATTGAGAGCGTCCTGCCAGCCTCACATCCACAGGATTCTATCCCAGACTTATCATGCAATCTGGCAATTGAGAATAAGCCCAACGAATTGGAAACATCGTCGGCAAGTTTCCCGACCCTTACTCGCCCATAATCTCGTACACGCGGATACTGGAAATATAAGGATTTTTCGCGGCTAACTTTTCTGCAGCCTCAAAACTTTCCGCTTCGATAACGACGTAGCCGGTGATCGACTCCAACCCCATTGGCAAATCTACAGTCCCGGCATCGGAAATTTCCTTTCCCCGAGGCAAATGGCCCTTCTCGATGATCTTGTCCTCGAGCAACGCAAACCATTCGCCCCATGCGGCCATGATTTCCGGCGTCGGTTTCTCGAAACCAAATGTGAGCAAAAGGAATTTCTTCATCTCGGCCCCCTTCCCCCGAACCTCTCGCACTATAGCGGCGGTGCTTGCAATTTTCTCCTTCGATGGCGAAACCCGATGTTCTCCGTTAGAGTGGCGCCCATGGACGAGAGATTTGTCGACACCCGCACCGGCGATCAGGACGAACTGATCGACCGGTTTTCAAGCAAGTACCGCGACGGCCAAACCGCGCTTTGCCAGGAAATCGAATACAACGTTTTCGGCTGCGTTTATGGGGCCACGAGCTGGACCAACCGTGTCGAAGCGGATGAAGTGGCCAAAAGACTGGAACTTGGACCGGGCAAACGGTTGCTCGATATAGGCGCCGGCACCGGTTGGCCCTCGATCTATTGGTCGGAGCAAACCGGTTGCGAGGCGGTTTGTATCGATCTTCCATTCGAAGGCTTGCAAGTTCTCAGGGGTCGCGCGGAAGCGGACGGTGTCGGCGAACGAATTAACGTGGCCCGCGCCAATGGNACCGGGCTCCCCTTCGGCCATGGCGGNTTCGATGCGGTTTTTCACTCCGACGTGTTTTGCTGAACCCCGGCCAAACTTGCCGTGTCGCAAGAAGCTCGCCGGGTCATCAAAGACGACGGAATTTACGTGTTCTCGGTTATCTCGCTTCCCGAAGGCCTGTCCGAAGAGGACTACGCGCTGGGTGTTAAAATGGGCCCGAACGCCGTCGAGGTCGATGTCGAGGGCGGATATCCCGTACTCCTCGACAAAGCGGGCTGGGAAATGGTCGAACGCATTGACCTCAGCCAGGCCTACGGCGTCACAATCAGGAAAATGCTCGAACAAGAACGCAAGAACCGAGACGCACTCGCCGAGATGCAGGGCGCCGAGGCGGTGGATACCCGTATCGGCCGGCGCGAACTCCGGGTCGAAGCTTTGGAGCGTGGTGTCGTAACCCGGGAACAGTACGTTGCGCGACCTAAACTCGGTTGATCGCATCCGGCGGCGCTTTGCCGCTCAACACCGCAACGATATTCTCAGCCGCTTGCCGCTCGATCGCCATGCGCACCTCCGTTACTGCCGAACCGATATGAGGCGTGAACAAGGTACGATCCGGATCGCCACGTAAGTCTTCAGAAACTTCGTTAGGTCGATCCGTCCGCGCCCAGTCCTCGAACTCGAACACGTCCGCCGCATAGCCTGCCAACTTACCTCTGGCTAACGCGTCTGCGACCGCGGCCTCATCGACGACCGACCCCCGCCCGGGATTGATCAGGAAAGATCCCGGCTTCATGCGTGCGATAGCCGCTGAATCCACGAGATGAAGCGTATCGTCACTCAGCGGTAAGCAAACGACGACGAAATCGCTCTTTTCGAGCAATTCGTCGTATTCCGAATATCCTGTGTTCAGCCCCTCCGCAGTATCCCGGTTGGGCGCGGTGTCGTTGTAAAGCAAAGTCGCGCCAAACCCCTGCAACCGTTCGGCAACCGCCTGGCCGACGGCACCGAAACCCAGCAACCCGACGGTACTGTTTGCAAGGCCGGTTCCGTAGAGCGTCGGGCGCCAGCCGACGAAGGCGCCGCTTCGTACCTGCCTATCGCCGGCGGGAATATTGCGCGCGAGCGAAATCATTAGCCCCACGGTTAACTCCGCCGTCGGTTCGGTCAGGAGGTCGGGTACGATGCTGGCCCACACACCTGCGGCGGTGCAGGCATCGATATCGAAATTATCAAACCCTTTTAGGGCGCAAGCGACGATTTTCAGGTTGGGGCATGCGGTGAGGAACGCCGCATCGATGCGATCGGGCATAAACACCATGACCGCATCCGCATTCTGGCATTCGGCCAGGGTCTCGTCCCGTGTCCAAGCATGGTCGCGGCTCTCATTGAAAACCAAGTCGCCATGTTTCCGCAGCGTTTCGGCGGTCTCATCGAAAATTCGTGTCGTGGCGACAATCTTGGGCATCGTGCGATTAGCTCAAAAACAGCGCGAACAGGACGACGCAAAATCTCAATTAACTCAATTTGTGAAAAAGGATCGTCGTGACCGCAAACACATCGGCATATTGCATCAAGCGGCCGACCAGTGCCATTTCGATGCCCGCGGCAAATTGAGGCAACCCCTTTGCGTTGCACATCCCATTGACAGCAATCGCTCACACTCTTACCGTTCCGACCTCAGCGTGAACGAGGAGAGAAGTGATGGCACGTAAGATTCCGGCGGCGGAAATGCAGGTACGAACCGATTTGGCCGCCTGCTACCGATTGGTCGAGCATTTCGGCATGTCCGATCTGCTGGCATCCCATATTTCCGCTCGAGTGCCTGGGACCAAGGATGAGTTCCTTCTCAACCCGTACGGCATGTATTTCGATGAAATCACCGCTACCAGTCTCCTCAGAGTCAATTATGACGGTGAGATCCTGGACGACACCAACTATTCCATGTCGACCGCTGCCTTCAATATCCATAGCGCAGTACTGAAAGGCAGGCCCGATCTCACTTGTGCGCTCCACACACACACCGTCGCCGGGATGGCCGTATCCTCAATCGAGGAAGGCGTCTTGCCGCTGAATCAGCTTTCCATCGCGTTCTATAAGCGGATCGCCTATCACGATTACGAAGGTCCCGCATCGCGCGAAGGCGGTGTCGACGAGTGCGAAGCCCTGCAACGTGACTTGGGGCAGGACAAGAAAGTGATGGTTTTGCGCAATCACGGGCTGTTGACGACCGGGGAAAGTATCCCCGAAGCGTTCGGGCTCATGCGACGGCTCGAAAAGGTTTGTGAAACGCAAATGTACACCATGGCCATGCAGGGCGGCGGTGGCACTATGCGCCAGGTGAGTTACGAAACCTGCGAAGATTATTACCAAATTCAGAATCAGCGTGGCCGCTCCCGCCATGACGGTGCTTGGCCCGCGCTGCTCCGAAAACTCGACAGGATCGACCCGTCGTACCGAAACTAAATCAAATAGTTACGGCGTTTTCTTCAATTCGCTTCTAACTATATTGATTGCTTCCACGCTGGCTTCGTTCAGCAGGCCGGCGATACGTTCACGCATGCGAGGGCCCACTTTCGGGCTTTTGGCCTGAAACTCACCGAAATAGGGCGAATTCGTCCGCTCGGTCGCGAGTGAGTGCAGTACCTCGGGCGTGAAAAACTCGAGATAGGTTAAAGCCAAATTGGCCTCCCATTCGGCGAAGTGTTTGCGCACTACGGGCTGAATCGCGATCCGGACCGCCTTATCCACCTTCTCTTTCGGAAATTGACCGTAAAGCGCCTGAACCTGAGGCGAGGTCTGGGTGGCATGCAGCAGGATATAAATGAAGTTTCGGTTTACGCCGGTATGCTTGACGAAAAACCGGGCCACGTCCCGTGGCGAACCAATGGGTTTTGGCTCGGCGGACTGGGTTTTCGGCGTTTGCCAGTCCGCTTGCTGCGCCCAGGTCGGTGCAACCATGCCGAAACAGGCAACCAGCGCGTATTTGAGTGTCCTATTCACAGCCTGACTATGGCATGGGCGCCATAGGCAGCGCCATCGCAAACGGGCTAAACTGTAGTTTAAACGAGGGCCACGCGAACCATGAGTGCCGCAAGCACAGAACCAAGTCGCGAAGAGCAGTTTCTACCACCGCGCCAGCGCCTGCTGGTAGCAATTGCGATCGGCCCGGCCGGCTGCCTCCAAGGTATGGACACCTTCGCGACCGCGGTCGCCATGCCCCGCATGATGGGCTCGCTTTCGGCCACAATCATGGAGATTTCTTGGGTGCTCACCGCCTATTTGGTGGCCTCGGCCATGTTCACCCCCCTCTATGCCTGGCTCAGCCGCGTTCTCGGTATCAAGCGGATGTTTCTGGTCGTCATCATCGGATTTATCACCTGTTCGATCCTGGTCAGCCAGGCAACCAGCGTTTTCGAGCTTGTGGTCTACCGATTTATCCAAGGTTCCTTTGGCGCGGGCATCAATCCCCTATCGACGCAAGTCATTCTCTCTGCTTTTCCAACTAGTCATCACGGCCCCGCCTTCGGCTGGCTCAAGACCGGGCGAAACAGCGCCGTTGTGCTCGGACCATTGATCGGAGGCGTGCTCACCGAACTCTTCGATTGGCGCGTGGTTTATCTGATGAATGTGCCATTCGGCGTTCTCGCCTTCTTTTTGATCCGCAACATTCTACCGCCGGACCGCAAAGCCGTGCCGAAGCGGTTCGATTTATTCGGCTTCGTGGCCCTCAGCATCGCCATTGCCCTCATCCAACTGATGCTTAATCGTGGCGCCAAATTGGACTGGTTCGCGTCGTCCACGATCGTCACCTACTGCCTGGTTGGCATCGCTGCGCTTTACGTTTTCATCGTCCATGCAATGACCGCGTTGCATCCCTATCTCAATCTCCGGGTTTTCAAAAATCGCGAGTTCACCATCGCGGTCCTGTTCGGCTTTTTTTCGAACTTTTTGCTTTACGGCTATGCGGGCCTGCTGCCGCCGATCCTGCAGAATCAGCTTGGGTATCCGGTGATCGAGGCGGGCGTAATCCTCATGGCACGCGGTGTCGGGTCGATTTTCGCCTCCCTCGCTGCCGGCGCGCTGATGATCAAGTACCATCCGAAAGTACCTATCGCGATCGGAATGATCATCGTCGCGGTTTCCACAGGGCTGCTTTCCACGCTGACACCCACGACCGACACGCTACCACTCTATATCGCGATCTTTCTCCAAGGCTTCGGGATCGGCGGCATGGCGACGGCAATCTTAACCGCCGCCTTTAAAACCTTACCCGCATCGCTCCGGGCCGATGGCGCTTCGATCATGACGGCGGTCCGACGACTGGCATCCTCGGTAGGTATTTCGGTGTTAATCGCGATTCTGGTACGGAAGACACAGAGTGCGCGCTCGGCATTGTCTGAGAATGTCAGCGAACACAACGAATTATTCCGACATTTCCCATTGCCCGAGAAATGGACCATGGACACGGTCGAAGGTATGGTGGCGTTGGAAAAAGTCATAGATAAGCAAGCGGAATTCATCGCCTATCTTTACGATTTCCAGCTAATGACCGTGATCACCATCTGCTTCCTGCCGATGCTGTTTTTGATGCGCACCAAGCCGACCTGACCTCGNTGGCAAAATCTTCCACCGGCAAAAACTCACCCGACGCGGAAACCCTTTTCCAACAGGCGGCACACCTCCATGGTCAAGGCAAGTTGGCAGAGGCAGAGGTTGTCTATGAGAAGCTTCTGAAAACCCACCCCAAGCACGTCAACGGCCTGCATATGCGAGGGGCTCTTTTCCACCAAATGGGAAGGGTGCAGGACTCCGTAGCGTCTATCGAGCAAGCGGCCGAACTCGATCCCGACGATCCCGCACTGATGAATAATTTCGGCAATGCCCTGAAGGATGCCGCCCGCTTCGACGAAGCCCACAAAGCTTATGACCGGGCGATTGAACTCAAGCCCGATTACGCCGAAGCGCATACCAACAAGGGGATTTTATGGCGCGCGCTCCTTAAAAACCGTAAGGCGGCGGAATGCTTCGTCAAAGCGATGGAACTCGACCCCAAGGATGCGCGTCCCGCTTTCAGTCTCGGCAACATTTACGTGATGCTGCGCCGTTACGAGGAAGCCTATGCCTGCTTCGCGCGCGCCCATTCGCTGGACCCCGACATCGAGATGCTCACCGGTAGCTGGCTGTTGATGAAACAGCAATTGGGCGATTGGGAGAATTGGGAAGAAACCTACAAACGCATGGTAGACGGCTTCGAGGCTGGCCGGCTGACCGCCCATCCCTTCGGCACTCTGACCACGCCGTTGCCGGCGATGGAACGCCGCCGATATGCGGAACTTTATTGCAGTCGAGTTTATCCCGATCCCGGCAAATCCTATTGGAACGGTGAGCGCTACAACCACGATAAAATTCGGATCGGCTATCTATCCGCCGATTTCCGCGAACATGCGGTGAGTTACCTGACGGCGGAAATATACGAATATCACGACCGTTCCCGCTTCGAGGTACACGGATTTTCCGTCCATCCGGGCAAGCCGTGCGAAATTCGCACCCGTCTCGAAAATGCGTTCGATCATTTTTACGAACTCACCGAAACGCCCGACCAAGACGTTGCCCAGCTGATCCGCGATCTCGAAATAGACATACTTATCGACCTCGGCGGACATACCGCGGGCGCCCGCACCGGTGTCGTCCTCTATCGACCGGCGCCGGCCCAAATAAGCTATTTGGGATTCCCGGGCACGATGGGAGCGTCATTCATAGATTACATTATTGCTGATGAGCGTTTGATCCCGCCGGATCAACAAGATTACTACAGCGAAAAGGTCGTCTACTTACCGGAATGCTACCAGCCGAGCGATACGCGCAGGAAAGTGGCGAGCAAAATCCCCAGCCGCGCCGACCTTGGGCTCAAGGAAGATGCCTTCGTATTTTGCTCCTTCAACAACACTTTCAAAATCACACCGGACATTTTCGATGTTTGGATGCGGATTCTAAAACGGACCGAGGGCAGTCAGCTGTGGCTAGTTGAATTGGCCGATCGGGTAAAAACCAACTTCGCCAAAGAAGCCGAAAAACGGGGCGTTTCCGGAGACCGGATCGTTTTTGCCAGCCACGCCCCCTACCCGGAACATCTCGCCCGACACAAATGCGCGGACTTGTTCCTCGATTGCTTTCACTACAACGCCGGTACCATGGCGAGCGAAGCGCTCTGGATGGAGCTGCCGCTGTTGACCATGCCCGGCGACAATTTCTCAAAACGAATGGCAAGCAGCCTGCTCACGACACTGGGTCTCGACGAACTCATTGTGCCCGACCTTAAAACTTACGAAGACCGCGCGGTCGCGCTGGCACAAAATCCAGCGGAACTTGCCCGTATCCGGGACAAGCTTTCAAAGGCGAAGCAACAAAGCCCGCTGTTCGACATGGCGCGCTATACGAAGAACCTCGAAGCCGCCTACGAACAGATCGCGGATCGCAGCCGCAAGGGCCTCTCGCCGGATCATATTTTCGTTGGCAAACAGCCGGTGGAATCGAGAATTACCTTACCGGCTGCCCCCGTTTCAGCTCTCTACAAGAAAGCTGCCCAACTCCATGCAGCAGGCAAACAACAGCAAGCGGCAGAAGCTTACCGACGGCTGCTAAAGCGCGATCCCGATCATGCGGATGGTCTGCATTATTACGGTAATTTGCTATCCGCACTTGGCCAAAAGGAAGACGCCGTCCGATATCTGGCAAAGGCGACGACGCTCGCACCGGAAAACTTTGCCGTCCTTAACAACTACGGCAATGCGCTCCGCGATACCGGTCAGACCAATAAAGCGCTGCCCTATCTCCGAAAAGCAACGGAGTTAGCGCCCGACCACTATGGCGTTCGAAACAATCTCGCCAATGTCCTGAAACTTCTGGGTCATTACGAAGAAGCACTGACCCACTACGACAAGGCGATCGAAATAGAGCCCACAGATGCCAGCCTTTATTTCAACAAAGGCGCAATGCTCAGGAATCTCAAACGCTACCGCGCGTCGAACGAAGCGTTATCGAAGGCGGTTGAGCTCGCACCCGACCTGGACCAGTTACCGGGCAGCTGGCTGCTCGGCCTACAAGCTGGCTGCGATTGGACCGATTGGGAGAAAGCAGTGCGGTTGGTAACCGATGGCATCGAAGCAGAAAAACTGATTACCGCGTCCTTTCCTCCCTTGGCTTGTCCGATTCCCGCACCGCTCAAGAAACGCGCCGCGGAAACCTATACCGCGAAGATTTATCCCCCCGCCCGACGTCCGATGTGGCAAGGGGAAGCATACGACCACCCACGGCTTCGCATCGGCTATCTCTCTTATGATTTTCGCCAGCATCCGGTCAGCTATTTGACGGCTGAAATGCTCGAACGCCACGACCGCGAACGCTTCGAAACTTATGGCTTCTCGCTTTCGCCGTCGGACCGCACCAATACGCGCAAANGAATGGAAAAGGCGTTCGATCATTTTCACGATGTCAGCGGCCGAGGGGACCGTGACATCGCCAAGATGATCCATCATTCGAAGATCGACGTACTGGTCGACATCAACGGGCATACGTTGGGCGCACGCACGAATATCCTTGCTCATCGGCCGGCGCCGCTCCAAGTCAGCTATCTCGGATTCCCGGGCACCATGGGGGCGGACTACATCGATTATATCATCGCCGATGCGACGTTGATCCCGCAGGAACATTGGACGCATTACACCGAGAAAATTCTGACGTTGCCTGATTGCTATCAGCCGACCGACACCAACAAGCCACAATTGAAGAACAGGGTAAGCCGCGCCGACTACGGGCTCGATCCGGATGCCTTCGTATTTTGCTCGTTCAATACCAACTTCAAGATTACGCCCGACGCCTACGATATATGGATGCGTATTTTACACTCCGTCGACAACAGCCAGTTTTGGCTAGTAGACAAGAGCGGTGAAGTAAACGACTTCCTGCTGGCGGAAGCAAAGGCACGTGGCATCGAAAAGGAGCGTATCGTTTTCGCGAAAACCGTATCCTATCAAGAGCACTTGGCCCGTCACCGCTGCGCAGATCTGATGTTGGATACGCTCTACTACAATGCGGGTACGGTCGCGAGCGATGCCCTTTGGATGGGCCTGCCTATTTTGACGACACCGGGGGATTCATTTTCCAGCCGCATGGCAACGAGCCTGCTGACAACCATAGGCGTTCCCGAACTGATCGCACCGACACGCGAAGACTACGAACAGACCGCAGGCGAGCTTGCCCAAAATCCCGACCGCCTAGCAGCAATCAAAAAGAAAATCGAGGAACGCCGCTCCACGTCACCGCTATTCGACATGGAGCTTTACACAAAAAATCTCGAAGCCGGCTATCGAGCCATCACCCGACGCAGCAGACGCGGCCGCCCCCCTGCCCACATGACGATTGGCCGCGCGCCGCGTTAACCGCGCCGTACGGATGCACCACCATCAACCGGAATGGCAACACCGGTTATGAACTTCGCCTCATCGGACGCGAGAAAGAGCGAGCAGTACGCAACATCCCAGGCGGTTCCCATCATATTGCCGAGCGGCACTTTGGCGTTGCGCTCGGCGATAACCTGTTCACGATTTTTCTCCGGCGTGATCCGCGCATCAATCGCCATCGCGGTGTGCATCAAGCCCGGCAAAATAACATTGGCCCGGATGTTGTACTCGTAATTCATGTAGGCAAGCTGTTCGGTCATGGCGATGACGCCGGATTTAGACGTCTTGTAGGCCACATAAGGATAGCTCTCGATCGCCGCCATTGAAGAAATGCTGACGATGGCGCCGGATTTCTGCTCCCGCATGATCGGTATTACATGCTTGCAGGTCATTACCATGCCACGAAGATTGACGTTCATGACCCGGTCGAAGTTTTCTTCGGTAATATCGTCCATGATGCTGTCGCCGCCGGCGAGGCTCCAGCCAACATTGTTATGAAGAATATCGACCCGACCGAGACCGTCATGGGCTGCGGACACCATCGATGAAAGGGATTCTTCGCTGGTAACGTCAGCCTGCAAGGCAAAGGACTCTCCGCCCTCTCCGGCAATCATATCGACTGTCTCTTGGGCGCGATCCAAATCCTTGTCGACCACCGCGACCTTCGCCCCTTCGCGGGCGAACAGCACCGCCACGGCCTTCCCGTTACCGATGGAATCGCCCGGTTGCTGGCCGCCTCCGACTACAATTGCGGTCTTATTCTCAAGACGCATGATGTCCTCCCCTAAATTCAAAAATTTGAGTTGTTTTGCCTCTAGATCGATAGGCTGTCCAGATGGCCATCGATCGGATCAAATTGGAATTTCGACCTCCAGAAGCGGCCCATGTTGCTGGGCGCCGTAGACATCGGTGTCGCCGATATCGCCCGCCGACGTCAACCGAGGAAGCGTCGCCTTGAATGNGAGCCCCGGCTCGTAGACCGTGAGCAATACTTCTTCAGCCGTAACCCCGTAGAGGTCCGCAAACAGCTTTTCGGTAAAAATGCCGGTCGCCTTGACCTTATCGAAAGTTTCCCGGTCGGCGAAAACCGCATCGATAGTAAGCTCGAAAGGTCCCGCATTCTTGCTTTTACAGACTTCGGCCAATTCACGGATCGTCGGCATGATCAGCCCCCCACATTCTCGTAGTCGATTGGAAACATCGACAACGGGTCTGTCGGTTCGACGATGTGATAGACGTTGAACCGATAGGCAGGCCCGCATTCCACATCCGATGGCGAGAAGGGAAACGCCATGTTGCCTTCCTTGCACAAGCGTCCGGGGAAATCCGTATGCATGGTGTTGACCCGGGCGATGGCCAGCACCGCATTGGCCTTTTCCTGCGTTTCCGCGATGACCTCGACGATAAGGCCGACCTCATGTGCCGGCGTGTCGGCATAGGGTTCCCGCTCGCCCATCACGCCGTTCAAGCCATAGGCACGATAGGTCAGAATGTAATCGTCCGGCGACAGATCCAATGCCCCTGCCTTTTCATCCACGTTCGCCCGCACGCGCTCGATAAATTCATCGAACCGTTCGATCAAATCAGGATCGCGCGTGCCACACATCGTGATGGCTCGGNAGCCCATCAATTCCGCCCCTTCGATCTTGACCGTATAGGTCTCGTCCGGCGTCCATTTCATACCGCTCACCTTGGCGGAACGTTCGGTCACCGCTTCGAACGCGCAATCAGCCGTAACGAGAACCCCACCCGGCTCTTGGAATACGTTCGGACTGGCGTTCTCGTGCAATGCATGATTGGCAAGGGTTCCCGGCGTACAGACGCGGTCCGGGTTAGGCGTCTCGCAAACCACACCGTCGTCGGTCACCGTGACATGAAGGCAGTCATGACCCTTTGGCATAGCCGCGTTGGCACCGCATTCGAGCATCTTTCCCGCGTACCATGCGGGCCCTGCATTCATCTGCGCGCGCATCGCCGCAGCTGCAAAGGGAGCCGGATCGGTACTGCGCCCACCAAGCACCACCTGGGCGCCGGCATCGAGCGCAGTCATATACGGCTCCGCGCCCATGCAGCCAACGATGCGTTCGGCACGATCGATATCGTCCGCCGCCAATTCCGGCGCACTCCGCATCGGGCGTACTTTGCCCGTATCGAGTTGATCCCTTACCCACGCCTTCTCCTGCTCCGCATGGATGACCGCCATCTTGAATTTGAGCCCCTCTTCCTCTGCGATCTCGCGAACGAGTCTCGCGGTCGTTTCTAGATGGGGCTCGCCACCGGCACCTCCACAAGACCCAATAGCCACCGGGATGTCATTGGCGATAGCCGCGCGCAGCATCAGCCTGAGGTCGCGTTTCATTGCCATTTCGGAGTTAAGCGTCTTGCCGGAACCAAGGTAATGCGGTCCGGGATCGGTACTACCGCCGTCGACGCCAATCATATCGACGCCCATGGCGACGCCACGTTCAAGCGATTCCTCCGGATATCCGTAGCCGAGGATGCCGCTGGTCGACAGCATGCGGAATTCACCCATTTTTCGTGCTCCCGTTCTTGATAATTAGGCGGTGAGTTTTTCCGCCGCGTATGGAGTTACACCGCCTCGAGGACCGCTGCCGAGACGGTCGGCCACTTCGGGCAGTAACGGTCGGCCATTGGGAACGTTCCACCATTGGCGCAATAAAAGACGTTTGCGGCTTTCCTCTTCCCAATCCTGATATTCGGTCCGCGCATGAAGAATCATATAGTTGTTGAGCAACTGGATATCGCCAGCCCGGAAGCCCATGCTGAACCGAACATCGGGCCTCAAGGCCAATTCCTCCATATGCAGGATAGCTTCCCGCGCGAGATCGCTTAGCCCCTCGTTGGTCTTCTCCGCCCCGCGTTCGAATTGCTTTGCGTTGTAGTACGCGGTGAGCCGGCCGCCGAAATAGCTATAAACGGGAATACGCCAAGCCGAGACGAGATCCGGCGCATCGGTCGGGCCTTTGCCGGCATAGTCGATGCGAAACCCGCGGTAGAGCGGGTCCAGGTATTCCGGATGGTTCTCAAGTATCTCGTTATAGATCGTGAGCGCACTCGAAACGGTACTGAGCCCCCCTTCCTTCGCGGGGTGGATGCAAAACAGGCCTACGATGTCGCTCGGATCCACATGTGGTCGAAGCCGGGCATTGGTCGAATGACCGCGCACATTATTTCCGTGATAGTCGTTGCCGATATCCTCGATCTCGTGCAGCAGCTTGCCTTGGGGGTTTTGCACCAGCGTTTCGCCGATATAACGACCGATGCACCAGAACAGCACTCGCGCCTCATAGCGGGAATAGTCACCGAGCCGGATGCCACGCAGCAAAGCCACACCACGTCCGTTTTCCACCTGATCGACGACTTCGCCGATACGTGCTTCGGTCTCGGGGATCGGAAAATCCTCTCGGGTGAGATCGGTTATTTCTTTATCCAGCGCCAATGCGTGGCCAAGGGCGTTATCGATCTCATCCACCTCGGAGGGCGCGAGCTCGTAAAGCCACGACTTATCCCGCTCGAGATCGGCCGAGGTCCAAACGCCTGGGCCCGTCGCAGGGCCGTCTAGTCTCCACTCTTCTGTCATGGTTCCAACTTGGGAGCGTGTACCAATCAAATTCGGCTGAATGCTAGCGAAAGCAGCGGCCTTTGAGAACCACCCGCGCGCATAAACAATCGACTGGGCGAACGTGCCCGAATCTATCTGGTGTACCAGGAGTCCGTATCTTGGATCTTGTGGTCATCCATTCCATCGACCACAAGCCAACTTGGCGCGCATAGAACGTTGGCAGATACCAAATTCGGCACGTCGCCGAAAATGTCGTGTTCGTTTTCGAAGAAATTTTTCGGATTAAAAAGGCGTGGCAAATGCCAGTAGGGCTGATAACCGATCGACATGACGAATTCCAACAGGGCTTTCGATTTTTCCTTGCGGTCGTTTTCGACATAAAGAACCGGCTGATGGCGCTCGATCAATTTTTGTCCGCCTTGCAAAACTTCTAATTCCATGCCCTCCACGTCCACTTTGATCAGTTTGCATTTGGAAAGGTTCCCGGCCAAAACGTCCAAAGGCTTAAGTAGCACCTGAGTACCGTTTTGATTTTCTTCCAACGACAAAGCGCCGAAATTACCGGTATTCTTGTAGTCAAGTGGGGGCACCTTGATTGTACCTTCACGGGCCCCAATCGCGAGATTGTACGTAAAAACATTGAAAAGTCCGTTGAGAGCAACGTTGCCCGCCAACAGGTGAAACAAAGGCATCTGCGGTTCGAACGCATAAACCTTTCCCGTACGCCCAACCGCTTTCGCCAACGCGACCGTATGGCTGCCCATATTGGCGCCGATTTCGAGAACCACGTCACCCTCGTCGAGGAGACCGCAAAGCGCATCGGATTCTTCTTCGTTGTATTCGCCGTATTCATGAAGAGAACGGCCGACATACTGGTCGTGACGGTTATAGATCATAGGGCCGTGGCGACATTCCTTGATGATATTAGGATCGCCGTCGAGAATTGGTTGAGAGTGCTCTTTACCCATAAAAATTTTTTGTCCGTATGAAAAACGCCCACGAGGCAGGCCGATTTTTCAAATCTCCAAATACAAACTGCAACCGTTGCTATATGCTCCTTTCGCGATGCCATCAAC
This sequence comes from Rhodospirillaceae bacterium, assembly GCA_002722095.1. The sequence continues at coordinate 18,569 of PBKG01000013.1, forward strand.
TGAGAGAACGCTCGGTCCCGAATGAAAATACTAGGACTCAACTTCGGGCATGATGCCTCCGCCGTCGTTCTCAATGACGGCCGGATCGAGGCTTATGTCATGCGAGAGCGCCATAGCCGGGTTAAGCGGGCGATGACGCTGGACGCGGGGACGATCGATCTCGCACTCGATGAGGCAAACCTCTCGATCGAAGACATCGATTTCTGCGCCATAACGTCAACGCAAATGTGCGAATTGATGAGTACGAGCAAGGGTCGATTGTCGGTGCGCTATGAGACCATTCCCCAACATACGGCTCCGTGCACGCTCACTGACATGGCCGAAGCGCAGGGTCANGATCCGTTTGCCTATCAGCGAGGCTTCATGGCGGACACGATTTGGCCAGAGTCCGGCGAACTGGTGCCAGACCTGCTAGCGGTCGTCTGTTTTCCGGAACGCGAAACTCATGCTCAAGAAGACATTTTTCGCATCGGCTGGCTTGACCGTTTTATCGAACTTTCGGAATGGAGCGAATTGCCAAGTCGCACGCTCCGCGAAATCGGCAAGACAAATTTCAAGGATGTGGTGTCGTCCTACGAAGTTTCAAACGGATTCCACGTCCCCGCCGTACTAACTTTGGATGGCCACGATGTGCCCGCCTACGCGGTTTACCATCACATGGCGCATGCGGCATCGGCCTTTTACACATCAGGCTATGACCGCGCGGCGATCCTGAGCCACGATGGCGGCGAGGACGAACCCAGCACCTACAACAGCGGTCTATTTTTCTATGCACAGGAAAACCGCATCATGCCGATCGCGCCCCACCACCTAATGCTCGGTCAGCTTTATGAAGGAACGGGAAACGGTATCGGTTTCGATTATTTGGGTGCGGCCGGCAAACTTATGGGACTTGCCCCCTATGGGAAGCCGAAGTTTTTCGATACCGATTTCCTCGGGAATATGTTCGATGTCGCCGAGCGGGACCTAGCGAAAAAAACGGACTGGTACAGATATTGTGTCTCCAGTGGCGACTATTTCGACTACGATATCGAGTGCTTCGGCGACCAAAGTCGAGCTTTGGACCCATTCAATCGCGACGTCGCCGCGAGTACTCAAAAGCTGTTCGAGGAATCGATCCTGCTCGCCACCGAAACGCTTTACAAACTGGTCAGGCAATTCTCCGGGCACGTACCAAATTTGTGTTTCGTCGGCGGGGTCGCGCTTAATTGCCCGGCAAACACACGGCTTTATAACGAAAGCGCCTTCGACAATGTCTATGTGCCGCCTTGGTGCGACGATTCCGGGATCGCGCTGGGAGCCGCCCAACACCTTTACCACAACGTTTTCGATAATCCTCTAGTCGAACGCACGGGCGACATTCAATCCGCCTATCTCGGCACGAAAATAGAAAATGATGCCGTTCGGGAAGCTCTATCTGAATTTGCCGACCAGATTCAATTCGCAGCACACGACGACCTTNCCAAATTGGCCGCCGAGGACCTTTCGACCGACCGCATCATTGCCTGGGCGGAGGGTAGAAGCGAAATTGGCCCCCGAGCGCTCGGTCATCGTTCGATATTGGCCGATCCCCGCAACGAAGCGAACTGGGCTCGGGTAAACGGGATCAAGGGTCGCGAAGGCTGGCGCCCGTTCGCGCCGATGGTGCTCGAAGAAGAAGCGGAGAACTGGTTCCATGGCGCGCCCATTCCTTCACCACACATGCTGTTTACTGCGACCGTGAAAAGCGATCGATTGCCGGCGATTACGCATGTCGACCGATCCGCCCGCATCCAAACCGTCCGTCCCGAAGACGGAGAATTCCACGGCGTTCTGAGCCATTTCTTCGAATTGACGAAAGTACCAGTGCTTTTGAACACATCGTTCAATGGTCCTGGCGAGCCCATTGTCGAGACCCCCGAACAAGCGCTCCAGTTCTTCTGCTCATCCGACTTGGACGTGCTCTATCTCCACGGATATCGTGTGACGCGGCGCTAAATACCCGTCAGGGCGTGTTCGCTTCGAGGAACGCGTTCACGGCATCCAATTGAGCCCGGTCATGTTCGGGGCGCTCCCAATCCTTCAGAAACACGCTGCCCTCGGGCAACAATTCTTCGAGTTCCGCACTGACCACCGCGGGATGCGGCTTATCTTTGCCATGCAGGAGCATTGCCGGTGTTTTGAGCGTTCGCACAAAATCGCGATCGACGGAAAATACAAAGTCTCGCCCGAACATATTCTCGCGAAACGACGCCACCGCCTCCGGCGTGATATCGTCGCGGGTTTCCATTAATTCGGCGGCCCACTTATCTACCGTGCCCGGGAAATACTCGGGATGATCCGGGTGCAGTCCAATGGGATTTTGCAATACGACAGAAGCAACTCGCTCCGGCGCCAGCTTGGCGATATTCAGGCAATAGCTGCCGCCGATACAGCCGCCGATCGTATGAAACTTGTCAAAGCCAAGATCATCCATGATCGCCAATTGATCGTTGGTATAAGTATCCCAACCATGATCCGCCAAAAGCGCGCCCGATGAACGTTCCGCATTGCGTTGATCCATGGCAACGACGGTGAACTTGTCGGCAAGCACGTCCGTCCAATCATGGACGGGCCGGATCGGCTCTTCCTCCGTGGCGCGCCATTTCGAAATATTCGACCACATGCCGCCCGGCGCAAAAAGCAGCACCGGGAAGCCGGAACCGTAAGTCTCGTAATAGATTTTCGCGTCGTCCCGCTCGCAATACGGCATGGCCGATCCTCCCCTATCTTCTTAAAAAGCTATTTGCCGGTGATCCGACTAAACCGGCACCTCGCCTTCGACGAGGATGCGATGCATGATCCGGCCTTCGGTATGGTCGTAGTCGTAAAACGCTTTGTGCATGACGCCGCGATTATCCCAAATCACCAGATCTCCGGGCTTCCAAACATGGCGATACATTGTCGTCTCGTTGATGGTGCGCGCCTGAAGATCGAGTACTAATTCTTGGCTTTCTTCAGGCGTCATCCCCTCGATGTAGGCGAGCTTCTGAGGATGACAGTAAATCGCCTTCCGCCCCGTCGCAGGGTGGGTGCGAATAAAGGGATGCATCTTCAAGTGGCCGTATTTATCCAGGTCCTCGTCGGAAGTGTAGTCCGGCTGCGACAGCAATCCATTCATCGATTTCAGATTCACCAGTTTCGCCTGCTCATCCTCCGGCAAAGAGGCATAGGCCTTCTGCATATTCGCAAATCCGGTATCGCCACCCTTGCTCGGTAATTTCTTGGCATAGAGCATGGTGTATTTAGGCGGGCGGTCCAGATTTGTGTGGTCCACATGCCAGTTGCCTTCGCCGACCAATCGCGGACGCCCCGCCTTATCGAGCGCCGCCTTCGAGCTATCGAGAACGCAGATCGACGGCTCTTCGTCGGACTTCAAATCGCTCATATGCTGAGGTGCAAGGTCGCCGAAACGCCGCGCTGCGACTGCATACTCGACCGGTGATAGATTTTGTGTTCGTACGATCGCGAGGAGATGTTCATCGAGTCCGGCAACGATCTCGTTAATCTCGCCGTCCGTCGCCGTTTTCAAATCGACACCGCTCACCTCACAACCGATCGCATCGGAAACAGGCGTGATCTGTATCGTCATGTCGTTCTCTCCTTCAGCTAGCGACTTAGCGCTACTTTTTACCGGTCACCGATTCCAATGTCGGCATTTTGTAACGATCTTCCGGATCGACCCAGCCGTTGAAATTGGGCTTACGCTTTTCCTTGAAAGCCCGGCGCGATTCCATGAGATCTTCCTTATCCCCATGATCGTGTAGCGCAGCGGCAAGCTTGTCCATATCGGGATGAACCTTGGGCCNCATCTGACGCATCATATAAAGCGTATTCACCCGGGACGCCGGCGGCAACGATAGGAGATGCTCGGCCATCCCCAGTGCTTCTGGCATTAACTGGTCTTTTTCGACCAAGCGATTGATGAATCCCATCTGGTATAAGCGTTCAGCGGTAAAGCGGAACCCGAAGGCCATTTCCGTCGCGAACGGATGTGGAAGGTTCGCCCAGTGCGCGTGGTAATGGCCACCCAGGAGCCACCGCTTGGCTTCCGAAACCTCGAACAAGGCTTCGGGTACGGCGACGCGCAGATCTGTGCGCTCGACCAGCATGAACCCGCCGCCCATGGCAAAACCATTCACCGCGGCGATAACTGGCTTGGAAACCTTGCCTTCCTTCAACGGGTCCGCAACCGGCTTACCTTGGCTGCCCGGCTGACCGCGCTCAAGCGCTTCTTTCATATCCTCGCCAGCGCAGAAGCCTTTGCCCGTGCCGGTAATGATGGCCACTTCGAGGTCCTTGCTCGCTTCGAACTCGGTCCAGGCTTCGGCCATCAAGGTACGCAACTCGAAGCCCAGTGCATTCATCCGTTCCGGCCTGTTCAGCCGGATCACCATGATCTGATCTTGAATATCGGTTTCCACCACCGCCATGGCGTTTCTCCCAAAAATTTTGAGGTTTTATTTGACCTTAGGGTAGACCTGGGCATCGCAAGTAGCAAGCGAGGGGAACCGCTCACCCGTATGAAATAGCCAGCACCTCGATCTCCATTTCGCCGTCGGGCGTGCGCACAATCGAGACCTCCCCCACCTTCTTTGCCAATAATGCTTTGGCGACCGGGGATTGCCAGCTGATCTCGCCCTCTTCGTGGCGCACTTCGTCGACACCAACGATTTTTACAGTGCGCTCCGTATCATTTTCATCGACATAACCAACCGTCGCCCCGAAAAACACCTGCTCGCGATTGGTCTGCGCTTCCGGATCCACCACTTCGGCGATATCGAGGCGTTTAATCAAGAACCGAATGCGCCGATCGATCTCCCGCAGACGTTTTTTGCCGTAGATATAGTCTCCGTTCTCGGATCGGTCCCCATTGGACGCTGCCCACGCCACCACGTCGACGACCTTCGGTCGTTCGGCGGAGGTCAAATGTTTGAGTTCCGCCTGCAAACGGCGATGACCGCCGGGTGTCAGGTAATTCTTTTCAGCATTGCGAGGCGCACTGGACATGGCGCAACTGTAAGGCTCTTACACGAGGTCTGTAAATTCGCTAATTTCGCCCGCATCAACAGACCAACGAGACCAACAAAAGGGAGACCCGGTCATGGCCGCGCACGCGCTTTGGATCAAATTCACCATCAAGGATGGCTGCATGGACGAATTCATGGAAGCCGCAATGTACGACGCCAAACATTCCATGGAAGATGAACCGGCTTGCCAGCATTTCCGCGTTCTGACCAAAGAAGACGAGCCGAATTCGGTTTATTTCCTCGAGGTCTATGACGACAAGGAAGGCCATGCGACCCACCGGACCATGCCGCATTACGCCGTATTCGCCGAAGTCGCCGACCGTGTGGTCGAAGATCGGGACCGGAACGAGCTCCTAATTCACAACCCGTAAGGGCTCGGCTTCTACCGAACCCTATTTCAGCTTGGAATCGAAATAGGCGATTGCCTTGCCCCAGGCGTCTTCGCTGGCTTCCGCATTGTAGCGGTCTTCGGCGTATGCGTCCTGAAAGCCGTGGCCCGCGCCGTCGTAACCGTGGAATTCGTGCTCGATTCCAGCCGCCTTAAGGGCAGCGGAATAATCTCCCACGTCTTCCGGCGATGGGCCTTGGTCATCATTACCGAATAGACCAAAAACCGAGCACGGCATCTGCGAGGCAAGTTCTATTGGTGGCGGCGTGTTCGGCCCCATGGCGACCTTGATACGCCCGCCATAGAAAACCGTGCAGGCTTTATAGTTTGGATTGTTGACCGCGCTTACCCAGGCGACCCGGCCGCCCCAGCAATGCCCGACGATGCCGATGCGTTCTCCATCGACCGCATCGTGACCGGCGAGCCAATCGAACGCTGCCTGACAATCCGCCGCGACCCAGTCATCGCGAAATTCATCGCGTTTGACCTGCATTTCTTCTTCTTTCGGCCAATAATGAAAAATGAACGGGCACGCCACCGCATAGCCCGCATCGCAATAACGCTCGCAGACGCTCAAGGTGAACTTGTCGTTTTCGATGCCGGTGTGGCCGATCGGAATATGCATTGCCACGACCAGGCCTGGATGCGGTCCATCGCCGTCCGGCAGATAGGTGAACAATTCCATAGGGCTGTCGTTGACGGTGAGATTTTCGATGCTGTGTTGCATGGCTGCCTCCCTGTTTGTCGGTTTAGGCGGATACGTTGCCCGTTTCGTCGAATTCCGACAACGGCATCGCCGGTCCATAAGGTCTTGTGCCCTTCAAAATGGTCTTGTGCAAGAGCCGCGTCGCGGTTTCGGGATAGTCGAAATAGGCCTGATGAAGCGCCGACCTGTTATCCCAGATCAACAGATCCCCTTTCCGCCATTGATGCTTATAGAGAAACTTCGAATTTTCGAGCCGGTCGAGGATATCCAAAAGAACATCCCGGGTCTCGTCGGGGGTGAGGCCTTCGACACGATCGGTTTTAACCCCATGAAAATAGATTGCCTTGGTGCCGGCCTCCGGATGAGTACGCACCAGCGGATGATGGTTCCCTTCTTCGAAGCGTGTCTTCTCGTCAAAAATAAATGCCTTGGATGCCTCCGCAAGGCGAGCGCGCCCACCCGTGCGGAGCGGCACCACGCGCATGGTATCAAGCTGGCGACGCATTTCGACGGGCAGGCTTTCATAGCCGTCTCGGGTATTCAAAATTCCCGTTGCGCCACCACTCTCGGGCACTTCGAGCGCATATAGAACCGTGTAGTTAGGTGGATCGATTTCGTCCGCGTCGTCGGTGTGCCAAACCCGGCCATGCTTGATCCGATTGCCCTTGTCGTCGCGGGCTTGATTGGACACTTCGATGACATGAGGACTTTCGGAAATACCAAATTCGGATTTATAGCGTTCGACCTTCAACGGGCCGAAGATCTGGACCGCCTCGGCGTATTCCGGCGGGCTCAACACCTGATCGCGAAATACCAACGCGATGTGGCGCACCAATGCTTTATTCAGCTTTTCAACGGTTGCCGGGTCGAACTTGGCCTTTAGATCGATGCCCGTCACCTCGGCAGCATGGGTTTCACTTAATGGAGTAATCTGCATCCGCCCTCTCCCTCCCGCGAATACGATTGACCGTAAGAATGATATCGGCGGGAAGCGAGGGCGGCAAGGATAGGTTCAGGGCATCTCTTTAACAGCTTATCCCAATTTATTTTTTTCAAATTCGAGACAGTAGGTAGCTACGTAAATACTCGTGACAGCTATCGTGCGAATCCAGTTTTAATCTGGGGAAAGTGATCGACGGTGGTCGCAAGCAGGATTCGCCGCATCTCATATTCTGTGCCAGCCGGAGGAGAACGCTGGGCTCCACTCCGACCGGAAATTCGTTTAACGCACAGAGATTTAGAAGAGAGCCGGCAACCTGGCCAGCTCTACGCGTCCTCAGCGCCGACCCAATCCTCAAGGCCTTTGATGGAAGCATAGACCCCGGCACGGTCCTGATCAGCAACATAGTCGTCGCCGGCAAGGGTCACCTGGGCAGCCGTCAACGGCTGTGCACCGTCATGGCGGGCCTTCTCATTCAAATATCCATAGAGAACGATCTGCTTGCCGCCTCCTTTGAAATCTTCCTGATTGGAACCGATATTCCAGTATTCGACGTCGATGCCGAATTCACTTGGTTTGACTAGTTTAAGTGCCATTGAGAGTCTCCTTTATGCATTGGCAATGGTTGTGACGGTCCCGCTGGAACCGCGATATTTGAGCGCACCGTTTTCGTTATCGTGGACCTCGATGGTGCGGATCCAGTCGGGCGGCAGCGGAAAACTGTATTCGAACTCGTAAGACGGCGCCGTCGAGGATGCCGCTAACTGCAGGCGCTTGGTAGCGAAATTCCAGGTGTGTTGTTCGAGCAGCAGATCGCGCAAGGTCGCATAGCGTTCATCACACGCCTTGGCGTTCTTGGTGTTCTGGCTGAGTGAGGTGATCCGGTTATTGCCGCTGATGCCGATCTTCGACAAGGCGGCATTGCAGATTTCGACTTCGGAAGCCATGGGAGGACTCCTTCGATGGGTTGGTAATCGGAAATTGGGAAAGAACTGACGGGGACCGCGGGGACATCGCGAGCGCCCATTGGCCATTGATCTCCCCTCCCGGGCAGACCATGATGCGGCGATTTTTCGAATTACGGCCCTTTTGGGGGAATTCCATGGACGAAATGTTCCGCTACATCGACCTGTACGGCACTTTTTTCGTGATCTTTATCGCCGGCGGCGGATTCGGCTACGGCGTGTCGCAGTCCATTCGCGTCACCGAAATCGCGCTCGATCTGTGGCGCGACGGCGCGCGGGACTGCATCCCCTTCCTGACCCCACCTTGGTCCGGGCCGATGAAATTCATATGTTTTCTAACCGCGGCCGGTTTCACCTATTCGGATGCGCAAACCCGCGGCACGGATGCCTGGCTCTACGGGGTAACCTCCTTTTTGATCGGATTTGCGGCCATCTATGGCTGGATCGGCGATAAGGAGAAAACCGACCGCTGGCTCCCGGGCATGCACGCGCGAATGAAAATTCGTCGCGGCCAGCTCAAGACCCTCGGCCAACGGGACAAGTCCGACGCCTTGGAAACCCTGATCGAAAAGTTCGAAGAGCGCTATCCGCAATTCCGCGCGCCGGAACCAAAACAACCCATGAAGGGCCCGTTCGGCAGCTAGCCAAGCGCCTAGCGCTGATACCCGAATCTACGCGCGTTCCGAGTAATACTCTTATTGCCGGGCAAGAGTTCGAGCGCTCTGTCCCAAGCCTTGTAGGCGGCTTGTTTTTCGCCGAGCTTCATCAAAACCGTAGCCAAGGTGTCCCAGAAATGGCCTTTTTTGGGCTTCGATTTCACCGCCGACTTGGAGAGCCTGAGCGCGGCCTCATATTTCGCCTGGGTCATTAAAATCTTGGCGAGATTGTTTTTCGCCGACGCGTCGCCTTTCGTCGCGGCTTTTTCCAGCCAGAACTTCGCTTTATTCAGATCTTTCGGCACGCCACGGCCGGCAAGATAGAGCGTCCCCAGATTACCCATTGCCGCTGCGTATTCCTGCTCGGCGGATTTACGCCACCAATAGGCTGCCTGTTCGAAATCCCTTCGGCCAAGCTTTCCGGAATAGTAAAGAAAACCGAGCTTTGCTTGCGACTTGGCGTCGCCGGACTTGGCTTTTTGCCGCAGCCGCTCGACCTTGGTCGCCGACGTCGAGGCACCGCTTCTGGCGGTACCGGCCCCGCTCGCGCCGCTCCCCGAACCGCTTGCCGCACTGTCGGACGCAACGCCCAGCTTTCGCAGCCGTATTTTGGCCTGTTTCAGGCCCTGCGCCGCGGCCTTCCTATACCAATGGATTGCCTCGTCCCGATCACCGGCAACGCCGATACCCCGTTCATACATGCGGCCGAGACTGAACTGCCCCGCAGGGTGGCCGAGGCGCGCGGATTTACGATACCAGATCAAAGCCTCGGCCCGGTCGCGCACGACCCCGAGACCTTTCAGATACATATTGCCGAGATTGTTCGCCGCTTTGGGATTTCCCTGCCGCGCCGCCTTGCGATACCAGTGCAGCGCCTTGGCAAAGTTCTTTTTGACCCCGTTGCCCTGGTGGTAGGAAACGCCGATCGCGAATTGCGCCTCCGAATGGCCTGCCTTGGCGGCCTTTTCCCAATACAGAGCCGCGGCCACTTTGTCCCCGGCCTTATGGGCTTGAAGGCCCGCAGCAAAATCTTCTTTCGGCCCGGCCCACGCCGCCGACGTTAGCGCCAGCCACAGCGCCCACGTTCCGATTACCAAATACCGCATCATCGTCCTTGCACCGGTTCCCTTACCGATCGTCACCGGCATGATAGGCAGCGGGGCTGACAAATGAAAGCACCGGTTCCCAGATAACGATGTTTTGACCATCGCACACCGTTACACTCTTTACTTGCAATTACCCGTCGGTTTCATCCTATAATGCGGTATGAACGCACCGGCTCGCGAGACCGAGCTCGAATTCGACGACCAGCTCGTCTATCCGGAATATTTCGTTGATGTTGCGGCGGAACAGGAAGCGCCGCGACGCTTCTTTGAGTGGGCGCTGGAGACGCATTTCGAGCAGGCCTGGGAAGAGGATTCGGAAATCGACGTGATCGAAATTCGCGAAGAGCGCCTTCGCCTGTCGATCACCAAAATTCAATACAAGCATAAGACCCGCACTTGCATGCTGGTCAGTTTCGGATCCCACGGCAACTTCACAATCCGCGTCAGCGTCCGCTATGACGGCGATCAGGCGATCGAGTGGAAGATCGAATATCTCTCCGGCGACTATAATTTCGTCACCCGCTTCTTTACCGAAATTTGGCCGGATTACGTGGCGCCGCCGCTACCGTCGCCCTTTTTCGATTATCTCGGCCGCCGGCGCTTGCAGCAAAAGCGAAATCCCGCCTGCCCCGGCTCGCCGATCGGCCATAGGCACTCGCGCGGGCCCGGAAAGCCGAGATCGAACGGGTAGTAGCCGTTGCGTTTGAAGAAGGCTCGCGCCGGATTGATCTTGATCGGCGACGGCCGGCGGGCGAGGCCCAGACGCCGTGCCTTGCCGATGACCGCGTCGCGCGAGGCGCCGTCGATATGAAGCGCGATCTCCCGCGCGCTGTCGCCGCGCTGCCAAAGCAGCTTCAGAGTGCGCACATGATTTTCGGTCCACTGAAACAAGGGTGTCTCCCTGCTGGGATGGTTGATGATCGGGGGCGTTTCCTCACCGCCTGCCGGGCACGGGCCCAAAAAAGCCCGGCAAGACCGGCCACGATCACGCAGCCGGCCTTACCGGTCAGTGGGGAGGAACGATCGCGTACCGGGGGCGGCAGTACTGCGATGCGCTTTCGAGAAAGCGCACCGGCCCAGGGACCGCCGCCGCGCCCATGCCGAAGCCCGCGCCGAGGCGCTCGAAGAAGCCGCCAAGCTGGTCGAAGACATGGGAGCTGCGGTCATTGCCAGCGAGGCCGCGGCGAAACTCCGTGCCCTTGCGGCCGATGATGAGGATACACCCCCGCATAAGGACAAAGCCGCCGCATAGGGCTTGACCATCGCCCATATCCCTATTAGTAAACCATATGGTTTACTATTTATCGGCCACGTCCCAAACATCCGGCATTGATGCTGCTTTCAGCGCCCTTGGCGATCCGACCCGGCGGGCGATTTTGCTGGCTTTGGTGTCAGAAGACGAGCTTCCGCTCTCGCAATTGGCTGTCCCGTTCGAGATGTCGCTACCGGCGGTCTCGAAGCATGTACGGGTGTTAAGCGCGGCGGGGCTGGTCACCGTGGAGAAGCGCGGACGCGTGCGCTATTGCCGCCTTAACCGACAACCGCTCGAAGCCGCAGCGGATTGGCTGACACCGGTATTGGATCGGCCCACCACGCCCCCTGCCCCCGCATATTTGCGCGAATATGCCGGGCCCGGCGGAGAAATCAGGACATTGCACTAACCGATCACCGTTCGTTTCAGGAGGAGGAACCAAACGATGAAGCTCTATTATTTCGAAACCCCCAACCCGCGCCGGCCCGTGGCCGCCGCCAAACATCTCGGCCTCGATGTGGAGCTGGTAAAGCTCAATCTCGGCGAAGGCGAGAACAAGTCCGACGAATTCACCGCCATCAACCCGAACCGCAAAGTACCGGCCTTGGTCGACGGCGAAACCAATGTCTGGGAAAGCTACGCGATCATGCTGCATCTGGCCCAGAAGGCCGGCAGCGATTTCGGCCCCCAGAACGACGCGGAACAGGTGGAAACCCTGCGCTGGGCGGCGTGGGACCTGGCCCATTTCTCGCGCCATGCGGGACGGCTCCTATGGGAGAATTTCGTCAAACCCACCTTCGATCTCGGCGCAAGCAATCAGGAGGAAATCGACGATGCATCGGGCTTCTTCCAGCAATTCGCGGGCGTGCTCGACGATCATCTCGCCGGCAACGATTACGTCGTCGGCAGCCGGTTGACGCTGACCGATTTCGGTATCGCCGCCTTCCTGCCGAGCGCCGGCTCCGCCAAGCTTCCCCTCGACGGCTTTGCCAATGTGGCGCGCTGGCATGAGGGGCTCCTGCAAAACGACGCCTGGGCCAACCCGTGGCCCGACGGCGGCAAGGATATGTAAGGCGAGATTTCGCGCCTCGGCGGCGCATAGGCGGTGCGGCAAAGCTCCGCCCTCACGTCCGTTGACAGTCTTCGGGGCCCTCGACACTATGCGTGCAAAACACCGAGAGGGAGGACGCTGTCATGGGTGGAAAATTCTCACGCGAAGACGTTATCGCCAAAGGCCACGAGCTCAAGCGCTGGGGCAAATGGGGTCCGGACGACGAGTACGGCGCCACTAATTTCATCGAGCCCGAGGACATCGTCGCCGCGGCCCAACTGGTTCGCAAAGGCAAGGTGTTCGCCCTCGGCCTGCCGCTGGATAATGACGGCCCGCAGAGCGGCCTCTTCGGCCAGCGTTGGAATCCGATCCATACCATGCTGGCGACCGGCACCGATGCCCTCGCCGGCAATCAGGACGAACTGCCGAACAACCTCCGCTACGCAGACGACGCGATCAATCTGCCGACCCAGACCGCGACCCAATGGGACGCGCTCGCCCATATCTTCCTCGAAGACAAAATGTGGAACGGCTACCACGCGTCGCTGGTCGACAGCTTCGGCGCCCATAAATGCGGCATCGAGAATTTCCGCGACCGTATGGTGGGCCGCGGCGTCCTACTCGATATCGCCAGGAACAAAGGCGTCGACTTCCTCGAAGACGGCTATGCGGTCACCAAGGCGGATCTCGACGGCGCCGCCGACGCCCAGGGGGTCGAGGTGAAGCGCGGCGATTTCGTCATCGTGCGCACGGGCCAGATGGAACAGCGCCTGGCGGATAAGGATTGGGGCGGCTATGCGGGCGGAGACGCTCCGGGCCTCGCCTTCGAAAGCTGCGACTGGATCGCCGAAAAGGAAATCGCCGCGATCTGCACCGACACTTGGGGCATCGAGGTGCGCCCGAACGAAACGGACGAAGCCAATCAGCCGTTCCACTGGGTATCGATCCCGGCGCTCGGCGTCACGCATGGGGAAATTTTCTACGTCAAGGAACTCGCCGACGACTGCGCCGAGGACGGGGTCTACGAGTTCTTCTTCTGCGCCCCGCCACTCAACATCACCAAGGGCACCGGCTCGCCGATCAACCCGAACGCGATCAAGTAACCGCGACCCGCTGAGACCCGCTGAGACCCACTGAGAGGATTCCCATGAAACTCGCCGAGAATTTGACGCGGCTCGGCACCGAGACCGCGTTCGAAGTGCTGGCCCGGGCAGGAGAACTCGAAGCCGAGGGCAAGCCCATCATCAATCTCGGCATCGGCCAGCCCGACTTTAAAACCCCGCCCCATGTGGTCGAGGCGGCGATCAAGGCGTTGCAGGACGGCCATCACGGCTATACCCCGGCGAACGGCATCGTGCCGCTGCGCGAAGCGGTTGCCGCCGATTTTCATCGCCGTCACGGTGCCGAGGTGAATCCCGATTGCGTCGTCGTCCAGCCGGGTGGCAAGCCGACCATGTTCTTCTGCATTCTGATGTTCGGCGAATCCGGCGCGGAGATCCTCTATCCCGACCCCGGCTTCCCGATCTACCGCTCGGTGATTGAATATTCCGGCGCCAAGCCGGTTCCCATCGTGTTGCGGGAGGAAAACGAGTTCGCCTTTTCCGCCGACGAGGTGCTGGGCCAGATCAACGAGCGCACCCGGCTGATCATCCTCAACAGCCCCGCCAATCCATGCGGCGGCGCGGTGCCCCGCGACGAGTTCGAGAAGCTTCTCGCCGGGCTCGAGAACTGGCCCGAGGTGGCGATCCTGTCGGACGAGATTTACAGCCAGATGCTCTACGAAGGCCGCGAGCATGTGAGCCTGCTCAATTACGAGCAACTCCGCGACCGGCTGATCGTCCTCGACGGCTGGTCGAAGACCTACGCCATGACCGGCTGGCGCCTGGGCTGTGCGGTCTGGCCCGAAAAGCTGGCCCCGGTGGCGACACGCCTCGCCATCAACTGCCATTCCTGCGTCAACGCGCCGACCCAGTTCGCCGGTATCGCCGCGCTCGAAGGTCCCCAGGACGCGGTCCATGAAATGGTCTCCGCCTTCGACGAGCGCCGCAAGGTCATCGTCCGCGAGCTCAACCAGATCGAAGGCTTCCGCTGCGTCGATCCCGGCGGTGCCTTCTACACCTTCCCCAATATCGAAGGCACCGGCCTCGGCGCCCAGGAGTTACAGAACAAGCTCCTGGAAGAAGCCCACGTGGCCACCGTCGCCGGCACCGCCTTCGGCGAGTACGGCGAAGGCTATATCCGCTTTTCCTACGCCAACTCGACCGAAAACATCGTCGAGGCGATCGGACGGATCAGGGAGTGCTTGGGAGACGGCTAAAGCGGCAATATGGGGTGCCCGAGCCGTCCACTTATGAGCAGAAGCGGGCGATTAAATATCGCTGGAATTAGGTCTATTATTGACCCCGGACCGGATATTAGGTGCCTGCAGCAGTGGTGGGTGCATCTCACCCTTAATCCAATTTCCATCATCGTTTAGACCGGTATAAATTTACTATCACGAACGAGCTATTGCCTCGCCAAAATGCTACGAACAGTTGGGTTATTTATTGGTGCACCTCATCGAATTGAGAGTTTTATGCCGCGCGAAGATAAAGAGGGACATTATTCAGAAGTAGATGCGGATGACGTTGATATTTACGACATACCGCGTAAGGCGAGAATAGCAATCGCCGAAACTTTTGGCGGCGGTATACTTGGCGCCATCATCGGCGTCATCGTTTTATCGATCTTATTGAGCGCAATTTTTGATTTTATTTCGTACGTGCACTCGCTGAATATTCCCTTCATTTCCTATATATTCAGTCCGGAATTCCGAGAGGGATTGGGCATAATTCTATTCGGCTTTGTTCTGTTCGTTTGTTTTGTGGGCGTTCTTTTAGCAATTTGTATGGTAGCTTGGCTGTGGGAAAAAATCGTAGATTTGATACGCTTTCGCTGATCGACCTACTAGGACGGTAGCCACCTTGCTTCAAAGTGCGACCACAGAGCATTCCTGCTTTTGGCAAGAAACTGATCCTACATTACGCCGATCCCAACGTCCGATTCTCTCTAAAAGAGGCCACATCCGCTCCTGAGCGGAAGCAACCACTTGTCTGTCGCAGCAACTCCTATCCGACCCGAAAACCTGTTGGAGTCCGCTCGAATCTTGTCGCTGCCTTACCCACCCGATATCATTCATCCGGATAAAAATCGTTTAAGGGGATGGCGGATGATTGTCGGGATCAGGAAGGCCTTCGGTGTCGGATTTTTAGCGATATTTCTATATGGGGCGATTTCGGGAACGCCGGCCCAGGCCGATAGCGCCAAGATGAAAGCGTCGATGACCAAATTGAAAGCCGCGTCGTTGGCGTTGGTCGAGCATTACCGCCAATCCAAAGCGCTATCGCAGAAAATTTTGGCCGTCGCAAAAAATCGCGCGGAAGCCGAAGCCGCCCTCGGCAAGGCGTTTAAGACACTTGATTCCACGAACAAGGAACACGCCAAACAAGCCGAAGCTTTCTTTAAGCTGGTCGGCGAACTCAACAGCGCAATAGAGAAAGCACAGCTCGAAGCCCTGCATGCCCAATCGGAAGCGGTCCACGCCCATGCGGCGGCGTTGGCCAAAGGCAAATAAGGGAGGACAGCATGGTGCGGCGAATTGCGATCACGGTTCTGATGGCTCTTTTCCTCTCGGTCGGGTTCGGCTCGGAGGCGCAGGCTCAGAAATTCTGTTGGAAGGATAGTTACGGCCGAGGCGTCGGCACGATTCCGAAGGCCTGCAAGCACGACGAGAACCGGATCGGTCTGCTTTGCTACAAAAAGTGCCGCAAGGGCACCAAGCGGTTTGGCTTCGATTGCCATTCGGTCTGCCCCAGAGGATTTTCGAACCAAGGTTTGTTCTGCCGCCATGCCGAATATGGCCGCGGTGCCGGTTATCCGTGGAAGTTCGGCGATGCTTTGAACGATCACGGGATGCGCCACCGATGCGAGCATGATCATGGCAAGGGCAATTGCGAGAAAAACGGCTTGATCTACTACCCCAAATGCAAGCGGGGCTATCACAGTTTCGGGTGCTGCATTTGCCGGCCTCACGTGCCGAACTGCCATCGCTACGGCTTGAACAAAGGCATCGACCTATCTTGCGCCAAGAAAATCTATATCGGCCATCCCAAGACAGGCCAATGCAGCCGCGGCCATGAGAAGGATGCCGGGCTTTGCTACAAGAATTGCAAGCGCGGTTTCGACGGCGTCGGCCCGGTCTGTTGGGGCGACAAGCCACGGGGCTGGGTCAATTGCGGTATGGGGGCAGCGAAGAATTCCAAGACCTGCGCCAAGATTGTCTTCAGTCAGGTTGCTTCGGTCGGCAAGTTGGCGATGAATATCGCCACCGCAGGTAGTTCCGGCGAAGCGGAAGAAGCGGCCGAGGGTGCCGAAGATGCGGAAGAGCTCTCCAAGTTACGAAAAAAATACGAGGAGATGAAAAAGGCCTGGGACGAAATCAAGGAAGCCAAACATGTGAAAAAGGCGCTCGATGCCGCCAAGAAAGCGAAGAAGGTCGGAGGCGCAACCTGGAAGGCCTTTCAGGCCGGCAAACAGGCCAAACATGCGGTGACGAAAGAGGACATGGCGCGGGTTGCGGCTATGATCGCCTCCATCGTCGATCCGACCGGCGTCGCCGGTACGGTTGCGGCCTACACCTATCCCAAATGCAGCAAATATTTCAAATGAGCACAGTCGCCGATGAACCCTTAACGTCCGCGTCCGTCTGAAAACAGACATCTCCGCAAATCTTCCATCGATGCGCGGTTTCGTTCCGACGCCGGCGGTTGGTACCTCAAGCGCGGATTGGCCAACAGCGCGCTTCGTTGGATGATGTCGAAAGCAGTGAAACGCGGCAAGAAGATAGACTAAGCCGCACCGGAAGCAGTCGACAGGATCAATGAGTCATATGAAGGCTTATGGCGTTTACGTGGCGCAGAACAGCGGGTTATTCCCCCGAGATCGCTGTTCCATCGCAGCGTAGAGGAGCGGCGGGATGGCGGCGTCGACTATGACCCAAGTAACGTTTTGGCAAATCCACGGTACGTCGACGACGATCCGGCCTTGTAGGTAACCGCTCTTAAAAGCTTAGAATATCTGTCGACCTGGCGCGGGACAGCCCCGCCAAGCCTGCCGATTATTTGCCGATCATTTATCGGTCATTAGAGCGATAGAGCGTTAACCGCAGCACTTGCAGCCATCGTGGCTACAGCCGCTGCCCGATTGATGCCCGTTCGCGCAAGCCTCGCTGCAGTAATTCTGGCCGTCGTGCTTCAGCGCCTCTTTGATGTCGACGATGCACACACAGTCGGAACATGCGCACTTTTGCTGAGTTACGGTAACCATTAGCTTTCTCCTTGTTTTGCCAGTTCGGTGTCACGATGGTCGTGAGTAAAAAGGTGTCCGGTCATAATTGTCAGGACATCGCGAACGCAGTCGTCCGCCAACTCGTAAAAAATTTGCTTGCCCCGTCGTTCCGATTTCAGCATTCGAGCTCCGCGCAACAATCGCAGGTGATGGCTCGCTAATGACTGCGAAATCTCCAGTTTGCTTGCGATCTCACCGGCGGCAATCTCGCGATCGAAACAAGTCAGAATAATCGAGAGCCGGGTCGGATCGGACAGCAATCCGAATGTCTCCGCCAACTCCAAATTCTGGTGCGCATGCAAATCCATTTTCATTTCACACAAACACTTAAACAGTTATTCAAGTGTTGTCAAACGAGACCATGCCGTGCGTGAAAGTAGATCGCGTGGGACTGCTGGATACGCAATTTCGCCGAGGGGATCGGGCGGATCAGGGCGTGCTTGGAGGGTCGCTAATCCGGACGGAGCGCCGACTTAGATTTTCGGCTCGAGATGAAGCACCAGCTCGAGGTTCCAGGTTCATTGAACGCATTGCCAATGAACCCGGATACCCTCGCACTACGATCAGATAGCCTGTAGCTATTTAACCTTCCAAATTTCATTCGAAGAATTGACGGTCAACGGCCCCGCGGGCACTGCGGTCACGGATACCTGCGCCCCCGACGATGGGTTGCGGTGCCAATTGTTACCGCCGCGCCATTGGTAACCTCGCCCATCGACCCCGGTAACAAAAACACGTCCCGACGGGTCAACCGCGACGTCCCGCGCCTTTAGCCCCTTGATTTCGTGCCAACCGTTTTGATGCCAGCGCCAGATGATGTTGCTTGCGTTGACGATCCAGATATTGCCGAACGGATCGACGTCTATGGTGTCCTGACCGGAACCGGGTCGACGCACCCATTTCTCTTGGTACCAGAAATAGGGATTACGGTCGGTGCCGACGATAAAGACATGACCGCCAGCCCCAACGCCGACATCTCGGGCTGTGCCGGGCATCTTTTTCCACTGCCCGTAACGGCTGCGCCAGATCTCGCCGTTTTCTGCTACGGCCCAGACTTCTTGATAGCCCTTGACGTCAATGCGCCGTAGCGGCGGCGGGCCGGGTCGTTTGATCCATCCCCGTGCACCCCACTCATAGGCGGCTTTGTCGGTGCCGACCGCCCAAACGGTGCCGTCACTTCCACCGCCGACATCGATGAACTTACGCGGCAATTTGGTCCAACCATGGTCCGGATTGAACGGGACGGCGGGAATCTTAATCTTCTCCTTGGACGCCATGATCAGATTGCCGAAACGCGCACTCCAACCGTGATCGATAGGCCGCGATGTAATACGCCAATTGAGCCCCAAATCATGTCGATACAGCATAAATTTATCGTCATGCCGGCTCATGGCGATCCATCCGCCGCCGAGTGCCGTTACCATGGCCGCAGAATTCCAACCGTTACCAAAAGTGCGGTTGGTCGTAATCCATTCGAACCGCGGCGAATGCTTGAAATAATCGAGGCGGCCGTCACCACGCTGCACGTAAATCACGCCATCGCCGCCGGCGAACTGGCGCACATTGCCATGCCAACCCGTTCCGAACTTTTTGCCGGCGACGACCCATTTGCCGTTCTTATCGTGACGGTAGCCGAGCAAATCGCCATTTGTACGGATCGCATAGACGACCCCGCCACCGCCGCTGAACACATCGGCAAATTCGTGCCAACCGGTGCCGATTTCCTTGCCTGCGATCGACCATTTGCGGCCGGCGAAATCCCAACGGTAATACAAAAGTTTGCCATCCGGCTTGATGCCGTAGAACTCGCCGGGCCCGCCGGTAAAGATTCGATCGCGGAAAGTCTGTCGCCAGCCGGTACCGATTTCTGCCGCGTGTTGATGCCAGTGGAACGCCTTGTTCAACTCGTACATCAACAGCTTGCCGTCCTTCTGGACGCCATACATGAACAGCGACTTCGAACTAGCCGGAATCGGTTTGCTCACGGGACGATCATCAGGGCCGCCCCCAGTACCGGTGAAATGCGCGCGCGCAACCTTTTGTTTTTCCGCCGCGCTCCAATCTTTTGTGCACGCCGGAATTTTGCTGACCTTCTGTTCTGCGCCGGCGATCGTATTTATCGCGCCAACCACCTTCATAATCTTGAAAATCTTGTCGACGGATCGTTCGGATTTTTCGAGCAAATATTCGTCGAATCCGGAGACTTTTTTGCCGAACAACTTTTCGGCTCTTGCAGAGAGCGCCGCGTCTTTCTTGGCACGCCGCTTCAGTAGAATTTTCTTGAATTTCTTCTTAAACGGTCCGGAGAGCTTCGAAATTATCCATGTCGACAGTGCCGTTTCGGTAACCACGTAGACAACGCGCCCGACATTTCGACAGGTCTTCACCTCGGGCCGCCTCTTGATATCGAACGCGCCTGCAGCGGACGCCTCGGCGAGGCAAATATTGTCCTGAATAGTATCGCCATACATCATCAAGCTGGCAGCACAGGACGCCCTGGTGGCCGTCCCCAAAGCGCTACGCAAGGCCGGATCATGGGTAGTGCGTTCCACGGCCCGACGGCTTTCGCACAAGGCCCGGATTTGGCCCATTTGTTAAAGTCGTTTTCGATACTCTTGAGGATTCCCTGACCTTCCTTCCCCATTTGGGCAAGAGCGTCGAAAATATCGAACATTTGAACCGCCCCGCAGGCAAAGCCGGCGGCGACGCCGGCTGTGCATGTACCGGCGGTGAACTGCCCTTTCTTAGCCAAGGAATTCTTGACCGCGGGCATGCTGAGATTAGACTTGGCGGCCTGCGCGGCGCAGCTGGCACGAAAATTTTGGACGCCGTCGGTCACGAATTTCGCCGTGTCTGCAAGCGTCGCGAAAAACGGCGCGACGTTTTTCGGCGCCGTCACGCACTTGCCGCCCTGTGTGGGGCTTTCCATCAGGCCCTTCGCGCAAGACGGAACGAACTCCCAGAGTTTGCAAGCCTGTTGGCCTTTTCGGCCGCAATTAAGAGGCCGGCGATCTTTTTGACATTTGTTTCCGACGTGAAACAGACCCTCGTCACAAGGCCTTTTGGCCGTGCAGGCGGCTGTGCCATGATCGTCGAGCGCCTTGCTATTGCGGTTGAAACCGCTCGGACAGGACCAACACTGCCCCCCTTTGCGTGCATCGAAAAAATGGTTTTTCGGGCAAAACAACGCACGTTGTTTGTTGGCCTTCTTAGTCGAGGCACCTACGTAACGGTAACAGACGCCTTTGTTGTAATGATGTTGGCGTAGATCGTGGCTATAGCCGCCCGGACATTTGTAGCATTTCCGGTTGCTCGTATCGATCCATCCACCCCAGCACGAATGCTCGGAGGGCCATGCGATCTGTTTGTACCCGTCCCTGTAACAAACGCCTGCGATCCGGGCATCTAAGACCTTGTACTTATGGTAATAGCCTCCGGGACACCTGTAACAACTGCCATCGAAAACATTGATGAACGAGCCTCCGGGACACCACGGACTGGTGTTCGATTTCGAAGCGTTTTTGGTCGTGCAGGCAATTTGGCCGTTACCGCCGCAGTCCTTTGCCTTTGCGTCGACCGAGTTGGTGGCCGCCAACCCGCACATCAACAGCAAGACTACGGGACATACCTTTCGGACAAAATTTCGCAACATCGAAATCTTTTTGCTCTTGGGAAAATTCATTACGCTCGCTCCAAATTTCAAACCAGTCGATTCATGCAACCAAACGGGCAGCTATGTGTTACCGCACGCAGCACTATCAAGATACCCACCCGGAATATAGGCCGGGATTAAGTAACCTAGGGAAACATATTGTTGAAATTTGGTGCTAATTTTGTCGAGAATTGGTGTTTTTCGAAATGGGCCCCGACAATTTAGGTCGGAATCCGTCCAGTAACGGAAATGAGCATTATTAAGGATCAGTGGCCGCATCAGGCCGTGTATGGGGCAACCAGCCCCCTATTTCTTGCCCAGCATCTCGGTGTCGACCACGGCCCGCACCTCGTCCGGATCCAGGGCGTTTTGGGCGATCATCTGGCCGACCTCGTCGAGCACCTTGTCGCTTTCGCCTAGGAGCTTGAGGCGTTTGAAGCTGGAAGGGTGCGTGATGCCCATGGCCTCGCCGATCAGCTCGACAAAGTTCACCGCCTCGAACGGGTATTCCTCGGATGCGGTGCAGAGATCCCGGTAACAACCGTGATAGACCACCGCCAGCGTATCGACGCCCGCAGCGGCGGCGGCATCAAGTTGCGCCTTGCGGGCGTCCAGTTTGAAATTATTCGCTGATGCGGATTTGATCGAATTGCATTGATAGCCTGCCATCTCATGGCCGAAATCGATGATCTGCAATTCCGGGATGGCGGACAGCACGTCGCGTACCCCGTGATTGACGCCCGCCATGTCCCCGTGGAGATGAAGGCCGACCTTACGCGGAACCGGATGGGTGAATTTTTTCTTTAAATCATCCAGGCGGCTCGCCAGGAAGCCTGCGAAGATAGATGTATCGTAAGGTCGTTCCTCGTGGCCCTCATAGAACAGGGTCTCGTCGAATTGCATCTGGCAGGTGGGGCACCAGGAGACCACCTCCTTGGCGCCGGTGGTTGCGAAACGGTCGTTGGTGGTGCCCGCCTGGCGCACCGCGTTCTCATCGTCTCCGGTTCTGAGCTGAATGATGCCGCAGCAATTGCCCGGTCCGCCCATCACCTCGTACGGCGCGCCGATGCCATCCAATATGTCGAGGCAATGCATAACGATATGCGGTGTCCGCCAGACATTGCAGCCGGTCCAGAACACCACCTCGGGTGTTTCGCCGTTCTTGGTCGGTCGGCTGAAATTGTTGATTTCCGCCTTTGACAGCTGCATGTGCGACATGGCGCGCGAGCCCTTCACCATCGTGGCAAAGTCCTCTTTGCCCTTTGCCCTGCGTTCTTCGGGGGCAACCTTGGCGAGCTTCATCGCGCGGCGCGCCATGCCGAGCATGAAACGCGGATTGACTCCATAGTCGCAGGCATCGATGCATTTGCCCGTATGACTGCAGAGACTGGCCCACTTTTCCGCATCCGCCGGCCCGGAACCGGTACGCAGAATGTCGAGCACGCCGGCGGTCACTTCTTCGGAATTGGAATCATCGATCTCGCCGGGCACGGTCATCGGGCAAACCGTCAGGCATTCGCCGCACGCGACGCATGCCTCCAGTACCTGCTCTACACGGGCATCGAGCTGCCCGGTGATGCTGTCTTTCGCCTCATTAAACGGCATCTGGTCCTCGTTTTCCCCGCTTGCGGGGTCCGGTCGCACACAGTAACACTAGGCCAACGGCAAAAGCATTCCAAAAAGAGGGAGGCACCCATGATTTATTCGCTTGGCGAAAAGCGTCTGACCACCGACGGCGACGATTTCTGGATCGCGGACAACGCCATCGTCATCGGCGACGTGGTGATGAAGAAGAATGCCAGCATTTGGTACAACTGCGTCATTCGCGGCGACAATGATCCGATCACCATCGGCGAGAACAGCCAGGTCCAGGACGGCAGCGTCATCCATGCGGACCCGGGCATCCCGTGCACGCTCGGCGACAATGTCAGCATCGGGCACATGGTCATGCTCCATGGCTGCGAGATTTCCGACAACACGTTGATCGGCATCGGCAGCATCATCCTGAACCACGCCAAGATCGGCTCCAACTGCGTCATCGGCGCCAACTCGTTTATCCCGCCGGGTAAGGAAATCCCCGACAATTCGGTGGTCTTCGGCTCGCCGGGCAAGGTGGTGAAGGAAGCCGGCGACGAGCACCGCGCCATGATCGCCCGCACCTCGTCCAACTACGCCAAACGCTGGCGCAGCTATCAGCAGGAGCTGAAGCTGGAGGGGTAATTCTCGGGGTAATTCAGGACTATTTCGCCTAAACCCCTGCGGGTCGAATTCCAGCCCCAGACCGATCAAACACGCTCACGAAATCGCCTGATCCGTTCACGAATATATAACGGATTCGCTATCGCGTGCCCGATCCATGTTACTGAAGTTTAAGTGAATTCTCTGCCTGTCTCGGCATAATAAAATCAACTTCAACCGAGACCTAAGGAGAGACCTTATGAGCATTATCAAACGATATTCTCTGGCCGCCCTGTTTGCCCTGTCGCTTGCGCTTCCGTTCGCGATGTCGAGCGCCCAGGCAATGGAAGGCATCTCCCAGTGGGAATACGACACCGTTTATTCCGGTGACTAATTCCCTCATCCCCAGCGCCTAGGCCCTCCCCTGGGCGTTAACGAAAAGCCGGCGGCTTCCTCCCCCCGCCGGCTTTTTTCCACCGTGGCGAGGGTATCGAGATACCGAAAAAGCCGGAAATTACTTATTTGGACCCAGCAAGCAGCCCTTCGAGCTGTTTCTTGGTCATCAGCTTCGGCGATCCATCGCCATAAATAAGCTTGCCGCTACGGTTATAGACGAAATTTGCGGGCACCTGCTCCAACGGAGAAAAGGCCTTAACCAGATCGTCGGTCTCGCGGACCACCGGTATTTTTGGGTCGATAAATGCCGCGATCCGCTGAAGGCGGCTTTCGGATGGGTCGCCAAATCGATCCTCGGCCCAGCTCACGCCGATAATGCCGATCGAATCTTTGCCGTGTGCATGTAGATATTGTCGGAGTTCCACGAACTCCCGCCGGCAGCCCAGTCACCAACTGGCGAAAAACACCACCAGCACCGGCTTCCCGTCGAAAATCTGACGGTTGACCGGCGCCCCGCGCACCGGCTTGGCAGCCATCAACGCGGCTTTCGCCTTTTCCGATAAAACGTTCCGGTCGGCCCTCGCCGGAGCGGAGAAGGCAACGCCTGCCAAAAGAACGACCAACAGGCAAAATTTTAAACGCATGAATAACCTCGACCGGTGTCTGATCACCGGGACAGTACTACGGGACGGTATCGCATACCAAAAAATATTCACCGCGGCGACAATCCGAAAATCCGGCTTTTTGGCTTGTCGCTTGCGAAAATTTTCTATAACCATCCCCGCACTTCACGAAAAGTGAGTTGAGATAAACCCTGAGGCAAACAATGACCCAGCTAAAGCTCGGAATTCCAAAGGGCAGCCTGGAAGACGCCACGGTAGATCTGTTCGCCCAAGCGGGCTGGAACATTCGTCAGCGCTCGCGCAACTATTTCCCGTCCATCGACGACGAGGAAATCAGCTGCGCCCTCGTACGGTCGCAGGAAATGGGCCGCTACGTCGCCGGTGGGACCATGGATGTAGGGCTCTGCGGTATCGACTGGATCGAGGAAACCGAAGCCGACGTGGAAGTGGTCACCGACCTGGTCTATTCCAAGGCCTCCGACCAACCCTGCCGCTGGGTGCTCGTAGTGGACAAGGACAGCCCGATTCAAAAGGTCGAGGACCTGGAGGGCAAGGTGGTTTCCACCGAACTGGTGAACTACACCAAACGCTATTTGGAACAGCGCGGCATCAATGCCACGGTGGAGTTTTCCTGGGGCGCAACCGAAGCCAAAGTGGTAGAGGGCCTCGCCGATGCCGCGGTCGAAATCACCGAAACGGGCACCACTATCCGCGCCCACGGGCTTCGGATCGTCTGCGATCTCTTGCACACCCACACGGTTCTGATCGCCAATAAGGCGGCGCTGGCCGATCCCTGGAAAAAGGCGAAAATCGACCAGATTGCGCTGATGCTAGAAGGAGCACTGGCCGCTCGCCACAAGGTGCTTTTGAAGATGAACGTGCCCACCGATGCGGTCGACGAGGTCGCCGCGCAATTGCCGAGCTTGCACGCACCGACAGTCAACCAGCTGACGGATAAGGCCTGGGTGGCGATGGAAACCGTCGTCGAGCGGACCCAAGTACGCGACCTCATACCCAAGCTCAAAGCGGCCGGCGCTCAGGGAATTTTGGAGCTCGACCTCAAGAACGTTTCTTGAGGCCAACGCCTCGTTAGACCTTCCGACGGCTGTCTTATGGCAGCTTAATTCGTATGTTGGTTAACGAAAATCGCGGATTTTGCCCCGCCCCCCGCAGCACCCCGACAATCCTCGCCCTGAAAGAGCATTATATATCAATAGCCTCTATCAGACGTTGAGGTTATGGTTAAATTTCAATGAAAATTTATGACAATTCTATCGAATTTTGATACGGTCCGGCCGGGGCAGAGATTGGTGTAGGAACAATTCGAGCGAATACGGGTTTGCGGCGGTAGTCCGGCAGATCGGGGAAGTTCTTTGAACTATGTTGGGCGGATATGATTTCTCTCCATTGAAGGGATTGGTCGTCGACGACAGCTCCATGATGCGACGGCTGCTCGAATCTGCGCTCCAGGCGCTGGGCGTCAATGAAATCCATATGGCCGCCAGCGGCGCTGAGGGATATGACGAATACTATCTTCGTCACCCCGACTTCATCATCACCGATTGGGATATGGAAGAAGACGGTGGGCCAACGATGGTCAAACGCATCCGCACCGACCCCAAATCGCCCAATGCTTTCGTGCCGATCATCATGCTGACGGGATTTGCCGAGGTCAGCCGCGTCCTCGCCGCTCGGGATTTCGGCATCACCGAATTCATGGTCAAGCCGATCTCGGCTGACGCGCTCCACAAGCGGCTGGTGTCGATTATCGAGAACAACCGACCCTTCGTAAATTCCGGCGACGGTTATTTCGGCCCCTGCCGCCGCCGCCTCAACGATGAATCTTATCAGGGGCAAAACCGCAGAAAAGTGCGGCCTACAGAGGTGCCTTCGACGGGCATATTCTGATCAATCTTAAAAGTTCTTCGCATTCGCTAATAACGGCGAACTCTCTTACCTTTCAGAAAGAAAAAGGCAGAAAAAAATGGCAGAACCAAAGATTACCCAACCCGAATTGTCGATCGCAGCGAAGGTTAAGCGCGACGGACGGATCGATACGGCAAAGCAGATCAAGAGTGCGGATGAAATCATCGCCAATGTCGCGCAGGAATTCGTGGCCGGCCTCGAAGAGGAATTCGGCGAATTGGACCGCTTGTCCGGAATCTTTCAACAAACCGGGAACCAGACCGACCTGCAGGCGCTGTTCCGCCGCATCCATAATTTGCGAGGCCTCGGAACCACCATGGGCTTTCCGCTGGTATCGCGCATAGGGTCTTCGTTCTGCCGCTACATCGTCGAGAAGGATGACTCCACGCCCATACGCCAGGAAGTCGTCGATCAACATCTGGCAGCGTTGCGGATCGTCTATCAGCAGCGCATCGACGGGGCAGGAGACGAAATCTCCCAACAGGTCGCAGCGGCTCTAGAGACGGTGGTGAGCCAGGAGCTCGCACGCTAAATCCGGTTTTCGCTCTCAAATTCGCAAGCGACTATCGCAACAATTGGTCGCCAACTCAGGCTTGCCTCGACGCCTGAGCTGCGTCCCGATACCCCTGAAAAACCGCAACATATTGTGGTTAAATCGTAAAAAACCACAGGATGATGCTTGATTGCCGTGTTTTCACCCCTATAATCCGGGGGCGAGGCAGAGATGGCGGCACGGCCCAGGACAGCGAAGTCAAAGGTGACGACGGCGAAACGGAAAAAATCGAAATCGGCGCCGGCCAAAATGGCAGCGGCGGCGAAATCGTCCAAGCCTCGAGCTAAAAAGGCGAAAGCGGCGACGAAAAAAAGCCCGGCCCGGAAATCAACGCGGAAACCCAATCCCAAATCGACCCCAAAAGCGAAACAGCCAGGAAAAAAAATGACCGATCTCTTCGAAGCGGCGGCGGCCAAAAAACCGAAACGAGGCAGCGGCTACTCGGCCAAGGATATCGAGGTTTTGGAGGGATTGGAGCCGGTGCGGCGTCGCCCGGGCATGTATATCGGAGGCACCGACGAAAAGGCGATGCATCACCTGCTCGCAGAAGTCCTCGACAATTCCATGGACGAAGCCGTGGCGGGCCATGCGAGCCGGATCGAGATAGACCTCGCCCGCGACGGCTCGGTAACGGTCAAGGATAACGGCCGCGGCATCCCGGTCGACCCGCATCCGAAGTTCAAGAACAAGTCCGCGCTCGAAGTGATCCTGACCACGCTGCACTCGGGCGGCAAGTTCAACGACAAGGTTTACGCCACCTCCGGCGGCCTCCATGGTGTCGGCATTTCGGTGGTCAACGCGCTCTCGGAAAAGCTCAGGGTCGAGGTTGCGCGCGATCGGAAGCTTTTCACCCAGGATTACTCACGCGGCAAACCTAAGAGCAAACTCACCGAGGCCAAGGCACCGGCCAACCGCCGGGGTACCTTGATGACCTTCACCCCGGACAAAAAGATTTTCGGCGACGCGGCCCGGTTCAATCCGGCTCAGCTGTACCGCATGGCGCGTTCCAAGGCGTATCTCTTCCGTGGCGTCGAAATCCGTTGGAGCTGCGATGAAAAGCTTTTGGGCGCCAAGGACGCACCTCCCGCGAAAGACACGCTCCATTTCCCGGGCGGGCTTGAGGATTTCCTCGAAGCGACGCTGGGCGCCCGTGGCACGCTGACGACCAAAGCCTTTTCCGGCCGCGCCGCCAACGGCAACGAAGCTGACAAGGTGGAATGGGCGATCTCATGGCCCGAGGACGAGGACGGCTTCGTCAATTCCTATTGCAACACCATCCCGACCCCCCAAGGGGGCAGCCATGAAAGCGCGCTTCGGACAGCACTTGCACGGGGGCTAAAAAATTACGGCAGCCTCACCGGGGAAAAGAAGATCGGCCGCATCACCGCGGACGATCTCCTGGGCGGCGCCTGCATCATGCTGTCGGTTTTTATCCGCGATCCGCAATTCCAAGGTCAGACCAAGGACAAGCTCTCCTCGCCGGAAGCGGCGAAACTGGTCGAAGGCATCCTGCGCGATCATTTCGAGATTTGGCTTTCGGCCGACCCCGAAGGCGTTAAGGACCTGATCGAGCGCGCCCTTGAACGCGCCGAGGAACGTCAACGCCGGCGCACGTCTAAAGATCTCGCGCGCAAAAGTGCTACCCGTAAGCTCCGCCTGCCGGGCAAGCTCGCCGACTGCACCCAGAGCACGTCCGAAGGCACCGAACTTTTCATGGTCGAGGGTGACAGTGCCGGCGGCTCCGCGAAACAGGCCCGCGACCGCGCGACGCAAGCGGTGCTGCCCCTGCGCGGCAAAATTTTGAACGTGGCCAGCGCGTCCGCCGACAAGCTTAACCAAAATCAGGAACTGACCGATCTCATTCAAGCCCTGGGCTGCGGCACGCGCGCCGATTTCGACATCGAAAAGCTCCGCTATGAGCGCGTCATCATCATGACCGACGCGGATGTGGATGGCGCCCACATCGCCTCGCTATTGATGACGTTCTTCTACCGGGAGATGCCCGGCCTGGTGCAGGAGGGGCGCCTATTTCTCGCGCAACCCCCGCTCTATCGGCTGGGCCAGGGCAACAAAACCTTCTTTGCCCGCGACGACAAACACAAGGACGCGCTGCTAAAAAGCGAATTCAAAGCGAATGCCAAGGTCGATGTAAGCCGCTTCAAGGGCCTAGGTGAAATGCCGCCGGGCCAATTGAAAGAGACCACGATGGATCCGAGCAGCCGCACCCTGTTGCAGGTCGCGGTGCCCGCCGGCGACGACAAACCGGCGCAACGTAAAACCGCGCGGCTCGTCGAAAGCCTGATGGGTCGCAAGGCCGAAAAGCGCTACCAATATATCCAGGACAATGCGGAATTCGCGGGCGAATTGGATATCTGAGTGATGCGCACCCTCGCGGCAGCTTTCTTCATGCTTCTTTTGGCCCTGCCAGCGGGCGCGCAATCGCCGCAAAAGAAAGAAATCTCCCACGCCGATATCCTTCGAAACTTCGAGATCATCGCTTTCGGCGGCGGGAAGTCGGGCAAGCCCTACAACTATATCCGTAAATGGGCAAAGCCGATCAGGGTCGGCATCAAGGGCAAGACGACCGAAAAATTCGAGCAGCTGTTCGCTCAGGTTATGCAACGGCTCCGCAAGCTGACGAAACATACGATCGAACTTCGTTATTCCTACCAAATGGCGAAAGCAGGCCGCTTGCCGCCGGGCTTCGACGCCAAAAAGTCCGGTATCAACCTGTTGGTCTTTTTCTATCCGCTGAAGGAATTGCCCGAACGCACCAAAAAATACTTCAACAACTCGACCGAACAGCTGAAAGCGCTCTACGCCGGAGGCGCCTATTGCGCGGCACGTTTGAATGCCACCTCGCCCAAGTCCAATCCCAAAGCGCCAGGGCGCATCAACTGGGCGGTAATTACCATGCCCGCGGAATTACCGTACGAACATTGGAAAGTATGCCTGCTTGAGGAGTTCACCCAAATCCTCGGATTGCCCAACGATACCGAGGAAGACTTCCCCACCAGCTTCAAGGATCGCAACAAGATTTGGGATCTGACGAAATACGACGAAATGATGGTCCAGGCGCTCTACGATCCACGTCTCAAGCCCGGCATGCCGAAGGTCGATGCGTTGGCCGTCGCCCGCGGCATTTTTTTGCGGCTGAACGGTGGCAAGTGAACGGCAATCCAACCTCATGGATTGAAAACTATTCCGCGCTATTAGGCTTGCATCCGGCCCTATGAGCGCCCATAACTGACTTATCAGAACGCCAGATGCCGGGCTTTAGCTCGTTAAGCGCCCTCCTTGTCGGATCGGCCATTCGAAACTACCCCAATTCCAGTGAGCTGAGACCCCGCGTTGCCGGTGGCGTCGCGGAACTATTGTTAAATTTGAAGGATACTTGAATATGGCTACTGGAACCGTGAAATGGTTCAACCCGACCAAGGGTTATGGATTTATCGTACCCGACGAAGGGGGCTCCGACGCGTTCGTGCACATCTCGGCCGTACAAGCTGCGGGCATGCAGACGCTGAACGAAGGCCAACGGGTCAATTATGAATTGCAAGAACGTCCCAACGGCAAAATGTCGGCGGAATCACTGACCGAAGCTGAATAAGACTCGGTCGGGCCGGCGGCCAATCTGCCGGCACATAATTGAAGGGAACCGTCATGCGTCGATCCCTATTTGCTCTTCCCCTCGCCTTACTGCTCATACAGCCGGCAACGGCACAAATGCCCAAGCAGTTGACCGCGGACGATATCATCGTTGCGGTGATCAACGGCGAGACCGTGACCGAGCGGGATATCCGCATGATGCTGCCCGACTACAACATCGATCTGAATACGCTGGCGCCGCAACAGAAGGCGGAGATCATGCGCGAGGTGATTACTCAGCGCACGCTCGCCGCTGCCGGTCGCAAGGAAAAGGTGGACCAAACGGTCAATTTTGCGGCACGCAAACGCGCTTTGGTCGATTCCGCGATCGCCCGGATGATGATCGACCGGTTCATGACCACAGCAGCGAAAGTTGACGAAAAAGAGCTCCGCGCGCTCTACGAAAAGAACAAGCAGAGCTATATCAATCAGAAAATTCGGGCGAGCCACATTCTGGTGAAATCCAAGAAGGAAGCCGAAGCGATACTGGCCGATATCAAGGCGGGTAAGAAATTCGCCGATCTCGCCAAGGCCAAATCTATTGGCCCGTCCGGTGCCAGAGGTGGCGATCTCGGCGAATTCGGCCGTGGACAGATGGTTCCCGCGTTCGAAAAAGCCGCCTTCGCCCTGGAGAAAGGCGCTGTCGGCGGACCGGTTAAGACCCAATTCGGTTATCACATCATCAAAGTGACTGAAAAAGGCGATGCCAAACCAATCCCTTTTGAGCAAGTCGCCGATAAATTGCGCCAAACCATCGTCAATGACAGGCTGACCGCCTATCTCAAAGAAGTGCGCAAAAAGACGACCGTCGAAATCAAGGACCCGCGCTTCGCCATTTCCGGCGAATAGGTCTCTGACCGGCGTCTTTTGACGCTACCCCACCTTAATTCCACAAATTTCCGACTTTAAAATCGGGCACGATCACCCGAAACAGGCTCAATTTGCTTCCCGCAAATCAAAAATATGTGAGAAATATTAATAATAAACAGCAGGTTATAGGGAATTCACAAAAAAGTGTGAAAAAATCCCACTTATTCCTTGACCCTTTCCGAATAAAGTGGGATATTTTCCCACATCAACAACGCCACAGCGACGGGACGATCCATTTTCTGGCCCGTTCATTTGAAAGGAGACCTGTGATGAAGACCATGACCACGCTTAAATCCGGCGCCGTAGCCGCTCTTGCCCTCGCAGGCGCCAGCATTGCCACGATCAGCCCGGCCAGTGCCGAAGATCAGTGCATTTCCTACAATATGGGCAACAATCAGCTGAGCTACTGCCGCAACAATGTGGAGCCGCTGTTCCCGACCCCGACCTGGGGCGCGCCGACCGTCGTCCAGCCTTCGGTGGTCTACACCCAGCCCGCCCCGGTCGTAATCAAACCCGGCCCCTACTACAAGCCCGGCTGGCAACTCCGTAAGGAAATCAAGCTACTGCGGCGCCTGGAGCGGAATGCCTATCTGACCCGCGCCGAGCGGAAACGCATCAAGCGTAAAATTCGCCGCAAGGTGCACCGTCTCCACGGTCACTATTACGGCCCGGGCAAACGCGTGCGTGTAGCAACCCGCCGCGCTCATCGTTACTACGACAGCGTCTACGCCGATTAAGCGGCCCATGGATCGTCCGTAGGCGATGGAAAAGGCCCCAGGCCTTGGAAAGACCCCGCTCCGGCGGGGTCTTTTTTTATCTGACCGCTAAATCCGCTCCGCCACCGCCCCAGCAAAAGCGTCGCAATCCATGTCGCCGCCCAAATCGCGGGTGCGGCCTTCGGCGAGCTGGGCGCCAAGCGCCCCTTCCAGCGCAATCGCCGCCTCGTTGAATTCCGGCTTTTCATGTTTGGCGGCAAGCCAGGTCAACATCATCGCGCACGAAATGATCATCGCGGTCGGATTGGCGATGTTTTGCCCGGCGATATCCGGCGCCGAGCCATGGGCGCACTGGGCGATGCAATCCGTGTCACTGGCATTGACCGAGCCGCCCAGGCCGAGCCCGCCGGCGAGCTCCGAGGCCAAATCGGAAAAGATATCGCCATACATATTGGAGCAGATCACCACGTCGAAATCCGCGGGACGGCGCACGATGTGGGCGGCGAACGCATCCAGGATCACCTCTTCCACTTCGATTTCCGGGTAATCGGCAGCGACGGCGAGGCAGGCTTCGCGCCAAAGCCCGTCGGTCAACTTCATCACGTTAGCCTTGTGGATGATCGTAATCTTCTTCCGGCGCTGCATGGCGAATTCGCATGCCGCGCGCGCGATATCGGTGGACCTCGCCCGGCTGATGTTGCGGACAGACTGGGCAAGATCCGGATTGGCCATAAACTCGCCCCCGCCCGCATACATGTTCCGATCCGCATAGAAGCCTTCCATATTCTCGCGCGCAATCACCAAGTCCATTTCCGGCACATGCGCCGGCACGTTCGGGCGCGTCTTCGATGGACGCATGTTGGCGTAGAGATTGAGCGATCGACGGATGATGCCCGACGGGTTGGCATAGGTCTGGTGCTCCGGCGGATAGCTGACATTGTCGTGCGGGCCGAAAATGGCACCATCGGCCGCTCTGATCCGCTCGACCACCTCGTCGGGGCAGGCATGGCCGTATTTCTCGATCCCCGCTAGGCCGATCTGATCTTCCTCGAAGGTCAAACCCAATTGAAACGCCTCGCTGACCGCCTCCAGACACCGCTTGCCGGCGGGCACGATTTCGGGGCCAATACCGTCCCCATCCATCACCATGATTTTCATGTCTCGGTCCTTCTCAATTCTTGTAGTCGGGTTCTTCGCGGTCGAGCACGCGCTTGAGCGCGGCGAAATGATCGGGCGCGCCCATGCGCTCGCCCTCGGTCTGTTCCTGGGTATGGGCAATCACCTCGGGCGGAAGCGTGACCAGCTTCTTGCCCGTCGACAGCGCCAGCACCTGCACCTCGCAAGCGCGCTCCAGGTAATAAAGGTCGTCGTAAGCATGGGCCACGGTGTGGCCGGTGACCATCACGCCGTGGCTCCCCATCATCAGGATCGACTTGTTGCCGAGCTTGGCGGCCATGCGGTCGCCCTCCTCCACGCTCAACGCGATGCCGTTATAGTCGTCGTCATAGACGATACGTTCGGAAAACCGGATCGCCTTCTGTTCCGCGGGCTTGAGCCGTCCGTCTTCGACCATCGTCAGCGCGGTGGTGTAGGGCTGATGCGTATGTAGCGCGCACGCCGCATGCGGGCAGGCCAGATGGACCCGGCTATGGATATAGAACGCCGTCGGCTCCACCGTCCCCTCGCCCTCGAGCACATGGCCGTCATAGTCCGCCAACAGGATGTTCGACGCCGTAATCTCCGACCAGTGCAATCCCCAACGATTGATCAGGAACTTGTTCTCGCCCACCGCGAAGCTGAAATGATTGCAGATCCCTTCATGCAGTCCGTGGCGCACCGCCCAGCGAAACGCAGCGGCCAGATCGACGCGCACCTGCCACCGTTCTTCTTCGGATAACATGGCCATAGGGGCCCCTCCTCGACAATGCGGCGGATTTTAGCCGGAGGTGACATTTGGGCAAGGGCGATACGGTTTTGTCATCGAGGTTTGTATGCTTGACATTTTATATGCATATACATACTATATTGCGTGAGAGGATAAAAATGAGCAAAGCCCAAACGACAAAATCAGACGCTGTGGATGTTTTCACCCCCACAAATTGTGTCAGTTATCGCCTGCGTCGCGCCGCGCGATTGGCGGCGAAAAAATACGATGCCGCCCTGCGCCCGACTGGCCTGCGAAATACACAGTTCACCTTGCTGGGCGCTCTCAACCATTTGGGTCCGACCAGCGTTGGCGACCTGTCCGACGCGTTGGCAATGGATCAAACGACAGTGACTCGAAACCTCGCCATCCTCGCGCGCAAAAATTTCGTCGAAGAACTCCCGAACGAAGATGGGCGAGTACATTTGGCATGTCTCTCTGACGAAGGAGCCAAAATTTACAATCGGGCATTACCCCTTTGGCAGGGGAGCCAGAAACTTGTTTTGGCGGCACTCGATGATGACCTTTGGCCTCTGATGATGGGCAACCTGCAGCAAATTGAGAATGCCTGCGCAAACACAGGTTAAAAAATTTCAACTTAAATATGCATATACATATTATTGCCATGAAAGGACCTACAAATGTCACAATCACTCCCGAAAATTCTGGTAACCAGCGCAGCCGGACATATCGGCCGGCCAACAGTTCTTAACCTTCTCGAAAACGGATTCCATGTCCGTGCTTTCGTCCGACAAATCGACGGCCGCTCGGATTCACTGGCGCGTGCGGGCGCAGAGATATTCGCGGGAAATCTCGCAGATATCCGGGACTTGCGACGGGCAATGGCTGGCATCGATCGCGCGTTTCATTGCCCGCCCTTCTCTCCGAATTCGCTTAACGACAATGTTCTATTCGCAATTGCCGCCGAGGAATCCAAACTCGAAGTCGTGGCATTGATGACGGCCTGGAATATCCATGCAACCCATCCTTCGGTTCACCAACGCGGCCATTGGATGGGCGAGGAAGTGTTTCGATGGATGCCGTCGGTCGATGTCATCCATCTGAGACCCGGACTGTTTGCCTTCCCCTATTTCCTTGGTTTGCCCGCCGTGGTGCATTTCGGCCAATTGTTGTTGCCGCTCGGGGATGCGCATAACGCTCCGCCATCTAATGAAGATATCGCCAAGGTCGCCGGTGCGGTGATCGCGGACCCTTCACCGCATATTGGTAAGACCTATCGTCCGACTGGCCCCACTTTGGTTACAGCTCAAGACGTCGCAGAAACATTCGGGCGCGTTCTCGGCCGAAAGGTGATTCACCGGGACATTTCCTACAATCTATTTCAGAAAGCCGCCCTTGCCCAAGGGTATCCAATCTCGCAAATCGCCCATATGCGTTACTACGCCGAGGAGGCGCGCAAAGGAGTGTACGCAATTGGCGCTCCTACGGACCATGTGCTGGCGGTTACAGGTAACGAGGCGGAATCTTTCGAGACCACGGCACGACGTTACATTTCTGATCCGTCATTGATTTTTCCGGAGCTTCAGATCGGCACCAGACTCGAATCACTAGCAGGCCTCGGCAAAACCCTGCTGACCCGCCCCCGCGATCTTGACGCGTGGGAAAGGCAGCGCGGTTACCCGCTGCTTAGAAACCCCCAGCTTGCCCATCAAAGCGACACTTGGGTCGAGACCGCCCGGAACATCGCCGATAGCAGGCAACCGCGCGCAGAAAAACTCGACACGAATGTTCAACGACTGCCGGCCTGAATCGGCACTAATCTTAAAGGAGACCTCCAATGGAAATACTAGATATCTTTGCCTTGCAATTCGTCCTTAGTCTCACCGTCATAGGTCTAATCGCGGCCTTGCGATTGGCCCCATGGCTCCAACGCCAAGAACTTGGTGATGCCTTGTTCTGGCTCGCTGTACCGCATGCGTTTCGGCATCTAGGCTTGGTGTTTCTCGTGCCAGGCGTCGTTTCCGCGAGCCTGCCGGAGAATTTTGCCGGGGCGGCAGCTTACGGCGATCTTGCGGCCGGAATTCTCGCGATCGCCCTGCTCGTCGCAGCGCATTTCAAATGGAGCGCCATGGTTCCACTCGCTTGGGCAACTTCCGTCGTTGGCTTGGTGGACCTGGTGAACGCTCTTAGCCATATCGAAGTGGTGCCGCACCTGCAGTCCGCCTGGTACATCCCCACAATTATAGTGCCGGTTCTGTTGGTCACTCATGTGATGACGCTGACCCGCCTCATCGCCTATCACCGAGCGAAAATTGGCACCATTCGTGAAGCCTGAGCGGACCACGGGGCGCCCGCCACTGGGCGCCCCGTAAATCTACGAATCCAAGACAAACCCAATCTCCCCCCCTAAAATGCTCCCCAAATACTAGTTTTGGGGAGCATCTCATGAAAAACGAAGGAAGCCGCGACGGTGCTATTGCGCGCGCCCACGACCGGATGGATAGCGGCGTATACCTGGAAGAACTGGCGCGACGGGTCGCGATCCCGACCGAGAGCCAGGTGCCCGAGCGCGCCGACGAGCTTTACCGATATCAAAAAGAAGAGATGGCGCCTGCGTTCGAGGCTCTCGGCTTCGAAACGACGCTGCTGGAAAATCCGGTGGCCGGACGGGGGCCGTCGCTTGTCGCCTGCCGGATCGAAGATGAAAGCCTGCCGACGGTGCTCGTCTACGGCCATGGCGATGTGGTCCGTTCGGTTCAATCCGAATGGCGGGAGGGTCTTGAAGCTTATGCGCTTACCTTCGAAGGCGACAAAATCTATGGCCGTGGCGTGGTCGACAATAAGGGCCAGCACACGCTTGCCATGAATGCCATGGCCGCGGTGCTCGAAGAGCGCGACGGCAAGCTCGGCTTCAACGCCAAATTCATCATCGAAACTGGCGAGGAACAGGGCTCGCCCGGCTTGAACCAAATGATTCAGGAAAACGCAGACCTTCTTGCCTGCGATATGTTTCTCGGTTTCGACGGACCGCGCAAATCCTCAGACCGCATGGATTTGAACTTGGGCTGTCGGGGTGGTGTCTTTTTCGACCTCATCGTCGACTTGAACCGCTCGGGTGGCATGCATTCGGGCCATTGGGGCGGTGTATTGCCAGACGCCGGCATTCAGCTCGCTCACGCCATCGCGACGATCACCGATGCGCAAGGACGTATTCAAATCGACGAATGGCTTCCTAAAGAAGTGCCGGCCTCCGTTTCGAAAGCATGCGCGGAAGTTGTCGCCGATACGGTGGAGGGCTTGCCGGACCCGGATCCGAATTGGGGCCAGCCGGGCCTCTCGGTGCGGGAAAAAACTCTCGCCTGGACCAGTTTCATAATTCTCGCCTACTCCACGGGAAATCCGGATAATCCGGTAAACTCAGTCCCTTCATATGCCAAAGCGCGATGCCAAATTCGCCACACGGTCGATGTGGGTCGCGATATTTTCATTCCGGCGCTGCGTAAGCATCTGGACGATCACGGTCTAGACTATGTGGAGATCAATACGGATGTGGGCCGCGAACAGTTTCCCGCATCGCGCACCGATCCTGATGATCCCTGGGTCCAATGGATTAAGGAATCTATCGAGATAACCACCGGCACAGGGCCAAATTTAACGCCAGGCTCTTCCGGGTCGAACCCGAGTGAACTTTTCAAAGCAGGGCTCGACACTCCGGTAATCTGGATGCCGCATTCTTACAGCGGCTGCAATCAACATGGCCCCGACGAACACGGTCTCAAATCCTATTTGCGTGAGGGGTTAGGCGTGGCAGCGGCTGTGTTTTGGGATTTGGGAGAAGGCAAGACGCCGAAAGCGTAGTGAAGTTACACGTCACATCCGAGGTAAGGTGCGATGGCTTTTCTAAATAGAATCAAAATTCCGACGAAAATCTTCGCCGGGTTCGGGATTGTGATCGGGCTGCTCTTGGTCGCAGCCGGGGTCGGGTCCTGGAGCCTTGCGGGCGCGAATGACGATTACGACGAATACAGAGCACTCGCACGTCAGACCGTCGCGGTCGGACGGGTGCAGGCAAATATGTTGATGACTCGAATTCACGCCAAGGATTTCGTCATCAAACCGAACGAAGAAAGCATTTCTCAAGTCAAAGCCCGCGCCGAAGAAACTATTCGCATGATCGACCACGCTTTGAAATTGGCGATCGACGACAAACGACGGGAAATCATCGACGCGCTTGAAGATGATTTGAAGTCCTACGTCGCCGAATTCCAACGTGTCACTGATCTCCAGGCTAAACGCAATCGTTTGGTATTTGAAAATCTAAAAGTAATCGGCGCAAATGCCGAGAGCGCTCTTACGGAAATAACCGAACAGGCCTATCAAAAGGAAAACCTTCAAGCGGCGTATCGGGCAGGTCGAATGCTAGGTTCGGTTATGCGCGCGCGTGTCCACGCTGCGCATTTCCTCATTCAAAATGACGAAGCCTCCTACAAAACCGCTTCCGATGAATTCGCTACCATCGACAAGCACAGCACGCAGCTGACCCGGGAATTGAAAGCCCCTCAACTCCATCGCCTCGCAGGAGAGGTTACAAAGGACGTCGAGCGCTACCGGCAAGTTCTCGTCCGAGTGCATAAAATTACCCACGAACGAAACGAGGCCATTCACGAACGTCTCAATAGAATCGGTCCAGTCGTCGCGAGGAAAGTCGAGAAACTGAAACTCAGTTTGAAATCGAAACAGGAAATCGTTGGCCCACTCGCGGAAGCGGAAATCGATGCGGCGACCGAGGTGACAATCGGTGTCTCACTGCTCGCTTTCTTCCTCGGCATCTCATCGGCTTGGGTTATCGGCAACGGCATAGCGCGCCCCGTCGTCTCCATGACCGATGCCATGAGTACCCTTGCGGACGGGGATACCGAAATCACGATCCCGGCAACCGATCATCGCGACGAAATCGGAGCCATGGCGAAAGCCGTTCAAGTGTTTAAGGAAAATAAAATCCGTGCCGATGCGCTGGCCGAAGAAGAACGCCGTATACAGCGCGAGCTTG
Organism: Rhodospirillaceae bacterium; assembly: GCA_002722095.1. Next base: position 57,563 of record PBKG01000013.1, read on the forward strand.
CCGATGCCTATGGGCTCATCACCCAAAGCATCGACTACTCGTCCAATATCCAGCGCGCGATCCTGCCTCCGGTCGCTCGGTTGGAGCAAATGTTCGAAGACCATTTCGTGCATTGGGAACCGAGAGATGTGGTCAGCGGCGATTTCTATTGGGCCCGCGATTGGGGTGACGGAAAACTCTTCGTGCTCGCCGACTGTACCGGTCATGGGGTGCCCGGCGCCTTCATGACACTTGTTGCGGCCGGCGCCCTCGAACGCGCGATCCTGAATTTACCCGAAGGCAATGTGGGTGCCTTAATCCAACGCACGCACCAACTGGTTCAGGTGGCGCTGAATCAACAGACCGACGAGGGCGAGGCCGACGACGGGCTTGAACTGGGCGCGGTCTATGTTGGCCCGACGGATAAACCCGGCCAATCGCGCTTTATTTTTACCGGCGCTCGCTTCGATTTATTCATCGCAGACAAGGACGATGTCGAAATCATCAAGGGTACAAAAGCGGGCCTCGGCTATCGCCGCTTCCCGGCCGATCAGGAATACGCGGAAGTCGAAATCGAAAACACCTCAGGCAAAAGCTTCTACCTCACCACCGATGGCTTGATCGATCAGCTAGGCGGTGAAAAACGGCGAGCCTTCGGCAAACGCCGGCTGAGCGCCCTGTTGCTCGAAATAATCGACGCCCCGTTCGACGAACAACGTGAACGGATTAAATCGGCAATCGAAGTCTATCAGGGTGAAAATGTCCGCCAGGATGACGTCGCCATCGCAGGTTTCCGATTGGGCTAATTCGCGTCCAGCTGGCTTTCGGTCCGGCCCTAGCCCTCCCGTATCATCACCTCGCCCCGCATGATCAGACGCGCGGTGCGCAAGATACCGGCGCTCAACACATCTGTCTCCGCCCCCTCACCTGTCGTTTCGAGCCGGACGTCGATATGTCCGCTCGGATGCTCGATGACGATGTCTCGAGGGCTTCCTTCCAACTCGGGGCAAAACTCGGCCGCAATCGTGCCTTCTATTGCCGAAGCTGCGGCGAGACAGACCGCGCCCGTCACCGCATGGGCGGCATGCACGTTCCACGGGGTCAAATAGCGCGACGATATGTTGCCCCCCTTCTCGGGCGGCGCGAGCAATCCGATTTTGGGGATCACCTGCTCGGACACATCGCCGAGCCCCATCCTTTCCCCGGCTTCGCGTCGGATCGGTTCGATAAGCTCGAACAAAAGCCGATTTTTATTGATTTCATCGCGCCCTTCGTGACCCGACAGGCCGAAATCCGCAGCCCGAACCAAAACCATAGGCATCGCCACATCGATACACGACACGTCGATCCCATCGATCGTGTCCATCGCTTGACCGGTCGGTAGCAATTTGCCGGTCTTACTGCCCACCACCTCCATGAAATTGAGATAGATGGGAGCCGCTGTGCCCGGCACTCCATCGATCGACGCGGCGCCGTCATAGTTGATGTTCCCGCCCGGGGTCTCGATGATCGCTTCGATTTTGCTGTTGGTATTAACATTGAAGATCATCACCCGGGTTTCTTCACCATCGGGTTCGATCAATCCAGTCTCCAGCGCGAATGGCGCCACGCCCGCAAGCATGTTGCCGCAAGACGGCGCCACATCGACAACAGCCCGGTCGATCGCCACTTGAGCGAATAGATAATCGACGTCGATGCCGGGACGGTCGGATGCGGAAACGATGGCAACCTTGCTGGTCAGCGAATCCGCGCCCCCTAACCCATCGATCTGGCGCAAATCCGGCGACCCCATGGCGGACAACAGAGCTTGGTCCCGATCCGCCTCATTTTCGGGCAGGTCGTTTGCGTTAAAGTACGGCCCCTTCGACGTGCCGCCGCGAAACAACATGCAAGGTAAAAACCGAAATCCCATTACTCGTTTCTCAACTCCAATCGATGCCAATGAAACTACCCGCGAATTCGACAATTGCAATCTCGCCTTGACGGGATAGCGCCTAAAGGCGCAATTTTTTGTTCGATTATACGAGACCCAAAGCCACACTATGCCGATCACCTTTGCCACCGTTCCCACCGCGACACTCAAAATTGTTCCGGACGCGATTTCCGAATTTCGCGCCCGCGGCCAAAGCGAGCGAATTCGAATTAGCGACCTGTCGACCAATGAAGTTCTGACGACGGTTGAAGAAGGCGAGGTGGAATTCGGCATTACGATCATCGGCGCCAATAGCCCGGACCTGGATTTTAAAGACCTTCGGACGGACGAATTCGTGCTGGTCTTGCGGGCCGACGATCCGATCGCGGAGAAATCGGAACTTGCCTGGAACGACATCGACTCTGAACGTTTCATCGCGGTTTGGCAGGGAAGCGGCAATCGAATGCTGATCGACAGCAGCCTGGCACGCACGAAACAATCGATGGATTGGGCATTCGAGGTGCGTCATCTCTCCTCGGCACTCGCCCTTGTGGAAGCGGGAGTCGGAGTGACCGTGCTACCGGAATCCGCATTGGCGGGCGCGGATAACAGCAAAATCGTGACCCGGCCGCTGGTCGATCCGGTTGTCTCGCGCACCATGGGAACGATTACCCGAAGCGGCGAGAAACTAAAGCCTGCAACTGCCCTGTTCGTCGAAATTCTGCACGAAGTCTGCGCTTAGCTCCGAAACGCCGCCGTCCCCGTCAATTCGCGACCTTCAATCAACGCCAAAATCTCATTGGTACCGTCCGGGACTTGCAGCATACGCACGTCACGATAAAGCTGCTCAAGTCCCAATTCCCGCGACAGGCCCATGGAACCATGCACTCCCATCGCGGCCGATATCGCCTCTTCGCAGGCGGCAAGCGTCTTGCGCTTGGCCATGGCGGTGACGCCGTTAGCGCGCTCGCCCGCATCGATGCGGCTGAGGGCGTAATAGCAGAGGAGCCGGCTGCTGGTGACCGCCGCGGAAATGTCGGCCAACCGTTGCTGCACCAATTGATGTCCGGCAATAGCCTTGCCGAATTGCGTACGCTCCTTGGCGTAGTCCAGTGCACGCTGAAGCGCCGTCTCAGCCATATTGACGGCACACAACGCGATGAAACAGCGATTGCCGAGCCAGGTGACGGTGAGGCTCTTGGCCGCGTCTCCGGTCTCACCGAGACGATTTTCCGCCGGCACTAATGCGTTCTCGAACACCGCTTCGCCGAGGTGCGCCTGGCGCAAGCCTAAAGTCGGAATTTCTGCAGCCTCGAACGGCGTTTCTTCGGCATCGACCAAAAGCCGCACCAAATCCCCTTCGCCCTTGTCATCCGCGCCCATCACCCCGGTAACGTTGATCACATCCGCAATCGAGATGTTGGAAATCCACATCTTGCGCCCCTGCAATCGATACCCGTCCACCTCTTCGGTCACCTGGCATCCCAAGGCTCGTGAATCGGACCCGGCGCCGGGCTCCGTGTTGGCGGTACAGGCAATCTTGCGTGCGTCCAAAATCGGTTCGAGGAACTTGGTTTGCTGAGATTGGGAGCAATTCGCGGCGATCCGCGCCGCGGTCACCTCCTGGGACAATACCCCGAACAGGGCGCCTGCCGGCATTTGCTCGTAAATCAGGCCGAGGTCGAGCATTTGCATCTCGCTGCCGCCGATGGCGGAAGCCACCCGTCCGCCCAGCATGCCAAGCTCCGCACAGGCTTGGAGAATTTCCAGCATCGCCGGTTTCGGCAAGGGGTCGTCCACCGAATGTGCGTCCAACATCGGCTGGATACGCGTTTCCACCATGCGTTTGGCCGATTCCTGTATCAGCCGCTGTTCGTCGGTGAGATCGAAATCCAAATCACCCTCCCGTTTGCCCGATGGTTACAGGAAATCAAAGGATACGCAAAGATGGAGGTTCGATCGGAAATTCGACGATTTAACAAAGCGATTCACAAATTTACTAATGATTTCTGGATAGACCGCGGTGCCTTCGCCTAAATTTTCGCGATCTGCAATGAAAGCAAAAGGAGAGTCCCTGTGAGGCTCGTGATTTTTATTGGCGTGATTGTTGGACTAAACCTGATCGCTGGCGTTTCGACGGGCGTATTAGCCGGACCAATCTTCTAAGCGAGAGCGCGTAGCATGGCTCGCCGGCTACTCCTAAATCGGCCAGGCCGCTATTTTCCGAGCATCACGGCATCACAAAGCCGCCATTGACGCTAACCACCTGGCCCGTAACCCAGGACGCTGGCTCGCTCACGAGATAGGTAATCATGCCCGCGATATCCGTCGGCTCGCCAATGCGCCCGGCCGGATAACGGCGAAGCACCTTGCGGGTATATTCCGCGTAACGGTCGTCACCCATACTTTCCTTGATTTGCACTTCACGGGCTTTGCGCATGTCCGTATCCGTGGCGCCGGGTGACACCACGTTGAGGGTAATACCGTGCGTGCCCACTTCTTGCGCCACGCTTTTGACCAGCGCCACCACACCTCCCTTCGCCGCTGCATAATAGGAAAGCCGACCCTGGCCCACGCGGGCAGCATCGGAGGCGAGGCAAACCACGCGCCCGTAGCCGCGCTCCATCATGCCCGGCAACAGCGCGTGGATGACGTTCATCGGGCCAAACAGGCAGACTCCCAACATACGGTCCCAATCTGCGGGCTCGGAATCGAGAAAACTCTTATTGTCGAGAACGGCGGCGCTGTTGACGAGAATGTCGGGTGGCGCCAGGTCACCGGTGACCGTCGCCACCATCTCGGACACCGCCTCCGGCGAAGTTATGTCGCACGGAACGGCGAGCGCCTCGGTCCCAAACTCTTTCGTCAGCTCGGCAACACCCGCGGCAATGCCGTCGCCGTTTATGTCGACCAACGCAATATTCGCGCCTTCAGCGGCCAGCAATCGCGCGGTTGCGTAGCCGATCCCGCCTTTCGCGCCGCCGGTAATCACCGCGCATTTGCCCTTCAACCCCAAATCCATAGCACCGTCCTCCTCGAATGCGTGCAGTTGTAGGGGAGCGCCCAAAGCCATGCAACGCCCGCTCTCTTGACGATGGGCAGCCCTGCCGCCACTCTTGCCCGCCATGAGCGACGAAATTCTTCTCATCGAACGCCGTCCACCGGCGGTGATCCTGACCCTGAACCGGCCAAAGGTGCGAAACGCCTTGTCCGCGGAGCTGCTCGGCCGCCTCCGCGACGCCATGCTGGAAGCGGAGCAGGATGCGGAAATTCGCGGCATCGTGCTCACCGGCCATGACGAATTCTTCTCCGCAGGCGCCGACCTCAAGGAAGCGCAAGCCCAGGAAACCCCGCTTGATCTCGGCCGCTGGCTCGATCATTTCACCGACCTCAACCGCACCATCGAACGCCTATCGATCCCCGTCATTGCCGCGATCAACGGCTATTGCATGACCGGCGCCCTCGAAGTGGCGCTCGCCTGCGATCTTCGTTTCGCCGGCGAAGGCGCGCAGTTTGCCATCACCAGCGCGCGCATCGGCACCCTAGCCGGTGCCGGAGGCACCCAGCGCTTACCCCGCCTTGTGGGTATTCAGCGCGCGAAGGATATTTTGATGAGCGCGGAAACCTTTAGCGCCGAGGACGCCAAGGACTGGGGTCTGATACTCGACGTATTGCCGCCGGACAATGTGGTCGAGCACGCGCTGTCTCGCATCGCGGTTTATGCGGAGCGCGCGCCGCTCAGCGTCTGGTACGCCAAGTCCGTGGTTCAAGAAGGCATGCAAATGGACCTGGAAAGCGCGCTCGAACTGGAGCAGCGCATGGTCGCCCACCTCTATGCCACCGAAGACCGCAAGGAAGGCATCGGCGCCTTCCTCGAAAAACGCCAAGCCAAGTTCACCGGCAAGTAGAGGCAGAGTCCATGTCCGAGCTTCCCACCTTCAACGATCTCCTCTACGAGGAGAAGGACGGCGCTGCGACCATCACCATCAACCGTCCGGACCGGATGAACGCCCTCGCCCCCGGCTCCTACGATGAGATTATCGAAGCCCTGCAATATGCGGGCTGGAAGAAAGAGATCGGCGTCGTGGTGCTGACCGGCGCCGGCGACCGCGCCTTCTGCATCGGCGGCGACAATGCGGATGCCAAGTCCGCACGCTCCGGGCGCGGCATCATCGGGGTACCGGTGGAGCAAATTCATGCCTCGATCCGTGACATCCCGAAGCCGGTTATCGCCAAGGTGCGGGGGTATGCCATCGGCGGCGGAAACGTGCTCGCCACGATTTGCGACCTCACCATCGCCGCCGAAAGCGCTCAGTTCGGCCAGGTCGGCCCCAAGGTGGGCTCGGTCGATCCCGGCTTCGGCACCGCCCTCCTCGCCCGCTGTATCGGCGAAAAGAAAGCCCGCGAGATGTGGACCCTCTGCCGCCGCTATACCGCCGCCGAGGCCGAACGCATGGGCTTGGTAAATTGCGTGGCTCCCGATGACGAATTGGACGCCGTGGTCGAGGAATGGTGCCAGGAAATCATGGCCAAGAGCCCGACAGCGATTGCCATAGCCAAGCGTAGCTTCAATAGCGATAGCGAACATATTCGCGGCATCAGCATGTTGGGTTTCGAAGCGGTCAATCTCTACTACGGCACCGACGAACAGAAAGAAACCGCCGCGTCGTTCAAGGAAAAGCGGAAACCGAACTTTCGTTAGACGCTCTGGCCTCTTTCACTCGGCCTTCAATCCAAACTAGAAATAGACATGGTTAGATGGCGACTGGAGAAGCGAACCTCCAGAGTTGCGATCGGACGGCAATATCGAACCAACGGCAGCAAGAAGGCCGAAAGGCCTGTTAAGTCGCCAAGAATTCGATCATGGTTCCAGATTAGCTACTATTCAGCTACCATCGGACGAAATTCAGGGATTATCTTAGAGATATTGGACCACATGCTGCCTCAGCCGGCGCAATCTCATTTTGCCACCTCACAGTGCAAATACTCACAAACGGACATGACAATCTAACCGGTATCGGCGTCAAACCAGGTGACTGAAAACCCCCGTCCGCTCTGAAAAAATCGGCCAAATGAACGGCCCGTAGGTCTTAAGCCGGCCGCAGGCTATGCGGTCTTTAACTTCTTCTATAGGGTTGCGCTAACGCAAATTGATCCAACCATTTTCGATGCCTACCGCTGAAAAACTCACCATCGACCGCGTCGAGATCATGCCCCTCGACACCCTGCCCCCGTTGAAGCGGGCTATCTCCACCGGGCCCATCTCCTATGGGACGGATAATCTGGTGGGACGCTCGGTGCTGATGGCGCTCCATGGCGGTGGACTCACCGGTTACGGCCAAATGCGGCCCGTGAACCCCTTTCAGGGCGAAACGGCGGCGAGTGTCGTTGCCGCGCTGAGAGATTTCTATGGCCCTGCCCTGCTTGGGCGCGATCCGAACGAACGCACCGCGATCCTCGGCGACTGTAACCGGATGCTGCCCGGCAATCCGGGGGCCCTTTCGATCCTCGACATGGCGCTCCACGATCTTTTAGGGAAAGCGCTCGACCTGCCGGTGCACGCGTTGCTGGGCGGTGCCGTCAAGGAAAGCATGCCGCTCGAATGGTCCGTCGGTCTGGGCCCTCTCAAGCAGATGGTCGAGGAAGCGGAAACCAAGTTCGACGAATATGCGGTGCCCTATATCTGCTTCAAGGTCGGCCCCGTGGGGCGCATGGCAGATGATGTCGCCACCCTGAAAGCGGTTCACCAATCGCTCGGCGGAAAAACACGCCTTGCCCTCGATGCGAACAATGCCCTCCGGGAGCACGAAGCGGTGACGCTCGTGCGGGAACTGGAAGAGCTCGATCTCGCCTATTTCGAACAACCCACCGCCCGGGACGACCACGTGGCCATGCGGCGCGTGCGCGATCAGGTGACGGTCCCGATCATGGCCGATGAATCGGTCTTTTCGCCGGAGGATGCCTATCGGGTGCTGGCCGCCGAGGCCGCCGACGTGCTCTGCATCAAACTTTACAAATCCGGCGGGCTCTGGCGCGGACGCCAGATCGGCCTCGCCGCCGCTTCCGCCGAATGCGACATCAACGCTGCCGGCACTGCGAATGGCAGCCATTTGGAAGCATTGGCCGCGGCGCACCATTGCGCGGCAACGCCGAACCATTCCTTCGGCGCCGAATTCATGATGGGCCTGCCCGAAATCGGTATCGACCCGATCGTGCCGGACCCGGTAATTCCAATCAAAGACGGACATTGCCCCATACCGCCCGGCCCGGGCCTGGGCGCTGTGGTGGACACCAAGGCGCTAGACAAACACGCGCTCGACTGCATATTAGTCGCGCCTTGAACGAGGGAGAAATTCTGTGAACGAAACGCGTATTTTGGCCGATTGGGTGAGCGGCCTCAAAATCGAGGACATCCCCGACGAAGTAGTGGAGCATGCGGAACGCTTTCTGCTCGATAATCTCGGCTGTCAGCTGGCCGGTGCGACGACACCCTGGAGCCGCCAATTCTACGACGTGGTCAAGAAAACCCGCTCCGGCGGATCGGGAGCGGCAACGGTTTCGTTCTACGGCGACCGCCTGTCTCCCGACGACGCGGCATTCCTCAACGCCACCTTCAACCATGCCAACGAGTGCGACGACACGCATTTGAAAAGCCCCACCCATCCGGGCCAAATCGCCGTGCCAAGCGCAATGGCAATGGCGGAATATGCGGGCTGCGACGGCGACCGTCTCCTGCTCGCGGTGATCGCCGCCTACGAGGTGATGATCCGGATTTCCTGGAGCTGCGCGCCCTATCTGATCTACCGCGGCCACCATCCGCCGGTCGGGGTCGGCCCGTTCGGCGCGGCGACGGCGGGCGCGATCATTCTCGGCTTCGACAAGCAGACCGCGCTCGATTGCTACGGCATTGCCGGCAGCCATTCTGCCGGCCTGATCGAATACACCAAAACCGGCGGATCGGTAAAACGTATCCATGCGGGCATCCCGACCCAAGGTGGCGTCCGCGCGACGCTCTTTGCCGAGGCCGGTATCACCGGGCCCGCGAGCATCCTCGAAGGCGAAAAAGGCTTCTGCAAGGTCTTCGCCGGCGATTACGACCTCACGCGCCTCACGGACGAACTGGGCACTCGCTGGCATATGCTGGATAACGGCCTCAAGCCTTATGCGTGCTGCCATCTCATCCATTTCGTGTTCGACGCCATCGACGAACTCCGCGACCAAAAAGATTTTGGGCCGGACGACCTCGACGAATTGATCGTCTACACCAATTCGGAACCGATCCTCAGCCATATCGGCTCGATCACCGAACCGACGGATATTCTCGGCGCTCAGTTCAGCCTGCCTTTCTCCACCGCGATGCGCATTCATCACGGCGGACGCGGCATGGAAGGCGGCAACGGCTTCTGGGACTATCTGGAGGTCGACGTCAAAAATCAGGCGCTGATCGAAACCGCGAACAAGATCAAGGTCATGGTCGCCGCCGATAGGGAACGCTATCTCACGGTGGATACCGGCGCCGGCGTCGTGGTGAAACTGAAAGACGGCACCGAGATGGAATCCAAACTCGCCCATAGCTGGGGCCTGCCCGAAAATCCGCTAAGCGATGCGGATTTGGCGGCCAAGTTCCACTATCTCAACGATCCGATCCTACCCCAGGGCCGCGCGCAACAGATCATCGATACGGTCGGCGACGTGCGTTCGTTGAAATCCGTCGATGGGTTGGTGGAACTGTTGGTCGTCGGCGGCGGACAGCCGGAGCGTACCGCGGCGGAATAGCCGCTGGGTCATAACCTTCCGAACGACGCCGATGGATAAATTCTTCGACGAAGCAGGCCGGTTTTGCGAGCGGGCTCAGGAAGATTTGCTCGACTACGCCAAAGGGTTTTTCTCGCCTGGCAAACTTAGGCCACTGGCGATTGCCGTATGGGCGCCGCTGGTTGCGGCTGCAGCCCTTATCTTAATCGCGTATTTCGCCGCCGCGAAAAGCGATAATCCCGACACGAATTGGTTCGATCCGTTAGTTGTCTCCACCGCGCCCTATTTTATCGCTGGCGTCCTGACGACGATCTGGCTTCGTACGGCGGCGATCGCCAAACCGGTGGGCTGGACCGAAGCGATTATGGTGTTCGCCGGAATTGGCTGTCTGGCCTCACTTTTGGTGCCTTTTTGGGGGCACATCACGGTCATTACGATCTATTTCGCGCTCCTGTTCGTTGCCGACTACCATCACGCCAACCACACCGTTCACAGCGAACCTGTCCGGAATTGGTTTCGGCGCCTAGCCACTTCGACCGACGCATTGCTTTGGATTCCGGTTTTCCTCTTGCTATTGAGCTTACTTGCGGTCGAAAACTGGTTCCCGACCCTCGACGACCACCGTTTCGGCAGTCCCTTTTGGACCGGATTTGACTTCGCCGACCCGACGGCATTCGGCCTCGATCGGCGGGCGGTGCTCCACCTGTTCGCGGGTACCCAAGGCCTGGTCGCCGGATTGATGTTTCTCCTGCAGCTCGGCAAGGCACCGACCCTCCGTTGAAACAAACACGTCAACGCCGATCCTTCGCTTGACCCGCGTCCGGCCCGACCCTACCCTTCGGGCATGACCATGACCGCAGAACTCCCTGCCCCGATCACAGGCGCCCAAGCCTGGCGAGGCCCCGAAATGGCGGCTCGCCAGGACGAATGGCAACATCACTGGACGGCGGATCAAATCGACGAACTCAGCCATGCGGCGGAAGCACTCGAGGATTGCCCGATCCTAGAGATCACCAAGAAAGACTTTCCACTGCCCACGGTCGGCCCGTTCCTGGCCGAAATCGCGAAAGAGATTCTTTTTGGCCGTGGTTTCGTCATGTTGCGCGGACTTCCTATCGACGATTGGTCGATCGAAAAGACCGCTGCCGCCTATTGGGGGCTCGGCCTCCACCTTGGCCATCCGGTCTCGCAGAACGGTAAAGGTCATGTACTCGGTCATGTGAAGAATCTCGACCTGGACCCGGATGGTGACACCACGCGCGGTTATCAGACCTCCGATCTCCTGCCGTTCCATACGGATACGTGCGACGTGGTCGGCCTTTTCTGCATCAAGCCCGGCAAAGCGGGCGGTGAATCTCTCGTCGTCTCTTCCGCGGCGATCTTTAACGAAATGTCCAACCGGCGGCCCGACTTGGCGGCGGTGTTGATGCAACCGCTGCAGCGCTCCTTCTGGCGGGAAAACCCGGACAACGCAGACCATTTCGTCGACGTGCCGCTCTTCATGCCGGGCGACGAGCGGTTGATTTCGCACTACGTACGCGCCGGAATCCACAAAGCGCAGGAACTCCCCGGCGTCCGGCCTTTCACAGAAGAGCAGATCGAAGCGATTGCCCTATTCGATTCCATCGCCGACGATCCGGACTTTCATCTGGACATGCACTTCCAGCCCGGCGACATGCAATTTCTCAGCAACTATTCCACATTGCATAGCCGTCGCGCCTTCGAAGATTTCGAAGATTTTTCCGAACGCCGCCACCTGCTTCGTCTTTGGCTCGCCTGTCCCGACGGACCGCCGCTGCCGCACTGGTTGGTGGACGCCTATGACGACGGCAATGCCTATGGCCGCCCCAATGCCTACAACCATCCAAGCATTCCGCTGACCGCACCGCTGGAAGCGGAGTAGCCCGACGCAAACGCAAAGGTTTTGGCGCGGTGAGTAAAGCCCTCGAACAATATGTGGATCTGATGATCCGCTGCATCGCCAACACGATCTATAAGGATCCCAGCTGGCAAAGCAGTCAAAGCGGCCGACCGGTTCACAACGAGAACGAACGGCTGATCGGGCGCGATTGGCCGACCGTCGCCCATAGCATGATCGGGGTGAAACGCCTTCGGAGCCTCGCCGATCAGGTCATCGATGTAGTCGAAAACGATATCCCGGGCGACTTTATCGAAACCGGCGTTTGGCGCGGCGGCGCCTCCGCGCTCGCGCGCGGCATCTTGAACACGATGGGCGCCGAGGATCGTAAGGTCTACGTCGCCGATTCCTTCGAAGGGCTACCGCCGCCGGACCCGGAGACCTACCCCAAAGACCGCCACATGAACCTTCATACCTACGAGCCCTTGGCGATCTCCATCGACGAGGTGAAAGATACGTTTCGCGCCTACGACCTGCTCGCCGACAACGTGGTTTTCGTTAAAGGCTGGTTCAAGGACACGCTGCATCTCATCGAAGCCGAGCAGTTCGCTATCGTCCGTCTCGACGGCGATATGTACGAATCTACCATCCAGGGAATGGACGCGCTCTATCCGAAGCTATCGGTCGGTGGTTACCTTATTGTCGACGATTACGGCTTGATCCGCGCTTGTCGGCAGGCGATCAACGATTACCGCGAAACACACGAGATTGACGAAGAGATCGTCGATATCGATGGAACCGGCGCCTATTGGCAGCGCGCCGGATAATTTCGGCAGCAACCCACTGTCAAATGCCTGCTATTTCTGCTTGGCCTTCTCGACAACCGCGTCGACCATATCAGGCGCCGCGCCGACATAGTTCGCAGGGTCGGCAAATTCCTTAATTTCCGCCTCGCTCAAGACTTCCAACACCGCCGGGTCCTGCGCCAAAGCGTCGGCCAACGAGATACCCTGCTCGTAAACCTTGATGCAGGCCGCATCGAGCCGCTTACGGGCCTCGAACTTGCTCATCCGTTGCGCCATCTCGAGCACGAAGCGTTCCCCAACAGCCATGCCGTTGGAATGATCGAAATTCGCCCGCATTCGGTCCACATCCACATCGAGCCGCCCGACCAGATCGCTCGCCCAATGAAGCGCACCGGCGCTCAATAGGAAGGTTTCGGGAACCAACAGCCATTCGCCGATCCAGGTGCCGCCGCAACGGTCCGATTCCTGGCCCATTATTTCCACCATGCCCATGGCCCGTTGCCGAGCCAGGCGTGCGGTCGCTTCGGCAAACTCGGCAGCACGGGGATTGCGCTTGTGCGGCAGTGCCGTCGAACGGCCGCGCCCTTCGCCGCCACGTTCGGATATCTCCTGCACTTCGGTCGACCCGAGCGCGTTGATGTTCTGTGCGTTCCGCGCCAGCGACGCCGCGAGATTGCCGAGCGCCAGCGACAGTTCGGTCATCATGTCCCGGGCGTTGTGCCAACTGGTGATCGTTTCGCCGAGGCCAAGTTCTTCGGCAACTGCCGTACGGAACTCGAGGCCTTGGCCGCGCATTCCCGCAAGCGTGCCCACGGCACCGGAAAAGCCCACTACCATGAGCCGGTCGCGCGCGGCTTCCAGTCGTTCCCGGTGGCGCAGCAATTCTTCGATCCAAACCGCGACCCGTCCGCCGAATGTGGTCGGCAACGCATGGTGATTATTAGTGCGCCCGACCATCACCGTATCCCGATGGGCTTCGGCAAGTTCCACGAGCAGGGCCTGATAACGCCCGATTGCCGCCAGGATCTCCGCCATGGCGTCGCGGATTTGCAGCACCCGGCCCGTATCCATGACGTCGTAAGTGGTGATCCCGTAGTGGACCCAAACATTGTGGGGCGGGTCCACTTGCTCGGCGAGCTGGGCCGCAAGACCCGCAATCGGCCGGCCCACATCGAGCGTGTCCGCCTGCAACCGCTCCAAATCGAGTTTTGCCGCATCCAGCGTCGCATCGATGACTTTCGCGGTCTCCGCCGGCACGATGCCGATCTTGCCTTGCGCCCGGGTCGCCGCCTTCTCGGCCTCGACCATGGCGGCAAACGTCGCCTGTTCGTCGAAGATTTTCGCCATCTCCGGCGTGGTGAACAGATCGCGATAGGTCTGCCAATCGAATACTGATATCGGGCTCATTACGGCCTCGTTTCTTTCTAGTGCGGGAAAAGGGGGCGATACTGCCTATATGAATGGGCTTTGTCCAATAAAGAATAGACCCGCTTGCGGTACCGGCAAGCGGTCGCAATAATGAAGTGCTGAACAATTATCCGAACGGAAATCTCGATGCAAGCTGCTGAAATTCCAACAGAACCCTACGCCCTAGGGGGTATTACCGTCGTCCCTTGCTCGCCGGTAATCGGGGCGGAGATTCAGGGTATCGATATTTCGAAGGACCTTTCCGCCGAAACGGTGCGTGCGTTGACGAAAGCCTGGCATACCCACCTGGCGCTGATCATCCGAGATCAAGACATAACACCGGACCAACATATCGATTTTTCCGCGTATTTCGGCTTGCCGCAAAGTCCTAATCGGACCTCCTTCACGCCGCTCACGGAGAAATATCCCCAGATCATCGAAGTCATGAATGTGGATATGGACAAAAAGCGGATCGACCACAGCCTCGGCAGCGCGGAAGCGTTCTGGCATACGGACATGTCCTACAAGCCAATCCCGCCATTGGGGAGCGCGCTTTATTCGCGCGAAATCCCGCCGAGCGGCGGCAATACCTGCGTCAGCAATATGTACCTCGCCTATGACGATCTATCGCCGGAACTTCTGGCCGAAATCGACGGCAAGACCGCCGTCCATGACGAAAGCCGCAACAGCGCCGGGCGGCTCCGCCCGGGCTTCGATGACGAGCAAGACCCGCGCAAAACACCGGGCCCCCACCATCCGCTGGTCCGCACCCATCCCAATACGGGACGCAAGGCCCTGTTTCTAGGCCGCCGCCCCTTCAGCTACGTGCCCGGCCTCTCCGTGGAAGACAGCGAAGACTTGCTGGATAGGCTCTGGGCCCACGCGACCCAGGAAAAATACGCCTGGTGCCACCAATGGCAGGTCGGCGATTTGTTGCTGTGGGATAACCGATGCGCCATGCACCGTCGCGACCCGTTCGACATGTCGCACCGCCGCGTCATGCACCGCACTCAGATCGCCGGCAGCCGGCCTTATTAATCAAGACGCTGTGGGGCTTACCGGTCAATGACCAACCGAAAGTCAGCGGCGGCGGAACATTTCCTCCAATGCCGCTCGTTCCGCATGATGCATAATTTGATTCATCAGTATCTCGTGGCGCCGTAATTTCTTTCTCAACTTAGCCAAAATCTTGCCCTGTTTGAGGCTACCGAAAAAGGCTGGCGGCGGAGGATTGGCCTTGCCCATCGCCCAAATGTGATTCTTTTTATGCGTCGTCGCCAGTGGCAATCCATTCCGGTCGAGCGTCAAATTGACCAGGTGACTGCCGGATAATCGGTGCCACGCTTCGCCATCCCACACCCACGGCTTCCTATCCAGTCCAACAACCATCACCACGCCTGTCGGCGACACAGCAATTTCATAGGCCCGGCCTGGAAGCTTTACCCAATTGTTCTTTTTCTTGTCGAAACGGAAAATGCGGTGGCGATCGTTCACCACCCAAGCGGTGCCGTCGTGGCCCACATCGATACGCACAGCGGCGCCGGGCATCCGCGTCCATTTATTGCCGTCGCGGCGATAAATGCCGAAACCGCCCTGCTTTTCGTCAGTCCCGATCACCCAGACCTGTCCATTGGCGCCGACGCCAATATCGATGGCGAGACCCTTCACTTGTTTCCAAGCCTTCTTTTTCGGTATGTACCGAAAAATATGCGAATGTTTGTTGACGATCCAAGGAATGCCATTAGGGCCGACATCGATACGGCGAACGGCACTTCCCGGCATTTTTTCCCAATTTTTGCCAACCCATCGGTATGGCTTGCCATTAGTCCCGACGATCCAGACAGAGCCATTTAGGCTTGCTCCGATATCCATCGCTCTGCCGGTAAGCTTGCCCCATTTCCCTGTTTCCGACAGCAGCAGTTCCAATTCGGCCCTGTGCCTTTCTTCATAGGATTGCTGCGCTTTTTCCTGCATCGCAATTCTATGCTTACGATCCGCTTCCTGCAGTTCGCGGCGGTGCCGGGTATTTTGATCGATACTATTGCCGACGGAGAGCGTTCCGTCATTTAGGTCGGTTTCCACCTCGCCGTTGGAGTCGACCGCTTTCTTGGCCTCTTCGTCGGCCTCCGCCTGACGTTCGAGGTAAAGCTTGGCCACTCGGTCGAGCAGAACGTGAGGGACGATTTTCGCTTTCTGGGCCTTCGCGATAACCGCCTTCACCCCAGCCCCAAGTGCGATGACCTCGAACTGTTTTGCATTGTATTTGGCATCGGTCAGCGAAAAGCCCAGACGGTTCTTGAAGGATTTGCCACGAATTTTGAAATTCATGTCCAGGACGACCGGCTCACCCTTTAGTCCGCCGGTCAACGAGCCCTGTATATTACTTTTTTCGAGAACGAAAACATCCGCTTTACCGACCGCATCAACACCGGCGGCGAGAAGTTTCGTGGCATTGCCGACACCCTTCACCAGTTCCTTCGCAGCTTCGAGCGTGCCTTTGGCGACTTCTCGCGCCGCGATAAGAGTGGCGACACGCGGATCCAGGTCGATGGGTATTGCCTCGATGCCCTTCCGCAAAGCAGAGACCGTTTTTTGGGCCGATACCTTGGCGACCACCACACCGGCCTTCTTACCTTCGGCTACAGCCAATTCCGCGCGGGGTTTGGTATTCTTGGCCTCGCAAATTGCCCGGGCCGGAAGATTGGCTATCGTCTTGTGCTTCTGGCAGCTCCACCAGGTTTTCCATTTGTAGCAAACGCCCCATTTTTCTTTTTGCATTTGGTTTTGTATTTTCCCCAAACGCAAATACGTTTGTTTTGATGGCACGTCTTTATGCGGCCATTGATTTTTTTGATCTGCTTCTCGAAACCGTCTATCGATTTCTGCAATTTGGCTACTTCCGCCTCTGCTTTCTTAAGCCGATTGACCGAAGGCTCTTTCTCCTTTTTTACGATCGCTCGTTGCTTAGCAATATCCTTGTTAAGACCGTCGACCTTCTTTTGGGCCGCCTCGAGATCTTTTACCGCCTTATCCAGGCCGGGCTTGAGCGTATCGAAGGCTTTTTTGACCGCGGCTTTTCCTTGAGTCCGTATCCATTTGCCGGGGTCGGATTTCAGGCTGGCGGCAAGACGGAGGTCGGCCTTCGAGAAGTCCGCCATACCCCAATCGAAAACGCCCGTATTCGCGCCGAAGCTATATGCGAACAAATCGCCGAACTTCTGCGTCGACGTAAACTTGATTCCCGTCGCCTTGGCTTCCATCTCAAGCGCGGTGTCCACGCCTAAAATTTTGGAGCTGGTTTTTATCGAAAAATGCGGCGACGCCGATGTCTTGGCGGCGAAGTCCAATACGTTTTTCTTAAGCGCCAAGGGCCCCAGGACGATTTCGCCAATATTCGACTTGGCGGCCATTCCGGTCACATCCAGAATGACGTCCAGGCTCCCGAGACGTTTACGAGGATCGAGGAAATAGAAATCGCCTTTCACCCGCGTTCCGCCGCCGCTAATGCCCAGGTCGGGAATGGAAACGCCCGGCGCGGCAAAGCCGATACTGACTTTTTTAAATTCGGCTTCGGGGAGGCCTTTGGTGCTGAGTTTTTTACCCCCGGCACTGGAAATTTCCGTGGCCAATTCGGCAACATCTGACAGCCCGAGACTGTCAATCGTGCCCCAGAACGACGCCCCCACGCTGTTCAGCGCTCCACCTAATGTCACTTCTTTGGACCCGATTTCCGTGATGCCATTGAACGACACCTGCGGGCCGGTAACCCCGCCTGAGACCGACATCGTCGTCCCGGGCCTAAGGGTCAGGCCTTTGATCCCGTAAGGGTCTTGCCAGTCGTTGCTGGTCGTTCCCGACATAGAGATGGATGCAGCGCCGGTGACACTCACCGTCAACGCCAATTTGGACTCAAGATCGACAGTCTTTTTACCGTCCTTGAGCGGCAGGGTTTCCGTCACCTCGACCCCAAGAGCCGGTTGGCCGTTGAGATATTCCATAAACAGCGCCGGCGCGTTTTTCGGTGTCGGAAGCTTCAAAAAGCCGAGCTTCGGCATCGTCAATTTCGGGAAACCGCCGGACATCCGCAATGACGCGGGTTTGCTGTCGAGTACGCCGCTCACGCCGCCGAGGACCACCACTTCTTTGGGAACGCCGAAAGATTTCAGCGCCTTGCCTACACCGCCGACGTCATGAGGGTGGAGAACACCGACCATATTGACCCCAGATGCCAACGGCAAAGCCATTTCGTCATCGGGAAGCGGGGCTTTCAGCCATTTGCGCACGGCTTTCGGCAAATCGCTCACCTTGCCGTTGAAACCGGGTTTGCTGACGATAAGCGCGGCTTCCTTCAGCTTCGCCTTGTCGATAACGCTGCCGTTCAGCTTGTTGAAAAAAGTCGCCGGTGACAGGTTCGTCCGTTTGGTGGCGAAATTCCAGCCCGTCGGTTTTTTGGTTTGGAAGAATAGTACATCGGCTCGTTTTATCTTCAGCTTGTCGATCGTCAGCTTTCCGCCGACCGCCGTCGGCGAAATGACCGGATCCTCAAGCTTGACGCCCGATACGCCGGGAATTTCCTTAAGCCCAGGAATCTTCCCAAGATCGAAATTGTATTTCGGGAACCGAAAATAGGGCGAGCCAAACTGTTTGCCTTCGATTTCGACCGATGCCTCTACCGGAATGTTACGCACATCATTGACGCGCCCTTTTGCGGTCAACGTGACCTTCAACACCGGCGGGCCCAGCGGCACCTTCCTAATGACATCGGCAACGAGTTTGACATCGGTCAGCGATGCCCACGGAAGATCGAACAGTCTCGGGAAATCGACGCCGAGCAAACTACCGAACTTAATACCCGTATCCAGGCTTCCGGATATCCGAACCGCCGGATAGGTGGTGGTCCCGAGGCCCGGCATTTTCACTTCCACATCCGACACGAGCGCCGCGGTAATCACACCGGTCGTCTGGCCAAGCACATCGCGTTCGCGGCTGATGTCGAAACGCGTGTTCGCGAAGCCGAACGGCATGAAGAATGTCGGTTTCAAATTCGGTATCGAGAAATCGAGATTCAGCTTGGCCAAGAGAGCTTTCAGCGAGAGATTGATCTCCGGCAAGACCAAGCCTGTGATATCCAGAAATTCGTCGGTGAAACGGCCTCGGACAACATGGCTCGTTTTCTTGACGCCCATGGAGTTCAGCAGAGATTGCTGGATACTGCCATCCTTCACGCCTACGACACCGGCAAAATTCACGCCGTTTTTGAATCCCCCTTCCAGCAATTTTGCCCTTTTGTCCCCGAGCGCTTGCAGGAATAACGCCGGAAACTTGTTCGCACTCGTTTCACTAACGTCGCTTCCTTTAGGAACCGCCATAATCACCGCGTTGGTGAATTGAAAATTCAATAGCAGCGCTTTTTCCACATTGGAGGTGACGTAATCGGCGAGACTGAACTTGTCGAACACCAGTGCCGTGACCGGTTGCTTCTGACCTTCCGGCTTGTAGCTGAGAACGGTGACGTTCTTGTCTTTATGTTTGAGTTTGCCGACGACGAATTGCTTGCTGACCTTCTTATCGACCAGCTTCAAATCCTTGACCGCCGCCATGGGCGACTGCGACATCAGAAAACATGTACCGATAAAAGCAAACGCTACCGCAAACTTTTTTACGGATATTTTCAAGTCAGAAATTTTTGGAAGTAAGGTTCGGCTAAGGCGCGCGCTGGCGGTGGTGTCTTTTTCCAATTTATCCTCCTGCGCCGATCGTTGACCTCTAGCCTCCCTCAAGAGTCTTACGACGACGGTTTCCAAACAAAATCGAAGCGCCTTTTTCCCTGATGAACGCCTCGCTTAGTCCACTCAATCGGAGTGTAGTATCTCGGTAGTACGTTGACCACTGGGTAGAAACGCCGCACGGAACGGCATTCTTCCACGATCCGCATTGGCGTGAATCCCTAATCCAAAAACCTTGAGCTTTAATCCACCCGCCGTTTGGCAAGTTCGCGATAGAGCGCCTCGGGGCTGACGCCAAGTTCGTCGGCGAGGTCTTTCCACTGGCCTTTTTCGGGCAATTCCTCGCCGCGCCAATCGAGCCAACCGTCCAACCGTTCGGCGACCGTCTTGCGGGTCAGGATTTCGCTACGGTGCCGGGCGTCCTGCACTTCCTTAGCGAGATGCTCGGCCCAAGCCGTGGCAAATTCTTCGTCGCCACCGATTTGTTCCAGAAACGTTTGCTTCGCCACCTCGCACACGCTCGATTGTTGCGCCGCGATACCGTCGCATAGATATTTGTCCGAATAGGCCGACGCTTCGGCCAGAACCATGTTGGCGCCGGCCCGCTGCAAGACCGTCAGCACGCCGTTCGGCGCGTAACGCGCGAGTTCGACCATCCCCTCCTCGACCACATAGATCGATTCAACCAGGTCGCCCTGGTGAAACAGATAGGCGCCTTCGTCGATCGACCGGCTTTCGCCGCCAAGCGTCCGCAATCGACTGAGAAAGTTTTCCGACATGATACCGATCATATGAGAACCGCGAGCCCCCTGGCAAGGTCATCGCGACTCTTTGCCGACGGAAAAGAACATGAAACCACATACATTGATTTTCGCTACGTTAAGCTTGATGCCCGTGATCACGACCGCGGAGCCCTCCCATCGATCCGACTATGCGGGCCAAGAAACCCGTCTGATTAAGAGCCTGTCTCCGGCAGATATTAAGGACCTGAAAAGCGGTGCTGGATGGGGTTTCGCCAAAGCCGCCGAATTGAACGGCTATCCGGGCCCGAGACACCTGCTCGATCTGAAAGCGGAGATTCCCCTTTCCAACGAACAGGTTTCGCAAATCGAAGTGATTTACCGGGAAATGAAAAAGCAGGCCGTCGAACAAGGCAAAAGCCTGATCGCGAAGGAACACGAGCTCGAAACCCAATTTCGTGCACGATCCATCATTGAACCGCGGCTACGCACGCTATTGGCCGGTATCGCTATAACCCGCGCCGGATTACGTCATACGCATCTCGCCGCGCATTTGAAAGCAACCGCAATACTCTCGGCCAATCAGATTGCCCGCTACAACGTCTTACGCGGTTACGGCAACGGGGATCCGTGTGCAACGCCACCCAAAGGCCACGACGCGGCAATGTGGCGAAAACATAATAACTGCGATTAAACCGGCCGGATGGACTAACTATCGAGCCCCAACAACTTCGCCGCCGTGCCGCCCAGAATGGCGATACGGTCATCGTCGCTCAGGCCGGGCGTGTCCACCACCAGGTCGACTTCGGTACTGGTCCAAGGGAACGGATAGTCGGTGCCGATCATGATCCGGTCCGGTCCGCTTTCCGCAATCAGATGGCGGAGCGCTTCCGGCGTAAAGACGATGGTGTCGAAATAGAGCTGCCCGTCTCTCAGGTAGGCGGTCGGGTTCTTCTTTGGCAGCGGCCCTACTTTTTTGGGGAAGGTACGGCAGACCGCGTCCGACCGGTTGGCGTAGGAGCCGAAATAACCACCGCCATGGGCGGCACAGATTTTAAGGCCCGGATAGCGGTCCAGCGTGCCTTCGAATACCAGATGCGACAGGGCGATCGTCGTCTCCAACGGGTTGCCGATAGTGTTGGACAGGTAGCCGCTGCCGTCGAGGCGGCCGCTCGCTTCCAGCGGCGCCGTTCCCGTCGGATGCAGGAAGACCAGAATGTCCAGCTCCTCGCATTTGGCCCAAATCGGGTCGAACTCGGGATCGGAAAGCTCCTTGCCGTCCACATTGCCGCCGACACTCAAGCCCCTGAGGCCGAGCTTCTTCACGCCATACTCGATCTGCTCCACCGCCAAGTCCGGGTGCTGAAGGGCGGCGGTGGCAAACGCCGTGAAACGATCCGGTGTCGCAGCGCAAATCTCCACCAACGCTTCGTTCTGAATACGCACCACCTCCGCCGCCGCATCGCGATCCGCGTGGTACCAGTAGGGATTGATGCTGAGCGCGGCCATATCGAGCCCCTGGGCATCCATCGCCGCGATACGGGTGGTGGTGTCGTCCATCAGAAGTTCGTCAATGCCCGGCGACTGATCTATGACCGCCATCGCCTCGGGCACCGCGCAGTGCGCATGGATATCGATCGTCTTGACCCGCGTGCCATTGACGACGACCTCACGTCGATGGCCATGATCGTGTGCACCTGCGCCATGATCCCCATGCGGTGCGCGAAAGGCACAATCGACAAATCCGAAATTACTGACCATCTCCACTCTCCCCCTGAGTTTTTCTCGCGTCGCGACTACTGAACTATCTCCAACCCACCGCCCACCGGGCAAGAGGGTTATTCATGCCTCCACGCGGTAAACCCGTGTTGCCGTATCGTGGAACAACGCCGCTTTGTCGCCTGCGGAATAATTCGTGGCCAGCCGCTTGTATGAGTTCCAAAGCTCGTTATAGCCGCAGCTTTGCTTGTCGACCGGGAAGTTGGATTCGAACATGCAGCGCTCGATCCCGAACCGTTCGATGAGAAATTCGAAATAAGGCCGCGCCGCCTCCAACAGCTCTTCGCCGGTCGGCGGGTCGGGGCGCTTTTCCCAGGCGAAGCCGTTAGCTTTCATATTGAGCCCGCCCAGTTTGACGACCACATTCTCGCAGGCCGCCAACTCGGCCATCGATGCTTTCCAGTCTTCGAGAATTTCCGCGCGCCGACCCGCATAGGGCCCGTCGCCCAATGGGCCGCCCGCATGGTCGACGACTATCGAGAGATCGGGCAATGCCCGCGCGAGGCCTATCATCTCTGCCATCTGCGTGTGGTAGCACCAACCTTCGAAAATGAGCCCCCGCCGGTCCAGTTCCTTGGCCCCGTCGCGATAGCCGGGATCGAGTAGCAGATGTTCCGGCGCGCCCCAGGAGCTGTTGCCGATGATATCGCTGTCGTCGTAAGTGGCGCCGCACCGAACACCGCGAAATAGCCCGGTCCCCGCATCCACATGGGCATCCAGCACGTCGCCTATGGCCGCGCCGAGCCGGAGGTCGGCAAAGCCTATAATCGCCGACGCGACCCGCGTGGGCCCGTGGCGTCCGCTGGCGCTTTCCGCCGCGACCCCGGCGATGAATTCGGTCTCGCCGACCGGGCGCATCTCCTTTGGACCGCCCTCGCGATATTCCGCGCCGCACTGAATGAAGACCGTGGAAACGATGTTGTGCCCGGAATTCAAATCTTCCGCATACTCTTCGAGCCCGTAACGGAGCGATCCCCGATTTTCGCGATAGGTCCAAAGGTGGTGGTGCGCATCGCAAATGGGCAGCCCGGGCTCCAACGTCGCCTCTTGGTGGCGGGCAAGCCAGTCGTGATTGTCGGATTTGGCGGGCATGGGGTCCCGATAGGTTCCGGAGGCCGTTACCTAGAAGCTCGCGCCGGCGACACCGATGGTCGATTGGCCGGTGTCGAACAGCTCGGTGTAGGTGCGCCGTCCGTTGGCGACCGCGATCAGCTCTTCGTAAATCTTCTCGCCGCCCTCTTCGATCGACATTTCACCCCGCATGATATCGCTGACATCCACATCGAGATCGTCGAAGCCGCGCTCCGCGGTCAGCGGGTTGCCGCTAACCTTGATCGTCGGCGTGAACGGATGCGACGAAGGCTGCCCGAGCCCGGTGTTGAAGCCGATGATCTGGCAGCCGCCGGCGGCGAAGCCGGTCATCGATTCACAGGCCGGTGCCGGCGTGCTCATGAAATAAAACCCGGGCGGGTCCGGCACCACCTGCTCGCAATAATCGACGACCCCTTGCAACTCCTTGGTGCCCGATTTCTTGACCGCGCCCAGCGCCTTTTCGGCGAGCGTGGTCAGGCCGCCATTGATGTTGTCCGCCGATGGGTTAGTCCTGCGGATATCCTCGACCCCGCCCATGCGCGACATTTCTTCCATATCGGCAATCGCCTGGACGATGTCGGCCGCGACACCCTGATTGACCGAGCGCTCGGCGAGGAGATGCTCCGCGCCCATGATTTCGGCGGTTTCCGAGAGCACCACCGAACCGCCCGCATCCATCAGCATGTCCGACGCATGGCCCAGCGCCGGGTTGCCCGAAAGACCGCTGGAGAAATCCGAGCCGCCGCATTCGGAGCCGAAAACGAGTTTGGAGAGCGGCTGTTCGGTCCGCTGCAGGGTCGAATGTTTGCGCACCAGTTTGGCCGCGGCCACGGTGCCCGCCTCGATGGCGCGGAAGGTGCTGCCATATTCCTGAAAGGGGACGCATTCCACATCCTTGCCCGCGTCCGCGATGGGCCCGGCGAAAGCATCGGTCGAGGGCTTGTGCAGGCTCACAAACACGATGCCCGCGAGGTTCGGGTTCATCGCCATACCGTAAATCGCCTTCATGCGCATATCGTGATTGCGCCCGATCATCTTGCGTCCGAAGAGATCGGTGACCAGATCGGTCTCGCGCACATTCTGATGGATTTTGAGCGCCAGCCCGTTGGTATTGTCCATCAGCGAGATGATGCCAACCCGGTTGCGCACACCGACGCTCCCGTTCGAGCGTTCGAATCCGAAAAAAGTATCGCTTCCTGCCATTGCTCGTCTCCCTCGTCTTTTCCTTTACCGCGTCCCCGACCGATCAGTCGGTAACGTTGTGGACGTGGACGTGATTGCCCTTGGCGATGTCCTCGGTCGCCTGGCCGATTATCTCGCCATATTTGATGATCTTCTCGCCCTGGGCGATATCGTTGATCGCGATCTTGTGCCCGCGCGGAATGGCGCCTGCCGTGGTGACCGGAAAGTTTTCCTTGCCCAGTCGCACGGCGGCTTCGGTGCCCTCGTCGAGATTGTGCAGGCACACCGCCACATTGTCCTTCTCGTCGACCATCAACGCATCGAGACTGCCACTCAAATCCTTTTCCGCCATCTGGTCCGCCATGGGACTCCTCCTCCACAGATATCAGGCCGTTTCACCGCTCTTGAGTGTTACAGGATATGCGGACAGCCGCCAAGGTGGGGAGGTGTTTGGGGTGGTATTGGCGAATTGTATTGTCTGCTTCTGTCTAAGAGCGGACCTTTCCACCAAGCAATCGATACATACTGGGTCTGCCAATGCCCAGCTCTTTTGCGATAGCGCTAGCCCCTGTTCCTAGAGCCTTAGGTTCCTGAACTTACTCGTAATCAATCGACAACTTGCAACCTTTACAGACCCGCTTGGCTTTCGCCTAGGTTACGCATCCATTCTAAAAAAGCTCGCTGACAAACAAAGGGAGAATATCGACCATGCTTATTAGGATTGTTGACATTGTAAGCGGTCGAATCGGCATTGCGTCCATAGTCCCGGACAGGGTCTGTCCGGCTACCATCTGCGGCAATTTCCGAAAACCATTCGACGGCGGCGCTTCACCATCTTAAGATGAAATAAGCGTTGTTTAGCGTTTCTAGGTGGTCCGGAAATAATTCGACGCGCAAAAAGGGAATTCCGATGGCTCATATAGACATTAACATTGCAAGAATTGCCGGAAAACCAAGGGTTATTGTAACTTTGGATGCATTTGATTGGACCGGCTTATGGATGCTGTTCAAAAACGCTGCCGGAGAAAGCGACACGATTGAGGTTGCTCGCAGAAACGAAGGCAATAGTAAACCAAGTTATATATTCGAAGTGGATATCGAAAGAAAAGTGGGTCCTCACAGGACCGTTAGGTTCTTGGCATTCGCCGATTCACATGTTTCAAATTGGGAGTTCAAAAAGGCCAAGGACGGTGACTATATAAAGGACGCAAACGGTAACTATATACCGCACAATCCCGGTGAATATAAAAAGGTACCCATAAAATTGGAACCTATGTTCGTCGAAACGGACGGCGGTTCAGAGACAGCGGGTTGTTTTTTGGGGGCGGGCAAGGGAACGCCTCCGTCGGGTGGCGGCGAGCAATTTTTTTTGGAAGGGACGGTAATTATTTTGCCCGGTAATGTTGGACAACGGCAAAGCGGTCCCGTTGAATTTAAGCAGACAGGCATGACGGGCATTTTCGAGGCGCTTCAGTAAAGAACATCGCTTATTTTCGGAGAATGTTATGACTATACCTAATATTGATATTGCTCTTACTGATCAACCGCAAAACCCTGCTTCCGATAACGTGAATATCCAACTTACTGGAGACGGATGGACGGATTTAAAAATAAATTCCGAAACAATACCGGTCTCGAACAATCACAATTCTGTTCCATTCGACATTTTCAGTGGCGTTTATTTTTCCGCTACCGTGAAGATGTTCTATTTTGATCCTACAATGCCGTCGAACGTATTATTTCTTGATTCGGACCAGATAAATTTTACGGCTTTTTGTGTGATTAGCTATAGGCGCTCGCCAAGCGATTGGAATGGGGCAGTCGAATTGAATGGATTCGTAAGTGCAACCGACAACGTGAAAATCGACTACCAGCAAAAAGAGAAAACGATACCAAACGGTACCAGTCCGTATGTAAACTTCAGCCAAGGCACTGGTTTAAAAGGTGTATTTCGATTGCACTACTAAATTTCCCGAAGAGTTTTGTTTCTGAGAGTCTAGGGGCCATCTTACTCTCGGTCGTCTCGATGCGGGTCTTTAAAATTAGGCAACAGTGAAGCTTTGAGAGCGCGGAAATCCAGCGGACATTGGTCCTACCTGTAGATGAAAGTGGGTGACACCTCGTGGCTTGCTGAATTTCACGCCACCTTATCCCGCCTATATACCGTTGCCTTTCCCTATCGAATTGGTCCACTCCGATGTAAAGGAAAAAGGTAGTCGATCGCTATCGCGATTACCGCCTATACCTAATTACATACCACCGACGTGGAAGCGTCCGCTTCTGTCTATTTGCGGACCTTGCCTCAAGTATCACTTTTGGAAGCGCGCTTACCGGCCTCCCGACCACTACGCACCCTACGGCCTCGCAACCATCAAAACGCCTATGACCAGTGCCGCGAGGAGTACCGTTTCGACGCAGATCAAGGTGATTGCCTGGCCGCCGACGGCTTTCAGCGATCTCAACGCGGTTTTCATGCCGATTGCCGCGATGGCGGTCACCAGACACCAGCGGGAAAGATCGAGGAGACCCGATTTTAGGGCGGGGGGAAACCACTCGGCACTACCGAGCCCGACCAGCAAAACGAAGCCGAAGACGAAGAACGGTATCGGCAATTGGCGACCAGGGCCCGAGCCCCCGTGATTCCGGAACAGGAACGATAGCAACAGCACGATCGGAACCAGCATCGCGACCCGGAGCAGTTTGACGAAGGTCGCCGTATCGCCGGCCTCTTCGGAAATGCTGTAGCCGGCACCGACAACCTGCGCCACGTCGTGAATGGTCGCGCCGATGAAGATGCCCGCGGACAAATCGTCGAGATTCAGAAGATCGACGATCATCGGATACAGGATCATCGCGAACGTACTGAGGGTGGTTGACCGAGATGACGGTAAAGAGCGTACCGCGCACGAAAGTCGGACAGCACCCTTGATCGCGGTTGTCGCGAACGGCAGTATTCCGAGGTCTGCGGCATATTGGTCGTCCCGGATCAGAGGTCGTCTCCACTGCAAGACTGGGTATTGCCAGTGTTGGCCCCCGATTGGCCGAGCCGCGCTACGTTCGGCGGACTACGCCCTTGAGAATAGGAAGTTTTATGTCCGATCAGTCAGAAACGGCGGCCAGCGTCGACACGGTCATCGTCGGCGCGGGATTCGCGGGGCTCTATATGTTGCGCCGCTCTCTCGAGGCCGGACTTTCCGCGCGTTGCTTCGAACGTGGCGATGGCGTCGGCGGCACTTGGTACTGGAATCGCTATCCCGGCGCACGCTGCGACGTGGAAAGCATGGAATACTCCTTCAGCTTCGACGAGGCGTTGCAACAGGAATGGGATTGGTCGGAGAAATACTCTGCCCAGCCCGACATCCTCGCCTATATCAATCATGTCGCCGGGAGGTTCGATCTGAAGCGGCATATCGATTTCGAGACCGAGGTACAATCCGCGCACTTCGACGCCGGCACCCGGCGCTGGCAGGTCGTGACCAGTGCGGGGGAGACGGTCACGGCGAAGTTTGTCGTCATGGCGACCGGCTGTCTTTCGAGCGCGCAAATTCCCAAGTTCGAGGGGTTGGCCGACTTCGCGGGCAAGATTTACCACACCGGTATGTGGCCGCATGAGACGGTAGGCTTCGAGGGTGAGTGCGTCGCTGTCGTCGGCACCGGGTCTTCCGGCATCCAGGTGATCCCGGAGATCGCGAGGGAAGCGGAACACCTGACCGTGTTTCAGCGTACGGCCAACTTTTCCGTCCCCGCCCGCAACGCGCCGATCACGGACGATTACGCCGCTTCCTGGAAAGAGGGCTACTCGGAGAAGCGGGCGGCGATGCGGTACTCACTCCAAGGTAATTTGAGGGTGCGAAACGACAAGTCGGCGCTCGAGGTCAGCGACGCCGAGCGGCAGGCGACATACGAGGCCCGCTGGCAGGCGGGCGGCTCCGGCTTCCTCGCCGCGTTCAACGACATCCTGACGAACCAGGCCGCTAACGACACCATGGCGGAGTTCGTGCGCGGCAAGATCCGTGAAATCGTCAAGGATCCCGAGACGGCGGAACGGCTTTCACCGAGGTCGCATCCGATCGGCACGAAGCGCATCTGCGTCAACACTGGCTACTACGAGACCTTCAATCGAGACAACGTCGAGCTCGTCGATATCAGCGAGACGCCGATTGAGCGTATCACTGCGGACGGGGTGATCGTCGACGGCCGCCGCTTTGACTTCGACAGCATCGTCTTCGCGACCGGCTATGACGCCATCACGGGCGCACTCTTCAATATCGACATTCGTGGCCGTTCCGACCTGGAACTCAAGGAGAAGTGGCACGCAGGCCCGCGGACTTATCTCGGTTTTATGGCGGAAGGCTTCCCGAACATGTTCATGATCACGGGCCCGGGGAGCCCGTCCGTCAAAAGCAACATGATCGTCTCCATCGAGCAGCATGTGGACATGGCGGCGGATGCGATGCTCCACATGCGTGATCAGGGTTTCGATCAGATCGAGCCCGAACTCGCCGCCGAGGACGCATGGGTGGACCACGTGCAAGAGGTAGCCCACAAGACGCTCTTTCCGCAGGCGAACTCCTGGTACATGGGAGCCAATATTCCCGGCAAACCGAGGCTTTTTATGCCGTACATCGCGGGCGTCGGGGCCTACCGCAAGATCTGCGAGGATGTCATCGCCGACGGTTACCGAGGCTTCCGTTTTTGTCGCGATGTGGTGGCCGCGGCAGAATGAATGCATGCACGCGCCAAGCAGCCTTGGTTCGCCAGGTCGATCTGATCAGCTCCCACGAAGTGGTCCGTTTTCATTGTTAGTGCGTTGACAATATCGGAGTCATAACTGTCCGAAATTATCGAAAAGCAGGCCTACGGCAGAAGCTGTCGCAACGTCCGCTTCTGCCTATTTCCGGACCTTACCTCGCCCATCACTTTCGGAAGCGCGCTTACCCGCCTCCCGACCGCTGCGGACCTTACGGCTTCGCAATCATCAAAACGCCGATGACCAATCCTGCGAGGAGCACGGTTTCGACACAGATCAGTGTGATTGCTTGGCCGCCGACGCCTTTCAGCGATCTCAACGCGGTTTTCATACCGATTGCCGCGATGGCGATCACCAGACACCAGCGAGAAAGATCAAGGAGACCCGATTTCAGGGCGGGGGGAAACCACTCGGCGCTGCCGAGCCCGACGAGTAAAACGAAGCCGAAGACGAAGAACGGTATCGGCAATTGGCGGCCGGCCCCCGAGCCTCCGTGGTTTCGGAACAGGAACGACAACAGCAGCACGATCGGAACCAGCATCGCGACCCGGAGCAGTTTGACGAAGGTCGCCGTATCGCCGGCCTCTTCGGAAATGCTGTAACCGGCACCGACAACCTGCGCCACGTCGTGGATGGTTGCGCCGATGAAGATGCCCGCGGACAAATCGTCGAGCTTCAGAAGATCGACGATCATCGGATAGAGGATCATCGCGAACGTGCTGAGGGTGGTGACCGAGATGACGGTAAAGAGCGTGTTGCGCTCCGAATGTTCGTTCTTCGGCAACACCGAGGCGATCGCGAGCGCCGCCGAGGCACCGCAAATCGCCACCGCCCCACCCGTCAAGCAACCGAGCCGCCAACCGCGCCCGATGAACCGTGCGATTACCGGCCCCGACACCATGGTGACGAACACGCCGCCGACGACGATACCGATGGTTATCCAGCCCGACTGGCTGATTTGCTCGATGGTGATACCGAGCCCGAGCAGCGCGACACCGAACTTCAATATCGCCTGCGAGGCGAACTCAATGCCGGGGATGCACGGCCCCTCTTCGGAGAGAAAATGAAAGCCGATGCCTAAGAGCAACGCGAACAGCATCGTCGGCCCGCCGTAATGTTCCGACAAGAACCGCGCGGCGATGGCAACCGTGACCGTTGCCAGCAAGCCGGGAAACAGGATTTTCCCCTGAGCGGTCAGTCGATCGCGAAACCCTATAGCGCCAACATCGGAGTCTTTAGTCGAATTGTCAGGTTTGTCGCTCATTATCGGCCTCTCACGGTGACCAACCAGCCGCCCCATGGCGCAACTTCGCCATCGATAGGAACGGGTAAAAACAGGGTAGCACTAAACTAAATTAGTGCGTCGCCTTATGAGCAGGAGGCGACGTTTTGCCGCGAAGGTCGCACCTGATTGTGCCGTAGTACGGTCTTGTAATTTGCTTAGCATCAATGAAAGTTTTCGGTGCAACTTACTGACGGACTTCTGGATTGCCAGTTTATTTAAATCAATGGGTGAATTGGTGGTTTAGGTTTCCTTGGTGTTATCACTCTGATCTTCATCAGATTTTTTGTGAGGTCTTTTTTGCGATCTCACCCCGAAACTTTTCTGCCACTTTCTTAAATCGTTTATTAACCACACGCCGATTAATGATGGGATTAAAAGAAATAGAACAAAACTCATTCTTCACTCCCTTCAAATTCCACTGAAAAAAACCGTCACACGCTACCTTCGCAAATAACTTCGACCAGATTTGGGCCCTTCCTGTTCGCAATCGCGCTTTCGAGCGCGTCGCGCAGACTTCCTGGTTCTTCGACGCGTTCGGCTTCCACTCCCATGGACCGCGCCAAATCGGCGAAATTGACTTCGGGGTCCTTGAAATCCATGCCGACGAATTGATCGTTTCCGTGGAACGCCAACAAGCGCTGCTTGATGATCCGATAGCCGCCGTTGTTTACGATGATAAATGTCATGGGAAGCTTGTGGTTGGCGGCACTCCAGAGCGCCTGAATGCTGTACATGGAACTGCCGTCCCCGATGATCGCGCATACGGGACGGTCCGGATGGGCCAGCTGGACACCGACCGATGCGGCTATTCCCCACCCGATGCCGCCGGATGCAAGACCATGGTAATCGTGGCGTTCGCGATAGGGCCAAAGATCATTGAAAAACCGCGCCGCGGTCAGCCCTTCATTAACGACGATGGCGTTCTCGGGCAACGTTTCGGTGATCTGCAACATCATCCAATCGGGATCGATCGGCACGTCGCTGCCCTCACCGGATATCTTCTCGCGAAGCTTCACCCGTTTCGCGGTCCAGTTCTTGTCCGCCAATGCCCCGATGCGCGCTTCCGCCTTTTCGGCCAAAGCCGCGCCCCCCTTCTCCTGCAATACGGGGGTCAGCGCCCGGAGCGTTTCCCGGACGTCACTGCCGATCGCCAATTCCGTGGGATAGTTCTTGCCCATCTCCCAATCGTCGAGGCCGAATTGCACGATCGGGAGACCGTCCGGCAACGGATCGACCTCATCCCAAACCGACATGCGCAGCACGTCCGCGCCGACCACGATCATAAGATCGTAGGGTTCGAGCACGCTGCGGACGTCCTTCTGAAGGCGCGAAAGCGCCCCCATGAAACACGGATGCTCGGAAAGAAAGTGCGAGCCATAGGGCACGGTTTGCTGAAACACCGTGGCGCCGAGCGCCGTCGCGAAATCCGCGGCCTCGGCCAACGCGTCGCTGGTCACGATCTCATTGCCGCAAAGCATCACCGGGTTCTCGGCCTGCAGCAAACGGTCGGCGATGGTATCCAGCACCTCGTCCGACGGTCGATTGCGCGTATCCACTCTGGTCATCACGCCAAGCTCGATCCCCGCCTCACGGTTCAAGATGTCACCGGGCAGGGACAAGAAGACCGGACCGGTCGGCGGCGTCATGGCGACTTTGGCGGCGCGGTGAATGATACGCGGCATGTCTTCGAGACGGGTGATCTCGGTCGCCCATTTGACCAAGGGCTCGGCCATGGGGACCAGAGAATCGTAGAGCAACGGCTCGGTCAGGCCGTGCCCCAGTTCCTGCTGGCCCGCTGTGATGATCAACGGCGTGCCCGTGAATTTGCAATTGTAGAGCGACCCCATCGCGTTACCGAGGCCCGGCGCCACATGAACGTTACAGGCCACCAACTCCCCAGTTGCACGCGAGTAACCGTCGGCCATCGCCACGACGACGGACTCCTGCATGCCCATGACGTAGGTCAGGTCGGGATGATCTTTCAAAGCATGCATGATCGGCAATTCGGTTGTTCCGGGATTGCCGAAAAGATGAGTGACGCCTTGAGCTTTTAACAAAGCGAGAAATGCCGAACGTCCGGTGATCTGATTCGCGGCCACGGTATGCCCTTTCAGTAAAATAAAAAAACGCACTGCCTAGAAAACGAGGCAATGCCGTTAGATAGCTAACATAGCAAAAGGGAATATAGTCCACGTTTTCCATGGCGTCAGGTGTGCAGAGGCACGGGTATCTAAATGGACCAGTTCCGAGTAGAGGCGCGCAGCACGTCTTACCGCAACAACAGCGGGCCCCCGAAAAAACAATTCCATCCGATCAATTCAAAATGTCCGCACGCCCCAAAGAAAAGGCCTCAGACGAGGGGAGGTCACAATCTGAGGCCAATGCGGGCGCGTCAACTTGGGGAGGAGAACGGGCCCGTGATTACGGTTTTTGTCTGCGTGTGTGTCAGGAAAACGCTGCCGTCTCCACGCCAGACTGGTCATCGAACATGAGAAGATCCGCAGCAACGCTTTCGAGATGCACCACGGCCTCGCTTATTTCGATTTCGTCACTTTGCGCTGCAGAAAGCGTACGTAAATGATCGGCGATGATTTGGATCGAGGCGGCGGAAGTACGAACGGAGGTTGCTTGCGTCATGATATCGCTTTTCGGTTGGCGTTAAGGGGAAGGATTAAATGTGCTCTTGGGTTATGGCGCTAGGTGGGCTGCTGCTCGATGAACCGATCGATCTTGCGCAACACCCACCAGTGACGCTTTTCCGATTTATGGTCACCGATTTTTTTGGCCATTCCAGCCTGCCAGTAGATCGAGGCATAGAAGGCGTACAGTTCTTCTTCATTCATTTGTCGGCCCATCATCGTGTCCTTTCACCAAGTATTACGCGCTTAAATACATTTTGGATCAGTTCGAAAATGCAGCTTTAGATACTTGCCGAGCTGGCTGGTCCCGCCGAGTGCGCAGAGCACTCGCGCGAAACCAGACCGAATGCTTACTTGCTGGGCGGAAGTATCACCGTATCGATGACGTGAATGACGCCGTTCGTCGCCGCAATATCGGCGGCGGTTACCTTTGCATCATTGACCTTGACGCCGTACTTGCCGTCGACGGCTACGGTCGAACCCTGCACGGTCTTTGCTGTCAGCGCCTTGCCCTTGATATCACCCGCCATCACTTTGCCGGACAACACGTGGTAGGTCAGGATGGCCTTAAGCTTGGCCTTGTTTTCCGGCTTCAGCAGGGACGCCAGTGTACCTTTCGGCAATTTGGCGAAGGCCGCGTCGGTCGGCGCGAAAACGGTGAACGGGCCCTTACTCTTGAGCACGTCGACAAGACCGGCCGCCTTGACCGCGGTCACGAGCGTATTGAACGAGCCGGCAGCAACTGCCGTATCGACAATGTCCTTCTTGGTGGCGGTCGCCGAGGCAACGCCCGCGAAGGTAATGAATGCCACAATGGCAATCGTCAGTTTGCGGAATGATTTCATGGGGAGGTTCTCCATCGTTGGGGTTTTAGAGAGGCGTTGCTTCCGTCAACAACGCCCTATCGGAGTGTCGCGGCCAATCCCGACCGTCCTACTCTAAAAAGCATTACGAGGCGGCAGTGCTCTTGGATGTTGCCTGCGACAAAGTTGCCGAATTGGAGATTTACGGATGGCGTTTTCGCCGGGTTAGAACGGAACGCGATTGCCGTCCCACGCTATGTGGTGCCCGGATTGTCCGACCTCGAGCCCATCGATCGTCCGCAATAAATTATCTGCCGCCTTTTTCGGTGCGAACAATTTGCGATCGGATACCGATCCTTGAAACGGTTTGGACAAATTGGTGTCGACCGTGCCCGGATGCAAGGCAACGCAGATTGCTTTCGGGTTTTTCCGCGCCGTTTCTATCGCGAGATTTCTGATCAGCATGACTAATGCGGCTTTCGACATGCGGTAGCTATGCCAACCGCCGAGACGATTGTCCCCGATACTGCCGACGCGCGCCGCGAGGGCGGCAAATACGGCCCTTCTATCCAGGGCGAGTAGCGGGAGGAAATGTTTCGCAACAAGCGCCGGGCCGATCGCGTTGATACGATAAAGCCTTTCGAGTGCATTCGCGTCGAGTGCCTTGAAAGATTTTTCAGGTGCTAAGCCGTCCACGTGATGGAGAATTCCGGTCGCCAAGAAAACTAAATCAAGCGGCCCGTCGCGCCGTATTTCTTCGGCAGCGGACTCGATTGTCCCTTCGTCTTCAAGATCGATGAATAAGCAATCACCACTGGCATTACCGCGGGCAAAAGCATAAAGCGCCGCAACGCGTTCGTGCTCACGAAGGATGTCGGCGAGTGCACCGCCAATCCCGCCTGCCGCGCCGATGACAGCGACCCGAATTGGTGCCGCAAAGCTATTCAAATCGACTGTCATCGATCGTTCCCACTGTGGGGCGCGATCAATTTGGCGATACGCGGTCGCGCCGGCAGAAACCAGCGATAGAGCTGCTCCAGCAACCAGATGACCGGCCGATTGTCGGCCGCCATCCCGAGCCATCGTAAGCGCGGCAACGATTGCCACAAAACGATGAACGCGCGTGCGCCGGTGACTATTGCACCGTTCGCGTGCTGCACATGAAAGCGCGCGAGTAAGCGTTCTTTCCCGATCCCGGAGGGCAAGCGCGCAGGGTTAGCAGAATGAATATCAACCCAATCGACGCTCTGCCCACCGGGCTGATGCCGGTAAAAACTGATTTCTCGAGTACAAAGCGGGCACTCGCCGTCGAAATAAACGGTGGTCGTTTTCGGCGACTGTTTCACGATTGCCCTGCCATCGTTCTCCTAGCCGCCCCATACATCGTCGTACCGCGCGCAACCGTCGCGGCGATCCTTGAACAGCATATCGTAACTTAAAGGCTGCATCTCCTTTGCCTTGAGGAATACCGCACTTGTGAAAAAGATTCCGACCAACAGGACCATGTGTACCGCAACTAGGGGGCCAAATGCCGCGAGCAACCCTATCCATGTCGCAAATACGAAAGACCACATAAAGGATAGGACGGACATGAGCTGGAACCGCACCATTCGCGGCAACGCCGACAGTGGATTGACGTTCGGATCCATAACGAGCTGATAAAGATGACGCATAACATTCTCCTTTTAATCAGACTTACGAAATGAAAACCTGATTGGATCGCCGCAGATCAAAAATTCAGGAATCAGGATTTAGCGGAGCACTCTTAAGCTTCGGATGCATAACAGCTCTTCAGGCTGCCATCCGACTTCGATAGTCCCAACAGTGGAAGCTCACTGGATCGATGCGAATAAGCGTTTCGTTGGCGGTATTCGTTAATAGCCGACGCCGAAATACACTGTCGGGATTGTCGAGATAGCGATCCGCAAGACGCACCAAAAGGTCATGCGCATTTTCGGATGCCAAGGTTGCAGTTCCTTGGCCACGGACGCCGAAATACGGCGCTTTATCTCGGGCAATTTCAAACGCACAACGGTTGGAGCTGCGCAAACATTCGGCAACCCGAGAGGACTCCTTGGTCGCGCAAAAAAGCGATCCGTTTTCAAACAGGAACCACAATGAGACAACCATTGGCCAGCCGTTCGGCGACGTAACGCCGATCCGTGCCGGAAGCACACTCTCGTCGAGATACTCTTCGATTTGAACGAGATCCCACGGCCCTTTTATTTTCATATCACCTACTCCATGTCCCTTCGGCTCCAACTACGCACATTTTACGAATTTGGATCAAAAGAGTTTCGGAATCGCCGAACCATCGCTCATCTGATCCGAACCTGACGGCCAAAAGTAAAGTGTAAACGAACTGACCGCTTCTGAGCGGAAACGGACGAGTTCGATTTAATCAATCACGAGCCACTATCGAAACTGAAAGGGCGCGGCAAACGGATTTTCCGTTCCTGTGGTGCATACCAGCCTTGGGGGGCGTGGTCGGATGTGTGCAAATAACAACGCAGAATCGCTTCCTCCGAACCCTCGGTGAAAGTCAGCAGGCGGCTCATCGGTGACGCCGTACGAAAAGGCTGCCCTTCCTGGGTAAAATTTTTGTCGAAGCTGCCATGATGGCGGGTCAGCGCAGAGGCATTGCAAAAGGTTGTGCCCCAGCGTTCCTCCACGAGGCTTTTGTCACCATGGCAGTCGTCCGGGTGGGTGTGAGTATGACCGCCGAACCAAAACGATAGCTTGCCCACGTTGGACTCGAACACATCCCGGAATTGATCCGTATTGGCATCGTCACCGACAAAATAAAGGTATGAGGATCCTTCGGCATCGTCGTAGCGTTTGTGGTAACCGCCATCCACGCCTTCGAACGGTGCGCTTGCCGTGGTGGTATCGCGAGGAACGTGATGGGCACAGGTGATCAATATACGGTCGTCGTTTTCCTCCACCGCTTTACGCCACCAAGCGAACGTATCGTCGGTAATCGCACCCGCAGGCCAGCCGCCTTTTTCAGCGCGGCCTTGGGGCGGGCCCCCATCGTTCCGATCGCCCATCATTAAAATAGAAATATTGCCGATTTCGAGCCGATACCGTTCCCAAGTACCGACGACCGGATAGGGTCGTTCTTCGTTTTTTACGCCGGACGTATCGGGGCACTCGCCGGCGGGATCGATATATTTGCGGAACCACCATTGCGTTTCCTCTTCGGGGCCGCTGGCATCGAGGTTACCGGCAATAGCGTAAATCTGGGCTCGCGTATGTTTTTGCCCTGCGTTGAGTTGGTCTAGAACGGCCGCGGCTTCGTTATCCGTCGGCGGATGATGGGTGCCAATAAAGTCACCGAGAAAGAGCATCACGTCCCAATCGAAAGGCGGGCCACCCTCACCGCCACCGTTTTCGCTCTGCTCAACCGCTTCGGCAAAACTGCGCCGGCCATGTTGCAAATCACTATGAACATGCGCACATGCTGCAATCCAAATATTGAGTGTTCGCTGAGTCATCGGTTCCTGACAGTCCAAAATGTTACGACAAATGGAGGCGTTTAATCATGTTTGACGTCTGTGGGATACCATCTGCGCTTCTGTCTATTTACAGACCCCGCTTCAAGCCTCTGTCCCTACCCATCCTCTGACGGGTACTGCAGTACAAGCGCTTCCAGCCCCTTGTCTCCAGCTTTGATTTCAAACTCCTCTTCGGAGTTCTCCACTACCGCCATCGACCAGTGGCCGAGTTCTTCGCCGTCATGAATCATGGTGCCGTTGCCGACGAAAAGGTAGTAGCCGCCGGCGGCCTTCGGGTCGGGGGCCTGTTCGGTCATATGGGGACCGAGCCGCACCACTTTCGCGCTCATGCCGTCTTCCGCCTCAAGCGCGGTTTCCCAGCTGACTTCTTCGCGGACTTGGAGTACCGGCTCGATGGAAAAGCCGATCTGGTCCGACGTCAGATTGCGCCGGGTGCTCGGGCGTAGCTTTTCCTTCGCCTCTTTGCGGTTGTGGATATAGATCGGCCGAGAATCGCCGCAATACATCCGAAGCGCCACGAAGGAGAGCCCGTGCTCACCCGCGGTCACCGGCCCGTAGGCGGTGTGATGATCCTTATATTGGATGGTCAGCGGACGCAGCGGGATTTGCCGGTTGCCGAGGGTCCCGGAGCCGGCGATGAAAAGTTGAAACATGGAGACACCATGAAAATGCGTCTTGATCGCTTCGTGGGGATTCAATTCGGACATTGTCGCCTGGGGCCCATCGACGCCGACCGCATTTGACGTGCGCGGGCCGAAAAACTCCGTCCCCCAGTGCCGGATTCCGGTGCCGGGGGAAATCACCTCGTGGCGTTTGGCGAGCGCGTCAGCGCCGCTACGTGCGTAAATCATGGCTACCTCACCGCTCCATTCTACTGCGCGCGCCGGTTCGATCAAACGGGCGTCAGGTCAAAAAAGAACTAAAGAGGGTCATATCAAACCAGGCACTAAAAATGTATGCCGCTAAATACGTATATTTCGCACCCTATAGGTTCGAACGAAAGCAGTGCATCCATACCACACCGCAATGAAACCCAGTGTGCCGATTTCCGTGGCTTTACTGCAATCAAGGCCCATGCAGCTCCAATATCTGAAAACTGACCCCGGAGCAAAAATCATTCCACCTAATGCGGGAAGGAAGGTGAGCAATAACGCACAAGGCCATCCAACAAACTTCATAAACCAGTCATTTCCGGGATAATTTTTGAGACCAAATGCCTCAAAATCCAATTCGGCTGTATCAATTCGGCTAGCCTCACCCCGCAACCCTAAATTTTCTAACTCACTATTAAGAAAAATCGCTATCGCCCTGTAACCGTCTACAATAGACGGCAAATTTTCCACGACATGCTCACGAACCGACCGTTCATCACGTTTTATCAAGCAAGCAATTTTTTCTCTAATGGCATGCATGGTTTCATCGGCAACCGGACCCCGTAAAATCCAATACAGGATTCCAATCAATTCCGAAACGTCGCCATCTTCCCAGTCGATAGCGTTTAACGCTTGTTCAAATCGGGCGCGCGTTTTCCTTGGGCTACGTTGATTGTGTAAATATTCGAAATAAGTTCCCCAGATTCTAATCTGAGCCCAATCCAGCATTGCGATAAAGACTGCATCCGGCTCTTCGCAGATATACCTGGTATCGATGGTCACGAATTTATTTGGATTTTGTCTGTCCAACACATGCGAAATGTCTAAAAACACTCCTGGCGGAACGAACCACCGCCGCCGCCAATTACAATGCAAGTTTGGCTTAACTATTATTCC
The DNA here is from genome assembly GCA_002722095.1 of Rhodospirillaceae bacterium. The sequence continues at coordinate 96,563 of PBKG01000013.1, forward strand.
CGCAACCGGCCAAGCATGCATTCCCAGCACTGGCCAGTTGTAAGTTTTGATGAATAGGTCCGGGCGTTCGACAGCTTCCCAGGGAATAGGTACCTTCATTGTTTGCCGATCGAAGATTCCAAACTCGTCTATCGTCACCAATGGCTGTGTCGAGAAGAGAAGCCGGAGTTTGATCAACACTGCATAGGAACAACCGCCAACAAGTGCACAAGCAATGAAAAATATTGAATCTTGGCGAGCGTGGATAAGTAGAATCAGCCCCGATCCCGCGAGGGTAACCCAAAGGCAAATCCCCAGAAAAATTTTTATTCTAGATGGATAAAACTCGTACGACATCAACTCATGCTAAAGGTGCCAAGACACAATTAAAACAAGCACGTCTTCTCGCTTTATTGCGCTTTCCTAACCCTCGATCTCGGCCATGATTTCCAGCGTGCGCTGAGCCTTGTAGACAATGGGATAATCGATGAAATAGCCGTCAAGTTGGATCGAGCTTGAGCCCTGTTTCTCCGCTTCTTCGAATGCGGCGAGGACTTTTTTGGCGAAGGCGACCTCTTCTTCGCTCGGGGTAAAGACCCGGTTTACCACCTCGACCTGCGGCGGATAGATGCACATCTTCCCCTGGAATCCCATCTGACAGGCGGTGACAGCGGATTTTTCGAGGTTGTCCAAATCCTTGATGTGAATCCAGACCGTATCGAACGGCGGGTCGAGATCGTGCGCGCGGCTTTGCAGCACCATCGCCGCCCGCGCCTCCTTGAGCTCCTCTTCGGCGAGGGTCCATTCCATGTTCATGTCGTGAGTGTAATCCCCAGCGCCGAAGGCCAACCGCCGGATCCGGCCCGCGGCCCCGCCGGCGGCGATTTGATCGAGCCTGGCGATGCCCTTGCCGGTCTCGATTATCGGAATCAAATCGATCGTCCCCTTCTCCATACCCGCATCGACTTCGAGATTGCCGAGCAGCCAATCTACGCTTTGCAGCTGATCCGGCGTTTCGACCATGGGGAGGATGATGCCGTCGAGCCAGGGGCCGACCACTTCGACCAGATCGCCGTAGCAGAATTCCGTGTGATGCGCGTTGACGCGAACATAGCCCAAATTGGGCCGAGGCCGCTTCAACCCCTCGACGACGGCAGCGCGCGTCGCCACCTTTTCCGCATTGGCGACCGCATCCTCGAGATCGAGAATGACCGCGTCGGATCCGCAATCGAAAACCTTTTCCACTTTGCGCGGATGATTGCCCGGCGCGAACAGAAAACTGCGATATGGCATGGTGCGTGCCCCTTTTCGAATTTCTTGTATTTCGGCGGGCGATCTTGCCAGAGCCCCGATCGGGGAACAATAGCTAGACAAAGCCAAACGCGCCCCGTATGCCTTGCGCTCCCGAGCGAAGTACCCCGCCGCCACCCCCGCGTGATCCCATGGAAAACCCGCGCAAAAGAGATGCGATCCTGCCTGTCAGCGTAATGCTGTGCATGCATACGCTGATCGCGCTTACGGTCTTCGTGGTGCCGGTGATGGCACCGGAAATCGGCATGGGCGCGGAAGCGATCAGTCTATTCGTGCTGCTGCTCTATTTCACTTCGATGATCACCGTCCCGTTCTCGGGGCCTTGCACGGCACGGTTCGGGCCGATGCGGATGATGCAGCTTTGCGTGCTCGCCTGCGCCGCCGGGGTTGCGCTTTGCTGCGTCGCCACCAGCGAAGCCATCTATGGGGGCGGCGTGTTGATCGGCATCGGGCTCGGGCTGGCGACACCGGCGGCCTCGGATATTCTGCTTCGCTACACACCGGAATCGATCCGCAGTTTCATTTTTTCCCTGAAGCAGGCGGGCGTGCCGGCGGGCAATCTGATCGCCGGCCTTTTGGTCTGGCTCGCGCTCGCTATCGGCTGGCAGAACGCCTTTTTGCTCACCGCCGCCGTCGGGGCGACGATCGCCATCGTTTTTCAGCCGCTGCGGAAAACTTGGGACGAAGGCCGTGAAACCGATACCCGGATTAGGGTAAACCGGCAGAGTTATGTGAACGGCTTACGGATGATCAAGGAAGACAAAGCGATCCGGTGGCTTTCCATGTCCTCGTTCGTCTTCGTTTTGCTGCAAGTCTCAACCACCTCCTACATCGTCACGTTTCTAGTCGAGGATGTGGGGCGGGCGCATGAGACCGCCGGCAGCATCTACGCGCTTGCCTTTGCGGGCGGATTTTTCGCCCGGGTGCTGTTCGGCGTCGTCGCGGATAACTTCATCCCGCCGCTCAAGACGCTCGGAATCTTGGGATTGGTCATGGGGGCCGCTGCCATAGCGACGGCGCAATTCAATTCCGACTGGTCGGTCTACGCGATCGGCGCGGTTACCTTCTTACTCGCCTCCACCGCCGCAGGCTGGAACGGGGTTTTCATTGCCGAAACCGCCGCCCGCGCACCGAAAGGCCAGGTTTCCCATGTACTCGGCATTTCCTTGATCCTCACCTACGCCGGCTGCATCGCAACCCCACCGATATTTCTCGGCCTCCTGGCGCTCAGCGACGGCAGTTATAGTTTCGCCTTCAGCCTTATCGCGGTGCCGGCAATTCTTGTCGGCATCCGGCTCCTGCTGCTGAAGCCGGATCAGGTTTAGATTGGCCCGAAGGCAGGCCCCTATTATGCTGGCCGCACCATGACAAAACTCGTCATCCAGATACCGTGCTTCAATGAGGAAGAGACCCTTCCGGTCACGCTGGCCGCGTTGCCGACCGCGATTGAGGGCATCGACGTGATCGAACGGCTGATCATCGACGATGGATCGACCGACGGCACCTTGGCTGTGGCCGCCAAGCACGGCGTCGAGCATATGGTCAAACTGCCACACAATCAGGGCCTTGCGCGCGCATTCATGGCGGGGATCGAAGGATCACTGGATGCGGGCGCCGACATCATCGTCAATACGGATGCGGACAACCAATATTGTGCCGACGACATCGAAAAGCTGGTCGTGCCCATCCTCGAGGGCGATGCGGAAATCGTCGTCGGGACGCGCCCGATCGATGATATCGCCCATTTCTCCGCTATCAAGAAACGCCTACAACGGCTCGGCTCCTGGGTCGTACGCCGGATCAGCGGCACCGATATAGAGGACGCCCCGAGCGGATTCCGCGCCATTTCCGCCGATGCCGCAATGAAACTGAACGTTTTCTCCGAATACACCTACACGCTGGAAACCATCATCGAGGCCGGGCAACGGGGCATCGCCATTACCTCGGTGCCAGTGCGGACAAATGGTCAGCTTCGCGAATCCCGCCTGATCAAGAGCATCCCCAGTTATATTTGGCGATCGGTCGTCACGATGCTGCGCATCTTCCTCTATTATCGCCCGCTCAAGAGCTTCGGCGTTCTCGGCGCATTTCCGTTCGCCGCCGGATTTTTGTTGGGGCTGCGCTATCTGATTTTCTTTTTCGAGGGCACCACACGTGCCCATACGCCAAGCTTGATTCTGGCGGCGATTCTAATGCTCGCCGGCATGCTGCTTTGGATGTCCGGCCTAATTGGCGATTTACAAGCGGTCAACCGCAAATTATTGGAAGACATCCAACTCGGCCAACGCCGCGAACGCTACACGCGGGCCAAGCGCCAACAATCATAACCAACGTACCTCGACCTTCTCATGCGTAAAGCCCTTGCCGCCTTTGTTAGCCTTTCCATTCTCGGCGTCATTTATTGGCAAATCGATCTTGTCGGCATGGGCGAAGCCCTGGCCGCGGTAGATTGGGAATGGTTTGCTCTGGCGGTGGCCATGGTCGTACCGCTGACCGCGATGAGCGCTTGGCGCCTCAGCTTTCTCGCTCCGCGCGAGGCGGGATTGGAATTCACGCAAAGCCTCAACCTGACGCTGATGGCGAGTGTCTTGAATGCGATACTTCCGTCCAAGCTGGGCGATCTCGCACGCTCTTACGCGCTCGTCGAACAAGGGCACATGACCACCGCCAACGCGCTCTCCCTCGTCGTTTTTGAAAAGGCTTGGGATGTCCTGGCATTGTCCTTTTGGTGTGCGGTGGGTCTCGTATGGATGCTGCTATCGGTGACCGATGTGAGCCCGCTCTATTGGGTCGTCGCCGTCGCCATCGGCTTGGCGATTTTGTTTGGCGTGATGATGGTGTCGTCCGTCGCCTTTGCCGAAACTCTTTTTTCGATTGCGCTCAATCTGATCCCGGGCCGCAGCGGCGAAAAAATCGCCGCGCTTCAAAAAGCATGGCTCGAAACACTGATCTTCTTCTGGGCGGACAAACGAAATGCGGCGATCATCATCCTTGGCTCACTTCTTCTTTGGCTTCTCCATCTTTGCCAAATCTGGCTATTCGTTTTTGCCCTAAATCACACGGTGCCGTTCTTCGACAATGCGGCGATGGCCGCCCTATCGATCTTCATCGGCTTGCTACCATTTACGCTGGCAGGCATCGGCACCCGCGATGCCGCATTGATATTTTTCTATCAACCCTACTTGGCCGCACCGGCAGCGGCCGCGCTCGGGCTTTTCTGTACGCTCCGGTATTTGTTGCCGGCACTCATCGGGTTACCATTCCTCGGTCAATATTTGGCAACGGCCAAGCGTATCAAACAGGTTTACGATCCAGAGGGTTAAACCCAGACGGTAAAACGATGACACGGCTCCTGGCATGGCTCGACACGCGGCTCCTTAACGAGGGAGATCAAAACCACGCCGGTTACCGCCTCGGCCTCTTCCTTGCTCTCGCCTACGCGCTGGTACCGTCGGCAGAGGCGCTGACCCTCGCCTTCGCCGAACCCTATACGGTGCAAGACGATGCGCGGCAGTTCCTGTTCTGGATGGCGCAATGGCGCGACCCGGCTCTATTTGCAGGCGATCCGATAGCCAAGTATTTCAGCACCGTCACGCCTCCAGGCTTCAAGGCGCTGCATTACATCCTGGATATATTCGGTCTCGCCCCCTTCGTTGCGAACAAACTTCTAGTAATGCCATTGTTTCTTGCGACCGCAGGCCTGGCCTATCGGCTAGCTTGGTCGATACGCCCAATCGCCGCAGTCGCGGTAGCCGCTAGCTGGTTCACTTGTTTTTTCCTGAGCCTGATCGATCAATCCTTGTTGAGTGCGGTACCGCGCGCGTTTGCGGTGCCGTTATTCCTTTGGTTTTTGGTCGCTCTTTTGGAACGCCGGCTTATTCAACTGGGCTTGGCTTGTTTGATGCAGGGCATTTTCTACCCGCCTATTGCATTGGTAACCGCGGGTGTCCTCGGATTCTCCCTTTTACGCTGGCGAGGACTCAAGGCCTTCTTTTCATTCACCAAGTCCCGCATATCCCCATTCATAATCGGCATGACGGCTATTGCGGCCACTCTCATTCCCTATGCGTTCGCAACCGGTGGCTACGGGCCGGTGATGACCGGCGTAGAAGCTGCGGCAAACCCTTCTCTTCAGTCCGGGGGACGTTCGGCGTTTTTCCTCGGCAGCGCGATGGAAACCTATTTCTGCGGTGCACGCGCCGGATTTCTGCCGGTGGAATGGGGCTGCGGAGAAGCCTATCGCCAAGACCTCGCCATCGCACCGATCCTTGCACTCGCATTAATGTTGTTTGCTGTCGGCGTGCCTGCCGCCCTCGCCTGGCAAGGTTTGCGCGCCGTCGATGACGCCACATCGGCATCATTTTACCGACGGGCACCTATTTTTTTCGCCGTGCTCGCCGCCGGCGGATTTTGGTATTTCCTCGCTCATATTGTGCTGTTCGACCTACACCTACCGTCGCGTTACACACAGCATCCGCTTCGCGCCGTTGCCTGGGTCGCCGCCGCACTGTTGGCAGGGCCTGCACTAATCGCTATCGGCAAAAAATTTGCGCCGCGGCTTACGGGCCTCCTGGCAATAATACTGGCGGGGGCGTTCTTCATATTACCGCTCCCACTCGGCCCCAGCCCCTACGCCAACTATGTGACGGGCCAACATCCCGAGCTGTATAGGTTTCTCAGCAAACTGCGGAAGGACGTTCGCATCGCCTCGCTCACGTTGGAGGCCGACAACATTCCGAGCCTCTCCGCTCGATCCATACTCAGCGCGCGCGAATACGCCATTCCATACGCTAAGGGCTATATGACTCCGCTCAAAACCAAAACCAGCGCCATGATCCGGGCCCAATACGCCACATCAGCCAGTTCATTATTGTTGTTCTTGAAACGGTACCAGCCCCATTACCTCCTGGTCGACAGCACCGCATCGGACGAAAACGCCATCGAGCGCCAATGGTGGAACAAGGATTATCCGCTCGAAGCAAAGTGGGCGAAGGGACAAATCCATCAAGACGAGCCGTTCCTGTTTCGCATACTGGACGCCTGCGAAATCCTCACATCGGAACATTTGGTCTTGATCGACACCAATTGTTTGCGACGGCTCGGACCATCCTGGCGGTAAGCCGTCGCACGCCAACGTCAAGGCGTCGTGAAAAACTCGATCATCTGAGAATTTACTTCATCGGCGTTTTCGAATGCCGACCAGTGGCCCGCTTGGGGCACCCGATAAAGATCGAGTTCGCCCGGATACGCGTCACGGATATCTCCGATCAGGTCGTCGGCCTTACGGTATTTCGAATCATCGCCTTCGCCCCACAGCACACGAAGCTTACAGGTAATCCGGCCGAGATCGGGCGCCAGCGTTTCACCACCGCTCACCTTGCGGCTGTTGAATTTGGTGTTGTGCACACAGTAGACCTGAATATCGAGACACTCCTCGGTCACCGTTTCGGGGTACGAGAGCATATTGATCAGTAGGTTGTGGCGACAAATTTCTCGCAAAACCTGCTCGTCGCCCTCGGCTTCCTTGTAACTGCGCGTCGGGCGTCCGGCATAATTCCGCAAACGACCGCCGGCGGGCGATATCAGCAGCAAATGACTCACCCGATCACCGAGGCGCGCGGCCATATTGGTGGAAATCGCGCCACCGAATGAAAACCCGGCAAACTTAAGCGGTTCGTTACCGGGGAACATATCCATCAAATGGCTGTGAAAGTTGTCGAGATATTCGGACCCGGTCATTTCGCGCGACACGCGGGCGGATTCGCCATAACCCGGATGATCGAGCGCATGCACGGTGAAGTGCTCCGCCAGCGGCTCGATGTTGCGCGCCCAATGTTTGCGGCAACCGAATCCACCGTGAAACAACACCAAATCAGGTCCACTGCCATGGGTTTCGTGGGCAATAGGCGCTCGTTCGCTCATCTTCGCTCCCCTTCGAATTTCGCCGTTGTAATAACCGAGATCGCGCGAGAACGGTAGAGTGTGCGCCTCCCCTGCCAACCACCTTCGGCCTGCTCTATAATTGCCGCACTCGTCACAACCCGTCAGCCCTTATGGCCACGACCAGCTCTTCNTCCAGCGAACTAACCCATCCCGTTCCGTACCGTGGTGTCATTACCGCCGCGACGGTTTTGGGTGCCGGTTTGCAAGGGATGGACACCATGCTGGCCGCGGTCGCGCTACCCCATATTCGGGGATCGCTGTCGCTAACTCAGGAAGAAGCGTCTTGGATTCTCACGTCGTATCTGATCGCGGTTGCCATCGCGACGCCACCGGTGAGTTGGCTCGGCCGCAGACTCGGACGAAAGCGCCTCTTCTTGATCGTAATCGGCGGATTTATCGTTTGTTCGATGCTGGCCGGCGGCGCGAACGATATTGGCGAGATGGTGGTTTACCGTTTTATGCAGGGGGTTTTCGGCGCGGCATTGGTTCCTCTATCGATGCATATCCTGCTCGACGTTTATCCCCGCGAGGAACACGGCGTTGCGATCAGCTGGTGGTCCATGGGGGTGATGTTCAGCGCCATTTGCGGGCCGACACTCGGCGGCTTCCTCACCGAGTTTCTTACCTGGCGTTGGAATTTCTACGTCAACATTCCCCTCGCCGGGCTGGCGTTCTTCTTGATCTATTTCTTCGTGCCCGAAAGCCACGACAACGACCGAAGGCCTTTCGACTGGTTTGGCTTCATGTTGCTAACCATTTGCCTAGGCGCGATGCAGCTGATGCTCGACCGCGGCAACAAGCTCGACTGGTTCGAATCTAGCGAAATACTGATCGAACTCGGCATCGCCTGCCTCGCATTCTACCTCTTCATCGTTCATATCCTGACCAGCAAAGAACCGTTCGTCGAACCGGCGATTTTCAAGAACCGAAATCTGGTCCTCGGCATGTGCCTCACTACCATGCACGGCGTCACATTGGTCGGTCTCACGGGTCTTATACCTTCCTTCCTCAACCGGCTGATGGATGTCCCTGTCCTCACCATCGGCCTGATCATGGCGCCGCGCGGTATCGCCACCGCCATCGCCTCGACCAGCGCTGGGCGCTTAATGCTCCGTTTCAATCCGAAATACGTGCTCGCCTTCGGTATGGGGACGATGTCCCTATCGCTTTGGATGATGGCCGGATTCACCCCGGACACGCCGACGTACCACTTCATGATCGCGATCATCATTCAGGGTTTCGGGTTCGGCTTCTTTTTCGTAGCCGGCAATGCGATGACATTCGCGACGCTCCCCACCGAACACCGGGCCGAAGCCACCGCATTTATGAGTCTGATGCGTAAAATCGGCTCCAGCGTGGGCGTTTCGGTGCTTGTCGGCATGCTGACCCGGAATACCCAACGCAATCATGAGATTTTGGGCTCCAATGTTAGTCAAATGAACGAGGTCTTTCGCCATCGCCAATTGCCGGAAAGCTGGAGCTTGACCGACATGCGGGGCATGGCCGCCTTCGATCAGGAAGTGACTCGGCAATCGGAATTCATCGCCTACCTATTCGATTTTCATGTGCTCGGTATCGTCATCCTGCTGATGATGCCGCTGATCCTGTTTTTCAGAAACGTCGAGCCACCGAAAAAGAAATCCGCGACCAAAGACTGACATGAGCGATCGAGACGACAGCAAAGATCCGGAAGACGAGGACGAATCGCCGCTAACACCGCGCGAACGTATCGCGGTGGTGGTCGGCATCCTGCCGGCGGGCATGATTACCGGCATGGACACCTTTGCCGTCGGTGTCGCGTTACCGCGCATGCAGGGCGTACTCTCGGCAACATTGGTCGAGATTTCCTGGATACTGACCGCATATCTGGTCGCGTCCACCGTCTTTACGCCGATGTATGGCTGGCTGGCCCGGCGGATTGGCCGGAGACGGTTGTTCGTCACCATCATCGTCGGCTTCTGCGCCTGTGCGACCCTGATCGCCCAATCGGACAGCTTGGAAGAGATTATCTTTTTTCGCTTTTGCCAGGGCTTTTTCGGGGCCGGCTTCAATCCACTTTTGATGCAAGTTGTCCTGGCAACTTTTCCGGTACGTCAACAAGGCATTGCCTTCGGCTGGCTAACCACCGGGCGTATGAGCGGGATTATCGTCGGGCCGCTGTTGGGCGGTATCATGACGGAGTATTTCTCTTGGCGGTTCGTATTTCTGACCAACCTGCCGCTCGGACTGTTCGCCGCTTATCTCATTCTCCGCTACGTCCCCAAGGGGCATCCGGAAAGCACAAAAAAATTCGATATTTTCGGATTCCTGGTGTTGGGCGTTTCGATTCTGGCGCTGCAATATGTGCTCGACCAAGGCCAGACCCTAGGTTGGTTCGATTCACTCAAGATTGCCGTCGCCGCGGGCATAGCTGCCGCGACGTTCTATGTGTTCTGCGGTCATATGTTCCTAAGCCGAAACCCGTTCATCAATCCCAGGGTCTTCTTCAATCGAGAATTTGCCATCGGGCTGATTTTCGGATTCCTGTTGAACTTTATGGTTTTCGGATATGCGGGTCTGATTCCACCCATTTTGCAAAACCACATGGGTTACCCGGTGATCTCGACAGGCTTGCTCATGGTGCCTCGCGGTATCGGAACCATGGTCGCCTCTCTGGTCGCGGGCGCGATGTTGTTGCACTGGTCCGCAAGACCGGTCGCGGTGATAGGCATCGTCTGTATTGGCGCCTCCACCTGGTGGCTGTCCTTCTTCACGCCCAACTCCGATGCGATATCGATATCGCTCGCGCTTTTTATGCAAGGTTCCGGCTTCGGCTTTCTCTCGGTGTCGCTGACCACGGTTGCGTTCCAATCCATGTCGCCGGCACTCCGCGCGGACGGCACTTCGGTCCTCAGTCTGTTCCGGCGCTTGGGATCGTCGATCGGTGTATCGGTTTTGGTGACCCAACTCGCGCGCTCGACCCAAAGCGCGCGTCAGGTATTGGGCGAGAACTACACCCAACATAACGAACTCTTCAAACATTTGCCGCTGCCCGACAAATGGACGCTGGAAAGTTTGCCCGGCATGCTGTCGATGGAAAAAGTCATCGACAAACAGGCGGAATTCATCGCCTATCTGCATGATTTCCGCCTCATGACCCTGCTGATGGTGTTGCTATTGCCGTTGGTGCTAGTGTTGCGAATCCGGCCCCCGAGAGACATGGATCGCAAAAAAGAGTCGAAGAAAGACGACTGAGGAAAGATGGCCAGCACCACCGCCGACGAACCTACTCACTTGCCGCCCAGAGAGCGCTTCTGGGTTGCGGTGGCGATCGTGCCCTGCGGCTCGATGCAGGGCATGGACACCTTCGCCGTTTCGGTCGCGTTGCCGATCATGCAGGGAAGTTTCTCGGCAACCATTACCGAAATCTCTTGGGTTCTGACGTCATATCTGGTCGCAGCGGCCATCTTCATGCCGTTTTTCGGATGGGCCAGCCGCAAAGTCGGCCGCAAGAAACTGCTGTTGTGTACCATAGCGGGCTTCACCGTTTGCACCGTGTTGGTCGCCACCTCGACGTCACTCTACGAACTCATCCTGTTCCGATTTATCCAAGGTATCTTTTCCGCGGGCCTCAACCCGCTGAGCCAGCAAGTTCTGCTCGCGGCCTACCCGCGCGAGGAACATCCGAAAGCGTTTAGCTGGATGTCGTCCGGCCGGATGGTCGGTGTGATGGTGGGACCGATCCTCGGCGGCTTTCTCACCGAGCTGCTCGATTGGCGCTGGGTTTTCTGGGCCAACATTCCGGTCACACTCGCCGCCTTCTATTTGGTCGCCCGCTACATACCCGAAGGCGGCGTCCAAAAAGAAGCCAAGTTCGATCTGTTTGGCTTTATTTGCCTGTCAGTCGCCATCTTGTTCCTGCAACTGATGCTCGATCAGGGCGAACGGTCTGAGTGGTTCGAGAGTAATATGATCATCGCCTTTGCCGCACTGGCGGGCATCGGCGCGTATCTGTTCGCGGTTCATATATCCACTTCGCGAAACACATATGTCGATCCACGGGTGTTCCTTAACCGGGATTTCTTTATCGGTATGGTGATGGTCTTCATGCTGGGCTTCATGATTTACGGCATGGCCGGTCTCCTGCCGAAAGTGGTGCAGCATCATATGGGGCACCCGCCGACCTCCGCGGGGCTAGTTATGGCGATGCGCGGGATCGGCTCGATCACCGGCGCGACGGTCGCTGGCTGGCTTTTGCAAGGTAAAGACCCACGCCCCACCGTAACGTTGGGCCTATTGTCGATGGCCGGCTCCATGTGGCTGCTGTCCTTGATTACCCCGGACGTGCCGATCCTCTATGTCATGCTGATCGTTATTCTTCAGGGATTCGGAATCGGTGCATTCACCGTACCGATTACCGCCTGCGCCTTTTACAGTCTCGACCCGGCGCTGAGGCCGGACGGCACGGTGATGAATTCGTTGGCTCGACGGCTGGGCACCTCGATCGGCATTTCGGTCCTGGTTAGCGTGCTGGTGCACAAAACCCAATCCGTTCGCACCAGCCTCACCGAGCATATTTCCCCCGAACGGTTGCGCGAACTGCCGCTTCCCGAAAGTTGGAATCCGGACGAACAACCCGGAGTCATGCGCCTCAACAAGGTGGTCGATCAGGAGGCGGAATTCCTCGGCTTCCTGTTCGATTTCCAGCTTATGACCGTATTGATGTTATGCCTTTTACCGCTGGTTTTGCTGATGCGGCTCGATCCGAAAAAGAAAGAATAGACGTTTCATTCGGTCGGATCGCGGAAATCCTCGGCATCGCGCGGTAGAGGCGGATAGGCCGCCGGGCCCAACTCGGACACAAACCCAAGCGTCGTCATATCCTCGATCCTATCGGGATAAAGCACCCCATTGAGGTGATCGGTCTCATGCTGAAGCAGACGCGCATGAAAGCCGTGCGCGGTAAAGGCGCTGACCTCACCATCGAGACCTGCGGCTTCGAAACGAATATCGGTGAAACGCGGAACCTGGCCGTAGAGGCCGGGTAACGATAGGCACCGCTCCCAATANTGTTTCTTGTTTTTGTCGACGGGCTCGAACGTCGGATTGATAGCCACTGTCCAAGGAATTTCCGTCATATGGGAACCAGCCGGCATCACATCCCGCCGGACGCGATAGACGAACATTCTAATCGGCTCGTAAATCTGCGGCGCGGCAATACCGTTGCCGCCCACATCCTCGCAAGTTTCGATCAAATCGGTTGCGAGTTGAGCGATCTCGGGGGCCGTCGGGTCTTCCACCGGCGCGCATTCGCGTCTCAAAACCTCATGCCCCATACGGGCGATTTTTCTGATAGCCATGCTATTCCGTCCAAGATCGAGTCCAATTTAAGGCGAAGACTACGAGCATATCCCCGTCGCCAAGAAACATCTAATGCGATAAGCGGATCGTGCCCCCTACCCAAAAGCCTCAAGCGCTTTGCCGCCAAACTCCGGCATATCCGCATGAATTAGGATAAACGCGAGCTTGCAAGGCTCAGTCCCGTTATTCACCCAACAATGGACAGTCCCGCGCTGGATCACCACATCGCCCGCTTTCAAATGAACCACCTCATCGTCGAGCTCCATATCGATCTCGCCTTCGAGAATGATCGCATAATCGAGCGATGCGGTGCGGTGCACCCGGCGTTCGATGCCGGGGCCGAACTCTGCGATCCGGCAAACGGTGCCGTTCTCGAAAATGGTGCTTTTAATATCGTGAGAAATATCACTNTCACTGCGTAAATCCGGCGGCATGGTGTCTGACGCCCAGACCACCGTGGACTGGGCGCCTGGCCTCAAATTCCGCACATTGGTCGCAATTTCATCTTTGACGACGATGGCCTTGCCCTTCTCGTCGTGGCCGGTGACAACCCGGCGAACTTCAAATGTCATTCGGTACCTCCCTTGTCGCGGAAAACTACGCCTCGCCAGTATCCGCGGCTCTGTTTGCATTTTCAGTAAGCGGCAATTCGATCCAAAACTGGCTCCCGACGTCGAGCTCACTTTCAAAACCGATTTCACCCCCCATGCGCTCGACCAGTAATTTGCTGACTGCAAGCCCAATTCCGGTTCCTTCGCGCGCTAAGGAGGCGTTGGCTGACGCACGCTGGAACATTTGAAAGATCATCGCCTGATCCTCTTCCGCAATCCCGATGCCTGTATCTCGGATGCCGATACGGCAAAATCCATCGGTTGCGGACAGAGCTTCGATGGTGACCGAGCCGTTCTCACTGTTGAAGTTGACCGCATTCGAAATCAGGTTAAGCAGTATTTGTCGGAGCCTGGTTTCGTCGACGTTCAAACGTACAGGCGGTCCGGCACTGAATTTGTCATTGATACCTATCCCCGCATGCTCTCCAAGCGGTTCGGCAAGAGTAACGCAGTTAGCAACCACCTCGTTGGCATCGACCTCTTTAATTTCCAGCTCGAGTTGACCGGCTTCGATCCGGGCAAGATCCAGCACATTGTTAACCAGTTCGAGCAGATGATTGCCTCCGTCCATAATGCAGTCCACATGTTCCAGCTGACGCTCGGATAATTCAGTGCCACGCGGCATCTTCAACATTTGGGCAAAGCCAAGTATCGCGTTTAATGGCGTGCGGAGGTCGTGGCTCATACTAGAGAGGAATTGCGACTTAGCCTTGCTCGCTTCTTCCGCTTCCTCTTTCGCCACACGCAATTCATCCGCTGTACGAATTTGCGCTTCCAATTCTGCTGCGAGGCGCACGTTAACTATGGCGCGACGCGCCAAGAACACCATGACGATCGCGATCACACTAATCAGGGCAGCGACGAGATAATGAAACCGCCGCGTCTCCGCGAGCCTTGCCGACGTATCCGTAAAAGCGGTCCCGATCACTGCAACCGCGGGATAGTCTTGAAGTTTGCTATAAGTCCAGAGCCGAGGCACATGATCGACGATACTTGTCTGCTCGTAGGACCCTTTGGGTTTTTTTAAGAGACTTGTCCAAAGTTTCGACCCGTCGATTTTTTTGCCGACACCGGCGATACCTTTATGGGATTTACGGATTCGGATTCGCATGTCGAGCCCAACCAACGTTGCCGAACTGTTGGGGCCGGTTCGCATGGTCTCGAAAAAATTTAGCAGCTGATTTCCACGGACCGCGGCAAAAACGACGCCAATAAATTTTCCGCTCTCATCCGTGATTCGGCGCACCAATCGAACCGTCAGAATACCTGTATTGCGACCCCGCCTAGCCGCAGAAATGTAGGCGGTATCCAGTTTATTGGCCTTTTGAAACTTAAAATACGTACGGTCGCGGGCATGAATGCCTGGCTTTATCTTGCGCTCGCGCTTGCCGGTGGAAATCAACACCGGAACGCCGTCCGCGTTCATCATCGTGATGTGCGAGAGAATATCCGAGCTCGGCGGAAGTTCGGCCATATATCTTCGAACCTCGGCCATGGAATGGCTGCGCAAATAGATGCGGCGAAGAGCCTTAATATAGTCGTCCGCGTATCGAAATGTTGCCGCCGTATGATCGGCGAACAAATCGGTAAGACGTGCAGCCCTAACCGCATTGTTTTGGTGAGCCGCCTGCTCTTCACTAATAGTTATCTGGTAGGTCGCCCCCCAAACCACCGCCAATAGAACCAAAAGCCCGGCCATGAGCATGCGAAACCCAAGCACGGGGGCTGTCGTGGGCCGGAACTCTTTGGACTCGTCCGAAGCCATATGAAGGGCCTGCGCCTAGAAAGGCGTATCGCCTTTGATCGTTACCCGATGCATGACGCGTGTTTGGCCAGGGTAATCGTCGACGGCGTAGTGTTGTGTGCACCGATTGTCCCAAAATGCCAGCGATCCTTCCGCCCAGCGAAAGCGGCAAGTGAATTCGGGCCGGGTCGCGTGCTGCCTGAGGAACTCCATAATCACCTCGGATTCCTCTTCTGTCATGTCGAGCAGGTGCTGCACGTGATTGCCGAAATAGAGACCCTTTTTCCCGGTCTTAGGATGAGTGCGAATAAGAGGATGCGCGGATTCCGTCTGCAAATCTTTCGGCGGAGCCTTCGCCCGCATCGTCGCCTTTCCTTTCCACTGATCGGTACGTTTGCGGCCTCCGAATTTCTTGAACTTGTCGCCTACTGCCCAGGTTTTGACCTTACCCAACATCTTTTTCATGCCCGGTGATAGGGCCTCGTAGGCCTTCTGCATATTGATGAAACATGTGTCTCCGCCGGGCTCGGGAACCTCGACGCCATACAGCATGGTTCCCATCGCCGGCGTCGGCACGAACATCTGATCCGTATGCCAGGCATTGCCGAAGGCACGGGGATCGTCAGGCGTCCGGCTAATGCGGAGAACTTCAGGGCAATTATCCATGCCTTTCATGTAGGGATGGACATGGATCGGCCCGAACCGTTTGGCAAACCGTACCTGCTGGGGCGGGGTCAGGTCCTGATCACGGAAAAAGATCGCCAAATGATCGAGCAACGCATTGTGAATTTCTTCGAAGGTTTCTTTGTCGAGCGGCTTCGATAGGTCGGGTCCGAAAATTTCCGCGCCCATCGCTCCTGTGAGCGGTTTTACCTCGATATGCTTGTAGGACATTTTTCACTCGTATTCTTCTAAGGGATAACAGGATATTAGCCGCTTCCGGCTGGCGTGAAAATCCATCCGGGCTATAGTGCGACCGCGAGCGTGTTCATCCGAGCGCAAAAGATCCGGAATCCATGGCCGCAACCGAAACAGAATCCGATCTCACCGAACGGCAGAAGCTGTTAATCGCGCTGTCGACGATTCCTGCCGGTGCCATGCAGGGTATGGACAGTTTTGCGACCGGCGTCGCGCTACCGCAAATGCAGGGCGCGCTGTCAGCCACTATTACCGAGGTTTCCTGGGTACTGACCGCATATCTAGTGGCGGCAGCCATGTTCACGCCCGTTTATGCCTGGTTGGCACGGAAACTCGGCCGGAAACGCCTCTATATCTTCGTCATTTGCGGATTTCTGGTGTTCTCGACCCTGGTCTCGCAATCCTCCAGCATCCCTGAAATCGTCGCCTTCCGTTTTCTGCAGGGATGCTTCGCCGCCGGATTGAACCCGCTCACCATTCAGGTAGTGCTTGCCACTTTCCCGCGGGAACAACAGGGCAAGGCATTCGGCTGGCTACAAACCGGGCGCATGAGCGCGGTCGTGATCGGGCCGCTGGTCGGGGGCGTACTGACGGAATTTTTCGGCTGGCAGGTGGTCTACTTGATGAACATCCCGCTCGGCCTCACCGCGCTAGTGATGATGCATACGCTGGTGCCGACCGACAAACCCGAAGGCTCGAAGCGGTTCGATCTTTTCGGCTTTTTCGTCCTCGCAATTTGTATCGGCGCTTTCCAACTGGTGCTCGATAACGGCCAACGGCTCGATTGGTTCAATTCGCCGGAAATCGTGTTCTACGCCATTCTTGCCGGCGCCACCTTTTGGGTTTTCTCGATCCACTGTTTTTCGTCACGCAACGCCTACCTCAATCCGGCGGTCTTTAAAAACAGGGATTTTCTCGTCGGCGCGGTGTTCGGATTCATTTTGAATTTCATGATGTGGGGCTATGTCGGCTTGATCCCCCCGATCCTGCAGAACCATCTCGGCTATCCGCCGATGGATGCAGGCGTGCTCATGACACCGCGCGGTGCCGGAACCATGATCGCGGCCTTCCTCTGCGGGCTGCTCTTGCAACGGTTCAACCCGCGCCCGGTCATTTTTCTCGGCATGCTGAGCGTGGCGGTATCCTGCTGGATGCTGTCCCAGCTTTCACGGGAAACGGAACCTTTCCCGATTATGATCGCGATCCTGCTCCAAGGCTTTGGGCTCGGCTTTATGTCGACCGCAGCGGTAACGGCAGCATTTCAGAACATCCCTGCCTCGCTCCGGCCCGATGCGTCTGTCATCCTGAGTCTGATCCGACGCATGGCATCCTCAATCGGTGTCTCGGTGCTGTTCCTGATGTTGGTGCGCTCCACCCACACCGCACGCCAGAGCCTTGCCGAAAACGCCAGTCTCTATAACGAGCGCCTGCAACACCTGACGCTACCCGACAAATGGGACCTGGAACGTGCCCAAGGCGTCGCCAGCTTGGAAAAAGTGATCGAGGCGGAAGCGGAGTTCATTGCCTATATCCACGATTTCACGGTCATGATGTTCACCATCGTGGCGCTGATGCCACTCCTGTTCTTGCTTCGCTCGCCGGAAAAGGCGGACGAAAAAATGAACGAAGAAAAGGACGAGAAGTCCAACTGAGCGCGCCTAATTGCCGGGCCCCGGCCCAACCACTATGATCCCGCAAAACTTCTATGAGGAGGAACCGCCATGGGTCGCATGCCCGACGTCGATCTCGACAATCTCACCCCCGATCAGGAAACCTTTCGCGATCAATTGGTCGCAAGCCCGCGCGGCGAATTGCGCGGCCCGTTCGTACCGCTGATGCATCACCCGGTATTGGGCGATCTGATTCANCAAGTGGGCGCTCAGCTTCGCTTCAACGGCGTGCTGCCGGGCAAACTCCGCGAACTCGCCATCATCGTTGCCGGACGGCACTGGACCGCCNAATACGAATGGCATGCCCATCGCCGTATCGCCGAACAGGAAGGACTCGACCCGTCGGTCTGCGATGCGATCGCCGAGCGGCGCGATCCGCCTTTTGCCGACGACGACGAAAGACTTGTCTACGATTTCGCCAAGGAAATCTTCGATAATAGCGGCCGCGTTTCCGACAAAACCTTCAACGAAGCCCTCGAACGGTTCGGCCCCGATGCGGTCGTCGAACTGACCGCGCTGCCCGGCTTCTATTCGCTGATCTCCGCCGTGCTGAATAATTTCGACGTGGAGATTCCCGACGGCAACGACAAGTCTCCACTGCCCGCATAATCCGGGAGGAAAAGATGAAAGCGACCGCCCAACTCCGCCAATTGCTGGCCCAGGACGGGCTGGTGCTCGCCGGTGGCGCCCACGACGCCATGACCGCCCAGCTCGTCGAGCAGGTGGGATTTCAGCTATGTGTGGTCACCGGCGCCGGCACTTCGGTCTGCCGGGGCTATCCGGACATCGGCCTGCTGTCGATGGAAGAAATGGTGACTAACGCGCGCTATATCGCCGAGGCGGTGGATATTCCCGTCATCGTCGATGCGGACAACGGCTACGGCAATGCTTTGAATGCGCGCCGCACGGTCCGTGCCTTCGAGGCCGCCGGGATCGCCGGCATTCACATCGAAGATCAAACCTGGCCCAAGCGCTGCGGCCACATGATGGGCAAATCGCTGATCCCAAAAGAAGAGATGGCCCAGAAGCTCCGCGCCGCCTTGGACGCGAGACGGGATGATGATTTCGTGATCATCGCCCGCTGCGACGCCTATCTGGTCGAAGGGTTGGAGGCGGNGCTCGAGCGCGGCGATGCCTATATCGAGGCCGGTGCAGACATGCTGTTTTGCGAGGTTGCGGACAATCTCGACGACACGCGCGCCATCGCCACCCATTTCAAGGACCGCATACCGCTACTTTACAACCACTCGCCAAGCCCGATGGTGCCGATCCTCACCGCCGAAGAAGTCGCGGAGATGGGCTTCAAACTCGATTGCTTCTACGCCCAGCCCCTACTGGCGGTCGCCAAGGCGGCGAAGGACACGCTGCAGTCGATCTTCCAGACCGGCGATAGCAAAGCGGTGCAGGACAAGCTCATGCCCCTCGACGAAGCCTGGGAAATCGGCGGCCTATCGAAGATTCGCGAGCTAGAGAAGAAATACGCGGAATAAGGGGTTTTTTCGACTAATTATCTCTTAGCATTGAACGAATTCGCCACCCATGCGATAACATCGCTTAGCCGGACGTTCGGCGCTCCGCACGTTCGGTTTTCCAAATTTTTGAGATTTTGACGGAGGAGTGACTCTATGCGTGCCACGACCAAACTTCGCGAATTACTCGCCACTGGCAAGACTTTCCTGATCCCCGGTGCCTATGACGGCATGTCGGCGCGGATCGTCCAGGCTGCGGGCGCGGAGATCGTCTATGCCACCGGCGGCGGTATCGCGCGTTCGACCGGTATTCCCGATATGGGCATGATCAACCCGGTTCAGATTACCGAACGCCTGACCCAGATGGCGGACGCGGTTGATATTCCGGTGATCGGCGATTTCGATACCGGCTATGGCAACGTCCTGAATGCGCTCCACGCCCTAAAGGATTTCGAACGCTCCGGCATTGCCGGCTTTCACATCGAAGATCAGACCTTCCCCAAACGCTGCGGCCATCTCGACAACAAGACGGTGGTGCCGGCGGAAGAGCTGGTGACGAAGATCAAGGCGGTCAAGGACAACCTCCAGGACCCGGATTTCGTCGTCATCGCGCGGACGGATTCGCTCGCCATCGAAGGCTGCGACAGCGCCATCGAGCGGATGAGCAAATATATGGAAGCCGGCGCCGACGTCGCCTTCATCGAAGCGCCGACCTCGATCGAAGAACTGGAAAAGATTTCCGCCGCCTTCAAGGACGTGCCGCTGCTCTACAACATGTTCTGGTCCGGCAAATCGCCGGTACTGGAGAAAGACGAGCTCGAGCGGCTCGGCTTTAATCTGATGATCGCACCGGGTGACCTACAACGCGCGGCCATGCACACCATGCGACTGATGGCCGACGAGATTTTGAGTATCGGTCACACGGAGAAATACATGGACAGCATGGCGTCGTTCCAGGATCGCGAAGACGCGGTCAACACGCCGCATTTCATGGAATTGGACGCTAAATACGCTGATTAAATCGAGATCGAATTAGACCTGGATTGGATTGGACCTAGATTGAACTGAGAATAGAGGTTTCGTTGACGTCGTAGCCCCGATGAGGGAGACCGACGGCCCCGCTTAGGCGCCGCCGGCATCGGAAAACGGCAAATTGAAACGGACCTGTCGGAAAGAGAGGCACGATGGCTAGCAAAAACAGTTTCGATTGCAAGCGGACCTTTACGGTCGACGGCAAGGAATTTACCTATTTCAGCCTAGAGGCGGCATCCGCCAACGGCGCAGGCAACCTCACCGGCCTTCCCTATTCGTTGAAAACCCTCGCGGAAAACATGCTCCGTAATGAGGACGGCGTTTCGGTTACCGCCGACGATATCCAGGCACTCGGCAATTGGATCAGAGCGACCAAAGATACGACCAAGAACCAAAAAGACGAACGCGAAATCAACTTCTACCCGGCGCGCATTCTCATGCCCGACGTCAATATGGGCTTGCTCGTAGAGCTCACGGCGATGCGTGATGCAGTCGTCGAGTTGGGCGGCGATGCCAACACGATCAATCCACGAATTCCAGTCGATGTGGTGGTCGACCATTCGGTGATTGCCGATTTTCACGGCAGCGAAGATTCGATGCAAAAGAACGTGGCGCTCGAATATGAGCGCAACGGCGAGCGCTATTCGTTCCTGAAATGGGCTGCGCAAGCGTTCGAGAATGTCAGCATCGTGCCACCGGGCGCCGGTATTCTGCATCAGGTCAATATCGAATATATCGCCACCGTCGTCGCCGAGCGCGAAATAGACGGCGAGACTTACGCTATTCCCGACAGCCTGCTGGGCATGGACAGCCACACCACCATGGTCAACGGCATTGCCGTCTTCGGCTGGGGTGTCGGCGGCCTCGAAGGAGGCACGGCGATGCTGGGACAGCCCATATCGATGCTGATCCCGGATGTGGTCGGCTGCCGCCTAACCGGAGAATTGGGCCCGGCAGCGACGCCCACCGATGTGGCGCTGACAGCAACGCAAATGCTTCGCGATCACGGCGTGGTGCAGAATTTCGTCGAATATTGCGGACCCGGTCTCGATCAAATGAGCGCCACCAACCGCGCCACGCTCGGCAACATGTCGCCGGAATATGGCGCCACCATGGGTTTTTCGCCGATCGATCACAAAACCCTCGAATATCTCCGCGTTTCGGGGCGTAGCGAGCAGCAAATCGAGCTTGTCGAAACCTACGCCAAGGAACAGGGCATGTGGNGCGAACCCGGCGCCGAAGAACCGACCTATACGGATTTCGTCGATATCGATTTGGGATCCATAGAGCCTTGCGTCGCGGGACCGTCGCGGCCGAACCAGAAAACACCGCTCAGCCAGGTGCCGGCCAACTTCAGCGATACGCTGGAAGAAATGCGGGGAACGACCGAGATTTCCGAAGTGCCCGTTACCGGCGAAGAGTACGGACTTAGCCACGGCAAGATCATGATCGCCGCCATCACAAGCTGCACCAATACGTCCAATCCCGCCGTCATGCTCGCGGCCGGCCTGTTGGCACGTAACGCGCGTGCGAAGGGCCTCGAACGCAAACCATGGGTCAAGGCGTCCGTTTCGCCGGGCTCGCGAGTGGTGGCCGATTATTTCGAGGCTGCAGGCGTGCAAGACGATCTCGATGCGCTCGGGTTCAATATCGTCGGCTTCGGCTGCGTTACCTGTATGGGAAATTCGGGACCCCTTGATGCGCCGCTCGCGGAAGCGATCGACGAGAACGATCTGGTGGTCGGCGCGGTGTTGTCCGGGAATCGTAATTTCGAAGGTCGCGTGCATCCCCAATGCCGCGCCAACTATCTCGCATCGCCACCATTGGTGGTCGCCTATTCTCTCGCAGGATCGCTGGAGATAAACCTCACCACCGATCCGTTAGGCCAAGATAGAGACGGCAACGACGTCTACCTCAAGGATATCTGGCCGTCGCCCGAGCAGGTACAGGAACTTATCGATGACATCATCACGCCGGAAATGTTCCGCGAGCGCTACGGACAGGTTTATGACGGCACCTCGGAATGGCAGGAGATGGAAACCGATACGGGCATCGAATTTAAATGGCCGACGGACAGCGAATACATAAAACGCCCACCGCTCTTCCAGGATATGGAGGTCGAACTTCCCAAGGTCGAGGACATTGAAAGCGCCCGCTGCTTGATAATGGCCGGCGACATGACCACCACCGATCATATCTCGCCGATCAGCGTCATCCCCAAGGATCATTCGGCAGGACAATATTTGATGTCGAAGGGTGTCGAGCAAAAGGACTTCAATACCTATGGCGCCCGACGCACTAACCATGAGGTCATGGTACGGGGCACGTTCGGCAACATTCGCTTCAAAAACGAAATGGTCGGCGGCAAAGAAGGCGGCTACACGCGCCATTGGCCGGACGGCGAAGAAATGACCGTGTTCGACGCGGCAATGAAATACAAATCGGCCGGCATACCATTGGTCGTGGTGGGTGCCCAAGCCTACGGCACCGGTTCGTCTCGAGACTGGGCCGCCAAAGGCACCAAGCTTTTGGGTATCCGTGCGGTGATCGCAGAGAATTTGGAGCGGATCCATCGCTCTAATCTGATCGGCATGGGTATTTTGCCGCTTCAGTTCAAAGACGGCATGACCCGTTTGACGCTTAAATTGGATGGGTCCGAGCAGTTCGATATTGCGGGTCTTTCCGGCGGCTTGACGCCAAGACAGGATATCGACTGCAAAATCACACGCGCCGACGGTACAAGCCAAACCATTACGCTCCGGTGCCGGCTCGATACCGAAGTCGAGCTGGAATATTTCAACAATGGCGGCATGCTGCATTACTGCCTGCGTCAGGCATTAAGAGAAGCAGCCTAATCGGAAAAATGTTACTGTCCTCGCCATGGGAGGGGCTCATCGCGCCTGGTAACTGCCGATCGGGCACCGGGTGCAACGGTTAAGGGAACGGCCGCACATGCCGCGATGGGCAAAATTTCTGAAAATTCCAAAGTTGCCGGATTTGGATTGGCAAAACCTATCGCTCAGGACGGTTCTGATCGCGGTGCTGATTCCGGTCACACTTTTGCCGCTCATCGCTTTTTATATCTGGTCCAATCAAGTCGCTCTGCAGCGCCAGGTAGACGATGTGAGCGACCGCCACCTGTTGATTGCCCGCAATGTAGGTGAAGCGCTCAGCCGCTATCACCGCGACATACTCTCTGCCTATACGATATTGACCCAGAATGTGATGCAGGGTCGCCAGATCCAATCCGGCGCCGCGCTCCTGCAGAATCTTTCCTTCCGACATCTATGTATTGCCGACGCCAAGAGCGGGAAACTTGTTGCCTCGATCAGCTCCGAAACCACGCCATGCCCATCAAAGTTTCCCGACGAACGTTTCGCGCTTTTCACCCAGATCGCCAAGTCTTCGACCCCGGTTATGAGTGGCGTCGAAGCGGGGCCCGGCAATGAACCGACCATCTTTATCGTTAGCCGCCAAGATGGTCTGTTCGCCATCGGCGCGCTCAAGACCGATTATTTCGTCGAGCTCGGTAAAGCCATCAGTTTCGGGCGCAAGGGTCATGCGGCAATTGTCGACCATCTGGGGCGCGTATTGTGGCATCCCAAGCCGCAGTGGCGAAAGGCGATGAAGAACATCTCCAAGGTACCGCCAGTGGCGGCGATGGTTCGCGGCGAAAACGGCATATCGCAATTTTATTCGCCGGCGGTTAAGGCGGATATGATCGCCGGATTCACCGCCGTTAAAGGGACCGGTTGGGGCGTGATGATCCCACAGCCCTTTGTCGAACTAGAAGAAGCCGCGGCTGCGGCCAACCGCGCTGCATTGTTGGTCCTGTTCATCGGATTCCTTGTTTCGGTCGGGATCGGCACCGCCCTGGCATGGCGCCTGACCGGCCCATTGAGCGACGTAATCGGTGCCGCACGCGCGATGGCGGAAGGCGGCAGCGGAACACCGGTCATCCAACGCAAGCGCCGCTTCGTTCCGGCGGAGTTCAACGATCTCCGTGACGCCTTCAACAGCATGGCCGAAGCGGTGGAAAAATCGCAGCAAATGGAAGCCCGCCTACGGCAACGGGCGGAAAGCGCCAATCGCGCCAAAACCATCTTTCTCGCCAGCATGAGCCACGAACTTCGTACGCCGCTCAATGCGATCATCGGGTTTGCGGAAGTATTGCTGAAAGACGATTTCGACAAAATCGGCAAGGAACGGTGCCGGGAGTATCTCGAGGATATTCTCTCGGGCGGCCAACACTTGCTCGATCTAATCAACAATATCCTCGATCTCTCCCGCCTCGAACTCGGGGAGACGGCTCTGCATAAAGCGAATATATCGCTATCGCGCGCTATCGATCGGGCGGTTGCCATGGTCAGGCCAATTGCCGATGGCAAGCGGCAGGAATTGGTTGTCGATGGGATTCTCGAAGTCGCGTTGCTGGCCGACGAAATGCGGTTTCGACAGATCATCATCAATCTCACATCTAATTCCGTGCAATTTACACAAGATGGCGGGCGCATCGAGGTCCACAGCCATGAAACCGAGGATGGCGGCATTGCCATTACGGTCAGCGACAACGGGCCCGGCATCGATAAAAAGGACCTCGATCGCGTGTTGCAACCGTTCCAGCGCGGCGAGACCGAATTCACCCGTGGTACCTATGGTATCGGGCTTGGGCTTGGCATCGTCGCCAGCCTGGTCGATGCCCATGGCGCCGATTTCTCGCTTGATAGCGAACTCGGATCAGGCACCACCGCAACCATCACCTTCCCGCCCGACAGCGTAAACGCGCCGACGGATTAAAACGTTATTTGATTCTGACGCGCGCCACGACGCCGTAATGGTCCGATGCGTCCCAATGGGCTCTATCCATGAGATAGGTATCGATCACTTCGTAATAGTTCGGGTCGATCCAAATTCCATCGATCCGGCCGCCATGGTCGGGGTGATGCTCGCCGTTCAGCGTTCCGGTCTTTTTCAGGAAACGACTGCCCGGCGTATCCACAAGGTCGACGGTATCGACAAGCTTTTTCGGCATTTTTTTCATGATCGGATCATCGGGCCAAAGATTGAAATCGCCCATCACCGAGACCGGACCGGAGAATTCGTTTGCGGTATCTGCCGTGCGGTCTATCGAGACCCCATCGCCCAAATCCTTATCCTTATGGATGCTGATGAACAGATGGGGTTTACCGTTGATTTCCACCGTAACCACCGCGTTGGATCGCGTATTGCCGCTCCCGCTACTCAGTAAATCGCGGCGCGACGCGATGATCGGAAATTTCGACAAAACCGCATTGCCCCACCAATCGCCGGGGCCGATGGACCCGTGACTGGTATAGGCGTAATTCATGCCTAACAACTGTCCCAGTTCTTTTTCCTGCCCTTCCAGCAGCTCCTGCAAGGCGACGACATCCGCCCCTGTCGATCTGATCGCCGCGGCAACGCGCTTCAAATCTTTTTTCCAGAGTTGGGTGTGATACGGGCTGGTGCCCGGCGAGATCGTCCCAAGCCCGGTTCGGATATTGTAGGTCAGCAGCGTCAGCTCACGCGTGTCTTTCGCCGCTGTCGAAGACGGCGCAGATGTCGGGGCTATGTTTTGATAGCTCTGGCATGCAACGAGCAGCAGCGCGGCAAAGGCCGCGACGCCGCTCGCAGACCCTATCCGTCTAAACAGCAGGGCTCGTCCCGCCATCCACATTGATCGCTACCCCATTGATATAGGAGCCCGCATCGGAACACAGGAAACAAGCGATATTGGCGAACTCCTCGGCGGTACCGAGACGCCCAATCGGAAGCTTCAGATCCTTTGCCATATCTTCGAGATACTCGTCGTAGGTCATGGATTTGTCGGATGCCTCCCAACGGTTCAGCCATTGATCGCTCTCGATACGGCCGACCAGCAGTGAATTGACCAAAACGTTATGCGGCGCACCTTCCTTGGACAGAACTTTGGTGAGAGCCATCCCGGTCGCGCGCGAAACAGCCGTTGGCGCGCCGCCGCCCGGAGGCGCTTTGGCGCCGATATTCAACACATTTATGATCCGGCCCCATTTACGATCAATCATCCCCGGCATGGCACGCCGACAGGTGCGGATCGCCCCGAACACCTTGAGTTCGAAATCGTAGCTCCATTCCTCATCGGTAATTTCGCAAAATGGTTTCCGCATTGAAGCGCCCGCATTATTGACCAGAATATCGATCTGTCCGAGCGCGCCTTCGCTCGCATCCATCAGCGCGGTAACGCCATCGGCCGTACTAACATCACCGGGGATCGCATGAACCTTGCCTTCGGCCACGGCTTCGACATCTTTCAACGTCTCGTTCAACACATCTTCGCGCCGGCCACAAATCACCACATTCGCCCCCGACGACGCGAAACCCATCGCCATCGCACGACCCAGGCCGCGGCTTGATCCGGTGATCAGCGCGTTGCGCCCATCCATTCTGCATTCCATGAGATTTTCTCCTTGGTATTTTTTCTAAAAGTTAATCAGCCTTAATCCGCCTGACGTAAGGCATCCTGTTCGTCCTGCTTAAACCCGACCAGTATCCGGTCTCCCAATTCGAAAACCGGACGCTTGATCAGGCTGGGCTGAGCCAGCATCAGGTTTTTTACCTTGGCCTGATCGAGATTTTCCTTATCCGCTTCATCGAGCTTGCGCCAGGTAGTGCCACGCCGATTCAACAATATTTCCCAGTCGACTTTCGCAAGCCAACCGTCAAGACGGTCTGCGTCGAGCCCTTCAGCGCGAAAATCATGCAGGGTCGCTTCCTTGCCTTCCGCCGCCAGCCATTTCATTGCTTTGCGACAGGTGTCGCAATTCTTCAGGCCATAAACATCAATCATACATCGCCTCCCCAGGTGCGATTTCTTATAATACGGATTACGTTCCCATTCGACCGAAAGTCCATCCAACGTGTCCAGCGCGCCAGCCCGCAACTACCAAAAATTGTTTCCGGTCCCGGTCCTTTTAATCAAGGCCCCGGAGGGGCCGACCCTGAACGAGAATCTAATTGCCGAAATCGATCAGGTGCGCGACACGACGCCAAACGGCAAACCCGATAGTTGGGCCTGCGATGTCTATACCACGCTCACCAACAATAACCGGCTCCATCAACGTCCGGCCTTTCGTGAATTTACCGGCCTCGTACAACAAGCCCTCGCAGCCTTCGGTGAGGTGATGGGCTATGACTTGGCTCCCGGCGACCTCGAAATCACCCAGTGCTGGGTCAACATCTATCAAACCGGCATGAGCCAGGAAATTCACCATCATCCGAATAACATCATGACCGGCGTCTACTATCTCAAAGCACCGGCCGATTGTTCGGAAATACTGTTCCACTCGCCCTATGCGGACGTGATGATCCGTCCACCGGTGATCGAAGACGACCCGTTAAACAACCCTATCGCGGCCATACGGCCGGAGCCCGGCGACCTCATCATCTTCGACAGCGCACTCCGCCATTCGGTGCCAACCAGCGAAATCGACGGTGAGCGTATTAGTATTTCGTTCAATGCGCGGTTCTGATCCAGCGATGACCACACTCGACGCCGAAATTCTGGAATTTTTTCCAAACGCGGTACAAATCTCGACCGTACCGGATGCGGACGCACTCAATCGCGCACTGCTGGAGCCCATCGACGAAATTCGCCGCACGACCCCCAACAGCAAACCGCGTGAATGGGCAGGCAACCTCTACACCACCTCGGAGAACCGCAATGACCTGCAGGAAGACCCGGCATTCGCTGACCTCGCTAGCTTCATTACCGGGGAGGCCAATAACTTCGCCAATATTCATAAATTATTTCTTCCAAATGAAACAGTAATAATAAACAAAATGTGGTTAGATATTTATGAATTAAACCATTCAATGGACCTTCACAATCACCCTAACAGTATATTTTCTGGTGTTTACTTTATCAAAATACCAGAAAACTCTGGTTTATTTGCATTCGACTCCCCATCTTCAGAAAGCATGATTATGCCCCCAATAAAAACAAGTAACGAATACAATATGCGCCAAGCGAGTTATGAAATGAGAGAGGGAGAATTATTAATATTTAATAGTTATATAAAAAATAGAGTATTATTACATAAAATAGAAGACGAACGTATTTCCATAGGCTTTAACTGTATAATATAAATGTTTATTTACATAAAAACTACTTTGTAGTAATTCTCGGCCATAGCGACATTTTGCTTGTTGGATTATCGTTCCAGCCGGCCCTAGAATCGGCTAGAGATAGTTTGAGCTGAGATTTGCCAAGAAAAGGGTGACACCATGCCGCTGGCACCAAATGCCATGAACGCGCCACAGGCGACGAATATCGAGCGCAAACTCGAGGGTTTGTTCAGGGTGCCGGTATTGGTGACGCGGGTCCCCAACGGACCCGAACTCAACGAAGCCATGATCAACGAGTTGGACCAAATCCGTGAGGAAACGCCGAACGGCAAACCCTCCTCCTGGGCGTGTGACGTCTACACGACAATATCGAACAATTGCGCACTCCATGAACGCCCTGCATTTCAGGAGTTCAACGATGCCGTCATGCAATGTTTGACCAAATACGGGGAATTGATGGCGTATCCGTTGGCGGAGAACGATCTGCGGATCACCCAATGCTGGGTGAACATCTACCAACAGGGTATGAGCCAGGAAATTCACAATCACGCCAACCACATCATGACCGGTGTCTACTACGTCAAGGCACCCCCTAACTGCTCGAAGATCATGTTCCATTCCTATAATGCAGACACCATGATCCGTCCGCCGATCGAGCGGGACACCCCCTATAACACCACCATTGCCGCCTATTCGCCGGAGCCTGGCGATTTGGTGATCTTCGATAGCGCGCTCCGGCACTCAGTCCCCGTAAACGAAGCCGAGGGCGAGCGCATCAGCGTTTCGTTCAACGCGACTCTCTAGCCACATTCGATGGAAGATCTCAGTCAACACACGAGGGTTCTGGAACTGTTTCCCTGCCCGGTGCAGGTCTCGAAGCATCCCGACGCCGCCCGGCTAAATGCGGGGCTCCAACAAGCGGTGCAACAAATCCGCACCAACACGCCTAACAGTCGGCCCGAGGACTGGGCATGCACGGTCTACACCACCATCGAGAACGCCAACGAAATACATATGATGCCCGAGTTCACCGAGCTCAGCCAGTTCATTGCGGGCGAACTCGTACAATTCGCAAATCAAACTGGAGTATTTCTTCCCGAATCAAATGTATATATTAAGAATATGTGGATTAATATTTATGAAAAAAACTGTTCTACTGATGTACATGTACACCCTAACAGTTTATTCGCGGGTCTTTACATATTAAAAGCCCCAGAAGGGTCATCAAAAGAAGTATTTGATTCTCCCGCTGCAGAAAAAATGATTTCTGTACCTGTATTAGAAGACAATGATTTCAATATGGAGAATGTAGCTTATACTCCCGAGGAAGGTCAGGTAATGTTATTTAACAGTAACATGCGCCATAGATCACTTCTACATACTTTAGATGAAGAAAGAATTACTATAGAATTTACTGCTGTTATTTAATACTATTCTGCTGCAACTGCCGTTACTTCACCACCCTCAGAGTATTGCGCCAACTTGGCGTCATCGAGCTCAACGCCGAGGCCGGGTCCGTCCGGCAACGCAAGTGTACCGCCCGCGAGCGAAATCGGGGTCGGGGTCAAATCATCCTTGAGTTTGGCCGGTCCGACCATTTCCGCCACATCGCAAACATGTTCGAACGCGCACGCAACCTGGGCTTCCGCCGCCGCTTCGACACTCGAGCATAGCCCCTGGCCAATGACCAGGCCGGTGCCACTCGCATCACAGACATCGATTATCTTCCGTGCGTTGATATAGCCGCCGACCTTGGTGATCTTGATCTTGATGACGTCGCAGGCGCCCATATGCACAAGACGATAAGCATCCGATGGGGAAACGATACTTTCGTCCGCCATAATCGGCAGCGCGCCAAGGGATCGAAGACGCGCCATGCCCTCCCAATCGGACCCGGCAACCGGCTGTTCCATATGCTCGATACCCAAATCGCCGAGCGCCTTGACCACCGTGAGCGCGTCGATCGCGTCATACCCCGCATTCGCATCGAGCCTGATCGCAATATCGTCCCCCACCGCCTTACGGCAGGCCCGCACGCGGGCAATGTCCTGGGCGATATCGTCGGTGCCGATTTTGACCTTGATGGTGCGATACCCTTCCTCGACGATCGCAGCCACCTTTTCTGCTGCCACCTCCGGCGTCTCGATACCGATGCCACCGCTTAATTTCACCTCTCGCCGGGCCGGGCCGCCCAATAGCGCGGCAACGCTCACGCCCGCCTGCTTGCCGAGCGCATCGTAAATAGCCATTTCGAGCCCCGAACGCGCAAACGGATTACCCATGCGAGTTTCGGTCATCAATCGATGCAGCCGTTCCGGCGAATCCAGTTCTTCGCCGACCAACGCCGGACCGAATGCGCCCGTGATGACCGCGTGAATGGTATCCACCGTCTCTTCGGTATAACCGGCGACACCTTGGTGAATATCACCGATGCCGGTGATGCCCTCATCGGTCAGGATTTTGACGAACACGCTATCGAGGGCCTTATGGACACCCTTTGCCATGCGGTAATCGCCTTTGATCGGCACTTTGACCTTATAGGCTTCGACGGCGGTGATTTTCATTTTGATTTCCTCCGATTTATTCCGCGGCGTTTTGCGCCTTCGTTTGGCCGACACCGAGCAATGCCGCCAATTCACGGCAATCCTCCAAGGCGTCCAAGTCTGTAACCATAGCCGAAATTTCGGCGGTATCGGCGCTCCCTACAATCGGCCCCGCCAAACTTTCAAACTTGGCCCGAATTTCATCTTCGCTCATGGGATTCTCAGGCTCGCCCTTAGGCAACGCCGCCTCGGCCACGACCGACGATCCATCCTTCAAAAATACTTCGACCTCGGTACCCCGCCCCATATAGTCGAAGCGACGCTCATCAGCCTCCAGATCCACCCGTTGCGCGAACTCGAGTACCGACGGGTCCTCCCAAGCAACGACGAAATCCTCATGCACCAAATGCGGCTTTTTCGAGAGCAATGCGAGCGCGACCACATAGGACGTGCTGCCCTCGGCGGAGATCACATGCGGCGGATTTTTGTGCTTGGTCTGACGCACCGCCAGCGGCGACATGCGCACGACCACGCGCTCGACGGCATCGCCGGGCAAATCGTGGTTGATCGCAAGCTGGTGCGAAACGTCGATCGCGGTGTGCGAATAACGGCACGCCGCGTGGGGTTTGAATCCCTCTTCCATAATCCGCCAGGTCGTGCCGAGCCCACTATCGATGACATCGAAGTCCACCTCTTCGCACTCCGCATGGAAAAAACCTTCCTCGCCTTCGAGAATATTATTCGGTCCTTTTAGTCCCTTGGCTGCGAGTTCGACGGAGAATAATCCAGTCATTACGCCTTTGCCCGCATTGAAGGGCTTGGTCATCGAGTGCGGGTCGTCGAGGAAGGCCGACAGGCCCTGTGCCTGGGTTCCGGCGACACCGAAGGCATCTGTGAGCGTATCCGCATTCAATCCCAGTATTTTCGCGGCGACCGACGCCGAGGCAAAGGAACCGACCGTCGCGGTGGAATGATGGCTGCGGTTGCGATGGCCCGGATTTACGGCGAGGCCAAGGCGGATCATCAGCTCGTACCCGCCGATCATCGCGGTCAGGAAACGCTTCCCGTCGCACCCCTCCGCCTCGGAACAGGTAATCGACGCCGGCGTGATCACCGTCCCGCATTTTACCAACCCATCCCGGTGCGCATCGTCCATTTCCACCGAGTGGCCCATTACCCCATTGGCAAAGCCGGCAAATGTCATAGGTGCACGCAGTCCGGTGCCGACAATTGTGCAGTCCTGCCTTGCATCCAAGGCAGCGATCCAATCGGTTACGATCCGAGCCGCCGGCTCGCGCGAACCGGAAAGCTGATTGCCGATACTATCCAGCACCAAGAGCTTGGCCTGAGCCAACACCTCCTCGGGGAACGCAGAAAAGTCGAGCCCGGCGATGAAATCCGCCAGCAATCGCGTGTAGGGTTTGGACATGGTACCCGCTCCTCAAGCGGTTTCGCTGCCAACAGCATAGGGCGAAACGAATGTCGGGCGCCAGAGGGGCACATACATCGCCAGCCCTACGTCAGTCCTTATAGAAATTTAGGCAGGCACCGAGCCCGCCACTTGAATGCGATGCATCATACGGCGCTGGCTGTTATCGAACCCATCGCGACGATGAAGCGTACAACGATTGTCCCACATCACCACATCGCCCGGCCGCCATACTTGAATCCAGGTGAATTTCTCT
This sequence comes from Rhodospirillaceae bacterium, assembly GCA_002722095.1. The sequence continues at coordinate 128,929 of PBKG01000013.1, forward strand.
AACGTCGCATGTCGCCAGACTTGATCGAGCAGAGCTTCGCCCGCCGCAAGATCCATGTCGAGCACCGCTGAATTGCGCCTTCGCCCGAGATAGAGCGCCTTCTGGCCGGTCTCGGGGTGGGTACGAACCCCAGGATGACGGGCGCCCGGCGCTTTACGAGGATCGTTGATTTCGTCGAACCCGGCCCGCATCTGCCCGGCGCTATTCGTGCTCTCGTCGTGTACAAGCCGTTTCCCTTCAAGGGCCGATTTAAGGTCGTCAGGCAAGGTCTCGTACGCAAGATACTGATTGCAAAAATGGGTATCGCCCCCTTCCGGCGGAAGTTCGACCGCATTCAGGATCGAATATGACGGCGGCTCGTCCCAATAAGATTGATCACTATGCCAAATTGCTTCGCCGGAACCGAGATTGCCGAGCGGCTTTCCGTCGTCGTCCTTGATGTTGGAGACACAGAGAATTTCGGGATATTCCTCAATATAGTGTTTGCCGACGATGCTGGCCCCTTGGCCGAGCAAGTCACCAAACCGGCGGCCAAACCCGATCAGCGCCGCGTCGTCGAGAGACTGGTCGCGAAATCTGAGCACCAAATGGTCGAGCGCAGCCTTCCGAATCGTCTCGAAAGCCGCTTCACCTAGATTACCAAGATCGACCCCATGCACATCCGCCCCAAGGGCGGCACCGGAGGGAATGATCTCGGGCATATCTCCCGCCTGAGCCATAGGGTACAGTCTATTTGGATTTCCATTTTCCGCAAGATGGAGAAAATGACATGACGGATAGCAGTCCGGGCCAATTGCGCGCCCTACTGGCACGACCCGGTGTCCACTTGACGCCCAGTGCAACAGACGCGCTTACCGCGCGCCTCATCGCCGAAGCAGGTTTCGAGATCGCCTACATGGGCGGCAACGCTACGACTGCATCCCATCTTGGCGTTCCCGATGTCGGATTGATCACTATGACGGAAATGGCCGATCAGGCCGCTCGCCTCGCCGACGCCTCCGGTCTACCGCTGATCGTGGACGCAGATACCGGTTACGGTAACGCGCTCAACGTTCGCCGTACGGTGCAGGCATTCGAAAATGCGGGCGCCTCCGGACTTCATATCGAAGATCAGGTTTCGCCGAAAAAATGCGGTCATTTCGCCGGCAAGCAATTGATCGACGCACCGGAGATGGCGGGCAAAATCAAGGCGGCACTCGATGCCAGACGAGACGAAGAATTCCTTATCATCGCCCGTACCGACGCAATTGCGGTCGACGGTTTCGAGGCGGCTCGCGAACGGCTCGCGCTCTATCGGGATACCGGCGCTGATATGGTGATGTTCGGCCCACCCTGCAAAGTCGAAGACCTCGCTAACGCCGCCAGTCTGGACACACCGATGGCCTGCGTTATCGATACCAGCGGCAACACTCCACCCTCCACCGACGGATTGGATTCACATGGTGTTAAGCTAGGTATCTTGCCAACCGCAGTTGCCATGGCCGTCATTTCGGGCGTCCGCAAGATGCTGGCCGACGTTCAGGCCACCGGCAGCCTCGAAGGCGCCGCGGTAGACTTGGCCAGTTTCCAAGACTACAACGCGGTTCTCGGCCTAGCCGAAATCGAGGATTTGGAAACCCGCTACCGCGCTTAAGAAATGTCCACATCGACGACCGACCCCGGCGGAGCACGCAAAGGCCCGCCGCTGCCAATATTGCTCGCCGCACTCACCGGCGGTCATCTGTTCGGTAATTGTACGGTCATCGCTATCGCCGCCATCGCCACCGATCTAAAACGCGAACTCGGCATCAGTGCCGAGGATTACGGCTGGTTGATCGGAATATACATGATCGTCCAGGGAGTGATCGCTATTCCCGGTGGTCTGCTAATCGATTATCTCGGCGCGCGCATCGTGTTTGCCACGTCGATGCTCCTTGCCGCCGGCGGCACTGCCGCCGTCGCATCGGCGGATACTTTTTGGGCAGCGTTTTTTGGAATGTTCCTCGTCGGCGCCGGATATGGGCTGGTTAATCCCTGCACCAGCAAGACCGTTTTCGACGTCTTTCCGAAAAACCGACGCGGCTCGGCAATGGGAATTAAGCAGACCGGTGTGCCTCTGGGAGGCGTTCTAGGGGCAATGGTGGCCGGCACCCTGGTCGCCGATTTTGGCCGTGCTCAAGTACTTTACGGCTTCGCCATCGTCATCGGACTTGCAGCCTCGATGGCGCTTTTGCTGCCGTACCGACGGGGGCGGCCCGAGGCGCCACCCTTCGCCGGCATGATGGCGGTCATGCGGGATAAAAATTTGCAAATTTTCAACACAGCAATCGGTATTTTTCAGGCCTCGATGTACTCGATGCTCGCCAATATTGCCGCCTACTGCCGCGAGGTACTTGCCGCGGAGCCGGCACTAGCATCCGCCTGTCTCAGCATTGCCCAAGCTGCAAGTGCCGTTGGCCGTCTAAGCTGGGGGGCGCTGAGCGATCTAGCATTTGCCGCTCGGCGGAAGCCCGTACTTCTGATTATCGGAACCGTCGGCACCTTGTCCCTCCTGACCATGGCGACGACATCTACCAATTGGCCGTTTTACCTGGTCCTGGCACTTGCCTTCCCGACGGGACTTGCGGCGGCCGGCTATGTCGGCCTCACGCAAACCGTTTGCGTCGAAGCATCGGACCCGAAACTGACCGCAACCGCCGTAGGATCAAATCGTATCTTCACAAGTGCGGGGGCCGGTATCGGATTGCCCTTTTACGGCTGGGTCGTCGACACCTACGGCTATAGCGCCGCCTGGCTATCGCTCTCGGTAATTTTCGCGCTCGGGACGATGGTTATTGCGTTTTGGTTCAGGGAGAGTCGTTAAACGCGGCACGGGTCGCTAGCGACAGCGCTGCCATTTCGCCGATCAATCGGTCTATTTCGGCGGCATCCATGCTCGAATCCTTGGAATAGGCCTCGAGTTTTTCTTCCAAAGTCGCGGCCATTTGACCAAGTTCCGCCTGGTCATACATACCCGCCGATCCGGCCATTTGATGAGCTAACCTGATCAACTCGGCAACATCTTCGGAACCCGATTCCTTGAGGTCGCGCCACGCTGCATCAATCACTTCTACCCTATCGGCAAGACGCCGGGCGTATTTCTGCTTCAACGCATCTAGCTTGGCATTAACCTCATCGACGTTGTCAATCGCATCAGTCATGAAGCTCTGTCCAAATCGTTTTTATTTCGCCGCTGAGGCCCATCGGATCGAAAGGTTTGTGAATGACCCCCGCAGCTCCCAAGTCAAGATAGCTCGCCACTTCGTCGGGCTGCACTTTGGCAGTCATAAATATGACCGGCACATCCGCTCCGTCATCCCGTTCGCGTAGCTTGTTAAGTGTGGTCGGTCCATCCATACCCGGCATCATAACATCGAGAAGCACGAGGTCCGGCGCAAATTCGCAAAAGACATCCAGCGCGTCCTGGCCCGAGCTACAAATCTTTACCTCGAACCCCCCGACATCCTTGAGTGCCATCTCGGCAATCATCTGGATATCGCCGTCATCTTCGGCCATTAAAATTTTTTTCAGTTCAGGGCTTGCCATTTCTGCCCGTTCCCCTCCACCATGCGCTAACTACGCTCCTTTAGGATGCCAACCCTATGGCAAAAAAGCCAAATAACAAAGCATTCGATCCGAGAAAAGACCGAAGACGCGCTCGGCGGCGTCAATCGATGGTGCGCCGGATAGGTGGCAGGCGCCTACTCAGCCTGATTACGATCGCAACTGCCTCTGGGGCGCCGATCTATTTGCTCGAACGCCATGCCTTTGATTTCGACTTTGCCATTGCTTTATTTCATGCGGTTTTGTTTGCAATCTTTGTCGGCGCGTTTGCGGCAGTCGCACTCGTACATCATCTGCGGGCCGCGGATGTTGCCGACAGCGAAGCAATGGTTACATCCGTATTCGAGGGCGCACCTTTCCCACTCACGGTGACCCGAATTTCCGACGGTGTCATCATTCGCGCCAATCAAGGCGCACACCAGTTAATGGAAGCTGCACCGGGCAGCTTGATCGGAAGTGAGGCATCCGTCCACTACAAGGATCCAGATGCGCGCGAACGTCTGACGCTCGAGGCTATGGCGCGCGGCCGGGTTCAAGGCCTCGACCTCGAACTACCGAGCGGCCGCTGGGTGACACTCTCCGGTAGCCGCATACAATTCAACGGTGAGGATTGCGTCATCGTCGGATTGGCCGATATCACCGAACGCAAGGAAATCGAGGAGGCGCAGAAAGAATTACTGGATGCGGTACCATTACCATTGGTACTAAGCCGCACCGACACTCACGAAATCCTGCACTTCAACAAACGAACCGAGGAGCTTTTTGGCTTCGAGCAAAATGCGGGTGACCCTCCCCGCGCATCGGACATTTACGTAAATATGGACGTGCGCAGAGCCTTGATCGAAACCTTGAAAGACAAGGGCCATGTGGATGAATTCGAAACCCAACTCAAAACAGGCAGCGGCGACCTGAAATATTCGCTCTTTCCCGGCATGCAGGTGCAATGCAGTATTCAGACCGGCACGCGAAGCGTACTCGAATACATTTTGGAACCGTTTCTCGGGAGCGCCGACGACGCACTTCAGGAACGTTAAACGTTCCCGCCAGCATCGTATGCCGGACCGCCATCGGTTTCACGCGCATCACCACTCAGCGATTACAAAATTACATTGCGAAAACAAATTGTTGCCAAATTCCGGTTCCGCGTTGGCGGGATAAGTGCTAAATCACGTCGCTACGATAAGACGACAATCGGCAGAGATTAGTCATGCTGAAACGCATTCTCATCGGTATCGCCGGCACGCCGGCAATGACCATTATGGCCAAGAATGCCATCGATTTGGCGCAGCGCAATGACGCCGCCATTCATGTCGTTTCGGTAGTCGATCTCGAGCCGCCGGCACGCACTGTCTCCCTGGGTGGTGCCAAGCCGGGCGGCAGCTCGAACAAAATTCGCCAGAACGCGCAAAAAGGCATCGAAGAAATCGAAGCCATGTGTAGCGACAACAATGTTCCATTCAAATATATCGATAGCGACGCGGATCCCGTCGATTCAGTGGTAGACGCCTGGCGCTATGCCGATTTGGTCATGCTCGGATTACAAAGCTGGTTCAAGCGCGAAGTGATCGAAAAACCGGACGACGTCCTTTTGAAGCTGTTGATGAAAGGCGTACGCCCCATCATCGCCTTCCCCGAAGAGGTAATCGAGGTCAAAAAAGTGCTGATCGCCTATAGCGGCAGCCCGGAATCCGCCTTCGCAATGAAACGCTTCGTGCACCTCAACATGTGGGAAAACATGGAAATCAACCTCGCCACCTTCGGCAAATCTTCGATTTTGGCCGAACAGCTGCTTGGCGAAGCGGAGGCCTATTGCCGCGATCACGGGTTCGACCCGAAGGTCGAGGCCGTCGATGGCGACATGACCGACCCCGGCAACACAGTCGAAGCTCATGCGGAAAAGGTCGGCGCCGATATCATCGTGCTCGGCAGCGGCTATAACAGCGCGCTTTTCAAATCGAGCTTCAGTTCGACCACTATCCAACTGATCAAGAACTCGCCTCGCGCACTATTCATGTCGCACTAAACGGCGCCCGCGCTTTAGGCTCTACTCACCGTCACTCACAGATTCGTTAAGGCGATTGAATTCTCATTTCGCGGCGACGGCACTACTACTCTACGCATGAAATTTACATTCCCCCGCCGAGCGCTGATGTCCTGCGCTCGCATCACAGCAGCGATCACGATGTTCATCATGTTGGCCGGCTTTGGCAGCGGTGAACGTCTGTTCGCACCGTCCGCCGACCTTTGGGAACGCTGGCAAGAAAACGATCCCAACGGATCGATCAACATCGAACATGATGCCTGGAAGCAATTTCTTGCCAAGTATCTGCGCGTCCAGAAAGACGGTGCAAACCGCCTTCGTTATCGCGATGTATCGCGAAAGGACCGAGAATCGCTGGTAAATTACATCGGCCATTTGAGTGCTCAGCCGATCAGCCGCACCAACCGCGCGCAACAAATGGCGTTTTGGATCAATCTCTATAACGCTCTTACGGTGAAGGTCACGCTCGACCACTATCCAGTCAAATCGATCCGCGATATCGATATTTCACCGGGCCTGTTTGCCGATGGCCCTTGGGGCAAGCAACTGATTAAGGTCGAAGGCGTTGCGCTCAGCCTGAATGATATCGAACATCGAATTCTGCGTCCGATCTGGAAAGACCCCAGGATACACTATGCGGTCAACTGCGCTTCCATCGGATGTCCCGACCTGCAGCCACGTCCTTTCAGCGCATCTAGCCTGGATACAGACCTGAACGCGGCAGCGCGGGCCTATATCAACGACAAACGCGGCGTGACTATCAAGGATGGGGCGGTATCGGTCTCGAAGATTTATGATTGGTTTATTGAAGATTTCGGCGACAGCGCCGACGCGGTTCTCGCGCATATCATCAGATATGCCCGCCCGTCCCTCAAAACGCGGCTCGAAAAAATCGCGACCATTTCGGACGCACACTATGACTGGTCATTAAACGATGCCGCACCATAGAAAGAAGCTTGCAGTCCTGCTTGCTTTCCTTTTCGCGACAACAATCGCCGCATTTCCGGTACAGGCGATCGAGCTGTTGCTTCAAAACGGCAACTGGGAAACGCTCGAGGTACCGGGCAAGCGAGCCAGTGTCTTTCGCTTCTTGGGTCCGCAACGGTTAGAGGTCGAAGCAGACCGCTCCGTTGCCTTTCTCGTGCGCGAAATTCGACCGACCATTCAAACCGCAACCGCAAAGGCATCCTGGCGTTGGCGGGTCGATCGAGATTTTCTCCCGAAGGATCTATTCCGTACCGGCGAGGACGACCGCCCTATCGCCATCCATCTTTGGTTCGATGTGCCGGGCGCCGAAACCGACTTCTTTCCGTTTCTCGCGACCTTGTTCGGTTATCCCCGAATTTCGCATGTGTTGACCTATGTGTGGGGTGGCTTGCGCCAACCTGAAACGCTGAAGACCAATCCCTATCATCCGAACGGGAAGATTCTGATTTTGCGGCATCACGGCACGGCACTCAGGACGTGGCACACCGAAATGCGCAACTTGCGAGCTGACATAAAGCGTGCCTTCGGCAAGGCGGTCGGTATCGCCGATTTGCGATATATCGCTATTTCTGCGGATACGGACGACACCGCCCAACACAGCCGCGCGCAGGTCTCGGGCCTCAAGCTGGACAATGTCGCCCATGAATGAACACACCGACGGTGACCCGGCTGGCCTTGAATCATCGCTGACTGCATTGGCCAAGAAGTCACGCGACGCGCAAAACATACCTGACGATATTGATTGGTCGCTCTCCCCCAAAAAACCCTTTTGGCTTCCGAAAAACGCACTTGCGTGGGGCATCAACGAGCTATTTCACGGTGAAACCATCGCCGGCAAAGTGTGCGAACGCTTGGTGGGCATGATTGACCATCCTTGTGCCCGAGAGATTTTACGCTGCCAAATCGCGGACGAAACCCGTCATGCGGAGCACTATCGTCGGTATATCGAATTGATCGGAAAATCCGTATCCGAGGCATCGGAGTTCGAAGAAGTTTACGGCCGAATCCTGAAATGGAACGGACGCCCCGAAGCCATAATGCTCGCCATTCACGTGATGCTCGAAAGCGAAAACATGCGTATCCAGAAAGCGGTCGAAAACTGGCTCCCCTGCCCGCTGTTTGCATCAATCAGCCAAACCGTCGCCCAAGACGAAGCCCGCCACATCGCTTTCGGCCAGATATACCTTCGAACGGCGGTACCCGAAATGAATGCGACGGAACGCTTTCGGATATTCGAATGGTTGGCGAGCTTGTGGAATGGAATCACCGGCCCGGTTACCAATAAAATGCGCCCCCCGGGCATGTACGAAAAGGAGGGCGGCAAGGCCGGCTGGCTCCGCGAAGCATGGAGAGAACGATGCGATCAGCTGGAAAAGATCGGTCTTTTCGATGCCACAGAACGCCCCAATTTTTTGTCTCAAATCGAGCAAGGCGGTAAAGCGTGAGGCTTTCAGTAATCATACCCACGCTGAACGAGCAGCAAGCTATCGAGGGTTTGTGCGATTTTGGGGAATTTGCGGCGCGCGATATCGAAGTAATTGTCAGCGATGGCGGCAGCGAGGACGCTACCGTCGCCAAAGCGCAAGCGCGGGGTTTTAAGATAGTGACCGGTCCTGCGGGCCGCGGTCAGCAACTACGCGCCGGCGCCAGTGTTGCAAGCGGCGATACGCTTCTGTTCCTGCACGCCGACACTCGACTTCAACCTGGCTCCATAAGCGCCATCGACAGCGCCCTCACCTCCCCCGAAATCGTCGGCGGTAATTTTCGCCTGCTTTTCGATGGAGGCAGCGAATTTGCGCATTGGCTTAACGGCTTCTACGCCAAGCTGCGGGCGAACGGATTTTACTATGGTGATTCTGCAGTATTCGTCCGGCGTAGAGTTTATGACCGGCTCGGTGGCATTAAAAATATCGAGTTGATGGAAGACTTCGATTTCAATCGCCGCCTGGAAAATTTCGGCAAAACCATATGCATCGACGCCCCACCTGCCGTCACATCTTCGCGCAGATTCGAAGGTCGCAAACGGTGGCGCATCGTCACCCAGTGGATTGTGATCCATTTACTATTTTTTGCGCGCGTCTCGCCTGCGATATTGGCCTGGCTCTACCGGTCCCGCCGCCATAGCCCGATGATGTCAAATTCGGAACAATCTATCTCTGTGAGGTCACCCGAAAACGGTTTGGAAACGGCCCGGCCTTCGGGTAGCTGATCGGAGGTGCCGGCGTTAGAAAAAAGGCGGTCCGAAGACCGCCTTTTACCGTTCTAGCGTCCCTGCCATTCCGGCGGGCGCTTTTCCTTGAATGCCTTTAGGCCTTCGATCGAATCTTCGGAATCCATCGTGCGTTCCGAAATATCGCGACCGATGGGGAAGGCATCATCGATGGTCATACCCCGGCGACGAACCGAAACTTCCTTGATGGCCTGGAGTGACAAGGGAGCGTTTTTCAGCATCTTGTCCGCCCAACGCTCTACCGCCTCCATGAGTTCTTCATGGGGCACCACCTCGGTGCAGAGATCGACACGCAAGGCTTCCTCGGGCGTAATCTTGTCGGCGGTCAGAAGATAACGCAGCGCGAAGCCCGGCGGCGTCGCTTCGGTCAAAAGAAGCGGACCCGACATCGACGAGATGCCGCGCATCACCTGCGGCCACCAGAAATAACCCTTCTCGGAAATGATGCGAATATCCGATAACAGTGCCAGACCAGCGCCCTGCGCTATGCAGCCGCCATTGATCGCGGCGATGATCGGCTTGAAGCAGCGGCGCATGGTGAGATAGAGCTCGTTCGATAGGCGCGAACGCTCTTTGTCACCGTCGGAGCGCGCCATGTTGAGCTTTTCCTTCAGGTCCGCACCGGCACAGAAAATCGGGTCCTCGCCGCACAAAACCGCGAGCCAAATCTGATCGTTGTTCTGGACCTCATCGAAACACGCCATCAACTCGTTACGCATTGCGATGTTCAAAGCGTTACGCGCGTCGGGCCGCGACATGGTGATATAGGCGGTGTGCTCGCGCAGTTCCCATTTTACCGCGTCAAAACTCGACGGATCGAAACCTTCGCTCGGTTGAACGGCGACTTCAGCTGGCATGATGTCCTCCCTTTGAATTGTTCGGTTCTGCGAAGATTAGCAGAGGGCCAGCTTGTTGGAAACGGAGGTGGTCGGACGACCCCATGCGCCCCCGTGACAAACAACGCCGCATCGCTAAAATTCCGCCAAAAACCGGGAGGAAAAAATGGAATTCGAGCAGGAACGAAGCGGGCCGCTCGCAGGCTATCGCGTGATCGAAATGGCCTCGACCGCCGCCGGGCCGGTTACCGGCCGTTTAATGGCGGATGCAGGCGCGGAAGTAATCAAAATCGAGCCCTTTACCGGCGATCCAATTCGGACCGCCGGCAAGGCATCGAAAGGAAAAGGTCTCTATTCAGCAAGCCTGCTGCGTAATAAGGACTCCATCGCGGTAAACCTTAAGTCCAAAGACGGCCAGGAAATCGTCAAAACTCTGGTCAAGGACGCTCAGGTCATCATCCAAAACTTTTTGCCCGGCAAGCTCGACGATTGGGGTATCGGCTACGAGGAATTGAGCAAGATCAATCCGGCCCTGGTGATGATCTCGATCAGCGGATACGGGCAATCGGGACCCTATAAAGATAAACGGGGCTACGGCGTAATTTGCGAAGCCTTCAGCGGCCTCAGAAACATCATCGGGTATCCGGATCGCCCGCCGGCGCGGGTTTCGATGGCCATGACCGACTACATCACCGGTTTGTACTGCGCCATGGGCGGCATGATGGCCGTCCTCAACGCCAAGAATACGGGCAAGGGGCAAGTCGTCGACACTGCCCTGTATGAATGCGCTTTCAGCCTGCTTGAAACCCATGTCCCGAGTTACGATCAGCACGGGTTTGTCGTCAACCGCGTCGGCGCCGCATTGCCCGACAGCGTCGTCAATAATCTCTACGAATGCAAAGACGGTGTCTTTCTACACGTACAGGGCTCCCAAGATCCGGGTTTTGCCCGTCTGATGACAGCCATTGGGCGTGCGGATATGGCCGAAGACGACCGGTATAAAACCCGCCGCGCCCGGGTCACCAACCAGGAGTATGTCGAAGAAACTTTGGAGAACTGGTTCGCCGAACATGATGCCGACGAAGTCGAAAAAATATTTACCGAAAGCAGTGTCACTTTCGGTCGCATCAACACCATGGATAAGGTTTTCGAAGACCCGCACTTCCAGGCCCGCGAGATGCTGCCGAAAATACCTGACGACGTGATGGGCGAGGTCACGCTCGCCGGCTTGGTGCCGAAATTTCTAGGCACACCCGGCCGAATTCGCCATACCGCAAAACCAGTCGGCTACGATACCGAACGCGTACTGACCGAAATTTGCGGCTATAGCGCAGACGAGCTATCTCGCCTTGAACAGGAAGGTGTGGTTAAGTGCGCCCGCGCCGAAGACAGCGAAGCTTCGGCAACCGAATAACTTCTAATTTGAGTGATTTTCAGGAGGAACATCGACATGGAAGGGATCGATCCCAACCGCATGGCGGAAGGTAAAGTTTGCGTCGTCACGGGCGCCGGACGCGGCATCGGCAAAGCGATTGCGGTGATGCTGGCGGAGCACGGTGCCAAGGTCGTGGTAAACGACATCGGCGCGGAACTCGACGGGTCCGGCGAAGACGTCAGCGTTGCGGATACCGTGGTCAAGGAGATCAAGGATGCGGGCGGCGAAGCGGTTGCCAATACCGATACGGTAGCGACCTACAAGGGAGCCGAAGGCATGATCGGCACCGCGCTCGACACCTACGGACAGATCGATGTGGTGGTGAATAATGCGGGCATCCTGCGAGATGTCATTTTCCACAAAATGACCGAGGACGATTGGGACAGCGTGATGAACGTGATGTTCAAGGGCACGTTCAACGTAAGCCGGGTGGCGGCGACGCATTTTCGCCAGCAATCTTCGGGCTCGTTTATTCACATGACGTCCACGTCGGGACTGCTCGGCAATTTCGGGCAAGCCAATTACGGTGCCTGCAAGCTGGGTATCGTCGGTTTCTCGAAATGTATCGCACTCGACATGGCGCGCTTCCAAGTGCGCTCGAACTGCATTGCACCGTCGGCCTGGAGCCGCATGACTAGTTCGATCCCGACCAACACGCCGGAACAGCAAAAACGCGCCAAACAGCGCCAGCAAGTGACCCCGGCCAAGAATGCCCCGGTGGCGGTTTTCCTTGCCTCCGACATGAGCCGGGACGTCACCGGACAGGTTTTCTCGACGCGTCACAATGAAATCCATCTTTTCGGGCAACCTCGCCCGCTGCGCACCATGCAGACATCCGACGGTTGGACTCCGGCGACGGTTGCCGAGCGGGTAATCCCCGCCTTGCGTCACAGCTTCCTGCCGCTAGACCGCACCGCCGATGTCTTCCCGTGGGATCCGGTGTAGGGAACGAAGAAAATGGCGATCGATTACGACAAGCTCATAAATTGGCAGTTCGAACAGACCCGCCAGGAGATCACGCCGAAAGACCTAATGCTTTACGCACTCGGTGTGGGTATCGGCGAAAATCCGGTCGACGAAAACGAACTGCGCTTCGTCTACGAAAAAGACCTGGTGGCATTGCCGAGCATGGCTTCCGTGCTCGGTTATCCGGGCAATTGGCTGCGCAATCCGGATTCCGGCGTCAATTATCTGAAGTTGGTCAACGCGGGCAACGCGTTTACGATCCACAATCCAATCCCGGTCGAGGGCACGCTTGTCGGTCAGGCCAAGGTGGAATCTATCATCGATAAAGGCGAAGGCCGTGGCGCGCTGATCTCCAGCACACGCGACGTGGTGCATGAAGAAACCGATACGTTGATCTGCACCATCCGCGCGTCGACTTACTGCCGCGCCGATGGCGGATTCGGAGGCCCGTCGGGGCCAGTGCCGGAACCGCAACCGATCCCCGACACGGAGCCTGCCCTTACCTGCGATCTGCCGACTCTGCCCCAATCCGCCCTGATCTATCGTTTGAGCGGTGACTACAATCCACTCCACTCCGATCCGGAGACGGCAAAAAAGGCTGGATTCGATAGGCCGATCGCACACGGACTGCTGACCTACGGCGTCGTCTGCCACGCACTGGTCAAGAGCTGTTGCGATTACGACCCGCTGAAATTCAAAGGTATGGAAGGACGCTTTTCAGCGCCGGTATACCCAGGCGAGACGATCCGCACCGAAATGTGGCCAGACGGCGATACCGTCACCTTCCGCGCAACCATTCCGGCGCGCGACAATGTGATGGTGCTGAATAACGGTAAGGCGACGATCTCGGCGTAACGCCCTTACGGCGCTACCGACGAAAACGCGTTTGTCGCTTCCATTCGTTCGGCGAAAGCTTTCAACGCAGGAAATTTCTCTGCAACGCCGAGTTTCGGACGCGCCATCAGCGCAAAACTATAGGCGATGGTGGCGCTGACATCCGCTTGACCGATGCGGTCCGTATCGGCGAGCCAGCCTTCTTCCGCCACATCCGCCTTGAGCACCGCATCATTCAAATAGGCGAGTCCGCCCTCGGCTTGGGCCTCGTTATGCTCGACCCAAGGCTTGTGATACTTCTCCTTCGGATGGAAACGGCCCTCGTAGACCGCCCAAACCGTCTTATCCATCGTGCCCGTGGCAATCGCCGCCAACTTCAATGCATGCTTGCGCGCATCCCCTGACGGCGGCAGCAAACGTTTCTCCGCCGGGCTCATATCGTCGAGCGTATCCAGGATGGCATAGCTTTCGACCAGCACTTCCCCGTCATCGAGCACGAGAGTAGGAATTCTAACCAAGGGATTATGCGGGCTTACGGCTTCGGGGTTTTCGAACGGCGTAATCGCCTCGTTTTCGTATTCGAAACCCAGCAAATTTAGGCTAACCGCCACCCGGCGGACATAGGGCGAACGGTAGAGACCGATCAGTTTCATCGGAATATTCCTTTTCTGCTCAGCGTTGGTTCAGCACCAGGGCTCAAGCGCCGCGACATTGCGTCCAGCGATACGGCCAAAGGCAAGACACTCGCCGATATTCCCCGCACCCTGATAGAGATTGCTGTAAATCGAGCCCAACTCTCCCGAGCTGTAAAGGCGCGGGATAGGGTTCCCGTCGGGCCGGACGATTTCCGCCTTTTCATTGCGGCGTGGGCCGCCTTGCGTGTTCAACATGGTCGGTGAGAGTGGCACCGCGTAAAAAGGCCCCTCCCCTATAGGCGCCATCATCAGTGTGCGGCCGAAATCGTTGTCGCCACCGGCGGCGACCATTTCATTCCAACGCTCGACCGATCCGTTCAGTGCTTTGCTGTCGACGCCGATCGTCTCTGCCAACGCATCGAGCGTATCGGCCTTCAGAATCCAGCCCTTCTCGAGTTCCTTCATATTGTCGTCGGACCAGTCATAGCGCCCCATCACCGTCGTCCAACCGCTTCTCGGATGGGTGTCGTAGAGCGGACCTGCGCTGAACATCTCGTGATCGAAGACCATGTGCAACGGACAGGGCGTCGGTAGCGGTTGATAGACACCGTTCCTTGGAATTTTGCCGTGGCAGGTTTTGTATTTCTCGTCCGCGAACCGCCGTCCGTCGGCGCCAACGACAATCATGCCCCCCGGCATCTCCTTCGAGAAATGAAGCGCTTGCATTGAGAAGGTCGTCGGATGACCGTCGGCCTTCAACTGCAACGCGGGACCGGCGAAATTGTTCATGTGCCAAAGGTCCGCGCCGACCTCGAGCCCCATGGTAACGCCATCGCCTTCGTTATAGGGCGAGCCGGTGGTGTAGCAGTAAGGCATGCCGGGTAGATAATCGCGGATCATATCCTGATTGTTCTCGAACCCACCGCAAGTGAGCACGACACCTTTCTTCGCTTTGATCGCGATCGTCTTGCCGTCCTGCTCCGCGCGAACGCCCAAAATCTCGCCGGTATCGCCATTTTGCACCAGGCTCTTGCCCGGCGTTTCAAACAGAATACGGAGGGGCTTATCGCCGCCATTGGCTCGGTCCTTGGTCAACCGCTCGAACAGCTTCCAAGTATTGCCGTAGCCATAGATCTCGCCCTCATGGAACTTGTGAACGCATTGCGAGCCCGGCAAATGGGGGAATTCGATCCCCACCGGCTGATGCTGATGCTCCTGCGGATCTCCGCCGAGGCTGGCCAGCCATTCGTTGTTCTTGCACATCTCATGAGCCCAGACCCGGATCATCTTGTCGGGTACTTCGAAATGACCGCAAAGCGCTGTCAGATAGGCGTGCGCGTCGTCCTCGCCCTCAAGGTTGAGGTAGCCCTGGCCGGCAACGCGGGTATTGCCCCCGGTCTCGCCTTCCGGTGCCTTTTCAAGAAGAACGACGTCGACGCCAAGGTCGTGTGCGGTTACCGAAACGGCAAAGCCCGCCGCGCCAAAGCCGATGACCACGACGTCGGTTTCCATGTCCCATTTGTCAGGGAGGTCGAGCGGATGTGTCATGAAAGCCCCAAAAGAAATTTTAATATTCTTGAGTTCTGAGGCGGCCAGACTGCCCGAGACCAGACGGAAATGGAAGATAGCTGGAGACGCGCGCGGGGCACGCGAGCCTTACAAATTATCGCTCGGAAAATTCAGGTCTTAGTCGAAATAATTTCCGGTGACCTGCGCCAAGGCCTCATAGACTGCGGGCACCTGGATGCCCATTTTTTCCATCGCCTCGCGGCGCATGGCGACGACATATTGCGCCGACAGGACACGGGGAATGTCGCTTGCCTGTATCTTCTCGCGCAAAATCCTGAGCGCCATCTTGGCGGAAATCTCGCCCTGCTCGTAAGGCGACACGCCAACGGAAAAGATCGCACCGTCCTTGGTGACGAACTCGTTAATGCCGATCACGGGCACCGGCGAATTTTTAACCGTCCACGCCATCACCTTCTTGGCTTTCACCTTGCGCTTGCCGCCTTTGTCATAAAGCTTGCGATAGGCGCCGACGAAGACAAAGTCGGTTTTCTTATCGATGGTTTTGATTTCCTTCTTCCAGTCTTCGAAGGTCTTGACCGGAAGATGCCCTTCATAACGCACCGGAGCCCATTTGAATTTGGCCATATAGCCGGCATCGCGTTTGGCGGAGTGCGATTTGTCGGACAGGAATAATACTCTCGGATTTCCTGAGCTCTTCATCACCTGCACCACTTCGCGCAGTGCAGCGACGGGCTTGCGTTCGTAAATACCGGTGACGTTCTTGGCACCGTCATATCCGTAAGGTGACGCGCTGCCATTTAAGCCGGCAAAAACGATCTGAACGTCCTTGCGATTGACGTAATATTTAGCTGCCAGCTTCTGCGCATAATCATCGATCGCGATCACCACATTGGGTCGAATCTGATCGATCGCGTTACGGGCCGAAATGCCCGCGCGTTGGAGATAGCGCTTGTCCGACCGCTTCTTGGTTTTCATGTAGTGGCGATGAATGTCGAGCCAGCTTTGTCCTTCGAGGATACGTTCGAGACCGATATCGATGTTATGGGTCCAGACGTAATCGGTGCTGTAGCTGTGCAGTATCAATAGCCGAGGCTTGGAATAGCTGACCCAGAGTACGGCAACGAACAGCGAGAGGCAGAACGCCCCCATGAAAATGACTTTGATCGTGGTTCTCGTCATAGCAGCCCCAACGCTTTCCAATAGGGTATAGACGCATAGACGGCCAACAGTTTAATGCCGACGATGGCGAAATTCATCATCACCAACCGCGGATCTTCGCTCCGCGCTTTGTTGCCCGCGATCGAAATAAACATGATGTAGTAGGACGCCTGATAAGGCCAAATGAAGCTCTCAGACATCAGCAGGATGATAAAGCCCACAAGCCAAGGATTGACACCGATATTGACCGCTGTCGGGATCAACAGGGCGGCGAAGATGACCACCACCGCATTGATTGGCAGCGCCAGACGAACGATGAAAATAGCGACCGTCAGCATCAGCACAAACCATTCGAATTCATGCTGCATATATTCGTTGAGGAATTCGAGCTGACTGGCGAGCCAAACATCGAGGCCCGTATGCTGCATCGATGAGACGATACCAATCAACGCGCCCAGGAAGATCAGGAAGTTCCAGTCGATCTTTTCGCGGAACTGCTTGTCTCGGATAAAGCCGAACATCAACAACGTAAACAAGATTGCCATCGCCACCCACGGCACCTCGATCCGATGCAGGGCTGCGGTTAGAAAGCTCACCAAAAGAATGCCAAGGCCGAACACGCCGGCCCACTCCGCCGGACGCATCGGGCCCAACATCTTGGACTGCGCGACCACCAGGGTTTTGGGGATAGAGGGGTTGCTTTTGTTACGGAAAATAATCCAGCTCGTGAGCGCGAACAGGATCAGCATGATCGCCGCGACTACCGCAGCGGCCAACATCCAGTTCAGGAATTGGAATTGCGCCTGCTCCTGGGTCGGCAACATACCGAAAACGATAAAATTGACCGATTTGGAGCTCAGGAATACCGCCGACATTAACGAAATGCCGGTGACCACGCTCGCGGTCAGGCGCGGAGCCTCTTCCTTCGCGGACGTGCGATCGAACGCGCCTAGCAAATCGACCATAAACGGTGTCACGATCGAGATACGACCGTTCGCCGTCGGTACCACCGGCGTCAGTGCGAAACCGGTCGCGAACAAACACATATTGTACCAAATCTTATTGGCCGGTCCGATGCGGAGCAGGACCAGCAATACCCGATAGCTAAGTCCCGATACGGTGATTACGACACTCAGGCCAAGAATGCTCAACGCCATGAAGAAGCTCTTGGACCCGAACCCGGCCACAGCGACTTCCGGTGGCACGACTCCCAATAATATCGAAACCAATATCACGAACAGTGCCGGCACAAATTCCGGTAGCAAACTGAATATCCACATCACCACGGTGACCGAAATTGCGCATAGCAGATAGCGCGCCTGCGTCCCCGGGAAATCCGCCATATCCAGCGAAATATAGTAGACCAGCACTGGAACCAACAACGCCAGCACCCAGCCGATTGCCAAGCGAGGCGATTCCAAAACTTCGGAAAATACAGTCCGCTCGCCGTAGCCTCGTGCGCCGGCATCGCCACTGAAGCGGCCACTGAAAGAGGCGATCAACCGATCGCGTAGCGAGCCGCTTGCCGCCAACGCCTTCATTGCATGGCCCGGCATTGCCAGAACTCGGGACTTTTTCGTTGCCCTGCATTCGGACACATAAGCATCCAGGCCGATCCCGGCTTCTTCGCCGAGGAAACCGGATTCCACTGTAATTGGCTTACCGCCGTTACTGGTGATCTTGAATGCGCCGTCGACAATGAGATAGGTGTCGGTAGCCTGACCGTCTATATCGTGGATGATCTCACCGCGTTTGACGTCGCGCATTGTGACGTGGGCCAGAAAACGCGCCAACGTGTCGGTGGGACAATCTTGAAAGGCTGGTTCCTTCGCAAGTTCAGCAGAAATTTGCTCGGTCTCGCTGCCGGCAGGAGCGTCGGGCGCCGTCTCTTCCACAGCCGGCTCGACTGCCTGTACTTCGGCTTTAGCTGGAAGGATAGAGCGATACAAAGAATTAATGGTATCGCCGGCCTGCCGCATAAAGTCGGGAACCGCAGACTCTTGTGTCTGGGTAGCTAGCAGAGCAAGCGAAGCGCGACGGGTCATCGCCTCAAGAAGTTCCATATCTTCCTGATTGAAGGCGCCGTCGAGCTTATTCAACGCCTGCACGACGCCGATGGTCTCACCTGTAGGAGTCCTAATCGGCGCGCAGAGAATACTTTCTGTTTTGTAACCGGTTTTCTTGTCGATCGCGGTGTTGAAACGCTCGTCCGCATAGGCGTCATCGACGATGAGACCCTGACTGGTCGTAAATACGTGGCCGGCAATGCCTTGGTCATTCGGAAAACGAATTTCTTCGGTCAATTCGCCTTCGGCGATGCGTGAGAAGAGTTGCCCTTTGATCGCCTTCGGCGATGCGTGAGAAGAGTTGCCCTTTGACGTCGTCATTGAGAAACAACGTGCAACGATCGACGCCCATTTCGCGCGTCGTGATCGCAAGCAGCGTCGCTAGCGCGTCGTCTAACGAGTCTACGCTCGACAACTCCTGGGAAATGTCGAGCAACAATTCAGACCGGCGCGGTTTCCGAGCCCCGCCGGCACTGGCCGTACTAGCATTCATGCGAGTGTCCTAACCTCCCCCAATCGGGTAAGACGCCTTTTTATTATTATCCCTGCCACAAGGATAACTATTATCGGGCGAATTTGTATGTTTAGCAAGTAATTAGAAGCATTGTTTTGTCTATAGCACGGCTCCTTGTCATGAACTGCAGTAGATTGGTGACGATTGGTCACAAATCTTTGTCGCCGGTTATGCTTTCGTTACAGATAAAACATTGAAAGCCGATCCCACGTCATCGCAGCTTTCCACCTCTCGCCAACAATTGAATGCCGCCGTTGCCCCGGATTCACCCAACTGCGGGGCTGCAAGACGACAGAATTTTTCGCCAATTTCATCCATCGTCATCGGGTTCAAACGATGGCCGATGGGATTTCGGATGTCCGCAACATGGCTTGCGCCCTGTTTGTCGGTAGCGGTCGCACGCATATGCATTTCCACCGGATATTCAGCGGTGAATTCCGGATTAACCTCGACTGTTATCGCATCAAGGAAAGGCCGAACCGCCGGGTCAAGATAGGATTCCGGCAAAAAAGCATCGGTGCCGATCGCACCGTGGCGAAGGCCCCAGGCAAGTACGTAGGGCAAGCTGTGATCCGCGGTTTCTTTAGTTTGGGGATCCCATTTCGCGGGCTCGCTACCGCTTTCAAAATGAGCAAATTCGTTCGCTTCGACCGCAATCGAAGCCACATCGTCGGCATTCACCTGCTTGCTGAGCTCGATACCACACCACGCCGCAGCTTGCATCTGATAGGCAACAGCCCAGAATTTCAGATTCGCCTTGGCGATATGAAAATCATCTTCCAAGGTACCGAAAGATGTCCATTCGAAAGACGGATAGTGGTCCGCAAGCCCGTCGCGGCCACGAAACGGTTCCGGTGGCCCGGTCATTCCTGCTTTCGCAAGGCCGACCGCATAGACCGCGTTCCGTACCGCGAGTGCGGTCGCACAGCCTTTCCACATGGACAACTCGCCGGACCGGGTGGCGCGCAGCTGCATATTTCCAACGGTCGAAATGGAAACAGCGTGCGCTGTCTGCTCTCGAGACAGTCCCAGCACCCGTGATACGGACGCCGCCGCGCCCATGGCAATCGCCGTACCTTGATCGAAACCATGTTCGCCCGGATTGGCGGCCATAATATGGCGCATAATGGTTTCGTGACTTATTAGGGTTGCCACCACCAGTTCCTTGCCGGAAATACCGGCCACAGGCGCCACGGAAAACAACCCGCCAAGCCCATCGCTCGGATGACAACCAGGGAAGGAGTCGTTGAAATCGAGATTACGCAGCATGCAGGTGTTTACGAACGCGGTTCCATCGGCCGCATAATCCTTATTTTCCCCGAGAATTCTGCCGACGAGCCCCGTATTGGACGGTGGGCTCACCATCGATCGGCCGACTGCCACCGTGTCGCACTCATAGGCCCCAAGGGCACTGCCCAACGTATCGATCAGACGTTCTTTAGCAGCCGTAAGCGCACTCTCCGGCACGTCTTCATAGGTGAGCTCGCACGCAAATTCGCTAATGCCCGCCAGTATGTCGTCCATGACGTTGCCCCTCCCCGGCAATCGCTCGACAAAGATTCCTCAGACTAGTCCAATTTGGTTAATGCGACATTAAGATTTTTTTACAAACCAATAATATTATTGGTTTGTTAATGGTTTTTATATTAATCGGTGCAATACTCACATTTCAGTGAGTTAAGAGAATTGAAATTTGCCCGTGCCGATCTAACTGGTACCATATTGACCATCCAGATTTACTAGGACCTAACGGGAGGACCTCATGCGCATTCTTTTGACAGCGGCAGTTGCCGCTTTAATGTTCGCTGGCGGCGTATCGGCGCCAGCGCTGGCAAAGAACGTCAAAATCACTCCGATCGGCCCCCATGACGGTGAACTTTGCCGCCGTGACCGGGCCTTGTTATTCGAAGATCCGGACGGAACCACGTTGTTGTTCGATCCGGGCCGAACGGTCGCCGGTGCAGCCGACCCGCGCCTCCCCAAAAAATTGGATGTAGTGCTGCTTTCGTCGGTTCATGGCGATCACCAAGGAGATAAACGTATTCCGGCCCCCAACGCCGGGACTTGCGGCAAGCCGAAGACATCGGTGAAGACCCTTCCGAATTCGAACACCGTCGAGATCGCGGTCGGCAAAAACTCTAAAATCGTCTCGGCTGGGCAGATGCGAGCTTATTTGGTGACCCGTATGGTCAATGCCGGCGCCGATAAAAAGTCCGCCAAAAAAGCAGTAAAGCGCGTTCGCCCCGGCGGTAAAATGAAGTTTGGCGGCGTCACCGTCGCCACCGTTTCGGTCGAACATGCCAACGGCGCCTCGCCCGGTTTCATCATCGATAAGGCTCTTGCAGCCTCGATGAAAAAAAGCGGACTTACGGCCTATGTGGGACCAGATAACGGGTTCATTCTTACGTTTTCCAATGGACTGGTGATCTACCTGTCTGCGGATACAGGCCATGTCGCGGATATGGATTTGATCGTCCGCCGCTACTACAAAGCCCAGATCGCCTTCATGAATGCCGGTGATGTCCACACCATGGGCCCCGAGGAAGCAGCTTGGGCCGTCAACGAACTGGTCAAACCCAAGGTCGCCTTCGCGGTTCACCTTAACGAGGTATCGACCAAGGACGGCAAAGTGAAAAAGGGCAGCAAGTTGGAGCGCTTTAACAAATTGGTCGACAAGTCGATCAAAACCTATTCGACGCTTTCCGGCGTAACCATGGCATTCGACGGTAACGCCACTTGCGTCACAGGCTGCAAATAGAAAAACTTCGGAATCGGGATGGCATACGTCCCGATTCCGCTGTATTTAGGAAGGTATGAAGCTCACGCGTTGGATTGCAATTGTCGGGCTCGCCGCCCTTCTTTTCGCGCCGGTAGGGGCTTTTGCCCATCCCCATGTCTGGATCGACATGAGCACGAAACTGCTGTTCGACAAGAATGGCCATGTTCGCGCGTTGGAGATTTATTGGCTGTTCGATCCCTTCTACTCCGCACATTTAGGGCTTAGCATCCGGCAAATCGAAAAAGCCGGTAAAAAAAATGCGCATCGAACCTTCGCCGGCGAAATGGCGGGGCGCCTGAGAAAACATAGCTATTTCACCGAGGCGACCGCCGATGGGAAGCGACTTAGATTCGCGCGCCATCTCGATGCGTCGTCCGGCAAAATCGATAGCGGCAAGAATCAAGGGCGTTTCTGGACCCGCTTTACAATCGAGTTCGAAAAACCCGTAAACCCGAAAAGGCAGAATTTCGTCTATGCGGTCTACGACCCGACCTATTACATCGAGATACTCCATGTGGAAAAGAAGCCTGCCTTCACCTTGGCCGGCATTGCCCCTAATCAATGCTTGGGTCGGTTGATTAAGCCGAATCCCGACGCGGAAGCGCGCATGTTCGCAGCGGCGCTCGATAAGACCCAAAGCGGCGGAAACGACCTCGGTCGACTTTTCGCGGAAAAGGTCGCACTGCAGTGCAAATAAGGACTAGTCGATGACAGGGCGCGCGATTGCCGTAATCGTGGTTTTCGTGCTCGCGGTCACAGGTCTCGCCTTCCTGCTGCTGATCACTGAGATGCCCCAACTCTTCGGCGGTTGGAACTGGCTGATCGGCGAAATGCAGGTACTGCAGCGTGATTTGCACCGAAGCCTTGCCGAAGCCGTTCAAGCGGTCCAACGGCAGGGCTTTGCCGCCGCCTGGTCGCTGATCGGCCTCAGTTTTCTCTACGGTGTGTTCCACGCCGCCGGCCCCGGCCACGGCAAACTCATCATCGCGACCTACCTCGCGACCCACGAAAGCCGGCTCAAGCAGGGCATTGGCCTCGCCGCTGCCAGTGCTCTGATGCAGGGCGTCACCGCTGTCGTCGCGGTCGAAGCCACGGTGCGCTTGCTCGGCTTGACGTTAGCGGACGCGGACAAGACCGCACGCCAGTTGGAGAGCGTCAGCTACGCTCTCGTCGCCCTTTTGGGCCTGCTGCTGATGCTCGCCGCTGCACGACGGCTCTGGCACGGCCATCATCACCACGGCCTTGAGCATGATCATGGGCATGACCACGAAGATGATCACGGGCACGACGGTCATCACGGCCATGCTCACATTCCCGCCCCCGACGATTTACCGGAACAGATTTCGCTGAGCCAAACCCTCTCGATAATTTTTTCCATCGGCATCCGGCCCTGCGCCGGTGCCGTGCTTGTGCTGATTTTCGCGACGATTTTGCAGCTCAAGGGTGCCGGCATCGCCGCCGTCTTCGCGATGTCGATCGGTACGGCAATCACCGTTTCGGGCTTGGCCGCGCTGTCCGTCTATGCCCGTCAAACCGCCCGCGACCTTTCGGACCGGATGCCCGAGGGAACGCTCGCCGCAGGAACTTTGTTCAACGGCGCAGCTCTCATAGGCGGGTTGATTGTTCTCTTGCTGGGGATTGCGCTTTTTCAAAGCGTCCAGGCCATCGCAGATCACCCGATTCTCTAAAGCACTGCATTTCGCAATCAACTAACGAGTATTTACGCTTATACTATTCATTAACCATTTCTTAATTTAAATACTTGCTAAATATTTCTATTGGGATAAAATATATTCATAATTAACTATAAATAATAATCGCCGGTTATAAATTTTCGGTTTCAACAGTGTAGCGCAGTGTCGCCGGCGAGACTTCCATGCAGTGGAATTACAACGAGTTAAGCGAATTACGGGTTTTGATCGTCAACACGTTTCCCGAGTTGCGGACCATAATCAGGGGCGTTTTGGGCGATATCGGCATCCACGAGACCTATGGCGCCGAAGACTCCCAACGCGCTCTCGACATGATACCGGAGCTGAAACCGGATATCGCCATTTTCGATAGCCAGATCGCGCCCGTAAACGGGGTCAGTTTGACGAAATATATCCGCCGCGACCCGAACAGCCCGATGCCCGAACTGCCAATCGTGCTCGTCGCCACTTTCTGGGGCGAAGAATTGGTGTTCGAGGCTCGAGACGCGGGCGCAAGCGAAATTGTCGCCAAGCCTTTTTCCGCATCCGCCTTGCAAAAACACGTGAAAGCCGCGACGGAGTACCGGCCCACCATCGCCACGGGCGACTATGTGGGTCCGGACCGCAGACGAAAAGTGGAAAGCTTTATCGGCCCCGACAAACGCCGAATTCAAATGGCGGCCTAAGCCTCTTTTATCGATTGCTCGAATAACGGTTTCCTTGGGCGGCATTCCCGCCTAAAAGTTCATCTCTGAAAATTAAATTTCCGGGGATGGAACATGGCTGCCGAAAAACCGAACATCGTACTTATTCTCGCCGACAATCTGGGTTGGGGTGAACTTGGCTGCTACGGCGGCGGCGCCTTACGCGGCGCGCCGACACCAAGGATCGACGATCTCGCCACACAGGGGCTCATGTTCCACAATTTCAACGTGGAGAGCGATTGCGTGCCGACCCGCTCGGCCTTGATGACCGGCCGCCATCCGATCCGCACCGGCGCCTTCCAATCGGTTCCCGCCGGGCTCCCCCAGGGACTGACCCGATGGGAACGGCTACTCCCGGAGGTACTATCGGAGGCGGGCTACGCCTGCGCCCATTACGGCAAATGGCATTTGGGTGACCAGCCCGGCCGCCTGCCCCACGACCGCGGGTTTGAAGATTGGTACGGCATCCCCCGCACCATGAACGAAGCAATGTTCACCACCTCGCCCTATTTCGAGGACGCGGACGTTGACGTGCCATACATCTGGGAAGCGCGCGCCGGCGAGGACGCTAAAAAGGTCAAGGTGCTCGACGAAGATACCCGGCGCACGATCGACCGCGAGTGCGTCGAAAAGGGGATCGACTTCATGAAGGAGAAGCATGCCGCAGGCACGCCCTTCTTCTGCTATCTGCCGATCACACAAATGCATTTCCCGAGCCTCGCTCACCCGGATCATATCGGGAAGACGGGGCATGGCGAATTCTCCGACAGTCTCGCCGAGATGGACCACAATGTCGGATTGATCGTGGATGCTATCGAGGAAATCGGCATCGCCGACGATACGCTGTTAATTTTCGGCTCAGACAACGGGCCCGAATTTCGCGAGCCCTGGCGCGGCACCGCCGGCTACTGGCGAGGCACCTACCACACCGCAATGGAAGGTAGCCTCCGGGTTCCCTTCATGATGCGCTGGCCGGGCCGGATCTCCGAAGGGGTGATCACCGACGAAATTATACATATCGTCGATCTGTACACGTCGCTGCTCAATCTCACCGGTTGCCCGGTGCCCGACGACCGGCCCGTAGACGGTGTTTGCCAGCTCGATTTTCTGTTGGGCAAGCAGGAACAATCGAACCGAGAAGGGTTCCTGTTCTACATCAAGGACGAAATGCGCGCGGTCAAATGGAAACATTGGAAAATGCATTTCATCTGGGAGCCGGAAGTCTATGAGGGCCCCTACAAACTGGAGGCACCTTATCTGTTCAACCTGATCTGGGATCCGAAGGAACAAACCAACGTGATGATGAAGGCGAACTGGGTGCGCAACATAGTGATGAAGATGGTTCATGAGTTCCGCCAGAGCATGAAGGAAAACCCAGCCATCCCACCCGGCGTGCCGGATCCGTATGAGCCTCCCAAATAGCGTTCAGACCTTCAATTTCAGCTAATTTCGCTGCTCGCGCATCTCGTCCATTCGCATCGGCATGACGTCGATCATGTCAAACACTTCCTGGGGAGGGACAGGCTTCGCCCATCGGCCTTTCTCGCCGCCATCCTTGCCGACCAAAACGGCAACAAAAGTGCCGGGCGCGATCTCGTAACTTTTGCGAAGAGATGTCCCGGAGAGCGACGTATCTGGTGTTTCATCGACCGTCACCGGACGCTTCTCAAGAACTTCGATCACCCTCATATGCCGTTCAGCAAGCCCGTCGGGCACCAAAGCAAGGCGCTTGCGTTGATCCGCAAGTGCGCCATCCGAAGAGCCCGGCGCAAAAACCAATAGCAGCCGATTTTCCCATTCGAATTTTTCCAAAGAGTCCGCCATGGCCGAGCAAGCCCAAAGCGCCGTCATAACAGCCACCATCCACCGCAGCATGGAACTGCCTTAGCGTCCGGCAGCGTAAGTCTGCATGTATCGGGCGCTGGCGCCGGACTTGAGATACTCGCCATCGCGGGCCACTGCCGTCATCCTGCCTTGGCTCCAGTCTTCGCCATGGTCGACGATATGACCGCGCTTCTCGAGATCGGCCACGGTTTCCTTCGAAAACCGCCCTTCGACGCTGAGCGAACGCAGTTTCGCCTGTTTCGGGTAGAACGACCCCGGGAAATGATCGGTGTTAAAGGTCGGTGAATCGATCGCCTGCTGAATGTTTTGGCCGTGATCCGCGTGACGCAGGAAGAACTGTAATGCCCATTGATCCTGCCGATCCGCACCTGGCGTTCCGAATGCCATATAGGGTTTGCCGTCGCGGTTGGCGAAGCCCGGGCTCAATGTGGTCCGCGGCCGTTTGCCTGGCGCCAATGCACCGGGAGAACCTTCCTCGAGGGTGAAAATCTGGCCCCGATTGGAAAGCTGGAACCCAAGTTCGGGCACCACCGGCGAGCTCCGTAACCATCCGCCCGACGGCGTGACCGAAATCATATTTCCATCCTTATCGGCAATATCGAGATGGACAGTATCGCCAGTGGGAATAGCCACTGCCTTCGTAAGGCCCACTGCTGCCGTGCCGCCGTCATCCTCGACCAAGACACGGCTGCCATCGGGGAGTCCGTAGATGACGGGCCCGCCAAATCCAGGAATGCTACCGGGACGGATATCGCCGGACGCCTCATCGGCGATCATAGCTGCGCGCTCCTTGCCGTATTCGTCCGACAACAAGACATCGATCGGAACGTCGACGAATTTCGGATCACCATAGAATTTTTCCCGGTCGGCAAAAGCGAGCTTAGTTGCCTCCGTAACTACGTGGACAAATTCGGGTCCATCCGGGTCCATCGACGCGATGTCGAAATTCTTCAGCATCGAAAGCTGCTGCAGGAATGTGGGGCCCTGGCTCCAGGCATCCATCTTGAAAACGGTGAAGTTACCGTAATCCAGGCCCAATGGCGCTTCGAGCGAAGTTTCGAATGCCGCCAAATCCTGACCGGTGATAAAGCCACCATGATGCTCGCCGGAAGTATCGAGAAACTCGTTTTCGGCGACGAAGCGATCAATCGCATCGGCGACAAATCCGCGATAGAAAGCGTCCCGCGCCGCATCGATCTGATTTTCTCGGCTACCGCCGGCACTTTCCGCGTCCTTGATGAGACGTTCGAAACAGGCCGCCAATGTCGGATTGCAGAATCGCGAACTCGGTTTCGGCGCCGACCCGCCGGGCAGATAAACCGCCCCCGAGCTCGGCCAGTGATCGGTGAAAAGCTCGCTCAAACCGCCAATCGTCGCACAAACCCGCCCGGAAATGGGATACCCGTTGGTGGCGTAATCGATAGCTGGCGCCAATACGTCGGCGACCCCCATCGAGCCCCAATCACGCAGCAATACCATCAGCCCATCGAAGGCGCCGGGAACCACTGCCGGCAACAGACCCGCGCCGGGCACGATTTCGACACCCAGATCGCGATAGGCCGCCACGGTCGCCGAGGCGGGCGCCGTGCCTTGGCCGCTGATAACGTGAATTTTCTCGGTCTTTGCGTCGCAAAAAATCATCGGTGCCTCGCCGCCGACGCCGCACATGGTCGGCTCCACGACCTGCAGTGCAAAAGTGACCGCAACCGCCGCATCGAATGCGTTGCCGCCCTTCTCCAAGATCGCCATGCCGGATGCGGTCGCCAACCAATGGCTGGAAGCGACCATGCCGAATGTTCCGATTAATTCGGGTCGGGTCGAAAATGGCGGCTCGCCTTCAAGCGCCACGGTTGGCGCGGACCCGCTCGCCTTAAACAATCGCGTAACGTCTTCGGATTTCATTTCCGTCTCCAGCTTTTCGTCCCGATCTTCGGGACCTTATTGTTCGTCCTTTACCTGATCGACCAACCGTTCAATGCTCGATTTATTGTCGCTTTGGTCCTGTTGTTCCTTCATCGCCTCGATGCGCTGGCGATGGTGATCGTCATACCCCTGCAAGAGCTGATGGAATTCCTCAATAACGCGTTTCTCGTCCAGCGGACCTTCGGACCCATGCGAATAGGCAAAAGCGGTAAAGTTAGCTGCGGCATGAATCATCGCCGCACTGATCGCGAGCGGATGGACACCTTGCTCCAGCTTTTCGTTGGCGAGATGAATAAATCCATCCGCCATTTCTATATCGGCATTCAAGATATCGGCTTCGTCAGCCATGTCTCCCTCCTCCCCTATCTAATCGACTGCCACAATGGCACATGGACGCGGCGGCTCCAAGGATTTGAACGGGCGCCAGCAACCAGGCTTTTTAACTTTCCCGTAATAGCCGGGACTTCTGCCGGTTCCAGTCGCGCTCCTTCTGGACCTGGCGCTTATCGTACTTTTTCTTGCCCTTGCCGAGGCCGAGCTGAAGCTTGGCGATGCCGCGGTCATTGAAATAGAGCTTCATCGGTATTAGCGAGTAGCCGTCGCGCTGTACGGCACCGATCAGCCGGTCACGCTCGCGCTTATGGACCAAGAGCTTGCGCGGGCGCCGGGGCTCATGGCCGAAGCGATTGGCTTCGTTATATTCGTCGATATTGCAATTTTGCAGGAAAAGCTCGCCGTTCTTCGGGCCGGCAAAGGCACGCGCCAGACTTGCCTTGCCCGCGCGCAAGGATTTGACCTCGCTGCCGACCAAAACCAGCCCCGCTTCCAATGTCTCGTCGATGAAATAGTCGAAGCGCGCCCGCCGGTTGCGAATTTCCGTTTGCCGGGCGCTGGATTTTTTCGCCATTTCTTTAGTTGATCAGCCCCACATGCACCATCGCATCGCGCATTTGGGCCTGACCGGCCTCCGTCAGGGGAGCAACCGGCAACCGCACATCGGATTCGGCTTTTCCGAGTAGATGAACGCCGTATTTAGCCGGCGCCGGGCTGGGCTCGCAAAAGATCGCCTCGTGAAGAGGCATCAGGAGGTCTCGGAGCCGGTTAAAGGTCTCGGTATCACCCTGCTGCCAAGCGGTATGAAGCTCCGAACATTGTTTGGGGGCCACATTAGAGGTAACCGAAATGCACCCGTGGCCGCCTTGGGCAAGAAAGGCCGCAACCGTCGCGTCTTCGCCGGAGAGCTGGCAGAAGTCGTCGCCCATCGCGACCCGGCCGGCCAGCGGCCGCGCGAGATCGGCGGTGGCGTCTTTGACGCCGACGATATTTTCCAATTTTGCCAGCCGCGCCATGGTTTCAACGGACATATCGACAATCGAACGGCCGGGAATGTTGTAGATGATGACCGGAATGTCGACCGCCTCGGCGACTGCCTTGAAATGGAGATACATGCCCTCCTGGGACGGCTTGTTGTAGTACGGACACACGCTCAGGGCGGCATCGGCGCCGGCTTCCTTGGCATGGCGG
>PBKG01000014.1 GCA_002722095.1 Rhodospirillaceae bacterium
TACGTGAGCTGGGTTTAGAACGTCGTGAGACAGTTCGGTCCCTATCTGCCGTGGGTGTTCGAGACTTGAGAGGAGCTGCCCCTAGTACGAGAGGACCGGGGTGGACGTACCTCTGGTGTACCGGTTGTGGCGCCAGCCGCACCGCCGGGTAGCCAAGTACGGAAGGGATAACCGCTGAAGGCATCTAAGCGGGAAGCCCCCCTCGAAACGAGGTCTCGCCTGAGAGTCGTGGAAGACCACCACGTCGATAGGCCAGGTGTGGAAGCGCAGCAATGTGTGAAGCTAACTGGTACTAATCACTCGATCGGCTTGATTTCAAGATCATCCGTGACGATCCGCCAATCACGCTTTTAGAATTCCATCCGACTTCATGGATGGCTTGGTGGCCTTTGCGAGGGTCCCAGCACCCGATCCCATTCCGAACTCGGCAGTGAAAACCCTCAGCGCCGATGGTACTTCGTCTTAAGACGCGGGAGAGTAGGTCGTTGCCAAGCCTTCCATGGAGCCGGACGGACAAAAAAGCGAAAATTTGAAAATTTAGGGTCGGATCGACACACCCAATTCATGTTCTTCTTCACGATTTCAATTAAGGCGCGTCCGCTCATTGCACGGGCGCGCCGTTTTGTAATAAAACCATCATCCGGCCCGGTTGGACGCACGCCCGAAGGATTGGATAAACACCTCTGACGCGGGGTGGAGCAGTCTGGTAGCTCGTCAGGCTCATAACCTGAAGGTCGTAGGTTCAAATCCTACCCCCGCAACCAAACATTTCGTACAGCCCGGATTCTCAGTGAATTCGGGCTTTTCTTTTCTGGTGCTTTGGCGAAGCTAATGGGGTTGGGGAGATATCCCGAGATATCCGACGAGTTCGATCTGCGGCTGACCATCGACGGGGTGCAGGCGTATTTCGTCGACGAGTGTGAGAAGGATCTGCCCAGCCTCGGCACTGGTCTGGGAGCACGACTTCCGTAGAAACGCTCGGATTGGCCACCGAACAAAGGCAGCTCTTGTAAATTTCTTGTAACTTTTTTTCGCTGCATGTTCTCCCCGCGATTGTGCCTATCACTTGCCGATACAGGTCCGCATCCAGCACGTAGCGCATCCGCATCGTATGGCGATACCGGGCGGCCGTGGGCTTCAAAGGGTCGGCCGGGACCAGCCGAGTTAATCGGGTCAACGCAAAGGTCCGCTGGTAATACCGTCCGCGATCAGTGTTTCAATGGCCTCAGCATCCATCCCGAGATGGTCGGTCAACACGGATACACTGTCCTCGCCCAGCAGGGATGGCGCGCGGGATGGAGCGGTCGGTTCTCCATCGAAACGGAACGGCGTGCGCACCATGCGCATCGTTCCGCCGATGGGGTGCTCGACCGTTTCGACCAGTCCGCGCGCGGCAACATGCTCCTGTTCCAGCGCCTGAGCGACGCTCAGGACCGGCGCGTTTGGAACATCGAACGCCGACAATCGCTCGAGCCAGTATGCCGTGCTTTCGGTTTGCATACGCTCCTCGATCAGTGCGTCAAGCTCGGCCCGGTTCTGCAAGCGGGTCGAATAGGCGGCAAAACGCGCGTCCTCGATCCACTCCGGACGGCTCAAACAGCGAGCGAAATTGTGCCAGAACCCTTCCGTCAAGCAGGCCACGATGACGTGACCGTCGCGGGTGGGAAAGGAGCCATAGGGAACCAGGCTCGGATGCTTGTTGCCCGCCGGCGCCGGCGCTTCCCCCGTCACGAAATAGATCTGCGCCAGATATCCCAACATCGCCAACAGGCTGTCCAGCATGGCGATCTCGATCCGGCGGCCTCGCCCCGTCGATTTTCGTTCATACAAGGCGGCGAGGATACCGAAGACCGAGAAGATGCTGCCCGACATGTCGCCGGCCGGCAGGCCAAGTTTGCTGGGGTGTGACCCCGGTTCGCCGTTCACGCTCATTGCGCCGGAAAGCGCTTGGGCTACGATATCGAAGGCTGGTTTCTCGCTGAGGGGGCTGCCCTCGCCGAAACCTACGATCGAGCAGTAAAGAAGCCCGGGGTTTTCTGCCGAAAGCGCCTCATACCCAAGACCGAGCCGATCCATGACACCGGCTCGGAAGTTCTCCAGCACGATGTCGCTCTGTTGGGAAAGGGTTTTGGCAATCTCCAGGCCGCGCGGCGCTTTCAAATTCAGGGTGAGGCTCTTTTTGTTGCGGTTCAGGGCCATGTAATAGTGGCTGAACGGACCTTGGAAGGGCGGGAAATTGCGAGTCTCGTCGCCAGCTCCCAACGGCTCGATCTTAATGACCTCGGCGCCGAGGTCGGCGAGGATCATGCTCGCATACGGACCGGAAAGAATACGGGAGAAGTCCAACACCCGGACGCCAGCCAGCGGGCTCGGCGGCGTTGCGTCCTTCGTTTTTGTCATGGTGTCTCCTCTCGTTTTCGCGTTGTTCGTCGCTTTTGGTTTCAGGGATTGGTTTCCAAACTCAGGTTCTCAATTTCTAGACGAGCGGTCTCCATATGCTTGGCGAGTGCGGCCTCCTCGGCTTCCAGTTTCTGTGAAATGCCAATGGCGACAATGCTCCGGGTCATCCGTTGGTCTCGACCGAAGGTGGGAACCGCGACAACCGTCACGCCAGACATGTACCGTCCACGATCCACAGCGAAGCCTGTGCGCCGGACATCCTCGATCTCGCTCAGCCAGTCCTCGTAGCTTGGCGGATTGTCCCATCGCAGCCGCGCGAAATCGGCCCGCAATGTTGCCTTGTTAAGGCCGCCGAAGGCAGCGAAGCAACGTCCAGTCGCGCTGATCAAGGCCGGGAATCGGCTGCCGAGGTCGACTTGCAGACGAAATGGCTGCGTGGATTGTGACAAGGCCACCACGGTCATATGCGTCGTGCCGGTCAATTGAGTCGCTATGGCCGTCACCCCGAAGTTCGACGACAGCTCGTCCAGCTTGGGCTGGACAAGGGTCGCGAATGTTTGCCGGCGGAGTGCGGCGCGGGCCAAAGGTAATATGCCGAGACCGAGCGTGTAACGTTTGGTTTCCGGATCCACCGTGACGAAACCGTCTTCATGCAACACGCGTAAGATATGTAGACAGGTGCTTGGCACTAAGCCCAATTCGCGCGCGACCGGGTTCACGCCGAGCGGCTCGCCACTGTCCGCCAATAACTTCAAAATAGCGATGGCGCGCGCGACCGCTGGAACTTCCCGCTTACGCATCGGCGTCGTTTGATCCATGCCTGCAGGCCCTTTGGAAGAACATCTATTGTATATATACAATAAGAAGAACACATTGACAATGAATTTTAGCGGCCGTAAATAAGGGTTACGGTCACAAACGGCGCCGGACATCGTATGCCGTTGGGGTAATGACGTATGGCTCGACTTACGGACTACACTTCCTATGCGGATGCCCAGGCACATTTCACCCGTGAAGGGCTCTGGGATATGTTCGACGGCGACCGCGCGCATTTTAATATCACCCATGAATGCATCGACCGCTTTGCGAGCCGCCAAGAGCCGGCCCTGAGGATCGCCCATGCCGATGGGCGAGACGAATTTATAAGTTTTGCTGAACTGTCTCGATTATCCGCTCAGGTGGCGCATTACCTGAAGGGCGAGGGCGTCAAGAAAGGCGACCGCGTGGCGGTTATGATTGAGCCGTCCCGACCGTTTTATGCCATGCTATTCGGTATCGTGAAGGCGGGCGCGGTGGCAGTGCCCTTGTTCACGTTGTTTGGGCCCGAGGGGATCAAGCTTCGGGTCGATGATTGCCGACCGACACTCGTCTTCACGTCCGCCGATAAGATAGGAGAAGCCCGCCTGGCGGGTGTCGCGGAACCGGTTTTGTGTGACGAGGGTTTTATTACCTCGTTGGCGAGTCTCCCCGAACGGTTTGACTGGTTGACGGCGGGAGATGACCTTGCGCTCCTACAGTACACCTCCGGCACAACGCGATTGCTGCCCGAAGCCGTGCGCCACACCCACCGTTCGCTGGTGACATTAATGGTGGCCGCGCTTTATGCCACTGGCATCCGACCAGGCGACCGCTTCTTCTGTCCCTCCTCGCCGGCCTGGGGACATGGCATGTGGCACGGCACGTTGGCGCCACTCGCCATGGGTGTTTCGAGCGGGACATTCAGTGGCAAATTCGATCCGGAAAGGCTTCTTAAGGCGCTCTCCGACTATCGGATCACCAACCTCTCGGCGGCGGCCACCCACTACCGCATGATGCGTATTTGCGGCCAAGCCGGCCGGTTCGCGTTTGCCCTTGAGAAACTGTCTTTCACCGGGGAGCCGATCGACAGCGAGACGGCTGAGTTCGTCAAGGCGACCTTCAGCACACCGGCGTGCAGCATGTATGGCACTACCGAGGTCGGGGTGATCCTCGCCAACTATCCGGGCGCCGCAGATCTGGAAGTACGCAAGGGATCACTTGGCAAGCCGGTGCCCGGCATTGGAGTCGGCGTGTTGCGGCAGGATGGAACGCAGGCATCGCCAGACGAAATCGGCGAGTTAATGGTCATGCGCCGCGACGGTTGGTTCCCGACAAAGGACTTGGCCCGCATCGACGCAGACGGCTTTTTTTATCACCACGGCCGCGCGGATGACGTGATAATTTCCGCCGGCTGGACCATGAGCGCCGTCGAGATCGAGAACGCGATCCTGCGTCATCCGAATGTGGCCGAGGCGGCCGCCATTGGAGCTCCCGACTCTACGCGGGGGCAGGTGGTGAAGGCCTTCGTGGTCCTCAAGGATTCGTCTCGGGCCGGCCAGGAAGAGGAAATTCAGGACATCGTTCGGCAAAATCTCGCGCGGCACGAATATCCAAGAATTATCGAGTTCGTCGACGCCTTGCCGAAGACGCCGGCCGGCAAGATCAACCGCAAGGAATTGCGCGATCAACAGAACACCGGCGTACCGGCGCCGAATTGATCGCACGAAAGACAACGCAGGTATCAGGAGAGTGCCAATGAATGAACCATCGACCAGCCGTTTCCCCAAGATCACGGCCGAAGGATTGGACCAATTGCGTGCCCGGATCGGCGTCAAGATTGGCCGAACCGTTGAGCCGTGGTGCTACGAAGCGACACGCGACAACATTCGACACTATGCCCATGGCATCGGCGACGACAATCCGCTTTGGTGCGATCCTCACTATGCGCGCACAACCAAATTCGGTGACGTGATCGCGCTACCGAGCTTCCTGTTCGCCACTGACCGCGTCATCTCAGGCTACGTTGGCGGACTGCCCGGCGTGCACGCCATGTGGTCCGGTGCGGATTGGACTTGGCACAAGCACATCGCCCGAAACACAGAAATTCACACCGAGGCCTATCTGAAGGATTTGATCGAACACGAAACAAGGTTTGCCGGCCGTGCAATCCAGCAGACCTATCATGTCGACTTCTTCGACCAGGATGGCGACTTACTGGCCAGCGCCGACAGTTGGTGCTTCCGTACCGACCGCGATCATGCTCGCGAGAAAGGGACAAAGTATACCGAGGTGAAGGCGCGCGAGCCCCGAGTTTACACCCAAGTGGAATTGGATGAGTTTTCCAAGCTTTACGTACAGGAAGAGATCCGCGGCGCTCGTACCCGCTACTGGGAGGACGTGAGCGAGGGTGAGGCGCTGCCGGCCATGGCCAAGGGGCCAATGACGGTGACCGGTTTCATCGCTTATGCCCAGGGTTGGGGTGGGCTCTACATCCGAGCCAACAAGTTGGCCTGGCGTCAGCAAGTCAACCACGCGGGCCTCGGCATCAAGAACCGCTTCGGTATTCCCGATTGTCCCGAGCGGGTGCACTGGGAGGAGGAGTTTGCCATCGAAGTGGGTGCGCCGGGCGCCTATGACTACGGACCCGAGCGATGCTCTTGGCTGACCCACCATATGACCAACTGGATGGGCGACGATGGGTTCCTTCGCCGCGCCACCAGCAAGATCCGCCGCCACAATCCGGCCGGTGACCTGCTGACTATTAACGGCGAGGTTGTCCGCAAGTTTGTCGAGGATGGCCGTCACCTTGTTGAAATCGAACAGGAGGCACGCAACCAGGACGACGAGTTGTCGGTGCTTGGCACCGGGATCGTCGAATTGCCCAGCCGGGGCTGATCTCACCGGCAGACACAAGGCTTGGAGGATGTACCGGAGAAACCATCTACTACGACATTGGAATAAAGGCGGAAACAGAAATACGAAATGGTTGGCTGCGAGCCCCCGCAACCAAAATCAAAAATAAGATCAATATCTTATCCCCGTTTCGGCGGGGATTTTCTTTGTCGGCGTTCTGAAGCTGTTATGAGTTTTATTATTTAATACCAATGCCTTGTGGGTGTTGCCATGCAGTATCCGAAACCACATGCCGCATTGTTGCAGCATATTTGTGAACCGATTGCCTCGAGAAATGTATTTTTCAAGGAAACGACGGATCATCCCTTAAGGAACGATGGCCGCTCTCAGGACGGTGTGTTCGTTTGCCTTCTTGAAAGCGTCGTCCAGTTGATCGAGGGAGAACTTCGCATCGATTAACTCACTGAACGGAAAACGGTCCCGGTTGGCCAAGACGAAGTCGAGCGCTTCGCCAAGGTGGCGCGGGTGATAGTTATGGATGCCGCGGAGCGTGATGTAGCGCCGCAGGATATCGTTGCCGTCGAGGGTGAAATCAGCCCCCGGATTAACCAGCCCGCCGATGGTGTAGCGGCCGCCGACGCGCAGCATCCGGATACCAATAGGCACCGCCGCTGCCGAGCCGCAGACCTCGATCACGGCGTCGGCGCCGTCCGGCGGACACAGGTCGCGGACGCGCGCCACCTGTTCATCCGCATCCATGGCGGAAATATCGAATACATGGTCCGCGCCGAACCGTTTCGCCATTTCGAGATGTTTGGCAGCGCGGTCCATGCCGATAACCAGTTTTGCGCCGCGGGCCTTGGCGATGGCGCAACCATAGAGACCGAGCAAACCCAGCCCCTGTACGACGACCGTGTCGTTCTCGCCGAGCGCGGCCGCCTCGGTGACCGCTATCATGGTCGCGCCGCCGCAGTTCAAGGGCGTCGCTTCCTCGTCCGAAATTTCGTCCGGCAATTTGAGGATGCCGGTCCCCGGCAGGATGTAGCAGTAGTCCGCGAAACCGCCCAGGAAATGCGGATCCTCTTCCGCCAGATCATGGCCGTATTTGCGGACACCGTCCGCCTTCTGCGGCATGTCGTGGACATCCTTGTAGTAGGAATCGCCGTCGTGAAAAAATTCGGTCCAGGTTACCCGGTCGCCGGGCGATAGGGTCCCGCCGCGCATGTCGTGGGTAATCTCGTCACCCACTTGCTCGATAATGCCGATGATCTCGTGACCGAGAATGCCGGGGCACGGATTGGGCCGGTGTCCATGATAGGAATGTATGTCCGAACGGCAGATCGTCGACATCGTGATACGAACTAGAACTTCGTCCGCATGCACGCCACGGACCGGGAATTCTCGAATCACGAAGGGTTCATTGGGCGCGTCGTAAACCGCAGCCCGGCCGATTTTGGGCATGATATTGGAATCCTCTGTTCAGACGGTTCCGTTGAGCGCCAACTCGAAGATGTTGTGACTGCGCAAGCCTTGCTCGGCTCGTGCCGCATATTCGTCGTTTAGCGGTTTCGAGAGGAAAATCGGCACGTTCGCTTCATAAAGACTGCCATGGGTACGCAAACGGTGGCCCTTAAGCGCCGTCAAATCATGATCGACCTCGCGGCCGCCGATGACGGTTTTCCTGTCGCCAACGATGGCGACATCGCCTTCACGGTCGATCGGCTGTTCAAGCTCCTTGGCCACACCTTCCGCTGTCCACAATTTGTCGATCCCGGGAATGTCTTTCACAATTTCGATCACCGCCTCCGGCGAAATTCCGCTTTCGTTATAGACCCGGACGAAGCCGCCCAACGCCCCATGATGGCCAACGAACGCGTCGGTAATCGGGCAGATAACGTGGGTGTTCCCCTCGCCGAGTGCGTCGTCGAGGATGTCCTGCAACCAGATCACGATCGGCTCCCCGTCGTCATCGGCCTTGTCGCCCATGCCGTGGTCGGCGGTCAAAGCCACCGTGGCGCCGAGTTCGATCATGCGGGCAAAGCGGTCGTCCATATTCTTGTAGAACTGATTGGCGACCGGCGTCCCGGGCGCGTGGGAATGTTGGATGTAGTCGGTCAACGACAAGTAAAGGACATCGGGGCGCCGCTCTTCCAACAGCTTGATCCCGGCATCGAGCACAAACAATGAAAGATTATCGGAATACATGTCCGGCAATGGCTGATCCACAAAGGCCAAGGCATCCTCGATACCATTCTCCTCCATGGTGCACCGGTCCGCATATTGCGACGAAAAACTTACCGATCCGTTACTCAGATCCATGTCTTTCTGCAACTGCAGGCGCAGCTTATCCTTGGCGGTAATCGAAGCGACCACGATTCCGTTGCGTGAAAATTCGCTCATGACCGAGCGCGCCCGAAGGAGTTCGGGCCCCGTCATGACGACGGGCTCGCCGGTCTTCCGGTCGAGATAAAAATTTCCGGAAATGCCGTGGGTTACGGGCTCTGTGCCGGTGGCAATGGACATATTATTGGGACAGGTGAAACTCGGCATCGACCCTTGGGCAACGGCGTAAAAGCCATCCTTCATGAAGCCTTCCTGGGTTGGGATGATGCCCGCTTTGACGCCCTCGTCCACATATTCGGGATCGCCGCCGTCTATACATACGACGACCACGGGGTTTGACGGATGCTTGTAAGTCGTTCCGTTCAGTTCGATTGCTGCATTTGACATGATTCTGCCTCCAATAGTTTCGCAGCCGGCTACTGCATTTTCATAACCTTGTTGCGTGCCCACGCCGATACGAATTCCGGTATGACGACGACGGCGAGGATCGAAATTAGAATCGCGATGCCGCGGAACGCCTCACTCTAAGTATAGATGGCAATTGCCGTAAGCGCGACGCGCACTTGTGGCACGTCGTTACACCGGGTGGCCAATATTGCGTAGACTCCGACAGGCTGGAAGAGGTTTCGAAAGTGCTTGAGCATGTCCACTGCGATCTAGGGCCAGGGGACGCCGCGTTCTTCCATTGCAATAGGCCGCGTCGGTCAGATCAGAACAAGTCGGACAATCGCCGTTGGACACTTCTGGCCTGCTACAACACCAAGCATAACAGCCTGTTCAAAACCGTAGTGCCGGGAACACCCTATAGACCGCTCGAGATCGCCCCCGATTCAGCGATCCGGACAGCCGGCGTGCGGTTCGCCTCCGGCGAGGAGCGGTTTCAGACAAAATATGTCGAAGAACAAAAGAAAACAGCCGGTTTCGACTAAACACGAACACGTTGAGAGTCGAAGCGTTACCCCGAAGTCAGTCTCGTCAGATGATTGTCCCAGGGCCGGGCACCGGGCTCGGGGGCGGGCAGAACTTGAGGTGAATTCAGATCGTAAAGAGACCGGACGCCGGTGCCGCTGGTAAGCATAAAGCTACCGGCGCTGGGGCCGCCGGCGATGCCGCAACCGTCGGTCAAGGACACCTTGCCCAAGAAGCGGCGTTCGAGTGCATTCCAGAAGGCGACTAGGTTGCCGCGCGGGGAACTGACGGCAACGATACGGCGTGAGATGTCGGTTGCGACCGACCCGCAATAGCCCTCCATGGCCAGGTACAGGCCGTCTGGGGCGGGCAGGTAATCGAGGGCCGCCGTTCCCGGCCGATGCACCGCCACCAACGGGGCGCCGGAGACCGGCCGTGCCTCATCCTGGCATGTAATCGCGATGGCCCCGCCTGCGAGCGGTACGATATGGCGAATGCTGAGTTTCCGCATGCTGCCGGGTGGCTGTACGGCCGAGGCGATAGGGGATCCGGTCTTCCGGTCGAAATAGGCGATCGAGGGGGTCATGGATTCCAGGTTGAGTTTTACGCGCCCGCTATCGGGATGAGTCAAAATGCCCCCATTGGCGACGGCCAGCACATCGCCGCCTGGTATTGCCACGATCTCATGCGGGCCGATTCCCTGGCTCGGAAACTCACCGATGCGGCGATAGCGGTCGGTGGCGTCATAAACGCCCACCATGCCCTGCTCGCCCTCGAAGTCATTCTCGGTGGCGAACAGCGTGCGGCCGTCGGGGGCGAACACCGCGTGACCTTGAAAATGCCGATCTTCCGGTGCGTGGAAGCGGTGCTCTGGGCCGTTGCCAGCGAGGGGAACTGCCAGAGCGAAGCGCCCGGGTCGACGTGCGACGATCACCGCCTCTGTGGTACCGGGTCTCAAGGCGGCACCGTGTCCGCGCGCCGGCAACGCGAATTCGCGCAATGTTTGTCCCTCATGGTCGGTGATGACCGCGACCGATTGCTGCGCCGCCGACCTCCAGCGAATTCCAATATATCCACCTTGTGCCCGTGGGCTCGCGCTGGAAATTCTTGGCAAGGATGACCAGCCTATCCAGCCAGCGCTGGCGGCCAGCATGTGACGCCGGTCAATCGCCATCGAAACTGTTGAAGCCGACGGTCAGGCCGAGCGGCTTGGCCATCTCGAGAACAATGTGCAGGCGTAACGCGCGGACGATTTCGATGACCCGCTTGATCTTTTCTCGGCCATCCGCGGATTTCACCAGATCCCCCAGCGATCTACCGAGTGTTTTCCCTTCGGCGACCACAGCGGCGAAGGCCGCACGGATAGCCTTGTCCTTTGGTGTCCCGGACCAAGCGGTGCCGGCGCCCTCGGCGATCGCCAGATAGGTTTGTTCCAGGCTCGCCAAATTCCCCGCGACATTACGCAGCGCACGGTGGCTTGACGAATTTTCGGCCAGATACGGCCTCACCCGTCCGGTCTTTTCACCAAGCGGCCGGCCGAGTTTTAGGTCCGAGACCACCTGAAGACCCACAACCAGATTATTGAAGAAGGCGCCGGAAATTTTCTTCGCGGAGGCCTTCGCAAATGTCTCGCGCCGCCATCTCGATGCCAGCGAGGATGCCATCTCGGAAATATTGGCCGCGATCGCTTGTGCGGCCGAGCAATGTTTCGATTTGTCTTTTAGCTGGTTTAGCTCTTCGGTAAAGAGGAGATATTCCAAGGCTGGCAATCCTTGAACGGCGACACTGCGGCTGCTCATGCTGTCCGATGTGATCGGTTTTTTTTTGGCCAGCAACCGGCGCGTATGCTTGCCGACGCGGTCGCGCCGGTCCGGCCAGAAGTTTATCCGAAGATGCAGATTGGCCTGGGTGGCGGGCCCGCTTCGAATATGTTCGATGGTTTGCCAGGCATCGACGGTATCGTGAAATGCAGCGTGAGCGGCATCCAGCCGGGCCTTATCGAAGGTCGCACACAATCCCGAGATAGCTTGTTGCAATCGCCCGGCGACCCCGGCGAATCTTCCGTAACCTTTCTTATGCGCGGCGATAACGCCGGAGGCGATCGCTTCATATTGGATAGGCGGTGCTGACCTGCTGTTAGTCAGAGGCACCGTAAGAAAGACGATTGTTAAAATGATCGGGAGTAATCTCATAGCGAATTTAGAAACGCGATAAGTGCGTCACGATCCTTTTTCGACAGGGCGCGTACGCGTTCACGCGCTTTCTCCGCTTCGCCCCCGTGCCAGAGGATAGCTTCCAAAAGATTGCGGGCACGACCATCATGGAGGAAGAAGGTATGGCCGCTGACAGTTTTAGTAAGCCCGATGCCCCAGAGCGGGGGCGTTCGCCACTCGCGGCCGGTTGCCACTCCGTCAGGCCGGTTATCCGCCAATCCTTCCCCCATGTCGTGTAGGAGTAGATCCGTATACGGCCGGATTGTCTGCTCGCTGTGCCATGGGCGTTTGGGGTCGTTCCGGGTACGGAATTTGGGGACATGACATCCTGCGCATCCACTTGCATGGAATATTTTTTTGCCTTGCAAGACAATCGGCTTTCCGGCGCCACGCCGTTTCGGTACCGCGAGATTGCGCGAATAGAACGTGACGAGGTCCAGGATTTGATCGGAAACCTCGTGTCCCCGGCCGTTATCGCCGGCGCCATTGGGCGCGGAAACGCAATTTGTTTGTTCGGACGTGCAGTCACCTGAATGCTTCGGCACAAGCGGACTCGAAATTCCAATGTCGTTGGCAAACGCGTCGGCGGTTTGCTGATGCAGGTTTGGGTTGGTGGCCTTCCACCCGAATCTTCCGAGCGCAATTTTTCCGGTTGCTATGTCGCGCACCTTTTGCGGTTGGCCCGAGATACCGTCGCGGTTCCTATCGTCGGGGTCCGCATGAGCGAGGATGTCGGCCTCGGCGATCATTTCGAGAAGACCGAGCCCAATCATTGGCGGCGCGACCCGGGGTGACAGCATGACTTTTGGATGCAGGGGCCCGTATCCCAGTTCGGTGACTCGGTAGGTAGGCTTGCGCAATTTAACGATTTTACCGTCACTCAAGGTAACCGGTGTCTCCGCATACTGGATTTGCATGCGGCCTTCTGGGTTTAGCCCGGCAAGGGCGAAGTCCTGTAATTGTCCGCCATAAACGGGGTCCGGAAGGGTGGCGAAAGATTGGTTTCCGGTGATGATCCTATTGGCGGTTTGTTCGGCGGGGATGCTGAGACGCAGCAACATCGAAATCGCGTTGTCATCGGGCCAGTTGGCGGTGGGCGGATGGCCACGGCCGTCTTTGATATGGCACCTTTGGCATGCCCGGCCGTTAAATAGCGGACCCAACCCGTCCGCCGATCTAGTCGAAGCCGGCGCCGAAACCCACAACCGGCGAAACATGGCGTTGCCGAGTTTGAAATTCATCTCCTTCTCGAAGGGCAAGTTGGCCGAAAAGTCCGAAAAGGAATCCTTGTTTGCCGGTTTACGTGACGTCGCGGCACCGCCGCCGAGAGCTTCGTTCGCTTCGGGCTTCGAAAAGTCCTGGGTCGCGCGGGCGGATATTTCGATTGCGGATAGTATTTGCCAGATGGCGAAAATGATCGCGAAAAGCCCGGCAGCGGTCAGAAAACCGAAATTTGCACGGAGTTTTGCCATGCTGTGTTACCACCGATCGTTATCGCAGAGTCTGCGAGCCGGGTGCCGGAGGTGCATAACCGCACCTCCGGCCACTGCGGCATTACTGTAGCACTTTCGACGGGTTGTCGAGGCTATCGGAGCCTTCGAATTCCACTGCAGAAATTCCTAGTTTCGCGATCGACTTTTCCAGTGCTTTCGCCTGGAGAACCAGCGCATCCACAACGTTTTGAAGGATCTTGTTGCCAGCCTTGTTCCCTTCGCCCAGCATTTGGTCGTAGGCCATTATGCGGCTGTCGGCGGTATTCTTCATCACGGACATTTGCGCCAGCGTATTCTTCATCGCCTTATCGATGCCCTTTGCGGTCGCCGGCGCTTTTGCTTGGATAAGGTCGCGCAAGCTGGGCCCGGAAACCACCGAACCGTCGATCCGTGCATAGTGGCCGCGATAGATCGCCATCATGCCGACCTGATTGTAAAAGTGGGAGTTATGCGTGTTATCGGAGAAGCAATCATGCTCTTCCTCCGGATCATGGAGTATCAATCCGAGCTTCATGCGCTCGCCGGCGAGTTCGCCGTAGGAGAGGCTGCCGAGACCCTTAACGATCGTGGCGATACCCTTCTTGGCATTCGCTTGCACCGCTTTTCTGGCCGCGCCTTTAGGCGCCCACGCTGCGACGATTTCGGCGAGATCGGATAAGAGCAGATCCGTCGCCGCGGTCAAATAGGCCGCACGGCGATCGCAGTTGCCGTTGGTGCAGTTTTTGGTGTCGAAATCCGTGTGAGAACGATTGCCAGCGCCCGGGCCCGAACCGTTCAGGTCTTGTCCCCATAGCAGGAATTCGATCGCGTGATAGCCGGTTGCTACGTTCGCTTCTACCTTATCGATTTCGTGTAGCGTATCGGACAGCAGCTTCGCTGTAATTTTGGTGGCATCGATTTTACGCCCACCGAGTTTCAACTTCGGGTTCGCGATGATATTGGCTGTATAGTAGGCGTTTTCCTTGGAACTTTTGCCGTAGGAAGCGGCCACATAATCTATTAAGCCCTCATCAAGGGGCCATGCATTCACCTTGCCCTCCCAATCGTCAACGATAGCGTTTCCGAAGCGGAATCCTTCCGTCTGCTGGTAGGGTTCACGGGCGGCCAGCCAGGAAAATCGGGCTGCAATGAGGTTTACGCGCGTCGGCTTTTTCACAAATTTTTTCACCGCGCCCCGAAGTAATTCCGCAGCGTACATGGAATCTTGGTACATGGCGTGCGCGATGTTGGCGTAGTTCTGCACTACCTTTTCTTCACTTGGCGCTGCCGCGAAAGCCGAACCTTGTGCACCCGATATCAGCACTATCGTTGCGGCGCTCACCGTTTTTTTAAAGAAGTTCATTCTACTACCCCGTGTTGCTGTCGAACTAAGACACTTACGCAATTCTCCGAATTTACCGGTCTCGACGCGATTTATAGTGTCGCAAGGTTCACACATAGGCGGCATTGATCGCCGAGGCGGCAGCAGATCGCTGCTCGTTTAGAAGGGATATCATTTCTAGAACTCAATGAAGCAAGCCGGAATGTTGCGAACGATTCTCAATTAAAGCTTACGAGAGAGATAGGGTTGATGCAATTAATTATCATTTTCAAAAATTCCGTAGGTGCCGAATTTTTCAATGTCTTGTGAATTTTTTCAGTGCGCTCCTTGCGAAGAGGTAACAGAGCACCGTCTTGACTTTCCATATTTCGAACGTTTTTATGCCCTTCGACGGTTGCCT
Organism: Rhodospirillaceae bacterium; assembly: GCA_002722095.1. The sequence continues at coordinate 14,731 of PBKG01000014.1, forward strand.
GAAAAAAGGCATGAAAAGGGAATGCGGTGAGGTGCTAGTCACTAAGTCCGCAGCAGTCCCCGCTACTGTAGGCGGAGAGGGGTACGCACAAGCCACTGGATATTTTCCGGGAAGGCGCGGTACCAAATCCTAAGATCCGCAAGCCAGGAGACCTGCCGTCGCATATCCGTCTGAGCGGAGCTTTTGGCCGGGGTGTGCCCGAAGTTCAGACATTTGAGTAGTCCCTCAAATTGTTTCCGCGATGACCTGAAGACTGAGTCACGCGGAGAAAACAATGATAAATCGCCTAAAAACGGCAATCTTGGCTTCGGCCTTGATATTGGTGCCGGCTATCGGTGGAGCAGGCGAGGGTGCCAAAAAATCCGAGGAACCAACCTTTCCGAAGATTTCAGCGTCTATCTCAATCGAGTTTCAGAATGACGCGACATATAGTTCGGATAATCGAGACGAAGAGCGCAACGATCTTTACACCACGACCGAACCCGAGGTGATCCTGGCGCTGATGAAAGGGCTTACCATACGGCTATTGGGCACGATCGAGCCCGTTTCCGATCCGCAGCCGCGCGAAGATCGTTATTTTGAAGATCACGGCATGTATCTCAATGAATTCGAGATCGCCTTCGAGCATGACTGGTTTCGGCTGCATGGGGGCAAATACACACCGAATTTCGGTCGGGCTTGGGACAATACCCCGGGTGTCTACGGCACCGATTTTGCCGAAGACTATGAATTGTCCGAACGCATTGGTCTCGGCGGTAGCGTGACGTTCGGTAATGACATTGTCGGGACACACACGGTCGGGTTCAGCACGTTTTTCCTCGACACCTCGATTTTTGCGGAGTCGGCACCCCAACGGCGGGATCGGACTTTTCTTAGCCAAGGCGGAGTCGCCAACACGGAAAAATTCAATTCCTGGGTAATCTCGATCGACGGTGAAGGCATGCAACATGTGCCGGAGCTCAGTTACCATCTTGCCTTTGTGAGTCAGGCCCCGAGCGAGGAGGGCGACCCCACCTTGCGGGAACTCGGCTTTGTTGCTGGGCTGGCCTATACCTACTCGATCGGAGACTTCAACTTTATCCCGTCGTTCGAATACGCGCGCTTCAGCAATGCCGAAGGCGTTGAGAATCAGAAACGCTTTTTCGGCACGATCGGCTTGGGCGTCGAATGGCATAATTGGAATGCAGCGATTTCCAATACATGGAGGTATACGCGCGTGAGTGCGGGCACGGACAATGACGACAATCATTTCCAGATATCCGCAGGGTACGCATTCGATTTTGGTTTATCTCTCGATATAGGGTGGAAACTCACCGAGTCGGAAAAAATCGAATCGCAGACTTTTGGCGGAATCCTCGCTTATACGATCGAGTTTTAAACACTACGATTACCCGCATCGCCCACCGGCTCGAACATCCGTCCGACCCAAGGGCCAGTGGGCGTTGGGGGGACGTTCCAATATGACAGTTCGTATTTCCCGCTAATCTTCGAAAATCCGGGTCACGGTTTGGTCAGGCAACTGCTACCGATACCGTGCCAAGTTCGGGGATATGGTGACGAATTTTATCGCCGGATTTTACCCAATGGGTCACGACGACCGATCCTAGCGTTACGAATTCTCCCGCCCGTAACATACGATTTTGCTCGCAGAGCCGATTAGCGATCCAAGCTAGAGCATTTAGTGGATGATCCATAATTAGTGAACCTGGGCCGCGACCGAGTTCGCTATCGTTAAGCGTGACGGTTGCTTCTAAAGAGGCGAGATCGAGCCCACGCCAATCTTCCACTGGATCGCCGAGTATTGCGCCCCCATTGAAGAAATTGTCCGCGGCCAAAGTAGGCGTGTCGACCTCGCGGAAGTTTCGATAACGCGCGTCGACCAGTTCGATCGATATCATTATCGCTTCGACCGATTCAGCGACGCTGTCTCGAGTATAAGCCGTATCTTTTCCGGGCAGGTCAGTGCCCACGCGGGCGGCGATTTCCGCCTCGATGCCGAGTTCGACGAAATCCGACAATGCCAGGTCCGCATGGGTGCTGTGGACAGTTGGAGCGAATATCTGGCCAAAGATCGGCTCATGAATGTTCATGTATTCGCGCAATACCGGAGTAGTGCAGCCAATCTTGTAGCCCGCGATTCGGCCCAACCCTTTCGTTTCGAGAATCTCGTTTTGGCGGCGCTGAATATCGTAGGCCTCGTCAAGGTCTGCCGGCCTGACCTCTTCCGGCAATTCTACAAGTTTGGAAATCGCAAGCCGATTCTCAGCAAGTTCCGCGGCTGCTTGTTCTAGGGCTTCGGGAGTCATTTTCCCCACACTCCGATCGATTTATCGGACCATACCAGTCCATCGGGCCCGTAAACCAGCGGTTTCCTGCTGCTTTTTTGCGTATCGGGGAAAATAAAACCGGGTCTGCTCACAGCACGTTCACGCGAATTTCATTCCATGCGCGTTGTTGTGAATTCTTATTTCGGCGAGTCGTACTAGGATTTAGTGAACATTGTTCGTCTGTTCGGAGAGTTGACCGGTGCGTATGCGATTTCTGTCGCCCAAGAATCATAGTCTGTTGGACTATTCGCTGTCTGGCGCAATGATCATGTTCCCACTTTTGCTGAATTTGGGCACACAGTCGCAGGCCGCGCTCTGGCTCTCGATAATTGCCGGAATTTTTCATGCCGCGTATAGCGCCGCGACCGACTATCCATGCGGTGTTTCACCGGTCATTTCCTATCGCGCCCACCTCCTGATCGACGCCGGTATGTCGATGCTATTGATGTCGGCACCATGTGTTTTCGGATTCCCGATGGTGGCGACCGTCTATTATTTCGTGATCGGCGGCCTCGGGCTTCTATTGGCGACTGTCAGCCGCCCAATTGAAGAGGGCGAATGCCTCGATTGCGTTGCACGGCCCTAAATTCGCCGAGCCTTATTGCCAAGGCTGATACTGATCCCTTAGGCTTCGCTTGTTGAATTAGTGTTGAATTAGCAATTCGTTGCCTACGGGAGCCCCATGGCTATCAGAATTCGACCTTTGACACCGGCCTTCGGCGCTGAAATTTCCGGTGTGGATTTGCGCGACCTGGACGAATCGGATTTCGCCGAGATTCGTGACGCGTTCGAGACCTATTCGCTGCTTCTGTTCCCGGCCCAGGATCTCGATGATGACGCGCAGATTTCATTCAGCGGGCGTTTCGGTCCACTGGAAAAGACCTATCCCAATATCGGCAACAACTTCACCGCTGGCTATGTCGCCTGCATGACCAATCTCGACGAGAATGGGGAGTTGTTGAAAGAAGAGGATCCGCGGGTCCAGGTCAGGATAGGACAACGATTTTGGCATACGGACAGTTCGTTCAAGCAGGTGCCGGCGACAGCCTCGCTTTTGCATGCGCGAGTATTGCCCCCCGAGGGTGGGGAGACCGAATTCGCTACCATGCGGGCTGCCTACGACAGCTTGCCCGAAGGCCGGCAGGAAGAATTGGACGGCTTGATTGCCATCCACCACTACGCCTATTCCCGGCGCAATATGGCGGTCGATCTCACCGACAAGAAAACCGACAACGCCTTGCCGCCGGTACCGCAAGCCCTAATTCGGCAAAACCCCGCGAACGGGCGCAAGAATATTTATGTCAGCGGCCACGCGTCGCACATCCAGGATATGGATCACGGCGAGGGACGCGCTTTGCTCGATGAATTGATGGAACTTTGCACGCGGTCGGAGTTCACCTATTGCCATAGCTGGTCGGTTGGCGATTTGATTATGTATGACAACCGGACCCTGATGCATCGGGCGCGTCCCTATGAGATCACCCGGCACACACGCATTCTGCATCGCACCACTTTGGCCGGCGACGGGCCGACCGTCTAGGCGAGAGTACCTGTCCGGTTCAGCATAAAATTACGAGGAGAAGGAAATGGTTTCCGAAGGCGAACTTAGCCCTGTCGGAATGATCGGCCTTGGCATAATGGGCTCGGCCATGGCTGCAAATCTGCTCAGGGCCGGATTCGCCGTTGTTGGTTACGATGTATCCGAAGAAGCCATAGCGGCGCTGATAGAAACGGGCGGAGATAAGGCGGCTTCCCCGCATGAAGTTGGCGCCCAATGCCCGGTGGTCATTACCTCGCTGCCGAGTGTCGCGGCTTTTGACGAGGTTCTCACGGGTGAGAACGGGCTGATTGCAAGCAGTAATGATGGGTTGGTTGTCGTCGACACCTCGACCTTGCCGCTCGAGGCGAAGCAGGCGGGCCATGATGCGCTCGCGGTGGCGGGCATCACCTTGCTCGATTGTCCGCTGAGTGGCACCGGCGCCCAGGCACGCACGAAAGATTTAGTGGTGCTCGGCAGTGGAGATACTGCTGCTTTCGAGAAGTGCCTAGCTGTATTTGAGGGGTTTGCCAGGGCCCACCATTACCTTGGACCCTTCGGCAATGGCAGCAAGATGAAATTCGTCGCCAATCACTTAGTCAATGTCCACAACGTCGCCGCAGCCGAGGCGATGGTGCTCGGTATGAAGGCAGGTCTCGATGCGCAGTTGATCTACGAGGTGATCCGCGAAGGTGCGGGCAACTCGCGAATTTTCGAGTTGCGCACGCCGATGATGGTCGCCGGTGTCTATGACGAGGCGACGATGAAGATTGACGTGTGGCAAAAAGATCTCGACGTAATCGGCGATTTTGCCAACGCGCTTGAGTGCCCGATCCCACTGTTCGACACCGCTGCTAAACCTTACCGCAAAGCCATGGATCAAGGCCTCGGCGCGATGGATACGGCCGCTGTTTGCGAAGTGCTGGAGAAATCAGCGGGACTCAACCGGAAGAATCGCGGCTGACCAAAGACTGTCGTCGCTGGCAATCTATCCGTTACATATGAGAGAACATCTTTCGGCCCGGCACGGGCATTTTCGCACGCAATATGCTGCCCGTGCTGGCGTCGGTCATATACAAGTAGCGATTTTCTTCACCGCCATAGGCCAGATTGGTGATCATGCTGCCGGCGCAGCTTTGGAGGCGATAGACCGGTACGGATTTGCGGTCATAGACCCAGACCACCCCCATGCCGGGATGAGCAACGCAAAGGTTGCTTTCTTCGTCCATCGCCAGGCCGTCCGGCCCAGGCCCGGGCAGCTGCGCAAAAATTCCTACTTTGGTGACGCCGCCAAGTTCCGTCATCGGTACTAGCCAAATCGCATTTGTCCGCGTCACCGCGACCAATGCCACCTTTTCGCTGCGGTTCAGAACGATGCCGTTCGGGCTGGGTATAGTATTGAGGAGCGGGGTCAGTTTGCCGTCGGCCGAGTAGCGGTAGACCAGCCCTGTCGGATCGTGCAGGCCCGTTTGGCCTTGGTCGGTGAAATAAAGGTCGCCGTTGCTGGCGAAGACGAGATCGTTGACGCCTTTGAAACGTTCCTTGTCGGGCCCTTCGAGAAGGGGTGTCACCGTCCCTTTGTCCGGGTCCAGCAGCATTATGCCTTGGCGGTGATCGGCGATAAAAATTCGGCCGTCTTTATGAATTTTGAGCCCGTTTGGCTCGCCGTCATAATCGGCGACGAGGTCGAATTCACCGTCTGGTGAAACGCGGAACACGCGGCCATAGGGGATATCGGTAACGAAAAGGTTTCCCGCGCGGTCAAAGGAAGGGCCTTCAAGGAAGGAGTGGCGCGCAGGCCGTCCACCGCTATTCTTACCGCCGGCTTTATGAAATTTCTCCGGCAGCTCGGCGAAGACTTCCGTTTCGATGATTTGCGGTGGTTCGAAATAGCTCACGGGGAATTTCTCCTAGATAATGCCGTCGTCGCGCAACGCGGCAATTGCCTGCTGATCGTAGCCAAGGGATTCCAAAACGTCATCAGTGTGCTCACCGAGTCGTGGCGGGGGCGTGCTGGCTGGCACCGGTTCGTCGATTAGCCGATACCCGCGTGTCGCGACGGTCGCGCCTTGATCGGTGCCGGGAACACTATCGAAACTTTCCAAAATTCCTCGAGCATCGGTGTGGGCGTGGCGGAGAATTTCCGGCACTGTGTAAATCTGCGCTGCGGGAATTCCGGCCGCGGACAATAACTCCTCCCACTCGGCGCTGGTTTTGGTCGCAAGCACGGGGATCAACTCGGCCCGCAGCGCGTTCTTATTTTTGAAGCGCTCGTCCCGGTCAGCAAAAAGCTCGTGTGACTTGAGGTCCGGTCGATCAATCGCGTCGCATAGCATTTCGAACTGCTTTTGTTCGTTGTTTACGATGTTGATCTGGCCGTCTTTGGTCGGGAACGAGCCCGACGGGGCGGCGGAGTGGCTCTCGTTGCCGAGCCGTTGCGGATCGTTACCTGCATTCAGATGATTCGAAACCACCCAGCTCGCCATAGACGTTAGAGTCGCGTCCAGCATGGATACATCGATAAAGGCACCCTCGCCGGTCTGGCGCTGACGAAACAAAGCGGCGGTAACCGCGAAGGCGGCGGTCATCGCGCCCATCGCATCGCAGGCGGTATAGCCCGCACGATAAGGATCTCCCTCCTCTGGGCCGGTGAGGCTCATAAGCCCGGAATAGCCTTGGATGATTTGGTCGTAGGCGGGCCGTGCCGCAAGCGGGCCGTCTTGGCCAAAACCGGAGACGGCGCAATAGATCAACCCTGGCTGGATCGCTTTCAGGTCTTCAAAGCCGAGCCCGAGCCGGGCCATGACGCCAGGCCGGAAATTTTCGAATACGACATCCGCGTCCTCGGTGAGACGCTTGAAGATATCGCGGCCGGTTTCGTGCTGCAGGTTAAGCGTGATCGATTTCTTACCGGCATTCATGGCGAGATACGAGACGCCCATCCCGATCTGTCCACGGGCCGGGTCCATACCCATCTTGCGAGATAGGTCGCCGGTGCCGGGCCGTTCCACTTTGGTCACGTCGGCGCCCATCAGGGCCAGTTGATAGGTGCAAAGCGGACCTGCAATGATATTCGACAGGTCGAGGATTTTGACGCCGTGCAATAGATTCGTCATTGCTCACTCGCAATATTGGGAAAGCGGGCCTTTATAGGCCGAATGAATAAATGGTGTAAATTCAGCCGCGAAAGGGAGCAACCATATGGCAATCAGCGACGACAGGCCCGATCCGGAACTGGGGGCAATCGCCGAATATGTAACCGATACCCAAATCACGAGCGATTTAGCGTTTGAAATGGCGCATCTCGCATTGTTCGATTTCCTGGGCTGTGCATTGAAGGCGTTGGACGAGACCGGTTGCCGCGAGGCGATAAAGCCGATCGTGCCGGAGGCGGTAATTCCCAATGGAGCCAGGGTGCCCGGTACCTCTTACGAGTTTGATCCCGCGACCGCGGCTTTTGCCATTGGCACTATGGGGCGGTGGCTGGATTTTAACGACAGCTGGTTCGGCAAGGGTGGTGGGCATCCGTCCGACATGTGGGGCGCGATCCTCGGTGTCGGCGATTATCTTGCGCGTCGTGGTGAAAAACTGGCGATGGGGACCTTGCTCGAACTCGGTATCAAGGCATACGAGATTATGGGTCTCCATCTTAGCGAAAATGAATTCGGACCCTATGACTACACCGCCCCTCTAAAGGCGGCGACCGCAGCGGTCACCTGCCGGTTGATGGGTGGCGGGAAGGCGGAGATCGTCAATGCGTTGTCGCAAGGCTGGGCCGATGGCCAACCACTTCGCATTTACCGGCATCCCTACACCACGCCGCGCAAGAATTGGGGTTCGCCCGATGCGGCCGCACGTGGGGTCTGGCACGCATTTAGAGCGGTGGCCGGCGAGGACGGGTTTCCGAAAGTGCTGTCGGTATCGGATGTGGGGTTGATCGATGCGGAGCAGAAAGGCGTGCCGTTCTCCTATTCGAAGCCCTATGGCAGCCATGTGATGGAAAATATTTTGTTCAAGGTCTATCCGGCCCAGTTTCGGGCTCAAACGGCGATGGAAGCGGTCATTGCATTGCATGAAGAAGTTTCCGCCCGGCTCGACGAGGTCGAACGTATCGACGTCTATACCCATGAGCGCGCACTCCGCACCGTCGACAAGCGAGGCCCACTCACGTCCGCGTCCGAGCGCGATCACTGCATGCAATACATCGTCGCGGTCGGCCTCATTCACGGCTATCTCGAATACAGCCACTATCACGACGAAACGGCAGCGGATCCGAGAGTCGATGCGCTCCGCGAAAAGATCGAGCTTCACGAGCGCCCGGCCTATTCGTCCGGGTTTGCCGACCCCGAAATCCGCACCGATGCCAGCGCCCTCCAGGTTTTCTTTGTCGATGGGACTAAAACCGAGGAAGCGGAAGTACTCTATCCGCTGGGCGACCGGCGACGGCGCGAGGTGGCAGGCCCTGTGTTGGCGGAAAAGTTCCGGCGTAATCTGGCAGGCCGGTGGACCGGATCGAATGAGGAGCGAATCCTCTCCCTATTCGATGATCCCGAAAAATTCAAAGCGCTCGATGTCAATGAATTCATGGGCGCGCTCGTGGTCTGAATTTTCTCTCCTTGTGCTAAACTCATTAGGGCGAAGAGGGAGATTGTCATGGCGATGTTGAAGCGGCCGGTGAAAGACCGATCCGTCTGGTACGGAACGGACTTCACCGATGATGACTCGTGGATCGAGACCTTAAACAATAAAGAGCTGGCAGAGATCGGTTCGGCGCTCGCGGCGGTCGAGACCAAAGGCCTCGGTCTTGGAGAGTTTAGTCGCGAAGACTTTCTTTTGCCCACGCTCGGGCGTCGTCTCGAAAAAATCATCGAGGAGTTGGAAGAGGGGCGGGGTTTCGTGTTGCTCCGGGGGTTACCGGTCGAGAAATACAGCCTCGATCAAATGCGGCTGATTTATTGGGGTATAGGTAGTTATTTCGGCCGCGCGGTGGCCCAGAACAACCAAGGCTACATCATCGCCAACGTGAAGAATCTGGGTGTGGATTATTCCAAACCCGAGGGCCGCGGCTATACCTCGAACGCCAATTTACGTTTTCACAATGACGGCACGGACGTTGTGGCGTTGCTATGTTGGCGCCGGCCGAAATTCGGCGGCACCAGCATCATTGCCAGCGCGAGCGCAATCTACAATCAGGTGCTCGAGGACAAGCCGCAATATTTGGAGGAGCTATATAAAGGCTATCGCTATTTTCTGCGTGGCGAAGGGGCCTCCGACGATCCCAATGAAATCACGGTCGCCGAGTTGCCGATCTTTAGCTACTACAAGGATAAGCTCTCGACCCGTTTTAATCCGAAAATGATCCTCGGCGCGGAGCAAAAGTCCGGCGTCATGCTGGAGCCGGTTCAGTGGGAGGCTATTCAATATATAGAGGCCCTCGCAGCGAGCCCCGAGTTCCGCCATAGCATGGCCTTGCAGCCCGGTGACATCCAGTTCCTAAACAATCATTGCACTTATCATTCGCGCGAGGCCTTCGTCGATGGCGAAAATGAGAATGAAATCCGTCATCTCCTGCGTCTTTGGCTCTACTTATATGATGGCCGCGAGCTCGCCCCTGGCTTTGGCAACCGATACAACACCGGCGAGGGCGGCGGGATGGCGGTAAAAAACTAGAGGCGCCGATTGCTATTTCAGGAAATGCTTTCGTGCATTTTCGAAGGCGATCATTTTCGCCGTCTTGGAGTCGAGCACCGATAGCAATCGTCGCATATGGCGTACGCGCTTGGCGTATTTGGCGATCGGGAATCGTTTGCGACCGGGCTTGGCGTCGATGCCGACGAAAAACCGGGTTGGCATGTCTTCGAACAGCTTGGCCCAATCCTGGTAAAGATTGACCTTTTCGTCGACGATCTTGCCGAGTTTGGCCCAATTGTTTTTGCGCCGTGCTTTCACGTTCATATAAAGGTTGGGATAGCGCTTTAGCATCCGGCGCGCGTTGATCGCCCGCGTCATGCCCGTATGCGAAAGAATGATTTTCAGGTTTGGATGGCGCTGATAGATGGCTTCAAGCCCACCGAATACTTCGTCTTCGTAAGAGGTCCCCAACTCCGGATCGATCGGTTCGGAATGAAGAAAAAGCCAGGCTTTCTTTCGGGCGACAATATCGATGACTTTCAAAAAGGGCTCGAATGCCGCCGGAACATGCAATCTCGATTGGCGCGGGTGTTTCTTGAAATGGTGCGTTGCGACTTCGCCGATACCCACACATCCATCATCGAGATCGTTCTCCACTCGATCCAAAATACGTCGCAAAGCACGTTCGTTGTATTTGGTTTCATGGGCCCGATGCATCCAGAAGGTAATGTAGTCGGCGCCGCAAAATCGGCGGAGACGGCCTCCGCTGATGGCCTCCATTTTGCGGTAGAGGATCGCATCATGGGCTTTCGATCGCCGCCTGCCCGAATTCGGAGTTGGGCTGATGAAACCATGGGTGATGTTCTGATCTTGAATCATCTTCCACAAGTCGCGCTGAAAATTCTTCAGCACTTCGCCCGTGACACGAAATCGCGGGTGGATCAAAACATCGAAGATCGGTCCCGAATATTCTCTGTTGTTGTGCTTGCGGACAGGTCGGTCGAGCCGGTCGGCGCCGTAAACGACTTCGAATCCCGGCTTCGGCAATTCGATGTGCGGCGAATAGCTGCGCTCTTTCTGAGCCAGCGCACCGCCGGCCGCAGCCAATGCCAGGCAAAAGAAAAAGGGGCCGGAAAGCCCCTTTAACCGTATCATATCTTTAGTCCTGCGGTTGCGGGACAGTTCGAATATAGGGCAGAGGGCCGCCCCAGCCATCGGGATATTTCTTCTTCGCATCCTCATCGGAAATTGCGGGCACAATGATAACGTCCTCGCCATGAGTCCAGTTCACCGGCGTTGCTACCTGATGTTTGGCTGTGAGCTGGATTGAATCGAGCGCGCGGAGGATTTCATTGAAATTTCGTCCCGTGCTCATCGGATAGGTGAGGACCAGCTTGATTGCCTTGTCGGGCCCGACAACGAACACACTGCGAACGGTTTGGTTGTCGACCGGCGTGCGCCCTTCCGAGCTGTCGCCCGCGTCCGCCGGCAGCATGCCGAACAGTTTCGCGACTTTCAGCTCGCTGTCGCCGATCAGCGGATAGTTGGGTGCATGACCAGTGGCGGCTTCGATATCCTTCGACCATTTGACGTGATCGTCGACCGGATCGACGCTCAAGCCGATGATTTTGCAATTGCGTTTCTCGAATTCCGGTTTGAGGCCCGCCATGAAGCCCAATTCGGTGGTGCAGACCGGGGTGAAATCCTTCGGGTGAGAAAAGATCACTGCCCAGCCGTCGCCAATCCAATCATGGAATTTGATCGGACCTTCGGTGGTGTCGATTTCAAAATCGGGAACGGTATTTCCGATAGTCAATGACATGATTTGTACTCCCTGAAAGCATTTTCCGGCGTATCGCCGTTTGAAAAGAGACTATGCTTTTGCACGAAATTTACAAGTAACGTTGGATGATTTTTGACCAGCAGCTCGAGTCGGAAAAACTGGTAAATGGTAAGAGTATGGGTAGTATGCTCGCCTGACTTCAGCAAAATGGTAACCCTTTTTTTAAGAACGACACTTATGAGTCAGAGTGTTAGGGAGGAAATTGAAATGATTAAATTGTCTAAAACCATCGTCGGCAGCGGTTTGGCCGCGCTGATAGGTGCAGGTGCGATTGCATCGAGTGCAATTGCCGCACCTAAAAAGCCCGGCGATTTTCCGAAGCGTCCGATTACGATTATCGTTTGCTACGGTAAGGGCGGCGGTTCCGACCAAGCGGTAGCGGCGCTTCAGGGCCCGGCCAGCAAGCTCATGGGCGTCAAGATCAATAAGGTGAACAAGAAGGGCGGCGGCGGCGTCAATTGCTTGCCGGATTTTCAGCAAGCTCCGGCCGACGGCTACACCATCCTTCAGCACACTGACACGTTGGTTACCAAATATGTTGGTGGTGCCCACAATATCCATCCGACCAAGGACCTAAGCCCAATCGTGACCAGCAATATCGCGCCGACCGGCCTTTTCATTAAGCCGGACGACAGCCGTTTTCTCGATGGCGGCAAGCCGAGCTGGGACAAGGTCGTGGCCTACGCCAAGAAGAATAAGCTCAATGTCTCGAACATCAATGCCGAAATGGAATTGGTGACCATGGCGAAAGTCGAAGAGTTCTTCGGCATCAAGGTCAAGCAGGTCATGTTCGACAAGCCTGCGCAACGCTATGGCTCGGTCATCGGCGGCAAGCTCGATGTACTGATGGAACAGCCGGGTGACGTTATCAAACACGTGAAGGCCGGCAAGCTGGCGCCAGTACTGGCGGTTTGGCCGAAGCGTTTCGGCGTGTTCCCGAATACCAAAGCGACTGGCCAGGATTACAAAATCAACTGGCAGCCCCTGTTGCGTGTTCGCGGTCTCTGGGTGAAGTCGGCGACACCGGCCCCGATCCAAAAGTATCTCGAGGCGGTGTTTACCGAAGCTTATAAGAGTGCAAAGCACCAAAGCTTCCTCGAGCGCAAAAGTCTGACCATCGTAAATTCGTATCAGAATGCCGCCGACACCAAGAAGTCGGTCGACGATGCGATTAAGACCTATGCCAAAATCTTTAAGGGCATGGGCCGCAAAGTTCGCAAGGGCCTGTAAGGGCCGGAACGATTTCAAGGTCCCGTCCGCCGATTTCCATGCGGGCGGGGCCGTTTCGTTAGATAAGATCTGCGAGCTTTGACGGGGCCGACGCCATGAGCGATTCCGATAGGACGCCAAACGCGAACCGCCGACAAATAGTGATCGAGGCGGGGGTATGGCTGGTCTTTGCCGGTCTGGCTTTTTATTTTTCACTCGAGTTCGACAAGCCGTTGCCGGGATTTAAGTTCGGCGCGGCCCATTGGCCCCATGTGATCATAACAATCCTGGTTATCGCGGCCGCCGTTCTGATCGCTGCCCAATTTGTGCGGGGGAAGCAAAAGGAAGGCGAGGCGGACCAGTTTTTCGACGAAGTCGAAGACAATGTGGAGCGGCTGACACCGCAAACGATCGCCATGTTCATCCTCCCGCTGGTGTGGGTCTATGGCATGCATAAAACCGGATTTCTGATCGCGACGCCGTTTTTCGTTTTTGCTTGTACTTGGCTCATGGGGGTGCGGAGCTGGAAACGGCTGGTGACTTTCACCGTGCTCTTTTATGCGGCGCTGGTGCTGGTCTTCTATAAATTTGTTTTTACGCCCTTGCCGATGGGGGCCGGTTGGTTCCATTCGTTGAATGGCGAAATCATCGGGCTGGTGCAGTAGGTCGGTCGAGGGGGCACGATGCAGGAATTTCTCCACGGTACCGAGCTTCTGTTCACAAGCCCCATTGGGGTGACGATCTTTATTGGCGGTTTGCTGGGCGGTCTCGTGTTCGGTGCGATTCCGGGTCTCAACGTATTGACGTTGGCCGCTGTCTTGTTGCCGTTCACCGCTTGGTTCCCCGCCGAACACGCGATCATGCTTTACGGCGTGATCTACGTCTCGGGTGTTTATGGCGGTGCGATCACAGCGATCCTTTTCAATATCCCGGGCTCGGTGGAAAACGCACCGACCGCATTCGATGGCTATCCCATGACCCGCAAGGGCGAGGCGAGCAAAGCAATCGGCTACGCGGTCACCTGTTCGGCCATCGGGGGAACCTTGTCGGCGATTCTGATGATGCTGGCGACGGAGCCCCTGGCGAATTTCGCTGTATCTACCTTCGGGCCGATCGAAATTACGGCCTTGATATTTTTCGGTTTGACGGTGGTTGCCGGGGTCGGTTCGCGGTCGCTCGCGAAGGGCTGGTTGTCATTGTGCCTGGGGCTGATGATCGGTTGTATCGGTAACGATCCGGTCGAGGCAACGCCACGCTATACCTTTGGAGTGCTCTATCTATCCGGTGGCGTTGGATTCATTCCGCTGATACTCGGTTTGTTTGCGGTGAGCGAGGTCTTTATCCAAAGTCAGCGCATGGCGACCGGTAAGTATGAGCGGCCTGAGATTTCGGTCGATTTCCCGAGCCGGGGCGAGTTTTGGGCAATGCGCTGGGCAGTTGTGCGCTCGACGGTGATAGGCTGGTTCAGCGGCATTCTACCGGGCGTCGGCGCCACATTGGCGGCTTTTCTCTCCTACAACGAAGCGGTGCGCTGGTCTAAGACGCCGGAAAAATTCGGCACCGGCGAACCGGAAGGGGTGGTGTCGCCCGAAACCGCCAACAATGCTGCGACCGGTGCCGCGATGATTCCGCTCTTGGCGCTTGGTTTGCCCGGTGGCGCGTTGACCGCGATGATGATCGGTGTGTTCAACGTCCACGACATGGATGTGGGTCCGTTGATCATGGTCGAGGCGCATGATCTGGTCTGGATTTTGTTCTCGTCCATGTTCTGGGCCAGCCTTGCCATTTTGGTGCTTGGCATGGCGGAATCGAAGACCATTGTTCATTTGTTGCGCGTACCGTTTACCCTGTTGGCGCCCGGGATTCTGGTGTTCTCGACCATTGGCGCTTATGCCCTACGGTCCAATATTTTCGATGTTTTGACCATGTTCCTGGCGGGGGTCGCCGGTTATTTTCTGCGAAAGAGCGATTACTCGGTTGCCGCGATCGTGATGGGCGTGATCCTCGGCAAGATCGGCGAGAACAGCCTTGCCCAGGCCTTGACTATCCTCGACTTCAACTATTTGGGCTTCTTCAAGGAGCCCGTCTCGGCGGTTCTCGTTGTTGCCGGTCTGCTTACGGTCGCCTGGAGCCTAATTCGTCGGGCGCGGCAATATTTCGGTTGGAGCAAAAAGTAACGCCCTACCCGGTAATCACCACCTCGTCCCCTTCGACCGTGAAGTTGTGGGGGAATTCGTCGGAGACCCACTCCATAAACTGCACGATATCGTCGAAACGCTCGTCGCCGGCTTTTAGAATTTCCGGGCGGAGCTGGGGGTCGATTAGGGTTGGCAGGAACGCGACTTTCTTCGCGCCGCCTTCGCCGAGCGTCGCCTTGACCACCATGGAACGTTTCCCGTCGGAGCCGTATGGCAGGCGCGGGTAGTCGGGGTCGAGCTTGACGCGATAGCTTTTTTCGAACTTTGCCGCCGCCTCGGGCGTCTTTTCCGGGCTCGACATGATGAAATTGCTGACGCTGAAAAAGCAGACTTTTTTGTCGAAAACGCCGATCGCCTTCGGCGTGTGCGCGTGATGGCCGATGATCAGGTCGGCCCCCGCATTGAAGGCCGCTTTGGCGACAACCGGTTGATAATCGGCAATCTCCTTGGGGATGAAGTGAATACCCCAATGGAGCTTGACCACGACCGTGTCGACTTTCTTTTTTAGCGCCTGGATATCCGATTCCATCGCTGCGACATCTTCCGGGTAGGGAACGGTTACCACCTTCGGGTGGACGCCTGGCTGGTAGTCGAAGCGCTCGTAATAAGTATTGACCCGCATCGGGGCGACGCCCGTGGATTTTTCAGTTGCCGCGTAGCCTTCGCGCAAAACCGAGCAGTAGGCGAGAAAGCCGACTTTTACGCCGTTCCTTTCGATGATCACCGGCTTGCGCGCCTCTTCGAGATTAGCGCCTGCGCCGATGGTCTGGATGCCCTTGCTGTGCAGCAGCTCGATCGTATCCATAAGCGCTTCGCCGCCCCAGTCCATCGAATGGTTGGAAGCGACGGAAACCAAATCGAAACCGCAATCTTCGAAAATCGATGCCATCGAGGGGTCCAATCGGCTGTGCTGGCCGTGGGAATGTATTTGCAGTGAACCGCCCGTCGAGTAGCAACGCTCGCATTGCCCGATCCGGATGTCCGCGGTCGCCAAGGTGTCTTTTGCAAGTTCCGCGTAATGATCGGATGGTTCGTGAACCGGCCCTACATCGCCGACCGCCATAAGAACGACATCACCCATGATTTCTTCCCCTCGTGTTCGTTTTATTTTTCGTGAGTTGCAGTTTAGCGGTTCCGAGCCATTCGTCTAGCGCATGGGCGGTATGTGCGGCCGATACCTTGTATCCGATGCTCTTTATCCCCACTCTAAGGGGAACAAGGAGCCGGAAGATGGCGATGGAATCAGCAAATCAAAATTCCGATAGCGCACTGAATGCGCGGATCAATTTTCTCGTTCAGTCGGATGGAAAGCCGCGGGTGGATATCCCCGAGCAGGGACAAGGCCTGACCGAGCGCAGCGGCGAGTTCGAGAAGCGCTTGATGCGGCTCACCGATGGCCGGGATGAAGCGGAAAGCTTCACGCTCGACCGACACGGGTTTTCATTCCATCGCCATGAAACGGGCATGAGCGATTTTCTCGACGAGGACCAGCTGCTCGAACTCTATTACCCGGAAGTGGACGCGTTGGTGAAATCGGCAACCGGCGCAAAAAAAGTACATATATTCGATCACACCATTCGAATTGAGGATGATGGCAAGCGTGATTCGGAATCCGTCAGAGCACCGGTGGAAATCGCTCATAACGACTATACGGACAAATCGGGACCGCAGCGCGTGCGCGATCTATTCGAACCGGAAGAGGCGGAAGAATGGTTGCAGCGTCGTTTCGCCGTGATCAATGTCTGGCGCTCGATCGGTGGGCCGGTGGTTACGACCCCGCTTGCGCTCTCCGATGCATCGACGATGCAGCCGGAGGATTTTATTGCGACCGATCTCGTCTACAAGGACCGGGTCGGCGAAATATCCCAGATCGGATATAGCGACGGACAGCGCTGGTACTATTTTTCCGAGATGGCCCGCGACGAGGCGTTGCTGATCAAATGTTTCGATTCAGCGACAGACGGGCGCGCGCGGTTTACCGCCCACACCGCATTTACCAACCCGAATGCGCCGGACGGCGCGCCACCTCGAGAAAGTATCGAGGTGCGCACCTTGGTGGCGTTTTAGCTGATCAGATTCGTGATCTCGACCGCATCTTCCAGCGTTTCGAGGTCGGCGCAGAGCGTGACGATGCGTTCAATATCGCTATCGGCAACCGGATTTGCCGCATACCGCATGCAATCGCGGAACTTGTCTTCGAGCCGCTCCTGACTAACCGGATTGTTCACATCGCCCGGCAAGCCGGTGGCCTGATGTTGATAGGTTTCTCCGGATTTTGTCTTGATAGTTACCACCGGCATCGGTGATTCGGCTGAGACATCCGAATCCTCGACATAGCGGAACTTATCGCCCATCTCGTGATGGACCGGGTCCGCAAGCGCCTCGTCGAGATAATCGCCGAGCTTCACGTCGCCTTTCAGCATCGCAACCCCGCAGGTATAGGGAATCGAATATTTGGCATCGATGCTGATCTTCGGCCGCGCTTTTTCGTAAGGCGGGTTCGACAGCAATTTGGTGCCCCCTTCGCCTCCGCGTATTTCGATCTCGTCCACCGTAGTGGGGTCGATGCCATGCGTTTCGCGGAGGTGAATGATCGAGGTATTGACCGGGCGTGTATAGCCGCAAGCGGGCCAGACCTTGGTGCCGAGCCGCTTCAGGACAGGGAAATCGCTACCGAGCTCTCCGGTCAGCGCTTCCCAATCCGGCTCGGTGTCCCGATGGCTGACGTAGTTGTGGTAGACACCGTAGCGGCCTTCGAAAACTTCTTTGTCGCCGATGAGGCCGCATGCGGCGAGTTCGGCCGCTTGTACCGCGCCTTGGCTGCTCCAACCCGCTTGCATCGCGCGCATGTGGGTTGAGGCGGGCGTTGCCATTTGGCGGCTACCCGCCAGCTGGTTGTAGGCAATGCCCATAGCATTTTCCATCTGGTCCGCATCCGCCCCCATGAGGTGGCTCGCGGTAACGGCACCTGCGATGTATCCGAACAGTTGGGTCGCGAACCAACCTTCCGTCATCGTCCAGTCATGGACGGTGATTGCCTGATTGGCGCGCACATATACGTCCACGCCAGCGGCAATCGCGGTGATGAAATCCTTGCCTGACGCGCCGCCGAGCTTTTCGGCCACCGCAAAGGCGACCGGTACGGTAACGATGCTTGGATGCCCGCCGCCGATATCGTCGAAATCGAGCATATGGCCCATGGCGCCGTTGACGAAGGCGGCCTGCATGGCGGTCACCTTGTCGCCGAAACCCCAAATGGTGGCTTCCGCCTTGCCGCCTTGATCGCGGACATAATCTTTCAGCACCGGGCTTTCTTCGATCAGTCCGCTGGCGCCGGTGGTGACGCCGAGCGTATCCAGAACGCAGCGTTTGGTGAGGTCGATTACCGGTTGCGGCAAGTCGTCGTAGCTGAGCGCGGCTGCATGCTCGGCGAGTTTCCGCGTCGCGTCGGTTTTGAAGTCGATGGCATCGTCGGGTTGGAAAGCGGTCTGGGCCATTGTCGGTCTCCCTTTTCCTATCGTGTCCTGTCGTATCCTATCGTACGGTCGGTCTTAGTCGATTAAATCACAAAGATTAAGTAGCTTTGAGGGTGCGATCCTGAATCACGGTGCGGTGCATATAACGCAATCCCGAATCCGTATCGTAAGGCGTTCCCATATGCATCACCGAGCGGTTATCCCACAGGATAGCGTCGCCCCGTTTCCAGGAGTGACGATAAACGAACCGCTCCTGGGTCGCAAAAATGGCGAGCGTATCGAGCAATTCGTCGCTCTCTTCCTCATCCATGCCGATGACGTTTTGCCCCGCGTTGCCGCGCAGGTAGAGCGCCTTCTTGCCGGAGATCGTATGCGGCCGAACCAGCGGATGAACCACGTCGGGGAAGCTGGCTTTCTCTTCTTCGCTCAACTGACTACGCACGTCTTTGCCCGGCGGATGAAGTTTGACATAGGATTTTACCCTGCTGTGCAAAACGTCGAGCTCATCAATTTTCGTTTTCATCTCGGCGTCCAACGCATCGTAGGCGGCGATCATCGAGGCAAAGAGCGTATCTCCGCCGACAGACGGCACGTCGCGGCCGAAAAACAGGGTGCCCGCCGGCGGCGTTGCGGTGTATTGCCCGTCCGAATGCCACATCCGTGCCGGCGTCGCCCCAATTGGCTTACCTTTCTTGTCGAAATTCGACGAGATGATGAAAATTTCCGGATGGTCCGGGTGCGAATAGGCCGATTGGGTATGGCTTGAGGGCCGGCCCAGTTCGGCCGAAAACGCAACCTGCCGTGCCGGGTCCAAGTCGAGATCGCGGAAAAGCAAAATCTGGTGCTCGACCCAGGCCGCTTCCAACTCTGCGATCGTTTCAGCGGACAGTGGTGTGTTGATGTCGAGACCGCGCACTTCTGCGCCGAGTACATCCGAAAGTGGGTTAAGGTCGAACTCGCGGGTCATGGGACTCATCCAGTGGAAAATCGCCGCTAGTTTACATCGCCTGTCCCGTTGGGGCCATCCACCAACCTTAATAGAATTTTAATGCGCCGGCGTTTAAATTTTGACGTGTATAAAACTCGTCGGGAGCAGAACGATGGATTATTTCGAACCGGAATTGGACAATCCCTATCCTGCGGAGTGGCTCGGGCGCGAAGAATGCGCAGATTTCGAAATGACTGTCGTTGATTTCGAATATCACACGCCGCTTATCCTTTATCGCGGTATCGAGTCCGTGCGTCAGCGAACGGACAGCGACGCGGAGTATGTGGTCGGGGCGGATTATAAAGTCAGCTTCCGGCTGGATACGGTCGATAGAGAAGAATTCGGCGACGATGACGAATTCGAAGATAACGGCGATGCCGTTTCGCGGGATGATATCGATTTACCCGCCGGTCGTTACGAAATTACCGTTCCAAAAGGCATGCTGACCGACCTCACATCGGTGCCCTCGGTCGTCCGAGGAATCATCGGCCGGGTTGGGCCGCACCTGGAAGCCGCTATCGTTCATGACTTTCTTTACGTCGCTTGGCAGGACGTGGAAGGATTGGAGGCGCGCGAGAAAGACCGCGAGTTTTCCGACAAATTGATGCGGGCGGCTATGGCTTCCGCCAATGTCGGGAGTTTTCAACGCCGGGCGATCTACGATGCGGTAGCCGAGTTTGGGCGCTCTGCCTATGTAGGCCGCAATCAGTATCGTTACGTTGAAATACCCTAGTCGCTTGGACCGGTAACGATCAGCGCGTCGGCGATTGTAAGACCTTTGCCGTCTTCGTGGACGATTACCGGGTTGAGATCCAGCTCCGCGACAACGCCCGAGGTTTCCGAGGCAAACTGACCGAGCTTGAACATTAAATCCGCGAGCGCTTCTTTATCCGCTGCTGGCTTGCCGCGTACACCGTCGAGCATCGCGGCACCTTTGAGGCGGTCGAGCGCCGCTAACGCCTCTTCCTTCGCCAGCGGTGTCGGTAACAGCAACACGTCTTTCAAGACTTCGACGAAAATACCGCCCAGACCCACAAGCAACATCGGGCCGAATGCCTCGTCATGCTTGAGACCAAGAATCATCTCGACGCCTTCGCCGGCCATCGGGCGCACCAGCACGCCATCGATTTCGGCGTCGGCTGCGTGGCTTTCGGCATTTGCGAGAATTTCGCTGTAGGCCTTTTCGATTTCGGCATTTCCGGTGAGGTTCAATTTTACGCCACCGGCTTCCGACTTATGTGGAATACCGCGCGATTGAATTTTGAGTGCGACCGGCCCGCCGATCGCTTCGGCGAGTTCCGCCGCCGCTTCCGCCGAGGATGCCAATCCTCCGGCGCCGCAGTCGATATCGTAAGGCGCCAAAATTTCCGCAGCTTCATATTCGCAGAGAGCGGCGTTTTGATCGACGAGTGCCGCGCGAGCAGCTTTCTCGCGGTTAGAGTCGCGTGGACCGATTTCGGGAATTTTAAGGAAAGCTTCGCGATGGGCTCGATAATCCGCCATCTCGCGAACGGTGCGGGCGCAGTTCGGCATATTCATGAAAAACGGATAGCCCGCCTCGTTGATCATGCGGGTGGATTCCTCACCGGGCAGCGTATAGGTGCACATAACGATGGGCTTTGTTGCTTCCCGTGCGACGCGGGCCAGATTGTCACCTTCGCCGGAAAAAATGCGCGCGTGGCGGGCCGAGGTTACGATGATGACCGAGTCCACTTCGTCCGAGGCCGCGACCCATTCGCCGAGCACGCTGTACCCGATCTTGCGGATCGACCCGGCCGTGCCGTCGACCGGGTTTTGCGACGTGGCGTAGCTCGGCAAATGCGCGTCAATCTTGGCGCGCGTAACATCATCGAGCAAAGGTACTTCGAGCCCGGCGGCGACGCAGGTCTCCGCCATCCAGCCACCGGAACCGCCCGAGCCGGTGCAGATGCCAACTCGCTTGCCGAGCGGCAGCCGGTCCCCGAAATGCGAAAAGCCCGCTGCGATATCGCACATCTCCTCGCGGTCTTTGCCCTCGATGATCCCATAACGCTGAAACATTGCCTTATAGGTGTCGTAGGAGCCGGTCATGGCGCCCGTATGGGATTGGGCCGCGCGCCGTCCCGCCTCGGACTTGCCGATCTTGGTGAGGATGATCGGTTTCCCGGCGCGGAGGGCTTTCTCTGAGACGCGTTGGAAAATTTCCGGCGTTTTGACGTCTTCCAGAAACAGCAGAAACGCGTCCGTGCTTCCGTCATCGATCAGGTAATCGATGAACTGAAATATTTCGAGCGCTGCTTCATTGCCTGTGGTGATGACATGGCTGAACGGCAGTTCTTTGGGACGACCTTGATCGTAAAGCCCGAATCCAGACCCGCCGCTTTGCGCTATGGCAGCCACAAGCCCGCTGGTACGGTATTCGGGAATTAGGGGCACGGTGGTCTCGGCGACAGCGGGGCTAAAGGTGGTGCAGAGCGACGTCGCCATATTGGCGAACCCTTCCGAGTTCGGTCCGCCGATCGCCATATCGTACTTCTCGGCCATCTCGCCGATTTTTTTCTGTAAAGCCGTACCTTCTTCGCCGCCGCCCTCGGCAAAACCCGATGTAATGATCTGTGCGGCTTTTACGCCGGCCTCGCCGCAGCGCTCCAGCTCTTCGATGATGAATTGAGCAGGAATGATCAAAAGCGCGAGATCGATCCGTTCCGGTACGTCGGCAACGGATTTGTAAGCTTTGAGGCCGAAGACTTCGTCGGCACTCCGGCTGATGGGATAAACCTTGCCTTGATAGGGATGGCTAAGCAGTACTTCCATCGTGCGGCCGCGCAGGATGGATTTGTCGTTCGAGGCCCCGACGACCGCGACAGTCGCCGGGTACAGCATTGCGTGAATATCGGGCATGGGTTCTGTCGGCTAGCGCAGCCCCAGTCCACGGGCGATGATGCCGCGCAGAACTTCGGTGGTACCGCCCTGGATAGTGAGTTTGGGTGCAACCTGGATGCCATAGTTCAACAGCATATCGAAGGAAGCGCGGTTGCTGTCATCGGGCGCAACGAAGGTGGCAAGATCCCGTGCTTTGGACGGCAGCTCCTGTTCCCAGATGGTGCCGAGGTCTTTTACCAGCGACCCTTGAATGGTTGGCTCTTGGCCTGCTTGAAGCATGCCGTTGACCGAAACCGACATGCGCCGCAGCGTATGAAGTCCCGCGACCAAGCGGCCGAGCCCTTCGGCGGCGCGGGCATCGGGTTTGGCACCTAACACCTGGGCGAGTTCGAACAACACGTATGAGGTTTCCAGGAAACGTTCCGGACCGCTCCGTTCATAGGCAAGCTCGCTGGTCGCTTGTTTCCACGCGCCATCGATTTCACCGAGCACATAATCGTCGGGAATAAAGGTGTCCTCGAAGACCACCTCGTTGAACTCGTGCTGGCCTCTGAGATTGACCACCGGGTTGACCGTGATGTTGTCGAAATTTTTGAGGTCGACCAGGAAGTTCGTCAGACCATGGCGGCGGTTTTCTTCGGTCGCGGGAGAGGTGCGAAAGAGTGCGATCATGTAGTCCGCCATATGGGCGTAACTGGTCCAGATTTTGGTACCGTTGATCAGCCATCCGCCGTCAGTCTTGGTCGCCTTGACGCGGGCAGCAAAAAGATCGGAGCCGTTGGATGGCTCGCTCATGCCGATGCAGAAGGCGCACTCGCCAGCCGCGATGCGGGGCAGGACATCCATTTTGATATCCTCATTGGCGAATTTCAGCAGCATGGGTCCGCTCTGCCGGTCGGCAGTGAAATGACCGCGTACCGGCGCATTGGCGACCCGCATTTCTTCGGTCACTACATAGCGTTCGAGGAAGGTCCGTTCGTGGCCGCCATACTTTTTCGGCCACGACATGCCGATCCAGCCTTTCGCGCCGACCTTGCGGCTGAATTCCCGGTTAAAGATGCCACCCATGGCGTTCTCACGCCGGTCGAAGGTGCCGGCCGCTTCCTCCTCGCGCAGAAACTCACGCACTTCCGCGCGCAGGTCCTGACAAATTTGTGGGAGCCGGATCGGGTCGAACTTGATATCCACAGACATTTTTACGTCCTTCGTATTTCGAATTTAACGGGCAGCGAGGGTGGGCCACAATTGGTCCGCCCCATTCGCGGCGATCATCTCGCCCAGGCGCACCGCCCAGACGCTTTCGCTGCCGAAATCGTCACGCCAGCTCCAAAGCCGCTGGGTGTAGCGATGCAACATATGCTCGGTGGTGTAACCGATGGCGCCGTGCACCTGGTGTCCGATGGCAGCGCCTTTGCCGGCAGCTTCGCCGACACGAATTTTGGCACTGGCGATCTCGAGCAGGCCGGCCTCGTTGAAGCCGTCGCCGCTATTGATGGTGTCGGCGGCGGAGGTAGCGGCGGAGACCGCAGCGGCAGCTTCGCCGGCGAGCTGCGCCAGATTGTGTTGTACGGCTTGGAACTTGGAGATGGTACGGCCAAAAGCTTCGCGCTCTTTGGAATACTCGACCGCTATGTTGAGAATGTGCTGCAGTGCGCCGCCCATTTCGGCGCACCGGACCACGGCGCCCATGCGCATCAAATGATCGAGGGTAAGTTCGGTGTCGACACATTCGACCGGTGTGACCCCGTCAAACTCGATCGAATCACGAGGCTCTTTGGCGTGGCTGTCGTGCTGCTGCAGGACGCAATCTTCGCGATTGACCAATGCCAGAGCGGTCCCGTCGCCTTTTTTTGCGAGAACGACGATTTGTGCTACGTCGCGACCGAACGGAACTTGATGTGCTTTGCCCGCAAGACTTCCGTCGTCGTTCAGCGTGATGGTGTCATGCTCGTTGACGGGAGCGACGCTCAGCATACCTTCGGGAACTGAAACACCGGCTTCGGACAGCAACCAACCCGCCAGCAGCGTCTCCGCGAGGGGCAGCGGAATGGCGAACTGGCCGGCGATGCGAAGGATTTCGAAACCGTCGGCAATTTCGGCGCCGACGCCATTGAATTCCTCGGGCACCCAGGTGCGTGTCAAACCATTTTCCTCGAGCGCCTGCCAAAGTGGGGCTTTCCAGCTCTCGTCGTTGGCGTTGTTGATGGTTTGGGGATCGCAGAGATCGTTTAGAATCTTGGCGGTTGTATCGACGATAATATTGTCGGATTCGGACATGGCGTCGGATTTTCCTCCTGGCAAACGCTGGCCTCAATCAAAGATAGCGTTGAATGCAAAGCGTAATTTTTGATTTTCTTTGACGTGCGCGGCGAATTTACGCGGATCGGAATTTTTCCGCAATGGGGCGCCGAGAGACGACGATTTGCTTAGTGATGCCATCGAAAAAGTCGAAAATTATATCGTAAACACAGTCATATAAATAAAATTGTTGACAATAATTGACGTTCCGATGACGGTGTCCTCACCAGTCAATTTTCGTCCACTGTCTGAGCGGTTTCACTATTTATGCAAGCGAAAGCAAAATTAAGATTGGTTAAGCCGCGATCCCTGGCGAGCGTGGCGCAAGAGGAGATCGAGCAACGAATAGTGAGTGGCGTGCTTCGACCCGGCGCCCGTATCAACGAAAATTCCCTGGCTGCCGAACTCGGTATCAGTCGTGGTCCGATAAGGGAGGCCTGCCGAGCGCTAGCCGAAATGGGTTTACTGCAATTTATCGTCAATCGCGGTTGTTTCGTGCGCGAGGTAACAGAGAAAGACGCCATCGACGTCTATGATTTGCGCGCGTCTTTGATGCGTCTTGCGGGCGAAACGCTTGCGTTGCGCATTACGGACGACCAGATCGACGTCCTGTCTGAAATGGTCGAGCGCATGACGAACGCTGCTGCAAAAGCAGATTTCGAGAGTTATTACGAACTCAATCGTGAATTTCACGATCGGATAATCGAGTTTGCGGACAACACCCGGCTTCGTTCGATTTGCGATGGGCTTTCCAAGGAACTTCATCTTTATCGGCGGCAAAGTCTGTCCGTTGGGTTCGCCGAATCCGATCGAGAGCATCGGCAAATTCTCGCTGCGCTCGTTGCCCGTGATCCGGAACGTGCCGGTGGGGCATTGGCAGCGCATATTCAAAAAGGTAAGACAAGATTTCTCACGGCGACGGCCAAAGGTGAATCCGAAGCAAAGCCTGAAGCCATCACAGGAGCGAAACTATGAAATTCAGCAACTTTCTGTTTCCGCAATGTCCCGATCCAGCCGACGACGAGCGCGTCATCGACGAGACTATGGCGGAGGCTAAGCTGTGTGACGAGCTTGGTATGGATTCGGTATGGCTCGCAGAACATCATTTCGACGGTAACTGCGCCTATGTTGATCCCATAAGCTTCGCCGCCGCCATTGCGGCCGCGACCAAGCAAATCAAAATTGGGTTTGCCGTAGCGCAAATGTCGCTCCATCACCCGATCCGGCTCGCTGAGCAGCTGTCCATGATCGACAATCTCAGCAAGGGCCGCTTGATCGTCGGTCTCGGTCGCGGCACCGCTTACAATATTTATGACTATCTCGGGTTCGGCATCGATCCGGACGAGGCCTATGAGCGCTTGCTCGAGGCCGAAGAAATCATGGTCAAAGCGTGGACGACCGAGGACTACGAACATAAGGGCAAATATTGGGATATCTGGTTGCCGGTGCTACGGCCAAAGGTTTACTCCGACCCGCATCCGTTTATGATCCGCGCCTGTTCCGGCGAAGAGTCGATGCTGGGCCAAGCGCGCGAAGGGAAGCCTTTTTTAATGAATGTCCAATCCGTCGATATCATTCAGCAACGCATGGACGCCTATCGGGCGACTATGGCGGAGGCAGGTTTCGACGAAGCACATATACAGAAGTGCGTCGACCAAACGTGGATTTGGAAAAACATATTTGTCGCCGATACCGACGACGAGGCGGAGCGGATTGGCATACCCTTCTTCGAAGGCCAGCGGGACCACCGTATGGCGATGCGGAAGCAGGTTTATGAATCGCGCGGATTGACCCTCGATAAAAGTATCGAGACCGGCGCCGCGCCGAAAAAGACCGCTGCGCGGAATGTCACAAAACACAGTCTGCTCTGCGGGTCGCCGGCGACGGTGGCCGAGCAGATTGCGGAAATCGATGCGGTTGGCGTCGGCGGACTGATCCTGCAATTCCGTCTCGGGTCAGCGCCTCATGAGGTGGTCGAGAATAGTATTCGGCTGTTCATGGACAAGGTCGCGCCCGAAGTCGGCCAGAAGAAGGCGGCTTGACCTATGGCGACGGGAGGGCCTCAAAGTGCAGACGGTGACTTCGATCCGGTAACGCTCGAAATATTCTGGAGCCGGCTGATCTCGATTGCCGATGAATCGGCGGCGGCACTGCTCAGGACATCTTTTTCGACCATCGTTCGCGAGTCGAACGATTTCGGCACTGTTTTGATGGATGTAAACGGGGACTCTCTCAGCGAGAATACCGGAGGTATCCCGTCCTTTGCGGGCATCCTGCCGATCACGCTGAAGCATTTCCTTGCCAAGTTTCCGCCGGAGACTTGGAAGCCCGGCGATTGCGTCATCACCAACGATCCATGGCTGGCGACTGGTCATTTACCGGACATCACAATGGCGATGCCGGTTTTCCGGGGTGGAAAGCTGGTGGGTTTTTCCGGCTCGATTGCGCACTCACCGGATATCGGTGGGTCGCTATGGTCGGCAGACTGCCGCGAGCTATACGAGGAAGGTCTCCGCATACCGCCAATCAAGTTCCTGATCGAAGGCGAGCCCAACCAGGATGTGGAGGAAATGATCCTCGGCAATGTGCGTTTGCCCGAACAGGTGCTGGGCGACCTCAACGCGCAGGTTACCGCCAATCGGGTGTGTGGGCGGCGGTTAATTGAGTTCCTCGATGATTCGGAGCTCGACGACTTATCGCGCCTCTCGACGGCCTTACAGGGCCGAGCCGAAACAGCGATGCGGAATGCTATTGAGGAAGTCCCCGATGGAGCGTATCACGCGACCCTCGATGCGGACGGCTTCGACGAGGATGAGACCCACCTCGAATGCACCGTCACGGTTAAGGGCAGCGACCTTAAGATCGACTATGAAGGCACGTCGAAACAGATCAATCGCGGCCTGAATACGGTGATGAACTATACGCACGCCTATTCGGCATATCCGGTAAAATGTGCGCTCGATCCGTTGACGCCGAGGAACGAAGGGTCCTACCGGCCGATCCAGGTGGTCGCGCCCGAGGGGTCGATCCTAAATCCCACATATCCGGCGCCTTGCAACGCGCGCCAACTGACGGGCCACATGCTCGCCGGCGTAATTTATGCGGCCTTGGCCCAGGCAGTGCCGGACAAAGTGATCGCCGACAGCGGTAGCGCGCCGACCATGCGGGCGGTCTTCAGTGGTGTTAGCCCGAAGGGCAATCGATTCACGCAAATTCTGTTTGCCAGCGGCGGCATGGGCGCATGCCCTGAAAAGGACGGTCTTTCGACCACTGCGTTCCCGACGAACTCGGGCGCTGGCAGCATCGAGGCTTTCGAAAGCGTGGCGCCGCTGATCGTTTGGAAAAAGGAATTCCGGGAAGATTCCGGAGGCGCCGGAACTTACCGCGGCGGCCTCGGTCAGGATTGCGAAATCGAATCGCGGGCCGAGGAGCCGTTGCAACTCTCGCTATTGTCGGATCGTTGGCGCCATCCGGCGACGGGTATTCTCGGCGGCCTCGAAGGCGGAACAAGCCGCATCAGTTTTAGCGACGGAACGATACCGCACCAAAAATCGCGCACCACGATCGCTCCGGGCATTCGGCTTCAAATGAGTTATGCGGGCGGCGGCGGATATGGCGATCCGGCCAAGCGTGATCGAGATCAAGTGCGCGACGACATCGAGAATGGCTATATCTCGGCGGAAGCCGCCAAGCGGGATTACGGATTGAGCTGATGGCAGGACGCGTGCGCATCGGTGTCGACGTTGGCGGCACCTTTACCGACTTCGTGCTCGTCGATGAGGGGCGCGATCAGATTTTCACGGGCAAGCAGCTAACGACCCCTGAAGACCCGAGCGCTGCGATCATGGAAGGGGTGGCGCGTCTGCTGTCGGAGTCCGAGACCGATCCGAAGGATGTGGACAATCTCGTCCATGGCACGACCTTGATAACCAACACCATTATCGAGCGCACCGGCGCAAAAGTCGGGCTGATCAGTACCGAGGGGCACCGCGACGCGCTCGAGATGGGTAAGGAAATTCGTTACGACCTTTACGATCTCTTCATCGAGGCGCCGCCGTCGTTGGTCCCGCGCCACCTGCGGAAAACCGTTGCCGAGCGGGTTTCGCCGGATGGCGAAGTGCTGTTGGATTTCGATGAGGCCGGATTCCGGTCCGCGCTCGATAGTTTGGTCCAGGACGAGAACGTCGAAGCACTCGCCATCTCGTTCATGCACGCCTATCGCAATCCTGATCATGAACGGGCGGCGAAAAGAATCGTTGCCGATCTGTATGGCGATTTGCCGGTAACGATTTCGTCCGAGGTGGCCCCGGAAATTCGCGAATTCGAACGGACCAGCACTGCGTGTGCGAATGCCTATGTGCAGCCGCTGATGCAGAGCTATCTCGAACGGCTGGCGGGTAAATTGAGCGACGCCGGGCATGACGGGACGCTCTATGTCATGCTGTCCGGCGGTGGCATCACCACGGTGAGGGATGCGGAAGCCTATCCGATCCGTTTGATCGAATCCGGTCCCGCAGCGGGTGCGATGGCCGCATCCTATTACAGCACCCTGACCGATACGGAAAATCTGATCTCTTACGATATGGGCGGGACCACCGCCAAAATGTGTTTGATCGATGGAGGTCGGCCCGACCGCAAGCATGATTTCGAGGCCGGGCGCGTGCGCCGCTTCGCCAAAGGATCGGGCTTGCCGCTTAAAGTTTCGGTGGTCGACATGATCGAAATTGGTGCGGGAGGTGGCAGCCTCGCCGCGGTCGACCAGATGGGACTTTTGAAAGTGGGACCTCGTAGTGCCGGTTCCCAACCGGGGCCTGTGTGCTATGGCCAGGGCGGCGCGGAGCCGGCCGTCACCGATGCGGATCTGTTCCTCGGATATCTAAATCCGGATTATTTCCTGGGCGGCGAGATGGCACTGGATTTGACCGAGGTCGAAAGGGCGATCGAGGAAAAAGTGGCGAAACCGCTTGGACTCAGTGTGCTGGAAGCGGCGGTTGGCATCCACAATGTGGTGAACGAAAACATGGCCGCGGCGACGCGTATGCATCTCGCCGAAAAAGGCCGCGATCCGCGCCGATACGACATGATCGCTTTTGGCGGCGCGGGGCCTGTCCATGCCTGCCACATGGCGCGACTTTTGAAGCTGGACCATGTGATCGTTCCGTTGGGTGCTGGCGTAACGTCCGCCCTTGGTTTCCTTGTTGCGGCGCCTGCTGTCGATTACGTCCGCAGCTATGTCGCGCGGCTGGAGCAAATCGATTGGGATCATCTCAATGGATTGTTCGATGACATGGAGGCGGAGGCGACGTCGCTTCTGGTCGAAGCCGGCGCGAAGAAATCGGAAATAGCTTTCGAACGCAAAGCCGACATGCGTCATGTGGGTCAGGGATTCGAAATTTCGGTCCCCGTTCCAACCGGAAAACTCGCCGATGCCCACACCAAGGACTTGCGCGCCGGATTTTTCGATAGCTATCGAACCCTGTTCGAGCGTGCGGTAACCGACGTCCCGATTGAGACCATGAGCTGGCGTCTGTCAGCCACCGCACCGGTTCCCAATATCGCGCTTAATTTCCGGGGCCAGCGACCGGCCGACGGGAATAAATTAAAAGGTCAGCGTGAGGTCTACTTTGCCGAAACGGGTTTTGCGCCATGTGACGTCTACGATCGTTATGCCTTGGTCGAAGGCGACGTGATTGACGGCCCGGCAGTGATCGAGGAGCGGGAATCCACTACCGTGATGCCGCCCGGCACGCGGGCCGAGGTAGATGTGAGTTTAAATCTGAGGATCGATTTGAACGCTTGACCGGTCGATCTATATTGCTCGGCATCGATTTTGGAGTTTTTCAATAGGAGCCCGGCGATATGTCAGAAGATCAACAATTCGCTGCCGAAGCGGCAGCGGCACTTAAGCAACGAGTTTCAAGTTTGGACGATAACGGCCTCGACCTTCTATTCCGCGAGGCACGGTCGTTGCGTGCCTGGACCGATGCGCCGGTTTCCGACGAATTGCTGCATCAGCTCCACGATGTGTTCATCATGGCGCCGACTGCCAATAACGCGCAGCCGGTCCGAGTGCTCTACGTCAAAAGCGACGAAGCCAAGAAGCGTTTGATTCCCTGCTTGAACGAGGGGAACGTGGAGAAAACCATGACGGCCCCGGCGACCGCGATCATCGGCCATGACCTTGCTTTCCACGAAACATTCGACGAGTTATCGGGGCGCGAAGGCGGTGGCGCCCGGTTCGCCGACAATGCGGCAGCTGCTGAAACTTTCGCCTTTCGCAACGGCTCGCTGCAGGGCGGTTATTTTATGCTGGCGGTCCGCGCGCTCGGCCTCGATGTGGGGCCGATGTCAGGTTTTAATAATGAGGCGGTGGATAAGGAGTTCTTCGCAGGAACAGAGATCAAATCGAATTTCCTCTGCAACATCGGCTATGGCGATCCTTCCGGCATGAGGCCTCGTGGCCGTCGGTTCGCGTTCAACGAAATTTCGGAGATCCTCTGACCGAGGCGGGTACTTGCGCTGGTGCCGAGGCTTGATTAGCGTAGGCAACAATTCAAAAAATCCATAGGGGGGATTCCACATGCATTGGACCAATCGCCGCGAAAAGTTCCGCGCTTATCTCGAAGGTGATAAATGCTATCACCCTGGCTCCGTTTTCGACGCAATGTCGGCACGCATGGCCGAGGATATCGGATTTGAAGCCGGCATGTTTGCGGGTTCGGTGGGGTCTCTCTCCGTACTCGGATCTCCGGACGATATCGTACTCACGCTTAGCGAATTCGCCGGCCAGGCCTACCGCATTAATCGCGCAGGTCAGTTGCCGTTGATCGTCGATGCGGATCATGGCTACGGCAATGCGCTTAACGTCAAACGTACCGTCGAAGAACTCGAAAGTGCGGGCGTTGCCATGCTGACCATCGAAGACACCGAACTGCCGAAAGCGTTTGGGACCGTCGGCACCACTCGGTTGATCTCGATCGAAGAGGGCGTTGGCAAAATGAAGGCCGCGCTTGAAGGGCGCCAGGACCCGAGTTTGGTCGTTGCCGGGCGGTCGAGCGCGGCCGGGGTCAATGGTGTCGAGGATGCGGTGGCGCGGACCAAGGCCTATGAAGAAGCTGGTGTCGATTGCATGTTCTTGGCCGGCATCACGACCCGTGATGAGCTGGAAGCGGTTTCAAGCGCCGTTAAGATTCCACTCATGCTCGGGAGTACGCCGGACGAAATGCGGGACCTCGATTACCTCGCGGGACAACGTGTTCGATTTGCTCTGCAAGGTCACAAGCCGATCATGGCCTCGATCAAGGCGGCCTACGATACGCTGAAAGCCCTGCGCGAAGGTGCCGATCCGAAAGAGTTGGAAGGAGCCTCGTCGGATCTGTTGAATCAGGTCACCCGTGGCGACGATTTCAAACGATGGAAGAAGGATTATTTGAGTTAATCCGCTCGGAAATCCAAAAAAGAAGGGGACCCGATACCGGGTCCCCTTTTTTTGTGGAGGTAGAATGCCGTTTATGACGGCTAGGGGAGGAAGTCTGCTGTAGCGCATCCAGCCTACGAAAGCGTTGCACCGGATTGGACGAGAGTCACCACCAGGAAACCAGCCGAGAACGCGCTCAAAATCCGTACCGCAGGTGTCATCTTTTTCGGAAGTACGAAAAAGATTGCTGCCATCAATGCGGCCGACATGAGATTTATCAAAATGACATTGCTCATTGGGGTGCTCCTGTATGCTCCTTTCGCCTTTTGTGCGTTGCACAAAATCTTACGCGGATATATGTATCTTCGACGTGTTTTCAATACTATATAGAAAAATTGTGCATTGCAATAAAATTTTTGCATATGCGAAGTGAATTGCATTGATTGAACCCGGATTGGTGGCTGGTTGAACCGAAGCATGCTCGCTATAGTCCGGCGCATGAATGTTCCAAATCCTATTCGCGTGGGGCTGGTCGGGGCCGGTAAGTTCGGCAGCATGTTTCTGTCTCAAGTTCCGAGCATGCCCGAAGTCGAAGTTCGCGCGATCGCCGAGCTCGATCCGTCTCGTGCGCGCGAAGCCTGCCAACGGGTGGGCTGGGACGAAACCACGATCGAGCAAGTTAACTTTGTAACCGACGCTGTGGCGCTGGCGGGCTCAGACGAGATCGACGTGTTGGTCGAGGCGACAGGCGACCCCGAGGCGGCGATCCGTCATGCATTGGCGAGTTTCGAGGGTGGTCACCATGTGGTCAACGTCACCGTCGAAGCGGACGCGCTCATCGGCCCGCTCTTGGCCGAACGTGCGGCGGCAGCCGGGGTCGTCTATTCGCTCGCTTATGGCGACCAGCCGGCGTTGATTTGCGAACTGGTCGATTGGGCGCGCACGTGCGGGTTTTCCGTGGTCGCGGCCGGCAAAGGGACCAAATATGTACCCGGAGATCACGACGCGAACCCCGATACCGTATGGACCCACTACGGATTGTCGCCCAATCGGGCAGCGGCAGCGGGAATGAACCCCCGCATGTTCACCTCCTTCGTAGACGGAACTAAATCGGCAATCGAAATGGCGGCGGTGGCGAATGCCACTGGTCTCAGCCCGGCGCCGGACGGCTTGTCCTTTCCGCCGTGCCCGGCAACGCGATTGCAGGAGGTTCTGAAACCGTCAGCGGAAGGTGGTTGCCTCGATCACAAGGGTCAAGTGGAAGTGATTTCGTCGAAAGAGCCCGACGGTACCGATGTAGAAAACAATCTTCGCTGGGGCGTCTATGTGGTGATCGAGGCGCCTAACGATTACACCGCTGCCTGTTTCGAGGAGTACGGACTTGCCTCGGAAGGTGGGCGTTACGCATCGATGTATAAACCGTTCCATCTTATCGGGCTGGAACTTGGATTTTCGGTGGTACGGGCCGCGCGCGACGGAATGGCGACCGGTTGTCCCAGCGTATTTCAGGCCGATGTAGCGGCAGTTGCTAAAACCGATTTGGCGAAAGGCTCGGTCCTTGATGGCGAAGGTGGATTTTCAGTCTGGGGCAACATTCAACCCGCCGCCGATAGCGTAGCGGCCGGAAACCTGCCGATTGGCCTTTCCCACGGGGTGACGTTGAAGCGCGCGCTGGCCAAGGGCGAAACCGTACGCTGGGAAGATGTGGAAATCGACGAGGAGGCTGAGGCAGTGCAGCTGCGTCGTGAAATGGAAGCCGCGTTTCTAAATCGCCAAACCGAGGCAGCGGAATAGGGGCCGTTTAAGATGGTGGAAATCATCGAAGGCCGTGAGTCGGACCTCGGCGATTTCACCGTTCGGCGCGTGCTACCTACCAAGGGGCGGCAAATGATCGGACCCTTTATTTTTTTCGATCATATGGGCCCACTCACCCTGGCGACCGGTCAACGCATCGATGTGCGCCCGCATCCTCATATCGGCCTCGCTACCGTTACTTATCTGTTCCGAGGCGAGATGGTGCATCGTGATAGCCTGGGGTCAATTCAAAGTGTGCGCCCAGGAGACATCAACTGGATGACCGCCGGCCGTGGCATCGTCCATTCCGAGCGCACTGCGACTGACGATCTCCATAAGCGTCAGCGATTTATACATGGCATCCAGGCTTGGGTTGCATTGCCGGTCACCGATGAGGAAACCGAACCTGAATTTCATAACCATTCCCGCCTCGACCTGCCGCTTTTAAAGGATGGCGGTGTGACGATCCGTTTGCTGGCAGGAAGCGCCTACGGTTCAGTTTCGCCAGTGAAAACATTCTCGCCGATGTTCTATGCGGATGTGTCGGTGGACTCCGGTGCGAGCCTGAGCCTTCCGGATGAGTATCCCGATCGCGGTTTTTATCTGGTCGAGGGCAACGTCGAGTATGCCGGGAAGATATATGAACCAGGACAAATGGTAATCGCGGGAGAAAATGACGCTGGTCAAATAGCTGCGAAAAGCGATGCGCAATTAATGTTGTTAGGCGGCACGCCACTAACTGGCGAGCCGCATATTTGGTGGAATTTCGTTTCCAGTCGTCCGGATCGTATCGAACAGGCCAAGCAGGATTGGGCCGGTGGACGGTTCGTCCCTGTGCCGGGCGAAAGTGATTTCATTCCTCTGCCCCAATAGCGGACTTTCGTTTGCGTCGGTGCCTTGCTACCGTAGCGTCACGTACAATTGGCCAAGCTATTGAAATCGTTCGATGCCAAACCGCATTTCCCATAGCGATGAAGATCGTTCGCTACAGTTGATATTCCCGACCGTCGTCGAGCGTTACACCATGCCCGATGCGGACCGGGTAAATCGTGACCTGACCGGGGCGGTGCATGCGCTTCGTGAGCGCACGCCGAACGCGCGTCTCGACGGTTATTCCAGTGATGTCTACACGACCTACGGTGCCGAAGAGCGGCTTTACGATATTCCCGACTTTGCCGAGATCACCGATTGGATGCGATCCTGCTTTGCGTCATACGCGGAGCATATGAGCTATGCCGCCTCGCCGCAGGGCATCCGGCTTACCCAGTGTTGGGTCAATGTTTATAAAAAGGGCTTTGCCCATGAACTCCACACACACCCCAACAATATTCTAAGCGGTGTTTATTATGTGAGAGCACCGGTGGGATGTGCGGAAATTCGGTTTCACGCGCCGCATGCGTTCTCGATGTTTCGCCCGGAAAAACGCGTCGACACCGAAATCAACGAGACATCCCACGCGATCCAGCCGCGCGAAGGGGAGATGATCATCTTCAACAGCGCGGTCAAGCACAATGTGGCACCTAATGCGATCGAGGAAGAACGCATCATAATTTCCGCCAATGCACTGTTGTGAGTGGAAACGATGAACCCGTCTCCTGAAACATTACTGTTGTTCCCGGGTGTGCTCCACACCACTCGCTTCCGGGAGGCGGCGGTATTGAATGCAAGCGTTGCAGCGGAGGTTGAGGCGCTGCGGCGTGAGTTCGACGGTACNCCGCCAAAAGAGTTCGGCTGCACGATGTATTCGACCATGGTATCGGCGCCTGAATTGCATCTTCGCCCGGGCCTGGAAAATCTTGTTGAATTCGTTGCCGAAGAGGTGGGCAGTTTTGCCGATGTCTTGGACTATGAAACCGGGAATGGGGGCATAACCAAGTGCTGGCTGAATGTTTTGGGGTCCGGTGATTCCTGTGACCTTCATAACGATACCAACAGTGTCGTTAGTGGCGTCTATTTCGTGAATTCGGTGTCGGGTGGCGCGAGGCTCCAATTTCACGCACCGTCGGCGGATGAGATGATCGTCATCCAGAAATCGCAAGTTACCGACCTGAACGTTACGGAAATTTTCTTCGACGGCGAAGCGGGTGACCTTTTGCTTTTCCCAAGCTATCTCATGCGAAGCTGGACGCTGAACCAAAGCGCCGAAGAGCAGGTCATGCTGCTCTTTACCGCAATCCCGTAGCGACGATGGCGCCAGCCTACGATTACATTGTCATCGGTGCCGGTTCCGCAGGCTGCGTTCTGGCGAACCGATTGAGCGAGGACGACCGGGCCTCGGTTCTGTTGGTGGAAGCCGGTGGTCGTGACCGCGATCCCTACATCCATATTCCGCTCGGCGTCGGCAAGTTGTGGGCCGATCGTCGTTATGACTGGGGATATGACACCGAACCGGAACCCAATCTCGATGGAAGAGAGATCGAGACGTTGCGCGGCAAGGTTCTCGGTGGCTCGTCGGCGATTAATTCGATGGCGCATGTGCGAGGAAATCGCGCCGACTACGATCAATGGCGCCAGTCGGGACTCACCGGTTGGGGATATTCGGACGTGTTGCCCTATTTCAAGCGCACCGAAAGTTGGGAAGGTGGCGCCGATACCTATAGGGGCGGCGACGGCCCCCTTACCATTTCCAAGCCCCGTTACCGCGATCCGCTTTTCGACGCATATATCGATGCGGCAAAGGCCGCGGGGCATCCGTTCGTTGCCGATTACAACGGTGCCGATCAACATGGTATTTCCACCATGCAATTGACGATTCGTGACGGTTGGCGGTGCACGGCTGCCGTCGCTTATTTGCGCCCGGCCATGGGTCGGTCAAATTTGACCGTGCGAACAAAATCGTTGGTCACGCGTATTTTGATTGAAAACGATCGCGCTGTCGGGGTCGGGTTGGCGCAATCCGGTGGCGAAGAGACGGTTGGGGCCACACGCGAGGTGATCCTGTGCGGGGGCGCTATCAATTCGCCGCAGGTTCTAATGTTGTCGGGCATCGGCCCGGCGGCACACCTTAAAGAGCAGGGTATCGAGCCAATTGTGGATCACCCCGGGGTCGGGAAGGACCTGCAGGATCACCTGACCAGCATGATCGAGTTTCGCCGCCGTTCGCCGGGCCCTTTTCAGCGCGAAATGCGCTTTGACCGGCTCGCCTTCAATATGGTGCGTGCCTATCTCGTGGGAACCGGACCGGCGAGTATGGTGCCCGGTCGGCTGACAGCATTTCTCAAAACCGATCCTGCGCTGGAAAGACCCGATATCCAGTGTTTCTTCCGAGCGATCCCTCATGGGGGTGGGCCCTGGTTCCCGGTGATTCGCCCTTCTGGACCGGACGGGTTCAGTTGTCGGCCGGTGATGTTACGCCCCGAAAGCCGAGGAGAAATCTCGCTCACGTCCGCCGACCCGCGCGACAGAGTGCGCATCCGGCAAAATTTCCTCTCCACCGAAAGGGACAAACAGGTTTTACGTGACGGTTTCAAACTAGTGCGTGAAATGGCGATGCAGAAGCCTTTGGATCCGTTCCGTGATGTCGAAGTTCAGCCTGGTGCCGATGTCAAATCGGATGCGGATATCGATGCCTATATTCGCCGGACTGCCGTCACCGCGCGGCATCCCTGCGGGACGTGTCGTATGGGTGCCGATGAGGGTGCCGTACTCGATGAATATCTTTGCGTGCGCGGAATAGAAGCCCTCCGGGTCATCGACGCTTCGTCCATGCCCGGTCTCGTCGGTGGTAATATCAATGCCGCGGTTTTGATGATCGCAGAGCGGGGGGCGGATTTGATTCGCGGACTCAATCCGTTGCCGGTGGAAGTTGGGGCTGGCTGACGTGGAAGCTACTGAGCATGGGTTGGAATTGGTGATTGCCGGTGACGCTACTGTCGGGCGTATCGATATTCGCCGTATTTGCGGGATTTAGGTCAGGACTCGAACCGGTTCCTGCTTCAGCCATGCGAGGACATTCTCGACACAATCCTGATAGCGCGAGACGAAATTCTCCTTCGTTCGACCGCCGAGGTGAGGCGAAATCAAAACATTGGGCATCGCGCGGAGTGGATGATCCTTAGGCAGAGGTTCTTCATCGAAGACGTCGAGTCCGGCTCCGGCGATAACTTCGTTGTTCAATGCCTCGATCATAGAAGGCTCATCGATGATCGGTCCCCGCGAGGTGTTCAGGATGTAGGCGCTCGATTTCATTTGCGCGAACTCCGACGGCCCGATTAGCCCACGAGTACGTTCGCTCAAGACCAAATGGATCGACAGGAAATCGGATTTCGCCAAAAGGTCCTCTTTGCTGACGAGCGTTGCGCCGATCTCTTCGCAGCGATCTTGTGTCAAATTCTGACTCCAGGCGATCACGTCCATTTTCATCGCGAGGCCAATTCGGGCGACCCCGGCACCGAGCCGGCCTAGACCCGCCACCCCTAGAACTTTGCCGGTTAGCCCCATCGGTAAGTCGATTCCCCAGTCGCCCCGCTGGACCGCGGCATACTCCGAAGGGATGTTTTTTGCGAGGGAGAGCAGCAGAGCCCAGGTGAGCTCGACTGTGCCCATCTCGAAGCCATACCCGGTGCCGCAAACGGTGATGTCGCGATCCTTAAAGGCGTCCATATCCAGCGCAGCATTCCGCCGTCCATGGGTCACGAACAGTTTCAGATTGGGAAGTTTCTCGATGAGAGCGCGGTCGAAGCGGGTTTCTTCGCGGCCGGTAACGATGATGTCGTAGGGCTTCAATCGTGCCACTGCTGCCGTTGGGTCGGTCAGCCGGTCATGAAAAGTGTCGATCTCGATATCGTCGGGTAGTTGATCCCAATCCGCCGAACCCGAGAGCTTTTTGTAGTCGTTAATAATCGCAAGACGCATACGTTACCGTCCAAATGCTAGATCACAACCTCTACCAAAGAGGGCCCCTCGACGGCGATTGCCCGTTCGAAAGCGGTGCAAAGGTCGTCTGCATTGTCGACCTGCGTTGCCTCGACACCAAGGCTTCTAGTGAAGCCGACCCAATCGATAGTTGGTCGGTCCAGGCTCAACATATCGATGGCGGTGGGCCCTGGATTGCCGGCGCCGACACCGGCAAGCTCGCCCTTGAGAATATTGTAAGAGCGATTGGCGAATATCAGTGTCGTTACGTCGAGCCCTTCTCGCGCTTGGGTCCATATAGCTTGCGGGCAATACATGCCGCTGCCGTCACTTTCGAGGCAGATTACCTTGCGGTCAGGGCATGCGATCGCGGCACCGGTGGCCATAGGCAGGCCGAGCCCGATCGCCCCCCCGCGGTTCTGCAGCCAATCATGGGGACCTGCACCGGCGGTAAACGGCAGGAAGCCGCGCCCGGTAGTAACGCTCTCGTCGACGACAATGGCATTTTCCGGCAACAGGGCGCCGATGGCGCAGGCGATTGAATCTAGGGTAATAGCGCCGGTTGGCCGTTCGGGACGGTCGGGCTGTTGCAGTTCCGGTGTGGCGGAGTCGGCACCGACAGCGTTAGAAAGAGCGATCAAAGCGCCCGCGCAATCCTGTTCGGGTAGCGCAAGCGTTTCTACTCTGCATCCGTCGGGCGCCAACCGACTAGGCTTGCCGGGATAGGCGAAAAAACCGACCGGGTCGGCAGCGCCTACCAAAAGAATCTGGCGATAGTCTTTCAGAATATCGAGCGCTTGCGGCACCGGATAAGGAATTCGAATGACGGGCAGTCTCCCGACACCCCGTTGGATGCGGGTATTCATGCCTTCGGCCATGACGTCGGCGCCGGTCTTGGCTTTGATCCGTGCCGCCGTTTCCAGTGGCGTTTCCATCAGCGCACTTCCGCCTAACAGAATCAGTGTCGGTTCATTCTCTTGCAGCATTTCAGCGGCTGCCTCGATGGCGTCGCCGGAAATAGGGTCGGGCGCTGGGATAGGCGGGACCTCGCCGACAACGCCGCCGTCGTTCCAAGCGGTGTCGGCGGGAAGAATCAAGGTTGCGATTTGGCCTGGCGCTTGACGGGCCGCCGCAATGGCTTCGGCGCCGTCCGGACCGACCGCATCGGCGGTCATAGAGGTTTTGACCCAGGCGGATACCGGGCGCGCGATGCCCTCGATATCAGAGGTTAGCGGAGAATTGTACTTGACGTGATGGGTCGCATGTTCGCCGACGATGTTGACGATAGGGGACCGGGCTTTCTTGGCGTTGTGAAGATTGGCGAGTGCGTTGCCGAGGCCTGGGCCGAGATGGAGCAGGGTTGCGGCGGGCTTGCCTGTCATGCGGGCATAGCCGTCGGCAGCCCCTGTGACCACGCCTTCGAAAAGGCAGAGCACGCAACGCATACCGTCGATTTTGTCGAGCGCGGCGACGTAATGCATTTCCGATGTACCGGGATTGGCGAAGGAGACATCCACTCCGCCCTTTAAAAGTGTTTTCACCAGGCTTTCGGCGCCATTCATGAATCTGTTCCTTCGAGAAGCCGCAAATGTGAGTGAGATTACCTGCCCCAAAGCGGGAAGGCTTGGCAAGAGGCGACGGCGTTAGGCGGAAAAATTTACCGGGGGGCTAATGCGCGGTTGGTCCGCGGGCGTATGTCCGAAGTACCGACCAAATACTGATCAAATAGCCAATCAGTATTCGTTCTCGAAAAAATCTGGCATCGCTCTTGCGGTGCTCAATCCGGGATTCTCTCCCAAAAAAAAACGAACCGAAAGAGGGACAGGATGAAACCTATAGGAGCACTGGTTAATGCGGCGCGAGCGTTTGCGCTGCAACCGCCGAAACCCGCCTCCCCGGATGCGGAAGGTGAGAACAACAAGGGCGGACTCGAAAGAATTAGAAATGCATTGGCGGGCGATACGCAACGAAGCGCACGAACTCGCGCTGCGGATGCGCTCGGCGATGCTCACACGCGTCACGCGGCCGACCGTCAGGAAGCCGCGGATCGTCAAGCCGATGCACGTAAGAAGAAAGCGTTTCGAGCCCNTGTCGCCCGCGCGGTCGAGAGAATTGAGATCCGTTCGGAACAGCGGGTAAGTCGTTTGGAATCGGCGATCGAGAACGGGCGGCTCGACCCCGCAAGACTGCAGTCGCGGTTGGAGGCAAGGTTCGGCGACCGAGCTGAGGGTATCGTCAGTGAAGACGGTGAACTCGACCGGGCACGATTGAAGGAATTGTTCGCCCGTGTCGGGCTTCGTCATTTGCGCGAGCGTATAGACGCTCTGCGCGAGAACCGAGATCCGAATACAGAACCGGCGCTCGCACCGGAAGCGGTCCCCGAACCGGGATCGGTTCTTTCGGTCGAAGCGTAAGCGCGTTGGGGAAACGCAAGAATAATAAGAATGACCGGAAAACCTTGAACGGGCGCGGCGGCGATGGTCGTCGCGCCCTTTTGTTTTAGATTTTTGTAATCAGTTTTCGGTGGCTTGAAGTACCGGGCCGGGAGTGCCGAGCATATTTTGCATTACTGTTGCGATATGATTCTGCATGAGAGCGGCGGCTTCCGCAGTGTTACGCGCGGCGATTGCATCGACGAAGGCGCGGTGTTGGGAGCAATAAACTCGATGGCGATCCGCATTCAAGGCGTGGCGGCGCAATTGTCCCCATTCCGGTCGCTGTCGGATCGTGTTGATCGATTCAAGTATCGACAACAAAAGCCCGTTGTGGGTCGCTTGTGCGACCGAGCGGTGGAGTGTGGCGTCCCAAAGCTCGTAGGTATCCCAATCAAGAGCGTTCTCGCTTTTGTCGAGGCAGTGGCGGAGGTACGCGATGTCCTCGTCCGTGGCTCGTAGAGCGGCCGTTCCCGCGATAACGGGTTCCACGGCAAGCCTCGCTTCCATTACTTCGGCTGGGCTAATCGGTGTTGCGGTTTGAAGAAAACCGCCAGTCGCCGGATTTGGCGGTCCACCGACAAAGGTGCCTTTGCCCACATGCCGCCATACCCTGCCTTCTGCCTCCAACAAACCAAGCGCCTTGCGCAGCGTGCTGCGCCCGACGCCGATTTTGATCGCAAGTTCCCGTTCAGGGGGCAGCCGACCACGATCGGGAAAGGCGCCCGAATTCAGCAGTTGCAGTAGAGACTCGTATGCGGTCGAAATTTTCGACATGTGCGACGTAGCCGGGTGTCATTTGAAAACAAACCAATTTCTATGTTGGTTTATGGAGACGGTCAATCGGACGCAAATAATCAGCTGTTTTCCGCACTAGGCGAAGAATCCGCACCAATTCTGCATTGGTCGGCGCTATGAAGTCCGAAGATCTAACTTTGGTGCGCGATCATCTGGGAATTATTTTCGGGTAATGCTGGCCCTCGGCCTCGCTTTGCCCTATTTCCTGCAGTGGCGCTGTATCTATGCATTGGAACGTGATCTATGGATGATCCGGTAGACCGAGAACAAGC
This sequence comes from Rhodospirillaceae bacterium, assembly GCA_002722095.1. The sequence continues at coordinate 56,667 of PBKG01000014.1, forward strand.
GGAGGGGCGTGCCGAATGGCGGAATTCGTAAAATCCGAATATTGGGCGGATAAGGAAAATATTCAGCTCTTTATCTTCCGGAAACAGCTTGCCGAGGAAACCGTCGATGGCAGTCCCCGGCCGATTTTGTTTCTCGTTCATGGATCGTCCTTTGCCGGCGTGACGGGGCACGATTTGGAAGTCCCGGGGGATGAAGATTATTCGGCCATGNATGCNTTCGCGCGCCTCGGATACGATGTTTGGAGTATGGATCACGAGGGTTATGGATTTTCCGGCCTGCGGGAGGGTGAAAATTCCAATATTGCCTCCGGCGTCGTCGACCTTGAACTGGCATCCGAAATCATGGCCAAGGAAACCGGGGTCACTGCGTACGCGTTTTCTGGCCAATCTTCCGGAGCGTTGCGGGCGGCCGCATTTGCCGAAGCTCATCCGGAGCGGGTGACCAAGCTTATCTTAGGTGCCATGGTTTGGACCGGCGAAGGATCTCCGACCTTGAAGGAGCGTGCCAAGAAACTCGATCAGTGGCGCTCCAACAATAAGCGCCCCGTCGATCAGGCTTTTTTCGAAACCATCTTCAGCCGAGATGTAGAGGGGCTCGCCGATCAGGAGGTCGCCAAAGCTATGGCGGTGTCCGAGAGTCGGTTTGCCGGTTTCGTGCCGACGGGAACCTATTTGGACATGTGCGCGAATTTGCCCGTGTGCGATCCGGAAAAGATTGGTTGTCCGGTAATGATCGTGCGCGGTGAGCATGACGGAATCGCGTCGCCGGAAGATTTGATAGCGTTTTACGAAAAGCTTCCGAATAAAGATAAAATTTTCATCACTATGGCCGGCCAAGCCCATGCAACGTTGCTCGGGTACAACCGGCATCGGGCAATTCATCTCTTCCACAATTTTCTGTCTTTGCCTGAACGTCGAGACCCGCTTTACCAAAAGGAAAATCGATAAATCCAAACTTGGGAACACCGCATGCGATACAGAAATATCGGTGATAGCGATCTGAAGGTGTCCGTAACCGGGATTGGCTGCGCCATACTCTCAGGCGCTTACGGTCCGCGTGATGAAGAGAAAGCCGCCAAAGCAGTGAGGTCGGCGTTGGACCTCGGCATTACGTATTTCGATAGTTCGGACGCCTACGGTAACGGGCATAACGAAGAGTTCTTACGGCAGACCCTCGGAAACGAAATGAGCCAGGTGGTTGTGGGAACGAAGTTCGGAAATATTCGCGGACCTAATGGCGAGCGCGGCGGAACCAACGGCAATCCGGATTATGTGCCGGTTGCCTGCGAAGCCAGTCTGAAGCGATTGGGTGTGGATACCATCGACCTATACACTCTGCACCGAATTGACCCCGAAGTGCCGATTGAGGATACGGTCGGCGCTATGGGTCGGCTCGTTGAAGAAGGCAAGGTCCGGTATATCGGGTTATGCGAAGCCAGTGCCGATACTCTAAAACGTGCGTCCCAAGTCGCTAAAATCTCGACATTGCAGATGGAATATTCGCTTTGGACCAGGGATGTGGAAGCGGACATCCTTCCCGCATGCCGTAAACTCGGTATTGAGTTTGTCGCATATGCTCCGCTTGGACGTGGATTTTTAGCCGGCACGATTCGAACGACAGATGATATCGCCGAAGACGACCGGCGCAACGATCATCCTCGGTTTCACGAAGAAAATCTGAACAAGAATGTAGAACTGCTGCGTGCCCTTGATGGCATTGCCGGTGGGCGCGGAGTGACCCCAAGTCAGGTCGCATTGGCTTGGCTAATGTCGCGCGGCGAAGATATTTTGCCCATTCCGGCAACGCTCAACCCTCTTCATATGAATGAGAATGTCGAAGCTGCGGAGTTGTCATTGAACGACGGAGAGCTTGCAAAGTTGGACCAGGCTTTTCCGCCAGGCGTTACCGCCGGCACCCGCTATCCCGAAAAACAGATGCATTTGATGGCACAGTAATATGAGACGGAAACCATTCGGTAAAACCGACCTAGAAATCTCGCCACTCGGCTTCGGCAGTTCGCTCTTGTCGGGCGGTTATGGCGAGCGCGATGACGATCGTTCCCTAGAAACGATCCACGCGGCGATTGCGTGCGGACTTAACTTCTTCGACACAGCGGATGCCTATGGCAACGGTCATAGCGAAACCTTGTTGGCGAAGGCGCTCAAGGAACATGATGGAAACTTTGTCGTCGGCACCAAGTTTGGCAATTTGCGTGGAGATGACGGTGCTTATAGCGGCGTCGACGGCCGGCCGGAGAAAGTGGCCGAGTATTGCGATGGCAGCCTGAAAAGGCTCGATCGAGAAGTGCTTGATCTCTACTACCTTCATCGGATCGATCCGAATGTACCTATAGAAGATACGGTCGGGGCTATGGCGCGGCTCGTGGAGGCCGGCAAGGTACGTTACCTTGGCCTTTGCGAGGCAGGTGCGGACACGCTTCGCCGTGCCCATGCGGTTCATCCCATTACCGCGTTACAGACCGAATATTCTCTTTGGACCCGCGATGTGGAAGCGGCGACGCTGCCTACATGTCGCGAATTGGGAATCGCATTGGTTGCCTATGCACCACTCGGACGCGGATTCTTGACGGGTGCAATTAAGAGCGATTCGGATTTTAACAGTAACGACCGGCGGCCCAACTTCCCGCGGTTTAGCGGCGAGAATCTGGCGCGCAATCTCGAATTGTTGGCACCGTTGGAAGCAATGGCGGGGGAAAAGGGCGTGTCGACTTCGGAAATTGCACTGGCTTGGGTTCTGGCCCAGGGCGATGAAGTGACGCCCATTTTCGGGACTATGAATCGGAAGCACCTGGATGCAAACGTTGCCGCCCTTAATGTTGAATTGAGTGCGGACGAAATCAAAACTTTGGAAAAGGTTTTCGCTCCTGGTGCGGCGACCGGCAATCGCTATCCTGACAAGCGCATGCACCTCGTTTCGGCATAAAAATTAATTTTTGAGTGCGAGGTTTTGTCGGCATGCTTTTAGCCATCGTGTCAAAGCCGGTCGTGAAGAGAGATCGAATCCACCTTCGTGGGCAAACTGTGTATAAGCCAGAAGCGCAATGTCGGCCAAACTAAATGCGTTGCCAACGAACCAGTCTCGGTCGATCAAATGATTTTCCATTTGTTCCAGTGCTGCCTCGCCGCGTTCGACCCTCCAACTTTCGCGTTCCTCTGAAGATTTGTTCAGGTAAAGCATTTGAAACCGGCAAACCGCGATATAGGGTTCGTGGCTGTATTGTTCCCAAAATAGCCATCGATCGATTTCAGCTTGAGCAAAAGGGTCTTCGGGAAGGAGGGTGCTGCCGTGCGCCAGATACCGAATAATGGCGTTGGATTGCGCCAGAACACGGCCATCGTCGAATTGCACGACCGGGACTTGGCCGTGAGGATTCAGCGCTAGAAAAGCTTCCGTTTGAGTTTGTCCTTTAAGAATATCGATGTCGATCCAGTCATACACGACGCCGGTGATGTCCGCGGTATATTTCACTTTGAGGCAATTACCGGAAATTTTGTCGCCAAAAATTTTCATCGCTTGCCCTTTCCATATAAGCCTAAAATTATAGCCTAGAATTAGATAAGGGAGTTGCGCCGTGAGCGACATTTGGAGCCGCGAATATTGGGCCCGTAAAGGCGATGTCAAACTATTCATGTACCGCAAACGCAAGGATGCGCCGAGTGCCGAAAGTGCGCGGTTGCCTATTCTTTTCCTTGTGCACGGGTCTTCGTTTAGCGGTCCGACGAGCTTTGATCTAACGGTCGATGGCGGCAATGAATATTCCACCATGGATACCTTCGCCGAACTGGGTTTCGACGTATGGACACTGGATCATGAGGGATATGGCCGGTCCGACCGTACCGACGGTTGGTCCGACATTTCGTCCGGCGTGGAAGACCTGAAGGCGGGGATGGGCGTCATCGAATATGAAACCGGGCAAACAAAGGCATCTTTTTATGGCCAATCCTCGGGTGCTCTTCGCGCCGCGGCATTTGCCGAGGTTGAACCGTCGCGTGTGGAAAGGTTGGTATTAGACGCTTTTGTCTGGACTGGAGAAGGCTCGCCGACCTTGGCGAAGCGGAGCGAGGGGTTGGATAGTTTTCGCGCCAGTAATACCAGGCCAGTTGATGCGGAATTTTATCGTTCGATTTTGACCCGTGACGGACCCGGCATGGCGGATCCCGCGATCGGTGATTTGATTGCCGAACAAGAGCTGAAATACGGGGAAACGGTGCCAACCGGCACCTATCTCGATATGTGCGCCAACCTGCCGGTGTGCGATCCGGAAAAAATCGACTGCCCGGTGTTATTAATGCGTGGAGAGAATGATGGCATCGCGACCGAAGAGGATTGTCTTAACTTCTTCGTAAAACTGCCGAACAAAGACAAGCAGTTCATAATTCTGACGGGGCAGGCACATGTCGGCACTTTCGGTTTCAACAAAGGCCGCTTTAACCATGTGCTGAAAGCATTCTTAACTATGCCAAAACGAATGGATAGATGAACTAACCGCCGAATTGGCCAAGGGCGGCATCCAATCGAGTCATTTGATCTTCTTCCTCCGGCAACCCGAAGCGCAGAAATTTGGGTTGGTTTTCGAAGGCACGGGTTAGGATTCCGTTGATCGCGAGGTGACGGTAAAGATCGTGTGCGTTGTCGTGTTGCCCCAAGCGAAATAGGTTTGTACCGCCTTTGGATTCGATTCCATTTCGGACAAGCAATGCGTTCATCGCTTTTGCCCGGCGATCCAGCGTTTCGCGCGCCAATTGTTGCCAATCGCGATCGGCCATGGCCGTTCGCCCGATTTCGAGGGCCGGGCCGCTCACAGGCCAGGGACCGAGAGCGGTCCGAAGTTCCGATACCAATTCTTTATGGGCGAGTGCAAATCCAAGCCGGAGCCCTGCAAGACCAAAAAATTTACCGAATGAACGCAGTACGCAAAGGCCTTCGACGCCGGCGTCTGCGGCGACGCTGATCTCGGGCGCGACGTCGGCAAAGGCTTCATCTACCACCAGCAAACCGCCCGCGTGCGTTTGACCCTCAGCTAAAGTAAGCAATCCGTCGCGGGGTCTCCGTCGGCCATCTGGATTGTTGGGATTGGTAACGACGACAACGGTAAAGTCGCCCCACTCGGGCAATTCGGATATTTCGGTCACTTCGTGTCCAGCGGCTTGCCACGCAGTGGCATGTTCCGCATAGGTTGGCCCGACAATTCCAACCGTCCCAGGCTCGCGCAGCCAAGGAAGCCACTGAATTAAGGATTGTGTGCCCGGTGCTGGAATCACAGCCTCTATTTCGGAACATTCGAAGTACTGTTGTGCGGCTTCGATGCAGGCGTGCTCGAGGTCCTGATCTGGGAGATTTTGCCAGAGTACTTCCGGTATCTCAGGTATCGGATAAGCGTTTGGATTTATGCCTGTCGAAAGGTCGAGCCAACCCTCGTACGGAATGCCAAATTCTTTCTCCGCATGTGCCAGGGCGCCGCCATGGCGGGGNAAGGTAAAAGGGTCTGGGTCCGTTGCGGATGTGGCTCTTGCTGACGGGCGATTAGGGCGATCGGCCGACTGTGCGGTATCTGAGCTTGGACCGTTCGTTGGATCGCTCGCAGCGCCATTCGTTGACAAGGGCCGTTCCCCTTAGATACAAATTTTGTGTCAATGGTTCCCGAGATCGAACGTATCAAGGGAACACGGTGCGGTGACCGGCACAACTCGTTCGGTAACCAAGTCCGTGGCTGCCCCCGCAACTGTAGGCGGCGAGCCCGCATCCAACATACGCCACTGGGGTGACCTGGGAAGGTAGGATGAAGGGCAAAGACCCGTGAGCCAGTATACCTGCCGTTGACACGCTATCGCAGACCCGTTCGGCGGGGTGTACGAACGGACGACCCAGCGCAGAATTTGGCGAATCGGGTCACGAAGATTGTGGTGGCGGTGGAGAAACGTTCGTTGGGGAGTGAACCAATGTTTCATTTGAAATGCGTTTTCCGGGTTGCCGGAATTTTTCTTTCTTTGTTTCTGATTGCCGTACTCGTTGCTGCGCCGGCTGAGGCCCATCATCCGATGGGCTATAAATTGCCGCAAACAATGATGCAGGGTCTTTTGTCGGGGTTCGGTCATCCGGTGATCGGCCTCGACCACTTGGCCTTTGTCATCGCCATGGGTCTTATCGCGGCTGCCGTGCCGCGTGGTTTGACGGCGCTTGGCGCGTTCATCGGCGGCGGGTTGCTTGGCTGTGTCATTCATCTCTTTGCGTTCGATTTGCCATTTGCTGAGCCCATCATTGCGTTGTCGGTGATTTTGGCCGGTCTGGTACTGGTCTTACGCCAGGCAATTTCGACTGTTCTTTTCGCCGTCTTTATCGGCGTGGCGGGTGTTTTTCACGGCTACGCCTATGGCGAATCGATCATTGGCGCCGAAGCCACCGTGCTCGGGGCGTATTTGATCGGTTTCAGTTTGGTTCAATTCGCAATCGGCTGGGTCGCATACACCGTTGTAAATGCTCTCAGGGCCGCACCTGTGGCTTGGATTGAGAATGGCGTACGCATTGCTGGTGGTGTGATTGGCGTGTTCGGTCTTTACGCATTATCCAACCAGTTCATCGCCTGACGCCTGAGGTGCCTAAATATGGCCGCCGAGAGCAAGTTACCGGCGGTGACGCTGGTATTGGGAGCTGCAGCTTCGGGCAAGAGCCGCTACGCGGAACAGCTTGTCGAGGTGTCTTCGTACGATCGGATATATGTTGCGACCGCAACGTCTGACGATGCGGAAATGGCGGAGCGCATTCGTCGTCACCGTGCCCGCCGTGGCGCCGATTGGCAGACCATCGAGGAGCCCCATGATTTGACCGGCACCCTGCGCCTGCGGGCAAAGCCGGGCACCGCGATGCTTGTCGATTGTCTGACCCTGTGGCTCACCAATCGAATGCTCNCAGATGCCGATCTGGACCAAGAGGTTGGAGATCTCGCGAAAGCGCTGGGTGATGCGGAGGGCAGCATAGTTTTGGTGTCGAACGAGGTTGGTGCCGGCATCGTTCCGAACAACCAGATGGCGCGACGCTTTCGCGATCACGCCGGCCAGATGAATCAACAAATCGCAGCGGAAGCGGATTCGGTCATTCTCGTGACAGCCGGCTTGCCGCAGATACTCAAATCCAGTGAAGAGGGCTGAGAATATGCCTGCAATTGAAAAAATACCCGCGACTGTATTGACCGGATTTCTGGGCGCTGGAAAGACCAGCACAATCCGGCACCTTTTGGAAAATGCGAAGGGTCGGCGCTTGGCGCTGATCATCAATGAATTTGGCGATCTGGGCGTCGATGGTGAGATCGTCAAGGGCTGCGGTATTGAGGGGTGCGCCGAGGAAGATGTGATGGAACTTGCCAACGGTTGTATCTGCTGCACCGTGGCGGACGATTTTTTACCGACTATGGAAGCGATCCTTTCGCGCGACGAGCTGCCCGATCACATCGTTATCGAAACATCGGGCCTGGCTCTGCCCAAGCCTTTGATCAAGGCGTTTAATTGGCCAGAAGTACGTTCGAGAGTAACCGTGGACGGCGTTGTTGCGTTGGTCGATGGGCCGGCGGTCGCGGATGGTCTGTTCGCACATGATCCAACCGCACTCGAAGCAGAACGCCGCGCCGACCCGGCGCTCGACCATGAAAGCCCGCTCGAAGAGTTATTCGAGGAGCAACTTGGGTCGGCGGATATGGTGTTGCTCAACAAAGCCGATTTGATGGATGCGGAGGAACTAGGTAGGACGACAGAATTGGTGGAATCAGCGGTAAGGTCCGGTGTTCGCTTGGTTAAGTCCGAATATGGCTGTATCGATCCGGAAGTTCTGCTTGGGCTCGCGGCTGCGGCGGAAAGTGATCTCGGGTCGCGACCCTCCCATCATGACGGGCACGATCACGACCATGATCACGACGATTTCGAATCCTTTTCGGTCTCACTTGCCGAAACCGATTCGCCTGATGAGCTGTTGGATCGGTTGAGAAATTTGATCGAGACCCATGGAATTTTGCGCGTGAAGGGTTTTGCCGCGGTTGCCGACAAACCCATGCGACTTGTGGTCCAAGGAGTGGGGGCACGGCTGAACAGCTATTACGACCGGCCATGGCAAGACAAAGAGGCCCGCGGTACTGAACTGGTGATAATAGGTCTACACGGGCTCGACCAAACTGCGATCCGGAACGAGCTGGCCGCCTGAAATGCACCTACTCAACGCCCAGCCCGGCGTTGTCGCCGACGGTTCCGAAGCGGTCGACCTGGGTCAGACACCGGGGCGTATCGTCGTACTTTCCGCTGCGGATACGGAATTGGCGGGTTTGGCCGGGGCGAGAGAGGAATTGGGAGGCGAGTACCCCACGCTGCGTCTCGCAAATTTGATGCAGCTGTCGCATCACATGTCGGTCGATCTTTACTGTGAGGCACTGATAGCAGAAGCGGAACTCGTAATTGTGCGATTGCTGGGCGGTGTCAGCTATTGGCCCTACGGCGTCGAACAGATTGCGGAAACCTGCCGAGGGAACGGGGTCGCACTCGCATTCTTGCCGGGAGATGATCAGCCGGATGAGGAACTGGCCGCTCGCTCGAACCTACCGGCGGATACCTGCCATCGCCTATGGCAATATTGCGTCCATGGTGGGCCTGACAATGCACGGGAATTCCTGCGGTTTGCGTCGTCGTTGATCGGCGCTTCAGATGAATGGTTGGAACCCAAGCCGCTATTGAAAGCGGGGCTCTATTGGCCAGGCGTGACCGCGCCAGGCCTAGAAACCATTCAGGCACGATGGGCAAAGAATGTTGCTGTCGCGCCGATTGTTTTTTATCGCGCGCACCTGCAATCGGGAAACCTGGCTGCGATCGATGAGTTGATCGAAGCGGCGACGGCGGAAGGGCTGGCACCCTTGCCGTTATTCATTTCGAGCTTGAAGGATCACATATCCGATCAAACACTGCGGGAGGTATTCGCGACCGTGTCGCCCAAAGTGATTTTGAACACTACAGGATTTGCAGTTTCAACTCCGGGCGCAGGTCATACGGAGTCTGCGTTCGATTCCTGCGATTGCCCGGTCTTACAGGTAATTCTTTCCGGCAGTTCATCGGCGGTCTGGCGCGAGGATATGCAGGGCTTGTCGCCGCGCGATATCGCAATGAACGTCGCATTACCCGAAGTGGACGGACGCATCATTACCCGCGCGGTTTCGTTCAAAGGCGAAGCCCGCTATGACCCGACGACCGAGCACTCGGTAGTTGGTTACGAACCGGCTCCAGATCGGGTGCAATTCGTGGCGCGCCTTGCCGCCAATTGGTGCCGTTTAGGCCGGACGCCAGCTTCAGAGAGGCATATTGCAATTGTGCTCGCCAATTACCCCAATCGCGACGGGCGCCTCGGCAATGGTGTGGGCCTCGACACGCCGGCCAGTGTTGTGGGCACCCTCGAGGCTTTGGCGGCACACGGCTACGATGTTTCTGATATGCCCGCAGACGGGGATGATTTAATTGCCCGATTGCAGGCGGGGCCAACTAACGAAGGAACAAAAGGCCGCAAGATTGAAGCGGTGCTGTCTCTTCGCGAATACGAACGTGCTTTTGACGCCTTACCGAAACCGGTTCGTCTAAAAATTAGTGAACGTTGGGGCGCACCGGCGGCGGACCCGTTCTTTCTCGCCGATCGTGACGGATTTGCCGTTTCTGCCTTCCGGTGTGGAAATCTCGTGATCGGGCTACAGCCGGCGCGGGGTTACAACATCGATCCACAGGCCAGCTATCACGATCCGGATTTGGCACCGCCTCATGGCTACTTGGCATTTTATATTTGGTTACGCGAATGTTTCGGTGCCGATGCGGTGATCCATTTTGGCAAACACGGCAATCTCGAGTGGTTACCCGGCAAGGCCTTGGCATTGTCGGCGGATTGTTTGCCGGAAGCGGTGTTTGGGCCGATTCCTCATTTATATCCATTTATCGTGAACGACCCTGGCGAAGGCGCCCAGGCGAAACGTCGTGCGCAGGCGGTCATCGTCGATCATCTGACGCCGCCTTTGACGCGGGCGGAGAGCTACGGACCTTTGGCCGAACTGGAACTATTGGTCGACGAGTATTTCGAGGCTAGCGGTGTCGATCCCAGGCGCTGCGAGGTGCTTGGCAACGAAATCCTGGAGAAAACGCTGGAAAACGGACTTGCCGACGAATGCGGTATCACCGCTGCGGAGGAGCGGTCGAGCGCCCTTGCCAAGCTCGATGGCTATTTATGCGAGCTGAAGGAACTCCAAATTCGCGACGGGCTGCACATTTTCGGCCAAGCGCCCGTTGGCCGCCAACTTACGGATTTGCTGGTGGCGCTGGCCCGTTTGCCGCGAGGTGAGCAACAATCGCTGCATCGGGCTTTGGCGAAGGATCTAGGTTTGGCGAATTTCGATCCGCTCGATTGCGATATGAGTGCGCCATGGAAAGATCCGGTGCCGGACGCTATGGCGGTTCGGACGCAGGGTGATCTGGTAGAAGCGATAGAGCATATGTCGGAGGACCTCGTCTCGGGCCGACGTCAAGCGGACGAGAATTGGCACACGACCCGCGAAGTGTTGGCCGAGATAGAGAGGGATTTACGTCCCTCGGTGACTGCGTCCGCCGAGGCGGAGACCGATGCATTACTGGCCGGGCTCGAAGGNCACTTCGTGGCGCCCGGCCCGTCCGGTGCCCCGACACGAGGCCGACCGGATGTATTGCCGACAGGCCGTAATTTCTATTCCGTCGATACGCGTACCGTGCCGACCCCGGCGGCGTGGACGCTAGGGTGGAAATCCGCAATGCTCCTCGCCGAAAGATATGCGCAAGATCATGGCGATTGGCCGAAGCACTTGGCGCTATCGGTTTGGGGCACGTCGAATATGCGAACCGGCGGCGACGATATCGCTCAAGCGTTGGCACTGCTCGGCGTCCAGCCTGTTTGGGAGCCCGCATCGCGGCGGGTGACCGGTTTCGAGGTGATGCCACTCGACGTACTGGGACGGCCAAGGGTCGATGTAACGCTTCGGGTGTCAGGCTTTTTTCGCGATGCGTTTCCGGCTCAGATCGATCTTTTTGATTCTGCGGTGCGTGCCGTCGCTCAGCTCGAGGAAAGCGCGGAAGATAATCCGCTGGCCGCGAAAGTTCATGCAGAGGCGGCGCAGTTGGTAGCCACAGGTCTTGCGTTGGAAGACGCGGAGAGGCAAGCGGGCTATCGAGTATTCGGCTCCAAGCCCGGCGCCTATGGGGCCGGTTTGCAAGCGTTGATCGACGAACAGGGCTGGCAGGAGGCGGAAGATCTCGCGCGGGCCTATATCGCTTGGAGTGGATATGCCTATGGCAACGGGGCGGCGGGAGCTGCGGCCCACAATCTTTTTGAGCGCCGATTAGGAAACGTGGAAGCGGTACTCCACAATCAGGATAACCGGGAGCACGACCTGCTCGATTCCGACGATTACTATCAATTCGAAGGTGGCTTGGTGGCGGCGGTCGAGCATGTGTCGGGAGACCGGCCAAAGGCCTATCACAACGATCATTCCCGACCCGAGAGCCCCAAAATCCGTAGTCTCGATGAAGAGATTGCACGCGTGGTGCGCGCGCGGGCCGCCAATCCTAAATGGATCGCCGGTGTCATGCGCCACGGCTACAAAGGCGGGTTCGAAATGGCCGCGACGGTGGACTATCTTTTTGCCTTTGCGGCAACTACCGGTTCGGTGTCGGACACTCATTTCGATCTGTTGTTCGATGCCTATATCGAAGACCGAGAGGTGTTAGAATTCCTGCAAGATAAAAATGCGGCCGCCTTGACTGAAATGGCCGCGCGATTTTTGGAAGCTTTGGATCGCGGCCTATGGCAACCGAAGTCCAATTCGGCGCCGGCCAAGCTTGCCGCGTTAGCAGGAGAAACTGGGAGCAAAATCGATGGCAGAGCTGCCGAGTGAAGAAGAAGTAAATCTCCGCGCCAACGAAAAGTCGAAACGGCGAAAGGCCGCACGCGACAAGATGCTGGCGACCAAGACCGTCGAGAAAGGCCTTCTGATTGTCCATACGGGCAAGGGCAAGGGAAAGTCGACCGCGGCTTTCGGGCTTGTTACGCGCGCGATCGGCAATGATATGCGGGTCGGCGTTGTCCAGTTCGTCAAAGGCAAATGGGAAACCGGCGAACGCCATGTGCTGGAGAAATTTCCCGATCAGGTCGAAATTCGCACGATGGGCGAAGGGTTCACCTGGGATACACAGGATCGGGCGAGGGACATAGCCGCCGCCAAAGCAGCATGGGAGGTTTCCAAGGAAATGATCGAGGCCTCGCGCGGGCCCGAACCGAAATACGACATGGTGCTGTTGGACGAGCTTAATATCGTACTTCGCTATGATTATCTGCCGTTGGATGAGGTGATAGGGTTTCTAAAAGCTAAGCCAGAGGATTTGCACCTCATCGTTACCGGACGGAATGCAAAGCCGGAGCTGATCGATATTGCCGATTTAGTGACCGAAATGACCGCGATCAAGCATCCCTTCCGGGAACAAAACGTCAAAGCACAAAAAGGCATCGAGTTTTGAACGCCTCTGCGTTGATGGTTCAGGGAACCGGTTCGGAAGTCGGCAAATCCTTGCTCGCGGCGGGGCTTTGTCGTGCTTTTACCCGGCGTGGTCTCGCGGTTCGCCCATTCAAGCCACAGAATATGTCGAACAACGCAGCGGTTACCGTTGATGGCGGCGAAATCGGCCGTGCACAGGCATTGCAGGCGCGCGCCTGCGGTGTAGCCCCGTCGGTTCATATGAATCCCGTGCTGCTAAAACCGCAATCGGAAAAAGGGGCGCAGCTTGTTGTTCAGGGCACGCGTCGAGGCGATATGGAGGCGCGAGAGTTCGCTGCTTCAAAGGCTGAATTTTTGCCGACGGTTCTGGAAAGTTTCGATCGATTGGCGGCCGAGGCTGATTTGGTCGTCATCGAAGGGGCCGGCAGCCCGGCGGAAAGCAATCTTCGCACGGGTGATATTGCGAATATGGGGTTCGCGCTCGCCGCGGATTCGCCAGTTGTTTTAGTCGCCGATATCGAGCGCGGCGGGGTCATTGCCAATCTTGTCGGCACCCATGAAGTTTTATCTGCAGATGACCGACACCAGATCGCCGGTTATGTAATCAACAAGTTCCGCGGCGACGTTTCGCTTTTCGATGATGGGATCACGGAGATTACGCGACGCACCGGCTGGCCATGTTTTGGAGTGCTGCCCTATTTCGAGGATGCGCATAAATTGCCGGCGGAGGATGCGGTGCGACTTCAGGAGCGTGATCGAGAACTAAAGAACGGTACGGTCAAGATCGCAGTACCTGTTCTGTCCCGTATCGCGAATTACGACGATCTCGACCCGCTATTGGCGGAACCCGACGTTACGGTGGACTTCATTAGCGCCGGCGCGGCACTGCCGGGGGATGCGGACTTGGTGCTATTGCCGGGATCCAAATCGACCCTCGCGGACTTGCGGATGGTCCGCGACCAGGGCTGGGATATCGATATCGCCGCTCATCTCCGGCGTGGCGGCTGGGTATTGGGGATTTGCGGTGGCTATCAGATGTTGGGCCGATCTGTCGCCGATCCAGAGGGGGTCGAAGGCTCGCCGGGTGAAGCCGAAGGTCTCGGGTTGCTCATGGTTGAGACGGTTTTGACCGAACGGAAGAGGTTGGCGGAAACAGAAGGTGTGGCAATTTCTGGAGGCATCGCGGTCTCGGGTTATGAAATGCATATGGGTCGCACGGGAGGTGCCGATACAGCTCGCCCCATGTTGCGTTTCGACGATCGGGCCGATGGTGCGGTCTCTGCCGATGGCAAGGTGATGGGTTGCTATTTGCATGGTTTGTTCGCGAGCGACGAATTCCGTCGCCAATTTCTGGCCAACCTCGGTGGTCGTGCGAATGAAGGTCTTGCCTATGAGGCCGGCGTGGACAAATGTCTCGACCTGTTGGCGGATCATTTAGAGCAGCATCTCGATATGGATGCGTTGTGGCGGACTGCGGAATCCCGGTCGCTCGAAAGTGCAGAACAAAATAGTCGGAGGACAGCGATATGACCAAAGTCGCGGAATTGGTTGCCGCACGGTATGGCACCGAAACGGCCTATTGCGGCGACATGGAGGCGGATGGTGCGATCCGCCAAATTTTGTCCCGCGGCTCGCAACGTCATTTTACCGATCAACCGGTGCCCGACGACCTACTGAAAGTGTTGCTCGCCTGCGCGCAGTCCGCACCGGCCAAGTCGGACCTGCAGCAATATTCCATAGTCGTGGTTCGGGACGCGACAAAGCTGAAAGCGCTGGGCGAAATGAATACGGGAATGGACTGGCCAACCAAGGCCCCGGTCTTTCTGGCATTTTGCGCCGATATGCGGCGCATTCAACGGCTGGCTGCGGTTCAAGGCCATGATCATCAGAACAATAATCTCGACACTTTCATGAACGGTGTTGTCGATGCATCGCTGGCGATGTTGAGTTTCATGTATGCCGCCGAAGGGGAGGGGCTTGGTTGCTGTCCTATCAGCCAGATTCGCAATCAAATCGACGTTGCTTGCGAAATTATGGAGTTGCCCCCGGGGGTCTTTCCAATAGCGGGCTTTGCCGTCGGTTGGCCAAAATACGAAACGCCCCGTGTCTCCATGCGGTTGCCACAGGAAACCGTGGTTCATTGGGACAGTTACGACGATGGCGATCTCGAATCCCAGGTCGAAGACTATGGCCGCCGTCGCCATGATAGTTCGCCTATCGGGCCCGACAAACAGCGTCATACGGATAAGTACGGGGTGTTGGATTTCTGTCCGTGGGCCGAGAACGTAACGCGGCAGTTATCTCTGCCGGAGCGGGCGGGATTCGCGGCGTTTCTTAAAAAACACGGGTACGATCTTGCGTGAGGAGAAAGAGAATGGCTGACCAAGGCAAAGGCAAGCTCGCCGGCAAAGTGGCAATGATCACTGGCGCCGCAAACAATATCGCGCGGGAAGCGGCGGTGATGATGGCCGAAGAAGGTGCGGACCTCGCCATCTGTACATTGCAAAGCGCCGATGATTTGGCGGAAACGGCCCGATTGGTGGAGGCGCAGGGCAGCCGCTGCTTTCACCGGTTGATGGACGTTCGCGAAGAGGATCAAGTGCAAGCATTCGTCGCCGAAGCGGTTGGTGAATTGGGCGGGCTCGATATTCTCGTAAATAGTGCCGCTGTGCGTCGCCACTTTCCGTTTGCGGAGATGACCCTCGAACGGTGGCGCGATGCGCACCGGGTGATTTTGGAAGGCGCTTTTCTGTGCGCGCACGCGGCGGTGCCGCACATGATTTCCGCCGGCGGCGGAGCAATCATCAATATGGGTGGCGTTTCGGGGCATCAGGGTCATATCGAGCGTTGCCACGTCACCGCGGCCAAAGCCGGAATCGTCGGTTTTACCAAGGGGCTGGCGGTGGAACTCGCAAGCCAACAAATTCGGGTCAATTGCGTCGTTCCCGGAACCATCGATACGGCGCAGGGCACGTCACGGGATACCCGTATCCCCCATCCCAGCGGCGGAAAACCGATCTGGGGTCGCGAGGGACGGGCCGAAGAGCCGGCAAGCATGATTAGATATTTGTGCCTGCCGGAAGCATCCTACGTCACCGGCCAAACCATTCACGTCAATGGCGGCTACTACTTACCGTAGGGTGCTGCGGCAACGCAGCCGTTGACGGATAGAATTTCAAGTGCATGATCCGGGCGTCCAATCAAAAGCCCAATAATTGGGGGGGAATATGAGCGAGCACGAAAAAAGCCTCGACGAGTTAAGCAAAGACCTCGACGCGAAGCGCGAAAAAGCGCTTGGCATGGGCGGGCCTGAGAAGCTGGCAAAACGCAAGGACCAAGGCGTGTTGAATGCCCGCGAGCGGATGGATTATTTGCTCGACGACGGCTCGTTCATCGAAACCGGTTTGCTCGGTCAATCGAGCGTTTATGCCGCGGATAAGGAAAAAACACCGGCGGACGGTAAGGTCTGCGGTTTCGGCAAGATCGACGGGCGCGAGGTGTCGGTCAGCGTCAATGACTTCACCGTCAAAGGTTCATCCACCAGCGCCACCAATTCCAAGAAAGTCGGACACATCCGGAAATACGGCACCGATTGCGGCATGCCCGTGATCTTCGTCGGCGAATCCACCGGCGCCCGCCTGCCCGACGCCATGGGTTCGAAAGGCATGGGCGCGCTGCTGGGCAACGACATCACCCAGTTTCAGCGCATGCGTGATACGCCCTGGTGCGCGGCCGCGCTTGGCTACTCGTTCGGATCATCGGCTTGGCTTAGTTGCTGTTCGGACTTCGCAGTTATGCGTAAAGGCTCGACCATGGCGGTCTCGAGCCCGCGGCTGATTTCGATGGCCATTCACGCAGAAGTCGACCTGGAGGAACTCGGCGGGTGGCGTCTTCATGCGGATACCACCGGGCTTGTGGATATGATCGTCGATACCGACGAAGAGGCACTCGACGCGGTGCGCAAATTTTTGAGCTATATGCCGTCGCACAATATGGAAGCGCCACCGGAAGCCGAGATGGCCAAGGGGTCGGGAAAGGAGATGAAGAATATCTCCAAGATCATTCCCGAAAAGCGAAGCCAGGTTTACGACGTGCGTAAGGTTGTCGAGGCCATCGTCGACAAGGATAGCTGTTTTGAGTTGAAACGTCGTTTCGGCAAGGCGGTGGTGACCACGCTCGCGCGGCTCGGCGGCAGGGTAGTCGGCGTTATCGCCAACAATCCGCTCCACCGTGGCGGGGCGATGGATACAGACGCCTGCGAGAAGTGCACCGACTTCCAGGTAATGTGCGATTCCTTCAACATTCCAATCGTCAAATTCGTCGATACGCCGGGCTTCATCATCGGCGTCGAGGCGGAAAAGAAACGCGCACCGGGGCGGATCATGAACTTCATGAATTCCACCTGCTTACTGACCGTGCCGACATTGACCGTGATCATGCGTAAGAGCTATGGCCGGGCATATGTGGCGATGGGCGGCGGCCGCCATTCGGATGATCTGGTTGCCTGGCCGAGCGCGGAAGTGAGTTTCATGGATCCGCGCTTTGCCACTCGCATCGTCCACGGCGTCAAGGATGGCGAAGACGGCTATGACGAGGCCTTGGCGAAAATCCAGCAGGATATCGAGCCCTGGGACATGGCGTCCATCTACGCGGTCCAGGACATTATCAAGCCGGAAGAAACCCGCGATTATCTGATCCGCATGCTGGATGTCTACCAGCTACGTAAAACCAATGGTGTCGGGAAGCATTTGATGCAGACCTGGCCCACCAGCTACTGAGTTCGAACATGACGGAAAATGCAATCATAGCCGCCGCCAAGGCGGCGAAACGGGCTGCGCTCGACGAAGAGAGCGGCAAGAAACTACTCGCCGAATACGGCATTTCGGTGCCGAAGACGGTGGTCGTCGCCGATGCCGACGCCTCTGCGGATGCGGTAAAGGGATTGGCGTTTCCACTCGTGGTCAAGGTGGTCTCGCCGGATATCCTCCATAAGAGCGATGCGGGCGGCGTTGCCGTTGGTCTCGAGGACGCGGAGGCGGTCGCTGTGGCAATTGCCGAGATGGCTGAAAAGCCGGCGATCAAAAAAGCCAATGTGGAAGGATATCTGATCGAAGAGATGGCGCCGGCCGGTCAGGAGCTCGTCGTTGGCGGCGTGCGCGACCCGCAATTCGGCCCGCTGATCATGGTGGGCTTGGGCGGTATTTTCGTCGAAGTGCTTGCCGACGTGGCCTTTCGGGTCTGCCCCATTAGTGCCGCCGATGCAGGCCAAATGTTGGACGAACTTAAAGGCTCAGCCCTTCTCGACGGCGCGCGGGGCCAAGCGGCGGTCGACCGGCAAGCAATCATCGACGTTTTGTTGAAGGTGGGTGGCGACAATGGTTTGTTGACCGAACTCGCCTACGATATCGCCGAAGCGGATATAAATCCGCTGATCGTTTCCGAGAAAGGCGCGGTCGCCGTCGATGCGCGCTTTATCCTCGCCGACGAACCGGCGGCTAAACCAGCACAGGCGCCGCTTTCCGATGATGAGGTCAAGGAACGCTTCCGTCCCTTGTTCGAACCAGAAACCGTCGCCGTTATCGGCGCGTCGGCGACCGGCCACACCATTGCCAATACCTTTATCCGCCGAGTAACGGAATTTGGATTCGAAGGCGATATTTATCCCATTCATCCGAAGGCGGACGAAGTCGACGGATTGAAAGCCTACCCGTCGCTCGGCGAAACGCCGAAACCAGTGGATTTCGCCTATATCGCCATCGGCTCCGGCGCGGTGCCGCCGCTGGTCGAGGCGGCGAAGGGACGCGTTGCCTACGCACAGGTAATTTCGAGCGGCTTCGGCGAAGTCGAGGAGGGCATAGCGTTGCAGCAGGCGTTGGTCGATGCGGCGCAGGCCGGCGGGTGCCGGGCTATCGGCCCCAACTGTCTCGGCACCTATTCACCGCGCGGTAAGCTCACTTTCCCCGAGAACGCGCCCAATACGGTCGGGCATGTGGGTGTCATCAGTCAGTCCGGCGGGCTCGGTACCGATATCGTCAAGCGCGGGCAGATGCGTGGCATCGCCTACAGCGGCCTGGTGACGGTGGGCAATTGCGCCGATATCAATCCCAATGACGTGCTCGAGTTCTATCTCGCCGACGAGCAAACCCGCGTGGTCGGCCTTTATCTCGAAGGGGTCCAGGATGGGCGGCGTTTCTTCGAGCTTCTGCACCGGGCCAAGGGCAAGAAGCCGGTGGTGGTGCTGAAGGGTGGGCGTACGGACGAAGGGCGCAAGGCCGCCGCCTCGCACACGGGGTCGCTTGCGGGCAACGAGCGGGTTTGGGAGGCGCTAACCCAACAGACCGGCTGCATCCTGGCGGATACGCTCGATGATTTCCTCGATTGCCTGATGGCGCTGCAAATCCTGACGCCGCGTGCCGACCGGCCGACCAACCGTATCGCCATGTTTGGCAACGGCGGCGGCACCAGCGTGCTGGCGACGGACTTCTTCGCCCGGCACGGTTTATCGGTGGAACCGTTCGATGAAGATGCGGTGCAGGCGCTGGCCGATTTGAACATGCCACCTGGAACCTCGATCGCCAATCCGGTCGACGCGCCGGTGGGCACACTGCAGCAGGAGGACGGCCTGATCGCGGAGAAGGTACTAGATGCGGTGTACACCCATTTCAAACCAGATGCGGTGGCGATGCATTTGAATCTCGCCGCTTTTGTCGGACGAGGTCCCGTCGATCCGCTGGAAAATCTGATCGGTGCCGCACTGCGCATCCAGAAGGCCTATCCCGGACAGGCGCATTTCCTATTGGCGCTTCGCTCCGACGGTAACCCCAATGTCGAAGCGAGTAAGAAAAAATATACCGATATGGCTTTGGAGGCAGGTATTCCGGTCTTTGCCGAGCTCAGTAATATCGCCGTCGCGTTGGAAGCTCTCAAACATGTGGAGCAGTTCCGGGTTAGTCATCTCGCCGATTAGGCGCCAGTTTACGATTGCGCGGAGAAGCTCTCCGATTTCACCAAGTGCGCGTCGATTACGCCGTGATTCAGCGCTGGCCGGTAGCCTTTTGGCATCACGATATCGCCATTATCGAAGGGCAGTTGTTCCTCGAACACCGGATGGGTGAGTTTCAGGAAACCGTTATTCTCCCCTGCGTTGTCGATGGTGGCCCGGGCCACGCACGCTTCCATCCAGCACTGGATATCGGTAGACGTGCCGTCGCCGAGGACAGGGGTCAGGCCCTTGTCGCGGATGCGGTCCAGCCCGTCTTTAAGCATATCCATGGCCGGAAACTTCTTTAGCTTCAGCTTGACGAATCCGACCCCCTCCATGGCGGCCGATTTGTCGATATCCTCCATGCCGTAAATCGATTCATCCATCATCACAGGCACCGTGGACACCTTGGCGACCGCGGCGTTGGCCTCCCAATCGGCTGAGCCGCAGGGCTGTTCGAACAGCATGATATTGGTTGGGTCGAGGGCGGCACCGAAGCGGCAACCCTGGTCCGCATCGAAGTTGCGATTGGCGTCCAGGCGAATCTGAATGCCCTTGCCGTCGATCGCATCTTGGATCACCGTTACTCTCTGCAAATCCTCGTCCACGTCGAAGCCGACCTTGACCTTTAGAGTTTTGAATCCTTTTTCCGCGAGTTCATCGATCTCGGCCGGAATTTTCTCCAAATCCATTTCATGCACCGGGTCGAGCAGGGGCAGGCGGGTTTCCTCTTCGATATCCAGAAGCGAGTGACCCATAAGCATTTCGAGTGCGCCAAGTATCGCCGAGGAGGCGGTCGGATACTCGGCGCTTACGGCCAGAACATCCCGATGGGCGTCGGTTGGATCCATGCCGATGATCTTCTCGCACCACGCACGGCAAAACTCCCAGCCGCCTTCCATCGTCTCGAAACTATAGCCCGGCGAAATATGTCCTTCGCCGAATCCGGTCTTACCGTCGCGATCTGTGACCTCGACGATATAGGGGTCGAAATGATGAAAGGTTTTTTGCGAAATCTTGTAGGGCACCACGAGCGGAATTTGTGCGTGGGTTAGCGTAATGCGGTCGATCATCATAAAGTCCTCCCCGAGTGGAAGTCACTCGAGGCGCCACTTTAATCGTATTTCACCGAACATCCATAGGGTCTGGTGCTAGACGGGTTCGGCGCTTTACCGGCTTTGACCGCCTTTAGAGCCATGGTGACGTAATTCGTTGCACCGGCGATCTCGGATTCATCCCAGCCCGGCTCGCTGTCTATCGCGCCCGCATAGGCAAGTTTGCCATTGGGTTTGATGATATACATATGCGGCGTCGTAGTGGCGCCATAGAGCCGGCCGATCTTGCCGCTGGGATCGAGAATTTTCGCCGTGTGGGCAGCCTTATCGCTGGCGCTGATCTCCTTCGCTTCGTCGGGACTCACATGTCCCTGGGTCCCCGGTGCCGAGGAAACGATCGACAGCCAGACCACGCCGTCTTTCACCGCCCGGCGTTGCAGCTTTTGCATGTTCCCGGAGTCGTAATGTTTGCCGACGAAGGGGCAATCATGGTTGGTCCATTCCAGCACCACGGTTTTCCCGCGGTAAGCGGCGAGATTATGAGGTTTGCCGTCAGCATCGGTGCCGGTGAAGGCCGGTGCGGCGTCGCCGACGACGGCACGTTCGGCAAGGGCGGTATTCGTCATGCCGACCGAGGAGAGGAAAAAGAGCAGAAATTACACAACGCGGGTCATGGGGCGCTCCAATCAGTTGACTACCTATAGAAATAGGCGCGAGAAGCCAAAGTTCCAGTGCTCAGGCCTTCAAAGCCTGGGCCAGATCGTCTTTGATATCCTCCACGTCTTCCAAGCCGACCGAGAGCCTTACCAGCCCGTCGGAAATGCCGAGCGCTTCGCGCCCTTCGGGCGTCAGCCGTTGATGGGTCGTCGTCGCCGGGTGGGTGGTGATGCTCTTGGTGTCGCCGAGATTATTCGAGATATCGATCACCTTGAAAGCGTTCAGCACCGAGAATGCCTTTTCCTTGCCTCCTTCGAGTTCGAAGGAAACGACCGAGCCGAAATCTCGCATCTGTTTCTTCGCCAAAGCATGCTGAGGATGGCTTTCGAGGCCCGGATAGATGACGCGCGTGATGCCCTTTTGATCTTCGAGCCAGTGCGCAATTTCAATCGTGTTCCGGCAATGGCGTTCGACGCGAAGGTCCAACGTTTCCAATCCCTTCAACATCAGCCAGGCGTTGAAAGGACTGCAGGACGGGCCGGTATGGCGAATGAACGGCTGAAGACATTCTTCATAGTAGGTCTGGGTGCCCAAAATGGCGCCGGCCAGCGCCCGTCCTTGTCCGTCGATATGTTTGGTCGCCGAATAGACGACGATATCGGCGCCGAGTTCGAGCGGTTTTTGCAACACCGGGGTCGCCACCACATTGTCGACGATCAGTTGTCCGCCGGCGGCGTGGGTCATTTCTGCGACCCGTTCGAGATCGATGATCTCGAGCGTCGGGTTCGACGGGGTTTCGAGAAACACCGCTTGGGTCGGCTTCGAGAGCGCTTGCTCCCATTGCTCCAGATCGGTGCCGTCGACGAATTCGGTCTCGACGCCGAAGCGGGGTAAAATCTCGGCGACGATGTAATCGCAGGAGCCGAACAGGGCGCGGGATGAAACCACGCGATCGCCCGCTTTCACCAGGGCTAATAGCGAATTGAACACCGCCGACATGCCGCTCGACGTTGCGGTGCAGCTTTCGGCTCCTTCGAGCAGACACATCCGGTCCTGAAACGCAGCCACGGTAGGATTGCCGTAGCGAGTATAGATGAAGCGATCGGTCTCGCCCTTGAAGGCGGCTTCCGCGTCCTCGGCATTGTCGTAAACGAAGCCCGACGTGACATACATCGCTTCGGCGGTTTCCCTATGTTCGCTGCGGTCGAGACCGCCGCGGACCATCTTGGTTTGGGTTCGCCAGTTCGGATCCACCTTTTTGCCGTCGCCAGCCATGTCATCCTCCTTCGCGTGACGTGCGCGCGCCCCGCAAAAACCAAAAGCCCCGACCGGTTCGGTCAGGGCCTTTCGAGAAGACACTCCGACCTTTTAGCTAGGTTGTTTTGCGTGGCCGCAAGCCGGTCGGGCCAAATCACCACGTTGAGGGCACGGTAGGGCGGGGCGGCGGGTTCTGTCAACAAAGAATGTGCAACGTGGCTATGACGCTGCTTCCATCTTCGCCTCACGCTTTTTGACGCCTTCCTCGATGGCGAGCAAATTTTCGGCCCGGTAGACGACCGGATAATCGACCATCTTACCGTCCACCTCGAGCGAGGCACGGCCGTTGGCGACCGCCTCTTCGAAGGCATCGATGATTTTTTTCGCGTTTGCCACTTCTTCGGGCGTCGGGCGGAATTCCTCGTTAAGCAGAGGCACGATTTTTGGATGTACGCAGGAAGCGCCCTGAAAACCGAACCGACGCGACCGGCGGATCGTCTCCCGCATGCCGTCGACATCGTTATAGTCGGCAACGGTACCGATCAGGCCTAACGGCGTGATGCCGGCGGCCCGCGCGGCGATGATGCCGTGTTGCTTGGGGTAGGTCAGGACTTCGGCGATCGGGTCGGTGCCGATGGAGGTGGCGAAATCTTCGCTGCCCAGGCTCATGGCGACGACCCGGGGGTGCGCTTTGGCGATTTGGTCAATTCGCAAAAACGCTTCGGCAGTCTCGACCATCGCGATCAGTTTGGTTTGCCCGTTCTCCATGCCGCGCTCTGCTTCCAGTTCGTCGATTGCCTCGGAAAGCAGGCGGAGGTGGCCGGGCCCATCGACCTTGGTAACCGCGATGGCCTGTACCCGGGGAGACACAGATTGTTCCAGATCGGGGATCGCCATTCGGAGCGGTTGGTTGATGCGTACCACCACATCGGCGCCAGCCTGGGCGACCGTTTCCGCCGCTTCCTGAACAAGCTTGCGGGCGTCCGGCTTGTCGGCAATGGCGACGCTGTCTTCGAGATCCAGTTGGATGGCATCGGCGCCGCGGGTATGCGCCTTCGACACGAAGCGCTCCACATTCACCGGCACGAACATAAGCGAGCGCCAAACGGGATTATCGTTGGCGGAATTCAGCGTGTTGGTCGGCATCTTGGGAGTCCTCCAGAATAAGTAATTGTTTTATTGAGCGGCGCGATCCTGCCCCGTTGCTTGCGCCTTGGCAATAGCTCTTGACCGGCGGGCGCGTTTGTCCCAAGCAAGACGGATGAAAATTCTTGTCACAGGCGGTGCGGGTTTCATCGGCTCGGCGGTGGTGCGCCATTTGGCGGGCGACCTCGGGTGCGATGTGGTCAATCTCGACAAGCTTACCTACGCAGGGCGGTTGTCTTCCGTCGCGCCGGTGGTCGATCTGCCGGGCTACGCATTTGAGCAACACGATATCTGCGATCGCGCTGCGGTCTCGCGCATTTTTGCCGAGCACACGCCGGACGGCGTCATTCATCTCGCCGCCGAGTCTCATGTGGACAGATCGATCGATCGGCCTACTGCCTTCGTCGAGACCAATGTCAGCGGTACTTTCACCATGCTCGAGGCGGCCAGGGAATATTGGCAGAGTTTGGCCGCGCCGGCGCAGGAAAAATTCCGTTTCCTTCACGTGTCCACGGATGAAGTCTATGGCGCCCTCGGCGAAAACGGCCAATTCAGCGAGGACAGCCAATACCGGCCGAACTCGCCCTACGCGGCATCGAA
The DNA here is from genome assembly GCA_002722095.1 of Rhodospirillaceae bacterium. The sequence goes on from PBKG01000014.1 coordinate 80,912, forward strand.
GGCTGCCTCCGATCATTTCGCCCGTGCCTGGCATCGTACCTATGGGTTGCCGGTACTCGTGACCAACTGTTCGAACAATTACGGGCCCTACCAGTTCCCCGAAAAAATGATTCCGACCATGGTTCTGGCCGCTCTCGAAGGGCGCGATCTGCCGGTCTATGGCGACGGTTCGAACGTACGCGATTGGTTGCATGTGGAGGATCACGCGGCCGCGCTTTATTGCGTGCTTACCAAGGGCCGGCCCGGCGAGGTTTACAATGTGGGTGGCGGCTCGGAACGGCGCAATTTGGAAGTCGTCGAAGCCATCTGCGATGCGCTCGACGAATTGCGGCCCGAGGCCGAGCATAAGCCGCATCGTGAGTTGATCCGTTTCGTTTCCGATAGGCCCGGCCACGATTTCCGCTATGCCATCGACGGCAGCAAGCTCGAGAGTGAGCTCGGTTGGGCGCCGCAACGCACATTCGAGACGGGCTTGACCGAAACGGTTCGTTGGTATTTAGAAAATCCGGATTGGTGGGAGCCGATCCGGGACGAGTATGACGGCCATCGTCAGGGACTCGGAGACGAGAAGAAATAGGGGCAGGACCGATGGAGATCGACCATATCGATCATTTCGTGATCACCGCAGCGGACGTGGACATTACGTGCGATTTTTACTCGCGCGTGCTCGGTATGACGGTTAAGGAATTTACCGAAGGTCGCAAGGCGCTCTATTTTGGTAGCCAGAAGATAAACGTGCATCCGCCGGTCGGCACCGGCCCGACCCATCGCGCGCAGCAGCCCTCGGTCGGAGGCGCGGATTTCTGCCTGATAACGAAGACGCCAATCTCCGAGGTGATTGAACATCTGGAGTCGGAAGGGGTTCGTGTCGAGGTCGGGCCCGGCGAGCGTTCCGGCGCGGTGGGGACGATTACCTCGGTCTATTTCCGCGACCCGGATGGAAATTTGGTCGAGGTGTCCAACTATGATTGAAGTGGTTCCGGTTTCCGATCCGATTGGCGCCGAACTGCAGGGTGTCGATTTGGGAAAGGTCGACGACCAAGCATTCGATGAAATTCATCGCGCCTGGATGGATCATTGCGTGCTCCTGTTTCGGGGTCAGACTATTTCGGCAAAGGAATTGGTAGCGTTCAGCAAGCGGTTCGGCGATCTCGATGTCGCACCGCCGAACGAAAACGGTCAGGTGGGTGTGGACGGATTACCCGAGGTGTTGGTGCTTTCCAACGTCAAGGAAAACGGGAAGGCGATCGGTGCGCTCGGCAACGCGGAAGCCCAATGGCACAGCGATATGAACTATATCGACGAGACACCGACCGGAAGCGTGTTGCTCAGCGTTGAAGTGCCTGATGAAGGCGGCGACACCGGCTTTTGCAATATGTACCGCGCGCTCGACGATTTGCCGGACGGTCTTCGTGAGCAGATCGACGGTCTCAACATCAAGCACGACAATTCGACCAATAGCGGCGGTTTTTTGCGGGAAGGGGCGGAGCCGGTAACCGATATCACCACCTGTCCCGGTGCGGTTCACCCTATCGTCCGTACCCATCCGGAGACCGGCCGGAAGGCGCTTTATCTCGGGCGCCGGCGAAGCGCTTATATCATGGGCTTGCCGGTGGAAGAGTCCGAAACCTTGCTCGACGAACTTTGGGCCCATGCCTCGCAGCCGAAATACGCCTGGCACCATCAATGGCACGCGGGTGATGTATTGATGTGGGATAATCGATGCACCATGCATCGGCGCGACAGCTTCGACGATAGCAAGCGCCGTGTCATGCATCGCACTCAGATCAAGGGCGACAAGCCGATCTAAATCAGACCAACGCCTTCCGAATGAGGTTGGCACCGCTCACCAACATTAGCGTTAGGACCATTAGCCGAAACGGAGTCTCGGCGATGAGGCGGCGGGTGAAATGGCCGATGAGTTGGCCCCCGAACATGGGCAGCGCGGCGGCTGCCGACCACAGCACCAACTCCCAGGTCAGAAATTTGTAGCCGGCGAGAAACAACATCAACGCGACGACGGCGGTGAGATAGGCAATGCCGATGGCACCGACGAAGCGTTCCTTGGGTAGTTTTAGGGCCACCATATACATCAGCACCGGTGGCAAAAATCCGGAGATGCCGGCGACCAGGCCACCGGTGAATCCGACCGGCACGCCGATGCGACGCGCTTTTTCTGGGGGCAGGTACCAATCGGGCTGGCTATAGATCAGGATCGCAAACAGGACCACGAGC
>PBKG01000015.1 GCA_002722095.1 Rhodospirillaceae bacterium
CTGCCGCGCTCCGGACTTGCTTAATTGGGGCTCACGCACTGCCGCGCTCCGGACTTGCTTAATTGGGGCTCACGCGCTGCCGCGCTCCGGACTTGCTTAATTGGGGCTCACGCACTGCCGCGCTCCGGACTTGCTTAATTGGGGCTCACGCGCTGCCGCGCTCCGCCCAACCTTCGTCGAGATAATAGGTATCGCCGACCCGGCTTCGCCGGAGGTGGGCGCGGTAGCCGTCGCGGCCTTCGGCGGTGATGACCTTCTCATCGCTTTCTTGCGGCGCATCGCCGCTCCAATCCACCAGCCCTTCGGCCAGCACCCGGCCCTGCATATGCGCCGGTACGTCGAGATCGAGCGCCGTCAACACGGTCGGCTGGATATCGACAATGCCCGCCGGCAGCGGCGAGACCGCTGCCGGCCGGAACCGGTCGCCGCCGATGGCGAGCCAGGTGTTAAGCTCGATCCGGTGCAATCCGCCATGAAGCCCGCCACCGACCGGATATTCTGAATTCTGCAAAGTGTGGCCCGGATGACCGTTGGCGTTCTCAGCGTCATGGCTGCTCAGCACCAAGCCGATATCCGGTGCGCGGCGATGATCCCACAGCAAATCCGCATGTCGGAGAGTGCCCTCGCCGGACCTTGTCGAGACCGGGCCACACCACGCCTCGCCCTGCAGCCAATCCACGATGCGCCGGATCAGGGTAGGATCGGACTCGCGCACATAAATGCCGCCGCCGTTGGAAAGTGCGATCGCGGCATCCGCTCCGTCCTCCAAGGTCTCGCCGACGCTGAAGCCGGCCTCCTCGAACCGGGCGGCGAGATCGAGGCACTCCGATTCCACGGTGATCTGGCCGTGATCGGAAAGCGTCACAATCTGCAATCTCTCACCGGGCCCGTCGGGTCCGTTGCGCCAGTCGAGGATACGCCCGAACGCGGCGTCGGCGGCACGGATAGCACCTAGGTTCAGTTCCGAGCCGATGCCATGCTCGTGAAAGCTCGAATCCGGCTCGCATAGCCACAACACCATTACGTCCGGCTGCAGCTCCGGCTCTATATAATTGAGATAGACGTCGGTCGCGTAGTTGTTCCAGTCGATCGAGGGAATTCCGTATTCCGGCAGAGGCCCCACCTTGCGTTCGACCGCCTCGAAACCGCCCGGCCCCACCGTCGCCTCGGGCGCGTGCAGCGCCATGCGAAATCCGCCGATCGTATCCGCCATGTGGTTGAGCATGCGCCCGCCGCCCGGCGTTCCCGCACTGAGCGTGGCGTAGAACTTCCCAGCGGCCTTCAGCGTTTCGCCCATCGACGGCACATCCAGCAGCTTGCCGTCGAGACGCCTGTTGCCCTCGCAAAGCTGCTCCTCGATGCCGGTATTGAACAATCGGCCCGGCGCGGCCACCGGATCAACGAACTTGTTGCCGACAATACCGTGGCGTTCCGGATAGCAGCCGGTGATGAGCGCGGTCTGGTTGACCCGGGTTTCGGTCGGAAAGGTCGAATGCGCCTTGGGCCATCGCGCCGCACCCGCCGCAAAGCGGCAAAGATTGGGCATTAAGTCGGGATCTACGATATCCGGGCGTAGCGCGTCGAAAGTGACGAGTAGGACCCGGCGTCGTTTGGCATCGTCACTTGGCATCCAAATCCTCGCCTCGAATAGGGTCGCCGCCGAGCCCGGTTATCATGTCGAAAACCGCGTCCTGCACGATTTGAAGCTCGTCATCGTCGAACCCGCGTAGCACTAGCGACAGCCGATATTCACCACGCGCATAATGAGGATAGGAACCGATATCGATATCCGGATGATCCCCCTGGATGGCCTTCAATCCTCCGGCGATCGTACCTTCTCCGAGATTGCAGAGCACGCTTCGGGTCAACTTGGTTGCGCCGCCTTCCAGAGTGGCGGTGACGTTGTCCATCATCGCCTGCATTATGCGCGGCACGCCCGCCATCACGTGGACGTTTTCGATCTTGAAACCGGGCGCAGTCGAAATCGGATTATCGATCAGGTCCGCACCTTCGGGCGTATTTGCCATGCGGAGCCGCGCCTCGTTGACCTCGGTGCCGTTGTACTTGAAATGCTCCTCCAGCCGTCGCCGTGCCTCGGGGTGTTGAATGAGCTTACGTCCAACCGCTTCGGAGACGGACTCGGCGGTGATGTCGTCATGGGTTGGACCGATACCGCCGGTCGTAAAGAGATAATCGTATCGACTGCGGAGCGCATTCACCGCATCGATAATTTCTTGCTTGATATCGGGTACGACCCGCACCTCGGCGAGCTGCACGCCGGCTCCGTTCAAACTCTCGGCAATGTAAGGCAAATTCTTGTCATGGGTTTGGCCGGACAAAATTTCATCGCCGATGATTAGTAATGCTGCGGTGACGCGCTTTTTATCTGATTGGCTTTCGCTGGCCATCGCTTCCTCCTGGTTGGGGGGCGATTGTACCCAAGCCTGGCGCTGACGGGAATGCAGGAGTCGACCGGTCTAAATTTTAATGAACTATCGTGTCGTCGGCAGAAGGAAATTCAAGCTCGATGACTGTGGCGGACGGATCGACCCTGTCGACACGCATCCGCCCACCCTGCATCTCGATGAGCGCCTTTGCGACCGAAAGCGTGAGACCGTACTCGCCATCTTTGGACACCTCATAGGCACTACCGCGCTGATAGTAGGGATCGAACATTTGCTCTGCCTCTTCCTCATCGACACCGGGGCCTTGATCGGAAATCGAGAGAATTACGCCACCGGACTCCGCATTTCGTGCGAGATTGACCTCAATTAGTTCTTCGGGGCTCGAAAATTTAATCGCGTTGCTAAGCACGTTGTGGAGGATATGCCGCGTCGCGCGCGTATCCGCCATAATCATCGGGATCGATGGTTCGCCGGAAATGGTAAACCGCAGCCCACGGGCCTCCCATTCCGCATCCAACGCTTTGTGGACCTCATCCAACAGGCTGACTAGATTGAGCCGGTCGATCTGCACCGGATAGCGGCCGGATTCGATTTGAGAAATGTCGAGCATGTCCTCGACCAATCCCAAAAGTGTTTCGCCACTTTCGAAAATATAGTCGGCATAATCCTTGTATCGTTGATTCGAGAGCGGTCCGAACTGTTCGGATTTCAGTATCTGCGAGAACCCTAGAATCGCATTCATCGGCGTGCGCAAGTCATGGCTGACCCGAGCAAAGAAATCGGACTGGGCATCGTTGACGAATGCCAGCCGACGGTTTTTCTCGATCAAATCCTCCCGCGCATCGACCAATTCCTGGCGCTGCTCCTCGATCACCCGGTTCGCCCGCCAGACCAGCAGCAAGAACCCTCCAAAGCCGATTAGAAAAACCCCTATACTGGCAAACAAAATCGCCTGCGTGGTCGATTCCAAACGCCCGGCAACAGTGGTCACATCCGTATAGAGTTCGATAACCGCGACAATGTCCCCGCTCGGACTGCGCACCGGGGCATAAGTTTCCACAACGGCAACGTCGAACTTCTCCCCGGAAAAGGCGCTAAATTTATCGCGTACCGAATATTTGCTGGCCGGTTTTCCACTAACCGCGGCGGTGACAAAACCGATATTGCTGCTCTTTATCTCACCGATTTGGCGGCGTTCCGTGGAATAGATCGTTACCCCGTCCAAATTGTAAATTTTCACCTTGAGCACCGGCAATCCTTCAATCAACCTCCTCAAATCGCGAGTAATCTGATCGATTTCAGGTCGCCCCTGCAGAGTTTCCGGATTGAGACTAGGCACTCTTTTGACGAAACCACGATGAGTCGGCCAAAGATGATTGGAAATCGAGCGCGCGAGAACGACGCTCGAATGTTCCACCGAATTGACGATCTCGGTTTCCGTCGAGACCTTAAAAATGAGCGCCATACCGCCGAATACGCCGAGAAACGCGATTGCGCTCAGCGCGAGAAAAATCCAAATCAATCGACCGCGGGGCTTGCGGTCTATCAGCGGGATACTACCCATATAAACGGGCCTACATTAAAAGTTGTACGATACTTTAGATAACAATTTACAACCGCCGCAAGCAATTGCTGTCAGGCAAATTGCCACAGTCCCGGTGTTGTCTCACCAGCAAAAAGTACGTTTTGTACTAATAATTTAGGCGTTTAGCGAACCTAAAATCCGAGCCGGCGATCAATGCGCGTAGGACGGATCCATCTTGTCCAACCGACGAAGATGTCCCGGCCAACCACGATCACTGAGCTCGGTACCGCGGTTTTTGAACTGCTTGTTTGTATGCTCGGACACGGTCTCGGGCACCAAATGCAGTTCACCGCCAGTCGACATCGCATCAACTTGCGCCTGACAGGACTTCTCGAGCCGCATCAACGTGTGGAAGGCCGACGAGACGTTGACGCCGCAGGTCAGAAGACCATGGTTTTTGAGCATCATCGACATATTCTCGGATCCCAAATCACGCTGCAACATTTCACGCTCATCGAGATTCACCGCAACGCCTTCATAGTCGTGATACGACACGGCCTTGTAGAAATGCATCGAATGCTGTGAAAGCGGCAGTAGCCCGCATTCCATCGAAGAAACCGCGATGCCTGCGCGGGTATGGGTATGCATCACGGAATGTACGTCATCGCGGCCATCCAAGACCGCACTGTGGATCGTGTATCCAGCGGCGTTGACGCCAAGATCGAGATGATCCTCGACGATATCGCCATCGAGCGTAAGCTTGATCAGGCTCGTGGCGGTTACTTCCTCGAAATACAGTCCATATGGATTGAGTAGGAAATGATCCGGTTCTCCGGGCACTCGGGCCGACAAATGCGTGCCGGTCAGATCGGTCATGTCGTAATAGTCGCAAAGTCGATAGGCGGCGGCGAGATCAACACGCGTTTGCCATTCTTCAGGGGATACTTTGTCTTTCAGGGACATCTCAATATTTCTCCACTCTCACTATTCTTTATAGCTGGGGTCGATCCGGTCGAGCCGGCGAAGATGGCCGGGCCAGCCGAGATCGCCGCCGGCACTCTTGCGTTTAGCGAACAGTTCCTTGGTGCTTTCCTGCACGCCAGTGTCGATTTCGATCACCTTGGTACCTGCTGCCATTGCGTCGATCTGCGCCTGACAGGCCCGCTCGAGCTTGTAGATCAGCCAGAACGCGTGACCGATATTGTAGCCACAGGTGAGCAATCCATGATTGCGCAAAATCAAAGCCAAGTGATCGCCGAGGTCGCGCTGTAGACGGGTACGTTCGTCATGATCGTGCGCGACACCCTCGTAATCGTGATAGCCGATATTATCGATGAACCGCGCCGAGTGTTGCGACATGGGCAACAATCCGCATTTCAGAGCCGAAACCGCCATACCCGCACGGGTGTGGGTATGCAGTGAGCAATTGATGTCTTCCCGGCCCATCATTACCGCGCTATGGATCGTAAATCCGGCTTGATTGAGATCAAACGGTGTGTCGGTGAGGATATTACCGTCGAAGTCGACCTTGATTAGGCTGGACGCTGTTATCTCGTCGAAATACAGCCCGTAGGGATTAAGCAAAAACGTGTTTTCCTCGCCCGGGACACGCGCCGAAATATGCGTCCCCAACAAATCGGACATTTCGTAAAAATCGACCAACCGATAACAGGCGGCAAGATCGACACGCGTTTGCCACTCCTCTTCGGATACTTGATCGCGGACACTCGCCACATCATCTGGATGGGCTGCGGCTACAGCTGCCATAGCGTTCTCCCTCTTAGAACTGAGTTGTGCCTCGAAATTTAAGCCAAATTATCACAGCTTTGCATCCTATGACCAGATGCGCTGTTGTTCGATGGGATTGATGCCCCGCCTGCGATAGCCTATAGGCTCACGAAGCAAGAGACCGGTCGCACAACGATCTTATAGGCAAAGGAGAAACCGATGCGCGTCTACACCGTATTGCCCCAAGACGATCTTAATCATGCCGCCAGCGCCGCCGCTGAAGCGGAAGCGGCCGGTTTCGACGGCCTCGTCAGTATGGAAAACCAGCACGCGCCGTTTTTGCCCCATGCGGCCGCTATCCCAGCAACTGAAAACATAAAGCTGATGACCGGCATCGCCATTGCTTTTGCTCGCAGCCCGATGGTGGTTGCCGAGGAATGTTACGATCTCCAGCATAGCTCCGGCGGACGCTTTATTTTGGGCCTCGGCAGTCAGGTGCGCGCCCATAACATTCGGCGTTTCAGTGTCCCCTGGAGCGCACCGGTGCCGCGCATGCGGGAATACATCCAGGCACTGCGCGCGATCTGGAACTGTTTCGAGAAAGACGAGCGCCTCAATTACGAGGGCGAGCATTATCAGTTCACTCTGATGACACCTAACTTCAAACCGCCCGCGTCCGGCCAGCCCATGGTACCGGTGACTATCGCAGCTGTCGGTCCGGCAATGCTGAGACTTGCCGGAGAGGCCTGTGATGGGGTTCGGCTACATCCATTCTGTACCCGCAAATATCTCGATGAAGTGGTAATGAAAGAACTCGCCACCGGGATGGAGCGCACCGGTCGCAAACGGGAAAATTTCGAGATCGTCGGTGGCGGCTATGTGGTGACGGGCCCCGATGAGGAAACCGTTGCCAAAAACCTCGAATGGGTGCGCTACCGCGTGGCGTTCTACGGCTCGACACCAAACTATTTTCCGGTTTGGGAAGTGCACGGGCTCGAGGATCTCGGCAAAAAGCTACATCAGATGTCGCGTGAAAAATTGTGGGACGAAATGCCCAATGAAATCGACGACGACGTGGTACGCCTTTTCGCCGCGGTTGGAACTTTCGACAACATTGCAAATGAAATCGAAACCCGTTTCGGCGGCGCATCGGATTCCGTTTCCAGCGGTATCCGCGAGACCGACGACCCCGGGATGCCCTCTGACTTGATTAAAGATATTCAGAAAATCGATTCCGTTTTTACGAATTATAAGACCGAATGGTGATCGGTCGGTGACTCATTCGGACGGCGCGCTTGCGCCGACCGCCGAGAAGGATACAATTTCGCCATGCGCGTTTCTCGCCCGATCGGATTTTTTACCGCTTCCCTGTTGCTCGGCGCCTGCCAGAGCTTACTGCTGGATGATGTTCCCGAAAAACCACACCCGGCAGACCCGCCCGCCGCATCGACGGCAACGCCCGAAAGCTCGCAAAAATCGGTTGTAATTCGTTCAAGGCGCGATAAATCGATCAAGGAAATTTCCGGCGCCGAAAATCAGCTTGCCGGGGATACAACGATCCAGAAACCGAATAAGCCCGTCCAATCAAAACCTTCACCACCGCCTGCGGCCAAACCGGAAACGGACGCTCTCGACCAAATTGGCGGCTTCTTCAAGAATCTTTTCAGTACGGGCTCCAGCAAACAATCGCCGGAAACCGCTTCAGCTCCACCGAACGCAAGTGGCGAAAATCCCACAGATGGCTACAAAGCGCCTTCGGCCCTAACGAACTCCTCCGGGCTCGGGGACACGAAACCCACAAACCCGACCCCGGATGGATTGCCGCCCAAGCGAATCGAACGGCGTTATTCCGCTGCCTACGGCGTTTATCAACCGCTTGCGAAAAAAGGGCACGCTTTCGCGCAATACGAATTGGCGTTGATGCATCTTCACGGCCATGGCATTGCACCCGACTTGAAGGAAGCCGAACGCTGGTTCCGAAAGGCGGCGCTACAAGGCCACACGGATGCAAAGATGGAGCTCCGCAAATTGATCGCTAGTGGCAAGCCCAAGGCGCCGGAACCTAAAACCCCGGACCCGGTAGTGCAGACACAAACCACCAAAGTCGAAAAACCCAAACTCGTCGAACCTGCGACCACCAAGGTCCAACAGGATGAGGAACCACCGACCGTGGTCATCTCCGCCAACTCCGTGACTACGACCAAGGGGGACACAGACTCCGGGACGATAATCGACCGTATTTTGCCGCGCCGCGAACTGCCCGATTTCAAGAAGAGTGAAGATCAGGCGGATTTGACCAAGGAAACCGGTAACTTCTTTTCAGGCATTTTCGGGGACGGGGAAAAAGCACCGCCCCCGCCAAATGCAACAAACCCGAACGAGAACAAGGGCACCGAAACCGTGCCAAAACCAGCACCGGTTGCGGCGGTAGAAAAATCGCCTGAAGACGCGCCCGAGAACAACGCTACCGCCACGACGGACACCACATCCACATCGGTTAAAATAATCTCCGTCAAACCAGCGGAAAAAGAAAAGGTAAAAGAAATGACTGAACCGACCGTAAAAGAAAAGGCGGAACCTAAGACGGCCAGACTCGATCCGGCGGTCGCACCGGAGAAAAAACCTGAGACCCCGACGCCATCGAAAGCTTTAGGCGCTTCCGTATTGGTTGAGCCGAGGCAAGCCGCAGGAACGCCCGTACTTGAATCCGATATCAAACCGGAATCGACATCCGCCGAAAAGAAAAAGAATGCCGAATCCGGTCGCAACGAGCGCGAATCCGCCGCGTCATTCAGTGAAGGATTGTCGGCCTATAATGATGGTGATTTCGGCACCGCCTATAGGCACTGGCAAACTCTGGCGACCGCAGGCGAAGCGGAAAGCCAGACCCGGATCGGCTATCTCTACGAACACGGCAAAGGCGTCGAACAAAACTACAAGCAGGCGGTGACCTGGTATCAAAAAGCGGCAGACCAGGGTGAACCGGCGGCACAGTTCAATCTCGGCGTGATGTATCGCAAAGGACGCGGTGTCGCCAAGAACGATAAGGTTGCACGGCAATGGTATGAAAAAGCCGCCGACCAAGGCCATCCTATTGCCCGGCGTGTCATCGAGGTCATGAAGGCCTACAAAATCGGCGAATAATCAACGTCGCTTCGACATTTCCTCGATCAAGTCCTCATCCAGAGTAAGACCGAGTCCGGGACCATCTGGCATCTTACAATTACCGCCGTCGAATAGCGCACCACCCTCGGCAACGGGTTCGTCGTCGATCCGCAGGTGATAATCCATCCCCGGGTCGCAAGCCACCAACCGCACCGCCGCATGCATATGTCCGGTCGCCGTATCTAGCAGCCGGCTGCCTTGGGTCCAGTCGATGCGTACCGGTAGGTTGGCGGCCTCAGCGGTACGGATAATCTGCATGGCTTTATAGAACCCCCCACACTTTCCGAGCTTCACGCTCACCATATCGGCGAGATGATTGTTTGCAATTTCGAGCGCGATCGCGAGGGAGTAGATCGCTTCATCGGCGATCACCATCTGCGGAATCGCATCGGAAATTTGCTTCAATCCTTTGAGATCGTGATAGGGAATCGGTTGTTCCACTGCGATGTTGGGAGTGGCCGGAAAACGACGACGCATCACCTCGATCGTGTCCTTTGCCGTGCCCCAAGTAGTGTTCGGGTCGGCCATGACCAGCGCCGATGCCGGTATGTTTTCGACGATCGCTTCCAACCGGTCCGCATCCGCATCCAAGCTCTCCGCGTGGCCGGTCATTTTAGGCTCGAAGCAGGTATAGCCGACTTTAATCAATTCCGCGGCGAGTTCGCCGCTCTCTTCCGGACTTTGCCGGGGCATGGTCGCCATCAACCCGAATTCGGTCTGAAAACCACCGCCCAACAAGTTATAGATCGGCTGTCCCGAAGCCTTACCCATGATGTCGTAGAGAGCGATATCGATCGCCGAGCGCGCACCGTTATTTCCGTGCAGGAATAACTTATCCAGCCGGTCGTGAACGGCGCCGATCTGGAATGGGTCCATACCCATGACAACCGAACCAAACAACTCAACCGCAGAAACGATAGAGGCCTGTGTCTCGCTGGTGACCGGATGCGCACAGGCCTCCGACCATCCCGTGACCCCCTCGTCGGTTTCGATTTTGACGAAGATATTTTCCTTATATTCGATGTCGGCGAACCAAGTCTCACGAGCATGGACTTCGGTGCCGTCTTTCTTACCCGAGCCGAAAAGCTTGTGATATTCCGCGCTGGGCTTCATCCAAACGGGAATGGGAGTGACGGACGTAATTTTCATGGAAACTCCTGCCTGTGCTCCTAGCTCGCCGGCGCCAGCAAACTTTCGGCTTCGAGCAACGGGTAGAGCCCGCCGGCCATCAGAACTCGCAACAAGGAGTCCGGCACGCTGCGTGCCCCGAGACTTTCACCCGTATCCAGATTCTTGACCGAAAAATCCTCGAAGGAAACTTCAGCTGTTTGTCCTTCGTCGAACAGCTCGGCGACACCGGGGCATTCGAGAGCCGGCAAGCCGAAATTGACCGAATTGCGGTAAAATAATCCGTTGATACTTTCGGAAACCAGGCATCCCACCCCTAGCAAAGCCAGGTTACGCGCCGCCGGGCGCGACGAGCCCATGCCGAAATTGCGTTCGGAGACGATAATGTCGCCTTTGTCCATTTCATCGACCCAACCCGGCCGCATGGCATCGAAGATGTAGGGTAGCTGCTCCTCCGGCGTGAAATAATAGGCGCGGTTGGGAATGATTTGGTCCGTATTTACGTTCTCTGGAAATTTCCAAACTCGGGCGCGGACAATCTTAGATTCCATCGTCCCCTCCTAACTCAAATACGGCGTTGGGTCGGCGATGGCGCCTTCGACCGCGGACGCTGCCACGGTCGCCGATGAGCCCATATATATCTTCGCCGTCGGATCGCCCATGCGGCCCTTGAAGTTACGGGTCGACGCAGTGATTACGGTGTCGCCGGCCCCCACAATCCCCATATGCCCGCCGCCACACGCGCCGCAAGTGGAATTGGTTACCACTGCGCCTGCTTCCATGATGGTCTCGATGATGCCCGCCTTGAGTGCCCGGCGATAGATGCTCTGGCTTCCGGGCGTAACGATAAAGCGCGTGCCTTTGGCAATCTTCCGGCCCGCGAGCACCCGCGCGACGCTGGCGAGATCATCGAAGGTCCCGTTGGCACAGGACCCGACGAAACACTGGTCGAGCCGGGTGCCGGCGACGTCGCCGACCTTGGCGGAATTGTTGACCACGCTGTCGGGCAACGCGACCAGCGGTTCTATTTCGCTGAGATTGATCTCACGCGTATCGAGGTACCTCGCATCGCTGTCAGGCATCTGCGGTTCGAACGGCACGTCGGTCCGTTCCTTCACATATTTCAGCAAGGTTTCATCGGGTTCGAAGGTGGCGAATTCCGCCGAGAGCTCCGCTCCCATGGTCGCCATCGTACGCCTGGCATCGATTGCAAGGGTGCCGAGCGCCGGTCCACCAAATTCCACATTCTGGGAAACGTGTCCGCCGAATTCGCCGGCGATCTTGAAAAACACGTCTTTCATAAAAGCGTTTTCAGCGAGCTGGCCGGTGAGTTCGTAGCGAATGGTCTCGCCAACGCGAAACCAGGTCTCGCCCTTACAGATCGCATAAAACATGTCCGGCGAACCGACGCCGCGCGCCGCGCAATTCATCGCCCCGGCGCTGCAGGTATGCGAGTCACTACACAGCAGCACGCCTCCCGGGCGGGCATAGCCATGCTCAGCCATCAGGACATGGCAAATTCCCTGGTCGTAGCCGATATCGTGGAAATTCTCGATGCCGAACTTTTCGACGAAGGCACGTGCGGTCGCGTGCGATTGCGCGCTACCCACATGCGCCGCCGGCGCCCGGTGATCTATCACCACGACTACCTTCGAAGGGTCGTCCACATGCAATATCTCGCGCCACACGCTCGCCATAAAATTATTGTCGAACAAGCACGCGACATCGACTTTTACCGTCGCCAGGTCCCCCGGCTTCACCGGCTCGCCTCCGCCGGCACGGCTTAAAATTTTCTCAATTATGGTCATGCCCATAATCGGTCTCCCTCAATTCCCGATTATTCCGCGGCGCGCTTGTCTCCCCCGACGGCGTACCGCTCCTCGAGCTCGTCGAGGAATTCCACATCGAGCATACTGTTGAGTTCCTCGAAGTTGACGCACAGGTCCGGCCGGTCAGACGGCTCGTTTGCCTCGATCATCGCTTCGAATGCATCAAGTCCGTTGATCATGCCCCGTACCGCGGAGGTGGTCAGTAGCCTCGGATAGGACACCGCAGCCACGCCCATATCCTGCAGCTTCTTGGGCGGGATCAATGGCGTTGTCGATCGGGCACGAATGCCAAGCCCCATATTGACCGTCAGCGGCTTATCCACATTAGCGGCCACGGTGCGAATGTCCTCTTCGGACAGAAGCGCATCCGCAAAGAGAAGATCGGCGCCGGCTTCCGCATACAGGTTCAACCGCCGTATCGCCTCTTCGAGCCCGAGCGGGCCGCGCGCGTCCGTGCGCGATTTGATGATGAAATCCGGATCTTTTTTGGCATCGCTCGCGGCATGAATCTTCTCGACCATCTCTTCCGCTTCGATCACCGACTTGCCGACCATATGGCCGCAACGTTTCGGCCAAGTTTGGTCTTCGAACATCACCGCAGCAACGCCCGCTTTTTCGAACGCCTGGGTCACGAAATAAACGTTAACCGCGTTACCGTAGCCAGTGTCTGCATCCGCATGCAGCAGTAGATCACAGCAATCGGCGATCTTTCGGCAGTTGGCTAGATTTTCGTCGAGCCCCATCAAACCCCGATCCGGGTAGCCGGTGTGGCATTCGGAAAGACCGGCACCTGAAATGGCGCCGCTTTTGTAGCCACGACTTTCCACGAGGCGCGCGCTATAGCCGTCAAAAATACCGGGTGAGACCAGTATTTCCGGTGCCTCAATCAGATCTTTCAGCCTTCGGCCTTTACTCTTGGTTTCCGCCATGATTGCCTCCTATCTCACCACTATTGGCGTAGTGGCGTAGTTTTCGTTCAATTCGTCGAAGAAAGGTTGTCGTTTAGACCGCCCGAATCGCCAAAGGAGAATTCCAGCCCCCCGCGAGGTTCCAGCGCGTTGACTAAATCCTTGAAATGTTTACCCTTGCTCACACGTTCGCTCCCCGAAGACGTTGTCGCAATCGGCTATTCATTACGGTCTTTCGGGAGAGAATGGCGCCGATTGTGCCGCCAAGCAAGTGGCCAACGGGATCAGGGAGAGACATTTTGGACCGCACCGCTAGCAAGCTGGTGAATTTCTCACAAAAGCTTCGGTTCGAGGACTTGTCGCGCCGCGCAATCCGCAATGCCAAAGCGCGCCTGATTAATTGCTTGGGCGTCAGTCTGGGCGCCTATGACGCACCGCCGGTCCAGGTCGCCCGCAAGCTTGCTTATCCGGTCTCGACCGGACCTACCGCTCGTACATTCGGGACTTTGACCCGGACCACACCGGACCTCGCCGCTTTCGTGAATTCGGCGATGACGCGCTTCCTCGATATGTCGGATACGCGCATTCGTGAGGCGGTAAGCCACCCCGCCGACGCGCTCCCCGGTCTTATCGCCATCGCCGAAGCGGAGGGCTGCTCCGGCAAGGATCTGCTGTTGGCTCAAATCATTGCCTACGAAGTGCAGTGCCGTTTCGTCGACGTAGTACCGATCAACCATAAAGGTTGGGACCAGACGTCAGTCGTCGCCATGGGAACCGCGCTCGGTGCCGGCCGACTTCTCGGTCTCGACAAAAACCAAATGGCGAATGCCCTTTCCCTTGCCGTCGTGCCCACGGTTTCGCTTAACCAGACACGCACCGGAAAAGTCTCCATGTGGAAAGGCATGGCGGGCCCTGCCGGCGCCCGGCAGGGTGTTTTCGCCGCCCTGCTTGCCCGTGAAGGCATGACCGGGCCCGACGAACCCTTCGACGGCGACTATGGCATTTGGAACCAGATGTTCGAACAGCCCTATCGCCTCCCGTTACCGACGCGCTTCACGAACCATACTTTCGCGGTCGAAGAAACGGTCATCAAATCCTTTCCAGTTCGCTTCAATTGTCATGTGCCGATTTTCGCGGCACTCGAACTCCGTAAAAAGGTCAAGCCCGCCGACATCAAACATCTCAAAATCGAGAGCATCCGACAGGCCTTCGACCGCTGGATGGACCTGCCGGAGATCTGGCAGCCCGAAACCCGTGAAACCGCGGATCATTCGCTACCCTTCTGCGTCTCGGTCGCCTTGATCGACGGTAAAGTAATTCCGGCTACTTTCAGCGATGCACGCTTCAAGGACAGGGACGTTCTCGCCCTGATGAAGAAATGCTCAATCGAGTTACCGGACGAGTACGCCAAACTCGCCTTCGAAACCCGCTGCTGCAAGCTGACCGCAACAACCAAGAAAGGTCGCGAAGTCAGCGTCGAATTTCGTCTGACCCCGAAGGACGATGCCCGCGGCATGGCGAAAGAGGACCTCGAAAGCAAATTCCATAATCTTACTCGGCCCATCTTGAAACCTGCCAAACGAAAGAAGCTGCTTGAGCTTTGCTGGCGTGCAGACAAACTGAAGTCCATCGACGACCTCGTGACGCTGACCGAAGTATCCGGCGTGCCCGGGCGCCCCGCATGAGCGTGATTATGGATAAAACTGCCAACCAACTTGTCAATCTTGCCGGCAAAATCGCCTTCAGCAAACTGCCCAAAGGGGCGGTGGATGCGGCGAAAGCTCGCTTGCTTGATTCGCTCGGCGTCGCCATGGCCGCTTTTTTCGCAGACCCGATCCGCATATCACGCCGCATGGTTCACCCCGCAAGCGAAGGACCGGTCGCGCGCCTATTCGGGACCTTAACCCCGACCACGCCCGAGCGCGCCAGCTTCGTCAACGGCGCGATGGTGCGTTATCTGGATATGAACGACGCCTACGTCCGCGCCGGCGTTAGCCATCCTTCCGATGCCATCGCCGGGTTGATAGCCACCGCAGAGGCGGAGCACAAAAGCGGCAAGGAGCTGATCGCCGCTATTGCCACGGCATATGAAATTCAATGCCGCCTTGCCGATGTAGTACCCAACGAGGCGCATGGTTGGGACCAGCCCTTCCTCATCGTTCAAGGTACGGCGCTTGGAGCCGGCAAGCTGCTCGGGCTTTCCAAGCGCGAGCTGCATCAGGCGCTTTCCTTGGGCCTGGTACCGAACATGGCGTTGAACCAAACCCGGACCGGCACGCTGTCGATGTGGAAAGGGCTTTCCGGTGCCAATGCCGCGCGCCAAGGCGTTTTCGCAGCCTACCTCGCCCGCGAGGGAATGACCGGCGCCGAAGATCCGATCGAAGGCGCCATGGGTGCCTGGAACCAGCTCATGGACGGCGAAAGCTACGACGTACCGGTTCCTCGATCGCTCGAAAAACATAAATTCGGTGTCCAACAAAGCGACATGAAGGCATTCCCCATACGATATGGCTGCCACGTTCCGGTCTATACCGCACTCGAACTGCGCGACAAGATCGAAGACATCGTCGATATCCAGTCGCTCAAAATCGATACCTACACACAGGCGTTCGGACGTTGGATTGGTGTGCCGGATTTCTGGAAGCCGGTAACGCGAGAATCTGCAGATCATTCGTTACCATTCTGCGTCGCGGTTGCATTGATCGATGGCGACATAACGCCTGAGACATTCGAGAAAAACCGCTTTCTGGATCCGGACGTGACGTCCCTAATGAGCAAAATGACTATCGAGCTGAATCCCGAATTTACCGCTGCCGCACCGGAAGACAAAAATTGCCGGATGACCGCGACGCTTTCATTTAACCGGGAAGAGATGGTGGAGCGGTGTCATACCCGAGCGCACTCGGAACGCACCGTGCCAAAACGCCTGGTCGAAGACAAATTCCGCAAGATGAGCGCCGGCATTCTCAGCGAAGCCAGCCAAGACCGCCTGATCGATACGGTCTGGCACCTTGACGAGATGGACCGTATCGACCAGATGGTTACTTTGACCGGCGTTTGATCGCCAAACATAACGGAAATGATCGCCATGACCGCTACTGCCGAATCCAAACAAACGGCTGCTCACATCGAGGCGCCGTTGATGTATTACATCGATGACGGTACGCCGGCGGCCAGCAAAACCGGTGACGAAGTTGACAATAGCCGGACCTACGAAGGCAGCTACGAGCACAAGACACTGCAAATCCGGGATGCGCGGGCGACACGCGATCAATTCCAACTGGATATTCACGGGTTCGAGCTGGTCGACCACCCGACCAAAGTGAAAGACTTTCTCGATCCCGAAGAAATGATATCGGTCTACTACAAGGAAACCGAAGAACTGATCAAAGCGACCTCGGGCGCGACGCGGGTCCATGTTTTCGATCACACGCTCCGCTCCGGCGACGAAGCGTTTCGTACCGGCAAGCCGGTGCGCGAGCCGGTGCGCCGGGTACATAATGATTATACCGCCTGGTCCGGACCTCAGAGGGTGCGCGATCTTCTCCCCGACGAAGCGGATGAACTACTCAAGCACCGTTTCGCGATCATCCAAGTCTGGCGCGCGATCAACAAACCGATCAAATCGGATCCGCTTTGCATTTGCGACGCACGCCTTTTGGACCCGGCGAACCTTTTTCCATCGAGGCGCGTTTATCCTGATCGGATCGGCGAGACCTACGTGGTCACCTACAATCCGGATCACGAGTGGCTTTATTTCCCGGAAATGGCGCGGGATGAAGCCTTGGTATTCAAGGTCTATGATTCAGTAACCGATGGGCGCGCGCGCTGGACCGCGCATACTTCCTTCCCGCTCCCGGACCAGGATTCCGCCGCCAATCCCCGCGAGAGCTGCGAAATGCGAGCGCTGGCCTTTTTCGGGCCCGAATAGCGATTGGCCGAAGGGCTTCGGATACATACCCCCGTTTAATGGTCATCCTTTGAAGCGGAAAATCGGCTAGGAAATTTCGGAAGCCGAAGAAAATTTTTAGCGTCGCGGTGCCATCAGGTACCGCGACGCTAATTCAGCAGGACGTGCCGATCTACTTTTTCTTTTTCTTGGAATATTTCTTGGCGTACTTCCTCAAGCCCAGATAGAGCTTCAGGTAGGTATATTTGGTGTCATACACATGCGTCTGGTCGATATTCCACAACGAAACGTTCTTGAAGAGCGGAATCTTGAATTTTTCCGTCTGCTTTTTCTCCACATTCGCGCGGGCCGCATAATCGCCGACCACGTTCCAAGGCTTGAAGCCCTTTTCCATCATGTAGCGGATCAAGAGTTTCGCCGCATTCGGGTGAGGTGCACGATTGGCGATCGAAAGCGTCGTCGGATAGGCGACGCCGAAAACCGGTTTCACGTTATAGGCCGGCGCACCTTCGAACACGCCTTTCTTGTTTTTGCGCATCTTGCTGAACGTGGTGATGCCTAAAGGAGGGTTGTCCTGCTTCACATCCGAAATGTTTTTGAAGATTTTCGTCGTCGATGACAGGAAGACGGGCTTGTTCTTGAGCAAGCGGTAAAGCCATTCCTTGGAGGCATCGGCGTCGCCCAAGGCGGGATTCTTCTTCAGAGCCTTTTTCAAGCCTTTCGAATACTTCACCTTCTTGCCGAATTCGGCCTCATAGGCTGCGGCCATTTCTTTCGGGTGCTGCAAAACGGTTTGCAGAACGTTGGCCTGAACCGATCCCTCCAACGGATTGGGCATCAGAATTTTTTTCTTCCATTCCTTGCGTGTCAAATCCCAAAGATTGTCGACCGGCGCACCGTTTGGGTATTTCGCCGCGTTGTAGAAAAGCACGCGACTGCTCCAGCGTTGGACGAGAAGCGGATTTTTCTCGTTTGCCGCCAGATCGCCCGCGACGCTGTCGGGAATAAACCGCCACACCTGCTTTTTGGGTAGGAATTCATTGAACAGGAGCGGCGTTTCACTATTGAACAAGACATCGACCTTGTAGACGCCAGCTTTATGTTCGCGGCGCATCTTTTCCAATTGGACTTCGGACGAAATGTCGAATGCCTCGATTTCGACACCGTATTTTTCCTTGAATTTCTTGGCCAGCTTGGGCGTTCGCGACGAGACGGAGTAGATCGTCACCTTACCTTCCTTGCGGGCCGCGGCCTCGATGGCTTTCCAGTCCTGTTTTGCCGGGGCGTACTGGCCTAATTGAGCCTTCTTAAGCCACTCGGTTTGAGGGTCGGCCTGCGCGATCCCGACCTGGGATACGAGCAATCCGGCGCTCAGCATTGAGAATAAAATCTTTGACGGTTTCATGTTTTCCTCCTTGGTTCGACTGCGAATTTCGAATTGATCCGATTTTTTGCAAAAGTGTTTGAGTTATTGCGCAATCCTCTCGTGGGATTGTTGGATACCGTTTGAAAGCGTGTCGACCGGCGGGACCAGTCGGTTCCCGTTGGCGTTGTCGTAAATGTTGTTGGCACTGGGATCGAATTTGATCCAAACGGACTGATCCATCTGCAGGTCCAACTGACGGGTTTCGCGCACCGTAACCATGGTGTCGCCGCGCCGTGCCTGGACGATGAGTTCCGGTCCCGTGGGCAAGACGGCATACACGCCGAATTCGATAGCGTCTTCGTCAGATTCCAATGACAGCGACACATTTTCGGCGCGTGCGGCGAATGTGATCTCTTCCGCATCGGGAGACCATGGTAGGGGAATTCGGAAATCCTTGGCGTTCGCCCAGGTCCGTCCATTCTCGACAACAACGCTTGCCTTGATCAAATTAATCGGCGTGACGCCCACGAAGTCGGCGACGAACAGCGTCGCTGGGCGATGATAGATTTCCAGCGGTGGGGCCAGCTGTTCGATTTGGCCCTTCTCCATCACCGCGACATGAGTTGCCAGTTCCATCGCTTCGGATTGATCGTGGGTGACGTAAACGGTGGTGGCACCGGAATCGTGGTGTAACCTTTTGAGTTCCGTGCGCAGGTCGATGCGCAGCCGCGCGTCTAGATTCGACAGCGGTTCGTCCATGAGAAAAACCGGCGGCTTAGACGCCAGCAATCGCGCGACTGCGACCCGTTGTTGCTGACCGCCCGAAAGTTCGGACGGGTAACGGCTACCGAGCCCCGTCATCGCCATATCCTTCAAGACGCCTTCGACCCGGTCCTTGATTTCGGCTTTCGGAAGTTTTTGGATGCCGAGCCCGAAGCCGATGTTGTCGTCGACGGACATATGCGGCCAAAGCGCATAACTTTGAAACACCATGCCAATATTGCGCTTGCCGGGTTCGAGGGAAATGCCGCGCTCCGCAGAGAAAACCAGATTCCCGTCGATATAAATCTCACCTTCGTCCGGCGTCTCCAGCCCGGCAAGGCAACGGAGTAACGTGGTCTTCCCGCAACCCGACGGCCCAAGAAGTACCAGGAATTTGCCCGGTTCGATATCCAGGGACACGGAATTCAGCGCCGTCACGTCGCCGAATCGCTTCGTGAGATTGCGAATTTCGATAGGTGCACTCATACCCGGTCTCTCTCATTTTCCATCTCTGTCGTCATGCGTTCGTCAGTCATCGCTCACTCCGAGCGCCGCTCGTGGAGACGCATCAGTTTTCCTTTACCGAGCCACCAAATCAGAAGCTCGCCGATGATGGTAAAAGCCGCGACCAGCAGAACCAGCGCGTTGCCGAGTTGGGTCTGGTCCTCCTCGGCGTATCGGAAACCGACGGTCATCAACACTCGTGTGTCCGGCGTAATCAGCAGGATGATCAGCGTGAGTTCTCGCATGATGCCGACGAAGCTCACCATCATGCCGGAAACAATTCCCGACGTCGTCAAAGGTACGATTATTCGTCGGAATCGTTGCATCCAGGACGCCCCTTGAATTTCCGCCGCCTCCTCCAGCGACTGTCCCAACTGAGTGACCGCGGCGGCGCCTGTGCGCACGCTATAGGGAAGCCGATTAACGACCGATATGATCACCAATAGCGTAAAGGTGCCGTACAGCGCCGGAATTGGGCCGCGCTGCTCAGCGAACATCGTGAGATACATGGCGCCGAAGGCGATCGACGGTATCAGGAAGGGGATAAACGCGATTTGGTCGAGCAACTTGGAAAGCCAGCGGACCTTGCCGCGAATGACGATATAACCGATCAAAAGACCGAAGCCTGCAGCTAAAACGGAACTGATAAACGCCAGCTTCAGCGTATTCCAGGTGGCGCCCAGGATCACATTATTGTGCAAGACGCCTGGCTCGCCAAAGGCGTATCGCGGGTCGGATTCGCCGGTCCAATAATGCATTGTCAAATTGGCAAGATCGAAACGCCCGTCGATCAGCATGATCGATTGGTAGCCCAGCAAAAGAATGGGAAAGATCGCGGCGATAAAGGCGAAGGCCGCGGTGACGCTGAAGACGGGCCATCGCCATTTACCAAGCTTTGTGACCGTACCGCGAAATCCCTTGCCGCCGATGGTCTCGAAACGTTTCAGATTCTCGCCGAGGACCTTGTAGCTGAAATAGATCACGATGCCGGCCATGACGATCAGTACGATCGCCAGAATGTAGCCGATCGCATCCAGTCCCAGTTTTATGTTCGCGAACAGCATGGTGCCGAGCGTGTAATATTCGACCGGAGCGCCAAGCAGGAAAGGCAGCGCGAAGGTGCCGATAGTCTTGCCGAAGGTCAGAATAAAGGCCGAAATAAACGCCGGCAGGACGATCGGGAAGGTAATTCTCCACAAGATTTGTGTTCGGCTTGCACCTTGCACGAGCGCGCATTCCTCGAGTTCGGAATCCAACGTGGCGAGCGCCCCAGCAACCAGCAAAAACGCGAATGGGGCGTAATGGATCGACATCGTGATGATGATCGGAACCGGTCCGAAGGACAGCCACTCCGGCGGCGCAATACCGAAAACCGCATCGAACAGGCCCGGTTGTCCACCGGCATTCGGGCTTTTGAATAAAGTTTCCCAGGCGAGCGCGATGGCGAAGGAGGGCACGATATAGGGAACCGTCAGAATTGTCTTAAGCCATCCCTTTCCGGGAAGGTCCGTTCGGACCACGACCCAGGCCTGCAAGCCGCCTATCAAAAGCGCGATAACTGCCGCGATACTGCCGGTAACGATGGTATTCCAAAACGGTTCGACCAGTAGTTCGAACGAGGAATCGCCGACGAAAACCTCATACCAATGGTGTGAGGTAAATTCGCCCTCCACAGCATCGCGGTTGAAGCGGCGGTCGCCGGAGCCCCAGGTGATCGTTCGCCACAAAAGTTGGAACAGCGGAAACACGACGAGATACGCCAGGCTGGCGATCAACATCATGGTGATGAGGAATTGGGTCGAGGTCAGGCGCGCGAATAGCTTGTTGCGCCATCGCTCGAAGGATGGCGCATTTGCCGAACGGCTCGTTGCAACCGAATCCTGCATGATCTCGTTACGTCCTCCCCAGAACCCGTCGAATAAGTCAGATGTCCGTCTTTATCTCCGGTTCATCCTTGAAACGCCGGGTCAATTCAACCAATCGCTCGAGTGTTCCGATCGATGTTCCTTTGTCCAAACTCGAAATCGTTAAAACCAATGCGTTGCAGATCGCCATCGGGACCGCGAGGGTCAAAAATTCACTCCTGGATCCCCGATTTGCCATCAAGTGAATATCCGGTTCCGGACGCACCAGGGGCCCGACGGTATCGCAGATGAGTATGGATTTTGCCGAGACTTCACGCGCGTGGTGCAGGCACGTCGACAGCCCTCTCGGCACGGAGTGGAAGCCGAAGGCCAGCAACACATCCTTCGGCCCCATGGGTAGAATCCGTTCGGCGAGTTCCCGGTCTTGGTGTCCGAGTATGGTGTTGTGATAGCCGTCGCGTCGAAGGCGACGGTTTATCAGTTCGACGAGGGTCGTCGAATTACCCTGGCCGAAAATGAAAACATGTTCCGCGGCGATGATGGTGTGCGCTGCGCGCGTTATTTCCGGTTGCAGATTCCTGTGGTCGATGGCTCGCAGCGTTTCGATCTCCTGATCGATGAGCCCCGACAAAATCGCGCCGTTCTCCAACGGGGCCAGACTCTCACGGACACGCTCGGCCGGCTTGGTATTGCTAATGATATCGGCTTGCAGATAGGCACGGAGTTCGGGATAGCCGCTAAATCCTAGTTTCTTGGCCAGGCGCACCACGGTCGCTGGATGAACGTTGACGCGCTCGGCGATATCGGTTGTCGAGAGATAAGAAACTTCTGTGGGATTCGCCAAAATTACCGCGACAAGCTTGCGGTCAGACTCCGTAAGACGAACTTCGGTGTTGCCGATAATGGACGTCAAACTCAACGTCTTCCTCCCTATCGCAATTCATTGATCGCGCGATGAAGACAAAATTTATGCAATTACTATTGCACAATCTAAAAATTAACGCAATTTTTATTGCAAACTCAAAATACGCATTTTTGATTGGGAAAGATATTCGTCTCTAAAGACAAATTGCGAGCGCTGGCCTTTTTCGGGCCCGAATAGCGATTGGCCGGAGGGCTTCGGATACATCCCCCCACGGTTTAGCTGTCGTCCATTGGTACGGAATATCTGTCGGGCAATTTCGGACGCTGCAGAAAACTTACGCTCCGATGATATCCGCTCCTAGACTGAACCGGACGCAACCACATTCGGCCTGGTCCCTAGCAACAATTAGTCGTAGCGAGTATTCATGCCCCATCGGAAGGGTGTCGGAACGGGGCCGAAGTGGCCCCGCTCTATTTTGGAACGTGGTTTTCAGCAAAAACCGGAAGGGCATGGCGTAGTTTGCCGCGACAGCTGCGCGTCGGGGCTAAGTCGAGGGACAAGAAACAGATGGAACAGATCAAACTCGCAGGATTAGAGCTTGATTTCGAGAAGACGGGCAATGGCCCTCCCCTATTGTATCTGCATTCGGAGCACTATTTTCACCTGCAAGCTCCTTTCATCGAGCGGCTGGCGAAGCAATGGACCGTATACGTCCCGCATCATCCCGGCTTCGACGGGCGGCAACCGCCTTCAGACTTCCGACGTATCGAGGACCTGACGTATCTCTATCTCGATCTGATCGACCATACCGGTCTCGAAGACATTACCTTGCTCGGATCATCCTTCGGCGGTTGGATCGGCCTTGAAATGGCGGTGCGAAATTGTTCTCAGCTAAGAGCAATTTGCTTGATCTCACCCGTCGGCGCGAAACTTGGCGAACGCGATGAGCGTGACTTCGCCGACCTCTGGACATTTTCCGAAACCGACTCCGCCGCACTCCTATTTGCAGAGAAGGCACCGAACTTCGACGACTTTAGCGCCGACGAGATGACGGCGACGGCGCGCGACCGTCAATTCGTCGCTTACTATGCCTGGAAGCCGTACTTGCACAGCCTGTCGCTCCGCCGTTGGCTGCATCGAATTTCGGTGCCGACTCAATTGATCTGGGGAGACAAGGACGGTTTCGTCTCGCTCGAGTATGGCAGAAAGCTCGCAGCGACAATCCCCGGGGCAACGCTCGACGTAATTTCCAACGCGGGGCACTACCCGCAACTAGAGCACACCGACGAGACCCTGGCGGCGTTCCTAGCCGGGCCATGCGCCGATGGCGCTGCAAAGCAGGGAGCATAGGGCAATGCAAGTATGGCATTTCAGTGAGATGGCTTACCATCCCGGTTGGGAAGAGCTTGGCAATTCGCTCCGCAACGTCATTCCGAACCGGGTTTACGATCCGAAAGTAGGAGCCGATCTCTATAACCGCTATCTGGACGAATGGGCGCTCTGCGACGAACTCGGCATCAACATCATGGTGAACGAACATCATGCGACAGCGACATGCTCGACCCCCGCTTGCACGGTTCCGTTGGCGATTATGGCACGCGAGACGAAGCAGGCACGCTTGCTCTGCCTCGGCATGCCCATCGCCAACCGGATGGACGCGGTACGCGTGGCAGAAGAATTTGCGATGATTGACGTGATTTCGCGCGGAAGGCTCGAAATGGGCTTCGTAAAAGGCTCGCCCTATGAAGTTGGGCCGGCCAACAGCAACCCCGCGACCGTGACCGAGCGGTTCTGGGAAGCGCACGACCTTATCCTCAAGGCCATGACCACCGATGACGGCCCGTTCAACTGGGAGGGCGAACATTTCCATTACCGGCAGGCAAATATTTGGCCGCGCCCTTACCAACAGCCCCATCCGCCGATCTGGATAACCGTCGCCGGTCCCTACTCCGCGGGAGACATAGGCGAAAAAGGCTACGTTATTGCCTCGCTCAATTCGGGCTATTGGTCGACGCCGACGATATTCGATGCCTACCGAAAAGGGGCGGCTGCCGCAGGACGGGAGCCCACCGCCGACCGCTTTGCATATCTCGCCATGGTCGGCGTCGGCGAGACGGAGGAGGAAGGGCATAGACGCGCGGATCAGATTCTCGATTACAGCCGAATGACGCCGCGGGCGTTGAAACAACTCCAAATGCCACCGGGCCTTGCGCCGGCGGAGGTGATTGGCCGTGAGTTACAGAATCCGAGCAGCCGGACCATCACGCTGCGTGACGGCTCTAAGGCGCCGATGGGAACCAGCAGCGTAGATGAGGCCGTCGACGCCGGTATCCTCTTCGCCGGCAATCCCGACACCGTTTATGAGCAGATCAAAGAGTTTCACGAGCATGTAGGCGGCCTCGGACACCTACTGATGATGGGCCAAGGCGGGCACCTCAGCCATGAGGACACGGTCGCCAACCTGACCCTCTTCAGCAAGGAAGTACTGCCAAGACTTCGCGAGCTTTAGGCATTCGATCGGTTTCGCAGGCAAGAGCCTTTGAACGTCCTTAATGGGAGAGAAGTGGACCAATCCGTTTGGTTCCGCGCTTAGTCCGCAAGCAGGCGGCGGCGCTGGCGGATGCAGGTGCACAAGCTCGAATCCGTACCATGGCTGAAGCGGCGGTCAAGCCCCGCGAAAGCTGCGCGATGCGAACGCTAGCCATTTTCGGACCCAACCTAGATCAAGATCGATGATTTTAGAGCGATTTGGTGGGCAAGGAGACGACGCGGGGCAAAGCCCCGCGTCGGTCGTTTAACATTAATCCCAGCGCTGGAAGACAGGCGAGCGCCGGTGCGCCCAGATTTTTCCTTGCTTGTTGCGACCCCAAGGCGCGCCCTTTGAATCGACGCTAATATTAACCAACTGGCCTTCAAACATAGTCCAGCTGCCGAACAGGGGATTTTTACCTTGGCGGCGCCAGGGGCGACCGCCATATTTTCCGTTAAACCAGTCGACAATCCAGACCGTGCCTTTGGCACCAATGCCAATATCCCGTGCCCGCGGTGATGGGACACGATGAAATTTTTGGCCCGTATAGAAGTAGACATGGCCTTTGTTGTTGACGACCCAGGGATTTCCGTCCGGCCCAACATCGATACGAACCGCGCCGCCGGGAACACGTTTCCATTTTTTCCCGTCCCAGCGAAAGATGCTGTGTCCCCCGGGCACCTTGTCCGTACCGGTGATCCAAACAGCTCCATTTGCGCCGATACCGATATCCGTTGCGCGACCCGGCAGATGGTCCCATTTGCCTCCAGCGAACCGGTAAATTTTATGGCTAGCGCTGACAATCCAAGGAACACCTTTGGGGTCGACATCGATCCGGAGCCCGGTGCCCGTAAACTTTGACCAAAACTTCTTGCCGTAGCGAAAAACTTCAAATCCGTCGGCACTCTTGGCGCCACCGGTTTTCCAGGTGATGTTTTTGCCACCGACTCCAATGTCGAAAGCGTTACCTTCGACCTGCTTCCAGGCAAGTTTTCGAGCTTGGTTGGCGGAGGCATCGAAACTTGTGCCGAAGACCACCGCGTTGGCGAACAGGCCAGCCGCGGCAACTGCGAAAATGCGTTTCACGTTCGAATTCCTTTCTCAGTTTGCACGCCCGACCCAATGTAGTGAGTAATACAAATCAGCAGATTTTTCGGATTTTCAGTTACGTCGACGTAACGCGCAGTGATCGAGATCAATCAGGCAGGTTAGTTTATTTCTAGATAGTCAATCCCAACTGGGCGCGCACAATTCATCGAATTGCGTTGGGTCAAATGTGGTCCAGATACAATCAAGCCGTTTACGTCCGCTCCTGCTCACAAGCGGACCCGCCCTCTACTGCCCGGCAGCGACTTCGTGTAATAACTCCCCCGAGCGAAAAACATAAATCCGGGGAGACTCTCTTATGGCCGACATGACTGGCGGACAAGCCATCGTCCGCACTCTCACCAATCACGGCATCGACACGATTTTCGGTCTGCCGGGCGTGCAGTTGGACAATACTTTCGATGCGCTCTACGAAGCCAAGAACCAGCTCCGCACCATCCATACCCGCCACGAACAAGGCGCGGCTTATATGGCGCTCGGCTATGCGCAGGCGAGCGGAAAGGTCGGTGCCTGTATCGTCGGTCCCGGCCCCGGTCTTTTGAACGCGGGCGCCGCGCTTTGCACCGCCTACGGCTCTAACGTGCCGGTGATCTGCATCGCGGGGCAAATCCCTTCGAACCAGATCGGCGTCGGCATCGGCGCTACCCATGAAATCGTCGATCAGACCAGCGCCATGCGGGGTGTCGTGAAATGGGTCGGGCGCGCGGATACTCCGGGCGAGGCACCGGGTGTATTGAAGGAAGCTTTCACCCAAATGCTGGGCGACCGAACTCAGCCGGTCGTTTTCGAGATGGCGCCGGACATGATGGGCAAGGTCGAAGATGTGAATCTGCTCGATCCAGAGGCCTACGACACCGTACCCGAACCCGACGAAGACCTGCTCGAAAAAGCGGCGAAATTGTTGGGCGAAGCGGAAAAGCCGATGATCTTCGTGGGCTCAGGCGTCTTCGGTTCGGAAGCGGAACTGCAGAACCTCGCGGAAACGCTGGAAGCGCCGGTCGTGATGAGCCGTACCGGTCGCGGCGCGCTCACCGATCGTCACCATCTGGCCCAAACCATGATTACAGGCCAAAGCCTGTGGGAAGATGCGGACGTGGCGCTTGTGATCGGCACGCGTTTCTCGTCGCCCGGCCTCGCCTGGGGGCGCGAAACCGAGGTGAAGTTGATCCGTATCGATGTGGACGCACGGCAAGCCAAGCTGCCTCGCGAAGCGGACATCACGGTGATCTCGAGCGCAAAGAAAGCGCTGCCGGCGTTGACCGACAAGATCGGCCCGCACAACCGCAAGCGCGATAGCCGCAAAAGCGAACTCGACGCAGCCAAGGCGGACACCACCGCCAAGCTGGAAGGGCTCGACCCGCAATACGGGTTCGGCAGGGTCCTTCGCGACGCGCTGCCCGAAGACGGTGTACTGGTGACCGATGTCACCCAAATGGCGACCTATATGCAGAATTGGTGTCCGGTCTATCAGCCGCGCACTCTGATCACGCCCGGCTACCAAGCGACCCTCGGATACGGCTACCCGACCGCGCTCGGCGCCAAGGTGGCATTGCCGGATAAAAAAGTGCTCTGCATCGCGGGCGACGGCGGCTTTATGTTCAATGTGCAGGAGCTTTCTTCCGCGGTGGCGCACGGCATCGACGTGGTCTGCGTCGTCTTCGCGGACAAGGCCTATGGCAACGTCAAACGGTTCCAGAAGGAAGGCTATGGCGGCCGCCATATCGGCGTCGATTTACACAACCCGGATTTCGCCAAGATGGCCGAGACCTACGGTATGACCGGTATCCATGCGGACGGACCGGAAGCCTTAGCGGCGGCGTTGAAGGAGACAATGGATGCACCGGGCCCGGCACTGATCGAAGTGCCGATCGGCGAAGTGCCCAACACGTGGTCGCTGATCAAACGACCGTCGAGCGCCGGCGATAAGAAGTAATGGACAGTACCGAACGTAAACTCGTCACCCTAGCGTCATCGCTCACTTACGAAGATCTTTCCGAAGACGCCCTTCACGCGACCCGGGTGCGAATGATCGATACGTTCGGATGCGCCCTCGGCGCCATGAATGCGCCGACGGTCACCGCTGCACGAAAAATTGCCAACCCGGTATCCGATGGCCGACGGGCGCGGCTGTTCGGCTCGCTGGAAAGCGTTTCGCTCGAACATGCGACGCTGATCAACGGGGCCATGGTGCGTTACCTCGATATGAGCGACGCTTATCTGATGATGAGCACGGCTCATCCATCGGACAATATTCCGGGCATTCTCGCAGTCGGCGAGGCCATCGGCGCAAGTGGGAAAAACATCCTTCTGGCAACCGTCATCTGCTACGAGGCCCATTGCCGGATGTGCGAGGTCGCGCCTTTCAACAATCAAGGCTGGGACCAGCCGATTTGCAGCACCCCGGCCATCGCGCTCGCCGCATCGCAGATGTTGGGGCTATCGCCAGAGCAAATGCGCCACGCGGTCGCCATCGCCACGGTCGCCAATGTGGCGCTCAACCAGACACGGCGCGGCAATCTTTCCATGTGGAAGGGTATGGCCGGGCCCGATGCGGCGCGCGAAGGCGTCTACGCGGCGCTTTTGGCGGAAGCGGGCATGACGGGACCTGAAGATATTTTCGAAGGGCAATTCGGCCTGTTCGGAAAAACCATGGGCGAGAATTTCGACATCCCCATCCCTGAAAATTTCGACGACTACATCTTTGCGCTTCAGCAGACCAACGTGAAAGTCTATCCCATCCGGGATGCCATTCAGGTACCCGTGATGACCGCGCTCGATCTCCGCGAAAAGGTCCCCGCTGACGAGATCGATAAACTCGCGATCTACACCTATCGGCACGGCTATGAGAAATGGGTCGACCAGGCCGGGTTCTGGGAGCCGGACACCCGAGAATCAGCCGACCATTCCATGCCCTATTGCCTTGCCGCGGCAATGATCGACGGCACCCTCGGTGCGGAGAGCTTCCTCAACGAACGATACATGGAAGACGACGTGCGCAGCCTAATGGCCAAGATGTCGGTCGAGTATGACGACGAATACGACAAGGTGGCACCGGCGACACGCCCGTGCCGCCTGGAAGCGACGACCAAATCCGGTGAAACCATCGTCGTCGAGCGGGTGCAAACGCCCGCAGACATCCTGAAAGGCCCAGACAAGGAAACCGTCGAGGCCAAATTCCGCAAACTTTCTTCAGCTGCAATCGGGAACGATCAGCAAGATGCTTTGCTGGACGCGCTTTGGAATTTGGAACAGCTCGACAACGTCGCCGATCTAATCGAGCTGACTCACATACCGGATTAACCCACCACCGGGCGCCGACCGGTCGGCGGATAGCGCGGGTCGATAAAGTTATGCGATGTCGCGCACCCTGTCGCGCAGAGCTCGTTTACCAGCGCTTCGTCTTCGGCGGTAAATTCCTTGCCAATGCACGTTAGGTAAGCCTCGAACTGCTCCAATGTACGGGGCCCGACGATGATGCTGGTGACCAAGCTGTTGTTGAAAAGCCACAACATCGCAAAATCGATCACCGTGAGATCGCGCCCATCGATTTGCTTTTTAACCGCGTCGACGAACTGAAAGTTCGTTTCACGGAAGTCCCGGTTGAGGATACTGCCATCGCCCCGCCCGGCGCGGCTTTCCGGGTCCGGATCCGCGCCGAAGGTGTACTTGCCGGTCAAAACACCGCGCGCCAAAGGCGAAAACGGGTTTACGCCGATACCGTAATATTCGCACGCAGGCAGAATGTCGGTTTCCACCAACCGCATCATTGCATTGTAGTGAGGCTGGCAAATGACAGGTCGCGACACTCCGAGCATATCGCACAGCCGGATCAGTTCGCCGATCTGCCAGCCGCGATGATTGGAGAAGCCCCAATGCAACGCCTTACCCGATGCGATGATGTCACCCATGGCGGCAACGCTTTCCTCGAGCGGCGTCTCCCAATCCACATGATGCATGTAGTAGATGTCCACATAATCGGTCTGGAGCCGCTGCAGGCTGGCATCGACGGCTTCCATCATCCATTTACGCGAGAGACCCTTTTTGCGCTTGTCGGATCCGGCGGCCTGACCAACCTTGGTCGCCAGCACCCAGTCATCGCGATCGTTCTTGATTAGCTCCCCGAGAATCTCCTCCGACTTGCCGTTAACGTAGCCATCGGCAGTGTCGATAAAGTTGACACCGGCCTCGCGCGCGGCATCGAGGATCGACGCCGCCCCTTGGGGATCGGTGCTGTCGCCGAAATTCATCGTGCCCAAGCATATTTGACTGACCTTTAGGCCGCTTTTTCCCAGCTGGCGATATTCCATGATGTTCTCCCTGGATGAATCTTTGACCATAGCTTAGCGACTGGACTAGGGCGCGCAAACGGAAATCAGAAAATGCCGTCTTCGTTCGCCTCCGTTGCTTTGACCGTAGTCGCATCGGCAGCCGGATTGAGACCGCTAAGCGCCGCCCCGTCGAGCCCTTTTAACCCTACGACCAGATCGATAAATCGGTCCTGCTCCCCGGAACTCGCTATACCCTCTGCGAGAGACCGAAACTTCGCCACATAATCTTCGAATTCGAATGGCTTGGCGCCGAGCGGATGAGCGTCGGCGAAGGCGATTTCATCTTTGAGCACTTTGCCGTCCGCAAGGGTCACTTCCACCGCCCCGCCATAGGCGCGTTTTGCCGGATCATCGGACATGTATCGCCGCTCCCACTCTTGATCGGCCTCGGTGGTGATTTTCTGCCACAACGCCACCGTCTCGGCCCGATGGGCGCGCTCTTTCGTATAGGACGCCTCGTGATGCCAGCTACCGTCTTCTAGAGCGACCGCGAAGATATAAGGCAGCGAATGATCAAGGGTCTCACGGGACGCGTCCGGCGAATATTTCTGCGGGTCGTTTGCCCCCGAGCCGATCACGTCATGGGCATGATTGTTGGTGCGAATGACGATGGAGGATACTCCGTTCATATCGCCGATTTCGCCCCGCAACCGGAGTGCCAGGTCTATGAAGGCCTGACCCTGATATTCGGCCGAGTGTGCCTTGGTCCAAGTTTCAAGGATGGACCGCTTCGCCTCACCCGCCTCGGGCAACGGCACTTGGTATTCCGCATCAGGCCCGTCGAGGAGCCAAGCGATCACGCTATCTTCACCCTCATAGATAGGCGCCGGTGCGGTTTCACCTCGCATGGCGCGATCGACTTCCTCGATAGCGAGTTTCGACGAATGGGCCGGCGCTGCGGATTTCCAAGACGAAATCTGTCCCTTTCGGGACTGGCGGGTAGCACAGCATACGTGCAGCGTATGGTTGATCGCCTGATAGATGACCTCCGGAGCAAGGCCGAGCATCGCGCCGATTCCAGCGGCCGCGCCGACACCGGTATGGGCGACGTGATCGATCTTGTGACTGTGAAGCCGTATCGACTTCATCAGATTGACGTGAACCTCGTAAGCGGTGGCGATGCCGCGGATGAGATCGGCGCCGGAACATTTCTTCTGCTGAGCGACCGCTATCAGGGGGCATATATTGTCGCCCGGATGTCCGAATTCCTGATGCAGAAAAGTATCGTGAAAATCGAGTTCGCGAACCGCGGTACCGTTGGTCCAGGCAGCCCATTCCGCATGAATTTGCACGTCGGGCCCCATACCGAACAACGTTGCGCCACCGGACCGCGGGTGCGCCAACGCCTGCGCGCGCGCGGAAACGATGGGGCTGCGGTTAATCGATGCGAGCGCTACCGAGGCATTATCGATGATGCGGTTGACCACCATCGCGGCAACGTCATCGTCCACCGCGACCGGGTCCGCGGCCACCGCTGCGATTTTCCAGGCCAATTCGTCTTCGCGCGGATGGGCTTCCGCTGACGGCCAAACACGAACTGTATGGGTTTGCATGCTGTATCTCCCGGGATTTTTCGGCATTATGCATTTCATGTGCGGTCGGTACAGCATCACGTCGCCCTTGGAAGCGATCAACAACCTGTTTCAGGTCGATGCCAAAACGAACTTGGCGCCACGCTTCAACGTAGCGCCATCACAGCCCGTTCCTGCGGTGCGCGCGACCGACAAAGGCCGCGAGTTCACTTTTTTCCTTTGGGGCCTGATCCCGTCCTGGGCCAAAGATCCGACGATCTCGAACAAACTGATCAACGCCCGCTCCGAAACAGCGGCCGAAAAACCCTCCTTCCGCGGCGCTTATCGGTACCGCCGCTGCCTGCTCCCGGCGGACGGATTCTTCGAATGGACCGGAAAGAAAGGCGAGCCAAAACAGCCTTGGCTGATCAGTGTCGACCAAGAAGGGCCACTTGCCTTTGCAGGACTTTGGGAACATTGGACTGACCCCAACGGCAGCGAACTGGAAACCTGCACCATCCTCACCACGGAAGCCGCGCCAACGATCGCGCATATCCATCACCGCATGCCGGTGATCGTGAAACCCGCTGACTTTGAAAGCTGGTTGTCAGCCCCCGCCAATGACGTTGAATCATTGCTGCGCCCATACGACGGGACACTCACATTTCATGCAGTGTCCAAGCGGGTCAACAGCGTCGCCAATGACGATGCTGCACTGCTCGAACCGGTCACGCTCGAGCAACCACCAAAACAGCTCGGCTTGTTTTAGTCCCGGGGCTGGCTGAGGCTCGTGAGGATACCCTGTAACGTGCGAATTTCCTGCTCGGTCAGATTTGCCCGTTGAAACAGGTTGCGTATGTTACGCACCATGATCGGGCGTTTTTCAGCGACATGAAAAAAGCCGCTTTCGTCCAGAGCGGTCTCGAGACGAACGAAATAGTTCAGCAATTCCTCTTTCGTCGCCGGCTCACCTCTCAGGTCCGACGCCTCGACCTTTTCTTCCAGGTTCGCCAACCACCATTCATAGGCAACCAACAACACCGCTTGCGCCAAACTTAATGAACTGAATTCGGGATTGAGCGGCACTTCGATCACCGCATCGGCCAGCGCGACAGCGTCATTCTCTAGGCCGGAACGCTCGGGGCCAAAAAGCAAACCGATTTTCGTTTCGCCTTCGGACATGACCGCATGCATTTCACCGGCAGCTTCGCGCGGGGTAAGGATGCGTTTGATTTGCTCCCGACGGCGGGCGGTGGCTGCGTATACGCGGTGACAATCGCCGATCGCTGCTTCTAGGCTTTCGAAACACCCAGCGTCGACGATAACCTGGTCGGCACCGGCAGCTGCGGCATCAGCGGCAGAATTGGGCCAACCGTCGCGCGGACTGACCAGACGCATTTCCGTCAATCCGCAATTCAACATTGCCCGCGCGGTGAATCCGATGTTCTCCCCAAGTTGCGGGCGATCGAGAATGACGATGGGAGAGATCATGTGTTGGTCGGGTCGGTCGCATCCGCACCGTCATAACCAAAATGACGAATAAAGGGCGCCAATATGGGCAGCACCGGAGCCATTTCCTCCTCGTATCGCCGCCAACGTTCCCTGGAGCTGTCATAGATCGGTTGGGTAACTTGCGAGTAAGACGGCGTCATGACCGTTCGGTTCTGAGCGTGACGGTCATACGCCAAGACAGCATCGTCCCAATCGAGTTCCAGGAATTCAAGCAATTCGCGGACTGTACTTTCGAAATTCTCCACCAAATTCTCGTAACGCAGCGCTTGCCAATCGAGAGGAATTTCCTCGGTGTAACGCCGCCATAAGCCCATCACGAGGACGTAAAACTCAGCCGTCGATTGCAGTGACGTAAAATGAGTCATTGCCCGGTTAAGCGTGAAATGCTGCATGAAACAGCTCAAGCAGGCGTCACACGGGTGACGCTCAGTAAAAATGAATTTCGCCTCTGGAAATATCTTATAAATAAAACCTGCATGTACCATATTTAATGGCATTTTATAAGCAAGTATTTTAGATGATTTTAAAGATAAATACTTATTAACTTCAGAATAAAAATGACTTCTTATTTCTTCTATATTGTCATCATTTACTTGATCAATACACTCAGGATAATTGCCGGTTTTATTCTCAAAATATCGAATTGTGTCTTCTATAACTGGCTTTTCATCTAATGCCTGTATTGATGGGTGTGAATCCAATATTTGCTCTAATAACGTAGTCCCTGATCTTGGGAATCCGACCACAAATATTGGCGCTATATTCTGTTTTTTTGATAATTTATTTATAAAAATATCATTATTATTATTAATAATATTTATATTATGACTAATTTCTTTTAAATACTCATCCCGATCGACACCGGTCCGGACGGCCTTGGCTTCTATTAGTTCATTCCCCAGCCGATAGTGCTCGAAAGCATTTCGCACATTGTTTAGGCGATCATACAAGTGACCAGCCTCAAAATGTGCACGGCATAAAATATTAGGAGAATATATTTTTGGTATTCCAGCCTCTATTTCTTTAATACCAAGATCATATTCTTTGTTTCTGCCATGTATTATTCCACTTACCATTAAAACTTCGGGATTATTACTATCTATTTTTCTTGCTTTTCCAATGTATTCCTTCGCTTTATCCAATTGATTCAACCGCTCATGGACGATTGCCAATTTGACATAGGCGAACGCGCCATTCGGATCCGCCGTCACAGCTTTTTCCAGCGCTACAATCGCCTCGTCGACGCGGTGCAGACCATTCAATGCATTGCCGAGGTTGGCCAAAGCCGGACCGTAATCCGGCGCTAACTCAAGTGCGCGCTCGAAACAGATGATGGCTTCGTCAAATTCATCAAGATCCGAATGGACGGCACCCAGGTTACAGTGCGCTTCGACGAAGTCTGGCGCCAAACCCAGGGCTTTCTCGAATGCCGGTATGGCATCGTCGATCCGTCCGCCCTGATGCAATGCAATTCCGAGATTGTTATGAACGAGCGGCACATCGGCGGCCAATTTAGCCGCATGATCGAGGTATTCGATCGCTTTTTCGTATTGCTGTTCGTTACGCAGGATGTTGCCAAGATTGACTAACGAAGGCGCATGGTTGGGCTCGCTCTCGACGGCAGTTTGGTAATGCCCTTTCGCCGTAGACACGTCGCCTTGCTGTTCGATCAACACGCCAAGACCGAATAGCGCATCCGCATGACCCGGCTCCATAGTGATGATCAATTCGAAGGTGGATTTCGCGCCGCCGATATCGCCTGCTTCATAGAGTCTGGCGGCTTCGGACATCAGATCACGCCCCGCACCCGACGGAGGTCCTGCTTCCAATGGCGTATGGCGGCCGTTCTTGCGCTGCTTTCTTTTTTCCCGCCGCCGTTCGCGTCTGTTCGCCATTGCTTATCTGTCCTGTATGCGTAGGCGTACGTCCCTACGTTCGCGTACGCCGACTATAAAATTTTACGGAAGGAATTGGTGATCGGATATCGCCGGTCACGGCCGAATGCCCGGCTGGTAATTTTGACGCCCGGGGGCGCCTGCCGACGCTTATACTCCGCTCCATCCAGCATCCGCCAAACTCGTTCGACCGTTTCCGGCGCGTGTCCGCGCGCGGATATCTCATCCATTCCCATTTCGCCTTCGATTAAGCAGCCTAGAATGTCATCCAGCTCGTCATAGGGAGGCAACGTATCCTGGTCGGTCTGGTCGGGCTTCAATTCCGCTGACGGTGGTTTGGTAATGATCCGTTCGGGGATAACCCGGCCCGCAGGCCCCATAAATCCCTCCGGGTGATTTTGATTGCGCCAATGACAAGCCTCGAAAACGTCGGTCTTATAGACATCCTTCAACACGGAATAACCACCGCTCATATCTCCATAGAGGGTCGCATATCCCACCGCCATTTCCGACTTGTTGCCGGTGGTAAGCAGCATATCGCCGAACTTGTTGGAGATGCTCATCAGCAGCAGGCCCCGACTTCGCGCTTGAATATTCTCTTCGGTTACATCCGCGTCGCGTCCGTCAAACAACGGCTCAAGCATTTGGTCGTATGCGTTCATTGCGGGCTCGATTGAAACCGTATCGTACCGAATACCCATCAGCTTTGCCGCCTCGGCGGCATCGTCGAGGCTGTCCTGACTGGTATAGGGGGACGGCATCATCACACAACGGACGCGTTCGGGACCCAGCGCGTCGACCGCCACGGCCGCGCTTAAAGCGGAATCGACGCCGCCGGAGAGCCCCAGCAATACGCCCGGAAATCCTGCCTTGTTCACGTAATCCCGCAAACCCAGCACCATCGCCTGATAAATCGCAGCGATTCCAGCATCAGGCACGACACACTCGCCCGCATCGCACCGCCAACCATCGTCGCCGCGACGCCATTCGGTCATGACCACCGATTCCTGCCAGGAGGGAAATTGCAGCACCATTTCGCCGTCGCTATTGAGCACGAAACTGGCGCCATCGAAGACGAGTTCATCCTGCCCGCCGACCTGATTGAGATAGGCGAGCGGCAGCCCCGATTCCTTGACCCGCGCCACCGTGTGGTTCAAGCGATGATCTACCTTATCGCGCTCGAACGGCGACCCATTGGGTACCAATAGAATTTCGGCGCCCGATTCCTCGAGACATTCGACCACGTCCGGCGTCCAGATATCCTCGCAAATCGGCACACCCAGTCGCACATCTCTAAAATTTACCGGCCCGGGCATGGGCCCCGCACTAAAAACTCGCTTCTCGTCGAAAACGCCGTAGTTGGGGAGATCGTGCTTGAGCCGGTGAGTCTTGACCTCACCATCCTCCAATAGCAGCACCGCATTATATAGCGCTCCGTCGACACGCCATGGCGCGGGCAGAAGCATTGCCGGTCCGCCCTCAGCGGTTTCTGCCGCCAGCGAATTAACAGCGTCCTCAATTTTGTCCTGAAAGAACGGCTTTAAAACCAAATCCTCGGGCGGATAACCGGACATCATCAATTCGGAAAACAGAATTAAGTCGGCGTCGGGCACCTGACGTGCCGCATCGCGAACACGATCGGCATTACCGGCAATATCGCCGACGGTTGGATTTAACTGGGCCAGTGCGATGGTCAAACTATCGGTCATAAAAATTCATTTACCCTGGTTGTTGGCTCTGGCAAGCCGCTGCGCTGCCGACTATCCTACCTATGGATCAAAAATCAAGCTTTTGCGGACCGCTCCGCACGTGACCATTCGAAAGCAACCGTACGATGACCGACCCAACTGACGCACCGGACACCGATTCCTTAGGCGAAAAACCGCTTTCTGACGAGCCTCCCGAAGGCTTAAAGGCGGTCAAAAATGCCGCCGACCTCGCGCTCACCGAAGTCTTGGAAGCGCTGCGCGAAGTCGCTCGGGAGAAGACCGGCGGCAGACTGACATTTTCGGAAATCAGATTCCAGTTCGAGGCATTCATCGACGAGCCTAACGACGACATGATGAGCGCCTACGAAAATGCTTGGCGTGCTTGCACCGAAACAGCGCAAGAGGCCGTTTGGCAGAAAGAGCGAAAGCTCCCTCTCGAAAGGCTGGTGGTAAGCCGCTTCGAACATTTATTTCCGCCGCGCGGCACGGCAGCCCGCCAAGGCGAACATTTGTCACGCCGAATCATTGGCCCGTTCATGTTTGCCCTGCAACAACTATTGGGCCCGGACTTGCATGACGAGTACGAGGTTAAATGCCGGGAGTTGGTAGAAGACTTGCGCCAGACCCATGGCGAGAGTTTTCGTTGGGACATGGTCACCGATCACCCGGAAGCCGACAACGTTACAAACGACGTACTGGTGCACGCCAGTCAGCATTTCGGTGACCTGGAGCGTCGTCGCCATTGGATGGTGGACCTCATCGACGGCAACATGGCGGCAACCAATGATGCGGTGGAGCAACCGTGGCGGTTTGAGGATCGAGAGTTTCATATGCTGATGAACGGCCTGTTCGGCGACCTGCCCCAGCAACTGGCCGACCCGGAAGTCATGAACGCTTGGAAACAGCGCTACGATGAAGCAAGCCTGGTCGGAATGGTGGCGCTACTGGAAAAATTGGCACAATAGGCCGCTGACCATCGCACTGGACCGATTGTTGCAATACTGCCGAGTATGGACGACAAGGCCCTTCAAAAACTTCTCAGCCTAGCGCCCGGTGAATTTCGGCGCATGCATTCCGGCTATTTCCAAGGCCTGCCCGGAGCGGAAATCGCATTTTTGCCGAGCATTTTCCGGCTTCCCTGGCATAGTAAACAGCCAAGAGTTGTCGGTTCCAAAGAAATATCGCGGATTTTAAGAGCAGAGCTGGTAGAAGTATTAGCTCTTGTCATAGTAAGCGTAATATCTATGCATCTATTTTTCATAGATATACTTAATTTTTACTTATTACTATTCGACAATAGTATATTTATTTCGGTAGTTGCCCATGCCACAACATTGATAATATTTGTCATTGTAGCGTTATTACTAAATAATGTCCCGTTCGCGTGGATCCGAGGTCGTATTGTCGCTAAAAGTCCTATCGCGGAAGGTGCGCTCACGCGAGACCTGTTACGAGATTGGCGGCTAGAGCGAAGGTTATGGCGATTCTCACTCACCAGTGACGAACGGGCCGCTCAATTAAGAAAATGGGGAATAGTATTCTATGT
This sequence comes from Rhodospirillaceae bacterium, assembly GCA_002722095.1. The sequence goes on from PBKG01000015.1 coordinate 38,099, forward strand.
AATATTATTTTGTATTTCTATGCCTATATTTAGCTTTATTATAGTATTCATCATAAAAAATGAGAAATTAACTGCTGATAATATTTATCTTATTTTCTTATTTATTTGCTATGGCTCTCTATCTATTTGGGCATTCGTGGAAAGCATTACGGTCTTGCGACGCCGCATAAAAGAATCGCAGGAACGCATCCAACTTCAAAAACGCGTCGAGGAATTGGAACAGGCCGAAGAAGGCAGCGACCCGGACTCACCGCACTTTACAAGCCCCCGAGAAGAAATCAGCTAGCTGCTGCGACCTTTTCGATGTCGCTCCCGTCGCGAAGCGTCTTCAATTCCTCAGCCAACAGGAACGCGAGTTCCAGTGCTTGGGTGGCGTTGAGACGCGGATCGCAATGGGTATGGTAGCGATCCGACAGCCGATCATCGTCGATTGCCTGTGCGCCGCCGAGACATTCGGTCACATCCTGGCCGGTCATTTCCACATGGATACCGCCCGCGTACGACCCTTCGGCCTGATGCACGGCGAAGACCCGGCGTACTTCAGACAGGATGTGATCGAACGGTCGCGTTTTATAGCCACTGGCAGCTTTGATCGTATTGCCATGCATTGGATCGGACGACCAAACCACCTTGGCACCTTCCCGCTGCACCGCACGAATGAGGGCCGGGAGGTGCTGTTCCACATTCTCGTGGCCCATGCGCGAGATTAGCGTGATACGCCCCGCCTCATTTGCCGGATTGAGAATTTCCAAAAGGCGCAGCAGCGTGTCGGGATCGCTCGTCGGGCCGCATTTAATCCCAATCGGATTATGGATGCCCCGCATGTACTCCACATGGGCCTCTTCCGGGTCTCGGGTACGATCGCCGATCCAGACCATATGCGCCGATGTATCGTACCAATCGCCGGTCAGGCTGTCCTGGCGGGTAAATGCCTCTTCGTACCAGAGCAGCAACGCTTCGTGACTGGTGTAAAAGTCCGTCTCGCGAATTTGCTGCACGGCCTCGCCGGTGATACCGCACGCCTTCAAAAAACCGAGCGCTTCGTCGATCCGCTTAGATAGTTCCTGATATCGTTCGCTGGCCGGGTTGTCGGCAACGAAATCCAAATTCCACTTATGAATTTTGTGAAGATCGGCAAAGCCGCCTTGTGCGAACGCCCGAATGAGATTGAGCGTCGCCGAGGATTGATTGTAGGCCTTCACCATGCGCTTCGGGTCTGGCACCCGGTCATCGGTGGTGAAGTCGATACCATTGATGATGTCCCCGCGATAACTGGGCAGCGTTACATCGCCCTGCACCTCGACCGGTTCGGAACGCGGTTTGGCAAATTGGCCTGCAAGTCGGCCGACCTTGACCACGGGACAACTGGCGCCGAAGGTCAGCACGACCGCCATCTGCAAAAGTACTTTGAAACTGTCACGGATGTTATTGGCGCTAAACTCGGCAAAACTCTCCGCACAATCGCCACCCTGCAGCAGGAAAGCCCGTCCTTCCGCCACTTCGGCCAATTGCCGGCGCAGATTTCGTGCCTCGCCGGCAAACACCAACGGCGGCATCCCAGCCAGTTCGCCTTCCACGCCTTTCAGCGCCGTCTCGTCCGGATATTCCGGGACCTGCCGGATCGGAAAATTCCGCCAACTGTCAGGCTGCCACGCGTTCGCCTGTTTCGGGGCCATAACACCCTCCAATTTCATCTGTTTTTTGTTGGCAATCGCCAGTTAATCGCCACCAAGCGGCTGCCAAACCGCCTCTAAACTCTTGTGGCCGACGCTTTTACGCCCAATACGTCCCGATTTCCAGCTAAAAACGCGCTAATTTTTCGGGTCTTCCGCATTCGGAATGGAATAAGATATAACCCACTCGCCTATTTTCGGATCAAAAAAGAATATCGGGGAACAAATGGACGCTAAAGCAGGACAACCGATCACCAGCTCAGCCGCGTGGACCGGCGCGCAAATGCGGGACAACGAGAGCTGGGTCTATCGACTTACAGAAGATCAAATTGCAGAGCTCGATGCGGCCGTGCAGACCGCCGATGCCAAGAAGCTCGATCCGCCGGCAATCGAAAAAGAGGACTTTCCGCTTCCGACCCTGGGCCCGGTTTTGGAATCCCTATCGGACGAAGTAGAGGAAGGACGCGGCTTTCAAATCATCCGCGGCATACCGGTCACACGCTACGAATACCGCCAATTACGCCGCCTCTTTTGGGGTATCGGACTCTATTTCGCAACGCCCTGGCAGCAAACCAAGGAAGGCGACTGGTTCATCGATGTCCAGAACCAGGGCAAAAACTACGACGAAAACATGCGGGGCTATCACTCCAAATCGGACCTCAGGTTCCATTCCGACGGGACCCATATGGTCGCGCTGCTTTGCATCCAAAAGGCGCGTGAAGGCGGCTTGAGTTCCATTGTCAGCTCGGCGGAAATCTATAATCGTATACTGGCGGAACGCCCCGATCTGCTCGACGTTCTCTATAAAGGCTACCCCCACGACCGCAGGGGCGCGCAGCCCGAAGGGGAGCCGCGTTTGGCGCCCTGGAATCTGCCGGTGTTTTCCTTCACCGAGGGACGTTTCATTTGCGTCTACGACCGCAAACCCTCCGAGTGGGGCCGCGAGATGGCGGGCAATCCGTTCACGGCAAAAGACCACGAAGCCTTCGATTTCGCCGATGCGCTCACCCGCGATCCGGATTTCCGCCTCGACATGGCGCTCGAACCCGGCGACATCCAGTTTCTGAACAATTTTCTGGTGCTCCACTCACGGACCGAGTTCGTCGACGACCCGGACCCCGCCAAACAGCGCCACCTGCTCCGGCTTTGGTTCGACAACCCGAGGAGCAAGCGCCGGGCGGTGAATAAGATTCACCTCTATACGGATACGCCCTTGCCGGACGGTATCGACATCAGACCGTCTGCGTAGATCCGCAGATCTACCCATGCCCAACGACGCCAAGAAGGTCGCCGAATTTGCCGAAATGCTGGAAAACAGCAAGCGGGCGGTGATCTTCACTGGCGCCGGTATTTCAACCGAATCCGGCATTCCTGATTTTCGCTCGCCTGGCGGTATCTGGGAGAAATTCAAGCCGGTCATGTTCCAGGATTTCCTCGCCAGTGCCGAGCGCCGCCAGGAATATTGGCGCCAGCGATTTTTCCGCCACGACGATATGATCCAGGCCGAACCCAACCGGGGCCATCGGGCGGTCGAGAAGCTGGTCCGCACGGGCAAAGTCTCCGCCGTGATCACCCAGAACACCGACGGGCTGCATCAAAAGTCCGGCGTCCCGGAAGAAAAAATCATCGAGCTTCACGGCAACTCTACCTATGCCCACTGCCTCAACTGCGGCAGCCATTGCGAGCTCGACTGGATCAAGGAAATTTACGAACGCGATGGCGTGGCACCGGATTGCGAAGAATGCGGTGGGCTCGTCAAAACGGCGACCGTCGCCTTCGGCCAGTCCATGCCCGAGGACAAGATGCGCGAAGCCCAAGTCGAGACGCTGGCCTGCGATCTCCTCATCTCAATCGGCTCTTCGCTACAGGTGTTCCCCGCCGCCGGCTTCCCGATCATGGCGAAGCAGAACGATTCCGCCCTCGTTATCCTAAACCGCGATCCGACGGATCTGGACCGCTATGCGGACATCGTACTCAACGAGGAAATCGGACCCACGCTAGGCGATGTGGTAGGAGTGAATTAGGCGCGAACTAAACCGCTACCGCCGCCGGTTCCGCACCGCTGCGGAAGGCCTCGAACAGCGCCTCGATGTCGTCTAGCGCGTCGAGATTCTCCACGACATCGATGACCGCCTCCGCGCCCGCCGGCGCACCATAAACCGAATACAGCTCGCGGAACTTGGTCTTCACCTCGTCATCGCTCATCGGGCTCTGGCTGTGGCCCTTCGGAAATGGCAACTCATGCGTAACTTCCTTGCCATCCTTAAGAGTGACGGTAATGCGGCCGGGGACTTTGCCCGGATGCACTTCGGTCATCGCATCGTCTGCGGCGACGGTGATCTTTTGCATCAAGGCCAGCGTCGCTGGGTCGCGGAGCGCGTCATCGCTGAACGACGCTTCGGTGACACCACCGTCGAGCAGCGCCTTGGCAATCACATAGGGCATCGAGTGATCCGCCGTTTCCCGCGTCTTGGGCGCCCAGCGGCTGGGATCGCTTCCCATCATGGTGAAGGACTTGAGGTAGGTATCGATGTGAACCTTCTCGATGTCCGCCACGGCTATTTGATCGCGCATTTCAAGCGCGGCCCACACCGCTGTCTGGCCCTGATAGCAGATCGGAAATGCCTTCAGATATGTCTTCCCGATACGATAAGGAGGCTTGCCCGGCTCAAGCGCCCAGTCGAACTCGCCGACGAACTCCTTGAACCCGAACTTGCCGTCGATGGGCTGTTCGGGGCCGGTAAAGCCTTCCTGCGCCAAGAGCGCGGCGAAAAGCCCGTTTCGCGCCGCGTTACCGCCAGCGCACCCCTTCCAGGCGGAAAGCTCGCCCTGACGGGTCTGATACATAGCCATATTTGGCACCAACGAGAGCGCAACCGTGTGCCCCAGCTGTTCCCGGTCCAGCCCCAGCAGCTTGCCCGCGCCCAACGCCGAGGCGACCACGCCATAGACCGGCTGGTCCCAGCCGAGGCTGTTGGCATCGTGCGATTCCGTAAAGCTGCAATAGACTTCGTAGGCGAGCGCCAGGCCCACAATCAGCGATTTTCCGTCCCGCGCGCCGAGTTCGGCAGCCGCAAAGACCGCCCCCATGATATCGCTTGGGTGTCCGCCGCATTTGACCCGGTAGGCATCGCTCACATCGAGTACGCGGAGCATCACCGAATTAGCGAAAGCAGCCATCTCGGGGGCTACTTGGTTGCCGTCCGCGATCACCGTTGCCGGCGTGTCCATCGACGTACGGGCCGCCAACCGGCGGGCATCGGTGGAGACAGGATGTTCCCAGGCGCCGGCGATACATCCCAGCGTGTCGAGCAAGCGGGTCTTCGTCCCTGCGACAATTTCCGGCGCTATGTCCTCATAATTTACGCCAAGCGCGTAATCGACCAGTCTTTCGGTGGTGGCATCCATGGTATCGCTCCCTTCATTTTCTTCAGGTTACGACCGGGACGGCAAAGAGTCCATTCAACGGGACGGCGCGAACAACATCGACCAAAGGCGCCGAAGACCCTGCGCCGGATCGCCGCGATGGGTCTGGAAAGTCACCGGGACTTCGGGGCCCGCATCGGCGGAAACCGCAACGGACCATAGGGCGTCGATTTCGTTCGGTACCATCGAGTAGCGTATGTCGACGATACGCCCTGGAACCCTCGGATCTCGCGCCAGATAGCCCTCGCTCAGGCGGTTGAAGCGCGCAACGTCGCGCGCCTGGCGGGACCCCGGACCGAGCGCCGGCAAATCCCGCGCAAAATCGAACTTCGGCACAGAGGCCCCGGGGAATATTCGCGGCGCAATTCCTGCCCGGACCGCGTCGACAAAAAATCGCCCGTCCGCTTCGTAGACGGTCTTCCATACCAGGATATTGCCGAAGCTCGGTTTCGCGACCAGCCGCGACGGCGTATGGCCACGGGATTTGGCAAGGGATACGCCCATGTCGCGCGCCGCATTCTTTTGTATCGTCGCGGTGCCGAGATAAAGCCCTGCCCACAACAGGGCCGCGATCGCAAATTTGGATCGCCCACGCGCCGCAGCGAGTATTACGAGCACCAGGACCGGCAGCGAGAACAACGGGTCGACGACGGAAACGATGCTGAACGAAATTCGGTCGTCGCTGAACGGCCACCACAATACCGTGCCGTAGGACGTGAAAGCATCGAGCAGGCCGTGGGTGGCGTATCCGAGCGTGCAGTAAAACCACACTTTTCCGAAGACAAGCCCGCTTCGATTGCGAAACAGGAGGTGGAAAATTGCCGCAGCGATCAAGCCTCCGACGGGGATAAAAATAAACGCATGGGTGAATTGGCGGTGAAATTCCAAAAACAAGAGCGGGTCCGATGTCGAGCGGATCAATACATCCAGATCCGGCAACATTCCGGCGAAAAAGCCGAAGCAGCCGGCCCAAAGCAGCAAACGCCGGTTCGGCGCCACCGCTTGCGGCAGTGACGCACCGATCAAACCTTGCGTAATCGGATCCATCGTTTAGGTGCCAATTCGAATTGAACGTTCCGAGCTAATGACCCGGGCCCAATTAGTATAACGCCGGTTTAGGCCCGCTCCTCGCGCATGGTAACAAGTTCCTCCGCGCTCGTCGGGTGAATGCCGATGGTAGCGTCGAAATCCGCCTTGGTCGCGCCGGCTTTCACCGCGATTCCGATACCCTGCATGATTTCGCCCGCCTCGGGACCGACCATATGGACCCCGACGACACGGTCCGAAACGTCGTCGACGATCAGCTTCATGAACGTCTTTTCATCGACACTGCTCAGCGAGTGTTTCATTGGCGTAAAGCGTGAGGTGTAGACCCGAAGCTTGCCGAATTTCTCTTTCGCCTGTTCTTCGGTGAAGCCCACCGTGCCGATATTCGGCGCGCTGAACACCGCAGTCGGGATGAACTCGTAATTCATCTCCGCCTTTTCGTCGGAGAACAGGTTCTTTGCCAGTACCATGCCTTCGGCCAGGGCCACCGGTGTCAGCGCCACCCGGCCGATCACGTCGCCGAGCGCATAGATGGACGGTACGGTCGTCTGAAAATCGTCATTGACCACGATGGCGCCGTTTCGGGCCAGTTCCACACCCGCTTCCTCGAGCCCCATATTGGCGCTGAGCGGTTTGCGGCCGGTGGAGTACATCACCATTTGGGTCTTCACCACTTCACCCGAGGTCAGCGTGACATGGAGGCCGGAACCGTGGCGATCGATCGAGGCCACGTCCTCGTTGAAGCGAAGATTGATGCCTTTTTTGACCATTTCGTCGGCCAGATGCTGGCGTACCTCGTCGTCGAAGCCGCGCAGGAACAACGGCCCACGGTAAAGCTGGGTCACCTCCGCGCCGAGCCCATGCATGATGCCGGCAAATTCGACCGCGATGTAACCGCCGCCGACAATGACAATCTTTTTCGGAAACGCCTCGTTGTGGAACATCTCGTTCGAGGTGACCACATGTTCTTTACCCGGGAAATCGGGCACGAACGGCCAGCCACCGGTGGCGATCAGAATATTTTCGGTGGTGAATTCTTTATCCCCCACTTTGACCGTGTGCGGGTCAATCACTTCGGCGCGCTCGAAATAAATATCGCAGCCGGCGTTGCTCAGCAGATTATCGTAGATACCGTTGAGGCGGCCGATTTCGGTGTCTTTGTTTTCACGCAGGGTCGGCCAGTCGAAGCCCGGCTTGTCCAAATACCAGCCGTAGCCTTTCGCCGTCTCCACATCCTCCGAGAAATGGGCCGCATAGGTGAACAGCTTCTTCGGCACACAGCCTACATTGACGCAGGTACCGCCCCAATAGCGCTCTTCCGCAATGCCCACCTTTACGCCCATTTGGGCGGAAAACCGCGCGCACCGAACGCCACCGGAACCGCCACCAATGACAAACAGATCATAGTCGTACTTCGATTTCGCCGGACTTTTCGCCATGGGGCACCCCTCAAAAAACTATCAATCCAAATTGGTAGCCAAATTTGCTCGCCAAATTGCTCGAACGATGAGAACCTAAGCCCGCCGCGACCCGACGACAATGCCTCGGACGTCTCAATACAGTCACGTTAACTCAACAAGTGGTGAATACCCGGCTACCGCGCGATTGCCGTTAGTCGCCGAAAAATAGAGGCACCAGTTTTACGTAATCGCTGAACATCGCGACGATCTCGCCCCTCTTCAATGCCAGACGGGCACGCAACCGGTAGTTTTCGCCATCTTTGGGCGCCCGGTCCACCGCCTGGTCCGCATCCGCATAGGCTTTGTCGAGTTCACCGGCGGCTTCATAGGCAGCGGCGCGTTTGCGGTAAACCACAGCCGGAGCGCCGCCATAATCTATTACCAGCGAATAATCTTCGATCGCCAGCGCATTGCGGTCGGTGAGGGCACGAAGATCGGCGCGCCTAAGCCGGGCTTCCTGATGCATTGGCATACCGACCAAAGTCTGATCGAGGCTCTTCTCCGCTTTGTCGATCTCATTTGCTTTCAAATAAATCTGCGCCAGACGGTAGTGTGCCCGGTGGTGGCCGTCATCCAGTTTAACCGTTTCCTGATAGTCGGCTTTCGCTTTCGCCGTTTCTCCTTCGGCCTCAAAGGATCTGGCGCGATGAAAATAGACTTTGGGTTTTTTCGAGCCGGTCTTGAGCGCCCGGGTCAAATCGGTGATCGCGCGACGATATTTACCGCGCAAAAAATAACCGACGCCGCTCTCTTCGAATAAGAAGCGATATTCCGGCTTGGTTTCGGTTACCCATGTCATATCGCCATGACCCTCTTCGATATTTCCGAGCATGAAATGGGCCTCGGCGCGGCGGATATAGAGTTTTGCGATGCCGGATTTTCTTTTTATCAGCCAGTTAAGTTCGGCAAGGGCGATTTTGGGCTTTTTCATCGCCAGATAAGTGCGCGCCAACAGGAACCGAGGCTCGACATACTTCGGATGATATTTAACTGCCGACTTGAAATCCTTGAGAGCCTTTTCCAGCAATTTTTCTTCTAGATAGACCCGCCCACGATTAAGACGAAACAGCCGCTTTTTAGGACTCAACCGAACCGCTCTCGAAAGGTCTCTGAGCGCCCTTTTGGTGTTACCGCGTTTGTATTCTATAGCGCCGCGATTGTTATAGGCGGGGGCGTGGCCACCATCGCTCGCAATTGCCCTGGAATATGACCGATAGGCTGAATCAAACCTGTTCTGCGATTTATAAGAATTACCGATCAAAAAATGGGCTTTGGCCTTCTGCTTTGAGCTCGCGCGCTTGTTTTTGAGAACGTTTCCACAATACTCCCTCGCCTCGCCGTAGCGCTTTTTGGCCGCTGCAAGGGTACAGTCTTTCAAAGATTCTGTCGGGCTGGGTAAGGCGGATAAGGCAAATACGGCATCTGCAGGCGACATACTCGCCAGCACCGAACAAATCGCCAATAACCGTATAGGGCGCCGCATTGCTCCTCCCCACAACTTGCGCGAGGGAAAATTACAATAATTATCGGAAAAATGTAACGCGGGACCAAAGACCCGCTTGCCAAGAGGGCTAGCGCTGTTTTCGTGCCTCAAGCCGCTTCAATGCCTGACCCGCCGCGATCTTTTCGAAGGTACCTTTTGCGGCCGAGTTTTCCGCTTTTTGAAATAGGCGTTCAGCCTCTTCCAGCCGACCCTCATTAAGCCTTTGTTCTGCAATGTAATAGTCGATCAAAGGTATAGATTCGGACTGTTCCGCTGCCGATAATCGCTCAGGAATCGCATTTCGCAATGCTTTTTCGCGAATCTGACCAAGATAGAACGCGGTCACCAAACCGTACCAAGTCTGTAGATCTACTGATTCATTACGTCGCCGAAGATTTTCCTCCGCTTTTTGGGCTGCTCCAGCCGTACGCTTTTCCGACACATACAGTAAAAGAAAACGTACGTAATCGCCTCCATCTCGCTCTATAGTCTTGCGTATATCCGCCGCCGCCGATTGCCATTTACCGCTCAAAAATTGCGATTCTCCCCGCAGTTTCAGCGCATTAATATTCTCCGGCTGACGTTTAAGTACACCTGAGAAATCACGTACAGCACGATCGAAACGGCCCAGCAAATAGTGGGCATAGGCACGATTGTAGAGCGCATCGACTTCTTTAGGCGCCAATGCCAGGGTTTTACTGAAATCTGCAACCGCTTTCTCATATTGCTTATGCTGCGCGTACACCAGCCCCCGATTATAATAAGCCGCAGTAAAATCGGGACGAATCTGGATGGCGGTTGCATAGTCCTCAACCGCCGCGCGCCAATTATCCATCCGATTATTGACCTGCGCGCGGCCGGCGTAAGCATCGGCATCTCGAGAATCGATACGCAAAACCGCCCCATAGTCACGCAATGCGTGACGATACTGCTCGCGCGTAACGTACGCGTACGCTCGGTGGCTATAGGCCATTATAAGGTATTTATCAGGCAGCTTTCCGGTCCGGATCGCGCGGCCGCACAAACCTACCATTTTCCTCGGTTCACCAACGTTTACACAGGCTTTTACGTCGGCGATAGCCGCCAATGTTGCGGCATCGGGTGGGGTTTTATCGGCGGCGTACGTGACGTACGTGTTACTTGCGAAAAGAACAGCCAGGGCTGCAATAATCGAGCGCTTGCTTACGATTGCACGCCCCCCATGCACACATACTTAACTTCGAGATACTCATCAATCCCCTGATAGGAACCTTCGCGGCCGATACCGGATTCTTTCATCCCGCCAAAGGGGGCCACTTCGGTCGAAATCACTCCCGCATTGACGCCGACAAGACCATATTCGAGTGCTTCGGCAACCCGCCATATCCGGCCCACGTCGCGGCTGTAAAAATAGCCCGCGAGGCCGAATTCCGTATCATTTGCCATTTGAATCGCTTCTTCTTCGGTTTTGAAGCGGAACAACGGGGCGACAGGCCCAAATGTCTCTTCTCGGGTAATTCGCATATCGGTCGTCACGTCGGCCAATACAGTGGGCTCGTAAAATGTGCCCCCTAGAGCGTGTCGCTGACCGCCGATCACGACCCGAGCGCCTTTGCCGACCGCGTCTTGAACATGTTCTTCGACCTTCTCAACCGCCGGCATATCGATCAGCGGGCCCTGTACGACGCCGTCTTCGAGGCCACCGCCGACTTTCATTGCGCTCACCGCTTGGCTCAATTTGGCGGAAAACTCGTCATACACCTCGTCCTGAACCAAAATTCGGTTAGCGCAGACGCAAGTTTGGCCCGTATTCCGGAATTTGGACGCCATGGCACCTTCGACCGCGGCATCGAGGTCCGCGTCATCAAAGACCAAAAACGGCGCATTTCCGCCCAGTTCAAGGCTAATTTTCTTCACTGTGCTTGCCGATTGCTCCATCAACAACTTGCCGATTTCCGTCGACCCGGTGAAGGTTACTTTGCGCACGATCGGGCTCTGGGTCAGTTCTTTGCCCATTTCCGAGGCCGAGCCGGTAATGACGCTGAAAACCCCCTTCGGAATACCGGCCCGTTCGCCTAGTTCGGCCATGGCGAGCGCCGAAAACGGCGTTTGCGAGGCTGGCCGGGCGACCATGGTGCAACCCGCCGCCAGAGCGGGGCCCACTTTTCGTGCGATCATCGCGTTTGGAAAGTTCCAGGGTGTGATGGCCGCGCAAACACCGACCGGTTCTTTGGATACGACAATCCGCCAATCGTTGTTCGGCTGTGGAATGGTATCGCCATAGACCCGTTTGCCTTCCTCGGCAAACCAATCGATGAAGGCGGCGCCGTACAAAACTTCACCGCGCGCTTCCGCAAGCGGCTTACCCTGTTCGGAGGTCATCAATACCGCCAGGTCTTCCTGATGTTCGAGCATCAGTTCGTACCAGTTCCTGAGGATCGCGCCCCGCTCCTTCGCGGTCAGCGCGCGCCAGGCGGGATACGCCGCATTTGCCGCTTCGATCGCGCGCCGGGTCTCCGTCGCGCCCATCATCGGCACCGAGCCGAGATTCCCATCATCGGCGGGATTATTGACGTCGAAGGTTTTACCGCTATCGGCATCTACCCATTCGCCGTCCACATAACATTGCTGACGAAACAGCTTTTTGTCGCTGAGCTGCATGACTGGTCCTCCCTGACCGGAAATATTTCGGATTCCTTTTAACCGGAGTATAGGACCCGCAACCGGCTCTCGGAAAGGCAAATTATGGTGAAGACTGTCTCATTGCTGCTGGCGCCGGGGGAATAGGCAAGCCGGCTTCCGCTTGCTACAAAATCGTCAATCACGCCACCACGCCACAGTGCAGTTCACCCACGGAAGAAAATCATGAAATTCAGCATCAGTTTGACTTCGGGCACCGACCGCGCGATTTCCGCCGGCGAGATCACCGACTTCGCGCAGCAGGCCGAGGCACTCGATTATCACGCGATCTACATTACCGACCACTATTATCACAACCATCCGAATTTCCATTCGGTGAGCGCCGCAGCCGTCCTGTGCGCTGCGACCCGGCGGGTAAAACTCGGCTTTTCCGCCTATCAAGTTCCGCTCCGCCATCCCATCGCGGTCGCCAAGAAATTCACCATGCTCGATGCCCTCTCCGAGGGCCGTTTCATCGCGGCGCTTGCCACCGGCTCCTACGACAAGGAATTCGAAGCCTTCGGCATTCCGTTTAACAAGCGTGGCCGGATGATGGATGAGGGTATTCGCGCGATCAAAAGACTCTGGACCGAAGATAGTGTCGATTTCGAGGGCGATTTCTGGTCCTTCGAGAATGTCAGCGTCAAACCGAAACCGGTGCAAAAACCCCATTTACCGATCTGGATCGCGAGCTGGACCGGCGGCGGGCGACCGGCCGCGAGGGTCGCCGAGTTCGGTGACGGCTGGCAGGCCTCCGGCCTCCATACACCCGTTGCACAATTGACCGAAGGTTGGTCGCACATCGAAGCCGCGTGCGAAAAGATCGATCGCGACCCGGCAACGGTTCAACGAGCCTATGTGAACACTGTGGTCAATTTTAGCACGACGCCCGAGGCTGCGTGGGAGGACTTCCTGAAGCAAAACGAGCGCAACAAGACGCGCCATCAGGAGCTTTGTTTTATGGGTACCGCAGACGACGTAGCAGCCGGGGTCGCCACTTTGCGGGATGCGGGCATGGATGAGGTTACTTTCCTGCTCGGGATCGACGAAGCGGATAAAGTCGACATCATCGCAAAAGAAATTATGCCTAAATTCTAGGCCCTGCACCGGATGACCATGGGGACCGGCGCCGACCTTTTGATCGGCGCGCCTTGCCCCGTTCGAATTGGGCAACTAAATGCCTTCGGGGCTGAAATCCCCTATAATCTCGGCAGGATTTTCAATCTGGACCAATGCAAAGATGCGAAATGATTCCTGAACAAAACCGAACCACCGAGGAAATCTTTCCGGTCCTGATCCAGGTGTCGAAACACCCGGAAGCCGAAAGCTTCAACCAAAAGCTTATGGCGGAAGTTGAAACAATCCGCGCCACAACGCCCAACGGCAAGCCGGATGGCTGGTCTTGCGATGTCTATACGACAATCAGCAATGAGGGCTATCTCCATGAGCGCCCCGCGTTCAAAGAATTCAGCGAGTTCTCTTTGGTTTGCGCGGACTACTTCGGCCATGTCATGGGCTACGGCTATGAAAACAAGGTGCTCGACATCAATGAATGCTGGCTCAACGTCTATCAGCAGGGACATTCGCAGGAGATCCACAATCACCCCAATCATCTGGTAACCGGGGTCTATTATCTGAAAACACCGAAAGACTGCCCGAGCCTCGTCTTTCATTCGCCTTTTTACAAATCCATGATCCGGCCCGAGGTGACGCAACACACGATCGTCAACAGCATGACCGTTCCCTACAAGCCGAGCGAAGGGGAATTGGTTATTTTCGACAGCGCCGTCCGGCACAGCGTCGCGGTCAACGAAGCCCCGGGCGAACGCATCAGCGTCGCGGTCAACTTCGCCTTGCGCGATCGTCAGTCGTTCGCCTGAGCGGATGAATTGAATGTCCGTCGAAACCTATACCAATCATTTCGGCATATTCCCGATCGTCGTCCAGTCGACGCAGCATCCCGAGGCCGAACCGATGAACGAGCGTTTGTCGGGCGAAATCGAAGAGTTGCGGCAAACCACGCCTAACAGCCAATTACGGCATTCAGCCTCAAAAGCCTACACGACGATTGAAACCTGTAATGATTTGCATTCCAAGCCGAAATTCGAAGAACTGATATCATTTATACTTCCTGAAATTGAAAGTTTTGCAAATCATCAGAAAATAAAGTTTGATAAAGATGGGATTATTATAACTAATTGTTGGTTTAATATTTTCTCTAATAATACTTTTTTAGATAGTCACAATCATCCTAACAGCATTATTACTGGCGTGTATTATGTCAAAGCTCCTGAAGGTTCGGCAAACCTTGTACTGGAGTCGGAGCTTACCGACCAAATCTCCCGGACGCCGATCGCCACATCGAACGAATTTAACCTGACAACCAAATCGATTACGCCAAAGCCAGGTCTGCTGGTGTTGTTCAACAGCAACATCATGCATCGAACCCAGCTGCATCGGATCGACGAAGAGCGAATTTCGATCTCCTTTACGGTATTTCTCTAAATCCGACGGATAGTGGAGGCGGCACCCATGCGTTTCAGTGTCAGCATGTCACCGGGCATTCAAACACCGATTTCCGCAATTACCATTGGCGAATATGGCCGCCAGATCGAATCTCTCGGTTTCCATGCGATCTATCTGTCGGACCATTACATCGCGCCGTATGCCTGTTTCCATTCGGTCTCGGCCGCGAGCGTGCTCGCGGCATCAACGGAGAACATCAAGATCGGCTTCGCTGCCTATCAAGTACCGCTGCGCCATCCGATCCAAGTCGCGAAGAAATTCGCCATGCTGGATGCATTGTCGGAAGGAAGATTGATCGCGGGCTTTGCCATCGGCTCGACCAAACCTGAATTCGATGCTTTTGGAATCCCGTTTTCCGAACGCGGTACGATCATGGACGAAGCAATGGAAGCGATCCGCATCCTTTGGACCGACGAACGTGCTTGCCACGCTGGCCATCGCTTTCGGTTCGAAGACGTCACGCTGATGCCTAAACCAGTGCAACAGCCATACCCGCCGATTTGGATCGGCAGCTGGGCAGCAGCGCCAAAAGCCGCGGATCGCATTGTCCGTTACGCCGATGGTTGGCAGGCCTCCGGCGCCCATTCCGTTATTGCAGAACTGCCGGCGGGCCAGTCGGCGATCGATGCCGCCTGCGAAAAAGCAGGACGCGATCCGGCTGAAATTGGCCGTGCCTATGTGAATACGCTGATTCACTTTGCGGAGAGTCACGACAAGGCATGGGAGGAGTTCGTCGCCCTTTCGCCCCGCAACAGGAACCGTCCGCGCGATCTCGGCTTTTTCGGCGATACGAATTTCATCAAGGATCGGCTACAGGCGCTGCAGGAAGTCGGCATGGAGGAAGTCTCTTTCAACCTCGGCGTCACCGAGATCGAAAAAGCCAAAATTATCGCCCACGAACTGATGGCGGATTTCGCCGCCTGATCGCGCTATACTACTCCACCGAGGCAAGAGGGAGTGATGCTGTGGGCAAATTACGTCATATCGCGGTGACGGTTCCGGATTTGGAAAAAGCCGCAAAGTTCTACGAAAATACCTTCGGGATGGAACGGGTGCGCGCCAACGAAATCGGCATTCACCTGACCGATGGTGTGATGAACCTTTCGATCCTGAAATTCCGCGACGACCAGCAAGCCGGCGACGAACGTGGGGCCGATTTTCATGGTCTGCACCATATAGGCTTTGTCGTCGACGACATGAACGAAGCAAGCGATACCATCGAAGCCGAGGGCGGGCGCTATCACATGCCGATCCCAAGCCGCCCCGACAGCCTGCTCGAAGTCAAATTTCGCGACCCCAACGGTGTCGTTTTCGATGTGGTGACCGAGGGATATGCGACCAAAATGTGGGGTGCGAAGCCTTAAGTAGAGAAAACTCAGGCGCTCTCTTTCGCGAGTTCCGCCAAATGATCTTCGGCGTTGAAATAGGGCAAATTATCGCGGTTCGAACAGCCCATGACCGCGAGGCGCTCGGCGATTTTGAGCGCCTTTTGATATTTGCGCTCGCTTTCAACCACCGAAAAATTCTGGAAGACCTCGCCACAGAGTGAAATTCCATAATGGGCCTGGAGGGTACGGATTTCCTTGCCCGCCAACATACCGTCGGCGATCAGCCCAAGCTCGAAATCCTCCTGCTTGACGATCTGAATGTCGTTTTCGACGAGATGCGCTCGGATGGCCGCCTCCGCTTCCAGTGCCACGTCCCAAAATTCGGATTCCGACTTCGTTTTCTCGCTGGACACGTCACCAAACGCCTTACAGAAAGCGAGGAACACCTGTTCCTTGGCATTGGCCGTCGACCAGGCGGTACTTCCAAGCCCGCTCCAAACCGACAGGTCCATCTCGTCATAGACTTTCTCCACCCGATCGAAGAACAACCGATGGAGCCCGATCTCGTTCAAGGTGATATCGAGATTCTGTTCCTTGTGAATGTCGATCGCGGCATAGGACCCGCATACGGGACAGGTATCGTCGCTGTAGGCATTCTTCTTGTAGATATGCGAGCACCGGGTTTTGTCCGCCAGCTGATTCTCGCAAAGCATGTAGCTGGCATCGCCGTCTTCGCCGTGTTGCTGCTGGCCGATCCAATTGAACCTATTCATATATTGCATATAGGACCGCCGGTGACTCCACAGGCTCCATTCCAATTTTTCCACCGGACCGAAAGTGCTCCAGTTGGAGCTGACATCGATGACGATGCATTTTTCTTTGTCCGATGCGGAGCGCAGGCCCCGGCCTACGGACTGGCCCCACAACACCTTAGACAGGGTCGGGCGCATATGGACGATGATATTGCATTGCGGGTTGTCCCACCCCTCGGCCAGCACACCGACCGAGACCATTGCCTCAATCTCACCGGATTCGTGGCGCTTCAACAGTTTCATGCGTTCGCCGATCGGTGTCTGTGCGGTAACCAGCGCAGCCTCGATACCGAATATCTGGATGCTTTCGAGAGTCGCCTCGGCAACGGTAACATCCGGGCAGAACCACGCCGAAATCGGTTTCGGCGAAACGTTCTCGCGTTCTTCGTTATAGATGGTCAGCGCGTAATCGATCATCGACGATTTCACGATTGCCGGCGCCAGCTTGGAAACGGGGAAGTCGCCGGAACTGATATCGATTCCGCTCAAATCCAGATCATGAATGAAATGCGGCCGATAGACCGGCGGCACCAAAATACCTTCATCGATCAATGTCTCGATATTGGCGCAGTCGATAATGGTGTCGAACGCCAGGTGCAATTGATCGCGCTGATCGCCTGTGCGCCGTTCGGGAGAGGCGGTCAACCCCATAAAGCAGGCATCCTTTTTGCCGCGCTTTTCGAAATCATCGATGATCCGCTTGTAACCCTTGCCATTGGGTGAAACCCGATGCGCCTCATCCACAATGATCAAATCCGCCTTCGGGATTGCATCTTTGAGTACATCCTTAGCCCGCATATTGGTCGAAAGCAGGATTTCGTAATCTTCGAATGCCGGGCCCTCATCGGAAACGGAAAGCTTTTTAACTCGGTGCTTTTCGCTCAATGCCCTTTCCAGCTGTTCCAAAAGCACCAGGCGGTGGCACAACACGATGATCTTCTTGCCCTCGTAGAATCGAGCCACGATCTCGCTCGCAAGCACGGTCTTTCCCGCACCGGTCGGCGCTTTAAGGATGAACCTGCGATGCTGGCGGATGATCAACGGAAATTCGTCGATGATCTCTTGTTGCCAATTTCTAAGATGCATTTGGATACGATTCGAAAAGCAGGATAGCTACTCCACCGTCACGCTCTTCGCCAAATTGCGGGGCTGGTCCACATCGGTCCCTTTAATCACCGCAGTATGGTAGGCGAGTAGCTGAACCGGAATAGCATACAGGATCGGCGCAACAAATGGGTCTACTTTCGGGAGCGTAATTGTCGCAGTCGGCGATGCCTGGCTTTCCATCCGCGCGATACCGTCCATATCCGAAATGAACACCACTTTTCCGCCACGGGCGATCACTTCTTGTACGTTCGAGGCGGTTTTCTCGAACAAAGGATCGTTTCCGGGCGCAATTACGATCACCGGTACATCTTCGTCGATAAGCGCGATCGGGCCATGCTTCATTTCGCCCGCCGCATAGCCTTCCGCGTGGATATAGGAAATTTCCTTCAATTTGAGTGCACCTTCGAGCGCAATCGCGAAGGCGGTCCCGCGGCCGAGATAGAGTACGTCGCGCGCATCGGCGATCGTTTCGGCGATTTCGGCGATTGCCTCGTCATTGTTGAGAACCTCCGCCGCCCGGCCCGGCACTTCGGATAACGCCAAGGAAAGCACGGACTCTTCCGCCTGGCTCAGCGTACCTCGCGCCCGGCCAGAGGCAATGGCGAGACAAGCAAGGACGGTCAATTGCGTGGTGAAGGCCTTGGTCGAGGCGACACCGATCTCCGGGCCCGCAAGGGTTCGCAACGCCGCATCGGACTCACGGGCGATCGAACTTTCTTCCACGTTGACCACGGAAACAATCTTTTGGCTTTGCTCCGCCGCATAGCGGAGCGCGGATAGCGTATCCATGGTCTCGCCGGACTGACTGATAAACAACGACAGTCCACCGGCTTCCATGGGCACTTCTCGATACCGGAACTCGGACGCGACATCGATTTCCACCGGTAGCCGGCCCAATCGCTCGATCCAGTATTTACCGACCAATCCCGCATAGTATGCGGTCCCGCATGCACTGATCGAGACTTTCGAAATATCGCCGAACTCGAACGGCATAGGCGGCAATGTGATGGTCCGAGTCGCCGGATTGAGCATGGTATTCAGCGTTTCACCGATAACCGTCGGCTGCTCGTAAATTTCCTTCAACATGAAATGCCGGAAATCGCCTTTGCCGATCATCGCGCCCGACATCGCGGTTTCGACAATGGGCCGTTCGACGGCATTGCCGTGCGCATCGAACATATCGAGCCCATCGCGACGGATTACGGTCCAATCACCTTCTTCCAGATAGCATAAGCGCTGGGTCAACGGCGCCAGCGCCAGCGCATCGGAGCCGATATACATCTCACCATCGCCATAGCCGATGGCGAGCGGGCTTCCCCGGCGGGCGCCAATCATAAGATCATGCTCGCCCGCGAAAATCAGCACCATGGCGAACGCGCCTTCGAGACGCGGCAAGCTCGCGGAAACCGCTTCGCTGGGGCTCATGCCCTCTTCCAGATAGCGGCCTACCAAATGGACAATCACTTCGGTGTCGGTATCGGTGCCGAATTCATCGCCGCGCTCGGTAAGCTCGTCCCTTAATTCCTGAAAGTTCTCGATAATACCGTTATGAACCACCGCCACGCTGTCGGTTGCATGGGGATGCGCATTGGCTTCCGACGGCACCCCGTGGGTTGCCCATCGCGTATGGCCGATGCCGATGGTACCGGCGACCGGTTCTTCGCCCAATCGCGTTTCCAAATTGACTAGCTTGCCCTCGGCCCGGCGACGCTCGATGGAACCGTCGAGCAAAGTCGCGATACCGGCGGAGTCGTACCCGCGATATTCGAGCCGCTTTAGCCCCTCTACCAATAAGGGAGCCACCGGTTGATTGCCGATGATGCCGACGATACCGCACATGAGGATTATTCTTTTTTCTTAGTGTTTGTTTTTTTCGCGGCGGCCAATTTTTCGCGCAACGCCTTGGCACGGCCCGGCAGATTGATCTGCTTGCCGCGGGCCAACGCAAGCGCATCCTTGACCACATCGGATACGACCGTACTGCCGGCACCGACCACAGCACCGTCGCCGACTTTTACAGGCGCCACCAAGGCCGTATTGGAGCCGATGAAGGCGGATTTACCGATAACCGTTTTGTGCTTGGCGTACCCGTCGTAGTTACAGGTGATCGTCCCGGCACCGATATTGGCCTTTGCCCCGACCATCGCATCGCCGATATAGGAGAGATGGCTTGCCTTAGCGCCCTCTCCCAGCACCGCGTTCTTCACTTCGACAAAATTGCCGACAAAAGCGCCCTTCTCGATCACCGCACCCGGTCGCAACCGAGCAAACGGGCCAACCACCGCACTTTCGCCGATGCTGACACCTTCCAAGTGACTAAAAGCACGAATTTCCACATCGTCGGCCACGGTAACGCCGGGTCCGAAAAAGATATTCGGCCCGATCACAACATCACGGCCAAGTTCGGTGTCGTAGCTAAACCACACTGTTGCCGGATCGAGCATTGTCACGCCGTCGGCCATAGCCTGGGCACGACGGTTGGCCTGCCACACCGCTTCCGCTTCAGCCAGAGCCGCTCGACTGTCGACGCCCATCAACTCTTCAGCCGGCGCCTCGACGACACTGCAGGTCAAACCCCGCTGCCGGGCCAAGCCAACGATATCCGTCAAATAAAATTCGCCTTTGGCGTTTTCGTTGTCGACCTCCGCCAGAAGATCCGCCAAATGCGCTGCCTCCACCGCCATAACCCCGGAATTACAGAGCTTGATTTCGAGTTCGTCGGGGCTCGCGTCCTTAGCCTCGACAATCGCTTCCAGCGCTCCGGCGTCACTCAATTTGAGACGGCCATAGGCGCCAGGGTGATCCGGGGTGAAGCCGAGGACCACCAACGCCGCACCTTCAGCACGGGCGCTTAGCATTTCACCCAACGTCTCGGGCCTAATTAGGGGCGTATCACCATAGAGGATAAGAACGGTATCGGCCGACGTGTCGGCCAAGGAAGGCAATGCACATTTTACCGCATCCGCCGTGCCGAGGCGGTCCTTCTGGCGGACCGTCTGGTGCGGTGCAACGGCGGCTTCGACTACCTCCATGTCGGGGCCAACCACGATTATGGCTTTCTCCGGTCCAAGAGCCTCAGCAGCAGCCAATACATGGCCGACCATCGGCTTACCTGCCAACGGGTGCAGTACTTTCGGCAAGGCGGACTTCATCCTCGTGCCTTTACCGGCGGCCAGAACAACGGCAATTGTTTTGTGATCAGACATCGAAATACGGGCGACTCACAGCTTGCGGGTGCCAATGGCGCGCGACATTGCCACAGGCCGATTTGCCCGCCAAGTCACGATTTATTTCTTTGTTTTTCAAAGAAATTTCGACCTACAAACAAAGTGTGGGCTTGACCCGGACGCCCGAAATGCCTTCAGTAGACAAATACCAATCAGCAAATTCGGCTTCCTCCCATGCCGACACTCATTCCTTTTGATCTTACCCAAAACGACGCATTGAATGCCGACTGGCGGGAAGGCTTTTGTTGGCCGCTCCCTGCCAACCGCCTTTACGATATCCACGCACAACTCTGGCAACGTTTTCTGCGGTTTGCGAGCGATCTCGACGACGATCACAGGGATCTCGCGTTGCTCGGACGAACCGCCGCGCTCGACGCGTTGGTCGAAGCGGCCTTTCTGGTGCAAGCTGAAAAAGGCCAGCCTTTTCTCTATGGGCCCCCTGAGCTCGATATATTACGTGGTGTGGAAACACCGGCAGACCGCGGAACCGCGGGCCATCACGGTAAAACCGGCACGCTACGCCATCGCGTGCTTCGCCAAATCGCCCGAACCGCAAGTTGGAGCAGCGCCGCCACTTTATTGCCCAATCTACTGGCGCCGAGAGGAATCGCGCTCAGCCATAACAGCCTGCTCCGCGATTACATAAAGCGAAACGCTTGTCGGGTTGGGTTTCGTCATGGCGACGTTTTTCTCGAGCAATTGCTTGCCGCGTCATCAACCTCAGAGCTGACAATCGATATTAGGGGGCTCATAGAACGCTTCCTCTCAGAAGTGATTGCATTCGAAGACCTTGATGACGACATCCAGAAACGCCTGCGAGATTTATTGAGACCCGCATTGCGAGACAGTTTCGAAATCGCGGCCAATACCATCACCACACTTCGATCCGTAAAGTCTCTACCCGATTCCATCTGGACCGGCACCGGCGCGCGCGGACCCGGCCGTGCCATCGGGCTCGAAGTATTGCGTCGCGGAGGCGAAGCCTGGCGCTTCGATCATGGCGGCACGGCGGCACTTAGCGACGCATTGGCGCCGTTCATCGTCAGTGAATTGAGTGTATCCAGCCATGTTGTGATGCCCACTCCAGAGATCGCCAAATCGGGGGCCATGGCGGAAGCAAAAGCGGAGGCTTCAGCGTTTAGGCCAGTTGAAATTCTTGGCCATAGCGGTGATCCCGGCCTTGATGTAGGAGCAGCGGCCTTTCGCAACACGCGCAGTCCCGAGCAGCGCCGTCGCGTACTATACGTGTCGACCGCATTTTATGGCTTTTTTCAAACCTCAACGCCGGTCATGCCGGGTGTGCCTTACCTGGAATGGCAATTGAGACTGATCGAAGCCCTTCAAAATCTCCCGATTGACCTTGTCTGCAAACCACACCCGGAAGGGCTATTGCGCGGCAAAGTACCGCCGGTCGAAAAGTTGGCGCGGGTCAGCAACGAACCATTCGAGGCAGCACTGGAATTCGCCGATATTCTGGTTATGGATTTTCCGGCCTCAACCACCTTCTCGATCGCGTTGACTACCGACCGGCCGATTGTGTTGTTCGATTTTGGACTTGTACCTTTCAACGGCACCTTTGCAGATAAGGTGAACTATCGCTGTCGGATAATTAAACCTAAATACAACGCCGCAAACCAACCGCTATTCGATGAAAAAGAGCTGGCCGAAGCAGTATGTGGTGGTGACGACGTCGCAAATCCTGACTTTTTCCGAACGCTTTTTCTCGGCACTCCCTGATCGTCCACCCTTGGCTGTGCCGAACGGAAAAGTTAGAAACATTAGCAGTTAATCAATGCAGTCTTTCCGTTCATGACCCTTCGATTTCCTTATCTTGTCTTCGATTTCGACGGCACTATCGTCGAAAGTGCCGTCGGAATGACGGCATGCATGAATCAACTGATGACAGAGCTAGACCGGCCATCGCTCGACGTGGAACAAGTCGAGCTTATGATCGGACAGGGCATCCAGGTCACCGTAGACCGCGCAATGAAGGCGACCGGTGGCATGCCGGCGGACCTCGAACCCTATGTGACCCGTTTCAAAGAACTTTATTACAGCCAACCGATTGAAGAGACACCGCTTTATCCCGGCGTGACCGAAACACTCACGAGCCTGAGAGACGAGGGATATGTCATGGGGCTCTGCACCAACAAAGTACATGCAGCCACCCTCCGCCTATGCGAGGGATTGGACATCGCGCGCTTTTTTAAAGCCATTGCCGGAGGTGACACCTATCCGGTGCGCAAACCCGATCCCGGGCATCTGGAAGGAGTGATTGAGGAAATCGGCGGTGACAAGGATCAAACGGTGATGATCGGCGATAGCATCAACGACATCGGCTGCGCCAACGCCGCCAACGTACGCTCAATCGCTGTTACCTACGGATATACCAAAACGCCCCCGGAAGACCTTGGTGCCGACCGATTGATCGACCGCTTCGACCAGGTCCCGGATGCGCTTGGTGCGTTAGCCAACACCTAATCATCATTCCAGCGTACGCACCAACTCACCTGTCTGTAGACGGGTGAGATAAATACGAATATTGCCGAAACGGTACCCGGCCTCGAATTTCACCGGCAAGAGGGGCACCGATGCATGCGGTTTTGCAAGCCAGACACGCGCGTCTGTTTTTGTTTTGGTGACAAGTTTGCTGTCTTTCCAAAATCCCGCAATTCGGTGAATCCCCATGACGCAACTTTGCGCCGTACCGCTAAAAATCGTCGATGCATTTTCGGACAAATCCGTCTGCTCACCGGGCGTAAAACTGAGGTCGTATCGCCGTCGTCCGTCGAACACTCGGTAAGTACCCGGACATTCCTTGTCTTTAGCCATGGCAACGATCAGCTTAAGCGCCATTGCCAATGGATCGACGGTGTTCGCAATGAGCGTCGACGGCACGGGCGGGTTCTCGACTTCCCCGGCAGGCGGGATGATCGTTTCGACGGCGGGGCCGCCTTCGCCATATTTAAGGTACGCGCTTCGCTGTTTGTCGTTCCAATGAGCCCGCATTCGGTGGCTTTCGGGTTTCACCGTCCCATTTTCGCGCGTACCTTCGGAAATCGCTCGGTTAGTCCATGAAAAGAACCAAGATGCGAATCCCTTGGTCTCGCCCTCGGTAATCACACGGTACCGGCCATTCCGCAAATCCAAATCAACCGTCGCGGACAGGATATAAAACGGGCCTAAATATCCTTCATAGGAAAGTTTGATCGGTTGGGCCGCCGCCGAGCACGCAATGCCAAACACGACCAATAACACTATACAACCGCGCCACATCACCCTCGAGCCGCGCTGCCCTGCCGGCACTAATCCTTCTCCAACTCTATGACGTCGTCGCCCATTTGAAATCGGGTCAAATGAATGCGGAGGCTTCCGAAGCTGGATTTGGCTTCGAATTTAACAGGTACCGGAGGCGAACCTTCAAGTGGCCGCGCTATCCAAAGTGTCGGTGTCAAAAGCGGTTTACCGACCTTTGTTTTCTTTTTCAAAAACCCGGCGATACGTTCGAGCTTCAGTAAGCAACCTTGTGCAGGTCCGCTAAAAACCGATGAGCCGCTTTCCTCTAGCTCGGCGCTTGCTCCATGATTGACGGCCAAGTTATATCGCCGGCGGCCGTCGAAAACCCGATAATCCCCCTCGCAACGCCCGCTTTGAGCCATGCTAAGGAGCACATTCGCCGTCATCGTCAGCGGATCGACGGTGCGGTCATAGAGATCTTCGGGTACCGTATCGCGACGTGTTCCATCGGGTACTGGTACTAATTCTTCTACTACCGGCCGACGGTTTTCATAACGGAGCCGCACCCGACGGTCATTGTCCTCCAATCGTGACTCCACCTGGTGCTGAGCCGGCATCAAGGTTCCATTTTCACGACGACCTTCCGACACCACTTTGCTACGCCAAGAAAACATCCAAGCGGCAAACCCTTCGGTTCTACTGTTGGTGGCGACACGATAGCGGCCGTCCTCGAATTTCAAGTCTACGGTCGCGGACATGACATAAAACGGCCCGGCATAACCGTCATAGGATAGGCGGACGGTGCCCGAAACGGGCTCGTTCGCGTATGCGAACCAGGGCAGAAAAACGATCAGCAGAATGGCGAGCGCGTTTTTACAAGGCATAAGTCAAAAATACGGGTGCCGGATTGCAAATCAAGGCATGAAAACAGTAATTCACTCACATTCTTGTGGACGCCCTAAACACCGGTTAACGTGCGCTAGCAAACATCAGCGAGGCTCCCATGAGCGCGACTTTCAGAAATCTACTGGCGGACTTGAAAGAGGCCGGTGAGCTAATCGAGATCGAAAAACCGGTCGACATTCGCTATATCGCAGCCCTGATCGACCAATCGGATAAAACGCTGCAATTCAACAATGTCGAGGGTTATTCGATACCCGTCGTCTCCGGTGTCACCAACAGCCGTGACCGGTTGGCAATCGCCATGGGTTGCGACTTCAGCGCCATCGAGGCCAAAGTCCGCGCCGGGCTCGACCGTCCAATCGAGCCACAAACCGTTGAAGACGGACCGGTCCGTGAAACGGTGATCGAAGGCGACGAGGTCGATCTATTCGATCTACCGGTCCCGCTTTTTTCGGTCCTCGACGGCGGGCCGATGATCACCGCAGGTATTACGTTGTCACGCGACCCGGACGGCGAACACGACAATATCAATTCCGGCGTCTACCGGTATCTGGTGCGTGAAAAGAATCTGACCGGTATCGATATCGTCACCCCGAACAATCTTCACCGATACGCCAAAAAAGCCTTCGCCAAAGGCGAACCGCTGCCGATTTCGATCAATATAGGCGCCCACCCCTATGAATTGATCGCGTCCACCTACAAGGCGGCCATCGGGANCAGCGAACTTGGGATCGCCGGCGGCATGCGAGGCGAGGCGGTTAAGCTCGCGCCGTGCAAGACCATCGATTTGCCTTGTATCGCGGATGCGGAAATCGTTCTGGAGGCAGAAATTCTGCCCGTGGGCTGGACGCAGCCGGAGGGACGTTTCGGTGAGTTCACCCGCTTGATGGGAGGGCTCCACTGGAACCCGCAAGTGCGCATCAAGGCGATCGCAATGCGAAAAAATCCGGTCTACTACGCGCTTCACATGCCATGGGAGAATATCTGGCCCTCAAGCCCGATCTACGAAGCCGCAGTGCGGCGCGCGGTCAAGGAGGCAGGTGTGCAAGCAACCGCTGTTAACATCACGCCCGGCGGTTGCTGTCACTGGCACGCGATCATCGCCATCAAACCACACCCCGGCGACGGCAAAAACGCCCTGATGGCCGCCCTCTCGGTCGCCGACATGAAACATGCAGTGGTCGTCGACGAAGATATAGACGTGTTCGACGGCACAGATGTGGAATGGGCAATTGCAACACGGGTGCAGGCATCCCGCGACGTGATGATCGTCTCCGGTGCGCGCTCGAAGCCGCTCGATCCCAGCCTGCCTTACATTCCCGGCAAAGTCCCGGTGACCGACAAAATGGGCGTCGATGCGACCATTTCCGATGACGTACCGCGCGAACGGTTCCACCGCATTACATATGCTTACGCAGATCAGGTTTCGCTCGACGACTATCTCGGGCCCGCCAAAGCGGACAAGAAGAAGGCCGCCGCCTCAAGCGATGCCGCCAATCTTGCCGAAGCTCTGCGTGCGGCTATTACCGAGCAGCCGCTTCATTTCGCCGAACTCGCGGAACGGTTCGAAAAAGACGGATTTAACGCCGTCGCCCGCGCCCTCGGCTTGCTGCATGCATCGGGCGATCTTTGGCAGGATCCGGAGGGACGTTATTGCCTGAAGGGTTCGGAGTATGCGGCCACACCTCCGACAGGGAAATGATTCCAATCTCGGGAATTATTGGAGTGCGGCTCGCACCGTCTCCCACCAGGCAGAATAGGAAGTTGCCATCGCCGGGCTATTGATAGCGACCACATTCTCATAATTGCCCGACAAAGCTTTGGTGACATAGTTATAGCTGCCGGTAATGACCGTTTTCCCATCGATGACGGCGAACTTATGGTGCAGATGCGTCTTTCGGCTCGGCATTTCGGCTCGGATGACATCCAAATCTCCATAATCGCGCTTACGCGCCTTCCGCGCATCGGTTAGGATTCGAACCTTCACCCCACGTTCCATCGCCGACACCAGGGCGTCGTACACCGGATTGGGCTTGCGCGATGATGACGGACTGATGGTCCAGACCGCCACGTGTACAGATTTCTGCGCTGCATCGATGTAGCGCGCCAGCAAAGGTGCGCAATGTTCGTTAAAAGCGACCTCGATATCGCCGTCGCTGACCGGCCCCGGATTACCCGCGTGTTTCCCTTTGATGCGTTTATATTCACGCCAAAAGGCACCGGCGATTTTGCGGCTATTTATGCGGACGATGTCTTCGTAGTTTCGTTCCGCAGCCTTTTCATTCCAATTGAAGCTGCCGGCTATCACCGCTTCCGATCCCGACGGTTTGTTTTTGGAATAATCGATCGCCGCGAATTTGTGGTGCATCACCAGCCATTTTCGGCGACTGCGCGAGCTGTAGATACCGAGCGCCACGGCGGTCACTTTCTTGTTGCCGCCAAAGGCATCGTCGCAATCGCCGCAATAGTTCTCATCGTATATGCCCCAGGCGCGCTTATGGCCGTTCAGCAAGTCGACTAAATCAGGATGGGTCGGCTTATAGCTGGCCCAAACGATCTTTCGAGCGGGACGCAGCGTCTCCAGCAATAGACCAAGCGGATTGGAGTCATCGCCCGGATCATCAAAGGCCCAAACAATACGATCCGCGAGGGGGCCTTCGATTAGCCGGTTGTATTTATGGCTGCCTTTGTCGACCTCGACATACCCTTGCGCCACTGCGGCAACGGGCATCACCAAAGCGAACATAAACAGGCCAGAAAAAATCATCTTTGAAAAAGACATCGGACCGGCACCTCTGTTTCGAAACTTGTTACACAAAGTCGATCCGATGTTCTAACAAACTGCGATCTACCCCAAGTCCAATTTTGCAGTCATCGTCGGATGAAAACGGCAGAAATAGTCTTCTTTCATACCCGGTTTGACGGTAATCGTTCCGCGCTGGTTTTTTTTCAATAGCCCGGTATTCCAGCTAGAGTCTTTCGCGGTCGCCGTATGGGGCACGGCGTCTTTATTAATCCAGGTAATACGATCCCCGGCCTTCACTTTCAGCTTGGCCGGTTTGAATGCGAAATTCAAAATTTCGACTTGATGCTCTACCGGCGACGAAGAGGCTTTCGCAGCCGACGGTTTCAGCGAAATAGAAACGGCAGCCACAATCCAGGCTGCCGTCCCAGCAAAAAAGTTACGACGTTTCATTTACCACTCGCTAGTTCAGTTGCTTAACCATGATCTCGGCGTGTTTTTCGTGGGCCTTGAAAATTTGCAAGCCGGTTTTGAACAACGCTTTGACCTCTGCATTCTCGATATTAGGAATAAATGCGTTGGCAACAAGGTCGTTGACCGCTTTGTGGTAGGCAAGTTCATTCGCCGCATACCGCCGATCGAATTTCTTGCCCCGCAATTTGCTCATTTCATCGATTAGCGCCTTGGAGTTTTTTACCAGTTGGCGGCTGAGAAAATTGTCTTGGGGGCCGACCTTAAGCTTCTTAAGCAACGCAAGTGCCTTTTGATTGACCAGTTCATGATCGCGGATCATGGTCTTGGCAAATTCTCGGACCTGCGGATTGCTAGAAATCGCCAACGCCAGATGGGCATAACGTATGTCTATGTTGTCTGCCGTGTAGGCAACATGGGCGATCTGAAGATCATTGAGTTTGGATGGATCTCCGGCGGAAGCGCCACTGGTAGCTGTCATAAAAGCAATGCCGACCAGTGCGGCAAGGGTACTCAATTTCATCGATTCTACTCCTAAGAAATGGTTGAAATTGCGAAGGCGACGAAAATCCAATTCGCCGTCACCATGCAGATCGTCAACTTATGTTCGGAATATCGGATGATGAATGACGCTTCGTTCATAGTTTTTGATCGATCGTTCAAACGACTTTTCAGCGTACGTTCGCACTGATAGGACAATGGGGCAGTTAGTGGGGACCGAAAAATGGATTTGCTGAGCGATATTCTTAAATCGATGAAGCTGACCGGAACCTTGTATTTCCGGACAGCCTTTACCTCCCCGTGGGGGGTGCAGGTCCCCGCTTTCGAAAATGTAAGCAGATTTCACTATGTCCATCGTGGACGATGTTTTGCCCGGGTGGCCGGCGAGGAGGATGCGATCCTTCTCGAACAAGGTGACCTGGTCATCATCCCGCACGGCGCGTCCCATGTCCTATCGGACCCAGCCGATGCAACCGCGCTAACCGTAGATCAGGTGGTAGAAAAATCCGGATTCACCGGCACCGGCGCTCTGGTGTTCGGCGGCACGGGTAACGGCCACGAAACTCAACTTATCTGTGGTCATTTCGCGTTCGACAGCGGTGCCCGACACCTCCTGTTGGAAGCGCTGCCGCGATACATCCACCTCGTGGAATACGGAAAGGTCTCACCCAGTTGGCTTGACGATACGCTGAAAATTATCGGCGCCGAGGTGGGGCATGACGAAATGGGCAGCGAGCTGATCGCCATTAAGCTGTCCGAGATTATTTTCACGCAATCGATCCGCCAATATTTGGCCGGCGATGGCCGTGACAGAAAAGGACTGGCCGGATTCTCGGATCCGAATATTCGTCAAGCATTGGAAGCAATCCATCGCGACCCCAGTAACGGTTGGACCGTTGAATCGCTTGCGAAAACTGCCGGCCTTTCGAGAACCGGCTTTTCCAATCGGTTTACCGAGAAAGTCACATTAACTCCCTTAGCATACCTAACCGATTGGCGGATGCAGCTAGCAAGGCGCCTGTTGATCGACACGGACAAGCCGATCATCGAAATCGCAACCCACTGCGGCTACCAGTCGGAAGCATCCTTCGGGCGCGTGTTCAAACGCCAATTCGACATGCCCCCCGCGACATTCCGGCGGACACAAAACCAAAAAGACAGCGCGCCGTGAGTTTCAAATCATTGCTCTGCAACGTGCGAGCTTGCGACATCTGCTCGTCGCACCTGGCGCACGGCACCCGACCCGTAATCCAAGTCGACCGATCCGCAAAAATTTTGATCGCCGGTCAAGCACCGGGGCGCAAAGTTCACGAAAGCGGAATCATGTTCGACGACAAAAGCGGAGACCGACTGCGCGATTGGATGGGAATCGAAAACGACACATTCTATGACGCCAAGAAAATCGCCATTCTGCCGATGGGGTTTTGCTATCCCGGAACAGGAAAATCCGGCGACTTGCCACCTCGACCTGAGTGCGCGCCCCAATGGCGAGAACGACTCCTCCAGCAATTACCGAATATCAAACTCACCCTGGTGATTGGGCAGTACGCTCAGGCCTACCATTTTCCCGACAACCCCCATGGTAACCTGACTGAGACCGTTAGAGCATGGCGGGATTACTGGCCCGATGCGTTGCCTTTGCCGCACCCCAGTCCTCGCAACAATAGATGGCTACGCAAGAACCCGTGGTTCGAACAAGACGTCCTCGCGACGCTCAAGAAATCGACCAAAAAAATACTGTCTTGAATTCCTATTGAGCCGGATCGACGATAATCTTGCCGAACACTTCCCGGTCTTCGATCACTCGCATAGCTTCCGAAACCTCCGCGAGACCGTAGGTCTTATCAATGGGCACCGTCATCTTGCCCGCATCGATATAGTCCAACAGCGCCGTCAGATCCTCGGGCTCCCAGCTGTTGGAGCCCAGAATGTCGAATTCGTAGGACCAGATATAGCGAAGGTCGGTCTTGGGATCGTAGCCGGCGGTTGCTCCACAGGTCAGCATTTTGCCGCCTCGCCTGAGCACACGCATGCATTTGGTCCAAGTGTCGCCACCGGTGAAATTGACCGCCATGGTGACCCCGCCTTCGAACTTGCGCCGGTGCGGTTTGGTGTACATCTCCCAAATCTTTTTGACGAAATCCTCTTCGATGTAGTTGATGCCATGATCGGCACCGAGGTCCTTGAGGCGGGCGAGCTTTTCCTCGCTCGACGAACAGACCACTGTTTCGGCCCCCATCATCTTCGCCAGTAACAGCGCGCCAGTGCCGACACCGCCGCTGGCGCCGAGCACGAGCACGATATCGTCGGGACCGACCTGACCCCGGGTGACCATCATCCGATGCGCCGTGCCATAAGCAACCGGCAAGCTGGCGGCCTGCGCGAAAGAAACACCGTCCGGCATTGCGACCAGTTGATGCGCGGGGCAGGCGCAATATTCCGCCAGTCCACCCGGCATGGTCTCGCCCACCAACTTATGTTCGACCCGATTCCGGGGATCGATCAACACCCGATCTCCCACCGACCAGCCATCCACATCGGGACCAACTTCTGAAATCTCGCCGGCCACATCGAGCCCGGCAATGATGGGAAATTCGAGAGTGATGCCGGGCATCCCCCGCCGAGTGAAAATATCGTGATAGTTGAGCGAAGTCGCTTTAACCGCGACCACGACACCGTCAGCCGGACAAGCCGGGTCCGGGAAGTCCGTCTCCACCTGAAACTTGTCGTTTTCGCCGTGTTCGTGCAGTACGCATGCCCGCATCGTTCCACCCCTTTTCGTCTTTTAACCGGAAAAATAAACACCCCGGCCGCTGGCCAGCAATTTGCCCGCGGCATCGAAGATTTCCGCTTCCGCGGTGCAGAACGACCCTCCGAGCTTGACCACGCGCGCCTTGGCAGTGAGTTCGCCTTGCATTGCCGGGCGATGGTAGTCGACCCGCATGTCGATCGTCGGTAGCGGCCGGCCGAGCTTGACCGCAAGTGCGTAATCCGCAGCCACATCGATGACGGTGGCCAAAATACCCCCATGGGTATAGCCGCGCTCCGCATTGACGACGAATTCTTCGCGCCAACCTATGCTGACGGTGATGTCCTCCTCGGTGACCTCGGTCACATTGAGGTCGAGCCATTGATGGAACGGCGCTTGGCGAATGCGATCCTGCAATTCCTCGGCGGTCATTTTGTTTTCAGGCATCTGTGCCCTCCCCGTCGCTCTCGGCCAAGCGTCGCAACGCGACCGTATCTATTTTATTGGTGCCGCTCAGCGGGAAATCCTCGACAAAGAAAACCCGTCGCGGATGCGCATAGGCCGGCCCTTCAGCCAAGGCATACTGCTTCACCTCGTCTTCGTCCACAGGCTCGCCCGAAACCCGTTTGATAAAGGCAAACGGTACCTGCCCTCGGCGTTCATCATCGAAAGGCAATACCACTGCTTGAGCGATCGCCGGATGACGCTCGAGCCTGAGTACCACCTCGCTTGGAAAGATATTTTCGCCGGAACAAACAAACATGTCATCGACCCGACCGACGAAATAGAGCCAGCCGTCCTCGTCCTCGCGCAAAATATCGCCGGTGCGAAACCAGCCGTCCTGGAATTTTTCCGACGTTGCCTCAGGCAGGTTGTGATAGCCGATAGCAATACCTGGGTTCCGAACGATTAGTTCTCCTTGCATTTTGTCCGGCCCGCCCTCGAAACGGTATTCGCAACGGGGCATCGGATACCCGACGCTGCCAAGTGGGCGGGTCTTGCCCTCCGGATGAAACCACCCGACCATCAAGGGGCCGCCTTCGGTGATGCCGTAATTGAACTGCACTTGCGAATTGGGGAAGGTCTCATGAATGCGCTCGATCAAACGATCCGACGCAGGAGCGGAGCCCATCGAGACAGTGGTCACCGAGCTGAGGTCGAGGGATTCCACCAAATCCGTTTCCGCCATCAGCATATAGAGCATGGTCGGAACGCCGGTCATCATGGTTACCCGATGCTCATGGATGGCCTGCAAGGCCTGGCGCGGATCGAAGCGAGGCAAAGTCACCAGAGTCGCCCCCGGTAACATCGCGGTCTTGATGGCGACCAACGCATTTTTGTGGAAAAACGGCGCCGAAATGAGGATGCGCTCATCTGCGGTGAGACGCCGATGTTCCACCAGCGATCGCGCGGCCCAATCTTGACCCGCATGGGTCAAATACACTCCCTTTGGCTTACCGGTGGTACCGGAGGTATAGGGCATTCCGCAAAGGTTGGTATCATCGACCGGTACGGAGCTAAATCCACCTGGGCAGAGGAAACCCTCATAGGCGCTATCGAAATTCACCGCTTTTGCATCGTCGGGCAATAAAGCTTCACCTATTCCATCGACGAAATTAACCGCGGTTGCCGAATCTTCGAGAATGTACCGCACCGTTTCCGCCGGAAGTTTGACGTTGACCGGTACGGGTACCGCGCCAGCCCGCATAATGCCGAAAAAAACCTCGATGAACTCGACCCTGTTGAGCGCCAAGATTCCGACAGTCGCGCCGCGGCCAACCCCTAGTTTGGCAAGCCCTGCGGCAACCTCGTCGGCGCGGGTGTCCAGTTCCGCATAGCTACGCGCGATGGGGCGCGCCGGGTCGGCAAGATCGATCACCGCCGGATTGGCATTACCGAGATTGCCCTTGAAAAGATCGCCGAGGTTCTCCGTCATAAGCAGAAGTCAAACATGGAATTACGGTTGCCTTTCCGTGGCCACC
Source organism: Rhodospirillaceae bacterium (assembly GCA_002722095.1). Next base: position 71,432 of record PBKG01000015.1, read on the forward strand.
TCAGTTGAATTGGCAACGCACCCTAATCCAACCCCCCATCCCGGTCGAGATCAATGAGCCCACAGACCAATATTCTAACTCACTGGACTAACACCCAATTGCCGGGGTCCGGCGAGCTGTTCATCGATCATGTGGCTTTTTTCGTCGATGGTATGGACGGTGCTAGCGGAGCGCTCGAACAGCTAGGTTTCACGGCGACACCGCTGGCCCCACAATCCAATGCGCGCCCTGACGGGCCCCCGCCCGTTCCGGTCGGGCTCGCCAATCGCTGCGTGATGCTGGAACGCGGCTATCTCGAGGTACTGGCGATCCATAAAGAGACCGATAATCCCTTGTTGATCCAGCATCGAGACGCACTGGCCCGGCATATCGGCCTACATTTGTTAGCCTTTTCCACCGACGACACCGAAACACTATGTAAGAATCTGCAATCGAATGGCTTCGACGCGCTGGATCCGGTCGCACTCCGGCGCACGGTCGAAACCGAAGCCGGCGAGCAAGAACTCCGATTTCGGGTGCAACGCGTTCAGCCGGGGCAAATGCCCGAAGGGCGCGTCCAAGCGCTTGAGCATTTGACCCCCAACGCACTTTGGCAACAACGGTGGATGACCCACCCCAACGGCGCCCGCGCACTCACCGATTTGCTGATGTTGGACGAAAACCCGGAGGACGCCGCGCAGCGCTACCAGCGCTTCACCGGCCGCGAAGCGATCGACCATGACGGCGCCGTGCTCCTGGTGACCGATCGCGGTAGGCTTACCATCGCCACACCTAAATGGATCGTCAGCCGTCTGCCCGACGCCCCACTCCCGCCGGCGCCTGCCTTTGTCGCCTGTGCACTCGACGCCGACATCGCACAAGCACACCGATGCCTCGAGGCAAACGGCCTTACGCTGAACCACACCAACGCCAGCGGCTTTTGGCTCGCGGCCCCGCCAGCGCTCGGTGGCGTAGTGGCCTTCGCCGACGCGCTGGAGGGCGTGCCATGGCTTCGAAGTTGATTTCCGATTTGCTTGGAGCTTGACAGCTTTCACACGCCGCCCTTAACTCTGCCCACACATTTCCATGCGACCGGGCGCGTAGCTCAGCGGGAGAGCACCGTCTTCACACGGCGGGGGTCGCTGGTTCAATCCCAGCCGCGCCCACCATTGGGTTTAGCGTAAACATTAAATTGCCAACTGTCTGACCATCCCCAATAGGTGATTAGCGAGAAATAGGCGCAAACTTAAAGTTAGGTCTGCCTGCCACTTATCGTCGAAGCGAGATGAAAAAGTTTGATCACTTTTAAAAATTTAGGAGCCGATTTTTTCGCTCACTCAATGCACCAACAATGAAATTGGAGCACTTCTCGCATGAGCATGCAATATCTGATCTTTTCAAGTGAATATTATCCACTCGCCCGCTGCCTCCGATTTACGAATCCACAAGATAAAGTTTTATTTTCCCGATACGAACCGCCCTGTTTTGGATGCCCATATAACCCGTGCGACCGGAATCATCGACAAGCTGGAAGCGGAGATCGAATGTCTTGGACGGGCCAAAGGTAACGAATGTTGCTTTTAAAACAAGTGTTCCATCCTGACGTTTCACGATGCCCGGCTGTATCGATTTGGCACCGAAATTACCAACCCCCGCTGGAACCTTTTTCGACAGATCATAGAACTGAACGGCTGTTCCATCTTTACTGATCAAATACAGAGCAAATTTTTTCAGATTACGGCGCTCAAGAATTTCTACTTCGACATGAACAGCTGACTGCTCGCCACGCTTGAAGGGCCCGCCAAGCAAATAATGTTCACCACGAGCAGGCGTTTCTCTAATTAAAATACCGTTACCACCTAAATCAACTCGTACGTGTGTAGGGCGCCCCCATTTCGTTTTGTAGTCTGATGGTTTGTCGAACACGATACGCTTATGCATTGGCCTGCGCCCTTGGCCGTTGCATAGTTTAGGCTTGGGACCGAGTTCGCAGGGTATATATATAATATCATTGAGCCCATAAACGGGCGCGAGACCAAATGCATTCCCGTGGAAAAATTCGATGGTGGTACGAGGGCTCTTCGGTGTAAATAAGGGTATCTCATCCACGAACGCCTTTTCCCCGCAGTAACGGTGCGAAGCTGTAGCTCCGTTCGCTGAAATTTTACATGATGGTTAG
>PBKG01000016.1 GCA_002722095.1 Rhodospirillaceae bacterium
CTGCCGCCGCATCGGCGGGCTTCCGCATGATGTTCATGTTGAGCACTCCCTTAAAATCGTTTCCTCGATTTTACGTCAACTGGTGGCCGCGCGCCATGGCGCAACCGTTAAATATCGCTCCCGAGCGCATCGGTTTCGATTGTCAGCCGGTTCATCAACCGTTTTTGCGGCCAGTAATCAGCGACCGCGTAATGAAGCGTCGCCCGGTTATCCCAAAAAGCGATCGAATGGTCGCGCCATTGGAAGCGGCACTGAAATTCAGGCCGTTCGTAATGCCGGAAGAGCTCAAGCAGTTTTGCATCCGATTCCGCCTTCGGCACTCCATCGATCTTGCTGGTAAAGCTTTCGGATACGTACAGGCTCGGTATCCCGGTCACCGCATGGGGACGCACCATGGGGTGGCTAATCGGCGGGTGGTCTTTCGCCATTGCCGCCATGCGCTCGGCATTGTCGCCCTTCCAGCTCCGGGCTTTTTGCGGGCTGCCGTGGAGCTTCATAAAATCGTGCGTCGCAGTTTTGTCCTGCACATAGGCTTTCATCTCATCCGAGAGCGCCTCGTAGGCTGCGGTCATACTGACGAAGACCGTATCGCCGCCATAGGGCGGCACTTCCTGGGCGTGCAAGATAGACGCGAATTCAGGCTGATCGCGAAAAATCCCGTCGGGGTGGAAATGATTGACGTTGGGTGGGCGTTCCTCGTCATTGACGATCACCGCCACTTCCGGCGCCCCCTCGAGCAACTCGAATGCCGCCTTTCGCGCTTTTCGCAATCGCCCGTAACGACGGGAGAAAGCCGCAAAATCCGCTGGCGCGATGTCCTGATCGCGAAAAAACAGCACCTGATGGCGCATCAGGGCGAGGTGAATTTCCTTCAGCACTTCGTCATCCGGCATAGGCGCCAATGAAACGTCGGCGACCTCCGCACCGATCACCGGTGTCACCGGCAAAACGGTTATATGCTCGTAAATATCGACGGGCCTGAACATGGACACGTTTTTACAGCGCCACTACCTGTTTCGGCAACGGCGTGGCGCCCCGCTCAAAATTTTGACAACGCCGACTGGGCGGCGCGGCGACCCTCTTCGATCGCATCCGCAATCTGGCCCGAATAATCCTTGCGAACAGCACCGACGGCGAAGAGATTCGGCACCGCACTGGCGAACGCTTCATCGGTTGGAACCAGACCGCCTTCGAGTTTCAATAGCTCGGCGACGCAGCCGCTGTTGGGTTCGCTGCCGATAAACGGAAACACACCGCTGCAAGAAATCTCTGCTGGCGCTCCGTTATCCACTCGCCGAATTCGCAACCCTGACACTGTGTCTCCGCCAACGATCTCTTCGGCGGTTACGCCATCGACATGATGAATATTGTTCGCTGCCGCCAAGCGCTCGCCATACCGAGCATCCGCTTTCAGCCCGCTGCGCGTCAGCAATGTGACGTTTCGGCAAAACCCAGCCAACACGAGCGCCTCCTGTCCAGCGGCATCACCTCCGCCGACCACCACCACATCTTCGCCTTGGAATATAGGGCCATCGCAGGAGGCGCATTGTGAAACGCCACGACCATCGAATTCAGCTTCACCGGGGATACCGAGCTTTTTCAATCTCCCACCCGACGCGAGGATGAGCACACTCGCGGAATGTGTCTGCTGAGATGTAGAGATGTGAAAGGCATCTCCCTCGGACATCACTACATTCACCTCCTCCGGGAGGATATCCACACCATTTCCTACGCAACCCTGCATCGCGTCCATCGCGAGCATCAGGCCGGGCGTGGGGGCTTCAAGACCTTCTACGGTTTCTACATTGGCGATCTGGCCCCCGAACATCGGCGAAGGCTCCACCAGGCCTATTTTTCGGCCCGCAGACGCCATTTCCGATGCCGCGGTAAGACCGGCCATTCCACCCCCAATCGCCAATATGTCGTACGAACCCATAACCTCCTCCTAATCCACCATATCACGGGATTACAGAGATATTTTCATGCTGGTGGATAGGGACTACAATATGTGCAAACGCGCAGACAAAGGAGAATGCGCCATGGCTCAACTGAAAGGCCGTACCATTCGCGTCTTCGATCCGACCGCAAACGCGGCCGACGAACAGGATGGTCTCGCCACGCGCTTCAACGGGCTCGATGGCAAGGTGATTGGTTTCCTGAACAATACCAAGGACCACACCGACGTCATTTTCGAGGAAGTCGGCAAGCTCATTCAGGAACGTTTCCCGGAAGCGGAGCTTCGCTTCTACCGCAAGGAAAGCGTTACCGGCATGAAGCCCGAAATGATGGCGGATATGAAGGCCGAATGCGACGCTGTCGTTACCGGCCTTGGCGATTGAGGATCCTGCACGTCGTGGAGTGTCCATGACAGCATGACTTTCGAACGCGATAACATTCCCACCGGCACCATCGTCACCGACGCTTTTTCTGAATACGGCCAAATGCTGACGAAGATGCAAAGTATGGAAAAACTGCCACTGGTGGTGCTTCCCCACCCCATCGCCGCCCGACAAGCCGACGAAGTGCGTGACATCGCCCGTGAGGCATTCGAGGAAGTTGTGGGTTCGCTGTTGAGCGCCGGTTAAGGGAATTTAGGAATGGCGGATCAATCGAGCGACGCTCGGCTCATCGAGCTCGCCGAAGACCCCTATGCGATTTACGAGCATTTCGTCGATCAGGGTTGGACCGACGGGCTGCCTGTTATTCCACCGACCGAAGAGCGCATCGCCGACATGCTGCGCTTTTCCGATCGTGCACCGGATGACGTGATCGTCGAATTGCCCCCCAAAGGCGGACCCGCAACCGTGCAACACGTTGCCATCAACGCCGCCATGGCTGGGTGCAAACCGGAATATTTGCCGGTGATAATCGCCGCGCTTCAGGCCACCGTAGAGCCGGAATACAATCTCTACGGCCGCCAGACGACGACCCACCCTGGCGCGCATCTCGTTATCGTTCACGGACCGGCACGGACCGAACTCGACATCAATTGCCGCCAAAACGTTTTCGGTCAGGGTTGGCGCGCGAATGCCACTATTGGACGCGCGCTCCGATTGCTGCTGATGAACGTGGGCGGCGGCCTCCCTGGGATTACAGATATGGCCACCCACGGCCATCCTGGGAAGTACTCCTACTGCATCGGCGAGGACGAGGAAAATAGCCCGTGGCCCGGGTTGCACGCAGACCGAGGCTTTGAGGCGGATTCCAGCGCCGTCACCGTGCTCTGCGCAGAATCGCCCCATAATATCAATGATATGGTCAGCAAAACGCCGGAGCTCTATTTGGGTAGCGCAGCCTCGGCGATGAGCCATCTCGGCGCCAACGGCCCCTATCGCGGTCGGCTCGATGCGGAGCAAATGCTCGTGATGACCGCGGAATCCGCCCAATGGCTCGACGAACGAGGATGGGACAAGCAAACGGTCAAGGAATTCATCTTTGAAAATGCCCGTTGCCGCGTCGGCGATCTCCGCGACCGCGGCGGTTGGGGACAAAGTAAGATGGCCGACTTCATTGACGAAAACGACGACGATGCGTTGGCACCCATCGTTCCTGCGCCGGATCATATCGTCATCGTTGTCGCCGGCGGTCATGGCCGGCATATGCAGGCGGTTCTGGCATCTTCTTATTGCAAAAGCGTCACTAAACCGATCACCTAAAGGGACGGAACGGCGGCCAGCTCAATGCAGACATTTATCGGTACCTGAGTAAGCGCTGCCCCATTACAGAATCTTGCTTGAAAGTGGCTCCCGTTGAGGAGTTAAATAGCCGTAACATTGACTTCAGAATAATCAGGTCACAGGGGAAGGAAATCACAATGACCACATCCGACAAACCTACCGCCAAACCGAGCCCGGCACGGCGTAAATTCCTTAAAGGCGCCGGCATTGCCGCAGCCACCGGCACCGCCGCTCTCGCGCTTGCTGCGTGCGATGACAAAGCGGAAAAAGCCGAAAAAAAGGCTGATAAACCGGCGGCCCCACAGGTTTCCAAAGCGAAGACCATCACGCTCAAAGTCCAGACCTCTTGGGGAGCGAAGTCGGTCTTCCAGGATATGGCCAAACAGTACGCCGAACGCGTCGACAAAATGTCCGGCGGCCGCCTCAAAATCGACCTTTTGCCCGCAGGTGCCGTGGTCAAGGCGTTTCAAGTTCAGGACGCCTGCCACAAGGGCGTGCTCGACGGCGCCCATACGGTGACCGCCTATTGGTACGGCAAAAACAAGGCCGCGTCGCTTTTCGGTACAGGCCCGGTGTTTGGCGCCAACGCATCGCAAATTCTTGCCTGGATCCATTATGGCGGCGGCAAAGAGCTGTACCGCGAGTTGGTACAGGATATTCTGAAGCTCAATTTGGTTGGCTTCTTCTGTATGCCGATGCCGACCCAACCGCTTGGCTGGTTCAAGAACGAAATCAAAACCGCCGATGATATGAAGGATTTGAAATATCGTACGGTCGGCCTTGCCACGGATATCATGCAGGGCATGGGCCTGAAAGTGACCCAGCTGCCTGGCGGCGAAATCATACCGGCACTCGAGCGTAACGTGATCGAGGCCTTCGAGTTCAATAATCCCACATCCGATCGCCAGTTCGGTGCGCAGGACGTTTCCAAGACCTACATGATGGGGAGTTATCATCAGGCCGCCGAGTTCTTCGAAGTGATCTTCAATAAGGACAGGTTCAACAAACTCGCGCCCGAATTGCAGGCGATACTGGAATACGGTGCGGAAGCGGCGAACACGGCCAATTACGGCTTCGCCATGGATAGCTATTCCAAGGACCTTCAAGGACTAATTAACAAGGACAAGGTCAACGTCTACCGTACCCCCGAAGGGGTGATGCAGGCACAACTCGCCTCTTGGGATACCGTGCTGAAAAAACTCGAGTCCGACCCCTTCTTCGCCAAGGTGGTGAAAAGCCAGAAGGAATGGTCGCACCGGGTCGCGTTCTACGATCTCATGAACGCCGCCGATTACAAGCTCGCCTTCAAGCATTACTTCCCCGGCGAGATCAACTTCTAGGCGGATCGAGGCATAGTGAAAAATGGGGCGGCATCGCAAATGCCGCCCCACTCCTTTCCCGGAAAATTTCCCTAACGTTTAGCGCTAAAGCGAATGGAAAAATTCATTCTCTTGATCGATACCGTAACCGCCTGGGTGGGCAAGGCATTTGCCTGGTGCATCTTGGTGATGACGTTCGGCGTCGGTTATGAGGTTTTCGTCCGCTACGTATTGCGTGAACCGACAAGCTGGGCCTTCGATATCAGCTACATGATGTATGGGGCTCTTTTTATGATGGCCGGCGCCTACACCTTGTCCCGTGACGGCCATGTGCGAGGCGATGTTCTGTATCGCCTCTGGAAGCCGAAGACACAGGCAATCATCGAATTCATCCTCTACTTCTTGTTTTTTTTCCCGGGCGTTATCGCTCTGATCTTCGCGGGTTGGGACTATGCGGCGGAATCCTGGTCCTACAATTCGGGCAGGGGCGAAGTCAGCGTCATGAGCCCGGCCAATGTACCGATTTTTCAATTCAAGACCATAATCCCGATTGCCGGTTTTCTGCTGTTTATCCAAGGGATTGCCCAACTCTGCCGCTGTATTATTTGCATTCGTACCGGCGAATGGCCGGCCCATCTCGAGGACGTGGAAGAGATGGAAACCATGATGCAACACGCCCATGACTACGGGTCCGCCGACGAGGGAGAAAAGAAATGACCGACCCTCAAGTCGCGGTGCTGATGCTGGGCATTTTTATCTTCACCATCCTGCTGGGTTTCCCGATCAGCTTTACGTTGATGGCGATGGGCGTGGTGTTCGGCTACTACGCCTACTACGACGCCGAACGCATGCAGTCGATTTTCGACAACCGAATCTTCGATCTGTTCGTCAATCAGACCTATTCGGTGATGGCAAATGATGTGCTGACCGCCGTCCCGCTGTTTCTATTCATGGGCTATATCGTCGAGCGAGCTAATATCGTCGACCGGTTGTTCTTCACTTTGCAGATCGCGATGCGCCGGATGCCGGGCTCGATGGCGATCGCCGCTCTCGCCACTTGTGCGATGTTTGCAACCGCCACCGGAATCATCGGCGCCGTCGTCACTCTAATGGGATTGCTCGCGTTCCCGGCGATGTTGAAGGCGCGTTACGACACCAGCTTTTCCGCCGGGGTGATCTGTGCCGGCGGCTGTCTCGGCATTCTGATCCCACCCAGCATCATGCTGATCGTTTATTCCGCCACCTCCAATGTGTCGGTGGTGAAGCTGTATGCGGGAGCGATCATTCCGGGCTTCATGCTGGCCGGCCTCTATATTCTCTATGTCATCGGCCGCGCGGCGTTGAACCCGAGCCTGGCACCGAAACCCAAAGAAGAGGATATCGAAGACACATCGCTCGGCGGCGTAATTTGGATGATGGCGACGTCGTTTTTCCCGCTCGCCTTTCTTATCCTCTCGGTATTGGGTGCGATCCTTTTCGGCCTCGCAACGCCTTCGGAGGCCGCCGCGGTCGGCGCCCTGGGCGGGTTATTGCTGGCCACTTGCTATCGCGCGCTTAGTTGGGAGCGTTTGAAAGAATCGGTTTATCTCACCGTCCGAACTTCGGCCATGGTGTGTTGGCTTTTTGTCGGCTCCTGGACCTTCGCCTCGGTATTCTCCTATCTGGGCGGGCACGACATCATCAAGGATTTCGTACTGTCGATGAATCTCACACCTTTGATGTTCCTGATCCTTGCGCAATTGATCATTTTCCTGCTCGGTTGGCCGCTGGAATGGAGTGAAATCATAATTATCTTCGTTCCCATTTTCCTGCCGATGCTCGGACACTTCGACGTCGACCCGCTGTTCTTCGGCATTCTGGTCGCGCTTAACCTCCAGACGTCTTTTCTTACGCCCCCAATGGCGATGGCCGCCTACTATTTGAAAGGTGTGGCACCGCCCCATGTGCAATTGATGGAAATCTTCAAAGGCGTAATGCCGTTCCTCGCCATGGTCCTGCTTGCGATGGTTATTCTTTACAACTTCCCCGAGATCGCGCTTTGGCTGCCAAATCAACTCTACGGCAAGTAATCTAGGAGGTAGCGACGTGAGTTTGGCCGAATTAAATGCACTCGATGCCGCCAAAGCATTGGAAGAAGGCGCATTTTCAGCTTTGGAGCTTACTCAGGCCTGCCTCGATCGTATCGACGAAATTGACGGTGATATCGAAGCCTGGACCCATATCGACCGAGACCATGCTTTGGCTCAAGCCGGGGCCGCAGACGAGGTACGCCAAGCGGGACTGCCAACAGGACCGCTGTTCGGATTACCTGTCGCAGTAAAAGATATATTCGATACGCACGACATGCCGACCGAATGCGGCACACCACTTTATGCGGCACGAACACCAAGCTCGGATTCCACCGTCGTTGCGCTATTACGTCAGGCAGGCGCAATCATTATCGGTAAGAGCGTGACCACCGAACTAGCCATGTACGGACCCGGTAAGACGAAAAACCCTCATGACCGGGAACGCACACCGGGTGGGTCCTCAAGCGGATCGGCCGCCGCGGTCGCCTCGGGCATGGTGCCGCTTGCGATCGGCAGCCAGACCAACGGATCGATGATCCGGCCCGCCTCATTTTGCGGGACCGTCGGCTTCAAACCATCCCACGGACGCATATCGCGAACAGGCGCGCTATTGCTTTCGCGCGCACTCGATACGGTGGGTGTGTTCGGACGTACAATTGCCGATGTAGCGCTAATCGGCGACGCGCTCGCACATTACGATGCCCAAGACCCGGACATGCGCCCCCTCGCACCGCCGCGCCTGCTGGAAACAGCACTTAGCGAGCCTCCGGTCGAGCCGATGTTTGCCTTCGTTAAGTCACCGGTTTGGGAAAAAGCCCGGGATGACGTCCAGGCGGGTTTCAGCGAGATCGTCGACGCACTCGGGAACCAATGCGACGAGGTGACGTTGCCCGAACCGTTCGACCAAGGTGTCGATCTTCATCGCACAATTATGATCTCGGACATTGCGCGAAATATCGGCCCACTCTACGACCGAGGAGCCGAACAATTGAGCCCGCAACTCCGCGAGATGGTCGAAGCAGGCCGTGACGTACGGGCAGTAGATTACGCCAACGCAATCGAGCTTCGCGAAACGCTGAATGCGGGCCTCGATCAGATTTTCGCCCGCTATGATGCGATCGTCACCCCGGCAGCAACAGGCGAAGCGCCGGAAACACTCGACTATACCGGCAACCCGGTCTTCTGTTCGCTTTGGACTTATTGCGGGGTGCCGGCGATCAGCCTACCGTTGCTAAGCGGATCGAACGACATGCCGATTGGCGTTCAATTGGTCGGCCAACGGGGCCATGATGGCCGGTTGTTGCGCACGGCGCGGTGGATGGCCGATCGACTGGCCAAGGAAGAAGGATAAAGGCGATGATCGACAAAGTTATAGCCGCCATTTCGCTCGTACTCTTGATCGCCTTCTTGGGCGTCGTGGTGGCCTTTGTGCGCGAAATCGACCTTGCGATCGTCATTCTCCTTGGCATCGGCCTCGCATCATACGATTTCTGGACCAGCGTCTTTAGAAACGACGGCAATACCAACTCTTAGAGAAATTCCGCTATGCGAGGGCTTCGACGCTACAGAACCGGCTTCGAACGGATCGGCATGGTTACCTTCGTAAGCGTCGCCGTGGCAATCGCCTTACTGCATTTGTTAGCGGAAACCGGCTATGTACCGACACCGGATCTTGACCAAACAATCACGCAAGAATGCGGCTTAGGCGGAACCGATCCTATGGTTTATCTTTGCCGCGAAGCGGCGAAGGCGGAACACCGCTGGCACCACTACACCGCGGCAACTGACACCCGGATTTATCTCATTGTAGTGTTGATCGTTTTATCAGCAGCGATTTTGCTAGCCGGCCGCTGGAGCCTGACCTGGATTGCGGAAGGATTCCGTACTGGCGTGAAAGACGATTAGATCTTCTCGTCCGGCAAACCGGTCGCCAGGCCTTTACGCGCCGGACCACCGCTAATCATGATGTTGAAGCTGATACTGAGACGATCACCTGCCGACGTATTGAGTTCGGTGCTGTGTTCCAACCAAGACGGAAACATCATCAACAGGCCTTCCGCCGGCTGCACATAGCGTTGGGCAATGTTGTGCTCTGTCGGCTGTTTGATCGCCGGGACGAAAATACCCGCCTGCGGCCTGGGATCATGGAAAATGATGTCGCCACCGTTTTCAGGAGTGCGAGCATAATAGACCCCGCTTAACACGCAATTTGGATGATTGTGGCGGGTATGGGCTTTACCGGGATCGTCGAGATTGGCCCAACTATCGGTGATGTAAAAGTGTTCGAATTCATATTGCAGGAAGTTCAGCACACCCTGTGCGGCACCGACGATGTATTCCATCAACGGCGCGAAATCGTCCATCTCGTTGAGATCGGTATAGCTGACCCAACCACCACCATCGGTGCGGTCATAGCCATGGCCTTGGGTTTGCAACTTCTTCACTGCAGCAAAAATGTCGTCATTCAACCTCTCGCAGTCGCCGATCTCATGGATCCAGACGCTGGTCGGGAAAATATCGATGACATCGGTGCCCGCAAACATGGCTGTCTCGCTTTACCTCTCGAATCCCAAAATGTTGCTCGGCACGTTATCCGATTTCGCGATGAAGACCGAGAAACTTAATGCCACATAGGCATTTATCTTTACTCTCTTTGAAGATTACCACCATCGAGATGGCCTTCGCCATTGCCCAACATATCGCCTTTTTGCAACCGGCCAATTGCGCTACTCTTTCCATCGAGTGAGGAGAAATCGCATGGGCCAGCAGTTCGGCATTATCCCGACCGGCAAGGCGCTCGGCGCCGACATCATTGATTTTGACATCCACAAAATGGATGAGGACGACGCGACGCGTATTCGGTCCGCTTGGCTCGAGCATCTGGTTTTACGCTTTCGAGGACTGGACTTCGGTGATGCGGAACAGGTGCGCTTCACCAAGTTCTTGGGAGATCCCGAGCTATCCCCCCGCGCACTTTGCACCGGCGAGGAACTGGTCGAAAATCACCCAGAAATCGGTGTTATCAGCAATGTGCTCGACGAAAAGACCGGCGAGCCCATCGGCACCCTCGGTGACGGCGAATGCATGTGGCACACGGACATGTCCTATATCGAAAAACCCCCCACCGCGAGCATGCTGCATGCGCTGGAACTACCTCCAGCAGGCACCGGAGGTGATACGGAATTTCTCTGCATGTACACGGCGCTGGAGACGCTCGATCCGGCCATCGTCGAGCGTATCGAAGGCAAACTACTGCGCCACGAAAACGTGACGCTCTCCAGCGGCGGCGTACGCAAGGGTATGGAAGACAAAATTCCCACCTCCGGCGATGTCCGCGACTGGCAAGGGCCATCGCATCCGATCATTCGTGTGCATCCGGAAACAGGCCGTAGATGCCTGTTCCTCGGACGCCGTATCCACGCCTATATCGAAAGTATGGAAGTGGAGGAAAGCGAGGAAATCCTCGATGCCATCTGGGCGCATATCATGCAGCCCGAATTTTGCTGGCAGCAGGTTTGGAAACTCGGCGACATGGTGCTCTGGGACAATCGCTGCGTCATGCATCGGCGCGATGCCTTCGACCCCGCCACACGACGGATCATGCACCGCACCCAACTCAAAGGCGACTTGGTCACTTAACCAGTCCCGTTGATGCCGCCCCGTTGCCGTAAGACGGCCTTCCGCCTACAACCGAACCTAACGAAACCCACTCTCCGGGAGGATCTGCCATGAGCTTCTTATGGAAGAAGCGTCTGGGCGACAGCGCCAGCGACCTATTGAAACACTATTACGCGGATATTCTCCGCCGCCCGGAGATGCTGGAAGCACTCCACGCCTACGACAAGGCGCAGTTGATCATGGTCGCGGAATCGGGCCGCGCACCCAAAACCGCGATCAAAAAGTTAACCAAGGCCATCGCCGGCATGGAACGAAAAGGCGTCGTCGCAGAGCGTGAGGCGCTATGGAACGTAATTCACGGCGGCGAAGATTATCTTCGCCAGAAATGCGGCGAGGATGCGGCTGGCTGGATTCACCTCGGCCGTTCGAGCCCGACCATTCGCGTCGTTGCAACCCGCATCGCTTTTCGCCAAAAACTGCTGGAAATCATGGATTCCAACCTAGCGCTTCGGCGCGCGATGATCCGCCTCGCAGGCAAACACCTGAAAACGCTGATGCCTGGCTATTCCTATATCCAGCATATCGAACCCGGTACGTTCGGGTTTTACATCATGTCGTTTGTCGAACCGTTGGCACGGGATTTCGGCCGTCTGAAGAACGCTTACGAAAACGCCAACATTAGTTCGGTCTGTACCGGCGGTGGATACGGCGTCGAATTCGATCTGGACATCGAGCGCCTCGACGACCTGCTCGGCTTCGAGACGGAAATGTGGAACTCCCGCGATTCGATCCGAAATTACGATTATGCGGTCGACGCCTACATGGCGCTCGCCCTGATGCACAACACGCTTGGACGGCTCGCACTCGACTTCTTGATCTGGCACAGCCAGGAATTCAATTTCATTCGCTTACCCGGCCGACATTCGATCACCTCGTCCATCGCACCGCAAATGCGCATCCCCTATGTGCTCGAATTTGTGAACGGCACCAGTGGGTTGATTACGGGCCGGTTGATGGAAATGCTCTCAGTCCTCAAAACCGCCTCCGATCAGCTCGAGGCCGCTACCATGCTTCCGGCGGAGTTCTGGACCTGCTGTGACGAGTCAGGAGCGGCCATCGAAGCATTGGTGGACTGCCTCGACGAAATCGAGGTCAACAAGAAGCGAATGGCGGAGAAAGCCCAGGCCCATTGGGTCCAAGCGACCACGCTGATCGCCTACCTGGTCAATGAAAAGGGGATGTCCTTCCGCGTCGCCCATCAAATCCTCTCGGTCATCGCCCAAGAGGTCGTCGACAAAGGCCTGCCCCCCGCCGACATCACCGTCGACATGGTCGAGGATGCTGCGATTGAGCATACGGGCAAGAAGATCGGCCTCACCGAAGACGCACTCAAACACACCCTCGACGCGTGGACCGGCGTGGAAGGTCGCCGCTACCGAGGCGGCACCGCCCCGGATCGTGTTCGCGACCATATCAAGGCGGCGAAGGCCGCGTGCACAGGGGATACGAAGACGTTGAAGGCGCTAGCGCGCGGCGTAGAGCGGGCGGAAAAGAAGCGGGATACGGCGTTCGATAAGTTGAAAGCGGCGATGCGTTAGGCGTTCGCCAAAATCATATCCGCCGCCTTTTCGGCGATCATGATCGTCGGTGCGTTCGTGTTGCCGCTGCAGAGCCGCGGCATTACTGAGGCATCCACCACGCGAAGGCTTTCCAGACCGCGCACCTTCAATTCCGGATCGACCACGGCCATATCGTCCGTCCCCATCTTGCAGGTCCCGACCGGGTGATAGAGGGTCGCGCCGGTATTCCGGGCGTGGTCCAGCAAATCTTCGTCGCTTTCGGCTTTTTCGCCGGGCGCCAACTCGTGAACCACATGGGGTTTCAAGACATCGGTCTCGGTCATGGCGCGGGCGAAACGCATTCCCGCCACCAAGACTTCCTGATCCATCGGGTCCGACAAAAAGTTTGGCAGAATTTCCGGCTTGTCCGAGATGTCCGGTGAGACAGCGTGGATATGGCCCCGGCTTTCGGGACGAAGCTGGCACGGTCCGATGGTCAAACCGGGAAACGGATCGAAGATGCGCTTGTGGGGATCGCGAAAGGTAGCGTGCGCCATATGGAACTGAATATCCGCGTCATCGAGTTCGGGCCGGCTTTTGACGAACCCGCCGATAATACCTGCGGCCTGCGCCAATGCCCCTTTTCGCAGGAACCCGTATTTCAGCACTTCGCCAACGAGCCGTACACCTCGGGTCAGCTGATTAATCGACCGAACACCGTCAGCCAGCCGCCAGGAGAGCCGCGCGATATAGTGATCCTGCAAATTTTCGCCGACACCCGGCAGATCGCGCCCAACCTCGATACCAAGGTTCTGTAAGCGTTCCCCCTGGCCAACGCCGGACAGTTCGAGCAATTGCGGCGATTGCACCGCACCGGCGGCGAGGATCACTTCACGGCGGGCCGTGACCGTATGCTCTTGGCCCGATTTTTCGAAAACGACACCGCTCGCCTTGCCGTCTTCGAGCAGAATCTTTTTCGCAAAAGCGCGCTTTTCGACCGCAAGATTGGGCCGTTTCAACGCAGGTTCGAGATAGGCATGCTTGGCACTGAAACGGCGGCCGTTCTTCTGCGTGAGTTGGTAATAGAAAAACCCCGCCTGCTGGTCCGAATTGTAGTCGTGCTCCACCGGATAACCCATGGACCCACCAGCCTCGATCACCTTGTCCAGGATATCGTAACGGCTGCGGGTCTCCGCGACGTTGAGCGGGCCACCCTCGCCATGGAAATCGTCGCCACCGGCCTCACGGTTTTCCGAGCGCTTGAAATAAGGCAACACGTCCGAATAGGACCAGCCGGTACAGCCCGATTGAGCCCACACATCGTAATCCCTGGGCTGGCCACGCACGTAGAGCATGCCGTTAATCGAACTCGAACCGCCGATCACCTTGCCGCGCGGGATCGGAATCTTACGGTTGCCGGTGCCTTCCTGCGGCGTGGTCTCGAACAGCCAGTTCACCGACGGGTTGGACATTGTCTTGATGAAACCGACAGGTACGTGAATCCAGGGATTAAGATCGGACCCGCCCGCCTCCAAAAGGCAGACCGTATGGCGGCCGTCGGCGGTCAGCCGATTGGCAAGCGTACAGCCGGCGGAGCCTCCGCCCACGATGACGAAATCGAATTCCATGCGTTCTCCCCCGGCCTATTATTCGGCTTGCCTTTACGTGATAGCAATCTATCGTCTATATCGCCACCGAGGGAGGTAGCACCCATGGAAGTTGTCCAGCTGGAAAATTTCGGCGCCGAAGTACGCGGCATCGACATGTCCGGCGACTTGGATTCGGAGACCGTCGCCAAACTCCACCGGATATGGGCGGAAAACGGCGTCATCCTGTTTCGCGATCAGGCGCTGGAAGAGGCGGACGTGGTGGCGTTCAGCCGGCTTTTCGGGGAATTGGAAATCCATGTGCGCGAGGAATATCTGTCGAAAGATCATCCGGAATTACTCATCATCTCCAACGTCAAAGAAAACGGTGAGCCAATCGGTATTCTCTCCGACCACGAAGTCGGCTGGCATCACGATCAGATATATCTACCTCGCCCGGCGGTAGGCTCCCTGCTCTACAGTGTCAAAATCCCACCAAGCGGCGGCAACACGGAGTTCTGCGATCTTGCCGGCGCCTATGACGCTCTTTCCGACGAGAAGAAGCGCGAGCTCGATGGGGTGCGCGCGGTCCACTCCTACGAATATTTCAATCGCAAATGGAGCGAGCCGACCAACGAAAAGCAGAAAAATCGAACACCCGACGTTACCCACCCGCTGGTGCGCACCCACCCGACAACGGGCCGAAAGGCAATCTATGCGGATCCCGGAATGACCGCCGGCATAGATGGGATGGGAGAGGACGAGGGGCATGCCTACCTGGACCAGCTCTACGCGCACTGCCTGAATCCGCAATTTATCTACGATCATGAATGGCGCCTGGGCGATGCGTTGATGTGGGACAATGCCTCCACCATGCATCGGCGCGGCGCATTCGATCCGGCCGCCGAACGGATCATGAAAAGAACCACTATCCTGCCGGCCGCAGACCAGGCGATTCCCGTCTAAACCGCGAAATACCCCTATAATCGCGCGACCGAACGGCGTAAATTTACACTCAGGTGCAGCAGACCTTTATCGAGGCGAAAAGGAGAAACGCAGATGCCCTACTACTACCCGAAAGAGATGGAGACCCATCAGGGCAAGGCCAATCCGCATCAAAGCATTCAGCAGGTGGCGGGCGAATTTATGAAGGCCGGCGTGGTGACCAAACCCGAAGGGTCCGGCCCGCCGCTGCATTCGCACCCGAATGAAGAGCAATTCACCTATATCTTGTCAGGTGAGCTGCATTACATCCTCGATGACGACGAGCGCATCGTCAAAGCCGGCGACATGATCCATATCCCGCGTAACACCAAGCATCGGAGCCGTGCCATCAACGGTCCTGCGACCTTCTTCACGGTCAAAAGTCCGCCGGGCGATACCGGCCATCTCGATGAAGATTACAACAAGGCCGAAGACGCGGAAGAACGCGAGAAGACGTTTCCGGGGACGACAGACAGTTAAACGGGATTCGGTGCGCCGCCGCACTTATTCTGCTGCTGCGGCCGCCTCTTCCTTCGACATCGCGGGCCCGTAAGGCGGTTCGCCCTTCAGGATTATGCGCTGCAACAGCCGTTCCTGACTCAAATCGTAATCGAAGAAAGCCTGGTGCAGGGCCGAGCGGTTATCCCAAATCAGAAGATCGTTCTTGCGCCACTTATGGCGATAAAGAAACTCCGGCGTCTCGATCTTATCGAGTAACTCCTGAATGAAATCCCGGGTCTCTTCCGGAGTCATATCATCGATATGGTCGATCTTGATCGCGTGGAAATAGATCGCCTTGGTGCCGGCTTCCGGGTGCTCACGCACCAACGGATGCGAACGCGCTTGGCGAGCGAGTTCCTCCTTCGAAAGAATGAAGTTCTTGGTCGATTCCGCGAGCCGAGCCCGGCCCGAAGTCACCAGATTATGCATCACCATGGTGTCGAGCTGATTTTTGAGATTCTCGGGCAGCGATTCGTACCCATCACGGGTATTGAGAATCCCCGTGTCGCCCCCTTCATCGGGCACGGTGACACCGTAAAGTGCGGTGTAATTCGGCGGGTATTTCCTATGGGTCTGATCCGAGTGCCAAATCCGGCCGTGCATCACCCGTTTGCCCTGCTTGTCGCGATGCTGATTGGAGACATTGGTGACCATCGACGTGCCCTCGATGGCATATTCGGCCGCATATTGGCCTCTCATCGGCTCGCCGAATATCTCCACAGCTTTTGCATATTCGGGCGGCGTCAGCTCCTGGTCACGAAAGACAAGCGCAATATGCCGCGTCAGCGCATCACGCAGCTTGGCGACGGTTTCCGCATCCGGCCGTTGCTTGAGGTCTAGGCCGGTAACTTCCGCGCCGGTATTTTTGCCGAGCGGTGTAATTTGCATAATCGCCTCCCTTAAGCTCCCATCGAACTCAAAGCATCCCACGGCTATTTTGCGCGTGCAAGGCCGCCATCAACTCGGCATCCTCGTAACGCGCCATCGACAGCGCGGAGGCATAGTCCGGCATTTTGTTTTCCAATATCCATGCCGCCGTCAGTTCACCGGCAGCACAGGCCGCCATGGTGCCGAAACCCGAAAGCGCCCCGGCAACGAAGGCGCCGTCCACCCCCATCGGTCCGATCAATGGCCAATTCTCTGCAGTTTGGGTGTAGTAGCCGCCGTAATGGATACGGTTTTTCGGCAACCGCCCGTAATAGCGTTTGAGTGCCGGGCTCAGACGCGCCGCCCCACGCAACACGATCTCCGGAAAATGATCGAACAGCCGGGGCTCATTCGTTGGCGCCTCTTCGGCTTCATTGAAAGCCCAGCCCAGCTTGACCCATTTACCCCCCTCGCCGCCATCGGGCCGACAATGGATCGCACCCGGCATTTCGGCCGCGAGCCACGCCAATCCCTCATCGCCGCCGAGCAAATTCTTTTCCTCGTCGGACCAATCGATCACCTGCGGATCGAGATCGATACCAAACGGCATATCGCGAGGAATTGCACCGGACACGTCTTCGAATGCTATTTTCTGCTGCAAGACGTTCGTCACCGGCAGAGTGATGTCGAGCATCGCTGCGATCTCGTTGATAAACGGTCCGGCGGCATTGACGATCTTCCCCGCCCGCAACGGTGACCGGTCCGACGATAGAGAGAGCAAAAAATCCGCCGAGCGCTCGATCCCTGTGACCTCGGCCATTATCCGGTTTCCCCCGGCCGCGCGAAATTCATCGAGCATGGCCTGACCCATTTGCTGACTGGAAATGGCACCGGCCCGGCGGATATGGACCAGTGATTGGACTTCCGGATCGATCCACGGAAATTGGCTGGCGATGAAGCTCGACCCGCATAGCATATCGACGCCGTCGGGAGCCTGGCGCCAATCGGCACTGATCGGCGGTTCATAAGTGCTAGGCGTTTCGTGGAGCCGTATTTCTTCCTCGCCGTCGGCTTGGTAGCCAGCCAATAATTCCGACTTTAGTGCATCTGCATCTGCAGTCCGCGTCGCCAACAGATAACCGCGGCGGGTCATCTGGATAGCGTTATCGGTTTCGCGTGCCCAATCTTCCATCAAATCGATCGAATGATCGGTGAACTGTTTCATCACCGGGTGCGGCCACCAATTTCGGTAGTTTTCGCCTGATTGGGCCGATGTCAGTGCCATTGGCGCGGCACGGTCGATCAGCGCCACCCCGAGTTCGGGCGCAGCTCTTTTCAGATAACTCGCGACCGAAATGCCAACGATACCGGCACCAATAATCGCGACATCGGTTTTCGAATTCGACATTTGGTTAATTTAGGCCGCTGCGTACCACCAATCGGGGCTTGGTCACGCCGCGACAAGCGGTTTGCCTTCGATCGCCGTCGATTCTTCGCCGTCAACACCGACCGGCACATCACCAACCAGTGTGGTGCGGTAAAAATCGCGGTCGAAGTCGCTTGCCCAGATATCGCGCGGCGCCATATGGGCGGTCGAACGGTTGTCCCACATGGCAATCGAGCCCGGCTCCCACTTGAAGCGCACAGTGAATTCGGGCCGAACCGCATGGGTCTTCAACAGATCGAGCAAAGCGGTGCTTTCGGTCGGGCTCAGGCCTTTGATCTCGTGCAGGAATGTGGGGCTGATATAGAGGACCCGCTTGCCGGATTCCGGATGCACCCGCACCAACGGATGTTCGGTTATGATCAGATTGTCCTTCATCTGATCGAGATAATCCTTGTTGGGTTTGATCCCGGCCTTTGGCGCGTAGTAATGCACCCCACGCAAACCGTCGATGAACTCGCGCATCACCGGCGACAACGCTTCGTAGGCCGCGTTGAGATCGGTCCACATGGTATCGCCGCCATAGGGCGGGACGATTTCGCCTCGGAGGATGGAAACTTTCGGCGGATTGATTGCGGGCGTTACGTCCGTATGCCATCCCTGCCAGGGCAGATAGAGCAACTCTCCCGAGCCGCGGGTCTTGCGGCGGTCCTTCGCGACCCAATAAAGCTCGTTCCATTTCTTATGGCCGCCATAGACGTGATGGCCCGGAGTCAAATCGCCGAATTGGCGGGACATGGCGATGAAAGCGTCGTTGTCCATCGATTGATCGCGAAAAAACACCACCTTCCAATCGACCAATGCCTGCCAGATTTCCTCGACTGCCGCGTCCTTCAACGGCTTGGTGAGATCGATACCGTGTATTTCGGCACCGATCGTCATCGCCATCGGCCGGATGGTTATCGTATCGAGCTGAATTTCGCTTGCGTGATTGTCCAACGGCACCGCACTCGCCTCCCCCAGTTGCTTTCACTGGCAATGATAGGCTGCCCCAGAAGGGCGAACAAGCATATGACGTGTTTGATCCGCGAGGGAATCCGCCGGAGTTTCCCAACTCACGGAAATTCGCATTCTAAAATAATAATTTAGGGGGAAAGTGGTGCCCAGGGGCGGAATCGAACCACCGACACGCGGATTTTCAGTCCGCTGCTCTACCAACTGAGCTACCTGGGCGTCTCATGACGAGTCATGAAAGAAGAGGGCAGTCTGATATCTAAAATCGGCGCTAAAGTCCAGCCAAACCCGGATTTTTGGCACCAGCCCATAATTCAGTGAAGTTTCTGGTAATCGTCATTTGCCGGCATATCTTCGAAATCCGGCGTTTCCTCGGTTTCGATCCGGTACTGGCCGTTGAACCAACGGCCTAAATCCACATCGGCACAATGTTTCGAACAAAAAGGCCGAAACTCGTGCACCGTTTCCTTGCTGCACATGGGACATTTCGACTTAGCCATCGCTCTCTCACCTTTCGAGAAAGATTTCGGGCACCGTCTTAGCGTTATCGGTGCGTAATTCCAAGCTTTGTCCGAGACGCCGTTCGGTCTCGGCGCGTGCCTCCGCAAGTATGCCGGTCAGAACCGCGATAATTTCCTGCCTCGCCTCGATGACGGGTCGCCCGGGCCCGTTCAACCCAATCACCCGGCGGAGCAAGCCAGCGGCTTCGCACTCCGCATTGAAGGTGATGCCCCGGCTTCGTGGTGCCAATGCGTCCGCAGACAGGCTCGGCCCCTGGCGTTGCCGAGTCATTTCAACCAGGCCCGCCGATGTCATCCCCAACACATCCGTGGCCCGATCGTCCCCTTTCATCTCCCGGCGGAGCGCATCGACCATTTGCTTGCGGTGCCCCCGATTACCCGTGGTGATCGGATCTATCACGATCAGCCCCCCGAGATTGCGAAGCACGATTTGGCGGGCAATTTCCGCCATAGCCGCCAAATTGGCTCGGCGAATGCCGTCCGGACCGCCCCCCACATTGCCGCTATCCACATCGATGGCGACCAAAGCTTCGGTCTCGTCGAAGGTCAGTTGGCCACCGCCCTCGAGCGCTACCTTGCGCTCAAGTGCTGCCTGCCACTCTGTTTCCACCTCCGCTGCCTCAAACAGACCGGGCGTTTTGTCGTGAAAGACAATCCGGCCCTTAAGGTCGGGACAACGAGATGCGCTGCTATCCTTCAGTTCGGAGAACAATCCCCGGTCATCCACATAAATTCCCTCTTCCGGTTGGCAATCGCGGAGCAACCGGTGAGCCAGGCCGGGCGGCGCCAATAAACATTCCGGCGCTGATTTTTCTTCGGAGGATTGTTCGATGCCGGCCCAGATTTCACCAAGCCACGCCAGCTCGTCTTGCAATTGCTCCAAGCTCACCTCAAGCGCCGGCTTTCGAACGATAATCCGACCCCCAACAGACGCTGCCAGCTCGTCACGGATGGTCTGGGCGGCGCGGGATTTCGGCACACCGCGCTCCGTCTCGACCCCCTTGCCTGTCGACTGCCAACCGAGATAACGCCCGCGCAGGACAGGTGACCTGGTAACAACCGCTCCCTTCTCGCCCCAACCGTCACGCAACACCTGCACCACCAACGCCTGGCCCTCGGTAAGGCCTTTGGCGCGGGGCAGATAAGCCGCGGTCGAAGCGCCGATTTCGACAAAGGCTCCACCGGATGCCTTGTCGAGCGCGGAAATACGTCCTCGATAAATCCCGTCGACCAGACTTTGGCGGTGATGGGGTTCGCGCAAAAATCGTATCAACCGGCCCTCGCCGTCGATCAACGCCGCGCGGGTTTCCACCGGTGACGTTTCGATCAGAATATCCGCCGGTGTGCTCACCATTCGTAGCCGCTTCCCCGCAATAGCTGCGCAACTTCGAAAAGCGGCAAGCCCACAACGTTGCTGAACGAGCCGGACACGAACTTCACGAATTCGGCCGCACGCCCCTGAATGGCATAACCACCCGCTTTGCCGTCCCACTCGCCGGTAGCCACATAAGCATCAATTTCCGAAGACGACAGCCGCTTGAAACCAACCGAGCTCTCGACCAAACGCTCACGCCGGGTGCCGTCGGGGAGAAGCAAGCAGACCCCGCCCAACACCCTATGGCGTCGACCGGACAATTGCTGAAGACACTCTCGAGCAGCGGCTTCGTTCTCGGCCTTCGGCAAAATACGCCGACCGCAGGCAACCACCGTATCGGCGGTGAGCACGAACGCATCCGGTACCGAGGCGGCCGATGCCTTGGCGCGTGCCATTCGTTTTGCGTACTCGCGCGGAAGCTCATTTCGCTCCGGTGTTTCGTCGATATCTGTCGGCTCGATGGAGTTCGGCACGATGCCGATTTGCGCCAATAGATCGCGGCGTCTCGGAGAGGCCGAGGCCAACACAAGTTTGGATGCACTATTGCGGGTCATGCTTGAATGAAGCCGCCAGCCAGCACAGCGTCAAGCCCGGATGTGTAGCACGCAAATCAGCGTGAATAGCCGACGCGCGGTATCGATATCGAGTTCGATCTTCCCTGCAAGCCGGTCGCTCAGCAGTTCGGCCCCTTCGTTGTGCAGACCCCGGCGGGCCATATCGATGCTTTCCAGCCGCTGAACAGTGCGCTTTTTGAGGGCATCGAAATAGCTTTCACAAATCTGGAAATAGTCTCGTACCACGCGCCGCAAAGGCTTGAGCGATAGGGTGATAATACGAAGGGGCTGGTCTTCTACATCACGAATATCGAATTTCAGTCGATCGCCTTCGGTGACCCCTAACCGTACCCGATAAGGTCCTTCCGTCTCCCCCGACGGCGCGAAGTAATTGCTTTCCAGCAAATCGTAGATCGCGACCTTCCGCTCATGTTCGACTTCGGCACGGTAGCGGATCAATGAAACCTGATCGAGTTCGATATCGGCGATTCTGTGCTCGCCCATCCGCCTATTCCTTTTGCTTCAGGCGCACAGCCACCGATCGCGCATGGGCGCCAAGCCCTTCGGCTTCTGCAAGCGTTACAGCCGCAGGTCCTATTTCCTGGAGGTTTTCCTCATCGCACTGCACCAGCGTCGTTCGCTTCATAAAGTCGAGCACATTCAAACCGGACGAAAAACGCGCACTACGCGATGTCGGCAGCACGTGATTGGGCCCCGCTACATAATCGCCGATCGCCTCCGGCGTGTGGCGACCGAGGAACATTGCTCCCGCATGATGAATTTTGTCCGCCAAGGCATCCGGCTCCGCGACCGCGAGTTCAAGATGCTCCGGCGCGATTTGGTCGACCAATGCCGCCGCCTCGGCCCAATCCTGGACCACAATGACGGCTCCATTTGCTTCCCAGCTTGCCCGCGCAATCGCCTCTCGCTCGAGACTTTGCAATTGAGCCTCGACCGCAGCAGCAGCCGCGTCGGCGAATGTGCCGTCATTGGTGATTAAAATCGATTGCGCGCTTTCGTCATGTTCCGCCTGACTGAGTAAATCGGCGGCAATCCAGTCGGGATCGTTCTCTCCATCGGCAACGACGAGGATTTCCGACGGGCCGGCAATCATGTCGATGCCAACCGTGCCGAATACCTGCCGCTTGGCCGACGCGACATAGGCATTTCCCGGGCCGGTAATTTTATCGACTTGCGGGATCGTTTCGGTACCGTAAGCCAATGCGCCTACCGCCTGCGCACCACCGATGCGGTAAATTTCCGACACACCGGCGATATCGGCCGCCGCCAGAACCAGCGGATTGATCTCACCATCCGGTGTCGGCACGACAATCACCACCCGCTCCACACCGGCAACCGTGGCAGGTATTGCATTCATCAAAACCGAGCTCGGATAGGCCGCCGTGCCGCCCGGCACGTACAATCCTGCAGCAGATACAGGCGTCCATCGCGCGCCGAGCCGAACACCTATTGCATCTTGATAGGAGAGCGGCTCGGGCAATTGTTTGACGTGAAAATCACGGATGCGTTCGGCGGCAAGGTTCAGTGCCGCGAGGGTTTCCGCATCGCAATCCTGCTTCGCGGACGCAATTTCCGCTTCGGTAAATCGCAGCTGACCCGCCTCGAAGCTCAAACGGTCGAAGCGTTCGGTATAGTCGAGCACCGCCGCATCGCCGCGCGCGCGTACATCGGCAAGAATGTCAGACACGACTTGGTCCACATCCGCCGCCGCCTCGCGTTGGGCGTCGAGAAATTCCGAAAATGCATTTTCGAAATCTGTGTCTTTCGCATTCAACCTAAGCGGCATTTGCTATCTCGCAATATCGATCACCCTGGCCGCCCTTTCGGGAGCGCAAACTTCGAGGGTTCGATGGCTAGTTTGTCTCACTCACTGGCACCTGCGGTGCGCTTTTATATTGCACAGCAGCATAAACAGGCCAAGGATGAATCCACCTTTATTTTCAGGTGCTTATGATTTCTTTGATTTTAAGGGGAATTTCGCCGAGGGAATTCACGACGATGGCACCCGCGTCGGCCAGCATTTTTCGCTTGGCAGAAACAGTATCTTCCGTCGCGTTGATCATCGCCGCGACATGACCGAAGCTCACGCCTGCCGGATAATTCTCCTGAAATTCGCCGGCCAACAAGGCTATCAACGGTTTGGTACAGGCACCGCTTTGCAGAAAAGCCGCCACTTCGTGCTCAGCCTTGGTACCGGGTTCGCCGAACATGACGATGGCGTCCGTATCCGGATCGTCGACGAAACGCCGGATGTAATCGACCATCGGATTGCCCGGGATGACATCGCCACCCATGGAAATGCAGGTAGATACTCCGAGCCCGCCCCGCTTTATGGCAAGCGACAACTCGGCAGACATACCACCAGATCGGGATACAACACCTACCTTGCCGGGCACAAATACTTCCGACGGATCATCGCCGCCGATGGCCCCGAGCTTGCTTTTGCCTGGCGAAATGATGCCGTTGGTGTTGCAGCCTACAACGACAGCGCCTTTTGCCTTTGCGGTGGCGGCAATGATTGCCGTGTCATGGCGCGGTACGAACTCGGCCAGCGCGACGACGAGTTTGAGATCCGCCTCCAAGGCTTCGAGGATCGCTCCCTTTGTCGCCAATGGCGGCGCATAGACAACCGACGCGTCGACCTCGTGTTTTTCGCGCGCTTCGGCAACACTGTCGTAAACCGGCAAGCCGTGCACTTCCGCGCCGCCCTTACCGGGCGTCACACCGCAAATGATATTGGTTCCGTAGCGAAGACAAAACTCCGCATCTCTCGTGCCTTGGGCTCCGGTCAACCCTTGCGCCAGCACCCTGGTGGTTTCGTCAATCAGGATACTCACGGCGTGTCTCCCATCGCATTCCGAATTTCGACCGCGGCCCGAACCGCATCGTCGAGGGATGCATCGAACGGCAAATAAGTGAGACCCGGAAAGTCATCGAGAATTTCCTTCGCCTCCTCTTCGCCGGGCCCGACCAATCGCACGATAATGGGAAACTTCTCCGTATCTACGTTGCGCTCACGAAGCACTTCCGCCAAGGGCTGGGCTTTGCGCGCGCAATGGGTCAGCTGCTGGTGATTGAAACTCACCAACAGGCACTTCACCGCCGGATTATCGAGTATGGCCCGGATGGTGACCTTGAACTTTTCTTCGATCCCGGCGCCCGGGTTGGTATCCGTGTGGTTTGCCGGTCGCCCGCCCATGGCCAACATCATGTCATGCTGCAGCAACCCGGCACCGCCACCGCCGACCAAGAGCGCGATATCGCCGTCGAGCTCCGTATAGCGCACAGCGCCGCCCTTGATCTTGCGGTTGGCCTCGGAAACGCTGAGCTCCCGTTCATTGAATTGCCGCCAGGCGGCGATCAAGCTGCCGTCGGCAATCTCGGCCCAGTGCGGGTGACGGGGCAGACCATTCTCGTCGACACCCATCATCGCACCGACGATCGAGGCGTTTCCGTCCGCGTCTAAAACCAGCGGGTTGATTTCCATCATAACAGCATCCGCCGCAACGAAAGCCTGATAAAGCGCGACCGTCGTCACGACCGTAGTCGCCAATTCGTCGCCTTCGAGGCCTGCTTGTCGCCACAGATCTTGCGCCAGACTCTCAGTAACCCCGTCGATTGGGCAAATATCCGCGCGGATAACCGCCTCAGGATCGTTTTTGTGCGTCTCTTCGATATCGACGCCGCCTTTCGAAGACAGCAAAATTTGGCCGGGAAAGCCCTCCAGGCTGAAACTGAGATAAAATTCCTTGGCGATGTCGATTTTGGCTTCCACATAGACTTTCTCGACGTCGAAACCATGGACCTCGGTGCCGAGCATCGCATCTGCCGCTTTGGTCACGGCGGCGCTGTCGCCCACCAGCTGCACAGCACCTGCTTTTCCACGTCGGCCGGTCGGGATCAAGGCTTTCACCACCGCGCCACCCGTCAAACCGTCAGAGAACGCACCCGCATCTCCAGACTCCGCAAATGCCGCGCCTTTCGGCACCGGCAGTCCCGACTCGCTCAAAAACTCCTTGGCCAGATCTTCGGTCAGCGTGAACACGCGTCACCTCTCCCCAAATTGAAACTGTCTGGTATAACCAACCCCCGAATGGAGAAACGACTCCTAATCGATATTTGACATAAAAACAACGTGACGACGGAACGCACATGAACTGGAAGCCGGAAATAGAAGAATTAGAAAAACGCGGCGAGTTTGCTGAAGAACTTGGCGGTAAAAAAGGCCGCGATTATCAACACTCCATCGGCAAGAATACCGCCCGCGAGCGCATAGATATGCTGCTCGATTCCGGCACCTTCCGGGAACTCGGCAAAATCGCCGGGAAGGCGGAGTACGACGAAGACGGTAATCTGGTCAACGCCACACCCTCCAACGCCATCATCGGCAAAGGACTGATCGAGGGCCGCAAGGCGGCGCTTTCGATCGACGATTTCACCATTCGCGGCGGTTCGTCGGAAGCGACGATCTCCGACAAATGGCTTTATATCGAGCGCTATGCCTTGGAAATGAAAATGCCACTGCTGCGCCTGGTGGATAGTGCCGGCGGTAGCGTGAAACTCCTCGAACAAATGGGGCACACGAAAATCCCCGGCTATCCGAGCTGGCCGCAATTCCAACTCATGGGCGAAGTGCCGGTGGTCGGCATCGCGCTCGGTGCGTGCGCTGGTCTCGGCGCGATCAAGGTGGGTTATGCCCACTTCTCGATCATGGTCAAAGGCACCAGCCAAGTCTTTGCCGCGGGCCCACCGGTGGTCAAAGCGGCGATGGCGGAAGATCTGGACAAGGAAGAGCTTGGCGGCTGGCGGGTCCAAACTCGCGACAATGGGGCGGTGGACAACGCGGCAAAGGATGAACAGGACGCCTTCGATCAGGCGCGGAAATTCCTGTCCTACATGCCTCAGAACGTCGATTATCTGCCCCCGAAAATCGATCCCACCGACGATCCGAACCGGCGCGAGGAATCTCTGCTGGAGGCAATCCCCAGGAACCGACGGCAGAGCTACAAGGTGCGCGACATTCTCGCTGCCGTGCTCGATAAGGACTCGATGTTCGAGATTGCACCCAAGATCGGACCTTCGATTGTCACCCTGTTGGCCCGCCTCAACGGCAAGGTTGTCGGCGTGATGGCGAACGACCCCAACTATGCAGGCGGCGCGATGACCCGCTCCTCGGCCATGAAGACCGAGAAGTTCATCGATCTTTGCGACACCTTCCATATTCCGATCGTCAATTTCGTCGACGTGCCGGGCGTTATGCCGGGTTTATCGGCGGAGAAGTCGGGCACTATCCGCGCGGTCCTCAAATGCCTGGCGTCGATCGAGCAGAGCCAAACTCCTTGGTGTTCGATCATCATGAAGCGCGCTTTCGGGCTTGCAGGCGGCATGCATGGGCGAAAACGCGGCATCAATCTGCGCTTTGCCTGGCCGTCCGCCTATTGGGGCTCCATCCCTCTCGAGGGCGGTATTTGGGCCGCCTATCGAAAGGACATCGAAGGGTCGGAAGACCCGGATGCTCGGCTCGCGGAACTGGAACAGCACTATGCGAAATTCACCTCGCCCTTCCGCACTGCCGAGAGGTTTGCCGTTCCCGATATCATCGACCCCCGCGACACGCGCGCGATCTTGTGTGATTGGATTGACGAAGCCTACGAAGTCACCAAATCCCAACTCGGCGCCGTCGCCAAAACCATGAGGCCTTGAGGGAGAACATCGAGCCATGGCCGTAGAAGTGAACCGTCTGGGAGAGGTCATGTTGGCCGAGGTCAAAGGCCTCGACATCACCAAACCCATCGATCCGGATACCTGGAGCGTCGTGAACCAGGCATTCCTCGATCACGGCGTACTGGTATTTCGAGATCAACCGCTGACGCCGGCGCTCTTCGTCCAGTTCGGCAATCATTTCGGCGAACTCCAGCCGCACATCACCAAAAAATATTGGCACCCGGAGTTCAACGAACTCATTATCATGACCAACCTCAACGAACATGGCGAAATCAATCCGTCCGACGATACCCGTGGCGATGCCTGGCATACGGACATGTGCTATCTCGAAGCGCCCGCCAAGGCGACGATGCTCCATACCCAGCAAATCCCCGACGCGGGGGGAGATACGGAATTCGCCAATATGACATTGGCCTTCTCGGAAATGCCCGAGAAACTGAAAAGCCGCATACAAAACAGGATGGCGACCTTCCGCTATGGCGGTATCGCGGCGCGTGGTCATGAACGGCTCTCCGCCGAAGACCGCGAGCGAAAACCCATCCCCCACCCCGCCATCCGTACTCATCCGGAAACCGGCGGACGGTCGGTATTCGTCAATCCCGCGCATGCGGTCTCGATCGATGGCATGGAAGAAGACGAGGCGTGGGAATTGCTCGACGAGGTATTCGCCTGGTGCATCCAGGAACGCTTCCAGGACCGCCACCATTGGCGCATGAACGATACGGTGGTTTGGGACAACCGCTGCTGCTGGCACCGGGCCACCGGCGACAACCCGCTGCAACAGCCGCGAATTTTCCTAAGGACGACGGTGCGGGGGTTGCCGACTCATTAGGGCAGGACTTCCAGGTCTGCTAAACTAAGCCAACCAGCTTGTGGGTCTGCAAACTGACCCGCCATTCTGGGTGTGCCGCGCAATAGTCAGACGCCAGTGCGGTATTCGTTTCCTGGTCGGGCCCGTCCATGGGCTGCAAAAGAAAATGCTCAAAAGCGAGCCCCGCATACCGTTCCGGCTGAGCCCCATCCTGCGGATAGACCAGCTTTAGCTCGTTCCCGGATTTCTGTACCAGGTCCGCTGCCGCCTTGGGACTGACGCAAATCCAATCGAGGCCTTCGGGCGCCTGGAGCGTACCGTTGGTCTCAATCCCCACTTGAAAGCCTTCCGCTTTGAAGGCTGCTATCAACGGTGCGTCCAACTGAAGTAACGGTTCGCCGCCAGTGCACACCACGTAAGGTACGCCCTCTTCCGCCTCCGCAGCCCATGTCTCGGCCACCGTGCGGGCCAAATCTTCGGCCCGCTTGAAGCGCCCGCCGTCGGGACCATCGGTGCCGACGAATTCGGTATCGCAAAACTGGCAGACCGCGTCGGCTCGATTCTGTTCGCGCCCGGTCCACAGATTGCAGCCGGCAAAACGGCAGAATACGGCCGGACGTCCTACTTGGACGCCTTCGCCTTGCAGCGTGAAATAGAGCTCTTTGACGCTATAGTTCATCTCGTTTTCGCCGGCTTTCGGCAGCACTCTTGCCGCTTCGCAATGTTCGGGCTTTAATGCCGCAAAACTTTACAACAATCGAGCTTTATTCGAGCTTAATTTCCAGCCCAAGGGAGGGACAGCCCGTGACCATCACTGGCGATCTCGTGGACATCCTCGTGTCCACCGAGACCAAGGATATCCCCGACGAAGCCCAAGAAATCGCCCGTCAGGTTTGCCTGGACGGTATCGGCGTAATGATTGCAGGCGCCGGCGAGCCTCTCGGTCTGGGTCGGATCGCTTTCGAATACACCAAAGAACTCGGCGGCGAGCCCACCTCCAGCGTCATCTGCGGCGGTTTCAAGTCGAATGCGCTCAACACCGCCTACGCCAATGGCTGCCTCGCGCACGCGCTCGATTTCGACAACACATGGTGGCCATTGAACCATCCCACCTCACCGACCCTGCCGGCGATCCTTGCGATTGCCGAACGCGACGGCATTCCCGGCAGTGAGATCATTCGCTCGATCGTGCTTGGGTTCGAAGTGCAGGGCCGGATGCGGGTCGCCTCCGCCTCGATCGATGCGGGCACGGGCTTCCATAAGCCGGGCGTTTCCGGGCTGATGGGCGCGGTGACAGCGTCCGGAGTTCTGCTCGGGCTCGATACGGACCAATTCCTGCGCGCCTTCGGCATCGGCGGCTCGCGGGCCGGTTCCATATCGACCAATACCGGCACCATGACCAAATCCAGCCATTCGGGCCATGCGGCGCGCATGGGCGTCGAATGCGCAACGCTCGCCAAACTGGGTTGGACCGCGAACCGGGATATGTTCGGCGCCGGTGGATTTTTCGAGCTTTTCTACGGCAAGGATCATGTGGAAATCGATCTCTTCCTGAAGGGATTTGCCGATCCGTTCCGAATGATCGAGCCCGGCGTCGGTTTCAAGAAGCATCCGGCGAATTACTTTACCCATAGGCCCATCGACGCCTCGATAGAACTCGCCAACAAGCGCGACTTGCAGGCGGACAATATCGATAGCGTCACTGTCGATTTTCCCACCTTCCATTACGTCAACCGGCCGCAACCGGAAACCGGGCTCGACGGCAAATTCAGCGTCCAATATGCGACCACCGTCGCGCTGTTGGATCGCAAGGTGAAGGTCGCCACGTTCTCGGATGCCCGCCGCTTCGCGCCAGACGTGGTCGATTTGCTGCCGCGGGTTCATCTGAACATGCGCGACGACATTCCGAGAAGTTTCCAGGACTGCTACGCCATCGTGACGGTCAAAACCAAGGACGGCCAGGAGCTGGTCGAACGTTGCGATAAGCCACGAGGGATCTGGGGTATTCCGCTCTCCCGCGACGAACGGTTGGCGAAGTTCCGCGATTGCTGCGAACTCGCACTCCCGGACGAGCATACGGAAAAGATCATCGAAATCGTCGAGGGTCTGGATAGCCTCGATAACATTAGCGAACTCATGGATATCATCCGTGAAGGAAAAGCGGTTACGCCGGAATGGAACGG
Organism: Rhodospirillaceae bacterium; assembly: GCA_002722095.1. The sequence continues at coordinate 29,768 of PBKG01000016.1, forward strand.
CTGACCGGATTACCAAAAGGAGAAAACAATGTCCGAAGCATATGATGTCGTCGTAATCGGAGCCGGCAATGCGGCCATGTCCGCCGCCATGTCCGCCCATCAAGAGGGCGCAAGCGTCGTCGTACTCGAAAAGGCGCCGAAGGAGTTCCGTGGCGGCAACACCCGGTTTGCCGGTGGTTTATTCCGTGTGTCCTTTCAGAACCGTGAGCAAATTGACAGTGTCGTCGCCCACAATGGCAATGCGGACGAAGTCAACATGCCGGTCTATACCCATGACGATTTCTATAACGACGTTCAACGCGTTGCCGGCGGTCAATCGGACGAAGAACTTCTCCGGTTTATGGTCGAAAATTCGCTCGATGCGGTGCAATGGATGAGCGATATCGGCATCAACCTCGGCTACAACAAACTTTCGGCCTTGAAAAAGGACGCCGAAGGCCGGACCGACGTGCCTAAAGGTGGCCCGGTCCGTTCTATCCATGACGGCATCGGCCTTTCCGACGACTGGTTCGACGTGGTCGACAAGGCGGGCATTCCGGTCCTGTACGACACCATGGCGCTCGACTTCGTTCGTGCGGAGGACGGCAAGATCACCGGCGTTTTGGTGCGCGGTCCGGAAGGCGAGCGGGTGATCGATGCGAAAGCAACCGTGGTCGCCAATGGCGGATTTAGTTCGAGCCCGGCCATGCGGACGGCCTATCTCGGCCAGGACTGGTGCACGGTGAAAGTGCGCGGCACCCGCTACAACACCGGTGAAATCCTGAACGCTGCCATAGCGCGCGGCGCGGAAGCCTTCGGCGACTGGGCCGGTTGCCACGCGACGCCGATCGATCTGGATGCGCCGCTATATGGCGACTTGAAACTGACCGATAAGACCAACCGGCTCTCCTATCCGTTCTCGGTCATGGTCAACCTGAACGGCGAACGGTTTGTCGATGAGGGCGAGGACATCAAATTCAACACCTACGCCAAGACCGGCCGCGCCATTCTCAACCAGCCGTTCGGCGTGGCATTCCAGATTTTCGACCAGAAAAACGTGCCCTATTTCGAACCGCGCTATTCCACTGGCGTACCGGTCGAAGCCGACACGCTCGAAGAACTGGCGAACGGCATTGCCGAGCGCTTCAAGCCGCTCGAGTTCAATGTCGAGGCATGCTTGAAAACGCTCGAGGACTACAACAAGGCAGTTGTTGCTGACAAAGAGTTCATCCCGGACGTCAAGGACGGCAACGCGACCCAAGGGCTCGCGCTCGAAAAGACAAACTGGGCGCTCAAGCTCGACGAGCCGCCCTATCTTTGTTTCGCAGCGGCCTGCGGGCTGACCTTTACCTTCGGTGGCGTGAAAACCAACCTGGAAGCCGAAATCATCGACATCAACGGCAAGCCCATCGAAGGCTTGTGGGGCGCCGGCGAATGTCAGGGCGGTTTCTTCTACAACAACTACCCGGCAGGCTCCGGCCTTACTCGTGGCTCCGTATTCGGCCGCGTCGCCGGGCGCAACGCTGCGAAGTTCGCGCAACGGAACGTGTAGCGTCCACCCGTACCGAAGGCCCGACAGGCCCACCCGAGGAGACTGACCTATGACTGCCCATACCAAGGAATTGGCCAAGTTTGCCGCAAATCTTCGCTATGAGGACATTCCGGACTCCTGCATTCAAGTTGCCAAGCAATGCGTGCAGGACAATGTGGGGGTCTGCATCTTCGGCGCGACCACACCGTGGACAAAGATCGTCATCGACTACGCGCAGAAGATAGGTCAGGGCGGGAATTCGACGATCCTCGGAAGCAAGGGCCCGAAAGTGCATGCCTCCTTCGCGGCACTCGCCAACGGTGCTTCGAGCCATGCCTTCGAAATGGATTCGGTTCGGGTACCTTCGACGGGTATCCACCCCGGCGCCTCTGCGGTACCGCCGGCAATGGCGGTCGCCGAAGAAATCGGGTCTTCGGGCAAGGACATAATTACGGCCTTTGTCGCGGGTATGGAGGTGATGACCCGCGTCGGGCTAGCCACGCACCACACGTCCGAGACCAAAGGCTTCCATGCACCGGGGCTGACCGGCACCATCGGTTCTACAGCGGTCGCCGGCAACCTATTGGGATTGGACGAGAACCAAATGGCTAACGCGCTTGGCATTGCCGGGTCGCTTTGTTCGGGCCTGATGGAATTCACCAAGGCCGGGAACGGAGCGATGGTCAAACGGCTCCATATTGGACGAGCTGCCGAAAACGGCGTGGTTGCGGCCAATCTGGCGGCTGACGGTTTCGAAGGGCCCGACACCGTGCTCGAAGGCGATTTCGGCTATATGAACGCTTATGCAATCGACGCGGACCTGGACGAAATTTCCAAGGACCTTGGTACTGTCTGGCATTCGGATACAGTCGGCTACAAACGCTGTGCTATTCATGGCGGCGCCCAGGCACCGGTGCAGGCGCTCGAGGAATTGCGCGACGAGTGCGGTTTCAAGCCCGAGGACATCGAAGCGATGACCTACGGCACCAGCGTCAAGATTTGCACCAATCACAATATCCAGGAGCCGGTCGATCTAGTCGGCGTGCAGTTCGGTGTGCCTTTCGCCATCGCCATGTCCGCCTATCGCGACGTGACCGACCCATACCAGGTTTACGAGACCGATCCGTTCGACGGCAAAATTCGCGATCTCGCCCTTCGCACGACGATGGAAATCGACGAAGAAACCAAAAAGCCGGGTGCTGCCTGGTGGTGCCGGCTCGACGTGACCCTGAAAGACGGCAAGGAACATCAGAAGATTATTCCTTGGTTTAAGGGTAGCCCGCAGGCACCGATGAGTACGGAGGAGCACGACCGCAAGTTCCGCCTTGCCACCGCGCAAGAGGACGAAGCGGCGCGGGAAGGCCTTTTGTCGCGCATCAAGGATCTCGAAAATCAGCCGGATATGGCGGCGTTACTAGGATAAGCCTACACTCGGGCATGTCCGACGAACTTCAAAACCTCACCTACGCTCCCGAAATCTTTCAGGTCGAGAATCTGGAAGAGGCGAAATCGATTATCCTGACTCCCGAAGGCGAGTCTTCCACCGAGGAGCGCTGGGAAAAGGAAACGCCTTATCTTCGCGATGAAATTCTAAAATTCCTCGAACCCGCCAAGGATACCCTGCTGCTCGATTTCGGATGCGGGGTCGGGCGCATGGCGAAGGCACTAATCGAAATTTCCGGCTGCAGGGTAATCGGCGTCGATATCAGCCAACCGATGCGGCAGTTCGCGCCTGGATACGTAAATAGTCCTCACTTCTCGATCTGCTCGCCGGAGGTGGTCAGAGCGTTGATCGATAACGGGCTGCAAGTAGACTGCGCCATAGCGATCTGGATTCTGCAGCATTGCCCCAACGTGGAAGATGAAATTGCCATGCTTAAATCGCTGCTCAAGCCGGGCGGAAGATTGTTTGTCTGTAACAGCCTCCAGGCAGCGGTGCCGACCGATGTCGGTTGGGTTGATACCGGGTTCGACGTGAAGTCGCTATTGGCCGAAAATCTTGAGGAAATCAGCCGCGAACGCCTTTCGCCGGATCATGTGGTCCCGCTTCTGTCGGCCACCGGCTTTATGGGAAAATACCAAAAGAAAGAGGATTGAATCATGGATCAAGATCAGGCGATGGATGTGCTACGCGCCTTCGGGAAAGCATTCAACAAGGGCGATGTGGATGCAATTCTGGACTGCGTTACCGAGGATTTCGAATGGCGCCTCGCCGAAGGCCCCGACGCACCGGACGCTCAAATCGTCAAAGGTAAAGACGCCGTACGCGCTGCGCTGGAAGAGCGCGATCGGACCACAAAATCCATGCGCTTTTCAGAAACCTCGGTCCACTTCGCCGGCGAAACGGTGATCGGCTGCTTTCGCGCAACCGGAGAAATGACCGACGGAAGCCAAATCGACCAGCGTGGCGTCGACATCTATGAATTCCGCGATGGAAAAATTTCCCTCAAAGACAGCTACTCGAAACAAATTGTCTAAAACGCGCTCACCTATAACCGGGGCTCCGCCGTCGGCCGAATTCCGTCGAATATTGAAATTATAGAGTAGCTTTCAGCTTTCCTCGTGGCTCGGCTGGAAAGTGGTCGGCCGCGGCTCGTCCAAGTCTTCGAGCGCGACCGTCAAATCGTCCACATCAAGCCTGATTGCGCCACCACCGGCAAAATGCATCGCGACAGCCCCGTCGGCGAAATTGACCGAGAGCAGTTCGAGAAACTGATTCCTGTTTTTGCGGTCGATATCCCGGAAAGCGGCTTTCCGCACCTGATCGAAGCGCAGGCCGGCCAAGACCCGCATGCCTGTGCGTTCGCCATCGCATTCCCAGCAATAGCGGCTTGCCACCAATACGAAGGAGTTCTCTTCACGCAAGTAGGCGATATCGCCGATCGGCACCACAGCGTCCTGTAGAAGCGCTGAAATCACGGAGAGATCTTCGAGCGACTGCGCCCGTAAACGCACCGGTGCCGTTTCCTCTCCTTCGCTCATGGTTCAATCTCCGATGCGTTCGATCTCCGCGCCACACGCCGCTAGTTTTTCTTCGACCCGCTCGTAGCCACGATCGAGATGATAGACACGGCTAACGACTGTCTCGCCCTCCGCGGCAAGACCCGCAATTACCAGGCTCACCGAAGCGCGCAAATCGGTTGCCATCACCGGCGCGCCGGTCAAGGCGCCTACGCCCCGCACCATCGCCGAACCGCCATGAAGATTCACATTGGCTCCCATGCGCATCAATTCGGGCACATGCATGAAGCGATTTTCGAAAATCGATTCTGTGATCATCGACGCACCGTCGGCGATACTCATCAAAGCCATAAACTGCGCCTGGAGGTCGGTCGGAAAACCGGGAAATGGCTCGGTCATCACATCGACGCCCGTAAGCCGACCGTTCGAACATACAACCCGCAACCCGCCATCGGCCTCACGGATTTCCGCGCCGGCCTCGACGAGCTTGTCGGTCAGAGCGCCCAGATGATCGAGCCTGGCGCCCGCCAGCAATACATCGCCACCGGTGGCCGCCGCCGCCATGGCATAAGTCCCGGCTTCGATGCGATCCGGAATAACCCGGTGCTGCCCGCCCCGGAGCGATTTGGCCCCACGGATGGTGAGTGTGTCGCTGCCAATACCATCGATTTCCGCGCCCATCATGGTGAGACAATTGGCGAGATCGGTAATTTCCGGCTCCCGCGCTGCATTGATTAGCTTGCTCTCGCCATCCGCAAGGGCTGCCGCCATCATGATGTTTTCCGTCGCCCCTACAGAGACGAAGGGGAAAGTAATTTCCGCTCCTTTTAACCCTTTCGGCGCTGAGGCAAGGACATAGCCTCCCTCGAGAGTAATCTCCGCACCTAACTGTTCGAGTGCTTTCAAGTGTAGGTCCACGGGCCGCGTACCGATGGCGCAGCCCCCTGGCAGCGATACTTTCGCCTCACCCATCCGCGCAACAATCGGCCCCAGCACAAGCACGCTTGCCCGCATTTTGCGAACCAGATCGTAGGGTGCGGTGGTGTTCGAGATTTCGCCGGCGGTAAAAGATATTTCGCCCTTTCCCCGGTCCCGTTCGACCGCGACCCCATGCTGCGCCAAGAGATCGGCCAATGTCTTGATGTCGGCCAGATCGGGCACATTTGTGAGTGTCAGCGTTTCTTCGCTGAGCAGGCTCGCGGTCATCAAGGGCAGGGCCGCGTTCTTGGCGCCGCTAATCGGGATCGTACCTTGGAGCTTTTGTCCGCCTTTAATACTTATCCGGTCCATACCGCTCTTCGTCTTGGTTGGCGCGTCCGCCCGGTCCGTCAGATCAGGCGCTTGATTGTCTGCAATTGTATCAAAATCCCGCGGCGTCAGTGCACGATCCTCATAGAACCGAACTAAAGCTTGGGCAGGGTCACGCCGCGCTGGCCCATATATTTCCCGCCACGGTCCGCATACGAAACCTCCGGTTCTCCCTCGCCCTTCAAGAACAGGAACTGACACGCCCCTTCTTCGGCATAGATTTTTGCGGGTAACGGCGTGGTGTTGGAGAATTCCAACGTCACATGCCCTTCCCATTCCGGCTCCAGCGGCGTGACGTTGACGATAATACCACACCGGGCATAGGTGGATTTGCCGAGACAAATCACCAGCACGTCGCGGGGTATGCGGAAATATTCCATGGTCGAGGCGAGCGCGAAGCTATTGGGCGGGATGATGCAAACATCGGTGTCGCGTTCGACAAAACTTTGATCGGAGAACGCCTTGGGATCGACGATGGCATTGTCCACATTGGTGAAAATCTTGAACTCGCGGCTCACCCGCGCATCGTAGCCATAGGAAGAAACGCCGTATGAAATCATGCCATCGCGCCTTTGCGAATCCACAAAGGGCTCGATCATGCCGTCTTTCTCGGCGCGCTCGCGAATCCAACTATCGGGCATAATCGGCATGAAGGGCTCCCCCTGGCAAACATAGCGGACCTCGGACCGCGCGTTGGAGCGCGCCCTTGGTAAGGGCGAGGTCTACTGGATGACTAAACGATGAAAGTGGCGATCACAAGGCGAGCATCGGGCGATTCCGAGACCGCCCGCAATAGTACGAGTCAGCTCTTGCTGTCGTCCGCCCGCCCCCGCATTTGCGCCTTTCTTTTCAATAAGTTCTCGCGGAGGGACGCACTTTGGCGCTCCTTCCGTTTGGCCTCGCGTTCGCTGCCTCTGGCGCTTGCGGCGGGTTTCGGTTTTGCGGGTTTGTCGTTCATTTGGCGAGTGATTCGCTTGCGATTTTCCGGAAGTCCAACCTAATGCGAGCGAAGATCAAAAACCAGACGCCATCGCTTGCCGGACTCGCGCCCCTATGGCATAAGGCGAACCTTCCCATCGCGTGCCGCCGTAGCTCAGGGGTAGAGCGCGCCCTTGGTAAGGGCGAGGCCCGCAGTTCGATTCTGCGCGGCGGCACCATTTTTCTAGAAATTTCGGCTTAGGCAGGTGGCGTCGGCACCAGCGAAGAATGATGGTGCAGAAGAGGTGCGGACCGGCTGAGATCGATCACGAAGGTGAAGCGCGCCGGGAAAGTCTGCAGCTCGCCATCGAGCCTATAGAAAAAGGCGTATGTACCATACGCAACCGCGAGCCCATCGGACGTTTGCGCTGCACCCACAGAGTCTTCATCGAGGCGGACACCCACCCCCTCATGCGACAACAGCTTTGCGAAGTAAGCGCCGATCTCCTCGTGCCCAACCGCCGGTACGGGCGAAAAGGTGGGAAGCAAAGACGCGCCTTCGTCGTATAGCGCCAACACAGCCGCGGCATCGCCTGCGTTCACAAGGTTTACCCAATGAGCCGGAAACTCTTCCGCAGTAATCGCGCCTGTCATGCCTTTGCTCTCCTGATCGACGTAATGATTTCACGCTAGAGCCCTACCCCGCTTTACCGCCAGTCGTCCACAGGCAAATGCGAAAATCATCGAAATGCGCCTCGCGCTTTGAAAAAAGGGCGCTATGCTGAAAAGATCGCTAGCCGACCCAACTTCTTTTCATGACGCCACCCTCGATCGCCAAACATCAAATTCTGAAAGACGTCTTCGGATTCGACGAGTTTCGACCTGGCCAAGAGCAGGTAATCGATTGCTTGCTGGGGGGCCGCAATGCACTCGCGGTCATGCCGACCGGCTCTGGTAAGAGTTTTTGCTTCCAAGTACCGGCCTTGATCCGAGACGGTCTCACCGTCGTCGTCTCTCCCTTGGTCGCGTTGATGCAGGACCAGGTTGCCGCACTTAAATTGGCAGGCGTTGCCGCCGACAGTATCAATTCGAGCAAGGACCGGCAGGAGAATGTCGATGTCTGGCACCGAGTCATCGACGGTGACCTGAAGATACTCTACCTGGCGCCGGAGCGACTGATGACGGAACGCATGCTGGTGGCGCTCTCCAAACTTGAAATTGGATTAGTTGCCGTCGACGAAGCCCATTGTATTTCACAATGGGGGCCCGCCTTCCGGCCCGAATATGAAATGCTGGGCGATCTAAAAAGCAAGTTTTCCGGGGTTCCTATCGCCGCTCTGACCGCAACCGCCGATGCGGTTACCCGCCAGGACATTGTCGAAAAGCTGTTCGACGGAGACGTGGACTCGACGGTGTTGGGTTTCGATCGCCCCAATATCCGCCTCGGCGTCGAAATGAAACGCGACTGGAAGCGCCAGTTGCTGGAATTCGTCAACTCCCATGCGGGTGAAAGCGGGATCGTCTATTGCCTGTCACGTAAAAAATGCGAGGACGCTGCGATATTTCTTTGTGGCCATGACGTACACGCGCTCCCCTATCACGCGGGCATGACTGCGGAGGCGCGCGATCATCATCAAAACCTGTTCATGACCGAGCCCGGTGTCGTCATTGTCGCCACCATTGCTTTCGGAATGGGGATCGATAAATCGGACGTTCGATATGTATTCCATTCGGATCTGCCGGGCAGCGTCGAGGCCTACTATCAGGAAATAGGCCGCGCCGGGCGCGATGGCGCACCGGCAGACGCACATATGCTCTACGGACTGCAGGACATGCGCATGCGAAGGGTCTTCATCGAGGAAGAAGATAGCGACCAGAACCGTAAGCGGCGCGAACATCAACGGCTCGATGCGCTGCTCGGGTACTGCGAGGCGCCGGAATGTCGGCGCCGCACGCTGCTCGATTATTTCGGCGAACAAAGTGCGGCCTGCGGCAATTGCGATCTCTGCCTTAATCCGGCAGAGCGACTGGACGGCACCACGGATGCGCAATTGCTGCTTACGGCCATTCGCGAAACCGGGATGATGTATGGCACTGCTCATATCATCGACGTGGTGCGCGGCACCGAAACAGAAAAAGCACTCAAGGCGGGACATGACCGTTTGTCGACGTTCGGCCAAGGTCGTGATCGTAAAGTGCAGGAATGGCGTTCGATTATCCGCCAGCTGGTCGCGGTCGGGTTTCTGCGGATCGATATAGAGAACTACGGCGGGCTCAAAATTACCGAAAAGGGCATGTCGCTGGAAAAAGGATTGGAAAGCTTTCACTACCGCGCGGATACGGTGAAGCGCACGTCCGCCAAAGCTCGTAAGTCCGCTTCCGCCGTGCAAGGGCCGCCGCTGAGCAGCCCGCAAAACGACTTGCTCGCAAAACTAAAGCAACTGCGGCTCCAACTCGCGAAAGAGAGAAACGTGCCCGCCTATGTAATTTTTCCCGATCGAGCTCTCATCGATATGGTGCACCGCTTGCCACGTTCGGAATCTGAATTTGCCGAGGTCAATGGGGTGGGGGCAGCCAAACTCCGTGATTTCGCAACACCGTTTCTACAGGTCATTGATAATAATTTGTCGGAAACCGACACGGTTTCTTCCGATAGCCCCTCGCGCTAAATCGAACTCGCGTGCTTGCCGGTCGTTTCAAACCCGCGCATCTAGCCTTGGCCGTAAAGCGGCCATTACTTGCGTTCGACGAAACGCCGCCACACGCCATCTTTGAAATCGCGCAGGACCTTGGCCGCAGTCGCTTTATCGCCACCGATCGCAGCATTGAATTCGCGCTCGTAGCCGAGAAAACCTTCCATTGTCCCCGCAGCACCGGACGTATCCACAAACGCCATCGACCAGTCGCCGAATTCCTTTTTAGAAACATTATGTTTCAGAAGAAGTTGAAGTTTGTTGTGCCTTGGGTCTTGCTTAATGACTTCCAGAAGAGTTTCCACCTTTTCTTCCGGTCCTTCCAAGACTTGAAGAAAGGACCCTTCATGGTATGCGAGCATACCCGATATACCTATTTCGGTATTCTTGGTCCGCGCGACTTCAAGAATTTCCGCCAGTTCTTCGGGGCTCATCTTGTGACTGGCTGCGCTTGCATAAATGACCTGCAAAAAACTCATTGTCGCTTCACTTCCTACGGCACGTAGACCGCTGCCGGCACCGGCTCGCCCGCAAAGAAGGCTTGCAGGTTCTTGAGACACATTTCTTTTCGAATATTGCGGATGTCCCGCGTACCGGTACCCACATGAGGCACCAGCACTGCATTATCGAGCGCCCGCAAACGCTCCGGTATGTCCGGCTCGGTTTGGTATACGTCGAGCCCCGCTCCACCTATTGCTTTTTCCTCCAAGGCCACGATCAATGCCTCCTCATCGACACAAATGCCTCGGCCCACATTGACCAAAATGCCGTCGGAGCCCAGCGCACGGATAATCTCGTCGGTGATGAGCCCGCGCGTCTCCGGTAGCTCCGGGCAACAGACCATTAGAAAGTCCGATGACTTCGCCATATCCAACAAATCATCGAAATAGCGATACGCGACATCGTCCTTTTTGTTGGGCCCATAATAGATCACGTCCATATCGAAGGATGCCGCTCGTTGAGCAACCGCGCGGCCGATCGTTCCCAGCGAGACGATGCCGCAGGTCTTTTCGTAGAGCCCGATCCCTTGCTCGTCGAAAGACGTGCTGGCCCAATCGCCGGATTTCACGAAACGATCACCCTCGGCGCATTGCCGTGCCACCGATAGCAAAAGAGCCATGGCAAGATCGGCAACAGCGATACGAGAATTATCCGGTGTGTTGGTAAGGATAATGCCCTTCTCCTTGACCACATCGAGATCGGCCGCCTGCAATCCGGCACCCCAAATCGAAATCATTTCGAGATTAGGCAGAGCTTCCACCAATGCTCTATCGAACCCACGAAAGCCACTGGTCACCAAGGCGCGCACGTCATCCTTTACTTGAGCGAGTAACGCATCCCGGTCTTCCGCGTCATAAAGTTTGTGGCAAGTGTAGTGTTCCTCCAGCAAAGCGACGCTGGCGTCATTTAGGTTTGAATTTAATACGATTTCCGGTTTCACAAGCGCTCTCCCCGCCAAAAATACAGTTCAGATTTAGTCACCCTACCGTACATGTTACGCGATTAAGAAATCCGATCGCTCAAATCCGCCTTACACAAATCGCGTTGGCAGCCCGGCCAGCCAATTTACTACCAATATCGGCTTATCCAAATTCCACCTTTAATTTTATCGTTCCGATTTCAAAATATAACAGATTTACAATTACCATTTTAAACCAGCAGTTTAACCTTCACCTTTGGCCACCTTTGCGCTAGTTTTCGGCCATGGGGAGTATAACAAATGGCAAAATTAAATAAGGTATTGCTGACAAGTACGGCACTTGCATGTGCAATCGCATTACCGGCATTCGCCAAGAAAAAAGATCCGTCGAAAGCACCGAAGGTCGTTTCCAGCGGCAAAAAAATGAAATTGAAAATGTACGGGCAAATTACCCGAACGGCTTCGATAGTGGATAATGGTGTAGCCACCGGATTCGGAAACTCGGAAAACGGCAACACGTCATCTCGGATGGGGGTCACAGCCGAGGGTGATATCGATAAATCATTGAAATTAAAGCTTCGCTACGAATGGAACATGCGATCGGCCCACGATAATCGGCAGCAGCAGAATATCAACGATGGCCTAGACAATGATTTCGACATTCGCCACGCGGACATACAGTTCCACCACAAACGGTTCGGCGCAATTTACTTTGGCCGCGGTCACGGACCAGGCAACAGCTCCTCGCAGACCGACCTTTCCGGAACCTCAACCGGCGCCAAAGGCGGCGGCGAGCACTGGGATTTCCAAGGTGGCCGTATGGTCGAAACTACAGCGTCGGCCAATGGCGGTCGCCGAAGCCGAGTCTCACCCAACATTATTTACACCAATATGGACGCATCGAACCGCAGCAATCGAATCCGGTATGACAGCCCGAGCATTCACGGATTCCAATTTCGCACCGGGATTCTTGATCAAGATGGGTATGAATTCGCACTCTGGTACAAAGGTAAAATTGCCGGTTGGAAAATTGCCGGTGCGATCAATCATTCTCACGGGAAACAAGGCTTATTCCCCGGTGAAGTTCGATCATCCACCACAGGTACAGACACCGAGATTTCGCTCTATAACGGATCGATTTCGGTTCAGTCACCATGGGGAATAGGGGCTAGCGGCGCGGGTGGATTTAATGTGCGTTCCAAAACACCGGCGATAAACAATGCCAACGATGGCAACAGTCCGCATTTTTGGTGGGTTGCAATTTGGTATCGGGCCAAGTTTTTCGAACTCGGCGAAACACGTTTCAAGTACGGCTTCCAAACGACCGTCAACAATTTGTTCGAAGGCGATGTTGCGCAAGCGCACGGATTCACAATTGTACAAAATATCAAAAATACGGGCACCGACGCCTATGTCGGATATCGTCGCCTAAGCCTCGATCGGGACATTGCGGGTCCGCCTGGACAGGAAATTGAGGTGGAAGACCAGCAAGCATGGGTACTTGGATTTCGTGCCCGCTTCTAACCGGGTTGAATCTCCACGTTAGCGCCAGCGAGGCCGCGACGTCGATCGTCTGGCCGGCCGTGCGATCGAGCCAATGGTCGCCGAAAAAGGTAAATGGCTCACCAACAGTCGCGAAAATTTCCCCCTGTCATCGTAAAAGGGCAGAATCAAGCGCTGGCAATCCTTAATCGGCCCTTCCTCCGGCGGTATGTGCGTGGTGTGATAAATCTTTCCGGATTCCGCCGCGGCCAAAAACAACCCGTGAAAAACGACTACGAGGTTTTCGCCTTCGAGCGGCAGATAATCGCCAGTCTTGTCAGTGCCATAGCGATCTGCCACCGAGGAGCCGAAGATTAAGAATTTCATCGCCTGGCCTTCGTCGAACGCGAGCACGTGAAGATTGCCAGCGAGCTTGGGGAAGTCGAGGATATCGAACGCCCCCCACAGCGGGCGTTCATTTTCTGCTTTGGCCTCTTGATACATGCTCCAAAGAGCGTGCACGCCCTCATGCGTAATATTTTCCGCAACGGGGTTTTCGATGATATTTGCGTCGCTTGATCCGAAACGATCAAAGAAATCGCAGACATCAGCAAGCTTTCCGTTTAGTGCCAGGTCGGAAACGTGCTTTGCAGTCAACATGTTAACCACAAATTAACAACTCCTTAGCGCGTGTACGAACGATTTATCATCAACTCAAGATGGTTGGATCATCAGGCCCTCAGAACGACGACTCTTCGTCCATAATCACGTTGGATTAATTCCGTTGCGACAGCCATGCGGGTTTCGCTAGAGTTCAGGCAATAAAACGGAATTCAATTTGCTTATGGGAGGGACCGCTTCATGGCCAACGACTTCATGCTCGTCAGTTTCAAAACGTGCCCCTGGGTGCAGCGTGCGGCGATTGTGTTGCGCGAAAAAGGCATTGAGTACGATATCGAGTATATCGACCGGGACAATCGGCCCGACTGGTTTCTCGCCATTTCGCCGCATTCGAAGGTGCCGGTACTGCGGGTCGGCGGCGAGCATTCGCTGTTCGAAAGCTGCGCGATCGCCGAATATCTCGACGAAGCCACTCCGCCGCAATTACACCCTGCGGATTTGATCACGAAAGCGCAAAATCGGGCTTGGACCGATTTTCTGCCCGATTTCGCGAGCGCAATCTCACGGGCCGCCTATTCCGATAGCGAAGCCATCCTCAAAGAGCGTGCACAAGAAATTCCGAAGCGCTTCGAAAAGCTGGAAGCAGCACTCGAAAAACGCGGGAATGACGGTCCCTATTTCAACGGCCCCGATTACTCGCTTGCGGACTGCGGCTATGCGCCCTTCCTGCAGCGATACGGTTATGTCGAAAATCTTTATCCGCTCGGCATCCTCGAAGACTTTCCGCTCCTCACCCAATGGCGAGACGCGTTGATGGCAAGGCCATCGACCGCAAGCTCCACGGTGGAGAATTTCGAACATGAATGGCAGCAGAACTTGATCGCGCGTGGCCGTTGGCTTGGCACGCTGGTAAAAAGCGCCGCCGCAGCCGAGTAAGACGCCGCATTGCCAAGATTACTTGAAGACGACGCGCTTCGGCTATTGCACGAAGCGGGGCTCGAGGTGCCTCACTTCGAAACTATCGCCAGTGCCGAGGCCAGCGCCAAAGCGACAACGGCGCTCGGCGACAAAGCGATACTGAAAGCGCTGATACCCGCCGGTGGCCGGGGTAAGGCGGGTGCGGTACGTCTGGCTAACTCGCCCTACGAAGCAGAGACTATTGCTAACGAGTTGCTCGGCCAAACCGTCCTTCACTATCCGGTCACCGAGATCTTGGTAAGTGCACCGATAGAAATCGAGCGCGAACTGTTCGTATCTTTTGCGTTCGATAGCGACACCCGAAAACCGGTACTGCTTTTTTCTGCAGACGGTGGGGTCGATATCGAAATTATCCTGACAGATCGACCAGGGTCATTAATTAGCCGTCCGATCAGCCTATCGGTTGGATTGGACAAAAACGAAGCACTTGCTGTCGTTCATCAAGCTGGGCTCAGTGGCACACCGGCGGATGCCGTGGCCACAGCCCTGGTCGCGCTTTGGCAAATCTTCACGAAGCGGGAAGCCGAATTGCTCGAAGTCAATCCGCTGGTTCTCACACCGGACGGACGGGCCGTCGCGCCAACAGCGGTGATCAATCTCGACGAGCAAGCCATGCCCCGTCATGACGATTTAATCGCCGCCGCCGACAGAATTCGCACCAATGGCTGGCGGCCTCTGACCGAACTTGAATGGGAAATGCGCCGGATCGACGCCACCGACCCCGGCTCATCGATCCGCTTCAACGAATTTCCGGATGGCGACATCGCTTTGATGGTGAGCGGCGGCGGTACCGGCATGTCCGCCCTAGACGCGCTCTACCGGGCCGGCGGCCGACCAGCCTGCACCATGGACATTACGCCTGGCCGCATCGAAGAGAAGACCTATCTCGCCACCAAGGCGATCTTGTCGCGTCCCAATGTCAAAGGTCTCCTGGCCGGCAGTCCCTTCATCAATTTCATTCCAGTGGACGTCAAGGTACGCGGGACGATGCGCGCACTGGAAGAGTTGGCTATCGACCCGACCGAATTTCCCATCGTCTTCCGCTTCGATGGGCCCAATATCGACGAAGCCAAACAATGTGCAGCCGAACTGCCGGGCATTTGCTTCTTCGATGCCGCGACGCCGATGGAAGACGCGGCGACAGAGATCGTGCGGCGTACTTATGGGGAAACGACATAATGAGCATCCTGCTCGACGAAACCACGCGCATCCTCATACAAGGGGCCACCGGACGCCAGGCGCGGCTCCATGTACGTTACATGCAAAAATACGGCACCAATGTGGTTGCCGGCGTCTCACCCGGACACGGCGGAGAAACCGTCAACGATTTGCCGGTCTACGACAGTGTCGCCGATGCGCTCGCCAACCACGAGATCGATATCACGGTTCTTTTCATTCCAGGGATTGCGGTGAAAGACGCGGCCTCGGAAGCGATCGAGGCCGGCATCCCCCATATCCATATCTTGGCCGAAGGCGTTCCCCACCACGACGCTTCTATCATCATCGAAAAGGCCGCCGCCAAGGGCATTCGCGTTGTCGGACCCAATAGCCAAGGCATCATCAGCGTCGGCAAGGCCAAAATCGGCGGGACCGGCGGGCCAGACCCGACACGCATCTATAGCCCGGGTCCGGTCGGCATCATCGCGCGCTCCGGAGGCATGGGCGGTGAAATCGCCAATGTGTTGACCCGTGACGCTATCGGCCAGAGCACCTTCGTGCCGATCGGAGGGGATTTTCTCGTTGGCACCTCGTTCGTGCCGCTATTGGAGCTTTTCGAACGCGATCCCCAAACAGAAGCGGTAGCGATTTTCGGCGAAGCGGGCACCGGGCAGGAAGAAGCGGTGGCGCGCATGATCAACGAGGGCGGCTTCACCAAGCCATTGGTCGCGCTGATTGTCGGGGATTCCGTCGAAAGATTGCCAAAGGGCCTTAGCTTTGGCCATACGGGTTCGATCATCGAGCGCGGCGTGGGATCGCCCGACGAGAAACGCGCGCGATTGAGGGACGCAGGTGCGGCAGTCGCCGATACACTCGCCGAGTTACCAGGCCTTGTCCGTACAGCATTGGCCAGCTAGACACATGCCATGAGCTGGAAGAAAGAAGCTGACGAGATCGCCCATCGTCGAGCCAAGGCCGATGAAATGGGCGGTGAAGACCGCATCGCCAAGCATCGCGAACGCGGCTATCTCACCATTCGCGAACGGATCGCCGGCACCATCGATGTTGGCTCGTTCCAGGAGGTCGGCCAACTGGCTGGGAGTGGCACCTACGATGACGACGGGAACCTGACCGACGTAAAACCGGCGCCCTATGTCATGGGTCTCGGACGCATCGATGGACGGTTAGTTGCCATCGGCGGCGAGGATTCGACCATCGGCGGAGGAACCAACTGGGGCGAAATCCGTCGCAAGGGAGGCCAAGGAGGCTTCGTCGACGACCTCGCCGAACAATACCGATTGCCGCTGGTCCGTTTCATCGACGGCTTCGGGGGAAGCGCCGCCACCGCCAAAAAGAAAGGTTACACGGTGCTGCCCGGTCATGCGGTTCATCCGCGCGATAATTCGGCGATCTTGTTGGGTAGCGTGCCCGTGGTCTCGGCGGTGATGGGAGTTGCCGCCGGGGCGCCGGCCGGCAAGGCGCTGATGTCTCACTTCTCGATCATGATCAAAGGCCAAAGCCAGATTTTCGCCGGCGGTCCGCCATTGGTCGAGCGAGGCACCGGCGAAACCGTGACTCGCGAGGAACTGGGCGGTTGGAAAATCGCCGTTGAGAAAGCGGGTGTCATACACAATCTCGCCAAGGACGAAGAGGACTGCTTCCGACAAATCAAGCGCTTCCTCTCCTATATGCCGCAAAATGTTTGGGAAATGCCGCCGATTACCGAATGCACCGATCCCATCGACCGTTGCGAAGACGAGCTGCTGGAGATTGTTCCCCGCGACCGGCGCAAACCATACGACATGGACAAGCTCATCCGGCTGGTAGTGGACAAGGACAGCGTCTTCGAAATTCAACCTCGCTACGGAAGGGCCGCAATCACTGTACTTGCGCGTTTGGGCGGCTATCCGGTCGGTATCATTGCTAACAACCCCATGCAGGGTGGCGTGGTAGATGTAAAATCCGCCCGCAAGCAGGCGCATTTCATCGATCTTTGCGATTGCTTCCACATTCCGCTTCTCTTCCTAGCCGACGTGCCGGGGTACGCCATCGGCACCGTCGCCGAAGAAGACGGCACGCTTCTGGAAGGCATGCGCCAGCTTCATGCACGCTTGCAATCTACGGTCCCTCAGATGACGCTGGTCATCCGCCGCTGCTTCGGTATGGCTGGCGGTACCGCGCTCGACAAAAATGGGCTCGATTTCAAAATCGCCTGGCCATCGGCGGAATGGGGCTCGCTACCGATCGAGGGCGGCGTTACCGCTGCCTTCCGGCGAGAAATTGCCGCGGCTCCCGACCCGGACGCACGCCGCAAAGAGCTTGAAGACGAAATGCGCTCCTACGCCAACCCGTTCCGTACCGCCGAGGCCTTTTGTGTCGAGGACATTATCGACCCGCGCGAGACCCGCCCTTACCTCTGCCGATTTTACGAAGCAATGCAGGCGAGGCTAAAAGAACAGGCAGGTCAAAAACCGAAATTCGGGGTACGGCCTTAGAAGGAAGCGTTATATGCCCCGTTGGCAATTCAGCTCCGGCCTGCACGATATCGGAAACGGCGCATTTGCTTTTTTGCAGCCCGATGGCGGCTGGGGCCTCAGTAATTCAGGCCTGATCGTCGACGGCGATGAGTGCGTATTGGTGGATACGCTTTTCGACCTGAAACGCACCGCGCAAATGCTAAAGACCATGCGCGATGCCGTACCCGCCGCGCAGGATATCGGCGTTCTGATCAACACCCATTCCAACGGCGATCACACCTTCGGAAATCAATTGGTCGAAGGCGCGGAGATAATCGCGTCGGCCCAATGCGCCGAGGAAATGAAAGCGCGCGGACCCGATGAACTGGCAGCAGCCATGCGGGACGCACCGGATTTAGGCGAAGGAGGGCGCTTTCTATTGGAAGCGATGGGACCGCACAAATTCGATTTCGAGAATATCAGCTATACCCTCCCGACCCGCACTTTTGAGGATGCGTTGACCATCGTGGTCGGCGACAAACGGGTGGAACTGTTGAATGTGGGGCCCGCGCATACGGGTGGCGATGTCATTGCTCATATCCCCGAGGACAAAACAGTGTTCACCGGCGATATTCTCTTTAACGAAAGTCACCCGATAATCTGGGCGGGGCCTGTCACTAATTGGATCAAGGCCTGCGACCTGATGCTCGGCTGGGACCTAGAAACCGTCATACCCGGACACGGACCGATAGCCGAAAAATCGGCCATTCGAAACATGCGGGACTATTTCGTGTATCTCGACACCGAAGCGCGAAAACGATTCGACGCCGGCATGGAAGTTGAGGAAGCCGCACTTGATATCGCCATGGACTCATACGACCATTGGCTGGACGGGGAACGGATCACAATCAACGTGCAGTCGCTCTACCGCGAATATGGGGCTCCGCCGATGAAATGGGACCGCATTTCGCTCCACGGCATGATGGCGCGCTATCGAAAACATAAGAAGTCAGCGTGCGACCATCACCATTGATGTAAAGCGAATAGGGCGCTTACGAAGATATTAGAATGGCCGGACCAACCAACCCGTCTGGCGCAATATCGCTCTCCGGCCCAATGGCACCACTTTCTAGATCAAGGACCGTGACAGGACGCGGGACACCGGCACCCCCCACATCCATCGCACCTATACCCGGCAACAGAAGCCAAGCCTCCGCGCCGCCAATCGTACATTCGCAAACAGACCCGCCTGCCGCTTCGCGCCGCGTACCCAAGGTGACAGTCGCACCTCTCTCCAAAATGAGGCTTTGCAAGTACTTGAATACGTAACTCGCCAAACGCGGGTTATATCGCCGGTCGTAGAGGCCATGACGGGGGAAGTAACCCCGGTCCAAATCTATAAAAGTATCGATGAAGACCGACACATTCTCGTAGGCATAACCGGCGAGCACCGCTTCCGCGACCTGATTGGCCAGCAACCGGTCATCGGTAATGAATTCCGCAGGATTTTCCGATGCCAGCCTGATATTTGCGACCACTTTCGTTTCCCGTTCGCTCGCCAAACGATTCAATTCCTGAATGTCCTCCCAAGGCGACCTATCAAGCGCAATCCGGAAGACAAATGCGTCGACCGCTTCCTTGCCGTCCGGCGCTTGTTCGAGAAAATCATCTATCTGGGAAATTTCCGCCGCGCGAAATCCATGGGCCACGAAATGGCTGAACTTCGAACCCGCAGCTACCTTATCCGCGGACGTTTCGATTTTGGTGAGGATGATGTCGAGACCAGTTTCCTCTTTCAAACTTTTCAAGCCCGGCACTGCTTGGGGGGCGTCGGTCCAGGGCAGTACGACCTCAAGCGATTCGACCGCTTCCCGGTTTGCCACAAGCGCGGCGCGCTGGGGACCCTCCGGAACACCGAAACAAAAAGCGCCGAAACGGTGGCCAATAGCGCCAAGAGCGATCATACGGTCACGGATCCGGGGCGACATCAATTCGGGCAACGGCACCCGGACTTGCCGGATACCCAATTCCCAGAGTGCCATCACGGTGTAATCGTTACGCACCCACTTGCGATGGAACTCGTCCATTGGCCCGTTATAGGGAAGCTCGATTTCCTCGGCCCAAGGATGGCGCAAATGAACGCCGATTGCGGCGGCTTCAGCGTCCTTAGTGTGGAAGGTACGAATTCGCTTAGGCAAATCCGGAACAGGTGCATCGGCAGCAAGGCACGCGCCGTCGGTGCGCACCAATCGAGCCACGTGGCCGCTCTCGTAAACATCGACCATCATGAAACCGAGTTTGCCCGGATCATTACGGCCATGCTGGTCCGACGCCTCGATGCGAAACAGTTCGCTGTAATCCTGTCGAACGAACGATGTCGACGGCAGAATATAGCTCTCCGCCATCCCGTGACGGTTATAGAAGAAGTTATGGACGTGACCGCAGAACAGGGCCTCGACCCAATATTCTTTGATCAATTCCAACAACCAGGCGCGTGCCGGCTCATCGATATTGTCGTAACTCTGCGCTTCGTCTTCGGCGCGCACGCATGGCGGATAGTGGATGAACACGAATTTTCGCCGGTCACCCGCCGACGCCA
Organism: Rhodospirillaceae bacterium; assembly: GCA_002722095.1. The sequence goes on from PBKG01000016.1 coordinate 49,872, forward strand.
AATCCTCTTCCAACCACTCGGCCTGCTCCTTTTCCCGCGCCAGACCGGAATTCATCAGCTCCGCATTGACCAGCGTGAAATGGCAATCGTCTCTATCGAAGGACGACCAGGTGTCGCCGAACTGCGCTTCGAACGCGTCCATATTTGCATCGGACACTCCGGCCGCGGGCATCTGCGGGTTGGGTTTGTCGCCCACATCGTGATTGCCGGGAATGAAATGGATCGGCGCCTCGAGTTTTCCCAATATCGTCTTCGCGGCGGCGCAGGCGGAGTCAAAGGTCGGCAGCATCGGTACCGGATGGACCACATCGCCCAAATGAATGATGAACTCGGGATTTAGATCGTTCAGCATAGCAACCGCATGCCGCGCCCGGTCGTTGGCCAAATCGTTGACCTCCCAAGGCGAAGAATCGTCACCCTCCTCCGGGCGCATGTGGGTATCGCCGAAGACGGCGAAGGTAAAAAGCAGATCGCCCTGGACGGTCATTCTTTAATCCTTCTTTGGCAAATAAAAACGCGCGCGATCGATTAAGATCACGCGCGCCTCAGAAATTCTATCCCTATTCCGCCGCAGCGGCCGGTTCCTCGATCGGCTCGAACCGGTCCCGAGAAACGTAATCGAGGTTGGACCCCTCAATCCGTATCAGTTTGGTCGGCCCGTCGCGACGCGGCGAATGCAGGTCATGTTCGTTGTAGACATACACATCACCCCGCTGCATGCGGTAGCTCCTGTTGAGCTTGACCTTGCCTGGCTTATCGCCATCCGGCGCCTCAACCAAATCCCATTCGTTCATGTCGGTGATGCCGTCTGCCTGGCCATAGATCGCCCATTGGGGGCCGTGATCATGGGGCGGACTTTGTTTGGCACCGGTATGAACGTGGGCGAATATGCAAAAGCCGAGGTCTTGGTCCTCGTAAATACATTTGCGCGGATCGTCATTATCGGGTCCGAAATGGGCGGCGATAAAATCGTCATCCAGCAATACCTCACTCAACAGCGCACGAACCTTTTCGCGTCCAGCGGGCCCCGGTTCCGCTTTCAGCAAATCATGACACGCAGCGCCGAAACTCTCGATCGTGTATCCCATCGAATTTCTCCCTAACTGTATCCAATTGGAAATATCATAACCCGTACCGGCAGGATATAAAAAGGCTTGGAGTTTGTGATCACGCCAACTAATTCGGAAGGCATACAGCCATGGCCGTTTTTCGACTTGTTCAGGTTTCCGACATCCATCTCAGTCGCAGTCACGCCTATTTTCAGGATAATTGGGACGTTTTCGTCGATTTGATGGCCGATGAAAAGCCGGACATGATTTTGATAACAGGTGATCTTTGCCTGAACGGGCCGAAACACCCAGACGATTTCGTTTTCGCACGCGAGCAAATCGAGCGGTTGAAGGTTCCGTGGCGTGCCATTCCCGGTAATCATGACGCCGGCGATGTCCCACCCGATCCGAAAGGTCAAAAGCAAATTACGCCGAAACGGCGGAATTTATGGCTGAAAAATTTTGGCGACGATTTTTGGGTCGAAGATTGGGCCGGCTGGCGTTTTATCGGCCTCAACGGTCAGATGATGGAAAGCGGCCTCAAGGCCGAGAGAGACCAGAAGGCCATGCTCGAAGAGGCCCTCGCTACCGCCGGCGACCGCCCGATTGCCATCGCCAATCACAAACCCCTATGGCAACTGACCGCGGACGAAAAAGGTAAATCCTCCAGTGCCATGTGGCCGAAAAGCCGGAAATACCTGATGCGGCTCTGCGAGCGCCACAAGGTCAAACTCTATATGAACGGCCATCTCCACACCTACCGCGCAACACGCCATAAGGGGACAAGGCTGATATGGGCGCCGGCAGTCGCCTTCATCAACTCCAGAAAAGGCAGTTGGGGCCTCAAGATGGTCCGAAGTTCAGGTTATATCCGCTACGAATTCGACGGGCGAAAATTCACCCACGAGCTTGTTCTTCCGCCGCTGTTCATCGATAACGATGTCGGCAATTGGCAGACCCATTACGGGTCCACCACATACCTGCCGCCCCGCCCTTATGGGCGTCACGCGGCGCGATAGATCAGTCGTCTTTCACCAAAAAGCCCAGGATCGCTCCCGCCGCGAGGGATTCGATAAAAATCGCTAGAAACCAATAAACGGCCAGCGATAGCGGCACGGGCATGTAACTGTAATTCCCGAGCCCAAAGCCAACGCCCCAGGCGATACCGATCAATCCGGCATATTTCAGCGCGGCCTGCATCGATTTGGGCGAAATCATCAGAACATAGACGGCAGAAAACGCACCTGCACAGATAAGGCCGACAGCGATACCAAGCCCCATCTTCATTTCGGCTTGCGGACGCCACAGACTCGCCGTTTGATCGTAAAGTGGCATAAGGAGATTACCGTGGATGATAAAATCCATGATGAACCAAACGACCCAGACACTAACGGTTCCTATAATCAATTTCTTAGCCATCGAATTAGCTCCTTTCCTAGTTCAGCCCCCAAGCGCAAGTCCCGGCCGCCGCGGATCCGCGGCTCCCTCCATGATACCGGTCTCCAGATCCGATTTAATCATGCTGACCGCGCCGGCGCGCCATTCCCAATCGGGCCACATCTTGACGTCATGACCCTTAGCGCTAAGTGCGTCGCATACATCGGATTCGATACGGCTTTCCGCATTCAGCCGTCCGGCGAAATAGTCATGGGGTTCGGACGATCTGGGGAAATTCGTGCTGGCGACACGCGGTGCTTCAACGGCTTCCAGGGGACGCATTCCCCATAAATGATGGTTCAGCAACACCTGTAACATCGCTTGCGGCTGAACATCGTTACCGGGCGACCCGAAGGGCATCACCCATTTGCCTTCTTTCAGCGCAATCGCCGGATTGGGAGTGAGGCGGGGGCGTTTCCCCGGCGCCATGCAGGCGGGATTTTCAGGATCGGTCCAGCTTTGCGTGCCGCGATTGGAGGGCACGAAACCGAGGCCCGGGATCATCGGCGAGGAATGTTGGCCATCGCTCGGTGTCGCGGAGAATACGTTGCCGTCCTTGTCGACGGCGCAGGCATAGGCGGTATCCACTGCCATTTCCTTATAGCCCTCGGCCTTGTCGCCTGCGGGAACGGACGCGCGTGCTGCGATGCCCAGCTCTTCTGGCGTACCCGCCGGTGGCATTTCACCGAATGCTTTTTCGGGGTCGATCAATGAACGACGCGTCGCGCCATAATCCTTGTCGAGAATTTGGTCCATCGGCACATCGATAAAGCGCGGGTCGCCCTGGTATGTATGGCGGTCCGCATATGCAAGGTTCAACGCTTCGGTCAGGTTGTGCAGATATTCAGGCGTGTTATGCCCCATCGATTTCAGGTCGACGCCGCTCAAAATATTCAGCGTCTCGAGGATGATCGGCCCCTGGCACCATGGGCCGCAGCCATAAACGGTGAAATCCATGAAGTCGACCGCATAGGGCTCCTCATGGCCGGATTCGTATTCGGCCAAATCCTCCCGCGTCACCCAGCCGCCGTTTTCTTTGTTGTAGTCCGCAATCTTGGCCGCAATATCGCCCTTGTAGAACGCGTCGCGTGCCGCCTGGAGACCCGCTTCGCGCCCACCTTTGGCCGCCTTCTCCTCATCCACCATATATTGCATGGTTGCCGCCAAATCGCTCTGGACGAAATTTTGTCCCGCAACCGACGGCTTGCCGCCCGGCAGAAAAACCGCCTTGTTGGCCGGCCACTTTGCATAGGCATCCTTGTTGGCTTCCATCAGTTCGGCGTTCAACGTCGTTGCCGGATACCCTTCGCCCGCAAGGCGCTTGGCACCCTCAACCACCTCGCCAAAAGTCATGGTGCCGTAGAGCTGGAGCGCCTTGATCCAGGCATCGGGCGCGGCGGGCATCACGGTACGCCGGACACCAGGCGGCATCTTGCCTCCACATTCGTCGATGAAATAGTTGATGTCCGCAGCTTTCGGCCACCAGCCAAGCCCGCTAATCGTCATCACCTTGCCGGTCTCGGCCATACGGATCATGATCGGCGCGACACCGCCGAAATTGACCTGATCGCAATTGGTCACGCCAAGAACGATACCCGCAGCGACGCCGGCATCGACCGCATTACCCCCCGCTTCCAAAATATTCATGCCGACCAACGCGGCATGATAATTACCGGCCGCCACCATGTGGCGGTTCGACAGCGCGCGGGCGCGATGCGGTGCGGGCATTGGCTTCTCCTATTTTACGGCAAGCTCGGCCAACGGCCCGACCTTGTCGAGCGTTTCGAGCTTACCGACCTGTTCGACGAGCTGTGCGGTCTTGTCCGCCCCGATCACCGGTTCGGCCAGGCCTTCGAATTTCTCCACCAGTCGCGACCATTGTTTTTCCTGATCGGATTCCGGATCGTGAACGTTTCCGCCCTGGCGAATGGTCACGCCGTCCTTTTTGGTCAACCGAATGTCCGCGACCGCATGATCGTGCTCCAGATCGTCATTGGCGACGACCTGAATGCGGTCGCGCATGGCAACCACGGCGGGATGTGCGCATTTTTCTTCCGAATAGCTGTCCATGCGTCCGGTATCTTCGCCGAGCAGCCCCATCGCGGTCGTAAAGCGGAGACTGAATTTACCTTCGAGGCCGGTGCGCGGTTCCTGAATGTTGCACATTTTGAAATAGCTGGACGGCACGTGGAGTTCGACCTTTTCGATATCGTCCGGAGAAACGCCATGGTTTTCGCGAAGATCACGGGTGGCTTCGATTGCCGCATGGGTGCCGTAGCAAGCCGCGTGATATTTGAACAACATACCTCGAGTGAGGAAACGTTCGCCGAGCCCGTCGAGCGCCAGATCCGGCGTAAAAGCACCGGTCTGAGTGTCACCAAACCCTTGTACACATTCAAGAATTTCCGGATTGCTTGTCCAGCCGCGTTTCGCCAACGAAGCCGCAAAAAGCCCGTTCTGGCAGGCCTTGCCCGCATGCATCGGCTTGCACATGGTGCCGAAATTACTCTTGAGCCCTGCCGCCTGGCTGGCCGCGATGCCGAACGCGGTCGCCATACCGTCACCATCGAGACCAAGCAGGTGGCCCGAGGCCGCGGTTGCAGCGAACGTGCCGGCGGTGCCCGTCATATGCCAACCTTTTTGGTAATGGGATTCACCCATCAACTGCTTGCCGATGCGACAGGCGATTTCCGTGCCCGCAACGAAGGCGGTGACGAAATCGCGGCCGCTGCAGCCGTCGCGCTCGGCCAGCGCCAACATCGCCGCGAAGGTGATGACCGAGGGATGGCCGATCATGTAGAGATTGACGTCATCGTAATCGAGCGCATGGCTCACCGTGCCGTTGATCAACGCCGCCTGACTGACCGATGTCTGTAAGCCGTCCCCGATGACCGTCGCCTGCCGATTGCCGCCCTGCTCTTTGGCCTCGGTCACCAGCATTTCCAAAATCGGATCGTCATGGGCCGCAAGCGTGACACCCAACCAATCGATCAAACAGCAGCGTGCAATCGAAATCACATCGTCCGGCAAATCCTCAAAGGTCAATCCCGCCGCGTGGTCCGCGAGCTTTGCGGTCAGCCCTTGGGCTTCCGGTTGATCGAATGCGAGTTGCGCCATGGCTAATCTCCTTTTCTCATTCGCAAAAATTTCGTCACGGCACCGCCGCTTCGAAACTTGCGTTACCTAATTACAAATGGATTGGGCACCTCTGCAGCGGTGCTGATCCAAACGCTCTTGGTCTGCATATATTCCCTAATCGCTTCTTGGCCGCTTTCCTTGCCGAGCCCGGAACGCTTATAGCCACCGAACGGCGAAACGAAACTGACCGCACGATAGGTATTGACCCAGACCGTACCCGATTGAATGCGCTTGGAGATATTCAACGCGCGACGGATGCTCTGGGTCCAGATGCCCGATGCCAATCCGTAAACCACGTCATTGGCAATCTCGACCGCATGGTCATCATCCTTAAACGGGATTACCGACAGTACGGGCCCGAATATCTCTTCCTGGGCGATGCGCATGGAATTATCGACGCCGGTATAGATCGTCGGCTGCACAAACCAACCGTCAGAAAGAGCCGGATCGTCGGGCTTGCCGCCACCAAGCGCACACTCCGCGCCGTCTTCTTTGGCGACATCGAAGTAGGAAAGAATCTTCTCGTATTGGGGCGGTGTAGTAACCGGTCCCACCTGCGTATCCAACGACATGGGATCGCCCATCTGCGCCGTCTTCGCAAAGGTCACCAATTTGTCGACGAATTCGTTGTGAATGCTCTCCTGCACCAAAAGACGGGAACCGGCGATACAGGTCTGACCGGTCGCCGCGAATATACCCGAGATCACGCCTTTGACCGCATTCTCGATTTCGCAATCGTCGAAAACGATATTGGGCGACTTGCCGCCGAGCTCGAGACTGACCTTTTTGAGCCCACCCGCAGCGTTTTCGTAAACCCGCGTACCGCTCTGGGTCCCGCCGGTAAACGACACCTTGGCAACCTTGTCATGGGAAACGAGCGCTTCGCCGATTTCCTTGCCGTAGCCGGAAACCACATTGACCACACCCGGCGGGAATCCCGCTTCTTCAACCAGTTTGACGAATTCGAACGCCGACGCCGAGGTAAATTCCGACGGCTTCAGCACCACCGTGTTTCCCGCCGCCAATGCCGGCGCCAGCTTCCATGCGGTGATCAGCAAGGGCGAATTCCACGGCGTGATGGCCACGCAAACGCCGAGCGGCTCGTGGAGCGTATAGTTGAAGGTTTCGGGCTTATCGATCGGCAGCACCGAGCCTTCGATCTTGTCCGCGAGGCCGCCATAATAATAGTACCACTGGGGGATATAGCCGAGCTGGGCTCCCATCTCGGCAATTAGCTTTCCGTTATCCTGAACTTCGGTCTGGGCCAGCTCTTGGGCGTTTGCAGCGATCAGATCGCCGAGTTTGCGCATCAACGCGCCGCGAGCGGTCGGGCCCATCGACGGCCAATCGCCGGAAGTAAAGGCTTTGTGCGCCGCGGCTACCGCGCGGTCCGCGTCTGCCGCATCGCCGCGTGGAAATTCGGCCCAGGGTTGGCCAGTGTATGGGTTGAAACTTTCGAGCCACTCGCCGGACGCCGGGTCCACCCATTCGCCGCCGATATAGTGCTGATAGCGCTTGAGCGATGCCATTAAAAACCTCCCGATTTTCTTTTTATAAGTCGGGGACGATTACACCCGGAGTTGGAGCCTGACGCAAGATGGCGCAGCACATGGTTGAGAATGAGAACCTCAACTGCTAGAGCGTCGAAATGACCTTTACTTGGCCCATGCTGCCCTACCTGCTCGCCATCGCCGCGATCGTGGCATTTTGCTTCTGGCAGCCCGCGTTTCCAAAAAAACTCGCGCCAAAGCTCGGAATTCAAAGCGAGCGCGCGCAAATGATATTTCTCGTAATTTATTGGATCGCGATTCCGGTGGTTATCCACCGGTTGATGGCGATGATGTTGACCGCGTAGCTACTCCGCCGCCTTCTCCGCACCGGCCAATTGATGGGACACCAGTTTGGCGTAGAGGCCGCCCTTCGCGAGTAGTTCGTCATGGGTGCCGATTTCCGCAACGCGGCCCTCTTCGAGCGCGATAATCACATCCGCATTGCGGATGGTCGACAGCCGATGCGCAATAACGATGGTAGTGCGATCCGCCATCAGATCTTCGAGCGCCCCCCGGACCGCTGCCTCGCTCACCGCGTCGAGATGGCTCGTCGCTTCGTCGAGCACAAGCACCGGAGCGTCCTTCAGGAACGCGCGCGCGATGGCGACCCGTTGCCGCTGACCGCCGGAAAGCTGCATGCCCCGCTCACCCACCGGCGCCGAAAGCCCTTCGGGCAAGGTAGATACGAAATCCGCCAATGCCGCCCGCTTTACTGCTTCCTCGATCTCCTGGTCGGTCGCATCGGGTTTGGCGATCAGAATGTTGTTTTTCAGCGTATCGTTAAAGAGATAGGTGTCTTGCGCTACCAGCGCGATGCGTTGGCGCAGATCGTCGAGCTCGAAATCGCGAAGATCATGCCCATCCATGGTGACTTTGCCCGAATCCGGGTCCCAAAACCGCAAAAACAGATGCGCCGTCGTACTTTTGCCAGCGCCGGAGGGGCCGACCAAGGCCGCCGTCTTACCGGCGGGGATCGTGAAATCGACTTCGTGCAGAGCATTGGCCGTACGGCCGTAATAACGGAAGGAAAGTTTTTCCATCGCCAACGCCACGCCGCCCGTTTGCGTCGGTGCCGGAACGCCGGCTCCATCTGTAACATCGACTTCTTCCCCATTTACCGCGTAGAGACGACGGGTCGAGCCCAGCGTATCCGCCAAATGTCGGCCGATATGGGCGATTTCCGAAATCGGCAGGAAAGACGCCATGGCGAGGATAGTAAGAAGCGGCAGCGTGGTCGGCTCGATTTGTCCGGTCGTCACCAAATGCGCACCAGTGGCGACGACCGCGAGCCCGCCCAGCCCGGTCGCGGTCTCTAACATAGCCATCTGTGACGTCATATCGCTGAAGAAGGGCAAACGAATTTTATGGTGCTCGCGTACTTTATCGACGAACTCGCGCCCGCGCCGGCCTTCGTCCTGGAATGCCGCGACCTCGGCCAATCCTTGAACCGTATCCACTGCATGGGCATTGAGGTCACCCAGCACCTCGCGCGCACGGGACGCCAGCCGGTCGATGCGGTTTCGCATCAAAAACGGGCTCATGGCCACCCAGATTAGGAATGGGCTCAGCGCCACCGCCAACAACCAACCCTCAGCCAACAGCAATCCAAAAACGACCGACGGCACCAAGACCGCGACGAATGCGGGCGTGATGGTGTGAGCAAAGAAATACTCCACTGTTTCCACGTCCTGCGTTGCCATTCCGACAAGGTCACCGGTACGCCGACGCAAAAGATAGGACGGCGCCAATGCTTCCAGCTTCTCGAAAAGTTCGATCCGCATTTCCGCCAGCATGCGATAGGCGAAATCATGGGCGAGCCAGCTTTCGAGCCAATGAAGAATTCCCGCCGCCGGTGCCAATATCGCCAACCAGATGAGATAGGCCTCAAACGGCTCGCCCCGCTTGACCGCGCCGACCGCAAGCGCGCCTAACGCACCGACGCCGATAAAGGCGCAGACCCGCGCAATGCCAAGCAAAAATGTCGCCGACAATTGCATTCGCCACGGACCCGCAAAACGCAGCAATTCTCGGAACACCGCCGTCCATCCCATTCCGTCCGCGCGCAGGATGGCATCGGTCGGTTCCCGTTGGGCCTCGGCCTCGGCGAGCCGCGTCGCATCCTCGGGCGCCATCGCGGTAATACGCTCCACATTGTCGGCATTCGCATTGGTGAGTTCTTCGCTCGCTTTCGCGCTCGCCTGGGCGGCCATCAGCTTGTGATAGGTGCCGCCGGCGGCGAGCAATTCCTGGTGATTGCCTTGCTCGGCAACCTTTCCATCTTCCAGCACCAAAATGCGGTCGGCACCGATAACGCTGGACAGCCGATGCGCAAAAATCAGTACCGTACGGCCTTGCATCAACCGATCGAGCGCATCCTGGATCACCGCTTCGTTTTCCGCATCGACCGACGACAAGGCTTCGTCCAGAACCAAGATCGGCGCATCCCGAAGGAGCGCCCGGGCAATGGCGATGCGTTGACGTTGACCGCCGGACAGGCGAATGCCCCGCTCGCCGATTACGGTGTCGTATTGCTGAGGCAAGCGGCTGATAAATTCATGGGCGTTGGCAGATCTCGCCGCTGCTTCCAGCTCCTCCTGGGTCGCGTCCGGTTTGCCGACACGAATGTTGTCCTCGACCGTGCCGTGGAACAAATAAGTATCCTGATTGACCACCGCCAACTGACGGCGAAGGTCGGCAAAACTGAGATCGCACAGCTTCCTATCGCCAAGACGGACCGAGCCCGACGTCGGGTCGTACTGGCGGAGGAGCAACTTCACCACCGTCGATTTACCGCATCCCGATGGCCCGACAATTCCTATGCGCTCGCCTTGGGCAACCTCGAATGAAAGCCCTTGATGCGCCTGGCGACGCGCGGCGGGATAAGCAAACGCGACATCCTCGAAGCTTACGGTCGGCGCAAGCTCGGGCGCGGGTTCGGCATCCTTGCGCTCGATCACCACCGGGTCTGCGTTAAGCAATCCGAGCATGGCCTCTGCCGCCGAGCGCCCGGTCATACCCGCATGCAACAAGGACCGAAGATCGCGGAGCGGGCGATAGGCTTCGGTACCCATCATCAGGATCATCAGAAGCGCGGTTAGGGTCATTTCACCGTCGACCAACCGGTACGCCCCCAAGGCCAGCGTCGCGGCAACGCCAATCGCGATGCCCGCATCGGTGAGACCCCGGGCGATCTGATTGGTCGCCAGTACCCACATGGTCGATCGCAGCAAATCGCGCGCTTTGACCGCCAAAAGCTCGGCCCGCGCCTTCGCTTGCCCGAACGCCTTTAACGTACCAAGCCCTTGAACCGCATCGAGAAATTCCGCGGCGAACGCCTTAAAGGCAATCGATCGCGTGCGCGCGTTGCCGCCTTCCAATCGATGGAAAATTTGCGGGCCGAGCAGCGTTATCAGTGCGGCCGCGAGCATGACCCCGGCCACCGGCATATCGAGAAAAGCTACGAACGCGAAGATGCCGATGGGTGTGAGCGTGGCAATGCAAACTTGGGGAATATATTGGCCGAAATAAATCTCCAGCTGCTCGACACCATCGATCATCGCGGCAATCACCGCACCGGTGCGCTCATGGCCGAAATAGGCCGGACCCAGTTCGACGACCTTGTCGTAAAGCAGTTGTCGGATGTGAAGCTGGACCAGCGCCGCCGTTTTGTGGGCAATCATATTGCGCCAATATTCGAGCCAGCCCCGCAACAACATGATCGCAGCAACGAGCGCGAACGGCATAAGCAATTGCTCGAAGGGAGTGCCCTTCCAGACCTGACCCAGCAGCCAGCCTAATAGCGCCAATCGTCCGATGCCGACCGCCGCCGCAAGCAACCCAACCAATATCGCCCAGGCGATGCGCAAACGAACGCCTTTGGTGAAGGGCCATAATCTGGGGTCGAAATACATGGGCGGAGTATAGGGCGTAGTGCCCTTTTAATCATTCGCTTCGAACAGAGCTTGCAATTTTTCGTTCATGATTTCCGGCGCTTCATAGATCGCCCAATGGCCAGCGCCTTCTATAACGTCAACGTCGATATCGATGCCGCGCTCGACGATCTGCTCGTCATAATTTTTCATGAAGTGTGGGTAGTACTGGTCTGCCGTGCCCCAAAAAACGGTGATGGGGATGCTGAGTTCCGCTAGCGCCTCGGGCAGCGTAAGCTTTCGCATGAACTTATGGGACTTCACCCGCGCCCGCGGCGTATTCACGCTTTGCAGATAAAGCGCAAGATCGTCGACCGCATCGGGGCCACTCAACATGACGCGGCCGAGATTGTGACGGTGCGCGTCCATGATTTCCTCTTCGGTTTCGAGCCGTTTCCAGTTGATCAGACCTTCGACCATGGTGCGTTGCCCCGACAGGCGCGCGGAACCGATCATGCCGAAGCTTTTGAGGCGGTCGCCCAATTTAACAGCCATATAACCGCCCATGGTGCTGCCATAGGAAAAGCCGGCCATATGGAAGCGCTCGCCGGGAATGACGATATCGAGCCCCGCATTCATGATGTCAGCCATCTCGTCCATCGAGTGCGGTTCAGGTGGCACACCGGAATCCCCGAGCCCCGGCTCATCGGGGACAAAGACGCGGTAACGCTCGGCAAAATACGGAATATTCTTGAGCCAATGGGTCCAACTTCCGTGATTGCCGTGGAGCAGCAATAGCGGCTCGCCTTCGCCCCATACGCGCCAGATCACATCACCATCGCCGCATGGGGTGGTTACGACTTCCGACGCGGCCTCAAAGCGAGCCACGCATTCCTCCGGCGTTTCGCCGGCCCGCGGCACGCCGCCATCCAGTAGATTTTCGAATTCAACCACGGCGTCGTCCTAATCGTGTTTTCGGAACCATTCGAGGAACCATTCATTAACTTGTTCCGACGCCTCATAGGGCGACCAATGGGCAACGTTTTCGATGATCTTGAGATCGAGCTCGATGTCATTTTCGTCGATCAGTTCGGGCTTACTTTCGAGAAACGGTGGATAAAACCCGTCTTTGGTGCCCCAGATATTGCGGATCGGCAGGCCCTTTAAAGCTATCAATGCCTTTATCAAATTATCGCGGGGGATGAAATCCTTGGTCCGAATTCGGGCACGGGGCGCATTGCCGCTCTGCAGATAGACCGCGAGATCATCCAGACACTCGGGCTTTGCGATCATCATCTCTGCGAGATTGTGTTTGTGCGCCTCCCAACGATCTTCGTCGGTCTCCGCCCGTCGCCAGCTCTTCATCACGCGCTGAACCTCGGCCGTCGCGGTCAGCCGTGCGGACGCACACATGGTGAGCGTCTTGGCGCGGTCCTTGAAACGCAAGGCGGTATTGGCCGCCATCGCGCTACCATAGGAGAAACCGACGAAATGCATACGCGCGTCGGCGGGAATAATTTCCGAAACGCCGGTTTCGAATGCATCGATGATACATTCGAGACTGTAGGGCTCCGGCGGCAGGTCCGAATCTCCCAGACCCGGTGCGTCCGAACAGTAAACAGAGTAGTGCTCGGAAATGATCGGGATATTACGGATCCAATGTGTCCAGGATCCATGATTTCCGTGGAAAAACAGCACCGGCTCACCCTCGCCCCATTTGTGCCAGACCAACGATCCGTTTCCGCAGGGAGTCTCTATTCGCTCGGCGGCTTGCGCAAAACGGGCAACGCACTCTTCATTCGTTTCGTCCGAACGAGGAACAGCCCCCGCCAATAATTCCTGTTGATCTGCCGTCAGCATCGCCGCTCACCCCTGCAACATCTCGAGGGCCATGGAGTTGAATTCCTCGGCGGCTTCGTAAGGCGTCCAATGACCTGCGTCCGGGATAACCCGAAAGTCGGAACCCGGCTGGACTTCTTCAAAGACGGCTCGCCGCTCGTCCATATACATCTCGGCATAAATGTCTTTCTCGCCCCAAATACCGAGCAACGTGCCTTTCAATTTCGGCAATGCGTCTAGCAAAGCCGGCGTACTGGCAATATGGCGCGACTTCATGCGAGCGCGGCGCGTATTCCGATCCTGCAGACAAACCGCAACGTCATCGACCTTGGCGGGATCACCGAACATGATGACTTCCAGATTGCGCCGATGACAGGCAAGCCGTTCTTCTTCGGTATCCGCCTTGCGCCAATCCTTCAGCCCCGATACCGGACCCTTCTGGCAATCGAGACCGTTGGAGCCGACGACAAGCAATTTGTGAACACGTTCACCCTGCCAAACCGCCGTGTTGCCGGCCATGATCCCACCGAAAGAAAATCCGCAAAGCCGCAGCCTGGTCGGCGGAGGCAAAATATGGTCGAGCCCGTCCGACAGGATTTTACTGATATTGGGCGCATCGTGCGGCTCCGGTGCCATCGCCGAGTCCCCGTGGCAAGGAATATCCGGACAGACAACCTGAAAATGTTCAGCGAAATATTCGATATTATTGATCCAGTGCATCCAGCTACCGAAACCGCCATGGAAGAAAACCAGCGGCTCGCCTTCGCCCCAAAGATGCCAGACCATCTCGTCGTCGCCGCAGGGCGAGGTCCGCACCTCCGCTTTGGCTTCGATGGCTGCGATATGTTCTTCCGCTGTCATATCTTCATCCAACCTTGGCATCCGTTTCTCGGGTATTGACCCCCAGCTGTTCCAGGGCGATCCGATTGAAGGCTTCCGGTGCCTCATACATCACCCAATGCCCCGCCTCGTCAATAACCCGGCAATCGGCGCCGGGGCATACCTTTTGAATGAATTCCATCCGTTGGTCGAGGCTAGGGATTGCGTAGATATCGCCCCGTCCCCAAATGCCGCTCAGCGGTATGCTTACCTGTTCAAGCGCCTGGCCAAGCGTATCGGTACCCGCGATGCGATAACTGCGAAGCCGCGCGCGGGCGACATTCTCTGATTGGAGATAGACCGCCTGGTCGTCAATGTTGTCGGGATCGCCAATCATCAAAATGCCCAGATTATGGCGATGAACGGCGCGGCGTTCCTCATCGGTTTTTGCCGCACGGAGCGATTTCGGCTCGTCCGGCAGCCCGGCCCATGACTGACCAAGCGCCCCCGCGCCAACCAGAACCAGATGTTCGATCCGCGCACCCATGCGCACCGCGACGTAGCCGCTATTTATGCTGCCAAACGAGAAAGAGAGAATTTTGAATTTCGTTTCCGCGCCGATCAGCGTGTCGATACCAGTGCAAATAATATCCGCCAGATGCCCGACGGAACGGGGAAAATCGCTGGTATCAAAAGGTATCGGCGGATTGGCGGAATCGCCAAGACCAGGTATGTCGGCCACATACAGGGTAAAATGCTGGGCCAGCGTGGGGATGTTCAAAACCCAATGCCGCCAGGAACCGGCCCCGCCATGTAGCATAATCAGGGGCGGCCCTTCGCCCCAAACGCGCCACGCCATTGTGCCGTCGCCACACGGGGTCTCCCGAAAGGCAGACTCCAACATAAGTTTGGCCTCTAAAGCCTTTGCGTCTTCCCAACTACTCATGATCGGCGATGGCATAAAAGATGCGCCGCCCTCGCGCAAGAGAGCGGCGCAACGATTATGTTCGAAAGTCCTATTCCGCTGCTTTGGCGCGTTCGCTTTTTACCGGCAAATGCTCGACGAAAATTTTCAAACATTGCTCGAGGGACCGATCGCGATCGTAATTCTCTCGCGTTTCCCGGCCAATTGGGGTCGAATCCAACAACTCCATAATTTCCGCCGCTCCCTGATGGAAATGCGAGGACGAACCGGCGCTTCCCATGGTTTGGGCGATCTCTTCCATTTCGCCGACCCAGCGGCCCGCATCGAGCGGCAAGCGCGGCAACATTTTTTCGATATCGGACCAAATGGAGGGCCGGCTCAATCTCAGCGCCGTGTGCAATTGTTCGCTAACCCCCAGCGCCTCGGCCGCAACCAGTGCAGTGGTATAGAGCGTCCAACTCCCTTTGGTGATCGCCGCGTAGCACATCTTTGCCGCTGAAGCCTTGCCGATTTCCGGACCGAGGTCGATCACATCGATATATTTTCCATGGATCGCCTGGATGGCCTTGGCATTCGGGCCGCTGACATACATGCTCGTCGCTCGCTCGCGAGTACCCGGGCCCGGCCCGACAATACCGCCATCGACATAGTCGGCGCCGGCCTCGGTGATTGGCGCGCCGGCGAGTTTCGACGTATCCGGCGAAATTGCGTTGCAATCCACATAGATCGGCGTTTCGCCGGTTCGTTTCATTGCCTCGGCCACCTCTTTCGCGGTACCGACTGCATTAGCCGGCGGCATAATCGAAAGGATCAAATCCGCTTCGCGGGTGATATCATCGAGATTAGACACATCTTCGAATTCCGCCTTTGCAGCAAGCTCTTTGGTTCGTTCGCTGCGATCCGCCAAACAAGTAATGATCCGGAAGCCGGCTTGTTTGAGCGCGATTCCGTAATTGTGGCCCATATCCCCCGGGCTCAGGACTGCGACCGTTTCAATTGCCATGATTTCCCCCTTCGAAGCATCTTCCCTTTAACTACACGTAGGGCGATTTGGTTGCCCTTTTTAGGATCATCATAGCAGAATCTGGTGCTGGAAAAATATGACAAGCCTGTGTTAGGTTTTGGGCCAAGCGGTTAGGGGCACAATGAATACCGCTGCCGTATATAGACTGAACAATATTTTGCATAGGGAGGACATTATGCATCTCAAGAAAATACTAGCAGCTGGCGCTATTGCCACCATGGCGTCTCCGGCGTTTGCTGCGTTCCCGGAAAAACCGATTACGCTTGTCGTCGGCTTTGGCGCCGGTGGTGGCACCGACTCCTATGCCCGTGCGCTTGCTTCGGTGGCACCGACCTACATCAACAATCAGCCTTTGATCATCGTCAACAAGGCCGGTGGCTCAGGCGTACCAGCCGCGAAGTACGTAGCGGACTCCAAACCTGATGGTTATACGCTCTATCTCGCATCCGGCGGATCGTTCTATTTCTCGACCCAGTTCCGGAAAGCTCCGGTTGATCCGTTCAAAGATTTCAAGATCGTCTGCATGGTCGGCCGCCTGTTGCCCGCCGTGTTCGTTCATAAGGAAAGCAAATTCAAAACCGCCAAGGAACTGGTCGATCACGTTAAGGCCAACCCTGGGAAATTACGTTATTCCACGCCTGGCCGTACCAGCACCTGGGGCATCGCCGGCTTGGCATTCGCCAAACGTAATAATTTGAAGGCCGTTGACGTTCCGGCTAAAGGCGGTTCGCCAGCACGTGGTCTTTTGATCGGTAAACAGGTCGATTTCTCGGTTATCGGCGTCCATCTGATCAATGGTTTCCAGGATCAGGTTAAGGCGCTCGGTTTGATCTATCCCGAACGCGACCCGAACAACAAAAAGATCCCGACAGTTAAGGAACAAGGTCTGAATCTTCTCGAAGTGTTCACGCCGATGATCATCATGGCGCCGAAAGCCGTTTCGGATAAGCGCATCGCCGCTTTGGACGGAGCATGCAAAAACATGACGGGCCATAAAGCTTACGGGAAATTGCTGAAGAAAGCTGGTTTGCCGGCGAAATATAAGGCCGGTCCGGCGACGCTCAGCTACTACAAAGGGCTGACAAAACAATGGAAGCCTTTGGTGGATGAGCTGAAAGCAGCGAGCAAGAAAAAGAAATAACCGTACAATCAATTCGGTTTTGGGGTGAGTGCACGGCACTCACCCCACTTTCCGTTTAGCTCTCCATTTTCAGACAGCTATTTTCGGCAGGGTTACAGCATGTCGGCACGCAATAATTTTATTTCGTCTCTCGTGATGCTAGCGGTCACGCTGATTTTCTTCGTTCAGGTTTTCAGAATCGAGGAAGATCCGTTCGGCCACGGCATGGATCCCGACACCTTCCCACTCAGCGTTTGCATCACCTTGCTGATACTGACCGTGGGTTTTGTCATCTTCTCGTTCTTTGCAATGCGCAAGGAAGAACCGGAATCACTCAAGCTGGAAAGTTTGGAGATTTTGGGACGAAAAATCGCCGACTTGCCTCACGAACTTTATCTATTCATTGCTTGGGTTCTGCCCATGTCCGCGATCGCTTTCGCATATTTGGGCTTGATGAACCTTTTCCAATATTTGATCCCGTCGATATTGTGTCTGTCCGCAACGCTTGCCCTCTTCGGCAACCGCGGGATCAAATGGTTGGTTACGATTCCGACAATTTCGATGAGCGTCTATTACATCGTTTTCTTTGGCGTTCTCAGGCTCTCCGAACCGCGCGGACTCATATTGGAATTCGATAACTTTTATATTTTCGGATCTTTCCGGAAGTTTATTGGCGTGTAGGGGCTGCAAGCTATGGACCATCCAATTGTCGACGGTTTCATTACGCTATTCACCAGCGGGTGGGCGATTTTTTACGCAATTCTGGGCACGACAATCGGCCTGCTCGCCGGCGCGACGCCTGGCCTAACCGCCTCGGCGGCGATCTCGATGATCATTCCGCTGTCCTTTTATCTCGAACCCTTATCGGCCCTGATTTTCGTCTATACGATCGGTAAATCAGCGAGCTTCGGCGGGTCCATCCCTGCGATTTTGTTCAATACCCCCGGCACGCCGCAAGCTTCCGCGACACAAATTGAGGGTTATCCGCTCACTCGCCAAGGCAAGCAGGGCAAAGCTTTGAAAATGGCGGTAATCGCCTCGGCGGCCGGCGACATGTTCTCAGAATGTCTATTGATATTCGGCGCCGCGTTTATCGCCATCTATACCGCTCGCATGGGGCCACCGGAAATCTTCGCGGTCTATTGCACGGCCTTCGTCATTATCGGCAGCGTCATCGGCGCCTCGATCATGCGTGGCCTGATCAGCACTGCGTTAGGGATATTGCTAGCCATTATCGGCCTCGACCCCATCAGCTCGCTGCCGCGGCTCACGTTTGAAGTAAATTACCTGGAAACAGGCATCGGGCTTGTGCCGGTTCTCCTCGGCGTCTTCGTTTGTTCGGAAGTGTTCGTCCAGATAGCCGACCGAGGATCGCTCGGCTCCGAACGTATGATGTCGGAACGATCGAAAATACCCGAAGACAATTACGTACCTTGGTATGAACTGAGACGATGCCTGCCGGTCATGGCCAAATCTACCGGCATGGGCACGATTATCGGCATGCTGCCGGGCGTCGGCGCGTCAGCCGCCTGTTTCGTCGCCTATGCAGAAGCCCGCCGCTCCGCCGCACCCGACGACAAATGGGGGGAAGGCGAAATCAAGGGCGTCGCCGCCGCCGAAGCCGCCAACAATTCGGTGTCCGGCGCAAATATTATCCCGCTGCTGACGCTTGGCATTCCGGGTAGTGTTGCCGCGGCCCTCCTAGGAGGCGTTTTCCTCATTCATGGCATGCATATCGGTCCGCGTATTTTCATCGAAGAACGCGATACGATTTATGGCCTGTTCGCATCGGGCATTCTCTGCATCATTACCTATTTCGTGATGGGATATTGGGGAAGCGGAGTAATCGGCCGAGCGATGGCGCGGTTACCCATGCGGGTCATTTATCCCTTTATCTTCCTGACCTCGGTCGTTGCCGTCTATGCGCTCCGCAACACATTGTTTGACGTGGCCATGATGTTGATATTCGGCTTTGTCGGCTATTTCTTCAAAAAGTTCGACTACAGCCTGCCCGCTTTCATTATTGCATTCATTCTCGGTCCGGGTGCCGAACGGGCGCTGCGCCAGGCATTATTGCTGCATAATGACGGACCCATGATCTTCCTGGAACGGCCATTGGCGATCTTCTTTATTTTCCTGGCCATCCTGGTGATCGGTATTCGGATTTGGCAAACCACCCGCGCGAAGGGAGATCCATTGGCAGCGGGCTCATCGCGTCAGGAATAAACGCGCAATTCTGAAGATTACAATATGCCGTCCTTTTCGAGCTGCTCGATTTCAGCCTCGGTAAGTCCGAGCAATTCCCTATAGACTTCGGAATTATGATGGCCCGACGTTACTGCGGCACCATCATAACCGGTCTCCGCTGCGCTTAGTTTGATCGGAAATCCGGCTGCCGCCAGCCCAGGCAGGGCACCCAACGCAGGATGCATCAGCGGCACGATCATTTCGCGTGCGTGCATATGCGGCCATTCTTTGATCGTATGGATATCCTGTACCGCACTTGCGGGCACGTTGGCCGCTTCCAAGGCAGAGAGTGCGTCAGCGGCAGTAATTCCTTTCGACCAATTTTCAACGAGCTCATCCACCTTGTCGTTGTGTCGAACTCGCCAGCTCATATCCGCATAGTCGGAATCTTCCGCCAGTTCGTCGCGGCCGATTATACGCGCAAGTTTGGCCCAGTTTTCGTTGGTGGTGACGCCAATGACGATCGTACCATCCTTGGCTTCGTAGGTATTGAACGGCGAAAAGCGCGGAATGCGATTGCCTTGCTGCAACGGCCAATCCAAGTCGCCAAATGCCTCATGAGGATCATCGTACAAGAGCGAAAAAAGGCAATCGACCATCGAGATATCGACGAATTGGCCCCTGCCCGTACGGGTGCGCTGGAACAAAGCTGCCAGCACACCGGATAAGGCGAAACTGCTGGAAATCGCGTCCGCAAGCGCCGAGCCCGCTTTCATCGGTTTGCCGCCCGGTTCGCCGGTCAGGCTCATCAATCCCGACATCGCCTGCGCCATCACATCGAAAGACCGCTTGCCCGCTTCGGGCCCAGTCGAGCCGTACCCGGTGATGGCGCAACAAATAATTTGAGGATGCTTTTTCGAGAGAGTTTCGTAGTCGACACCAAGTCTCTCCGTCACGCCGACGCTGAAATTATCCACCACGACATCCGCATGCTCGGCCAATTGGTAGAACAACGCCTGGCCTTCGTCACTCTTGAGGTTGAGCGTGATTGCCTTCTTAGCTCGGCAGCGTTTGAGAAATACCGCGCCCAGATCATCATCCGTCTGGCGCTCTATTGAGACGCCCTTCGGGCCGGCAAAAAGCGGAGTGCCCGACGCATGGTCGCCTGCAGGCGGGTCAATACGAATGACCTCCGCCCCCAGGCCCGCAAGAAACAATGTCGCTAGAGGGCCCGAAAAATATTGCGTCAGATCTAGAACGCGAACGCCGTCCAGAACCCGCTGTTGCCCGTCATCTGCTCCGCCGCTCACGCGCCCAGCAGTATCTTCTTGATCTGGCTGATAGCCTCGTCGACCCGCCCATCGATCTCCTCGTCCGTGAGCGTACTCAGCGGATGAGTAATAATAGCCGGCTCCAGGTCTTCCATACCGAGGGCAGCCCGCTGTACATGGGCTTCATGCTCGAACGTGGTCGTACATATCACCGCGGTCGGGAGACCAAGTTTTTCAAGGCTTACACCGTCATGCATACAGCACGATGTGCAAGATCCTCAGTCGCCGATCGCTGTGATCGCTATGTCGTTGTTCTCGGCGATCTCGGCGACCAAATCATCGGCCGCGTTTTTCGAAAAACTTTCCTTGCGGTAGTAATTGATTTCCGCGAAGTCGAGCTCATCGTTCATTTTGCTCATGGTCCGGCGCAACAATTTGTTGGCGTTCCATTTGGTATTGTCGAGAACGGCAAGCCGTACCCCGTCGAGCTTCTTTGCCCGCGAAGAAATAGGTACCGTCTCGGCCTCGACGATGCCGCGCGGATCGTAAACCGCGTGTACATCGCTCGGATTGTCCAAAGGCATGATCCCTCCTAGTCGGTTCTAATAGTAACAGGTGCCATCGATACAGACGGGGCCGGTCATCGCGGGCATACCCGAGAGCGATCGCAACACTGGATTGGTCATGTGGCCCCAGCCGGGAATAAATGCGGAAAAGCGCCCCGCCTCACCGCCGGCAACGAACAAATGAATATGTTCCGCCGACGGCACAATCGGAATGCGATCCTCAAGACCGCGCTTGTACCATTTCGGCAGATTGCGATTGTAGACCTTGCCGTAGCGATGGTCGAAAGCGATATCGCCAAAACGATTGCCGGAATTCATCCAAAGATAATTTTTGATATCGTTCCGAAGCCAACCTTTGTCACCGATGGTCTTGGCGTGCTCGGGCCCGAGGACGACAGCGCAATGACCGCTCGAAACCGCGTTATTGTTCGCGAAAGTGCTCATCGCCGAACAGATGGAGTCCAGAATTCCTTCCGGATCGTCGGCTACATGATTAGTGACCGAATGCGGGGGTTCGGCTGCCATCACGAAGACGGTCGAGTCTTCCGCGTCATATCCTTTCTCCACATGGTACGGCACGAACGGGGTCAGCTCCTCATTTTCGGCAATGCAATAGGTATATTTGGCCGGTGAGCCGAGCGCCGACTTATCGAGATCGCCGGGCCAGGCACCGCCGACGTTCAGCAGAATCAGCCGCACAGCCCGCCCGATGGTCGCATTGGCGCGGTTGCCGGAGCCGAACGTATTGCACCCCGCGTTCATATCGATCTCATTCCGAACCGGCCCGTTTACGACCAATAAGGGAGAGGCCATATGGGTCGTCGCCTGGACTCCGTTCAAATTGAAGGCGGTGTCGGTCAGCGCCAGTATCGCCGCGCGCACGACCGGCGCATAGTCCGGCTTGCACCCGGCCATAACCAGATTGGCCGCCAACACTTCGCGGGTGAGGCTGCCCCATCGCGGCGGCACGCGGCATTCGACCAATTCCGGCTCGCCGCCCAAGGCCTCCAACATGGCTTCCATTTTTTCCGGCGTCGGCGGAACCACCGGCAGACCATCGGAAAAGCCCTGTTCGTAATACCATTCCACCAAATCAGTACCGGCGGGCACTGTTTCAGGCGATACAGCCTCTTTTTTCTCTGCGATTTGCGCCATCACTTCCTCGCATTTCTTCGTTCGGATATTCACTATGCCCGAGAGATCGTACCGCCTTCAACTCTTCGGCGCGAAGTTGAGCGTCGGGTCTACGTCGCTTTCTTCTTCGATCTCGATCTCGAAATTTTCCAAATAGCGGCAAACCATCATATAGAAGCCAACTGTAAGCACCGCTTCGTTCATCTGGCGATGATCGAACTCTTCTGCCAGCGCCTCGAAAGTCGCGTTGCTGGCTTTAACGTCATGGACGATTTCATCGGTAAATCGAATGACCAAGTTTTCGAGATCGTCAAAAACGTCCGAGTTTTCGCCCTGCGGCAATGCGGCAATTTTTTCGTCAGACATGCCCACATGGCCTGCGATCTTTTCGTGTTGATAAATTTCATACCCTGCACTGGACAGATATCCGACACGCAAGATCATGATCTCGCGCAGGACCGGATCGAGCGCGGATTTCAGCAACAGCGCATTACCGAATTTCATAAATCCGTAATAGGCACTCTCCGCGTAAGGCAGCATGCGAAAGACGTTCAGCATCGGATCGATACGGGCCGCCAAGTCCTGCACGTCTTGCGGCAATTGCGAAAGGTCTGGATAGGGAATGCGAGCCATGTCGGTTCCTGCTTTTTTTGGGATTGAGTGAACGAATTTGGCGGAAGCGTGTGGGAGTCGAACCCACCAGGAGCGGCTTAACACCCCTCACCGGTTTTGAAGACCGGGCGCACCACCGGGCAACGTTACGCCTCCGCGGGAAATATCAATGCGTTGGCGGTCAAAGGCAAGGGATGAATCTCTAACTCTCTGATATTACAAGCAGAGACGAAACCATGATTGTCGGCGCGGCTACTCCGATAGTCTCTCTGATGAACCTGAACTGTTGCGGAAGCGCAAACTTTCACGACTGAGCTGGTCGATTTTCGTGACCCCCATCAGTTTCATGTCACGCTCGATTTCGGTTCTAAAATTCCCAAGCGCTTTCTCCACACCCGCCTGGCCCGCGGCTGAAAGAGCATACAGATAAAATCGCCCGCCCGAACAAGCCTTCGCTCCCATGGCAAGCGCTTTCAGAATGTGCGTTCCTCGCTGGATGCCGCCTTCGCAAATAACATCCAGCTTGTCCCCAACCGCATCGCAAATCTCGGCAAGTTGGTCGAACGGCGCCCGCGAGCCGTCGAGCTGCCGGCCGCCATGATTGGACACCATAATCCCGGTGCAGCCGATATCGACCGCGCGCTTGGCATCCTCCACACTCATTACGCCCTTAAGTGCAAAATGGCCGTTCCATTGGGCGCAAAGCTTCTCCGCATCTTTCCAATTCATGGATTGATCGAGCATCGTCGAAAAATATTCGCCGACGGATACTGCCAGATTGGTTCCCGCATCCACGTGGCCGGAGAGATGGGGCATATCGAACTTTTCTTTAGTCAGAAAATTCCACGCCCACGCCGGATGGGCGGCAAAACTCAACAAGGACTTCGGCGTGAGTTTCGGTGGAGAGGTGAAGCCCGTGTGTAAATCGCGCTCCCGGTTTCCACCGGTAATCGTATCGACGGTCAACGCCATAATGCCGAAATTCGACTCCCTTGCCCTCTCCAGCAGCGCATCGTTCAAACCGCGATCCTTGTGAAAATAGAACTGGAACATCTTGGGCGTGTCGGTAATGGCGGCAATCTCTTCAACCGTCACCGTTGCCAACGACGACACGCCGAACATCGTCCCGTATTTGGCAGCCGCTCGCGCCACCGCCCTTTCGCCTTCGTGATGAAACAGCCGTTGCAACGCCGTTGGCGCACAATAGAAGGGCATGTCGAGTTGCTGGCCCATGACCTCGACGCTCATATCCACATTTTCGACACCGGCGAGAACGTTGGGGACCAGATCCACATCGTCATACGCCTCGGTGTTACGTCGATAAGTCAGCTCATCATCGGCGGCACCGTCGATGTAGTGAAAGATCGGCCCGGGCAGGCGCCGTTTGGCAAGCGCCCTAAAATCTTGAAAATTATGGCAGTTCTTCAAACTCATCGGTGAATTCCTCGAAACGGATTAGCAAGGTGCCCAGGAGCATCGGGCCGGATACCCGTCGAAACACACATTAATGGACCCGATTTTTTTGACCACCCCCAAACACAGTAGTCGCAGGCACAATAAACTATCCAAAGCAAACAACCGCACCAGCTAACCGGCTTGCCTCGGAATCGACCTTAAGACATGGACTCGCCGAAAACTTCCTGTGCCGACCGCTCGATCGTGCGCTTGTCACCAACGCGCTTGGAGAACTTTTGCTTGTCAAAGAATTCCAGCACCTCAATCGCCACATTCCGACCGATCGACGTGGCGTCGCGGTAATTCTTGGCATCGAACATCCCGTCGCCGGATTTCGACGCCAAGCGTTCGGCGATTTCCGCCAATGCGAGCACCGTCTCCGGCAAAAAGTAACGATTATCGGCGACACGGTAGGCAAGCCCCATACCCGAGGCACGATTGAGCAGGCTCTCGATCTGTTTGAGATCGATTCCGGTTTCCGCTGCCAGTTCACGGGTCCGTGGTGGCCGCAATTCATCATTCTCCATCAGCCCGGCAAGCTCTTGCCAAAGGCTCGCCTCCTTGCCTTCGAATTCGGGCCGGTGTCCCGGTAGACAGACGCTCGCCCCCTCGCGCTGGACCTTGCCGCTTTTGATCAGGTCAAGCAGTGCCGCTCCGTGGACGATCTCAGTTACCCCCAAGGGAAGTGTCCGGCGGAGCCGTTCGTCTTCGGGACCAGGCCGTTCAGGCCATTTCCTGTGCCACGCTTCGAGCCCGCCAATAATGGCTGTTTGAATTTCCTCCCATGCAGGCCTCGCAATGCCGACCGCTTGTTCGGCCCGGCCCAAGCGTACCATCTCCACCTGTCGCCATAGCGCATCCGCTTCGTCGCTACTTAGGTTCCAACTAATAGCAAACTGGCCGAGATCGACTCCCCCTCGTTCGCAGTCCAATAATTCTGCTAAGGAGTGAGACGGATCACGGGCGGAAAGCGCCTGCAAGAATCGAATTCGGTCGGAATTGCGCCTGCCGCGTTGGGGCGCGAAGGGATCCAGCACCATGCCACCGGCAACGGTTCGGCGTGCCGACTGGTCGCGCAAGATCAGCCGGTCACCGCGCAATCCACCAATTTCTTCGTCGAGCACGAGTTGCACCAATCCGCGTTCACCGGGGACGATTTCCCATTCCTCCAACATAGCGATGCGGCCGGTAACGTCCTTGGCGCCAAGATGGATATGAACCGGTGTCCAATGGCGCAGCGGTCGCCGTTCGCTCGGCAACACCCGGACCAATGCGTCAATACGTGCGGTTGGCGCATGGGCATCCGCCGCCAACACCCAATCGCCGCGACCTACCGATGCACGATCAACGCCGGAGCCCGTGAGATTGAGCGCGCAGCGTTGGCCGATGGTACCAGTCTCGCTTTCTTGATTTTGCGCATGGATTGAGCGGATGCGAACGTCCAACCCCTGCGGCGAAAGCAAAAGACGGTCCCCGACCGACGCGGAGCCGGAAAACACGGTGCCGGTAACAACCAACCCCGCCCCCGGCAGGGTAAATGTGCGGTCGACAGCCATTCGAAAACGGCCGCGCGCCGCGCGGTCCGCAGATTCCCTCGCTACCTGATGCAATCGATCTTTAAGTGCCGGCACACCGTCGCCGGTTTGACCGGAGCAGGGGAATATCTCTGCTTGTTCCATCACCGTACCCGCGACAAGCATTTCGATTTCTTCTTTAGCGTCGGCGATGCGCGCTTCCTCGACCCGATCGATTTTAGTAAGCGCAATAGCGCCGGTTTCGATGCCGAGCAAATCAAGTATCGCCAGATGTTCTTCGGTTTGCGGCATCGGCCCATCATCGGCGGCGATGACCAAAAGCGCGAAATCGATGCCGGTTACGCCGGCCAGCATATTACGAACAAATTTTTCGTGACCCGGCACGTCGACAAAACCGATTGTCGTGACATCGTCCAACGCCTGATAGGCAAATCCGAGATCGATCGAAAGCCCGCGTGCTTTTTCCTCCGGCAATCGATCCGTATCGACGCCGGTTAGCGCCCGCACCAAAACCGTTTTCCCGTGGTCGATATGCCCGGCGGTCGCGACGATCATTGCTGGTCCAACCGCAGCCTGTCCAGTTGGCTTACGAATTCCGTTTTCTCGTCGAGACACCGGAGATCGAGCAGAAATGCGTCATCGCCGATACGCCCGATCACGGGTACCGGCAATTCGCGAAAGGCTTTTGCCAGTGTTTTTAACCGCGCACCGCGGCCACGCTTCCCACCAGCAGGTTCAATCGAAAGGCCGGCACTTGGCAGGACCTCGGTCGGTTGCGCGCCGCTGCCGATCTGGCTTTCCAGTTCCACCACCTTAACCATCGCGCGGTCGCCAAGTGTCTTTTCCAACGGAGCGGTCAATCCTATCGCCTGTTCCATAATCTCCGATCGGGATCGCGACAACGCCTTTAAGGATGGCAATCGGTCAAGCAAACGATCCGGATCGAGATAGAGACGCAAGACCGCGTCAAGCGCGGCGATGGTCATCTTGTCGAGCCGGAGGGCCCGTTTCAGGGGGTTCTTCTTGATCTTAGCGATAAGGTCGGCCCGTCCGACAATGAGCCCGGCCTGCGGCCCACCTAGTAACTTATCGCCGCTAAAAGTGACGAGATCGGCACCGTCCGCGATCGCTTCTTGCGGGGTCGGTTCATGGGGCAGTCCGAAACGAGACATATCGACCAACATGCCGCTCCCGAGATCGACCACGTAGGGCAATCCATTCTCATGGGCAAGCGCCGCCAATTCTTGTTGCGGCACCGAGGCGGTAAATCCGGTCACCTCATAGTTGCTTGTATGGACCGACATCAATAATGCGGTCTTGGACCCGATCGCTTCCGCAAAATCCTTTTTATGGGTTCGGTTGGTGGTGCCGATTTCGCGCAGCTTGCAACCGGCCCGCGCCATGATATCCGGAATGCGAAACGAGCCACCGATCTCGACCAGTTCGCCGCGCGAGACCGGGACCTCCTTACGCAGGGCCAACGCATTCAGCACCAACAGCACCGCAGCGGCATTGTTGTTGACCACGGTTGCCGCTTCGGCACCGGTCAATTTACAGATCAACGGCTCGATATGGCTGTCGCGGTCGCCACGACGCCCCTTGGCAAGGTCGTATTCCAGATTGGACGCCCCTTTGGCAACCATCGCAACCGCGTCAATCGCCTCGGTGGGCATCGGCGCGCGCCCGAGATTGGTATGCAGTACCGTGCCGGAAAGATTGAACACCGGACGCAACGAAGGCTGTTCCCAGGCCGAAAGCCGGACACCTACCGCCTCGGCGATCTGCGTTTCCTGCATCTGAGCCTCCGACGCAGTGCCCGCCGCAATAGATGTGCGCAATTCCGCAAGTACCTCGCGCAAGGTGTCGGTCACCAGTTGGCGGCCGAATCGGTCGAGTACTGCCGACAGCGACGCTGATTGTAATAACGCGTCAGCCGAAGGCGGCCGGAATCCAGACGATGAAGCGCCATCTCCCATCAAATTTCCTTCGATCTTCTTTTCCGCGCGCACTCTAACGGTCAAATCTCACCGGATCAAAGACTCTGAAAGCTCCGCGAGTGGGCCAAATCCGTGCCTAATAAATAGCCAATCCTGACGGCCCGGCACGACCCTTTTACGCATTCATCGGAAATCGTCCGAATAAACGCATGCATAAATACATATCATTTTATTTTCTGATTAATAATTAATCATAATGCCTTGTTTCTATTCAGAATCTGGCCCAGTTGCCAAATTGCAACGGGCTAAAAAATCACGGTTTTTCAAATATTTGCAGGCCATTTTCCAGTGGAAATTAATTTCCGGCGGCGTATTTTGAAATTAGCTGCTGAGGGGCAGCAGATAAATAAACGAGCACTAACAACGAAGGATCAGCACAATGTGGAACCGATTAATTGCAATTGCGGTAGCGACCATGTTCACGCTTGGAGGCGCTGCATATGCCGCCGATAAAAAGGACGAAGACGGCGTTGACGCATTTTTCAATCAAATTCCAGGCGAATTTTCCGCGGACGTTACGTTGGCAAGCGACTACTCCTTCCGTGGCGTTTCGCAGACTGGCGGCAATCCCGCATTACAAGGCACGTTTGGCTATTCATTGGGCCTCCAGAAAACGTTCGGAGCGCCCGTTCCGATCAATATCTATGGCAGCGTTTGGGGCTCGAACGTCAATTTCGGCCCGGCCGATCCGTCGTACCTCGAACTGGATTGGACCGCCGGTATCAACACCGAGCTTTCCGGCGTATCGGTCGACTTCTACGCCATCTGGTACACCTACCCGGACACCAGCGGCACCGGTAACGACTACGTAGAGTATGCAGGCGGCCTCGGTTACGATTTCGGCCTCGCCTCGCTCGGCGTATCATTCACCTATTCGCCGGACTATACGGCCAACGCGGGCGAGTTCTACTACTTCGCTGCCAGCCTCAGCGTTCCATTGCCGTACAAGTTCAACTTTGACGCAACGGTAGGCACCGGCTGGTTCGATCGTGCAGCAGGCGTCGACTTTACGGATTGGTCGCTTGCGCTCAGTCGCGAAATTCGCGGCTTCAATTTCGCAGTGACCTATACAGACAACGATTTAAACGACAATTCCGATTGCGGCGGGCTCAACAACTGTGACGCCCGGGCCATCGGTTCAATCTCTAAATCGTTTTAAATGTGCTCGGATCCGCATGCATCACATGCGGACTCGATTCTGGGAGCCGGTACCGGCCTTTCACCCCAGCAGACCCAGCTAGCATAGGTTGGGATCGGCTCCCAATTTTTTCGATAGTTTCCGGAGAGAACCGATAAAAACCGGCCATCGTCTAGCCGGTTATCTTAGACTACTTCGTCGGACCGCGAGGTGGTTTCGCCATATCGTTTCAATGCGGGCTCGCGCAAACCTTCAAACACCTTATCGATATTGGCATTGACCGCACGATTTTCCTGCTCGAACAAGGAATTGCCATTGAGGTCGCTTTCCACAAGGAAAGGCCCAAAATTTTCCACTTCCAGCACCCACATTGCTTGTGCAATGCCAAGCTCTTCCAACCAGTGCGCAGCTTGCACTCGCTTGATTCCACGGCCCAGAAGCGCCCCGGTGCCATAACCGACAGTGGTTAGGTAAATCGCGTCGTTGGGGACGAAATACTTTTTATAATCCTCTTCCGCCATGCCCCCTTTACCGATGATTATTTTGACACCGGAAACCTCGAACCATTCGGTCAACCATTTGGCAAACCGGAAACTCGCCGTCGCGGTAACCGCGCCCACATTGAAACTACCGTCTTCATTTACCGACGCCGCTGGCGAGCAATGAAAGGTCACATTGGTAAGCGCTTCCAGGTCCACCGGCGGGGTCTCGCCGTCAGCGATAATTCGCTGATAGAGCCCCTCGCGGCCGGTATAGACGATGCCGTCGAGGTAGACGACATTGCCCAGCTCAAGGCCTGCCAAATCTTTTTTCGTGACTGGCGTCTTTAGTCGGACTTTCTTTAGCCGACCGCTTTCGACAGCTCCGTCGCTTCCCATGTCACCGTATCCCGTCTCATGTAAGGGGTGAACCAATTCGGATCGGTTCTGAAAGTCATTTCGCCGTTGCCGTGTATTCTTGCAGTCGCACGCCGCGATGACAGACAGAAACTATGAACGCTCACTGGCATAGCACCGGTATGACAATAGCCGGCCTCGATATGGCAATCGATAACCATGGACTTTCCAACGAAGCCCATGGGACCCATGCCAATATTATTCCCGAGCTCCTTCATCTCTTCCTCGAGCTCCGCAATTGCCGGATCCGGATTGGCATCTCCGACCACGCGCAAACAAGCAGCCTGTTTACCGAGCGTCATACAGATATCCTTCGAACCACCGACCCCGATTCCTACGATGGCAGGCTGGCAAGCCAGCCCACGACGGCCGAACTCATACATGACATCAAGGAAGAACTTCTTGATGCCGTCTATACCATCACCAGGGAACAGCATCCGGTAGTCGGATCCAAACAAACCGCCTTTGTGAACGGTCGTGATATCCAGCCAGTCACCACCCGGTTCAAAGGAGTAGTCGATCTCGGGCGCGTTGATGCCCACATTGTTGTCATTGTCTTGCCGATTCAATGGATGAACCCGATTTGGCCGAAGCGGTATTTCATGGGTCGCTTCCGCAGTAGCACGACGGAGACTTTCCTCGAGGGCTACAAACCCGCCTTCGATCACCGCCTCGTTGCCCGACTTGACGAAATAACGCGGCACGCCCGTATCCGCACACATAGCACGGCGATCGGCCTCGGCTGCCTCGTAATTCTCCAACATGGACTCAAGAACGAAGCGGCTAAGCTCTTCTTGTTCCTCGTTCGCCATCGAGCGAAGACCGTCCTTGTAGTCCTGTGGAATTTCAATCGCGGCTCGGCTCATCACCTCTTTGCCCGCCGCTAATATCGCTTCTTGTTTGATCATGACCGATCTCCTAAGCCGCATCCTCGACGATCAGAGTTTCGCCCGGCTTCACTCGAGTGAAGGAAACCGGCGTATTCTCGATCGTCAGCTCGTCATTTTCCAGACGAACCACGGTATTGGTAGAGTTCTCCAGGTCGCGTGTCTCCGGGAAATCTTCTCGGAAATGCGCACCTCGGGAGTCCTCCCGCGCCAACGCCGCGGTCGCAATAGCCTGTCCAACCAATATTTGACTGTCGAGATTCATCCAATCCTGCCAGGACAGATTGAATGCCCTACTATTCTCGGGCAATCCGATACCGTATAGCTCCTCGCGCAATGCGGCTAGGGACTCGAGGCCACGTTTGAGAGTTGTCTCAGTACGCATGATACCCACATCGTCCCACATCACGTCATAGAGCTTCAAGCGTACATCATTGAAGTTCCCCTCGGTGTTTCCGAACGGCGTCAGCGAGCGCTCGATAGCCGCTTCGATTACGCTATCGTCGGGCTCGGCCATTTGCCCTTCTTTCACCACCCAGGGGGGCATGTGATCCCCGGCCACGCCACCGAATACGGTGGAATTTGCAACGCCATTGCCGCCCAACCGATTGGCGCCGTGAACGCCACCGCAATCCTCGCCCGCCGCAAAAAGCCCTGGCAAATCGGTTCGGCAGTCGCGTCCAAATTTGACTCCACCCATCATGTAGTGTGCGGTCGGCACGACTTCGACCAAGCCACCGACAAGATCGAAACCGACATCGCGGCATCGGTCCACCATGCCCTTGAATTGTTGGACCACCATTTTCGGGTCCAAATGCGCCATGGTTATGTAGAGCCCACCGTTCGGAGCCGTGCGGCCACGGCGCATCATTTCATACATCGCTCTGCTGACGATATCGCGGGTTGCCCGCTCGTTGCGCTCGTCGAACTCATGCATAAAGCGCTCTTCGTTGCCGTCCAGCAGATAGCCACCGGCACCGCGCAGACCTTCTTCGATGATGGTGCCGGTAATACGGGTGTCTTCGCCTGCAACCAGACCGGTTGGATGAAATTGCACCATTTCCATATCAAGCAGGGGCAGCCCCGCCCGAAGCGCCATCGCCATCCCGTCGCACGCCTTGTCGCCGGAAGGCGTATGATATTTGTACATGGTCGGCCCACCACCGGTACCAAGCATCACCGCCTTAGCCTGGACGAATTTGAAGTCACCGGTCCGCATATCGATCATTAATGCGCCGGCTAGGCGGGATCCATCCGCCGTCGGCACCAACTCCACCGCTCGGTGTTCCTCGAGCCGATTGATGCCCCGCGCCCAGACCTGTTCCGCCAGACGACTGATAATCTCGATTCCAGTGAGACTGCCTTTATGCACCGTGCGGTCGAAGGTTTGACCGGCAAACGCCTTTTGATGAATGGTGCCGTCGGGATTGCGGTCGAAGAAACAACCAATTTCGTTTTCAAGTTCGTGAATGCGTTCGACCGAGAGGTTAACCAAGTCCCACGCAAGATCCTGATTGTTAATCCATTTACCGCCTTCGATCGTATCCATGAAATGGCGTTCGACAGAATCGCCTTCAGCCAACGCGACGTTGTAACCACCCTGCACCATGCGGGTACAACCGCATTTGCCGAGCAATCCTTTTACACCGACCGTGATATCCAAATCGGGGTTGGCGTTATGGGCATGCAAGGCTGCGAACAACCCAGCTCCGCCCGAACCCAGGACGAGAATATCCGTTGTGAGACGTTCGACCTTTTCCATCGCCACTTTCGTCTCCCTCCTAAATCGCGCGCACAAGGAACAGAATTCCGAATGCAAATGCGACCGCGCCTCCGATCGCCATTAGCGTCTTTTGCCAATCGTGCCATGGCAAAAATTCGAGCACCAGTAGCCGTAACCCGCCGCCCATATGTGCTGCCAACAATATAACAAGTCCGGTTTCGGCAAGCTTGACCAAGGGAGCGTCGGTCCATTGCAAAAAAGAGTTAAGCCGCGCCTCTTCCAAGGCAAGTGAAAGTACATAAAAATGAAACGGCAGGAACAGAACCAACCCGAGGCCCGATACTCGGTGCACCACAAACGCCCAATAGGATGGGTGGTTCCGCATTACACCACCGCCATAACCGCACGCATGCCGAGATAGAGCAGTACGAGCCCAAACAGACCCATCGAAATATCCAAGGACTTACCGCGCCAAAGCGTCATCTCCTTGACGATCGAACGCAATCCGATCGCACCATGCACCGCGGCCGCAACCACGAACAGGCTGTAGAGAAAACCCCAAATAATGCTGCCTTGGGTACGATCCAAAATCTCCGCGGCAGTGAGACCACCCTGAATCGCGATCACGATGGTGATCAAATGAATAAAAACCAGCGGCGCCAATACCATCGCACTCGCCCGTTGGGCGACATAAAGCCAGAGATCGGCGCGGCTCATTTTAATTCGCCTTTTAGCGCCGCCGTCACGCTCATTCGTTTCAACCCGGCAATCGCCCGGGTCGGATTGAGATGATTAGGACAATAAGTCGTGCATTGCTGATGGCTGTGACACAAATGGCAGCCCGCGTCTTCGGCAACCGCCTTGAGATGCCCGGCTTTATCTGCGTCGCGCACATCGTTGACCAGTGTCCAAGCCCGATTCAATGCCGCTGGTCCAAGATAATCCTTGTTCCATGAAACCACATCGCAGGCCGCATAACAGACCCCGCAGCCGAGACACTCGATCCCCGCATCCGCTTCCTTGCGTGCTCTCGAGGTGGGCTCGACCGAGGCAAATTCCATCACCTGGTCCTCTTCCCGGTCCGGGGCCGGCACAAATCGGCCTTTGGCTTGTTTCCACTTGTCGAAAAATTCGGTCATGTCGGTGGCCAAATCTTTGATCACCGGCAAATTCCTGAGCGGATTGAGGCGAATCTTGCCGTCTTTGACCACCTTCGACGCATGGGTTCGACATGTCCAGCGCGGCGCGCCGTTCACCATCATCGCGCAGGACCCGCACATACCGATACGGCACGCAAACCGGTAGGTTAGCGTGGGATCGATCCGGCGCTGGATATAGGTCACCACGTCGAGAATGGTCTGGCTTTCCTGGGCCGGAACCGAGAAGGTGTCGTAATGTCCCTCTTCCTTTCCACGCCAAATTTCCAACGTGATCGTATCGCCGGTTTCTGCCGCCTCCGCTGCCACCGTCATCGTCCCTTTGGTCATAAACGTCTATATTAGCACGGAATATCCATTACCCGCCGGTTGGCGTCAATCAAATCGGCATTGCAGCCTGGCGAATTTCCCGTAACCTCGGGAACTTGCAAACTGCTATAACCGCCAGCGAATTAAACGTCCCACCTCTACTCTCGAATCGAACGAATACTAATGCTTCGCCTATCCCAGCTCTTTTCCGGCAGTTTCCGCGCCGTTCTCTTGATGCTGATCTCGACAATCAGCTTCGCCATCATGAACGCCAGCATTCGCGACGTAACGCAAGAGTTGGAACCGATGATAGTGGTGTTTTTCAGGAATTTCTTTGGTCTCTTTGTCCTCGCGCCGTTTTTCATCCGCCATGGCTTGGCACCCTTTCGCACCGAACGGTTGGGCCTGCACTGGGTTCGTGCCGTACTTAATCTCGTTGCCATGGCGGCTTTCTATATCGGCCTCAGCCTCACGCCGCTTGCGGAGGCAACCGCACTCGCCTTTACCGCCCCTTTGTTCGCGGTCCTGTTGGCGATTTGTTTCTTGGGCGAAAAAGTGGGTATCCGTCGCTGGACGGCGATTTTCATAGGCTTTGCGGGTGCCCTGGTGATCTTGAGACCAGGCTTTGGCGAAGTGGAGATCGGTGCGCTCGCGGTGTTGGTCTCCGCTGTGATCTGGAGCGGTACGCTTATCGTGATCAAAGTACTGAGCCGCACCGAATCCAGCCTCACGATCACCGCCTATATGGCACTGCTTTTGGCGATCCTATCCCTG
This sequence comes from Rhodospirillaceae bacterium, assembly GCA_002722095.1. Next base: position 84,283 of record PBKG01000016.1, read on the forward strand.
CCGCTGGCGGTATTTTTCTGGCAAACGCCAACCCCTGCACAATTTTTTTATCTTTTTGTCATCGCGGCCACCGGAACGCTGGGTCAATACACGCTGGTGGAAGCCTTAAGCGGGGCAGATGCGCAGGTGGTTATGCCGCTCGATTTCATGCGCATCGTCTGGACCGCACTGCTCGGTTATTTGCTATTCAGTGAAGTTCCGGATTTCTTCGTGTGGCTCGGAGCCGCGATGATTTTTACCAGCGCTACTTATGTCGCGATCCGCGAGCGCCGAAAGCAATCGACATCACCATAGTGAAGAATCTGAATTTATTAAGATTTTGCGTGCGATTTCAGCAATTCACTTCAAAAAATCATATATGAATATAAGAATTCAAGAAATATAGAAATACAATACGAATCTATATTTTGGTCACCTACCCGCAATAACATACAATTAAAATATTATTTATTTATATTAATTATTAAAATAAACATTATTTAATTAGATTATCTTATTATATGTTATGTTTTTTCTAAAAAAATGAACAATTCGCCTTGAAATTTTTTACGGAATAGCCCATTTTATTAGTGTTATGGCTGATGTTGGGTCAGTTCAAGTGTTAACGAATTCCGCTAACGGTGGCGTCGCTCCTGTCAACGACGGACCGGGCGGTCGTACGCGTGCGCAGGTCGACGAACAACAGAGCCGTTCCGCCAACAATCGCGCTGTCGCTTTCACGGCAAAATTCGGTAATGCGGAAACCGATAGCGGACTCCGTATCGTTCGCGGTGACGAAGTTCAAGCGATCGAAAGTGCCGATGTAGATGCTTTAGTCGAAATTCGTCGCAGCCAGGCAGCGGCACAGGCGTTGCTCTCGCTCCAGGAAGTTGGTGACGACGACGGGCCTGCGGCCACGGATACTGAAACCGCAGCCCCCGAAGGCGAAGTAATAGCACCTGAAATTACGGACGCTGATACCGGCACTGCGTCATTGGATGCCCCGGCACCCACCACCGGCGGTGCCGATATTGAAATTCAAGCTCCGCAAGGCGGTGGCGGCCCTAGTAGCGCCGCGTTAGATGCGCCGGCACCGACAGATGGTGGCGCCGATGCACCCGAAGTCGAAATCACCCTGCCGGATGGTACGGTTACCTCCGGCGGCACCGGCGGGCCACCGCGCGGCGCCGTACTGGACATCGTCGTTTAAAAACCCATTTTCAGGAATTGACTAAGCATGCGACCGGTCCGGCGCCTTTTAAGCCTATGCGTCAGGGCCGGCTAATCAATTTGCCAAGGGGAGGCTGAAATGCGTATTGCCGTACTCGACGACTATTTCAACAAATCACTCGAATTTGCCGATTGGTCACCGCTCGAAGGCCGAGCGGATGTCACCGTCTTCACCGAATACCTAGGGAACGAAGACAACGTGGTCGCCGCACTCAACGAGTTCGAGATTATTGTCGGCATGCGCGAACGCACGCCGTTTCCTCGCTCGACCCTTGAACAACTACCCAATCTAAAACTGCTGATCACCACCGGTGGCCGGAATAAATCCTTCGACATGGACGCGGCCGCGGAACTGGGCGTCACTGTCTGCGCCACCGGTGGCGTTGGGTCCCCGACATCCGAACTTGCCTGGGGGCTTATCATCGCCCTCATGCGGGATATTCCCGGGCAGCTCCAATCGATGCGCGACGGGGGCTGGCAGACCAAACCGGGGCTTAATCTATCCGGAAAGACTCTGGGGATCGTCGGGCTCGGCCATCTCGGGTCGCGCGCCGCCAAGGTCGGCCTCGCTTTTGATATGAACGTCATTGCCTGGAGCCAAAATTTGACCGACGAGCGCGCTGCGGAAGTTGGTGTCACTCGTGTCAGCAAGGAAGACCTCTTCTCCACTGCCGATGTGATTACCATCCATTACGGTATGAGCGAGCGCAGCCTTGGCATGATTGGCGAGGCGGAATTGGCGGCCATGAAGGAAAGCGCTTTTATCGTCAACACGTCCCGCGCACCGATTATCGACCAGGACGCGCTTTACAATGCGCTGACGTCAAACTCCATCGCCGGAGCCGGACTCGATGTGTATATGTCCGAGCCTTTGGCTACGGATGACAGATTTCGCACGCTCGAGAATGTGATTCTGACACCGCATATCGGTTATGTGACCGTGGAGAACCACGAAAAGCATTACACCGACATTGTCGAGAATATCGTCAAATTTCTCGACGGCGATCCGATAAGGGTTTTGGCGCAGCCGGCTTAGGCGTTCAGGTCAACCACCAACCGTCCGCGGATACCGCCTTTTAGTATCGCTCCGGCCGCGTCGGGAACGCCGGCAAGAGCGGTCGTTTCCGTCAGCTCGTCCAATTTCTCGAGCGGCAAGTCTTTGGCAATGCGCTGCCACGCAGCAACCCGATTGTCGTAGGGCTGAACCACGGAATCGATGCCGAGCAGGTTCACGCCCCGAAGCAGAAACGGAATCACAGTGGTTTCAAGCTTGGGCCCGCCGGCCAATCCGCAGGCCGCGACCGAGCCGCCATACTTCATTTGCGTCAGCACCGAGGCCAGCGTCGTCGAGCCCACCGTATCAACAGCGCCCGCCCAGCGCTCGCTATCGAGCGGGCGTCCCGATGGTTCAGCGAGTTCCGCGCGGTCTAAAATCTCCGATGCTCCGAGACCGGTGAGAAAATCCGCTTCCGTGGACCGACCCGTGGATGCGGCAACGCTGTAACCGAGGTTGGCAAGAATTGCGACTGCGACAGATCCGACCCCACCGGCAGCACCGGTGACCACAACAGACCCATCCCCCGCCTGAAGCCCGTGGTTCTCAAGTGCCATCACGCACAGCATGGATGTAAATCCCGCCGTGCCGACTGCCATCGCCTGCTTCGTCGAGAGCCCATCCGGCAACGGCACCAACCAATCGGCCTTCAAACGCGCCTTTGCGGCATATCCACCCCAGTGACGCTCGCCCACATGCCAGCCGGTCAAAACCACTTTGTCGCCGGGTCTGTAGCGACCGTCGTCCGATGCTTCCACCGTCCCCGCAAGGTCGATCCCCGGCACGTGGGGGTAATTGCGCACCAAACGCCCGATCCCGTTCACGACCATGCCGTCCTTGTAATTAACGGTGGAGTACTCCACCGAGACCGTAACGTCTCCGTCAGGCAAATCGTCGAGACCGATATCGGTCAGTGAATGGGTAACCTTGTCGTCAGCTTCGCTGAGCACGAGGGCGGGGAATGTCGCTGCAGCCATTGGAAGCATCTCCTTAATTAGAAAGAGCCTTGCGCCTTCCTATATCAATGGCGCGCGCGGGTCCATCCGGATGGGCCGCCACGTTGCCGAATACCGCACAACCAGCGATAATCCCGGCCGTTAGAAAATTCCATGGCAGGGAGCGTATGTCCGATTACGTGCGTATTGACGGTGATGACGGGGGCACTCCCGAACCGCCCTCGATCGCATTCGACGAACAAAACGCCGCCACATACTCGGGAAGGCTTGGTGAGCTTTTTCCAATTGTACTGCTCAACCTGTTGCTATCCGTGCTGACTGTCGGCATCTATCGATTTTGGGGCAAAACGAAGATCCGACGATATCTCTGGAGCCGAATTTCCTTCGCAGGCCAGCCGCTTGAATATACCGGCACCGGCACCGAACTCTTTCTCGGATTTCTAATCATCCTCTGCGTTTTGATCCCCGTATCTTTGGGCATCACCGCGCTACAGTTCCTTGTCATCAGTCATCCGTTGGGCCCGGTCGTTATCCAGGTGATTTTCGGCCTGTTATTCTTCTACCTTTTTTATATCGCGGTTTACCGCGCACAACGTTATCGCATCAGCCGAACGACTTGGCGCGGTATTCGCGGCGCCATGGAAGGGTCATCCATAACATTTGCCAACAGGGCGGTACTTTATACGCTGCTCACACTCGCTTCGGCAGGATTGCTTTACCCTTACATGCAGGTCGCATTGCTCCGCTACCGGATCGAAAATACCACCTTCGGAAGGGTGAACTTCGACTTCGACGGAAACACCAAAGCTCTTATGAAAGCTTGGATAATTTGCCTCGTCGTGAGTTTTCTAATCGCGACCGGCATAATCGTGATTTTCCTGGATCAATTAACGTCTCTCGCCGGGCTTCAGTCACAGAATCCTCAGATGTCTTACATCGCCAATATTTATCCCTACCTCATGGCCGTCGTAATTTTTTTCAGCGTGCTTCCCGTTACGACGATTTGGTATCGGGCCGTCTCAATTCGTCATTTTGTCGGCAACACTCGCTTCCTCGACATTTCCGCGCAATCGACGCTTTCCGTCTGGAATATCATCCAAATTTACCTACCGATTATTGTGTGCGCATTCATTGCGATCTCAATCATATTGGGATTGATGTTAACCCCCAAAGGCCACGAAATCGCGACGCTCTTAGGCGTCTTTTTCGTCATCGCTTACTTGTTCGTTCCGATCATCCTGGTACACCGGCATTTCTTGAAATTTTTCGAATGCCTGATTCTCGAGGGTGAAATTTCACCCGAAAAATTATTGCAAAGCCAGCAAGCCAAACCATCTACGGGCGAAGGTTTGGCGGATGCGCTTGATATTGACGCATTTTGACCAACCTCATGCGGCATGACCCGATTACCGGCTAAATATAATGACGGCGAAACCGCGGCTCAGCATGCGGTTGAGATCGTCTGGACTCCCGTGGGCGTGCGGATCGAAGACCCTAACCGCACAATGCTCGCAGAGTGGGCTTGGGCTGAGATCGGTTTGGCGGAAGCCGTAAGCGATGACCGACCGGTCCGGCTCCTCAATCGCTCCGTCGAGGGTGCGCGACTAACGGTCGACGACCACTCGATCCTTTCGCATTTAGAACAGAATTCACCGCACCTGAAACGTAACCCGGTCTCATTCCGGGACAAACGCCGTTTCGCGATCATCGGCACGGTATTGGCCGCATTCGTAGTATTTGTCGTTTATGGATTGCCACAGTTCGCAGGCCCACTGGCAAAATCCATCCCCATGGCATGGGAGGAAAAGCTCGGTTCGGATGTGGTCACTGCGGTGGCCGGATTGCTCGGTACAAAGGACGAGTTTTGTACGAATCCCCGGGGCAGCGCCGCCTTGCAACGCCTGACCGACCGTCTGAACGCCACAGTCACGACGCCATACCGGTTCAAGGTTCGTGTGATCGAAAGCAAAACCGTCAATGCGTTCGCCGCACCCGGCGGACATGTGGTGTTGTTAAGTGGACTGATCGAAAAGGCGGACTCGGCCGAAGAAGTGGCCGGTGTGCTTGCGCATGAAATGGGTCATGTCACCGAACGGCATCCGACAAAAGCGCTTATCCACGCCTATGGCTGGTCGACGCTTATCACCGTGCTCACCGGATTCTCAGGCTCCACCGGCGAAATCGTGTCGGGTCTCGCGCTGCAATTGGCGACCGCGTCCTATTCTCGCAAGAACGAAGCCGAAGCGGACGACGTGGCTGTCGCGATGCTGAATAAAGCCGGTATCGGTAGCGCCGGGTTTGCCAGTTTTTTCGAGAAGCTACAGAAAGAGTCCAAGGGTAAGGATTTGGGGGTCGTGAAATATTTAGCCACCCATCCCGCTCTTGAAGACCGCATCCAAACAGCAAGATCGCAGGGCCTGCCCGCGCGTACTCCCGCGATGACCAATGCGGACTGGCAAGCGCTCCGGACGATTTGTGACTAAGTGCCGGCCCGGTAAATCGGGACGGGCTCCTTAAATCCCTTCAGCGTGACGTCGCCGATCTTATCGAATGAAAAATCCTTGCCTTGGCACAGCTCGTTCACCACTTGCGTGACCACGATCTCTCCGCTACCCGCTTGATCGAGGACTCTCGCCGCAAGCTGGACCGGTGTGCCGAAAAAATCACCGCCCTCACGAATAGGTTCGCCGGCATTGATTCCGATCCTGACTTGCAACGCAGGCTCGGGGTGCGATGCGGTATGGTGCGCGATCGCGGATTGAATTTCGATCGCCGCTTCGACCGAACTGGCGACAACAGAGAAAGAGGCCATAATCCCATCACCCGTATGCTTAACCTCTCTGCCGCCGAATTTGCCGAGGGCATCGCGAACGATCCGGTTATGGGTGCGCAATAGCTCCATCGCTTCCGCATCTCCATGGGCCTGACCTAGCGCTGTAGACCCGACGATGTCGGTGAACATGACCACGACCAAACTTTGCTCGGGCTCGTCGGCTTGACCACTTGGTTGGCTCCAATTCGTCAGGGCCTCGGACATCGCCGGGACCGTCGATGGATCCTCGAGTTGCCCCGCCATCGCAGATCGACCCGCATCATACATTCGTAAATACTTCGGATTGGTCAGATACTCGTCGATATTTCGAGCGAAACCCTCGGCGATTTCCGGTTTATGACCAAGGAGCTGTATCTGATCGGCTATTAGCTCATTCGTCTGCACCGGGGCCAATTGATTTTCATGACCAACCCGCTCCGCAGCTCCCGCGACGTAGAGTGTGATACCGAAACGGGTATAGGCGTCCATACCCGCGGGCGTCGAGACCACCGGCGTCAATGCCGCGCCGATAAACCGCGTCAGGCTTTGGCGTGCGGATTCGATTTGGGGCGAGTTGCTATTTTCAGGCGCTGCAGGGTTGGGCTCTGTCCCTTCCTCGGCGTCACTGCTGCTTTTTCGATCGAGCAAAGATTGCACTGACATTTCGGCAAAGTCTTCCCCATCTTCGAGAAAATGGGCTTTACGGATCGCTGCTTGCGCCGCTTTGTAGCGTGCGAGTTTTTCGTCGGCGGTTTCCTCAGGAATCTCCAGCTCCGAGGCCTCCTCGGTCTGGACGGGCTCTACAGCGGGCGCTGGCACTTGCTCCATCGGAGTCGGGACTTCTCGCTCCTTGGAAAACCCGACAGTTCGCTTCGTCAACGGATAAAACAGGACCGCGAATGCGAAGCAGAAAATCACCACCAACACGACCCTACCCGTATTGCTGTCGACCTTAATACCGATCTCATGAACTGCACTGATAAGTTCGAACGCCAAATACGCGACGAGTAAAGCGAACAGCAGGCTCGCACCTGCCGCCACAACCAGTTTCGGAAACGCGGTGCGCCGAGGCTTGCGGTCTTGAAAGCCATCAAAACTCGGAACATCGCCACGTCCGGGATCGGTCCGCATTACAAAGGATCGATCGTCCTGATTTTCCGCGAGGCGACTACGCGAGATTACGCCACCCCCTTTCGGCCGGTTTTTTCGGGTAATCTTTTCGTTAACCTTGTCATAGGTCTGCAACGCCTTGCGCGAGGGTTTTTTTTATCCAAGGGCTGTTATAGACAACGAAATCACGACTCTCGTTGGTTTTGGAATTGTAAGTTTCGCGCACCATGCAAACCGCATCGATGTGGGCATCATTTTCGAGAACTTCGATTTCCTTGCGCGCACGCGGTTCTTCGCTTTGGTCGAAGCGTGAATGCATCTCCCAGCGCCCGTGATACAGCGTGTAGATTTCGAAAGAAACGGACACCCGCAAAACTCTCCCCGTTTATTAGGCGGTATTTTACCGTCCTCGCGGCGCGACGCCTAGAACTCGCCCCAATCCGGCTTACGCGGAGTTATGTCGCTGCCGCCCGCATCGAATGGGCCCTCGCCCTCCAACGCGCGTTCCAGATATTCCAGACGCAATAGGGCGAGGCCGGCACCGTCCCGCGCACTCCGCATTTCGCCAGCGCGCTTGCCATCGCAGAGGATTGGCGTTCCCGGTTCCGGTGCGTCGCCTTCGATCGCAACAGGGACCAGGCGTTTCTTGATAAGGCCTCGGTACTTTGTGCGCGCTGTTAATTCCTGTCCCATGTAACAGCCCTTGTCCCAATCCACACCATTGAGCTCGTCGAAATTACTCTCCAGCAGGATAGATTTTTCGATCACCAGGTCCCTGCTGCCGTCGGGCAATCCAAGTGCCAACCGATGCGCATCATATGCTTCGAGGGAGTCAGCGCTTAGACCTGCATCGGATAATGCTTCTTCGGCAGTTTCCTTCGGTAAAACCGCACGGGCCCCCATTTGGATCAACCGTGGATCCATATAGGCGACGCCGCCCCCAAACGGCACTGCGGCACCAGCCTTCGCTGGCAATCCGAGCAGTTCCTCGATCCCGTCGCCGTAGATGGCCGCCACCGATTGGGAGTCCGACATGCCAAGGTCGATTTCAGCGCGTAACTTGTAATGGCTCAATCGCTGACCCAAATCCATTAACCGCTCGGCCTCGCAATCAAGCAGATACGAACCGTCCGATTCTGTAACGAAAAAATCGTGCAAATATTTACCCTGTGGCGTCAGCAGGGCCGCCCAAATAACGCGATCTGAAGCAACATGGTTGATATCGTTCGAAATCAAGCCTTGCAGAAATTCCGCCCGATCCGGTCCGCCTACGGTGATTAAACCGCGTTCCGGTAATATGACAAACGAACTCATAGGCTTGTTTTACCCGTTTCTACCATTGGCAAGTCAAGCAAAGGCGACCTATAACCCGGCCCTTAGCCTTATTATAATCATATGCGATGCGCATTCTGTTCATAACAGCCAATCGTCTCGGCGACGCCGTGTTGTCGACCGGCCTGCTAGGTTATCTCACCGAGACCTACCCCAATGCCGCAATTACGGTCGCAAGCGGGCCCATACCGGCACCGCTTTTCAGCGCCCTACCGGGACTTGATCGCAATATTGTGATGGAAAAACAAAAGTTTGCTGGGCATTGGATTTCACTTTGGCGCCAAACATCAGGGCAACGTTGGGATATGGTAATCGATTTGCGGCGTTCCGCACTGTCCTATTTGTTACGAACCAGGCAGCGGCATTCTTTGCCGTCACCGGACGAAACCTGTCACCGCGTGCGATTTGTCGCACGCACGTTAGGGTTAGAAGACAATCCTCCCGCGCCTTGTTTATGGCCATCAGAGGCAGAACGCTCCGAAGCAGAAAAAATAATCCCTGATCGACCACCGGTGTTGGCGGTTGCTCCGGCCGCTAATTGGCGCGGAAAACAATGGCGTGCAAACAATTTTGCCGCCCTTGTTACTCGTCTAACACACAGCGAAGGCTTGCTGCCAAACGCGCGTGTCGCCGTAATCGCAGCAGCGGATGAAAGAGATCAAGCAGCACCGGTACTCGCAGCGGTGCCGGAAGAGCGACGGATAGATCTTGTCGGCACCAGAAGCTTGGGTACTCTCGGTGCGTGCCTCGGCCGCTGTGCGCTTTTCATTGGCAATGATTCGGGCCTCATGCACATGGCCGCCGCCGCCGGAACGGCAACCTTGGGTCTGTTTGGCCCCAGTCGCGAGACTCTTTACGCGCCCTGGGGCGAGAGCACCGGCTGGGTGCGAACACCCGAAAGTTTCGAAGAATTGACCGGCGCGCCCGATTACGATCACCGAACCACGGACACGTTGATGGACGGCTTAACCGTGGATACCGTCGAATCCGCGCTAACCGAACTCTGGCATCGGGTTCAAAAGGACGCCGCATGAACGGACAATCGCAAAAGAAACTGTCCGCCCTAGTGGTGGCCCATAATGAGGAGGATCAGCTCGCCGATTGCCTCGAACAGCTGGATTTCGCCGATGAGATCGTCGTCGTCCTGGACAAATGTACCGATGGGTCCAAGGAAATCGCCGCCAGATTTACCGATCGGCTGGTAGAAGGCAGTTGGGAAATCGAAGGCGACCGTCGCAATAAAGGGATTGAAGCTTGCGATGGCGAGTGGATTGTCGAGGTCGACAGCGACGAACGTGTTCCGACGCCATTGGCGGAGGAGATTCGGCGGACGGTCGAAAACGCCAATGCCGGCTATTTTTTGATCCCATTCGATAATTACATTGGCAGCAAAAGGGTACGCTATGGCTGGGGGGCCTCCTGGGGCGTAAGCGCCGCACCTAGACTGTTCCGAAAAGGCCACAAAAAGTGGGGCGATCAGAGGATTCATCCCGCGCTTGAATTGAAAGGACCGAAAGGAACCCTTGAAAATCGTATGGTGCATTATGTCGACCGCAATATCTCCGATATGATCGCGCGCCTGGACCGCTATACCAGTGCGAAAGCCGCCGATCTGCGCGCGTCGGGCGATATCGGCTCGTTCGGCCATAATGTGCGGCGTATCTTTTCCCGATTCTGGAAATGCTATGTCGCCCGGCGCGGCTACCGCGAAGGCCCTTATGGGTTTTTGAATGCATTGTTCGCCGGCCTTTATCCGATACTTTCCTATCTGAAAGCTCGATTGGAAGACCGTTGACGCGTTTGTTCCACGCTATGGCGGGGGCGTCGGTGGGCGGCGCGGAAGAGTTTTTCGGCCGGTTGCTGCCAGCACTGGCACGGGCAGGCCATGAACAAGCCGCTGCGATCCGTCCCCACCAAACACGCGAAGGTATTTTGCGCGAAGCCGGTATCTCGGTCGAAACACTTCGCTTCGGTGGCATTCTCGACTGGCGGACCGGCCCTCACTTACGACGGCAAGTCGACGCGTACGCCCCGGAAATTTTGTTCGCTTGGATGAGCCGCGCCGCCATGTATTGCCCTGAAGGCGACTATGTCACCGTTGGTCGGCTCGGTGGTTATTACGATCTCAAATATTACCAACACTGCGATCAACTTGTGGGCAACACGCAAGACATTTGCTCCTATATCAAAGACCAAGGCTGGCCATCGGAGCGTGTGCACTATCTTCCTAACTTCGTCGACGGCACGCCAGGCACACCGATTGACCGGGTGACTTTGGACACGCCGGCTGACGCTCCACTACTCCTTGCCATGGGGCGCCTGCACGAAAACAAAGCGTTCGATGTACTGATCGAAGCCTTGAAGGATATCCCGGACACTTATCTTTGGCTCGCTGGCGACGGGCCATTAGATCAAACTTTGTCCCAACAAGCTCACGACCTGAGTCTCTCGGACAGAATTCGATTTCTGGGTTGGCGGACCGATACCCACGATCTGCTGGCAAGTTGTGACATTCTGGTTTGTCCGTCACGCCACGAGCCGCTCGGCAATGTAGTGCTCGAAGGTTGGGCACAGCAGAAGCCCGTCATTGCTGCAGAGAGCGCTGGGCCGAAAGCATTGATCACACCTGGGCATACCGGTTGTTTGGTGTCTGTGGATGACGCCACAGCGCTTGCCGAAGCAATCCAATCACTGCTCGCATCGGCAGACCAAGCAAACAGCCTTGCCGAGGCCGGCTTCAACGCTTATCAGGAGGGCTTCACCGAAGCGCGGGTGATCGCGCTCTATGAGAACTTTTTCGAGGCGGTTACAGGCTAATGTGCGGCATCGCCGGTTTGATGACATTCGATGGCAAGGCGCCAGCATCGACGGTGTTGGACGCGTTCGCCAACGCCCTCATTCACCGTGGTCCTGACGGCGAAGGCCGTCATATTTCCGGCAACGTCGGCATGGTGCAGCGGCGGCTTGCTATTATCGACCTCGAAACCGGCGACCAGCCGCTTTACGACGCCACCGGCAATGCGTTGATCGCAAACGGTGAGATCTACAACTATATCGAACTTCGCTCTGAGTTTGGCGAAGACGGGTTTTCCACGCGCTCGGACTGCGAGCCACCTTTGTCGCTTTACCGCCGAGACGGCTTGCATTTCGCCAGGGCCCTGCGCGGCATGTATTCGATCGCTATTCACGATCCCGCCCAGGAACAATTGATCCTGGCCCGCGACCCATTTGGCATTAAGCCATTATATTTCGCCGAAACACCGAAAGGATTCGCGTTCGCGTCAGAAGCGCAAGCTTTCTTTGCTGCGGGCCTGCTCACACCCGAAATAGACGACGATCGCTTGGACGAATTACTGCAACTTCAATTCACTTGCGGCGATACGACCATCTTCAAGGGCATAGAGCGGGTCAAACCCGGCGAAACACTTCTGGTGCGCCAGGGACGCATCATCGAACGCACTCGATTGCCGGCCCTGCCCGATGGCCCGACGAGCGAACAGTCCGTGGACGAAGCAACCGAGATGCTGGATGCAGTCCTGGAAGACAGCGTCTCCATGCACCAACGTTCCGACGTGCCTTATGGGTTGTTCCTGTCGGGCGGAATCGACTCTTCGGCAGTCCTGGCACTCATGAAACGCCTCAATGAAAAACCTGTGCAGGCGTTCACCGTGGGATTCAACTTTGCCGGAGTTGCCGATGAACGCGAGCACGCCCGTTCACTAGCTAAATCGGTCGGCGCCGACCATACCGAGGTCGCATTCGACGAAGACGATTTCTGGTCGAGTTTACCGGCGATAGCGGCAGCTATGGATGACCCAGCAGCGGACTACGCGATTTTACCGACATGGAAGTTGGCGCGGATCGCCTCACAAGAGCTGAAGGTGGTGCTTTCGGGCGAAGGAGGCGATGAGTTGTTCGCGGGTTACGGACGCTATCGCCGTTTGCTCCGCCCGTGGTGGCGAGGTGGCCGCACGATAAGAGCCCACGGCACCTTCGATCGGCTAAAGGTACTGCGGCATCTACCTCATGCGTGGCGCGATTCGATTGCTTCGATGGAAGCAAGTGGCTCCACCAGCGCCCGAAGCAAATTGCAGATTGCCCAAGCCACCGATTGCCGCGATTGGCTGCCGAACGACCTACTGACCAAACTCGATCGTTGCCTGATGGCCCATGGCCTGGAAGGACGCACACCGTTTCTTGACCGCGAAGTCGCGGCGAAGGTTTTCCTGCTTCCGGACAAGTTCAAAATTGCCGACGGACAAGGTAAATGGATACTGCGCCGATGGCTTAACAAGGTGATGCCGCAATCAAATCCGTTTTCCCGAAAGCGCGGCTTTACCGTACCAGTGGGCCATTGGATAAGCCAACGGGGAGACATGCTGGGACCGCTGGTCGCCAACTTGCCTGCGATTCAGCGTATTTGCGAACCGGGGGCCGTCGAACGCATTTTCAAATCAAACGACAAGCATGCAGGGTTTGCTGCGTGGACATTGCTTTTTTTCGCCCTATGGCATCGTCGGCATGTTGAAGGTATAGAGCCCGACGGCGACGTATTCGATACTCTGTTTGCCAAGGGTTAAGAATTGGCTGCCCTGAAAAGCTTTAGCTAGCCGAAAATTTTTGCCGTCAGCGCCGGAGTTCCTCGGCGGTCGCTCGGTCCGCAAATTTGCGCACCATTTCATTAATTTCCGCGAGCGCCTTGTCCGAAGTCAGATCCGGATTAAACGCCAACAGCATGGCCTGCGAAACCTGCGACAGAACTTCCACGTCGGTCGGGTCGGGTTTCGGTAATTTTTCCTGTACGGCGCAAGCCACGTCTTTGAAGGAATTGCTGAGCTCTACCACGTTCTCGAATTGCGGATCTTCGAGGCGACGATCCATGTCGTCGCTGATGTGGCACAACCGTTCGATCTGAGCCCGGGTATCGATAGTGACTTTTCCACTTTTGACCGCCGGCACGATCAGACGAACCAAAAATTCTATCTGATAGGAATGCCGGCGAAGACGCTGGGCGTTAATGTCTCCCGAGGCCTCTTCGATCATCTTATCGATCTCGGCCTGGGACATCTCTTTTTCTTTGGTAAGCTTGAGCTTCAATGTATTTGGAACATCGAATAAGGGCACATCGGACCGCCGCTTCTTATCTTTGCGGCGATCAGGCCCGATATAGTTGCTCGTAACGACAAATGGTTTGCGCTCGCCAACTATCAAGTCGATACGAGACATCAATTGTGCCGGCGACAATGGCTTCACCAAAAGATAGTCGGTTCCGCTATCGATGATTCTCCGCACAGTGTGACGGTCTGGTTCCCAAGTGGTGGTGATAATGGGCACGAAAGGATTGCGCCCAAGTTCACCGGAACGCACGTCGGCCACTAACTGTATCGGATCGCCTTCGGGCAAAAGCGAGTCGACGATGATCAGGTCGGGATTGAGATTACGAACACTATCACGCAGCGTCGGAACTTTGGCAAAATCCTCGATATTTCGGTAGTTCTCGCTCGCCATCGTCGTACGGATGACCTGGCGGATGGGCCCATCGGGATCGCCGAAAAAGATTAAAACACGTTCGCGTCTGTCGTTATTCATGGGACAGTGCCGATTCCCTCAAAAATGCCGTAATACCCCAACACCGCGGCATTCCAAGTCGCGCGCCGGCGTATTCTAACGTCGAATCAACTTACTCGATTGAGATTCAACGCAATTCCAATGCCAATCAGGCTGATCGTGCCGCAAAATTGCTTAACATTCCGTTAATTTCCGATGCCATATCGGCAGCTTGTTTGTCGGGGTTAAATCCGACAATCAGCGCATCGGAGAGCGGCGACAACAATTCGATATCTTTCGGATTCGGCGATTCGGCTCTGAGCGCGACGCGCCCGGCAGTTTCAATCATGGTTTCGCACAAATCACTGACGTGCTCATAGCGCGAGCCGGCGAGCCGTTCGCCGACGTCACGGGCCACATCGGAAAGCCGCGTGATAAATTCCGAGATCCTTTCATCCTGAGGCTCTGCCGCCAGGCCGTCGGTGATCAATCGGACAAGAAACGCGATTTGATAGGAGTGACGGATCAGCCGTTCTTCATTGATAGTCACCAGCATGTCACTGATGGAATTGCGCAAATTTTCGTAGTCGACTTTTTCGCCAAAAGCTTTTTGTTGCAGCGTGTTGGGCACGTCAATCGCGGGAATTTCGCTGTCGCGTTCCGTCGCATCCCGCCGATCGGGGCCGATATAATCGCTGGTGACCACAAAGGGTTTGCGGTTAAAGACCAGAAATTCGATTCGAGACATCAGTTGCGTTGGCGAAATCGGATTGACCAACAAATCGTCGACGCCGCAGCCGACAATCCGTTCCACAGCATCGGAGTCCGCGTTCCAGAGCGTAAAAATGACCGGCACAAAAGGGTTATCTCCTGTACGATTATGGCGAAGCGATTCGATGAGCGCGCAACAATCTCCCCCAGGCAAACCTGAATCGAGCACCAACAAATCCGGCCAACCAGTGCTGAGAGCGGATTCGAGTGGCTTCACTTCGCCATAATCCTCGATCCCCCTATAACCTTCGCTCATCACCGTATTGCGCAGCGCACTGCGCACATTGGTCTGGCGCTCGCCATAAATGATCCGGATATCGGCCCGGTTTTTGTGGTCAAAAGTCGGCAAAGCCTGTCCCTTTTTTGGTTAATCGGCCTCGATCGCAGCCCGGGCGGCCGCCAAACGGGCAATCGGCACTCGAAATGGCGAACAAGATACATAGTCGAGGCCGGCCTCGGCGCAAAATTCGATTGAAGCGGGATCGCCGCCATGCTCGCCGCAAATACCGAGTTTTATGTCACTGCGTGCCGCCCGACCGCGTTCGACGGCGATGCGTACCAATTCGCCGACACCCTCCCGATCAAGGCTGACGAACGGGTCAACGGAAAAAATACCTTGCTCCTCGTAATCCTGACTGAAAGCGCCTGCATCGTCACGGCTCAGACCGAAAGCAGTCTGTGTGAGATCATTAGTGCCGAAGCTGAAAAAACTCGCATTTTCGGCTATTTCACCGGCACGCAAGGCTGCTCGTGGCAATTCGATCATGGTGCCAACCATATAATCCGGTCGCTCGCCCTTCTCCGCTTCGATCTCCTCGGCGACCCCATCGATTACACCCTTCAAAATGTCCAATTCACGCCCGGTCGCCACCAATGGCACCATGATCTCTAGGGCCACCGCTTGGCCAATTTCCGATTTGACCTCAAGCGCGGCCTCGAAGATGGCACGCGCCTGCATTTCGGAGATTTCGGGATAGGTGATCGCTAGCCGACATCCGCGATGGCCGAGCATGGGGTTGGATTCCTCCAACTGCAATGCGCGCCGGCGCACCTGCTCCACATCCACACCGGCCGCTTCGGCGACTTCGGCAAATTCCTCTTCGCTTTTCGGCAGGAATTCGTGCAACGGCGGGTCGAGCAACCTGATCGTCACCGGCAGCCCGTTCATGATGCGGAATATCTCGGCAAAGTCCGCGCGCTGCATCGGAAGTAATTTTGCCAATGCCGCCCGGCGGCGCGGCGCATCGGTACTGACGATCATCTCACGCATGGCGACAATCCGTTCGGAGTCGAAAAACATATGTTCCGTCCGGCAAAGCCCAATGCCCTCGGCGCCGAATTCTCGCGCGGTTTGGCAGTCGACCGGTGTTTCCGCGTTGGTTCGCACCTTAAGCTCGCGAATTTCATCGGCCCATTCCATAACCCGGCGGAAATTGCCCGACAGTTCGGGCTGGATGGTCGCCACTCGACCCAGCATCACCTCGCCGCTGCCACCGTCGAGGGTCACCTCGTCGCCTTCATTGACCACCACGTCGCGAACGGAAATTGTCTTGGTGCGGTAATCAACCCGAAGTTCGCCAGCGCCAGCCACACACGGACGCCCCATGCCGCGTGCTACCACCGCAGCGTGGCTAGTCATGCCGCCACGGGTGGTGAGAATACCTTCCGCAGCATGCATGCCGTGAATGTCCTCTGGGCTGGTCTCCGTTCGCACCAAAATGACCGCTTCGCCTCGCGCCGCCTGACGTTCCGCCTCATCGGCATCGAAAACCACCTTGCCCGACGCCGCACCCGGAGATGCAGGCAAACCACGGGCGACGATTTGTTTTTCCGCATCCGGATCTAGCGTCGGATGCAGCAGTTGGTCCAACGAAGCCGGCTCGATACGCGAAATAGCGGTTTTGGTATCGATCAAGCCTTCGTCGACCATATCGACGGCTATCTTCAGCGCTGCAGCTGTGGTGCGTTTACCGGACCGGGTCTGCAACATATAGAGCTTGCCCTGCTGAACCGTGAATTCGATATCCTGCATGTCCGAATAATGCTGCTCCAAAGTCTCTCGAACACCCGAGAGCTGACCGAACACTTTCGGCATGACCTCTTCCATCGCAGGCAACGTCGAATTGTTCGCATCCTTACCGTGAACGGTCAGGTGCTGTGGCGTACGAATGCCGGCAACCACGTCTTCACCTTGGGCGTTGACGAGATATTCACCGTAAAAGGTGTTCTCGCCGGTAGACGGATCGCGGGTAAAGGCGACGCCGGTGGCGCAATCCTCGCCCATATTGCCGTAGACCATTGCCTGCACATTGACCGCGGTTCCCCAATCCTCCGGGATGTCATTGAGTTTGCGGTAGGTGATGGCGCGCGGCACCATCCAGCTTGAAAAGACCGCTCCGATTGCGCCCCAAAGCTGCTCTGCGGGATCCTGCGGGAATGGCTTGCCAAGCACGCTTTCCACTTTCTCTTCATAAGAAGCGATCAAAGCCTTGAGGGCGTCAGGCGTGAGTTCGGTATCGAGCACCACCCCGGCCTCGTCTTTCTGAAGATCGAGCAATTCTTCAAAATTGTAATGATCGATGCCGAGCACCACATCGCCATACATCTGTATGAAGCGGCGGTAGCTGTCATAGGCAAAGCGCGGATCATCACTCTTACGGGCAAGGCCGTCGACGGTCTCGTCGTTGAGGCCGAGATTGAGAACCGTATCCATCATCCCCGGCATTGAAACCCGGGCGCCTGACCGCACCGACACCAGCAGCGGGTTTTCCGAATCGCCGAATTTCGCGCCCACGCCGGATTCAATGCGCGCCAGGGCTTCCGACACCTGGTCTTTCAAGGCATCCGGAAAGCTATTGTCATGTTTGTAAAAATGCGTGCAGACCTCAGTCGTGATCGAAAACCCCGGAGGTACCGGCAACCCGAGCTTGGACATCTCTGCCAGATTGGCACCTTTGCCCCCCAGAAGATTACGCATGCTCGCATCGCCTTCCGTTTTGGCGTCGCCGAAGCTGTAAACCCACTTATCCATCAAATCCTATCCCTCGATTTGATCGAAATCCGCTACCGACCGCGTCGCCGCGCGGATTCCCGATAGCAATTTCAATCGATTGACACGTAGGGCTGGATCCTCCGCATTGACGGTCACCTGATCGAAAAATGCATCGACCGGCTCCCGCAATGCCGCCATGGCTTGCATGGCACCAACGAAATCTTCTTTTTCAAGTGCGCTTTTCGCGTCACTAGCTGCGTTTTCCAACGCCGTCGCCAAATTTTTCTCCTCGTCTTGCGCGAAGATTGCCGCATCGGCCTTGGCGTCGAATTCCGTTTCGTCTTTCTTTTCCTCAATCTTGAGAATATTTGCCGCACGGCTATACGCGGTCAACAGATTGGCACCGTTGTCACTGTCGACAAACGCCGCCAAAGCATCGACGCGCGCTAACAAACGAACCAAATCATCCTCGTCACCGAGCGCAAACACCGCCGATATCAAATCGTGCCGCACGCCCTTTTCGCGAAGGTGTACCTTGAGACGGTCGGCGAAGAAGTCGAGCAAGTCGTTGGCCAACTGATCGGCCTTGCAACTCTGTGGCTGCGACGTCAACGCGGATGCAAACAGCGGCCGAAGCGATATGCGAAGATCATTCTCGACGATCAACCGTATGATCCCGAGTGCCGCGCGCCGGAGTGCATAGGGATCCTTCGATCCGGTCGGCTTTTCATCGATTGCCCAGAAACCCGCCAACGTATCGAGCTTATCCGAGAATGCGACTGCAACAGAGACAGGAGCCGAGGGACAACGATCTCCGGGCCCTAGCGGGCTGTAGTGGTCCGCAATGGCGTCAGCAACTTCTTCGTGCTCGCCGTCATGAAGGGCATAGTAACGGCCCATCAAACCTTGCAGTTCGGGAAACTCGCCGACCATTTCGGTTACCAGGTCAGCCTTACAGAGGCGCGCCGCCGACCGAACCCGGTCGCATTCGGCACCATCGATCTGTACTGCCAGGTCCGCCGCAAGCGCCTGAACTCGATCTATTTTCGCATCCAGAGTGCCAAGCTTTTCATGAAAGGTAATGTCGGCGAGCGCCGGTGTACGGCTGGCTAGGGAAATTTTGCGATCTTGGTCCCAGAAAAACTTCGCATCTGCCAACCGTGCCCGCAAAACACGTTCATTGCCGGCAATAATCGCCTTGCCATTATCCGCTGCCGTCATATTTGAAGCGACCGCGAAACGGGGCGCCAATTCACCATCGGCAGTTTCGAGCACAAAGTATTTGAGATGAGTACGAATGGCGGTAATCAAGACTTCCGGAGGCACGTCCATGAAGGCCTCGTCGATCTCCCCCATCAACAACACGGGCCACTCGACCAAACCGGTAACTTCGGCGAGCAATCCGGCATCCTCTTTGACCTTCAAATTTGCTTTGTCGGCAAGCGCTTTCAAACCCTCTGCGATCTTGGCCTCGCGCTCGCTGGGATCGAGGATGACAAAAGCATCGGCAAGCTTTCCCCGGTAATCATTGAAATCGCCGACTTCGAAAGATTCAGGCGCCAGAAAGCGGTGGCCAGCGGTTTCGATGCCGAATGGCAGCTCATCGCCCTGCAAATCCAAAGCACCGTTCAGGGCCTGTCCATCAAACAGCGCCAACACCGAATGAATTGGACGCACCCAACGGAACCCGTTTGCGCCCCAACGCATGGATTTGGGCCAAGGCAGGTTCTCCGCCGCTTCGATCAAAACCCCAGGCAGGATTTCCGCGGTCGGAACACCTTTCTTCTCGACGACGACAAATAGGAACGTGCCCTTGTCCGTCTCGCGCTGTTCGCACTCGTCAACGGAACTCAGGCCAACGCTGCCGAGGAACCCGTTGATCGCCTTTTCCGGAGCATCGATCCGAGGACCGAGCCGTTCGTCCCGCGTATCGGGCTGTTTGTCCGGCAAGCCATCGATAACGACCGCCAGTCGACGCGGCGTCGAATAGGCATGCGCATCGCCAAATTCCAGCTCGGATTTCTTCAAGCCATCGCAAACGAACCGCTTGAGGTCTTCCGCCGCACGCCGTTGCATTCGGGCGGGAATTTCCTGACTCAAGATTTCGAAAAGCAGCTCAGCCATCGGACAAGTGCCCTTCGGTTTTGAGCCAGCTTTCACAGCACGCCTTGGCGAGATCGCGGACCCGTAGAATATAGGCTTGGCGCTCGGTGACGCTTATCACGCCGCGCGCATCCAAAAGATTGAAGGTGTGACTTGCCTTCAAACAATGATCGTAGGCGGGAAGCGGCAATTCATTTTCCACCAACGAACGGCATTCCTTCTCGGCATCGCGGAAATGCTGCAGCAGTATCTCTGTGTCCGCGTGCTCGAAATTGTAGGCAGAGTATTGCTGTTCCGCTTTTAGGAAAACATCGCCGTATCGCACACCTTCACCATTGAAATCGAGATCGTAGACATTTTCGATTCCCTGCACATACATCGCCAAACGTTCGAGCCCATAGGTAAGTTCGGTGCACACTGGGTTGCAATCGAACCCGCCCACTTGTTGGAAGTAAGTGAACTGGCTGACCTCCATGCCATCGCACCAGACCTCCCAACCGAGCCCCCAGGCACCTAAGGTCGGGCTTTCCCAATCGTCCTCGACGAAACGGATATCGTGCGCCATGGGATCGATGCCAATTGCCACGAGACTATCTAAATAGAGCTCTTGGCTTTCGAGCGGAGACGGTTTCAGGATGACCTGATACTGGTAGTAGTGCTGAAGACGGTTGGGATTCTCCCCGTAGCGGCCATCGGTCGGCCGGCGCGACGGCTGCACATAGGCCGTGTTCCAAGGCTCGGGTCCGAGCGAGCGTAAGGTCGTCGCAGGATGGAAGGTGCCGGCACCCACTTCCATATCGTAAGGCTGCAAAATCACGCAGCCGCGCGCGGCCCAAAATTCATGCAGCTTGAGAATAAGAGTCTGAAAGGAATTATCGGAAGGCATGCTGGTGGCCGATCAATCGGGCGTAATGCGCCATGTTGCAATTGTTGTTGCGGAGCTCAAATCAACGGCAAAATACGAGCGGTCCCGATGTCGGTCAACAAGTGTCAACGGGCATCGCCAAAAGCATGATTTGGCTAGCGCTGAATATGACAAGACGGCTGGTCGGCAAATAGGCGCTAAAGTCCGTAACGATTCCAAAGCGCGCGGTTCTCGAGCGCCGCTAACAGGTCTTCCGCCCATGGTTCGGGTGCCTTGGCAAGACCGAGGCGTTTGGCAAGAAAGCCCTTCTTTTCCTCGATTGGGTAAAACCGCACCTTGGCGCCGTATTTCTTGCGCATGACGCTTCGCAAATCTCCGAGGCCATCGATCAGGCCCAGTTCCAACGCCTTGCTACCGCTCCAGAAATCGCCGCTGAACAGCGCCGATGATTCGCCGTCTAGTTTCTTGCCGCGCCGCTCTTGAACATAGGTTTTGAACTGCTCATGCAAATCCTTTTGCAAGGTCTTCAGATGGGTCACATCGTTTTGATCTTCCGGCAAAAATGGGTCGAGACGCCGCTTATTCTCGCCTGCGGTATAGACCCGGCGCTGGATGCCGATGCGTTTGATCAATTCGTCGAAACCGAAACTCGCAGTAATGACGCCAATTGAACCTACCACCGAGGCCCCATTGGCATAGATTTCGTCGCCCGCACAGGCCAGCCAGTAACCACCGGATGCGGCGACATCATCGCAAAATGCGAAAACCCTAACTTTTTTCTCTTTTGCCAATTCGCGAATCCGCCCCGCAATCAATGCCGATTGCACAGGAGATCCACCTGGAGAGTTAATGCTCAACGCGACCGCTTTCAGCCGTGGCACCTCGAACGCCTGTTCGATACTGCCGTTAAGGTCGGCGAGAGTCATCCCGCCGCGACGGCCCATGCCACCCTCGCCAATAACGCCCGAAAGCCGCAATACCGATACCCGCGGACGCCGCTTTATCTTTGCAAGTCGCGGGCCCAGTAACGGGATTTGCGCGACCCAGCTTCGTTTCGATTTCCGTGCCATGACGCCTTACTTAATGCGGCCTATGCCGATCTCCAAGAGGAAACGGTAAAAATTAACCGAACATCCAAGATGTCGGGTTGGGATGTGCTTCACCGCGTCCGATTGCCTGCATTCCCTTCACCGACCGAATAATCCACCAGATTAAGGTAAAGAAGATTATGGCAAACCCGACCAAGAAAACGGAGGTCGCGGCCCCGACGATCAAAAAAAACAGGTTGATCCAAAAGGTACGAATTTGGAACTGGTAGTGCGATTGCACCCAAGCCGGTGCATCACTCTTTTTTATGTAAGCCATGATCAGGCCGACCAGCGCGGTGAGTCCGAACAAAATCGCAACCAAATACAAAATATAGACAAGATTGGCTCCGTCTCCGTCGGCTTTATCGCTTGCGGAACTATGGGTAACCGCTTTTTCGTTGTCGCTCATTCCATTCTCCCCAAGTTATAGCTTTTTCAAAGCACCAGCTCAGCACCGTGTCGTAGCACCCCTTCGGCTGCGTCGGTATAGCTGCCGTCTTTTCGGTGCAACACCATACCGGCCGCGATACGTGCGGGACTTTTCACGCCCTTGCGCGCTTGAACCAGAACCCGCTTCGCATCGCGCCCCTCATCATTTTCACTGGGCCACAAAGGAAACAACACGACGCCACCAAAACCGGCCTGCAATGCGGCCAGCAGTTCGTCTGATCGCCCTGACTCGTAGATAATCGTGAGACTGCCCTTAGCAACCAGCATTCTATGCGCCATGGCAATCCAGTCGCTAAGTTTTGCAGCACCCTCCACATGGCTTTCCCGCCGGGCCGGATCCATTGCAGGGTCTGCGCGTTCTTCGGGCACATAGGGCGGATTTGCCATCACATGCTGAAAGTTGCCGGCAACGATTTCTTTCGGCGGCGACAACAAATCACCCTCGATGATGCGCACTCGGTCCTCAAGACCATTCGCCCCGATATTTTCAACCGCTGTCTCCACCAACGCCGTCTGCTTTTCGAGCCCGGTCACCGGGTTGTCCGCAACGCGATGGGCATAGCAAAGCGCGCCCGTACCGACGCCGCAGCCAATATCGAGCACCATGCCATTGGGTGTCGCCGGCACCGCCGCCGCAAGCAACACCGGGTCGATCGCAGCCCGATAACCCTTTTTCGGCTGATGAAGTACGAGCTTGCCGTCGAGCAGAAAGTCCGGCGCCGTGTCCGCACCCCGCTCCCGTTCTGCGGCCTGGACCAGGGCCATCGCCTGATCATAGAGATCATCGGCGACCATCATACGTCTGGGAATGGCCGAAACGGAGCCCTCGAGCACGCTCATATGCGTATCCAAAGTTACGGTCTCGATCCCCGAATCAGCCAACAGCGCGCTGATCCAGGACATAAAAACCACATCGTTGCTGCGCAATATTTCCTGCATTTCGTGCTCTTGAAGCCCCAACGGGTGGGACAATTAGCCGGTCTTGACCGGATTTCGGCGTACACTATGTTCATTATATAAGGGGACACCAGTCTAAAGCCCCCAATCGATAGACCGAAAGAAAGGCACTCAGGGTGGGTACCGTCGTCAACCTTGGCACCACGCGGCGCAAGCCGGCGGCCGAACCGTCACTTGATGCGATTCTCGGCCTGGTCGGCGAAGATCTACATCGCGTCAACCGGCTAATCGTCGACAGTATGCACAGCCCTGTGGCACTGATACCGCAACTCGCAGGCCATATCGTCGCCTCCGGGGGCAAACGGTTGCGCCCCTTGCTTACACTCGCAGCCGCCAAGCTTTGCGGTTACGAGGGAGACCGGCATATCGGGCTCGCCACTTGCGTGGAGTTCATCCATACCGCCACATTGCTGCATGACGATGTGGTCGATGAATCCGTACTCCGTCGCGGCAAGGACAGTGCCAACGCGGTTTGGGGCAATCAGGCCTCCGTACTCGTCGGCGACTTTCTTTTTTCGCGGGCGTTCCAGATTATGGTCGCCGACGGCTCCCTTCGAGTGCTGAAAATTCTTTCCGACGCATCCGCGGTGATCGCCGAGGGCGAAGTCTTGCAACTGATGACCACCAACGACACGGAAACCAGCGAGGAAGCCTACTTAGACGTTATTCGCGCCAAGACGGCGACCTTGTTCGCCGCTGCGGCCAGCGTCGGCGCTGTCGTCGCCGAACAGCCGCAGGCAGAGGAACAGGCGCTCGAAAGTTACGGTATGAATTTGGGTATCGCCTTCCAGCTAATCGACGACGTGCTCGATTATTCAGCCGATGAAGAGGCGCTGGGCAAAACCGTCGGCGATGATTTCCGGGAAGGCAAAATCACCCTCCCCGTGGTGCTTGCCTGGCGGCGGGGCGACAATGAGGAGCGCAAATTCTGGCGACGCACGCTTGAGGATTTGGACCAGCAGGACGAAGATTTAGCCCATGCCATCGCGCTGATGGAAAAATACGACGCCTTGAAAGATACCGTCGATCGCGCCCGGCACTATGGCTCTATCGCCCGCGATGCACTTGGAATTTTCCGCGATTGTCCGATGAAGGATGCGATGTTGGAAGCGATCGATTTCGCTATTAGTCGTGCGTACTGACCGCACTTAGGATCGCTGCGCGGCCCTTGCTTCTCGCTGAAATATATAAAGTCCGCTGCCGACCACGATTGCCGCACCAGCAAGCATGGTGAGGCCTGGCACGTCGCCGAATATTAAGTACCCGAAAAGAACGGCAAAGATCAGCGAGAAATAACGGAAGGGCACCACCACCACCGCCTCCGCCAGCAGGAAGGCTGTCACCATAAAATATTGACCGACGCCCTGGAGAATACCGGTCAACGCCAGCAATCCGAATTCGCGCGACGTGGGCCATCGCCATTCGCCGATTACCGGGAAAAGCCAACTCAAAGGTAGTGACGCCAACCCGCTCAATAAAATAAATCCGGTCGAAACCGCCATTATCGCGCTGGTCGATTCAGAGCCCGACATCGATCGCGTGATGATGTCCCGCACCGAAAGGAAGAAAGTAGACCCGAGCGCGAGCAACGCCGACCAAACCAATGGGTTGCTTCCGGGACGGATCATCAAGAGCACACCTCCGAACCCGACCAACACAGCAGCCCATCTGCGCCAACCAACTTGTTCGCCAAGCGCGAACGGCGCCATCGCTGTAACGAATATCGGGGAGGCAAAAAGAATTGCGATGGTATCGGCCAACGGCAAACGCCGCGTCGCGGCCAGAAACATGAAAGTGGTTATGACCACGCACGCGCCGCGCGCAATCTGGTTGCGCCAACTTACGATGCGTATCGAAAGGAGCCCGCCACGCCACCATATAATCAATATTATCGGGACGAAAACAAAGCAGGCACGGAAAAAAATGATCTCACCGATCACCAATGTCCCGGTGAGGTATTTTGCGAGACCGTCAGTGAACGACAGGATCGCTCCCGAGATGATCAAGAACAGAATGCCTTTGAGTTGCGACGGCAATTGTATCCTCGGATTAGCAGCGGACCGGGGCAGAGAATTTGCTCTATCTACCCCGCGCAGGTCGGGGCGTCGATAGCAGAAAGCGCAATCGTCGGACTAACTCACCAGGTGTTTTACCAATGCAACCTATAACTCCTGGGTAGCGGCCAACACAGCTTTGGCATGGTCTTTGACTCTTACCTTACGCCAAGCCTCGCGGATCACACCGTCCGCATCGATCAGAAAGGTCGATCGCTCGATACCCATATGGGTTTTGCCATAAAGTTTCTTTTCCTGCCAAACGCCGAACAGCTCGCAAAGCGTACCGTCCGCATCCGAAATCAACCCGAAAGGTAAGTCGTATTTGGCGATGAAATTGTCGTGTCGGCGCACACTATCCTTGGACACTCCGATTACCTCTGCCCCAGATTTCTCGAAGTCCGACATTAGATCGCGAAAGTCGCAGGCCTCCGCCGAGCAACCTGACGTATTGTCCTTGGGGTAAAAATAGAGCACTAGCTTTCGGCCACGATAATCCGCTAACGAAAGATCGCCGCCACCACTCGCAGGGAGAGTCAGTTCGGGGATTGTATCGCCGATATCCAGCGGCATTCAGACACCTATCGCCAAATTGAATTTGTTATCGATGGAATAAGCCTAGGGACTCTAACCTGTCGTTTTCAACACCGCATCGAACGCCTCGAACTGGGGATGGCCAAGGTAGAAATCCTTGTTCTGACCGGCATTCTTGTGAGCCTGGCGAAATGCGTCCGAGCGGGTCCAGGCCTCGAAATCGGCACGGTTTTGCCAAATCGTATGGCTGGCATATAGCACGTGATCTTCGGCCTCTGGGCCTTTGAGCAGATGAAACTCCACAAATCCCGGGACACCTACCAAATGGCTGTCCCGGTCCCGCCAGACGGCTTCGAACGCTTCCGTACTTTCGAGCCGCACCTGAAATCGATTCATTGCAATGAACATGTTGTATCCCTTCATTGAAGGGCGCCGGCCTCACGTGCGGCACCACGCGTCTACGACTATGGGACTAGTCATAAACTAATCCAAACTACCGTTTTCGGCCCTCATCCGACCCGGCTTGATCCTCCAAGACTTTATGATGATACTAATTCGCACTTGCAACCGAAATCGCGCTGGTTACCGGCTAATCGAGCCGCTTGTCGAGCGAACCCACACCCATTGAAGCGAATGTTTGATCCCAGTGCTTTAATCCGCCGCACACCGTTTTTTTACGGCTGGGTCATCGTCGCTTGCGCGATGTGTGGAAATTTTGCCCGGCAAGGCTCCGCGGTTGCCACGCTGTCCATTTTTGCCGTTCCGATGTCGACCGAATTCGATTGGTCGAGGACCGCCTTTTCAGGTGCTGTGTCCCTAGGCGGAGTGTTAGGCGCGCTGATTTCGCCAAGAGTAGGTGTCATAGTCGACCGGCATGGCGCCGGCAAAGTCCTGACAGTAGGGACACTGTTGATAGGCATCAGTACCCTAGCGTTGTCGCAAACGAATACGCTGGTTTGGTTCTATATCGCGTTCTGCCTTGGACGCATGGCGTTTGCGGGACCGTTCGAGATCGCCGTCACCAGTTCCGTAGCCAATTGGTTTATCCATTTACGCGGCCGCGCCATGTCCTTTGCCGCACTTGCGCACAGTATCGGGCTGACGATTTTTCCGATTGTGGTATTTGCCGTCATCGAACTCTGGGACTGGCGTGCAGGTTGGATTGCGGTCGGTGCTCTTGTCTTGCTGGTCGGCGTTATCCCAAACGCATTGCTGATGATCCAGAGACCCGAAGACGTAGGCCTCTACCCTTATACGAAAGCAGACACACAGACCGAGACGTCGGACGACGAAAAACCGACTGACACGGACCCGGAGCTCAGCTTTACGCGCGGTGAAGCGTCACGCACCCGAACCTTTTGGGTTCTCGTTGCGTTTTCCATATTTATTTATCCCGTTCAGGCCGGTGTAAGCCTTCATCAGGCACCGCATTTGATCGATCGCGGCATATCGCTGGCGGTTGCGGCGACAGCGGTGAGCTGTTTCTCGTTGATGGGCGCTATCGGCGGTCTGATTTTCGGTCAACTTGAAATACGGTTCGGGGCAAGGAGAACTCTGTCGCTGGCAGCATTGCTGATGGCGCTCGGGACCATGGCAATGCTGCAGGTAACCAACGCCTGGACCGCATATCTTTCGGCAATCATCTTTGGAGCGGGCATCGGAGGCTTACTCACACTTTTACCGGTCGCATGGGCAAACGGTTTCGGTCGGAAGAACCTTGGGTCGATCCGCGGTATCACATTGCCGCTGCAGACGCTCGCGCAGGCTGCGGGGCCCCTTATTTCCGGCGTGCTTTTCGACATTACAGGAAGCTATGACGCGTCCCTGACACTGTTTTGTTCTTTCGGAATTGCCGCCGCTATTTTGGCCTTGTTTGCAACCAAACCGGAAAGGCCTCAATTTTCGGGATAGCAAAAATCCCGTTAGAAACTAGACCGGTCAGCTAATCCCGGTCATGATGCGGACACGTCACCTCACATAGATTCAATAGGAGTTAAGAAATGGCCGGTGAGAAAATAAAGGTAGAGTTCGAGATACCCGCGGACTCGAAAGCATTCCTCGAAAAGATGGTCGATGAATATGATTTGCCGGACATATCGAAAGCGTTGAGGTGCCTACTCGATTTTGCCGAAGAAGACGGCGATTTGGAGGAGATTTTCGAAGAAATCCGCTGCAGGCGCTGTTAATTCATCCTGGATCTAAAATCCAAATATTGAGATTTAGGAAATTTTCGACCTAGTCGTACCGCGTTTATCAAACAACGTACCTGCTAGGCCGTTTACGCTGCCGTTTTCAAACACCCATCCAGCGAGTGGCAACACGTAATCTGCATAGCCGACAAAGCCGTAAAAAGTGGATTCGAATATTTGCGAACTCGCAAATGACGGGCAGACCGCTCCTACGCACAACTCCATTCTTTACCCGGAACGCTATGTCCGACTCGTTCGGCCGAATTTTTCGATGCACCATTTGCGAATGAAAGTCATTCGCAATATTGTTGGGTTCATTCGTCTGCTAATAGCTACCGTTCTTGTCCGAGCACCTAAAAATGAAATTTGACTTAAACGAAAGTGAACCGCACACAACACCGGTCCTGTTTTCATCGGACTTGAAACGGGCCGCGGCATTTTATGAGGGCATTCTCGGGTTCAGAAGTCGGGAGGACAGAAACAGCTTGGTGCTCAGTCGCAACAACTTGCGATTAAGAGTTATCGAAACCGATGACCCGGGTCTAATGTCGAACACGGGCGTTATGTTTCATGTCGATAATTTTCAGAACCTGTATGAAGAGCTCAGCCGGCACTCCCAGCCACAAACTGCCATATTGACCGCGGACGCCGAGTTCCCTCCGCAATTCTCACTTTACGATCCTGACGGCAACACCCTTTATTTTGCCGATAAATCCAGCGTAGCACCCTACCACACCAACCCTAACTGATAGAACGGTCAACAAACCGCTCAAATATAAAGAGGTCCCAATGTCTAACCCCGTCCGCATGGAATCCGATACCTTCGGCGAACTCGAAGTCCCCGGAGACAAATATTATGGCGCGCAGACCGCGCGGTCGCTCATCAATTTCCCGATCGGCGGCGAGACCATGCCCGCCCCACTGGTGCACGCACTCGGCGTTATCAAGCAAGCCGCCGCGCGCGTAAACAAGGCGCAAGGCAAACTCGACGCGAAACTTGCCGCTGCCATCGATCAGGCGTCCGGCGAAGTTATCGACGGAAAATTCGACGACCATTTTCCGCTTGTCGTATGGCAAACGGGATCGGGCACCCAATCGAATATGAATGCCAACGAGGTGGTATCGAACCGTGCAATCGAAATTTTGGGTGGTGAAATAGGCTCTAAAGATCCCGTACACCCGAACGACCATTGCAATATGAGCCAATCGTCGAATGATACCTTCCCCACGGCCATGCACATCGCGGCCGCTCAGGAAATCAAGGAATCACTGCTCCCCGCCTTAGGTCATTTAAAATCGGCGCTCGACCAGAAAGTCGAGGAATGGGCGGATATCGTTAAGATCGGCCGTACCCACACCCAAGACGCGACGCCGCTCACGCTCGGACAGGAATTCAGCGGTTATGCCGCGCAGCTGGAATTGGGTATTGGGCGAGTGACGGAAGCGCTCGACGGCCTCTACTATCTGGCACAAGGCGGAACAGCTGTCGGAACCGGGCTAAACTCAGCCGTCGGGTTCGATAGCGACTTTGCCACCGAGGTCGCCAATATTACCGGCCTGCCATTTAAGACCGCTCCCAACAAGTTCGAGGCACTCGCAGCGAACGACGCTTACGTGCATGCTCACGGAGCCCTGAATACGGTAGCCGTATCGCTCTTTAAGATCGCCAACGACGTCAGACTTCTGGGTTCAGGCCCGCGATCCGGTCTTGGTGAATTGTCGCTGCCCG
Organism: Rhodospirillaceae bacterium; assembly: GCA_002722095.1. Next base: position 114,035 of record PBKG01000016.1, read on the forward strand.
AAAACGAACCGGGATCGTCGATCATGCCGGGCAAGGTCAACCCGACCCAGGCGGAGGCGATGACGATGGTATGCACCCAGGTTCACGGAAACCATGCAACGATTTCCTTTGCCGGCACCCAGGGCCATTTCGAACTCAACGTTTACAAGCCGGTGATGGCTTACGCGATGCTGCAATCCATCAAACTGCTTGCGGATGCGTCAATTAGCTTCGCCGACCGATGCGTTGTCGACATAACCGCCAATGAAGCTAACATTACAACGTTGATGGAACGCTCATTGATGCTGGTGACCGCCCTGGCACCGGCCATCGGTTACGACAAGGCGGCGGAAATCGCAAAAACCGCCCATAAAAACGGAACATCGCTTCGAGAGGAAGCATTGGGTCTCGGCTACGTGACGGAGGAAGAGTTCGATACTCTTGTCCGACCCGAAAAAATGATTAGTCCGAGCGACTGAGCAAGGCCTCACGTCAAAGACCAGTTTGGAAAATTTTTCGGACGGGCAGCTACGGCTGCCCGGCCGACCCGACCGCCTGTAATTACGTGACAGGCTGCACACCCGAGTACGCTTGGTCCGTCCTCGCGCAAATATCATTTCTATTTGATTTCATTGAACGAATTGCATAACGGAAAGTTGACTTGGATTGGCAATCCCATCAATTGCACAATAACCGTTCGAGTGACAGCACCACTATGAACGGAGGATATTTATGTCCAAAAAATCGAAAATCTTGACGGCAGCCTCGGTTGCCGGTGCCGTTGCCCTGGCAGTTACTGCCACAAGCAGCGTTACCAATACGGCCCACGCCGGAGCGAAAGAAAAGTGCTATGGAATTTCGCTCGCTGGCAAAAATGACTGCAAGGCGGGCCCGGGCACGACGTGCGCCGGAACGTCCAAAGTCAACTACCAAGGCAACGCGTGGACTGCAGTGCCAAAAGGTGACTGCGCAAAATACGGTGTCGAGGAATCGAACCCTAAGTTCAAACTTCCTGGCAAACGTACTGGCTCCCTATCGGAGCTCAAGCGCGACCTGCCGAAGGGCTAAATTCGTTTGGAATTTCCTCCACGCGCAACGGTTTCCAGCGCGTGGAGGAGCCAACGATCTCCGAATTACTTAGATTATAAAATGCCGGACCCCGTCACAAAAATGGCTCCCCAATCACACATATTTCGTTCGCCGAAGGCCGTTCCTAGTCGTGCCGGCGTCGGCCTGAAACCGGAGCATTACGGTGATATTCTTGAAACCCAGCCTGATATCGGCTGGTTCGAGATTCACGCCGAAAATTACATGGGTGATGGCGGCCCGCCGCATCATTTTCTCTCTCGCATTCGCGAGCAATATCCTCTATCGCTTCATGGTGTCGGATTGTCGATCGGTGCCGCACGGCCCCTCGACAAGGAACACCTAAAACGACTGAAAACTGTCAACGACCGCTATGAGCCGGGGATTTTTTCCGAGCATCTGGCGTGGTCCACGCACGACGACACTTATTTCCCTGATCTGTTGCCGGTCCCCTATACGAATGAGACGCTTCAGGTCGTCGTCGACCATATCGACGAAGTTCAGGAGGCCATGGGACGGCAGATGCTACTGGAAAATCCGTCGACCTATGTGACCTTCGAAACCAGCACCATGACTGAACTCGAGTTTCTGACGCAGGTGACGGATCGAACCGGCTGCGGCCTGCTTCTGGACGTCAATAATGTTTTCGTATCCGCAACCAATCAGGATTATTCTGCGGAAGCCTACATCGATGCATTTCCGCTCAATGCGGTCGGCGAAATCCATCTCGCCGGACACGCACAAGACAGCGATGAAACCGGCGCAACCCTCCTCATCGATGCCCATGACCGGCCGGTCGCGGATCCGGTTTGGCAGCTATATCGCCGGGTCGTCACACGTACCGGCCCCTTGCCGACATTGATCGAATGGGACGCGGATGTTCCCGATTGGGCGACTCTTTTTGCGGAAGCGCAATCCGCAGACGCCTTGATGGCGGACATTATGGATAGAGACAAAGTTGCATCACCGTGGAAGGAGCCCCGCCGTGTCGCGATTGGCTAGCTCACAATCCACGTTCGCCCAAGCGCTTACGGATCCCGACCGGTCCGCGCCAACGGATGTCCGCCGGCCAGGGAGCAACCAGGCAGCTCAGACGAAACGGTTCGACGTCTACCGCAACAATGTCGCAGTTGCGGCAATCGATACCCTGCGGGACATTTTTCCGGCGGTTCTCAAGCTGGTGGGAGACGAGTTTTTCCAGGCCACCGCACAGGCATATATCGACCACGCACCGCCGAGTTCACCCCTGCTCTTCCAATATGGCGACACGTTCGGAGCCTTTTTGGATGATTTTCCGCCAGCTGCATCCGTCCCCTATCTGGGTGACGTCGCACGACTGGAATTCGCACGCCTCCAGGCCTATCACGCGGCGGATGCGACACCCTTGGCGATTTCCGCGTTGGCCGAAATTCCATCCGACGAGGTCGCAGCAATAACGCTCGTGGCCCATCCGGCTGTTTCGCTCATTCGATCCCGATACCCGGTCGTGTCACTTTGGGGCGCGAGCGTTGGCCTTGCATCATCCGACGATGTCGACATGGCGTGCGCCGAAGACGCCCTCACCGTTCGCCCCGAACTCGACGTGGACACACTCATTCTACCAACCGGCGGCGCAAATTTCTTAGACAGTTTGCTTGAAGGCGATTCACTCGGCATCGCCGCAGAAGCAGGTGCTGCAGCAGAACCCGATTTCGACCTTTCCGCACATCTGGCCGGCCTGTTCGACGCCGGAACCTTCGAGCGGATCGGAGAGCGACCGTGATTGACTGCTTGACCGCACTTCATGCGCGCGCGATCGAATTCGTCGACCGCACTACCGGCGACTGGCTGCCCGGCCTTCTAGCCCGCTTCGCATTCGCTGCGGTCTTGTTTGTCTATTTCTTCAATTCGGCGATGACGAAGTTCGCCGGCGGACCTTTTTCCATCGCCGACGGCGCCTATTTCCAAATCCTGCCGTCGATCGTCGAAGCTGCTGGCTACGATGCCTCCAAGGTGGCATTCTTCCCGTGGAAGATAATTGTCTTCATCGGCAGCTATAGTGAAGTAATTCTTCCGATCTTGATTGTGCTCGGCCTTTTCACGCGCATTGCTGCGCTTGGCATGATCGGATTTGTCCTTGTTCAGAGTTACGTGGATATCGCATTTCACGGTGCGAAAGCCGCAACGATCGGCGCCTGGTTCGATAATCTGTCGAACGCCGTGATCCTCGATCAACGCACGCTTTGGGTATTTCTTTTCCTCTACCTCGCTCTCAAAGGTGCGGGAAAAGTTTCCGTTGACCATCTTCTCGACAGCCGGCTTGGCGAAGGCGCACGAACCGCCGCCTGACGGCCTAACTAGATCATCGCTACCTCTTGGGGCGCATCGTTGCGCGCTTGCATTCCGGATGGACTTCTGAGCATGTGCTATGTCCTTCTGGCGAAACCGCAATTCCTGCTGGTCTCGGGGGCCAATCCGGGAGGGTAAGGCTAACAAATCATGTTTCGAACCCTGAACAACTGCCACAATGTCGAAGAGCTACGACTGCTCGCGAAGCAGCGGCTTCCCAGTCCCATTTTTCACTATATCGATGGGGCAGCCGACGATGAGGTGACCTATCAGCGCAACACCTTTGCATTCGACGACTGCGACCTGGTGCCGAATGTTTTGGCAGGCGTTGAGGAAGTCGATATGTCGGTGAAAGTAATGGGTGCCAAGCTGGATATGCCCCTATTTTGTGCGCCGACCGCCCTGCAGCGACTATTCCATCATGATGGCGAGCGTGCGGTTGCACGAGCCGCCGAAAAGTTCGGAACCATGTTCGGCGTGTCGTCGCTGGGCACGGTCAGTCTGAAAAAGATCGGCGAACTCATTAAAACGCCGAAGATGTTTCAGTTTTACTTCCACAATGATCGTGGCTTGAACAAGGCAATGATCGAAAAGGCCAAGGACGCAAATTTCGATGTGGTCGCGTTGACCGTCGATACGATTATCGGCGGCAATCGAGAACGCGATCTACGCACAGGTTTTACCTTGCCGCCGAAACTGACGCTCTCCAGCTTGATGAGTTTCGCAACTCACCCCGGATGGGCACTGAATTTCCTGTTCCGCGAGGCCTTCGAATTGTCGCAATTGAAAGACTATGTGGAAGAAGGGTCGAACATCACCATCTCGATCGGCGACTACATTACCAAAATGCTCGATCAATCTTTGAATTGGGACGACGCGGAGAAAATTTGCCAGGATTGGGGCGGTCAATTCTGCCTCAAGGGCATTATGAGCGTTGCCGATGCCAAACGCGCGGTGGAAATCGGTGCGACCTCGATCATGATTTCCAACCATGGCGGCCGTCAGTTGGACGGATCGCGCACGCCTTTTGACCAGATAGCCGAAATAGCCGATGCGGTGGGGGGCGACATCGATATTGTCCTCGATGGCGGCATCAAGCGTGGCACGCATGTATTGAAGGCGATGGCCGCCGGCGCGACTGCCTGCTCCGGCGGACGGTTCTACCTATACGCCCTTGCCGCCGCCGGTCAGGCTGGTGTCGAAAAAACACTTGGGAACCTACGTGCTGAAATCGAACGCGATATGAAGCTGATGGGTATTACGAAGCTGTCTGATTTGAACCGCGACATGCTGCGATATCGGGACCCGACTTGAGCGTATTATCTATCTTCCGCGTAACCGACCCTACGTCTCGACGACGAATTGGCGCCGGTTGGCGGGGCTGCGGCTAATGCAAAATTCCAGCGGTTTGCCGTTCGCATCCACGTTGACCGCTTCAGCCACCAAGACCGGCTGGTTTTTGGGAATTTCCAATTGCCGTGCTTCGTAGGCATCGGGCATTCGGCCCGTGATGGCGGTCCGTTTCCGCAAATAGTCCGCCACGCCCAGTTTCTTCAGCGCTTTCGTGATCGAACTTTCCTTTTCGAACACCGTGATTAAATCCGGGAACCGCCGAGCTGAAAAATAATGCGACGCCAGACTGTTAACCTCTCGATTTGCAAGGCTCCGCGTCTCCAAATGAATGACGTCGCTGCCCCGTTTGAGGCCTAGCGCCTTCGCCACGTTCGCCGGTGCCGGCTCGCAAAAAATCTGCAGCACTTCACGCGACGGCTCCATGTTGAGACGGCGAATGTTTTCGCTGAAGCGTGTCCGCTTGCCGAGTTGATAATCGATGAAGCCTTCGAGCACGAACGTGCCGCGCCCGTGCTCGGTACGAACCAATCCTTCCGTTTCCAGTTCGGCAATAGCACGGCGCACCGTATGACGGTTAACGCCGAACCGCGCTGCCAATTCCTTTTCCGGCGGCAGGCGACCGGCAGCACCGAAAAGCTTACGGCCAATCTCATCGCGGAGCACTTCGGCAATCTGGCGCCACAGAGTTACGCCTTCGGCACGTATCATATTCATGTCTGTTGCGATCCTGGCCAAATGTTCATTGCGAAAAGCGCTCGATAGCTCTTTACAAATCCATGGTTGGGAGCTTAACATGATGTTGTCTAGACATCTATATTTTATAATCGAAGTCGAACTGGGAGGTCGCGACCGTGAGCAATGCATTATCGCCGGAGCAAGAACGGCGACAATCCTGGATGGCAACCCTTGCCAAAGCCGAGGAAGACGAGCTTGAAACCGCTTGGGATCAGCTTGGGCTCGAGCCGGAATACACCTGGCTTCGGCAACCGGAGTTCGGCTCGACCATGATTCGCGCCCGCGCAGGCGGCACCGGGGACCCTTTCAATCTAGGCGAAGCAACCATGACTCGCTGCGCGCTCCGTCTCGCGGATGGGACTGCGGGATACGGCTATATTTTGGCTCGTAGCACGCGCCATGCTGAATTGGCTGCCCTCTGCGACGCCCTGATGCAGACCGACGAACACTCTGCCGCTGTAGAGAGCACCGTCATCGCGCCACTCGCCGTGGCCCAGAAGAAGCGTAACGATGAGGAAAGCAAGCGCGCCAATGCCACAAAGGTAGATTTTCTTGCCATGGAGCGCGGCGTCAGCCTCACCAGTAAGGCCCAATATGAGGGCAAAGGATACGGCAAGAAATGACCTCCGCCGTAGATACCGCCAACCTAAAGCCCGGGTTCGAAGATCCGGTACTCGATTCTCAGGCCACCTTCCGCGCCGCCCTCGATGCTTTTTCTTTTCCCGGCAAACGGCAACGATTCGACCGCTTGGAGGACGCACCAGCACCGTTGAACACCGCCACTTCCGCCTTCCTACTGATGCTCGCCGACATGGACACTCCGGTTTGGCTCGATGCCAAAGCGGATGTTGATCAGGTTCAGGACTTTTTGAGGTTCCATTGCGGTTGTCCGCTGATGTCCAAATCGGCCGAAGGTGATTTTGCTGTCGTGTGCGACGCAAATGCGGCGCCGCGTCTTGGCGAATTCGCCCAAGGAAACGAACTTTATCCCGACCGTTCTGCAACCGTCATTTTCCAAGTGACCTCCCTTGACGCCGGACAGACGGTCACCGCCCACGGCCCGGGCATCAAGACCGAAGTAAAAATACAAGCCGAAGGTTTGCCGGACTGGTTCTGGCAGGATTGGGCCATAAACGCCGGGTGTTATCCACTCGGCATCGACGTTCTTTTGACCTGCGGCAACGAAGCCATTGGCTTGCCGCGCAGCGTAATCGTGGAAACCTGATATGTATGTCGCCGTAAAGGGTGGCGAACGCGCCATCCGCAATTCTCACAAGCTCATCGCCGAAAAACGCCGCGGCGATAAGGACACCCCCGAACTAACCATCGCGCAGATCAAAACGCAGATGCGGTTTGCCGTGCACCGGGTCATGACCGAAGGGTCTCTCTACGATCCTGACCTAGCGGCACTCGCGATCAAGCAAGCCTGCGGTGATTTGGTCGAGGCAATCTTCCTGTTGCGCGCCTTTCGCACCACTCTGCCGAGGCTGGCGATGGCCGAGCCCATCGACACCAACCGGATGAACATCCAACGCCGCGTATCGGCGCTCTACAAGGATATTCCCGGCGGCCAGGTTTTGGGCCCGACCTTCGACTACACCCACAGGCTGCTCGATTTCCAACTCATGGCCGAGGGCGGGAGCGACGGGATCGAAGCGGAAATGGCTGAAGAGCCCGTCGACCCTGAAACGCCGCAGGTCATGGACATCCTCGACCAGGAGAATGTCATCGAACGTGAAATTCCGGACCCCGACGCCGACGAACCCTACGACCTGACCCGGGAATCGCTCAGTTTTCCTGCGGACCGGGATCAGCGGCTGCAGAATCTGGTGCGCGGTGACGAAGGCTTTGTCCTCGCACTAGGCTATTCGACCCAACGAGGTTTCGGCGGCACCCATCCATTCGCCGGCGAGGTCCGCTACGGCAAGGTAGAGGTGGAAATCATCCCCGAGGAGCTCGGATTTCCCATCGTCATCGGTGAGATCGAAGTCACCGAGTGCCAAATGGTGACTCAATTCAAAGGCTCCAAAAACACCGCGCCGCAGTTTACGCGCGGTTACGGCATCGCCTTCGGCCATTCCGAGCGCAAGGCCATGGGAATGTCGCTGGTCGACCGCGCGTTGCGCTCGGAAGAGCTTGGGGAAGAAGCAAAATATCCGGCGCAAAGTCCGGAATTCGTTCTCTATCACAGCGACAATGTCGAGGCATCCGGCTTCGTACAGCATCTCAAACTGCCCCACTACGTGGATTTCCAAACCGAGATGCAGATGATCCGCGGCTTGCGCCAAAAATATTTCGACAGAACCAAAAAGGCAGCAGCAGAATGAGCGCGGGACCGGAAAGCTCCAAGCAAGACGGAGCGTTAGCAGCAGCATCGCGTCATTCCGTCGATGGCACCTACAATTACGGCTATCTCGACGAACAGACGAAGCGCATGGTTCGACGTTGCATCCTAAAAGCGGTGACGACGCCCGGGTACCAGGTTCCCTTCGGTAGCCGAGAAATGCCACTCCCCTATGGCTGGGGAACCGGTGGCATTCAACTATCCGCCAGCATCCTCGGACCTGAAGACACCTTCAAGGTGATCGATCAGGGCGCCGACGACACCACAAACGCCGTCAGCATTCGCGGCTTTTTCGCCCGCGTCTGCGACGTCGCCACGACCGAAGAAACCGAGGAAGCAACCGTCATTCAAACCCGCCATCGCATACCCGAGGTGTCGCTTCGCGAGGACCAGATCATCGTCTACCAGGTACCGCAGCCGGAGCCCATGCGCCCGCTGGAACCGCGCGAGACCGAAACCCGCATGATGCACGCCTATGAGGAATATGGCTTGATGCATGTGCGCCTTTACGACGACGTTGCCAAATTCGGCGAAATCGCTGTCGCCTATGCCTATCCGGTTATGGTGAACGATCGCCATCTGATGTGCCCATCACCGATACCGAAGTACGACAATCCGAAAATGCACCAGATGGCGGGGCTGCAAGTCCTTTCCGCCGGCCGCGAAAAACGCATCTATGCAATTCCGCCTTATACAAAGGTCAAAAGCCTCGATTTCGAAGACTACCCGTTCTTCGTTCCCCGGCCCGACGATTGTTGCGGTCTGTGTGGTTCCGAGGAAAGCTTTCTGGTCGAAGTGGTGCTGGATAACGAGAACAACCGCATGCATGTCTGCTCGGACACGGCCTATTGCAATGACCGCCAGGACGATGGCCACTACGGCCCGATGCACGCCAAAAGCGCGGACTAACGAAGCCCATGGAGACCGTCCTCACCAATGCACACGTGGTCACCGCCGACGAAGATTTCGACGGCACGGTGACAATTAAGGACGGTGTGATTTCCGACATTGAGAAAGGCCGGAGCCAATTCGCCGGCGCCGAGGATTTGGACGGCGATTATCTCATTCCCGGTCTTATCGATCTGCATACGGACGCGCTGGAAAAACAAATGATGCCGCGGCCGAACGTTTCGTGGAATCCGATTGCCGCCACCATCGCCCACGATGCGCTCACAACCACTTCCGCAATCACGACGGTCTACGAATCCCTCGCCGCCGGGGCCAGCGTCGCCCATCCGGAGCGCAACGAGACGCTTAAACCGATGATCGACAGTCTGCAGGAGACACAGGAAAAAAATCTTTTGCGCGGCGAACATTTCGTCCATTTGCGCTGCGAAGTAACCAATCCAATGGTGATGGAGCTGTTTCACGACGTGATCGACCACCCGTCGATCCGGTTTTTATCCGTGAACGATCACGCCCCTGGCCATCGCCAGTACCCGGACATGGACTACTACCGCAAGAAACACATGAAGAATTATGGGCTTAACGACAAGGAAATGGACGACTTCGTTGCCATGGTTCAGGAACAGTCGCAAAAATTCGGCCCCGAGCGGCGCGCGGAATTAGTCGCGACCGCACATTCGAAGAAGATCCCCGCCGCGAGCCACGATGACCGTACCCCTGAGGAAGTGGATCAGGCCGTCGAGGAAGGCATGGTGGTGGCGGAGTTTCCCATAACCTTCGAAGCGGCGGAGCTGGCCCGCGAACGCGGCCTCAAAGTGCTCGCCGGCGGCCCCAATCTCTGCCGCGGCGGCTCGCACCACCCTGGCAACTTGCTGACCGGCGACATCGCCAAACGGGGATCGCTGGATATTCTGGTTTCCGACTATGTTCCCATCAGCCTCGTGCAAGGCCTCTTCAAGCTAGCCGGTGACGAGTTCGGCTACTCGATGCCCGACGCGATTGCGATCGGATCTAAGAATCCCGCCGATGCTGCCGGTCTCACCGACCGCGGCGAGATCGCGCCCGGCAAACGCGCCGACTTGGCGCAAGTCAAAAATGTCGACGGAATTCCCGCGGTTCGCCGCGTGTGGGTGAAGGGCGAACGCGTCGCATAACGAAAGATCCAAACATGAGCACATCCAACTCCATGCAAACAGAACAGCAAAACGAGGCGAGTGAGCCGAGCGGACCGCTGCTGCGGGTTCACAATCTCAGCAGATATTATGGCGATATCGTCGGCTGCGAAGATGTCAGTTTCGAACTCAGTCCGGGCGAGGTGCTCGGCATCGTCGGCGAATCCGGATCGGGAAAATCGACCCTGCTCAATTGCGTTTCGGCGCGGCTGGAACCAAGCGAGGGTGTTGTCGAGTACGACACAAGAGACCGGGGCTTTACCGACATTTACAAAATGCTCGAATCCGAACGGCGCTTTTTAATGCGGACCGACTGGGGCATCGTCTATCAGGATGCGATGGAAGGCCTGCGGCCGCGGGTCACCGCCGGGGCGAATGTCGGCGAACGGCTGATTGCCCTCGGCCAGCGGCACTTCGGAAATCTCCGCTCGGAGACGGTGGATTGGTTCGACCGTGTCGAAATGGATATCGAGCGTATCGACGATATGCCGAAAACCTTCTCCGGCGGCATGCGCCAGCGTCTCCAAATCGCCCGAAACCTGGTCACCAAACCACGGCTTGTCTTTATGGACGAACCGACCAGCGGACTCGACGTGTCGGTGCAGGCGCGTCTGCTCGATTTGATCCGCGAGCTCGTGTCGCGCATGGGCATTGCCTGCATCATCGTCACCCACGATCTCGGCGTGGTGCGTTTACTGTCGGACCGCCTCATGGTGATGCAGAAGGGCAGCGTCGTCGAACAGGGCCTGACCGATCAGGTACTGGACGACCCGCAGCACCCTTACACGCAGCTCCTGGTATCGTCTATCCTGCCGGTCTAAAGAGGGAGCAATAAGATGGCGTCTCGAAAAAAGACGATGATAACGGTCAAGGATTTGACCAAAACTTTCACACTGCATCTGCGCGAGGGCATCAAACTGCCGGTGTTGGAGAGCCTGTCTCTAACCGTCCGTCAGGGCGAGTGCGTCGTGCTTGCGGGCCCGTCGGGGATCGGCAAATCGTCGCTTTTGCGCTGCATCTACGCCAACTACCTGCCGCAAACGGGATCGGTCAAAATCCGTCACGACGACAAACTCGTCGACCTGACCAACGCGGCGCCGGCGACCGTACTCGCCATTCGGCGCACCACGATGGGTTACGTCAGCCAGTTCCTGCGCGTGGTGCCGCGCGTGGCGACGATCGACTTGGTCATGGAACCGTTGCTGGCATTAGGGGGTGAGCCGGACGCGGCGCGCGAACGGGCCGCCGACCTGCTGAGCCGGCTCCGCATCCCGGAACGCCTATGGACGGTACCCCCGGCCACTTTTTCCGGCGGCGAACAACAACGGGTCAATATCGCCCGCAGTTTCGCGGTCGATTACCCTATCCTGCTCCTCGATGAGCCCACCGCCGCGCTCGATGCGGAAAACCGCCAGACGGTCGTGTCCCTGATCAACGAAACCCGCGACGCCGGCGCAGCCATCGTCGGTATCTTCCATGACGAAGAAGTTCGCGAAGCGGTCGGAACGTCGGAATTCGATCTGACGAACCACCTGAGCAACGCCGCATGACCGCTTCGTTCTCCATCACCAACGCCAAGGTGATCACCCGCGATAGTGTCGTCGACGGCCCGGTTCGTGTCGAAGACGGATGCATCGCCGGCATCGGTGGCGATGCGGGCGACACGACGCTGGATTTCGAGGGCGACTATCTGCTCCCCGGCCTGATCGAGCTTCACACGGACAATGTGGAAAAACATTTCGCCCCGCGGGCGACCGTAGTTTGGCCCGAAGCGATCGCCGCCCTCGCCTCGCACGACAATCAGATCGCCGGCAGCGGCATCACCACAGTGCTGAACGCGCTTGGCGTCGGAGACTATAAAGGCCGCAAGGCCCGGTATCATGCACTGCAAGCCACATTCCAAATTCTCAAAGAGGCGAAACACACGAAGCTGCTGCGCGCAGACCACATGTTTCACCTGCGTTGCGAAGCGTCCGATCCAAATCTCCTCGACCTTGTGGCGCCGTTCTTCGACGACACCATCGTGCGTCTCGTATCGATAACCGACCATACGCCCGGCGAACGCCAATGGCGCGATCTTGAGAAATTCAGGGAGTATCACACCGGTTTCGAATGGGCGGTTCGGGACGAGGATTTCAACGCCTTTATCGAGAAACGGCGGGAAATTCAGGGCGAAGTCGCGGGCCCGAACCGCTCAAAAATCGCCGAGATGTGCAAACGACAAGGCGTCGTATTGGCGAGCCACGACGACACCACGCCGGAACATGTTGCCATGGGATTAGAAGAAGGCGTCACGCTTTCGGAATTTCCCTGCACCATGGAGGCCGCGCGGCTGGCCCACAAACAGGGCCTGAAAATTATCGCCGGCGCGCCCAACGTCGTGCGCGGCGGATCGCTCGCGGGCAATGCCTCGGCTCTCGATTATGCCGCCGAGGGCATGCTCGATATTTTGTCCTCGGACTACATGCCGGTCAGTCTGGCGCACGCGGCTTTCATTCTGCACCAGAAACTCGGCCTCAAATTGCCGGAAGCGGTGGCGAAAGTTTCCTGCAATACCGCCGATGCGCTCGGCTTCGACGACCGTGGCGAAATCTTGGAGGGCAAGCGCGCGGACATGGTGCGCATCTCGATGGCCGGCGACGTTCCGGTGGTGCGTCAGGTCTGGCGCCAGGGAAGACGCGTCAACTAACCCGGATCGCGTAATACCGCCGTAACCCTCTCGATGGCGTCTTTCAACGATCCGTCATTGAAAATTTCGATCACATCCGACCCGATGACGTCATAGGCCGCGGCGCGACGAATGCGCTGTTCGATGTCCTCGGCGCTTTCGCGCCCCCTGTCGGCAAGCCGGGCCGCGAGAGTTTGCTCCGAGGCCCGGATCGACAGCACGCGAACACGGCCGAACTTCTGTCGCGCCGCATCCAGCACACCGCGCGATACGTTGACGATAACCGACCGACCTTGGGACAGATCGTCGGCGATCGATACCGGGATGCCGTAATCGAGACCATGGGCCTGCCACGACAGGGCATATTTCCCCGCCGCCGCCTCGGCTGCAAACCTGTCAGATGTGATCGCCCGGTGATCTTCACCACCGGCGTCCGCAGCGCGCGTGATCGTCCGCTGCGGGAAGACGAAACCGACCTCGCCCGCAAGCGCCACCCGGGCGCCGTCGATCAAACTGTCCTTGCCGACACCGCTCGGGCCGACGACGAGGAACAGCGTGCCCGAAGGCTTTTGCCCTAATGGATCGTTCTCTGCCATTCGGTGAGTTTGACCCCGATCGCCCTATTGCGAAAGGCAAAATTCGATTTGATCTGGACGGAAAAACTGGTCGCGGAGAGAGGATTCGAACCTCCGGCGCCGACGATTTCAACCTTCACTATTAAACATGTGTGGACGTCCTATACTCGGTCAAGATTGGCATCTAGGTATTTGTTTTTTTGCCGGCTTTGGTTGGATTACAGGCGCCATTCCGCTGACTGGTCAAGGATCCGTAAATTCATCCCTACTCAAGCGGCAGATCAACCGCAATGATAAGTCTTTGGCCAACCAAGGAAGCGGTGACATTGCCTTGGGAGGCGATACAGAGTTGCTTGACAATGGCTAAGCCTAACCCGCTTGCGTGTTCATGATGCGCCCGGCTCCGGCTCTCCGAAACACGGTAGAATCTATCGAAGAGGAAGGGCAAAGAGTCTTTATCGACATTCGGCGCTTCGTTGCTAAAGGCCAAATGAATGGCGTTCGATTGCTTCGCATTCGAAGCCTTTATCTCGCAGGTTCCCTCCACAGTGGCATATCTCAGCATATTGGACAGCAGATTATCGACAATCTGTTTCAAAGCATTGGCTGATACGGAGAACCGCCTATTTTTCAGGTCTTCAGAAACCAACAATTCAAGCTGTAAATTACGATCATTCAAACGCGCCTCCCAGCGTTTCTGAATGCCCGCCAACAAACCTTCAACGGTGACATTAGACGCCGCTTGCACGCCGGCATTTTTGGCTGCGTCAAGCTGCATGGATTCGATCGTATGGGTCAATGTAGAGAGGTGGTTTAACTCGCCCGCCATAAGTGTGAAGTAGCTCTCATCGACTTTAAATATCCCGTCCTCAAGGCCTTCCGTGTAGCCACGAATACTTGTTATGGGCGTGCGAAGTTCGTGACTCAAGTCGGCCATGTATTGCGCGCGGCGGCGTTCCTCGGTTTCCAGAGTGGCCGCGAGTGCGTTGAAATTTTCTGCCAGGTGGCCGACTTCGCCCTTACCGATAGTTGAACGAACCGCATAGTCACCATGTCGCAACCGTTCTGTAGCCCGCCCCAATGACCTCAAGGGACCAACTATCAGAAAGGCCAAGCCGGCGGACACCACAATGGCGATCACCAAGCCCACTATAACGCTGGTCCACAGTTGTCGCTCCACATCTTCCACATACATTGCGTGCAGCCGGCCCGGTTCAATGTTGAAGGTCGACATCAATCGCACGGAGTAAACTTTGCTCTGCTGCATGAAGACCAGGTACCAGGCAGCAGCCAGCGCCATGATAATCGCCACATTTGCCGCAACAATCTGTAGTGCAAGCCAAGGCCAGCTACGAAGGCGTTCTGGGGTGGTCATTTTTGTCGAACTTGTCCGTTTGCGGGGGAAAACCTGTAACCAAACCCCCTAACCGTTTGGATCATTTCGCCTGCTTGATCACCAAGCTTGAAGCGAAGATGATGAACATGTACGTCGATCGCCTTGGGACTGACCGCGTTCTCATTGCCATAAATATTGGCGATCAACGATCTACGTTCAAACACCTGGTTTGGGCGACTTAAGAGTTGGCGCAAGATGCGATATTCATGGGGGGTCAACTCCACAGATTCCCCATTTGCCTGACAACGGTGCTGAGCATTGTCCAGTTGAATGGCGCCAAATTCCAGATTCAGATCTTGTTCCGTCCGCCTGGTTGACTGTCTCCGTAGGATCGCTTCGATACGGACCAACAGTTCTCGTGGTGAAAAGGGTTTCACCATATAATCGTCCGCGCCCACGCCAAATCCTTGAAGAATGTCGTCTTCGTTTCCAAGTGCTGTCAAAAACAAGATAGGGGTCGAGTTGCCATTTTCCCGCATCGCCGATGCTATCTCTATGCCGGACTTTTGGGGCAACATTACGTCTAAGATGCAAATATCGAAATCGCCGCTAAGCGAATTTTCCAGGCCCTGGTCACCGTCCGTAGCAGTAACGACCTTGTGGCCGGCACTTTCCAAATATGCACTGAGGAGATTGAGAATGTTCTGGTCATCCTCGACCACTAGAATCGTTTTAGGCGTGTGAATTTCCTTTTGCCCCAAAGTACTCATCTCTCAAAGGGAGGATATTACACAAGGGTAACTAAGTGAACATATCCAGAATAGTCCGGTACCGACGTTATTCGGAATTTTTGACCTCAAGCGCCGCCTCGCGCAAGGTCGAGGCGGCACACAAGGCTAATGCGTCTGCTATAGCTCTGACTTAGGAGTAGCGAAGATCTGTTTCCAGTTACGTTCACCTTTCCGAATTACTTTTTCTGTGTTTTTCAAAAACAGGCCGTTATGTGCCTTTGGGCTACTATTGAGATAAAGCTGACCGTCTACAATGGCCCAAAGGTGTGCTTTGGTTGGGACCTTTTTGCCCTTGCTCGCTCCCGCGGCACACCATCCGCCATAAGCCGGGGCGTATTTTGCGGGGTTGGCTTTAAACAGCTTCTGATTTTTCGCTGACGCGAAATGCCATGTCGCGCCCTGATACTTCGCCGAGTAGTTAGCCGACCCCTTAGTGGGTTGGCCGGCAGTGTGGTAGGCAACAACATCGTAGCCCCCGGCGACCGCGGAATCATTTACATAGTGCTCATCCACAGCCAACGCACCGGAAACCGGTAGAGCAATAATTGTGGCAACCGACAGCGCGGCAATCCTGGCAAATTTTTTCATCGAATCGGTCCTTTGAATGATTGAGAATCACCCGCCTACCGCCGATTGTTGTGAACGGCACCAGCCGGATGCTGATTTCTTACAGGACCTAAATTTTGGTGCGGTTTGCTTTAGGTTAAGATTTGGTTAGCCCGTAGGCCGCCAAGAATTTCATTCTATAGCTGAGTGTCAGAAATACCCGTTTCGACTGCAGACCAGTTCGTCCCGGAGCTTGTTGTTAAAGCTCTCGTGGTAGCCGATCTCACGCGGCGGCGGTCGCTGGTTCAAACCCAACCGCATCCACGATTGATTTCAATCAGTTAGACTTCTCGTAAAAATTTTGAGCGTTTGTCGGCACCGTCTAAAGCGCGCAGGCCGATATCCCTTTTACGGCCTAATCGGTACCAAAAAATTCAAATTTTAAAGGAGATTCCGTCGCCACCTGGCGTCAGCGAATGCCAATTCACGTTTTCGCGCCAGTTTCGGGACAGTCGAAAAAACGCCAATACGCTAAGTCATTGATTTATTGGTCGGGGAGAGAGGATTCGAACCTCCGGCCCCTACGTCCCGAACGTAGTGCTCTACCAGGCTGAGCTACTCCCCGACCGTGGGCGGCGTTATAGACGCTGGCCGGGGGATTGGCAACGGGCGAAAGCCCCGGCGGGCGCGGTTTTACGGGCCGTCGTGGAGTTCCGCGGCCTGGCGGGTGAAGATACGCCGGCCACGCTTGAATCCGGTCACCGGAAGCGCCGATTTGGCGATCACATCGGCGCCGGATTTCTCGTCCCAGACCACCAGATCCGCGGCATTCCCGGCTTCGAGACCGTAATCGTCGAGCCGCAACGCGTCGGCTGCGCGGCCGGTGATCATCTCGAAGCAAACGCCCAAATCCTTATCGCCATAGCGCTGCACGATATTGGCATAGAGGTTGACGATCCGCGTCAGCGAGCAATCGCCATAGGGGGTGAAGGCGTTCAGCACATTGTTGGTAGAAATCGTGCAGTTGGCGCCATGCTCGATCAATGTGTTGGCGTCGGTGACACCACGGATCACGCTATGCTCCATATGCCGGCCCGCATTGAAGATGTCGGTTGCCGGCAGCACCGCCAACGAGACGCCGGACGCCCCCAGGCGCTTCGCGACCTCGATCTGCTTGGCGACGGGCATGCAGGAGAATTTCGAGCCGTGCCCGAACGCCACCCTTCCTTGCCAGCCGATTTCGTCGGCGATATCGCAGACCAGCGGATAATCGAGCTGATCGACCTCGTAGCCGCCGTCGAGGTGAAAATCCACGTCCACGTCATATTGCCGTCCCAATTCGAAGATCCGACGGATTTGCCCGTCGCCATCCTTGTCGTACCGGATACCGCCGCCGACGACCGGCGCGCCGCGATCGAGACACTCGACGAGGTTTGCGTCGGCTCCCGGTACGTCGGTCCAACCTTCCTGCAAAAACACGCAAGGTTGGATGTCGATCGCCCAGGCGTAATCCTTGCGCAACTGCTCGACCGCCTCGAAACCCTTCAAACTAACATTGGGATCGACCTCGACCTGGGTTCGCATGTGCGTGACTCCATGGGCCATACATTGACGGATAGTCGCTTCCGCGCGGGCATATATGTCTTCTGGCGTGAAGGTGTGTTTGATCGAGGCGGTGCGCTCCATATGGTCACGCACCATGCGGTCCGGCTGGATCGGCACCCGGTCGATAATCATCGCCTTGTCGAGGTGGAAATGACTTTCGATCAGCCCCGACGAGACCAGTTTGCCGCCGAGATCTTCAGCCTCCCCGTCGCTCGCGAGCCCGGTTTCGAGCGCAGCAATCTTGCCGTCTTTAAGGCCGATATCGACCAAACCGCTATCGGTCGACATCGTCGCCAGACGGGCATTTTTCAAGATCAGATCGAACCCCATGTCGCCTCTCCATGTTGCCACCGGCAATTATCGCATGGGCGGTGAGCGATGCAACGGCAGACGCTGTTCATTTCCCCTTGCTTGCGATAGCTTTCCGCAAAATCAACGGAGAGTTCACATGACGATGGGACGAACGCTCGCCATTGGCGTTCTAGGTGCCGCGCTCGGCCTCGGCGCAGGCGCAATTTTCTTCGGGAAAGACGACGCCGAACCCGCGACGAAACCGGCGGTACAAGCCGAGAAACCGATCAAATGGAAAATGGGCAGCGCCTATCCGGGCGCGGTGATCCAGATCGGCGAACTCGGCAAAAGATTGACCGAAAAGGTGGACCGCATCTCGGGCGGCACTTTCAAACTTCGCTTTTACGAACCGGGCGCACTTGTCCCGTCGAAAGGACTGTTCGATGCGGTAAGCCAAGGCTCCATCGAGGCCGCCTGGTCGACGCCGGGCTATTGGTTCGGCAAGAACAGCGCTTTTGCGATGTTCTCCAGCGTCCCCTTCGGCCCGGCTGCCGGGGAATATTTCGCCTGGTATTACTACGGCGGCGGTGAGGCGCTGATGGATGCGCTTTATAAGCCGCACAATTTGAAATCGATAATCTGCACCACCATCGCGCCGGAGGCCTCGGGGTGGTTCCGCAAAGAGATCAAATCCGCCGAGGACCTCAAAGGCCTCAAAATGCGCTTTTTCGGGCTCGGGGGCCGGGTAATGGAGAAGCTCGGGGTGTCGACCCAGCTCTTGCACGCGAAGGAAATCTATCCCGCGCTCGAAACCGATACGATCGATGCGACCGAATTTTCCATGCCGGCCATCGATCTAAATCTGGGCTTCTACCAAATCGCCAAGCATTACTATTTTCCCGGCTGGCATCAGCAGTCGACGCTACTGGAACTGCTGATCAATCGCGAGGTTTGGGACAAATTATCACCGAAGCGCCAGGCGCAATTGGAAATCGCCTGCGGCGACAATGTGCGTGACGGCCTTGCGGAAGGCGAGGCGATCCAGGGCAAGGCGCTTCGCGAACTGAAATCGAAAGGCGTGATCTTGCATCGCTGGTCGCCCGAAATCCTCGCAAAAATGAAGTCGGCATGGGACGAGGTCGTCGCCGAAGAAGCGGCCAAGAACCCGGACTTCAAGAAGGTATGGACCTCCTATTCGGCGTTCCGGAAGGACTATCGAATTTGGCATGAGCTCGGCTATTTGAAAGGCCAATAATCACCGAACGGCTCCGACATGATCGGCAAATGGATTGAGAGGCTGGAAGGTTTCGTTGCGTTCGCCGGCAAGCTCGCCGGTTGGAGCATTTTTCTGCTGATCGGCGTTACGATCTTCGATGTCATCACCCGCCGTTTCCTCGTCCTCGGCTCGACAAAGCTGCAGGAACTGGAATGGCATTTCCACGTCATCCTGTTTGCCTGCTGCCTCGGCGTTGCCGTTTTGCGGGATGCCCATGTGAGGATCGAAATCCTGCGCCCTCGCTTCACCCCGCGCACGTTAGATTGGATCGAGTTTCTCGGCAGCGCTTTCCTGCTGTTGCCGTTCGTCGGATTGGTGATTTGGTTCGGTGCCAGCTTCACCTACGCATCCTTCCTCGATGGCGAAAGTTCCGCGTCGGCGACCGGCCTCGGGCATCGCTGGTTGATTAAAATATTTTTGCCGTTCGGATTCGCACTATTAGGGCTCGCAGGCATTTCGGTAGCCGCCAAGAGCGCGCTTCGCCTATTCGGGCAAAAACCGTGATGGAGACCGTGCTTCCGTTATTGATGTTCGCCGCCCTGGCCGGACTGTTGTTCACCGGCTATCCGGTGGCGTTCGTGCTCGCCGGCGTTGCCGTGCTTTTCGGCCTGATCGGTATGGCGCTCGATCTTTTCACCTTCAAAATGTTCTTTATCTTCGTCCCCCGCATTTGGGACGGCATCGCGGATGCGTTGATACTGACCGCGATCCCCATGTTCATCTTCATGGGCACGATGTTGGAGCGTAGCGGCGTCGCCGGCGAGCTGTTGCGCTGCCTACAGATATGGCTTCGCCGGGTGCCGGGTGGGCTCGCGCTTTGCGTCGTGGTGATCGGCACGGTGATGGCGGCAACCACGGGGATCATCGGGGCTTCGGTGGTGATGATGACCTTGCTGGCGCTGCCCGTGATGCTCGAACGCGGTTACGATCCCCGCCTCAGCACCGGGACCATCGCCGCCTCCGGCACTCTCGGAATCCTGATCCCACCCAGCATCATGTTGATTTTTATGGCACATTTGCTGCAGCAAAAGCTCGGAAATCTCTTCGTTGCCGCCGTCATTCCGGGCTTGCTGCTGGCAAGCCTCTATATGGTCTACATCATCGGTCGCTGCGCCCTTCAGCCAAAATTGGCACCGCCATTGCCCGCAGATGAGCGTCCGGCCTCCTTCGGCCACCTATTGATCATGAGCCTCGTGAGCTTGGCACCACCGCTTCTGCTGATTTTTCTCGTATTGGGGTCCATCCTGTTCGGCTGGACGACCCCGACCGAGGCCGCAGGGGTCGGCGCTGCCGGCGCCTTGTTTTTGGCCGGCATATACAAGCCGTGCCTGAACGTGGTTCTCGGCAAGACGCCGTTTGGCGATATGGATGCGCCCAGCAACGTAATTCCAACCGCCTCCGCGTGGACCAAGTTAAAGACCGAATTCCGCGCCTTCGCGGCATCCCTCCCCGATATCGTCGAACGAACGGCACTAACCAACGCCATGTTGTTCATGATCCTTATCGGCGCCACCGCTTTCTCGTTCGTCTTTAGAGCGCTTGGCGGCGATGACGTCATATTGGGGATTGTCGAGCATCTCGGTCTCGGCAGTTGGGGATTGCTATGGGTACTGATGCTGCTGGTCTTTCTCCTGGGATTCTTTTTCGACTGGATAGAAATCACCCTGATCGTTCTTCCGGTTTTCGCACCAATCATCCACGGCATGGATTTCGGCGATCACGTCGCACGGGCGGACATGGTCTACTGGTTCGCAATTCTAATGGCGGTAAATCTTCAAACTTCGTTTTTGACACCACCATTCGGCTTTGCGCTGTTCTATCTGAAGGGGGCTGCGCCGACCGATATTCGTATGGGCGACGTCTACCGGGGGATCGTGCCTTTCGTCGCTCTGCAACTGGTAGGGCTAGGATTGATTATGGCGTTCCCCAAAATAGCGCTATGGCTGCCGGGCAAATTGTTGAACTGAACCGATCAGGCGTGCTTCGCTGTTTCAGCATCGAATGATTGCATCAGGCGTCCCAGCAAATACTCCACATCATCTGAGTCATAGGCCTGCAACGGGTCTTCGAATTGCGTCAGGATGCGTTCCATAATCAGCCGGGCGCGCGCTTGGGGGTCTTTGTCGTCACGCTCGGTTTCCAGCTCCTTGGCTATATCGACCGCAGCCCTAAATGCCTGGAACGACCGGTCTGGTAGGGTCGCTTTTTCGTAAAGCGAACGAAATCCCAACTCGCCCTCGTCGTGAATGAGGATGCGCACATTTTCAAGTGGTACATCGGCCTTACACGCGAGTGCCGCCTCGAAGAATGAGAGATCGCCGGTACAAAGCGCCCGCAAGATTAGCGATCCGGTTAAGCGGCCGCTCGATTCCATTTGCGCTACAAGCTCGTGCACATCTCCCCGTGTCCCTTCGGTCAAAATATCGACCACCGCACGTTCGCGACTTTCCAATACCAAATCCGCTGCCAAAGCCGGAGGCAGTTCATGGTGGGTGACCAGATGCTCTTTCAGTTGATCGGAAACCGTGGCAACTAAGCGCTCGGCAATAGCCATCGGCAATTGGGAACGGTGGACCATGGGCCGTTGCACACGTTCGTTTTCGCCATACCGGTCAACAACTTGATTGAGGCTTTTTTCGGTTAGGTGAGCACCGTCGTTACCGACGAGCGCAATAACCGCTTCTTCATTCCCGCTTTCGACCAATACACCGGAGACTGTTTCGGAAAGCTCCTCGCGCCGGGCCACGGCGATCTGACGATTTTCTTCGCCTCCATCAATGATGGCGAGCAATTCTTCGTCACTGAGCGCCCCGGAATTCGTCAACATCGGCACCGCAACCGCATCTGCTGTATCGGTTGCCAACGATTGGACGATATCGACGGATAGGTCTGGAACATTCTTGAGGTTTTGCGCCAATGCCATGCGCACCCGCACCTCCGCATCTTCAACCATGACCCGGAATATTTCTTCGGCGATGACCCGCTCTTTCGGCGAAAGACTGCCCGCCTCCACTCCGGCCGCAATCTTGCCCGCCATCTCGGCCCGATTGCCCCCAGACGGGTTCTTCATAAGGCGCGCCACATCCGAACTGGTCAGTGCAGTCGCCTGGGTGTCAGCTTCCCTATCGGCCAATTTTTGTTCAGCCCTTCTAGAATCCCCGCACACCGTAGCAAACTCGGCCCTTATCGGTCACTCAAATGTGTCATTCGAAGTTTTGCGTCACTGCTTCGCATTGGATAAAATCCAACCGCTATGCAAACAAAGTTATTCAACTTGATCGCAGCTCTCGTATTCTTGGCAAGTGGAGCTGCAAACGCGATCGAAAGAAATTTGACGCTCGAAGAAGCCTATAAGGCGTTAGCTGGCGGCGAATTGGTATTGATCGACGTGAGAAGCCCCGAGGAATGGCGACGCACCGGCCTTGCAAAAGGGGCGCTACCGATCACCATGCATAATCCACAAGGGAAAGAAGCCTTTTTCAAGGCGGTATTGGCTCGCCTGAAAGGTAACCTCGACCAGCCAATTGCTATGATTTGCGCAACCGGCATTCGATCGCTGTTGACGCAACGATTTTTGCAATCCAAAGGGTTCAAGAACGTTGCCAACGTACCGGCAGGTATGTTCGGCCGAAAAGGAGATCCCGGTTGGATCGAGAGAGGACTGCCGGTCGTTCCGTGTCCTAATTGTTGAGCTTAAAATTGGGCCTTATTGGCCGGACTCTTCCAGCATTAGCGCGATAGCGCCCATTTGCGCGTCGATATCGATATCGACTTCCGAAGTCACCTCTAACTCGTGATCCTTGAAAGCATTCCGGTCGGGATATTTTTTCTGCCAGTCAGCAATGCATGCGTCTCGCTCTTCCAGCAACACGGTGATTTGCGGCCGAAACAGGATCATCATATTGCTGATCCAAAGATTGACCGGCCAGGAGGGTTGAGCGTGATCGATTTCGAATAGACCAATCATTTTCTGTACATCCTCCGCCCGATACCAGGTCTCGTCGGTTACCCAACGATTTGTGGTGAAGAGCTTGGTCGGCAAACCGCGATTCTCCATCGATATCGCCACAAGATGGCTCAACGCATCGTCAGGTTTCTCGGGCGGCTCGAAATCTTCCAGAGGAACCGGAGACATCCCTTCCGGCATTCCGCTCGGCCTCAAAAACGTATGAAAATGTCCGTGCTCACCGGGCCGTTCGTCGGGCGGATGAGCATGATAGTAATATTGCGAATGGCTGGTACTGTCATAAACGTCACCCGCGGGATAATGATCCCATTGTTCGAAATCGGGCTCGGTTTTAAGCAACTCGCCAACAGTTGTGTCTTCGGTTTTCGACAGCACTCGGTAACACTCGACGATTAGACCGCCAGCTTCCTGCATAGCCAACAAGTCCTCAGCTGCCAATCCGCGAAAATATCGCTCAATGATCTCGTTTGCATCGATGCTCATGGACGTCTCGTCGTTTCCTGCCGGCGCTACTTATTCGTGCCCACCTGTTTTACCAAGCGAAAGCCGACCAGAATATGCTTGATATTATCCGGACGGCCATGCCGTCCCGCGGGCCTGCAGACACCACAACCCTGGTCGTCCCAGGACCCACCTTTTACCTGGTGACGCCCCTTCCCCGCCGGTGCCTCAACCCACTCAAAGACCTGTCCGGCGGGATCGATTAATCCATAGGGGCTTCGGCCCTTCGGGTATTGCCCCACCGGGACCGTATCGAACGGCCCCGCATCGTGACTGTTTACCTTTTTAGGATCGAATTCATTGCCCCACGGGAACCATCGTCCATCGGCACCTCGCGCTGCCTTCTCCCACTCTTCCTCGCTCGGCAAGCGCCAAATCGCACCGGTCTTGCGGCTTAGCCAAGCGGCATATTTCCGAGCATCGTGATAGGACACCATCACAACGGGATGATTTTCGCGCCCTTCAGGTATTTTGCCCGTCACCCAGGCATGGCGGCGAGAGCGGGACCAAGGATGTATCAGCCGATAGCCTTTCCACGTCTTGCGGTCTACATCCGGCACTGGATGTCCTGTCTCAGCAATGAAGACAGCATATTGTGCGTTGGTAATCGGTGTCTGCGTTATTAAAAAGCGCCCGGTCGAACGCTTCCAGTTCCCGAGCGAGTTCGGCGACATGGCGCACACTCCATGCACCGCAGGCGCGGAGTATCAGTGCGTTCCGCTTAGTCTCCTGATCGAGCCATGCCGCCCGTTCGGCCATGGACCGCTCCCCGGATATTGGTTTTACCAATTGTTATTAAGGGGATAGCACAGCGACAAGCCGGCGGGAAGCAAACCGTTTGCGCGATTGCGGGGATACCGAGGGGCCATTAGGATGCGGCGGAGTCGTCATCAGAAGGTGGACGTTAGATGAATCTGAAGGATCACATTCGCGGAATTCCCGATTTTCCAAAACCGGGCATCCTGTTTTACGATATCTCGACCCTGCTCGCCCACCCACCGGCTTGGCAGGCCTGTATTACTCAACTCGCCGAGATTGTCGCACCGCAGAAACCGGACCTGCTCGTTGGTATTGAATCGCGTGGATTTTTAACAGCCGCGCCCCTGGCACTCGAACTTGGCGTCGGATTTTCTATGATCCGCAAGAAAGGAAAACTCCCAGGCGAAACCATTGCCCATGACTACGATCTCGAATACGGCACCGATACGATTGAAATCCAAGCCGACGCGATCGAAAAAGGACAAAAGGTAGTTATTTTAGATGATCTATTGGCGACCGGCGGCACGGCAGCAGCGACGGTGCAATTGCTAACGCAAGTTGGGGCCAATGTCCTTTCAGCCGCCTTCATCATCGAGCTCACTTTCCTTGGCGGCCGCGAGAAACTCGATATTCCGGCACACAGCCTGATCGCCTACGACGATTGAGCCGTTACCCGGTCCACATCCTCCAAATATTCCACCAACCCCTTAGCGGCACGGTGCAAGATCTCCTCGCCCAGTGCGCTGGTGGCTTGGGTCGCATCGCCGACCGCCCCGGTTTCGTTCAAATCTTCGGTCATCCAGCCATAGGCATTCCGACCTGTCGGTGCCAGGTGCGTTGAGCTATCGGCGACTTGCTGACCCGTGGATGGGAAATTCCTAATCCGGTCGTTGCGGACCTTCTCCGGGGCGATATGGAGCATCAGCGATGTCTCCAAAGCGCCACCGTGAATACCAAATTGCCGTTCTTCGGGCGTGACTAAATCGTCGTAGGTGGCCAATTGCGACCAACCCGCCGTGGCAACAAAAAGTCCCGCCGATACGCGCAATTGGCGGGCAACCACCGCCATGAGCTCATTTTGGCCGCCATGGCTATTAAATATCACCAGTTTACGCACACCGGCTCGAGCGACGCTTTCACCAATCTCGCGCCAGGTCGCAAGAAGTGTCTCGGCGCTGAAGGTCAATGTGCCCGGAAAGGACGTATGTTCCTCGCTGTAGCCGATTACCTGGGCCGGCAGAACCAACACGCTGAGCGCTTCCGGCACTTCCGCCAGCGCTGCGGTCAAAATTGCGTCATTGATTACCGCATCCACTTCAAGAGGCAGATGTGGGCCATGCTGTTCAATCGCTGCTACGGGCAGCACAGCAATGCTTTTTGCTAGATCGACATCGGTGAAGTCATCGGTCGTCAGAGTAGGCCAATATTGAACTCCCCCAGCCATATCTAATACCGATAAATGGAATTTTTACCGTTCCGTCAGCGCGTTCTGGCGCGCTTTCAGGATCGGCTTCATGAGATAGTCCAACACTGTCTTTTGGCCGGTCAAGATATCGACACTGGCGGTCATGCCGGGAATGATCGGCTTGTCCTTGCCAAGGTTGTTTTTGTCGCTCCTGAGCCGGATACGGTAGAAGCTGTTACCTTCCTCATCGACGATCGTGTCCGGACTGATATCGATCAGTCTCGCCGGCAAACCGCCATGGATGGAAAAGTCATATGCCGTGATCTTGATCGTTGCATCGAGATTGGGCCGCAATTGCGCACGATCGGACGGCTTGATCTTAGCTTCGATCAAGAGATTATCGTCCAATGGTACGATTTCGACCAAGTCCTGACCCGGTTGAACGACGCCACCGATGGTGTTGACGTTCAAGGCCTTGATCACCCCTTTCACCGGCGACAGGACTTCGGTTCGCGTCACCCTATCGCGATCCGATTCAATTGACGCCTCCAACTGCCCGAGCTCGGCACGTTTTTCATTCAGCGTACGTTGAGCTTCGGTGCGGATTGTCGCCACTTCCTCCTCGACAGCGCGCTTGCTCTCGATCACGATTCCCACATCCGGATTGGTCTGGATCGCCATCTGCACCGCGTCACGAATGGTTGTCGCGCTCACAGGCTGGGTGCTTTGCAGCACTATTCCGACACCAATCGCAATGCCGAACAAAGTAATGGGCCAGCGAAACTTCATGGAACGAATTTTTCTATTCCCGCTCATCTTGAATACCATAGAATTGTTGCAAACACTTCCTACCGCACAATCCTTATGCAAAATACAGCGCAAATTCATCATACACTAAAAGTAAATGCAAGCATTACTGACTATTACTTATAGTTTCTTTTAAAAATCACAGACTTTATCAAGATTTTTCATAGAGTTATGTAAGTAAAAATATTGAAATAAATATTCGAAATAAAAAATATTTTTGCTTGCGAATACTAGGTTTTGTTTGAATTTGTCCTGGAATGATGGATTTCGACAGCCAATTTCGGACACAATCGGCAAAATCTTGCTATTAATGGGAAAATAATGCCTAGCTGGGCCACTGCAGCGATCCGATATCGACCATAAGCCCAAGTAGACGCAGAAAGAATTTAATGGCGAATTCACAATTCGAACTGGTTTTTCGAAACGCGACAATCATCGACGGCACCGGTGACGCGCCCTATCGCGCTGATTTGGCGGTAACCGGCGATCGGATTGCCGAAATAGGTCAAATTGCGCCGGAGTCCGATTGCGAAACCATCGATGCAGAGGGCAAGGCGCTCGCCCCCGGCTTCATCGACGTCCATACCCACGACGACCATGCGCTGCTGACCTGGCCGGACATGACCTATAAAACGAGCCAAGGGGTGACCAGCGTGGTTACCGGCAATTGCGGTATCAGCTTGGCACCGCTGCGCTGGGACGAACGGCCCTTGCCGCCACCGCTCGATCTTTTGGGGGAAGGCTATCGCTTTCCGAGGATGGCAAAGTTCTTTCAGGCCTTGGACGACAACCCTCCAGCCTTGAATGCCGCTCTCCTCTGCGGACATACCACTTTACGCGCCGGCGCCATGGATAGTCTCGATAGGCCCGCCACAAACGCGGAAATCGACGAAATGAAAGAAAACCTCGCCGAAGCGCTGGACGCCGGGGCCGCCGGCCTTTCGACCGGACTTGCCTACCTCCCCGCGATGCCTGCGCCAACCTCCGAGGTTGTCGCGTTAGCAGAACTTTTGGGGCCTGCCGGCGCGCTCTACACCACCCATCTCAGGAACGAAGAAGAGCATATCGAAGAGGCACTTGAGGAGGCCTTCACGATCGGACGTGCCGCAGGCGTACCGGTGGTGCTTTCTCATCATAAGGTGGCGGGCAAAGCACAGTTCGGTCGAACCGCCGAGACGCTCAAGATCATTGAAAAGAATAAGACCGAGCAGACCATCCATTTGGATGTCTACCCTTATCACGCGTCATCCACGGTAATCCGGCCGGACCGCCTGAAACATTCCCAGAAGACCCTGGTCACCTGGTCGAAACCACACCCGGAGCTGGCCGGGTGCGAAATCGGCGAGTTAGCCCTTGAATGGGACGTGACCGTGGAAGAAGCCGCGGAAAGGCTGATGCCCGGTGGTGCAATTTACTTCGCCATGGATGAGGCCGACGTGCGCCGGGTGATACAATATCCACCGGCCATGATCGCCTCCGACGGTCTCCCTCATGACGAAAAGCCCCATCCCCGTCTTTGGGGCACATTCCCTCGCGTACTCGGCCACTACAGCCGCGAGCTGGGTCTGCTACCACTGGAATTGGCAGTTCATAAGATGACCGGTTTGCCGGCAGCAAACTTCGGCTTGGATGAACGCGGTGTGCTGGCGGCAGGAAACTTTGCCGATCTGGTGCTGTTCGACCCGGAAACGGTGATCGACTGCGCCAATTTCGAGGCACCCACCCAAGCCGCGGACGGCATCGAACAGGTCTTCGTCAACGGGACTTGTATCTATGCCGATGGCGAATCCACGGGCGCTCGCCCGGGCCGGGCGCTGCGGCGCAACTCCGGCACGCGTTGACGGCCAGGGCCAGCCCACCCTACAAGGACATTCCGTTGCACTGCCTGGACCAAACCCATGCGCATTCTCGAAATCCGCGAAAGTACCGAAAAAATCCAATCTACGATGCGAAACGCGGTCATCGATTTCTCGAAAATGACCACCAGCGCGGTGGCCCTCATTACGGATCAAAAAGTCGACGGTAAACCCGTCGTTGGATATGGCTGCGGGTCCAACGGCCGATATGCCCAAGGTGGAATCCTGCGTGAGCGCTTAATCCCGCGGATTCTGGAAGCCGACCCCGATAGCTTGCTGGACGAAAACGGTCATTTCGATCCCTTCAAAATACAAGCGGCCATGATGAAAAACGAAAAGCCCGGTGGCCACGGGGACCGTGCGGTAGCTGCGGCGGTGATCGACATGGCGGTGTGGGATGCACTCGCGAAAATCGAGGAAAAGCCGCTCTGGCGCCTCTTGTCAGAACGTTACAACGATGGGAACTTTGACGACGAAGTGCTCGTCTATCCCGGTGGCGGCTACTATTACGATGGCAAGGAGATCGAAGGCTTGCAGTCGGAAATGCGCCAATATCAGGAATTGGGCTACCGCATTTTAAAAATGAAGATTGGCGGCGCCGACCTCGATACGGACTTACAGCGCATCGATGCGGTGCTGGAATTGGTCGGCAGCGGTGAAAACTTGGCTGTCGATGCGAACGGCAAGTTCGACCTCGATCAAGCGATTACCTTCGGCAAGGCGATCGAACCTCTCGATCTCTTTTGGTACGAGGAGCCGGGCGATCCCCTCGATTTCGCACTTCATAAAACATTGGCCGAACAGTATCGCGGCCCCATCGCAACCGCAGAAAACCTGTTTTCGAGCCAAGATGTGGTCAATTTCGCGCTTTATGGCGGCTTACGGCCGGAAAAGGACTGGATCCAAATGGACCCAGCACTGGGCTACGGTTTAAGCGAATATCTCAAGACAATGGAAGCGATTGAACCGCTTGGCTGGAGCAGGCGCCAGCAAATCCCCCATGGTGGCCACCAATTGGGTTTGAATATGGCCGCCGGACTGCAATTAGGCGGAACAGAATCTTATCCACTTGTATTTCAGCCTTTCGGCGGCTTCGCCGACAACGCCGAAATCCAAGATGGTTTGACCACGCCACCGGACGTACCCGGGATCGGGATCGAACTTAAGTCGGAAATGTACAATATTTTAAGTAGTTTAGTTGAAGGGTAGTGAATTCAAATGGCCGAGATCGTGATCACCGAATTTGTCGACGACGCAACCGTCGAAAATCTGTCCCGAGACTTCGACGTGCTGTTCGACCCGACATTGGCCGACCGGCAGGAGGAATTGCCGGGCCTGCTGGCGGATTGCCGTGCATTGATCGTACGGAATCGCACGCAGGTCACCTCTAAGATATTGGAATCCGGACCAAATATTAAGGTGATCGGCCGCCTGGGCGTCGGACTCGACAATATTGACGTGGATGCCTGCGGAGCGCGCAATGTAGAGGTGTGCCCGGCACTCGGTGCCAATAGCGTATCGGTCGCCGAATACACCGTAGGCGCAATGCTCCTTCTGCTGAAACGAGGCATATTCGCCGTCAACGACAGGGTTATCGCCGGCGAATGGCCACGCACAGAACTGATGGGCCTCGAAGCTGCCGGACGCAGCTTCGGCCTTATCGGATTTGGCGCGATTTCGCGGGAAGTTGCCGTACGTGTACGTGCGCTGGGCATGCACGTACACAGTTACGATCCTTTCATTGCCGATGACGACCCAGTTTGGACGGATGTCGAGCCGGCAACTTTAGATCAAATACTTGAAAACAGTGATGTAATAAGCTGCCACGTGCCCCTGAACGATGACACCTACCATGTCATTGACAGCGCTGCAATCAGCCGAATGCGTACAGGTACGATTGTGATAAATGCATCGCGGGGTGGCGTTCTCGATGAGGCTGCGATTATCGACGGGTTGACGTCGGGCCAGCTCGGCGGTGCAGCTCTGGACGTGTTCGAACACGAACCGCTGGACGCAAATTCAGGTAAGGCATTTGCCGATGTGCCGAACCTCCTCATCACTCCCCATGTCGCCTGGGCAACCGAGGAAGCGGACGTCAAAACCGGCGAGGTAACCGTCGCCAATGTGAGGCGCGTCTTGGCGAGCGATTGACCGTGCCGACACTGTCATTGGACGAAATTCGATCCCTCGTGACCAATGTACTCGTCGCACACGGCACCTCTACCGAAAATGCCGCGTTGGCAGCAGATGCTCTAGCTATGGCAGAAGCCGATGGCCAGAAGGGTCACGGGCTGGGTCGACTGACAAATTACGCCGCCCAGGCCCGGAGCGGCATGGTCGACGGTCAGGCATCGCCCGAAATGACCGAAACCGGATCTGCCGGCGTCCGGATTGATGTCCGAAGCGGCTTCGCCTATGCCGCTTTCAAGCTGGCTCAGAAAACTTTGATCCAAAAGACGCCCGAAACCGGTATCGCCGCCGCGGTTATCGCCAACTCGCATCACACCGGCGTCGTCGGCCATCTTGTGGAACCGTTGGCGGATGCCGGCCTAATCGGGCTCTATTTCGGCAATGGGCCCGACGCTATCGCGCCCTGGGGCGGCAATCGAGGCCTGTTCGGCACCAACCCTATCGGTTTCGCCTGCCCACGCCGGTCGGCGCAGCCATTGGTCATCGACCTCTCCTTAAGCAAAGTCGCTCGCGGCACCATCAGCGTCGCCCAGCAGAACGGCGAGAAAATTCCCGAAGGCTGGGCTTTGGATGAGGGCGGAAACCCAACTACTGACGCGGATGCGGCCATGGCCGGCACCATGCTGCCGCTGGGCGATGCCAAAGGAGCCCAGCTGGTGTTGATGGTTGAAATCCTAGCCGCCGCACTGTCTGCATCTAATTTCGGCTTCGAGGCCAATTCCTTTTACGCCAGCGATGGCGACCCGCCCCACACCGGACAATGCTTGATCGCCATCGACCCCGAAAACTTTTCCAGCGGCGCGTTCCTCGACCGGATGGAAACTCTTATCGACGCAATTCTCGATCAACCGGGCACACGGTTGCCCGGTGCGCGGCGCTACCAACTTCGAGCGAAAGCGGAGCGGGATGGCGTGGAAATTTCGGCCTCTCTATTTGCCGAACTGAAAGCCCTCGACGGCGCCAGCCTAACCGAACGCTGAGCGCAGACAATTAACCGGGCAAGCCGAATAACCTACTAGATGCAGTGTTCGTTGGGCGTGTGAAACCGCTAGATATTGTGGCTCTATGGGCAGAAATAGAGCGAATGAGAGCCTTAACTCTTTTCCAGTTCAAGATAAATTTGATTATATGTCATGTAGTTGCGACTAAGTCGCTTTGAAATTCTTTTTATTCTAGAAAAGTCAACTGCATACGAAGGCAAAAATGCCGCCTCGACAGATAGAAAAACTACATTTGAAGCGGACAAATCTGGCGAAAATTACGGCTTTTAGGCCTTTGGTTATGCTTCAGCGATGATCGGATTGCGCAACAATCCGATACCCTCGACCTCGACTTCGCACACATCCCCAGGAGCCATGAAAATCGGCGGGTTACGCACGAACCCTACACCGGGCGGCGTACCGGATACGATCACATCGCCGGGTTCGAGGGTCATCACGTCGGTGATGCCTTCGATCAATTCCGGAACTTTAAACATCATGTCGGATGTATTGCCGTCTTGTAGCGTCTCCCCGTTGAGCCGGGTCTGAATTTTGAGACCATCGCCACCGGCCGGCACCTCGTCCGCGGTGACCAGTTCGGGCCCAAAACCGCCCGAGCCATCGAAGTTCTTTCCCGATGTCCAGGTCTGGCTTTTGAATTGATAATCGCGCACAGAGCCTTCGTTGAAGACCGAGTAGCCGGCCACCAGTTCGAGTGCTTGGGCGCGCGGCACGTTGCGACCGACGGCACCGATAACGACAACCATTTCCGCTTCATAGTCGAATTGCTCCGATGCTTTCGGTGCGATCAAAGGCTGCCCGTGACCGACGAGAGTCGTCGCCACACGCAGAAACAGGATCGGGTAATCGGGCTTTTCGAGCTCTGTTTCCGCCGCATGGTCTTCGTAATTGAGGCCGACGCAAATGATCTTGCCCGGATTCCAGACTGGCGGATGATAGGTGATGTCCTCAAGCGGACGAACCGCATTGGCCGGCGGGTTTTCCGCGAGCGCGGTGAGCCGGTCCATCGCCGCCTCGCCAGCCCCCAGCAGGCCTGGCGTATCTGAGGGCAAATCGGGCGCAGCTTCGGAGAGATCGATCAGTTCCGAGCCTCGCTTAAGTCCAAGCGTGGGTGATCCATTCTTATCGAAAGCCAAAATCCGCATAGTTTCCTCTGATCCCGATTTTTATGTTGTTGCTTTGCGCTTCAGAACCTGACCGTTCAATTCGCCGGTCATTTTTCCTTCGGCCATCGCCGCAACCCCGCCGACCAACACCCAATCGATACCGAGCGGATGCTGGCGCGGGTTCTCGAACGAATTGTTCTCGCGAATGGTGTCGGGATCGAAAATGGTGATGTCCGCCTTATAGCCGACGCGTACGTACCCGATGTTCGGCAGTTTCAACGTATCCGCTGTCAGGCCGGTCATTCGCCGTACGCCTTCTTCCAAGGACAACACTTGTTGTTCGCGTACGTAGGTGCCGAGAACCTTAGGGAAAGTGCTGTAAAGCCTGGGATGCGGCTTAGCGCCTGCGTCGATACCGTCGCTGCCGATCATGGTGTAGGGGGACGACAGGACGTGGATCAAATCCTCTTCGCAACTATTCACGCCAAGCCGACCCACATCGCCTTTCTCCGCGAGCAACAAATCCAGCACGAAATCGAGGCAGGGCATGCCACGCCGTTTCGCCGCCTCGGCAACCGATAGGCCTTCCAGGTCGCGATTGCCGTCGCTTTGCACGCAGGCAATGAGAATGTTCTCGTAGCCCAGCACCTCGATGCGATTCTCCCAACCCTCGATACCCTCTTCCACATCCTTGGCGATCCGCGCCCGCGCTTCGCCGCTCTGGAGCCGCCCCAATACATCGTCCAACGTACCGGTTAACGCCCAAGGGGGCAGAATGGACATCATCGTCGAGGCTCCGGTCGTATAGGGATAAGCATCGGAGAAGGTCGCTGTGCCTTCGGCCCGCGCCCTATCCAACAGCTTCATGGTCTCCTTGACCTTGCCCCAGTTGCGTTGGCCGATGGTCTTGTGATGCGAAACCAGCACCGGCAAGCGGCCTTTACGGCCGATATCCAAAGCCTCTTTCACGGAGTCCACCAAACCGTCGACTTGATTGCGGAGATGAGTGACATAGAGCCCCCCACTGGCACCGGCTGTCTCCGCCAACGCCACCACTTCCTCTGTATTGGCAAACAGTCCCGGCGCATAGCAGAGGCCGGTCGATAGTCCGATCGCGCCCTGATCCATGGCATCTTTGACGTATCCCCGCATCAGATCGAGTTCCCGGTCGTCAGCCTGCCGGTCTTCATAGCCGAGCACCGCGTTTCGGACGAAACCATGGCCGATCAAACTCGCGACATTGACCCCGGTACCCTCATCTTCCAACGCGCCCCAATAACCGGCGAGGTCCGACCAATGCCAATCCACTTCCGGGTGCGCGAAAATCGGCTTGGCGTGTTCTTGGATGGTATCGCGTGTTTCCTTCACCATCGGGAACACCGACCAACCGCAATTGCCGATCACTTCCGTCGTCACGCCCTGACACGCCTTGCATTCGGCAGTCGGATCCGCAAGCAAGGCAAGGTCCGAATGACAATGGGAATCGATGAACCCGGGGGCGACGGTACGATCGGCGGCATCGATCCGCTTATCGGCGGTTTCCCCGGAAAGGTTGCCTATCTCGGCAATCCTTCCGTCCTTTACCGCGACGTCCGTCCGACGGCCGGCTTCACCGGAACCGTCGACGACCGTACCTCCTTCGATAATCAGATCGAACATTTCCACCCCATTGGCGCAACTACCGCCGTGCATTCGATGCGACCGGACGGTACCATGACGGTTCCGAACTCTAAAGCAGGCGACCGGTCATGACCGGCAAATTTTTAGTTTTCTGTCGCTTATTTTCGGCCGTCACCTGTTTGATGGCCGCAACGTCGACCTTCGCTCAGGAGTTTGATCCCACAGAAGCCGATTTCAACCGCATGCGGTCACTAATGATCGAAGAACTCCGGCGGTACGCAGTGCTTGCGAGCGTCGAGACCGGGATCAAGGAGTTCGACGACGCGGTTTTAGAGGTGATGGGCGTCGTGCCGCGCCATGAATTCGTGCCGAAACGCATCCGGCGCTACGCTTACCTCAACACGCCATTGCCCCTCGGACACGATCAAAACATCTCCCAGCCCTATATCATCGCGCTGATGACGCATCTTGCTCGGGTGGAGAAAAGCGACGTCATCTTCGAAACAGGAACCGGTGCCGGCTATCACGGCGCGATCCTGTCTCGGCTCGGAAGTCGGGTCTTCAGCGTCGAGGTGGTCAAGCCGCTTGTCGCAGGTGCCAAGGCACGGCTCAAAGACCTCGGCTACGACAATATCGAGATCAAGCATGGAGACGGATATTACGGTTGGCGGGAGAAAGGCCCTTACGATGTCATGATCATCAAAGAAGCGATCCATCATATCCCGCCGCCATTACTAAACCAGCTCAAGCGCGGCGGGCGCATGGTCGCGCCGGTGGGTCCGCTCGACGGCGCTCAAATGTTGAAACTGATCGAAAAAGATGCCGAGGGTAAAATCACCGAACGTGCGATCCTGCCCGTACAATTTTCTCCGCTACAGGGGGGCGAGCGGATTTAACGTCCCTCGAACTCGGGCTTTTTCTTAGCGAGGAATGCCTCGATCCCAGCCTTGAAGTCTTCCGTCCCCATGGTGACATAGGTTTCGTCATGTTCGTCCTTGCCGATCGGTGTCGGGTCGGTCAGGCGCCGAATGAATTTTTTGTTTAGGCGCTGCGCAATCGGTGCACCTTCGGCGATACGGGCTGCTGTGGCGTAGGCCTCGTCTTCGACGTCACCGTCGGCAACGATGCGGTTGATGAACCCAAGGTCCTTTGCCCGTTCCGCGCCGATCACTTCGCCCTCGAGCAATATCTCTCGCGCCGCCGCCGGGCCCACAACTTCCATCCCCCGCGCCAACTCACCGTAATGCATGCTGATGCCAAGCCTCTTGATGGGCACACCGAAGCGGCTGCTTTCCCCGCAAATTCGCAGATCGCAGCATGCGGCCACCTCCATGCCACCGCCAACGCAAACGCCTTCGATGAGCGCGACCGTGGGATGGATGCATTCGTATATCCCGTCCATGGCGTGATCGATGATACGGTGATACTCGGCGGCTTGTTCGGGATTCGACCGTTCCTCGGCGAACCGCGAAATATCGGCACCTGCAGCGAAGGCTTTCCCCCCTGCCCCACGCAAGACCACGCAACGCAACTCCGTGTCTTTCGACAGCTCAGCCATGACATCGCCGAGCCCGTTCCACATCTCCTTGTCGAGCGCGTTCAGCTTGTCGGGGTTATTGAGCGTGACCGTGGCGATATATCCGTCCCGCTCGGTTAGGACTTTTTCGGTCATTGCATCCTATTCCGGCGCCGCATTCCCGCCATGGGCAAGGTAATCCAGCGCGGCGGCAACTCCGTTCTTGCCGTGGGGTACGCCGGCGATACCGAGCCCCATCTCGACGCCGCAGAGCGTTCCCGCAAGCATCAACTCGTTGAAGTCACCGAGATGACCGATGCGGAATACCCTGCCCGCTACCTTGCCGAGACCGTTACCGAGCGACATGTCGAAATTCTCGAGGACTACTTTCCGATACGCATCCGCATCGTGCCCTTCCGGCAAAAACACGGCGGTCAATACGTCCGAGTAAGCTGCCTCGTCCGCGCAAACAATTTCCAGATCCCAAGCTCGCACCGCCCGTCGGGTGGCTTCGGCGAAGCGGGCGTGACGGGCGAATACATTATCGAGCCCTTCCTCGAGCAGCATCGCCACCGCTTCTTTCAGGCCATAGAGCAGATTGGTCGCCGGCGTGTACGGGAAGTATCCGGTCGCGTTCATCTTCAACATTTCGTCCCACGACCAATAGGATTTCGGTATCCCCGCATTTTCCGAAACCCGCTTTGCCTTTTCACTAATCGCATTGAAACTGAGACCCGGCGGCAGCATCAGACCTTTTTGCGAACCCGCGACGGTAACGTCGACACCCCATTCATCGTGGCAATAGTCGATCGAGCCCAATCCGGAAATCGTATCGACCATTAGGAGCGCCGAATGGCCAGCGGAGTCGATCGCCCGGCGCACTGCGGCGATGTCATTCACGATTCCGGTCGATGTCTCGTTATGAACAATGCAAACCGCTTTGATGTCGCCTGCACTGTCGTCATTCAACAAAGCTTCCAACTCGGCCGGGTCGACCGGATGGCGCCAATCACCTTCGATGAATTGCGGTTTGAGGCCGATCCGTTCCGCTAACGCTTTCCAAAGCGTTGCGAATTGACCGGACTCGTACATCACCACCCTGTCGCCGGGCGACAACGTATTGACCAAAGCCGCCTCCCAAGCACCCGTGCCTGAAGACGGATAGATGATGACATCGCTTTCGGTCTTGAAGACCTGCTTGATGTCGTCCAGCACACCGCGCGCCATAACGCCGAAGTCCGGCCCGCGATGATCCATGACCGCGTTGTCGATGGCGCGCAATATCCGGTCCGGCACGTTCGATGGCCCCGGAATTTGCAAAAAATGTCGCCCGCTGCGTTGGCTCATGTTTCTTCCCTCACTGATTTTTCAGCCAATTTCCACTTTGCATACAATTATTGGAAATGCAATCGAGATTTTTATAGCATAAATAACAGTTAGTTAATTCTTTTTCTAAGGTGTGACTTTTATTTTGCATACAATTTTGAACTCTGACATACTCGCCGAAACGAACCTTATACAGGGAACCATCCGTTGACGCATCTGCATCCCATCGTAAGCGACGACAAGGCACGGGTTGGCGATAGCGCATTGGCCCGCCGGCTCGGCCGCGCGCTCGAGGGCGAAGTGTTGTTCGATGCTTTCAGCCGCGGCCGTTACAGCACCGATGCGTCCCACTATCAGATCGAGCCGATCGGCGTCGTGGTCCCGAAATCGGTCGCCGATATCGAGGCGGCGATGGAAATCGCGCGGGAGGAAAACATCCCGATCTTGCCGCGCGGCGGCGGCACGTCCCAATCCGGCCAAACCATCGGCGAAGCCTTGGTGATCGACGTCAGCAAGCACCTGAACGGCGTCATTGAGTTCGACCCCGACGCGGAGAGTGTCACGGTCGAACCGGGCATTGCCCTCGATCAATTGAACGCACTCCTCAATCGACATGGTCTGAGTTTCATGGTCGATGTGTCGACCTCGAGCCGGGCCACAATCGGTGGCATGACGGGGAATAACAGCTGCGGCTCGCGCTCGATCCGCTACGGCACCATGCGCGACAATGTTCATTCGATCGACGCCATTCTCGCCAATGGCGAGGCGCATCACTTCGGCGAATTGCCTGCCGATCTCGAAGGCAGCGACCTCCCCGATTCCTTCAAAGGGCTTGCTCGACAATTGCTCGATTTCGGCAATCGCGAGACGGATGAAATACTCGCGCGCTTTCCCCGACTGATGCGCCGGGTGGGCGGCTACAATATCGATGCGTTGGTCCCTGGCGCCTCGAACCGGCCGGGCGGCGGCTCGGTCAATCTCGCTCATCTTTTGGTCGGCTCGGAAGGAACTCTCGGTTTCTCTACTCGGATCAAACTCGGACTCCACCGCCAGCCTTCCCGCAAGGTTCTCGGTATCTGCCATTTCCCCACATTCTACGAGGCGATGGATTCGACCCAGCACATCGTCAAACTCGACCCAAGCTCGGTGGAGTTGGTCGATCGGACGATGATGGATTTGGCGCTCGAAATTCCGCTTTTCCGGCCGACAATCGAGAAATTCGTGCGTGGCCGGCCGGATAGTCTGCTTTTGGTCGAGTTTGCGGGCGATAGCGAGGACGAGCAAATCGCCAAACTCAAAGACCTGGACAGGTTGATGGGTGACCTGGGTTTCCCCAACGCGGTCGTCGAAGCGATTACGGGAGGAGATCAGAAGGAATTTTGGGAAGTGCGTAAATCCGGCCTCAACATCATGATGTCGATGAAGGGCGACGGCAAACCTATCTCCTTTATCGAAGATTGCGCGGTCCCGCTCGAAGATTTGGCCGAGTATACCAGTCGCCTTACGGAGGTTTTCAAAAAACACGGTACCGATGGCACTTGGTACGCCCATGCCTCGGTCGGCTGCCTCCATGTGCGACCGGTGGTTAACCTCAAAGAGCCCGAGGGGGCGAAAAAGATGCGCGCCATCGCCGAAGAAGCGTTTGACATGGTGCGCGAATACAAAGGCTCCCATTCCGGTGAACATGGCGATGGGCTCGTACGGTCGGAATTTCATCGGAAAATGTTCGGCGACCGCATGATCAAGAATTTCGAACAAGTGAAAGACTTGTTCGATCCAAAACAATTTCTAAATCCCGGCAAAATCGTCCGCGCTTCCAAGATGGACGATCGGTCGCTGTTCCGCTTCAAGCCCGGTTACAAGCAACTGCCACTGGACACCACGCTCGATTGGTCGGATTGGGGCAGCTTCGCGAGCGCAACCGAGATGTGCAACAACAACGGCGCCTGCCGAAAGAGTGACGCCAATGTAATGTGCCCGTCTTTCCGTGCCACCGGCGATGAAAAGGATCTGACACGGGGCCGCGCCAATTCGCTTCGCCTGGCACTTTCGGGACAACTCGGCTCTGACGCGCTGGTGAGCGACGAGATGGCCGACACCATGGCGCTTTGCGTTAGCTGCAAGGGCTGCAAACGCGAATGTCCGACCGGCGTCGACATGGCGCGCATGAAAATCGAGTTCCTGCATCATTACAAAAACCGTCATGGCTATTCGCTACGGGACAAGCTGGTCGCCCACCTGCCGGACTATGCTCCCTACGCCGCCAAGCTTCCGTGGTTGGTGAATGCACGCAACTGGATGCCTGGCGCGGCGAAACTGACCGAGGCTGCCACCGGCTTTAGCGCCAAGCGCAAATTGCCCCGCTGGCGGCGCGATTGGTTTAGGACCGAAGAAGAGCCCAAAGGTCCCATTAATGGGCGGGAAGTAGTGCTGTTGGCAGACGTCTTCAACGCCTACTTCGAGCCGGAAAATCTGCGAAGTGCGCTCAAGGTGCTGACCAAAGCCGGATATCGCGTTCATATCCCGGGGAAAGACGGTGGCCGCCCTCTCGATGACGGACGCACGCTGTTGGCCGCCGGCATGATCGAAAAGGCTAAGGAACGAGCCCGCGAGGTGCTCGATATCCTCTATCCGTTCGTTGCCGACGGCACTCCGGTCATCGGGCTCGAGCCGTCCTCGATTTTCATGCTCCGCGACGAATACCTCGCCCTGCTGCCAAACAGCGGTGCCGGCAAACTCGCCGAAAACGCAATGCTGTTCGAGGAATTTTTGGCGCGTGAAGCCGACGCCGGACATTTGGACCTGGAGCTCAAACCTTTGAGCCAAACGAAAGCGCTCCTGCACGGCCACTGTCATCAAAAAGCCTTCGCGGCGATGAGTTCGGTCGAGAAAGTTCTCGGCCTCATTCCCAAGCTCGATGTCGATACGGTCGCCTCGAGCTGCTGCGGCATGGCCGGCAGCTTCGGCTATCAGAAAGAGACCTACGATATTTCACTCAAGATGGGCGAAATGTCCCTATTGCCGGCAGTGCGCGATGCGGAAGAAGACACCTTGATTGTCGCCGACGGAACCAGCTGCCGACATCAAATTTCCGATGGCACCGGCCGCAATGCGCAACATGTTGCGCGCGTGCTGGAACAGGCCATGGTGTAGTTATGCCCGACGACACTCCTGTCCCATCCCGCCACGACACCCTCGTCCGCGAAATTCGCGACCTGGTATTGGACGGCACCTTGGCGCCAGGTCAACGGGTGTCCGAAAGGATGCTGACGGAACGTTTCGGCGTGTCACGCACCCCTCTCCGCGAAGCAATCAGAGCCTTGGCCTCCGAGGGCACACTGGAACTGCTGCCAAATCGCGGGGCCCGCGTAACCAAAGTAACGGTCGAGGAAATCGACGAGTTATTCCAGGTCATGGGGGCGTTGGAAGCGCTTTCGGGCGAACTCGCGACGGCCAACGCGACAGAGGCCGATATCGCCGAAGTTAAGGCACTGCATTATCAAATGGTGCTGCACTTCACCCGCCGGGAGCTGATGGATTATTTCCGGCTAAACCAACAAATCCACGAGAAAATCCTCGCCATCGCCGGAAATGAAACTCTGTCGAACATGTACCGTACGCTCGCCTTTCGCATTCGCCGCGCGCGGTATGTCGCCAATATCTCCGAAATGCGCTGGTCCGCAGCCGTAGAGGAGCATGAAGAAATGCTATCCGCCCTCGAAAACCGCGACGGCGCCAAGCTCGGCCAACTACTGCGCAGCCATCTCGCCAACACCTGCGAAATCGTGCGTAAAGCGATTGCGGAAGCGGCACCGTAACACTACCCTGCCTTTGAAATCGAAGAACACCAGACGGGAGGTCCCTATGAGCATTACGAGACACGATCAAAACGACATCATGAGCAAGGTCGTCGAACATAACGGCGTTGTTTATGTCTCCGGAAATACCGCCGACGATAATTCTGTCGGCATGAAGGAACAGACCGAGCAGGTACTCGCCAAAATCGACGGCTACCTCGCCAAGGCCGGCACCGATAAATCAAAACTGCTCGCCGCTACCGTCTATGTTTCGGATATGTCGCAGAAGCCGACGATGAACGAAGCCTGGCAAGAATGGCTCTCTCCGGGCAATCACCCGACCCGCGCGTGCGTTTGCGTCGAACTCGGCTCGCCGCAAACCCTGGTCGAAATCGTGGTCAGCGCGGCGAAATAAATTTTAGGATGCTGCGAGGTCCGGTATTGGCCGGGCCGTCGCCGCATCGCCGGCTAAAACTTCCTCAAGCGCCATCGCCGCGCCGAGTACGAATTCGTCGCGGTAGTGGGGCCCGCAGATTTGCAGCCCGAACGGCATGCCCGTGTGATCCAAACCGCAGGGCAGATCGGTCACGGGGTTGCCGGGAATAGTGAGGCCCCACGCCAAGGCCATCCATTCGACGTAGTTGTCGAACTTCACCTCGTTGATCTGATCGCAATAGCGCTGCTCTATCGGGAATGGCGGCACCGCGTTGGTCGGACAAATCAGCAGGTCATAATCCTGGAAGAAAGCCTCCATGGACCGAAAGATATTGGTCTGTTCCTGGAGCGCCCAAGTGATGTCCAAGGCGTCGAGTTTCAAACCCGCCTCATAATTGTCGATTACGTTCTGACCGAGTTCGTCGCGCCGGTTCTCGAAACGATCGCGATGCTTGGAGAGAAAATGAACCGAACGGAGAATCCAATTGCAACGGCGCACATCGAGAAGATCCGGTGCGGCTTCGACGCAATTACCGAACACGGATTTGAAACGCTCGACCCGATCCCGGAATACCTCGCGCAAACCGTCATCCACGACCGCAAACCCCAGATCGTCGCAAACCGCGACGCGAAGCTTTGAAAGGTCTACCGGTGTGATCTTTCCGAACCGATCGTCGCTCCAAGGGGTCGACAGCGGATCGCGGCCGTCATAGCGGGAAAGCACCGATAGCATCAGTGCCGTATCGGCAACGGTGCGTGCCATCGGGCCCTGCACGGAATAATTCGTATAACCGATGCTGTGTTTTTCCGTCGCCACCACCCCTGGCGTACTGCGATGGGCGACGACCCCGCAATAGGCGGAGGGGATACGAAGGCTACCGCCTGAATCCGACCCGCTCGCGAGCGGCGCCATATTCGCCGCCAACGCTACCGCCGAGCCGCCCGACGAACCACCACAAGTTCGCGAAGGATCAAATGGGTTACCGGTCGCGCCATAGACTTTGTTAACGGTATGTGCGCCGGCGCCAAACTCCGGCGTATTGCTCTTGCCGAGAACGATCGCGCCCGCCGCACGCAGCACCGCGACGTTGCTTTCATCCTCCTCAGGCACATGATCTTTGTAGAGCAAGGAACCGTAAGTCGTACGCAGCCCTTCGGTATCCTGCAAGTCCTTGATCAGGACAGGTAGACCATGAAGCGGTCCTAGTTCTTTTCCACTGGTAACAGCCGCTTCGGCCTCCTTCGCTTCATCGAGCGCGCGGTCGAAACACTCGGCGATTACGGCATTTAGCGGCCCGTCCACTTTCTCGATCCGTTCGATACAACTCGTCGTCAATTCAACCGGCGACAAGGATTTGTCTCGAATGGCATCGCGGGCGGCGATGGCCTCTAATTCAAAAGGGTCTGTCATGTCGATTCTACCAGCTGATCCTAGTTCGCAATAAATCGGAAGCGTCTTCGAAGGGCACCGGATGCGAAATCAAATATCCTTGCCCGAAACTACAGCCGAAATCTCTAAGCTGAGTGATTTCGTCGGTACTTTCGATCCCCTCGGCGATGATATCCATCCCGAGATCGCTGGCCAGGCTGGCAATGCCGCGAACGATATCCAGGCTGCTTTTGTCCTTCAGCATATTGGCAACGAAGGTCCGGTCGATTTTGAGTGTATCCAGCGGATAACGGTTGAGATAGCTGAGGCTGGAATAGCCGGTACCGAAATCATCGATAGCGAGGCGTACATTTTCGTCCTTCAATTTACGAAACGCGATTGCCGCGTGTTCCGGATCGTCGACCATCAAGGTTTCGGTAATTTCGAGCTTGATATCGCGATTCTCCAACCCCGCATCCTGAATAATACGCAGCAACTCATCGATCTCGTCGAACTCGAGCAGCTGGCGACCGGACACATTGATGCTCATGAAAATTGGCGGCTGGTTGGGAAAAGCCTTTTTGTGAATTTCGAGGAATTTCTTGTGGTCCGCCAGGGCCTGCTTCAACACCCAGCGGCCCATGGGAACGATCAGCCCCGTCTCTTCGGCAAACCCGATAAAATCGACCGGTGAAATTACACCCCGATCCGGATGTTCCCAGCGCATCAAGGCCTCGAGACCGGCGATATGCCCCCCCCGAAGGCCGATAATCGGCTGGTAATACATCATGAACTGTTCGTCCTCGATGGCACGAGTCAGGTCTTTTTCCAGCTGTATCCGCTTCGAGGCTTGCTCTTGCAGGGTCGTATCCTGATCCTCTCGATCGCTAGCTTGAAGAACCAGTTGCTGGGTCCAACGAAAACGCCGGAGGATAACTTGCAATAAAATCTTCAAAAGTGGATCGGCCCCATCGACCTTATCGCGCAGATGTTCGCGTTCGATAACGATCACTTCGGTGTCGACGGTTGCAGCTGCGGTCGCCGAGCGCACTTCGTCATCGATCAACGCCATTTCGCCGAACAATTCGTCCTCATGAAGCTTGTCGATGACGATCTTGCGGCCACGCTGCAAAGCGGAGATCTCCACTTCACCGCTGACGATGATATAGGCTTCGTCGCCCGGCTCGCCTTCACGAAAAATTTGCGCTCCGGGGAGAAAGGACTTTCGGGTTAACCGGTCCGGCATATCGCTCCCACCGTTATTTTTTGCGTATCTAAGACCGAACCCGGTTTGCGCGCAACTCCATTCCGGGGGGCACCTATCTAGCGAAGGTCGCAACGTGTTAGAAATGCACGAATAAATTAGACCCTCAAGGAGGCGGGATGGACCTGCAATTGGACGGTAAAACCGCGCTGGTGACCGGTGCCAGCCGAGGTATCGGCGAAGGCACGGCCAAGGTTCTGGCTATGGACGGCGTGCAATGCGTCGTCAGCGCTCGGCGTCTGGAACTTTTGGAGGCGCTCGCCGACGACATCGAAAGTTCGGGAGGCGTGCGCCCTA
This sequence comes from Rhodospirillaceae bacterium, assembly GCA_002722095.1. The sequence continues at coordinate 158,242 of PBKG01000016.1, forward strand.
TCCCGATCGCCAAGGACCTGTTCGAAAAAGGCGCCACCGCCGCGCTCGCCAAGGAAGCCGAAGAGGCACTTGGACGGATAGACATCCTGGTCAATTCCGCCGGTCGCAGCAAAAATCCGGAGGCGCCGAAAGACCTTCCCTTCGACTATCCCTCGGAACGTTGGGACGAGGAGATGTATTTGAATTACGGCGCCATTCGGGAAATCAGCTATGCGGTACTGCCAGGCATGATCGAACGTAGTTTCGGCCGGATCGTGAACATCACCGGCAAGTCCGAACCGGAACAGCCCCGCACGGCTAATCCGCCGAAGGCCGCGGTTCATGCGTGGTCCAAAGGATTGTCGCGCAAAGTTGCGAAGGATGGGGTGACGGTGAATTGCATCCCGCCTGGCAAGATCGTCAGCGAGCAGATTCTGCGAAACTATTCGAAAGAGGAACGCGAGGCCTACGAAGGCTACGACATCACGCTGGGGATTTTCGGCGACCCGGCAGATATCGGACATCTCATCGCCTTCCTCGCCTCGCCGCTCGCCAGTCAAATCACCGGTACGGTGATCCCTGTCGATGGCGGGTTCCGAAAGTTCATGTTTTAGGGAGCGGCACGATGGCAAGAGATTGGCAATTGACCGGCAAAAAAGCCCTCGTCCCCGGCGAAAACGAGGTTGTGCAGGCGATCCGGGCGGCACTTGAGGCCGAAGGTGCGGAGGTTTCGACCGGCCCGGATGGGAATATAGACATCATTATTAACGCAGCGGCGGATATCCGTGACCCATCCTCTACTACGCTCGATTCCGATTCCAACAGTTGGGCGGCCGATATGGAACGCTGCTTCGAGGGACCGCGACGCCTAACTCACGACGTTCTGCCGGGCATGATCGAAAGCGGCTTCGGGCGTATCGTAAATGTAATCGGCAGTTTCGAGCCGATGCATTTTAATAGCGAATTCGCCGCCTGGGGCGCGATGGCAGCTTGGTCCAAAAGCCTGACCCGCGAAGTGGGCAAACACGGCATCACCATCAACGCGATCCAGCCAAGCGTTATCGACTGCGCCGCAACCCGATCCCAATGGTCGAATGAAGACCTTGAGACATATATCACCAAGCGGATTCCCAGCGGGCGAATGTGCACGCCCGAAGACATCGCGAGTTTGACCGTCTACCTCTGCTCGCCTTTTGCGCGATATGTCACCGGAACCATTATCCCCGTCGATGGCGGGATGGGACGACACCAACGCTAAGGTCACCTGTGTGGATAGACTGGCGGAATCGGATCGACCTTGTCCATTTCGTCCCCGAGCGCGGCCTCGATATCGCCTATCGCTTTGATCACTGCGTCGAAACGCAGGCCGACCTCCGAACTGTCCTCATCGGGAATATCAAGCCCAACCAGTTTGCCCAATTTCTGAATATCGGGTCGTACCTCACCAACTTCGCCGCTTGCGGGATCCTGCGGATCGGGCTCTTCGCTGGCCCCGGATAGGGTCTGCTCCAGATCCGGGTGAGTGCGATACCAGCCCACCTCCTGCTCATAGGCATGGGCGACCCGATAAAGCGTTGCTTCATCATAGGGCTTCGCCGATACCTGAAATCCCATCGGCAACCCGTCACTGAACCCGCACGGGACATTCATTGCAGGCACATTCGCGATATTGAACGGATAGGACAACATGCGCCGGGCGTGGGCCACCTTCTTGTTGAAATCTTCCGGCCGGCTGAGATTGGATCGCGTTTCACGAATGGGCTCCGGCGGAACGATATGACTGAGCCCGATCAACGCATCGTGATCTTCGTAAAGCGCCAATAGCTCCCCACGCACCAAAACACGGGCGCGCATTGCACGGGTATAGAAAGCTGCCGGCACAAGTGCGGCAGCAGCTACCCGGGCCCGGATGCCGTCATCCACCTTGTCCCAATGTTCCCGCAACGCGCTCCGCATCAGCATCGAAGCGACTTCGGTATCGGACGTCAGCATCTGCAGCGCGACGCCATATTTGCCCAACGGGTGAGAAACCTCGTCCAGCACCGCGCCCTTCGCCTTCAGGATTTCGCACATCCCCTCGAATGCCGCCTTCACGTCCGGATGCATATCGAGGTCGGTAGTGAGTTCGCGCACCAGCCCAATGCGTAGTCCGCTGATATCCCCATCCAGACCTGCGCGGTAATCGGGCACGTCTTCTTTGCCGGTTAGCGGATCTTTCGTGTCGTGCCCGGCGATCACGCTCAGCACGAGCGCATTGTCCGCGACGGTGCGGGTCAACGGCCCGAAAGTGTCTTGCGTATAGGCATACATAAACCCGCCGAAACGGCTGACCCGCCCGAAAGTAGGACGAATACCCGCAAGCCCCGCGGCCCAGGCAGGCCCCCTTACCGAACCGCCGGTATCTTCGCCGATGGAAAAGCTACACATACCCGCCGCCGGTGCTATGCCGGAGCCCGAGGACGAACTTGCCGGTGTGTGGTTCGGATTCCATGGATTGCGTGGCTCGCCGAAATTGAACCTGTTGGCACCGCCCTTGCCGAACTCGTGTAAATTCTGCTTTCCGAGCAGAATTGCGCCCGCCGCCTTCAGTTTTGCGACAACGGTGGCGTCTTCATCCGAGCCGAAATCTTTTTTGATAATCGAGGCGAGACTCGTCGGCACGCCTTCGGTCTTCATCTGATCCTTGACACCGAACGGTATGCCATGGAGCGGCCCTCGATAGTTGCCGGCCGCAATTTCCGCTTCGGTTTTTTTGGCATCCGCACGTGCCTCATCGGCGCAGACGAACGTCCAGGCATGCAGGATGTGATTCCAGCGATCTATGCGCTCGAGATAAAGCTCCACGAGATCGACTGGCGACAATTGCCCTGCTTCGATCAGCTTGGCCTGATCGCCAATACTCATAAACGCCAATTCGGTCTTATCCATGCGACACCTCCTGTTGGCACCCTCTTTACCACACTCCCGATTACCCGATACAACAGGCGCCGTCTTCTAGGGAGATAACGATGGATTTTCAGCTAACCGAAGAACAAAAGCTGTTCCAGGAAGCGGTGCGCGGCTTCGCCGAAAGGCACCTCGCCGAAGGGGCGCTAAAACGCGCTCATAGCCACGATTACCCCTACGATGTCGCCAAGCTGATGTCGGAACAGGGCCTGCTTGGAATCACCATCAAGGAAGAAGATGGTGGCATCGGGGGAACCCTATTGGATGCGGTACTTGCCATCGAACAGGTGAGTCAGGTTTGCCCCCGCTCGGCAGACGTTATTCAGGCCGGTAATTTCGGAGCCATCCGCACCTTCGCCGAATATGCCACGCCGGCACAAAAAGAAGAGTATTTGCCAGGCCTGCTGGCCGGCGAGAAAGTGGTCGCCGTCGGCATGACCGAACCTCAAGCGGGCTCCGCCGCGACCGACCTCGAGACCACCGCCACGCCGGACGGCGATGGCTATCGGATCAACGGACAAAAAGTGTTTATCGGCAACAGCGAATATGCGGATGTGGTTGTCCTTTATGTCCGGTTTGGCCCCGGCCTCGAAGGCATCGGCTCGGTGCTCATCGAAGATGGCATGGAGGGCTATACCAAGGGTGCACCGACCCCTTATCTCAACGGCGAACGCTGGGTCGCGATGTTCTTCGACGATGTGTATGTACCGAAAGAAAAAGTACTGCTGGGCCCGGGCGGTTTCAAAAAACAAATCGCAGGCTTCAACGCGGAACGGATCGGTAATACGTCGCGCTCGATTTCGCTGGCGCGTCTCGCCTACAACCGTGCACGCGAGTATGCGCTCGAGCGTGAACAATTCGGCAAACAGATCTGCGAGTTCCAGGGCATTCAATGGAAGTTCGCCGACATGAAGGTCAAACTTGATGCGGGCCAACTATTACTGTATCGCGCAGCGTCCAACGCCGATCGCGGATTACCCGATGCGCAGGAAACTTCGATTGCGAAGCTGTTCTGCAATCAGGCTGGCTTCGAAATTTGCAATGAATCGATGCAAGTGATGGGCGCCCTAGGTTTCTCACAGGACACCTTGGTGGAATATTGCCTGCGTCGCACCCGAGGCTGGATGATTGCCGGCGGTTCGCTCGAAATGATGCGGAACCGCATCGCCGAAGGCGTGTTCGAACGGCGCTTCTCTCAACGTCCACCGAAACCGCAACAAACACCGAAAGCAGCGGAGTAGAAAATGGCAAGAATTAGTCTCGGCAAAGCGCTGTTCCAACCGCGCGCAGTTGCCATGATCGGCGCCTCGGACGAAGGCCGTCGTCACCACGCGATGGCACCGCTATACCTCGAAAAACACGGCTACAAGGGCCGGATAATTCCGGTGAACCCGAAGCGCAAGAAAGTCTACAAGCATAAATGTTATGCCAGCGTCTCCGATGCACCGGGGCCTATCGATCATGCGCTGGTGATGACTCCCGCAAAGACGGTCCCAGGCGTGATCCGCGACTGCGCTAAGGCCGGGGTCAAAGTTGCCACCGTGTTCAGCGCCAATTTCGCCGAGGCCGATGCCGAAGGGATACGCCTGCAAGAGGAAATGGTCGAAGCGGCCGCTGCCGGCGGAGTTCGTATCGTCGGCCCCAATTGCATGGGTGTCTACTGCATGGATCCGCCGGCGATCATTTCGCCCAACCGCATCATGCAAATTCCCAAAATCGACAAAGGCAATATCGGTGTCATCAGCCAGAGCGGCAGCCTCACCGGTACGTTCGTCTCCCGAGGCCAACATCGCGGGCTCGCCTTTTCCAAAATCGTTTCGATCGGTAACGAGTGCGACGTCTCGGTCCCGGAAGTGGGCGAGATCATGGTCGACGACCCGAAGACCAAGATTATTCTGATGTTTCTCGAAACAATCCGGGATGCGGACGGCTTCGCCGCCATGGCGCGCCGCGCCTTCGCCAAGAACAAACCGGTGGTGGTTTATAAGATCGGGCGCTCTGAAGCCGCGGCGGAATTTACCGCTTCGCACACCGGCGCCATCGCAGGCACCGACAGTGCGGTCGATGCGTTCTTCAAGCAGCACGGGGTCATACGTGTGCGCCATTTCGAAAGCCTGTTCGAAATGACGTATCTCGCTCTCGACCGCAAGCCGATCAAAAACAAAAATATCGCAGTCATCGCCTCCACCGGTGGTGGTGGCGGCATGGTGGTGGATAACCTCGGCGTCAACGGTTTATCGCCAACGCCCTTGCCGAAGGAAGCGGAGCAGCGGATTTTCGATGCGGGTGGCGTGGTCTCCAACGGCCCGCTGATCGACATTACATTGGCCGGTGCTTTTCCCGACAACGTGAAACGAATCTTGCGCGAAGCGTTTGCGGCAAAAAACAACGGCGCAGTGATCATGACCCCGGGTTCTTCCGCCGAATTCAACCCGGAGCGCACAGTCACACCGCTAAAAGAATTTCTCGGTCACGAAAAACCTTTCGGAGCCGCTCTCATTCCCGAGGCGGCGGATACTGCCCGGCTAATGAGTTCGATGAAAATTCCCGCCTTCAAATCACCCGAAAGCTGCGCCGATGCCATGCGTGGATTTTTGGAATGGGAGGCGCCGAAACCGTTGCCGAAGAAGCCAACCGTCGATCTCAAACGTATCGCGCGGCCTCTGAACTCAGCCAATAACAGCGTACTCGATGAAAGTCAGTGTCAGCGTGTTTTCAGAGCGCTCGGCATCGGTCAGGCCAAATCAGCGGTTGTCGCTTCGGCGAAAGAGGCTTTGCGTAAGGCCAAGAGCATTGGCTTCCCGATGGTCGTGAAGGTTATCTCGTCGGACGTGCCCCATAAAACCGAAGCCGGCGGCGTTGCGCTGGGGATCGAGTCCCGCAAAGAACTGGAAGCCGCGGTCAAACGCATTGCCCGTAACGTGAAGAAGTTTGCACCAAAAGCCAAAATCGACGGCTTTCTAATGCAAAAGATGGAAGCGGGCCTGGCCGAAGTGCTTATCGGATACCGCGTCGACGATATCGTCGGCCCAACCATCGTTATCGGAACCGGCGGCATACTCTCGGAGATTTACAGCGATGCCGCTGTTCGTCTGGCGCCGGTCAACAAGCGAACCGCCCTCGAGATGATCAAGGAGGTGAAGGGTTTGGCCCCGATCCGCGGCTATCGCGGTTTGCCGAAAGGCGATCTCGATGCACTGGCAGAAGCCGTTCAACAACTTTCGCAACTCGCTCATCTGGGCGATGCTGTCGCCGATGCGGAGATAAATCCCCTGATCGTTAAAAAGAAGGGTGTCGTTGCGGTTGACGGTTTGATCGTAAAAAATCAGTAAACAAGAAGAACCCGGGAGGAAAACATGGCCCGCCCGAGCCTGGCACAAGCTATTTTCGAACCGCGCGGTATCGCGCTGATCGGCGCGTCCGACGAAAAAGGACGCAACAATTCACGGCCGCAGCAATATTTGAAGAAGCACGGCTATAAAGGCAAAATCTATCCGATCAATCCGAAACGAAAATCGGTCTATCGGGTCAAGGCGTATCCGTCGGTGACCGATGTGCCCGGCCCCGTCGATCATGCCTTCATAATGACCGGGCCCAACGTCGTGCCGGCGGTAATGCGCGATTGCGCCAAGGCGAAAGTTAAAGTGGCCACAATTTTCACCGCGGATTTCGCCGAGGCCGGTGCGGATGGGGTCAAGCTCCAAGCGGAAGTGGTCGCCGAAGCGAAAAAGGGCGGGGTCCGGGTGATCGGGCCCAACTGCATGGGGGTCTACAACATGGACCCGCCGGCGATGATTTCGCCCAACACGGTGCTGCAACTGCCGAAAATCTTCAAAGGCAACATCGGCGTCATTTCCCAAAGCGGTAGCCTCACCGGAACTTTCCTATCACGCGGCCAACATCGCGGCATGGGGTTTTCCAAAATGGTTTCGATCGGCAATGAGTGCGACCTCTCGGTTGCGGAAGTCGGCGAAATGCTGATCGACGATCCCAAAACCGAATGTATTCTGCTGTTCTTGGAAACGATCCGCCATGAACCCGCCTTTACCGCCATGGTGCGGCGCGCGTTCAAGGTCGGAAAGCCGGTTATCGTCTACAAGCTGGGCCGTTCGGAAGCCGCAGCTGAGTTCACTGCGTCTCATACGGGCGCTATTGCCGGTACCGATAGTGCGGTCGAAGCCTATTTCCACCATCACGGCGTGGTAAGGGTCGATCAATTCGAAACGCTTCTCGAAATGCCGAACCTGCTCTTGGGTCGTAGCCCACGGCCCGGCCACCGGGTTTCGGTAATCACCACCACAGGCGGCGGTGGCGGCATGGCGGTGGACAGGCTCGGCGTCGCCGGGCTCACCGCAGCCCCCTTGCCGGACAAGGCGGTCGCCCGCATAGAAGCCGAAGGCGGCTTGATCTCCAACGGCCCATTGCTCGACCTCACTTACAAAGGTGCGACCAAAGAAAATACCGACCGCGTGCTCAACGAGGTCATGAATTCCAAGGCCAACGATGCGGCAGTAATGGTGATCGGCTCTTCGGCCCAGTTCAATCCGGAAGTCTCGGTGCGGTCGCTTATCAAATTCGCTGGCCAGGACAAACCGCTAGGCGGATTTCTCGTCCCGGAAGCGGCGGAAAGCGGTCGCCTTCTTACCGAAGCCGGCGTGCCTTGTTTTCGCACGCCGGAAAATTGCGCCGATGCGATGCGGGCATTTCTCAGGTGGCATAAACCCAAGCCGACGCCGCGCTCACCAGCTATCGACCTAAAGCCGGCCCGGGCTGCGATCGGCAATGAAGGCCACCGCTCGCTCGACGAACGCCAATGCCGCACCGTTTTCGGCAAACTCGGCATCAAACAGGTTGCCGCCGCGTTCGCAAAGACCGTCGACAGCGCGACCAAAGCTGGAGACGCGGTCGGATTTCCCTGTGTCGCCAAGGTGGTGTCCAAGGATATTCTTCACAAAACCGAAGCGGGCGGCGTACTGCTCGGCATCAAAAATGCGAGGGAACTGGCTAGCGGATTGAAAGCGATGGAATCTCGCATTGGCCGCGAACTGCCGGACGCAAAAATCGAAGGCTATCTCATCCAGAGCATGGTAAAGGGCCTGGCAGAAGTGCTCGTCGGTTATCGGCTCGACGATTTGGTGGGCCCGACTGTCGTATTGAGTGCCGGCGGCGTAATGTCGGAACTTTATGGCGACGCCGCGGTCCGCCTGGCACCGGTAAATCGCAAAACCGCCTTCGAGATGATCGAAGAGGTCACCGGCCTGGCGCCTATCCGTGGCTATCGCGGCATGCCGAAGGGCGATCTCGACGCCATCGCCGACACGCTGGTCGCTATTTCACAACTGGCGTTCGTCAAACGGCCTAAATTGACCGAAGCGGAAATCAATCCGCTGATCGTCAAGGAAGAAGGCAAAGGTGCGGTTGCCGCCGATGGCTTGATCGTACTGCAATAAGAATTCTTGCGAGGAGATTAGAAATGTCTGGAAACGGAAATCTACCGGTAGGCCTTCGCCACAAAACCGGACGTCACACCAAATTGCGTGATCTGCTCGCCGATGAAAAAATTCTCGCGGCCCCCGGCGCTTTCGACTGCATCTCCGCGCGCCTCGTGCAAAATGCGGGTTTCGACGCGCTTTATCTAACCGGATCCGGTATGTCCATGAGCCTGATGGGATCGCCGGACCTCGGCATGCTGTCCTACAGCGAAATCATGGACCATGTTCGGCGAATCACGGACACGGTGGAAATTCCCGTCATCGCCGATGCGGACACCGGTTACGGCGGCCCGCTCAATGTGGTGCGCACCACCCGCGACTTCGAGGCGGCGGGCGTATCCTGTATCCAAATCGAAGACCAGCAGTGGCCCAAACGCTGTGGTCACATGCTGAACCGCACCATCGTCAGCATCGAGGAAATGTGCGGGCGTATCAAAGCTGCCGTCGATATCCGCGACGACCCGGACTTCGTCGTCATGGCGCGCGCGGATGCCCGCACCGACCACGGCATCGACGAGGCCATCGAACGAATGAATGCCTATATCGAGGCGGGCGCGGACGTGGCCTTCGTGGAAAGCCCCGAAACCGCCGACGAAATGAAAATGCTCAACGAGCAAATTCCCGCCCCCACGCTGGCCAATATGGTCGAAGGGGGCCGCACCCCCTTCTTGCCGTTCCAGGAACTGCAGTCACTCGGCTACAACCTTGTGATTTATCCGGGTGCTATGGGCCGAGTTCTCGGCCGTTCCGGCGCGATCGTGCTCGACCATTTGAAAGAGACCGGCAGCACCGACGGCATGCAGGAGATGATGCTCGATCAACCCCGGCTGTTCGGTCTTTTCGACTATTACGAATGGACCGATTACGAAGCGAAATTCGGCGCAAACGAGGACGCCTAAGCAACCAATTATTCGAAGGGATCAATACAATGTCTGGTAACGGAAACCTCCCGGTCGGCCTAAGGCACAAGAAAGGCCGCAACACCCAATTGCGCGAACTCCTGAAGCGAGACGACATTCTCGTTGCTCCAGGCGCATTCGATTGCATCTCGGGCCGCATCGTCCAAAACGCCGGTTTCGATGCGCTGTATCTGACCGGTGCCGGGATTTCCATGAGCCTGATGGGAGCACCCGATCTCGGCATGCTGTCCTATGGAGAGATCATTTCCCACATCCGTCGGATCTCCGATGCGGTGGAAATCCCCATTATCGCCGATGCGGATACGGGCTATGGCGGGCCGCTCAATGTCGTGCGCACAACGCGCGACTACGAAAAAGCCGGGATTTCCTGCATCCAGATCGAGGATCAACAATGGCCGAAACGGTGCGGCCACATGATGAACCGTATGATCGCGCCGGTCGAAGAAATGTGCGGGCGGATCAAGGCCGCGGTCGACATCCGCAACGATCCGGACTTCGTCGTCATGGCACGGACCGATTCACGCACCGATCACGGTATCAACGAAGCTATCGACCGGATGAACGCCTATATCGAAGCAGGCGCCGACGTGGCCTTCGTGGAAAGTCCCGAAAGCGTCGACGAGATGAAAATGATCAACGAACAAATCTCCGCCCCGACGCTCGCCAACATGGTCGAAGGAGGGCGCACACCTTTCATTCCTTTTCCCGAGCTCCAAAAGCTCGGTTACGACCTCGCCATCTATCCGGGGTCCATGGGCCGGGTCCTCGGCAAATCGGGCACCCGCGTGCTGGAACACCTAAAACAGGAAGGTACGACCGAAGGCATGGCCGACTGGATGTTCCAGCAACCGGACCTTTTCGCGCTATTCGACTACAAAGATTGGACCGAATACGAGGCGAAGTTCGGGAATCGGGAGTAAGGCTCAAGCCCTCAATACAGCCAAGGCGCGGTTTCTCGCCTTTTCTCTTCATAGGCGGTGATATCGGCCTCGTACTCTAGCGTCAGGCTGATATCGTCGAGGCCGTTTAGCATGCAATGTTTGTGGAGCGGATCGATCTCGAAGGTATAAGTCGTGCCATCGGGGCCGGTGACGATCTGCTCATCAAGTTCGATGGTAACTTCCGCGCCCGGATCGTCGTTCAGCTGCTTCCGTAGCGTATCGCAATCGGAGATCGAAAGGCGAACCGGCAGCATGCCGTTCTTCATGCCGTTGTTGTAGTGAATGTCGCCGAAACTGGGGGCAACCACCGCGCGAATGCCGTTCGCAAGGAGCGCGTATACCGCCGCTTCGCGCGACGAACCACAGCCCCAATTCTCATCGGAAACGACGATCTGGCCCCGGCGGTATGGTTCCTGGTTGAGGATAAATTCGGGCTTTTCCGAACCATCCTCGTTGTATCGCGCATTGTTGAACAAAAAGAGCGGATAGTCGGGATCGCTCCGCTGCTTCCGCAAGAATCGCGCGGGGATAATCTGGTCCGTATCCACATTGACCCGGTCGAACGGGATGCCAATGGCGGTAAGCGTCGTGAAGGGTTCCATCCTACCGCTCCTCCATCAACGTGCGGACGTCTGCGAACCTGCCGGTCACGGCGGCGGCCGCCGCCATGGCCGGGCTCACTAGATGGGTCCGCGTGTCGGGACCTTGCCGGCCCTCGAAATTACGGTTCGAGGTCGATGCCGACCTCTCGCCCTTGTTCAGAAGATCGCCATTCAGTCCGACGCACATGGAGCAGCCCGAATAGCGCCACTCAAATCCCGCGTCCGTAAATATGCGATCGAGCCCTTCCGCCTCGGCCTGTTTACGGATTTGTCCGGAACCCGGCGAAATCATCGACCAAACCTTAACTTTGCGACCTTTGACCACTTCCGCGGCAAGCCTCAGGTCCTGTATCCGGCTATTGGTGCAGGAACCGATAAACACGCGGTCGACCGGCACGTCGGTCATCAACTGGCCCGGTTTAAGGCCGGTGTAGTCGAGCGCGCGTTCCATCGCCTGCCGTTTTTCCGTATCCGGTTCCTTTTCGGGATCAGGCACGGGATCGGTGATGCGGATCGCATGCTGCGGGCTCGTGCCCCAGGTAACCATCGGCGCGATAGCCGACCCATCGAGAACGACCTCGGCATCGAAAACCGCATCCTCGTCCGTCGGCAAGGTTCGCCAATGATCCACCGCTTGATCCCATTTCTCGCCTTTGGGCGCGAATTCGACCCCATCGAGATAGTCGATCGTCTTATCGTCGGGCGCGATCAGGCCAATGCGCGACCCGGCTTCGATGGTCATATTGGAAAGCGTCAGACGACCCTCCACATCGAGTTGCCTGATACCGGGCCCTGCATACTCAATTGCATGACCGACACCGCAGGCTGCGGTTTCCTGAGCGATCAACGCAAGCGCGACATCCTTGCCGGTTACGCTGAACCCGAGCTTTCCCGTCACCGTGACCCGCATCAGCTTGGGCTTACGTTGCCAGATCGTTTGCGTCGCCAGCACGTGGCTTGCCTCCGACGCGCCGATGCCGAAGGAGATACATCCCATCGCCCCGTGGGTTGAGGTGTGGCTATCGCCGCAACAGAGCAGAATGCCCGGTTGGGTAATGCCCAATTCAGGTCCGATGACATGCGAGATACCCATACGCACATCGTCGAGACCGAAATGATGGATCCCAAAATGCTCGGCATTATCTGCGAGCCCTTCGACCTTCTCGCGCGCTTCCAGATCGCTCATTTCGTCGATCGTGCGCTCGGTGGTGGATGCATAGTGATCCGGTGTTCCAAATGTCTGGTCGACCTGGCGCACGCTCCTGCCGGCATCGCGGAGCATCCCGAACGCGTGGAATCCACCGTCATGGATGATGTGCCGGTCTACATAGAGCAACGACTGGCCGTCATCGCGTCGCACAACCTCGTGCGCGTCCCAAATTTTTTCAAATATGGTTCTGGGTGCCGTCATTCGATCCTCCCTCAAGATCATAGACGATTTAATCTCAATTATCCTGTCGTCGTATAGGCTCCGCCGTTTACATGTATGGTTTGGCCGGTCGTATAACGCCCCGCCGGCCCGCAAAGTGATCTTACCATAGCCGAAATATGGCTTGGATGCCCGTCCACGTCGGTCAATGTATTGCCGCTGCGTAAACCGGGCGGCTTTTCGTGCTCGGCGCCGCTATCGGTCAAGATGCGTCCCGGCACCAAACAATTCGACGTCACCCCGTGCGGCCCGCCCTCATGGGCCAACGCCGCCGACATACCGGTCAGCGCCGATTTCGCCGTGGAAACGTGCAACCGATCGCGAACACCCGTATGGCCCGAAAGTCCGCCGATATTGATGATAGTGCCACCACCTGCCTCGATCATTTTCGGCAATGCGGCGCGGGCGCACAGAAAGGGCCCTTCTACATCCACTTTCATGATGTGGCGGAAGGTTTCGATATCCATATCCGCAAGCGCACAGACCTTACGTACCGATGCATTGTTGATGAGAATGTTGATCTTCCCGAATTCCGCCATCACCGCCGCAACCATTTCATCGACCACGTCGGGCTCCGAAATATCGCCGATAAAAGTCATCGCTTGGCCCTGATTCCGGCGAATCTCGTCGGCTACCTCTTCCGCTTCATCGACCGACGTCAGCGCATTGACGCAAACCGCGGCACCCGCATCCGCAAGATCGAGGCAAGTAGCGCGGCCGATATTCTTTGCGCCACCGGTAACGATAGCGACCTGGCCTGCGAGTTCCTTAGTGCCGACAACCATGCGACCCCCCTAAGAATGTGTCTTTTCCGGTGCATGCCGGTGCACATATTCGCGATGTAGAATATAGAGCCCACTCATAATGACAATGGCCGTGCCGCTGATCGTCCAGATATCGGGCACATGCCCCCAGACGAGAAAGCCCAATAGGCCGGCCCAAACAATTGCCGTATAGCGGAAGGGAGCCGCCGTCGAAGCCTCCGCATACCGAAACGCCTCGATCATGCAGTAGTGCCCACCGCCCACGAGCAGCGCGCCCAGGAAAGAAATTCCAAGCGCAGTCATACTGGGCATTACCCAGGCGCCGAAGCTTGGAATGATTTCACCGGGATTGGCGGCGGCGTAGAGACCGATGGGGATCGTCAACACCGCCACCACAGCATTGCAGATGAAAGTGGTCATCATAACCGCCGTCGAGGATTCCCGTGCGGTGATCTTGCGTGTAATCAAATCGCGCGATGCGGCCAAGAATGCGGAGGCGAGCGGAAAAAGCACCGCAAGGCGGATGACATCCCCAGTCGGGCGCATAATGATCAGAATTCCCGCAAACCCCGCAATCACCGCACTCCACCGACGCCAACCTACATTCTCGCCAAGCACCGGGCCTGCCAATGCGGCGAGCATTAATGGGCCGGCGAAGGTAATGGCGACAGTATCCGCAAGAGGCAGATAAGTGACGCCGAGTGTGAAGAAAAATACGCTGAGTGAGACACAGCCGGCGCGAAGTAGATGAACCTTGAGATCGTTGATACGGAGCGAGTCCCAACCCCCATTGAGCCAGACAAAAAAGAACAGCGGCACGGCCAATACGAAAATGGCGCGGGTGAAAATGATCTGCCCTACCGGCCAATCGTCCGCGAGCCATTTCAACACCGCATTGTTGAGGTTCATAAGACAGGCGCTCATTACCGCGTGGGCAATGCCCTTGAGCGGCGCGGTTTGATGACTAGACAACGCCATCGCTTATTCCTCTCCCTCCGCCTTACGTTGGCGGTGCAAAATATAGAGGCCGCTGGCAATGACGATGGAAACGCCGATCACTGTGTAACGGTCGGGCAGATGCTCCCAAATTATGTAGCCCAGAATGGTTGCCCAAATTATGCCCGTATAGCGAAACGGCGCGACCACCTTGGCTTCCACATACCGAAACGTATCGATCATGAAGAAATGGCCGGCCGCGACGCAAAGCCCCGTCATCAAAACGAGCATGAGATCGAACAGGTCGGGCATAATCCAGCCGAACGGTGCCATCGGCAGGGTGCCCACCGTTGCAATCAGGCTGGATGTGAAAAGGATGGCGAGCGAGCTTTCCTTCGCGGTCAATTTGCGGGTGACGATATCGCGGATCGCACCCGAAAATGCGGCGGCCAACGGGAACAACATGGCGAGCTGTAAAGAACCGCCGAACGGCCGGGTGATAACGAGAATACCGATGAAGCCCACTATCACGGCACCCCACCGCCGCCAGCCCACTTGCTCACCCAGAAATGGGATCGCCAAAGCGGTCAGGAAAAGTGGGGCGGCAAATGTGAGAGCGACAGTTTCCGCAAGCGGCAAATAGGCCACAGACAGTACGAAAAACAGACCGTTCAAAAGCTGCAAAAACCCACGGTTCCAATGCGCCCATAGATTATTGGGTTTCAAGATGGAGAGGCCGCCGGTCGAGGTCGCAATTGCCAAAACAATTAAAACCATGATCAACGACCGCATGAATATGATTTGGCTCGCCGGATAGTCCGCCGAGAGCCATTTCAGGAGCGCATTGTTCAAGTTCATGAAAAAGACGCTCAAAACCATTAAGGCGATGCCCTTGAACGGCGCCGCCCGGTGCATGTCGCTAACCATGGAAATCCTTTCAGGTGCGAACCCCACCCTACGACAGCGCGCTCCTGATTGACACTGCCTTGGACGGAGCGCTAGGACTGATGCGGAATTGGAGCGGCGATAGAAGCAGGAGAATGAGATCATGAGCCAAGCGCTCGACCGCGACGACATCGACGTCTATTTGCGCGAGGTAGGCCTTCGGGACGGCCTGCAAAACGTCGGCACGTTTTTTCCGACCGAGGCAAAAAAAGAATGGATCGCCGCCGAGGCAGCAGCTGGCGTGAGCGACATCGAAGTTTGCTCGTTCGTACCCCCCAAGCTTATCCCCCAGTTTCAGGACTCGCTTGAGGTGGTTGCCGCGGCCAAGGAGATTGGCAGCTTCAACATGTGCGCGCTCATGCCTAATTTGAAAGGTGCCGAGCGCGGCATCGAAGCCGCCGTAGATCAATTGAATTATGTGACTTCGGTAAGCGAAACCCACAATCTCAAGAATGTACGCCGCACACCGCAGGAATCGGTCGAGGACTTCAAGGCTATCGTGGAATTCCGCGATCAAAAGGCGGCAGAAACCGGGAAGAAAGTGACCCTGCTCGCTGGGTGCGCAACCGCCTTCGGCTGCACGCTGGAAGGCGATATCGACCCTAAGGCGGTCATTGCCATCGCCAAACAGTTCGTTGCCGCCGGTGCCGACGAGATTTCGCTTGCCGACACGGTCGGTTTCGCCAACCCGGAACAAATCAAAAGCCTCTGCCTTCAGGTCATGGACGAAGTAGATGTGCCCATCACCATTCACCTACACGACACGCGCGGCATGGGCGTGGTCAATGCCTATGCGGCCTATGAAGCCGGTATCCGGCGCTTCGATGGCTGCCTCGCCGGACTGGGTGGATGCCCATGGGCACCAGGAGCGACCGGAAACGTGGTCATGGAGGATATGGCCTTCATGTTCGAGGGCATGGGACTTAGAACCGGTATCGATCTGGAAAAACTTTGCGCGGTTCGCGAGATCGTCGCCCGTGAACTGCCCGACGAACCGTTGGCGGGCGGGATCGCTAAAGCGGGTATGCCAATGAATTTCGCGCAAGCGACCTCGCTAGCGGCAGCCGCGGAGTAGATAGCCATGAGTGACGCCGAAGCCCATATGACCCTCAACGATGAGGATTTTCCCGAACTCCGTAGCGAAGTCCGCAAACTCTGCGAAAAGTATCCAGCCGAGTACTGGCTCGGTCTCGAAGACGAGCCGCCGGAATCAAGCTATCCGACTAAATTCGTTCAAGAACTGACGGATTCCGGTTATCTGGCCGCATTAATACCCGAGGAGTATGGCGGGTCCGGCCTGTCGCTCCGGGCAGGATCGGTGATTTTGGAGACCGTCTGCGAAATGGGCTGCCAAGGGTCCGCTTGTCACGCCCAGATGTACACCATGGGTACGGTCCTGCGGCATGGTTCGCCCGAACAGAAACAGCAGTATTTACCGAAAATCGCCACCGGCGAACTCCGCCTGCAAGCCTTCGGTGTCACCGAACCGACCACCGGTTCCGACACGACCCAACTCCGCACCAAGGCCGAACGCGACGGCAACGGCTATGTGATTAACGGCCAAAAGGTCTGGATCAGTCGTGCCGGACATTCCGACGTCATGTTGCTTTTGGCGCGCACCACGCCGAAAGAGGATTGCAAACGTCGCACCGATGGCGTCTCGGTATTCCTCGTCGATATGCGCGAAGCCAAAAAGGACGGCATGGAGATCAAACCGATCGACGCCATGATCAACCACAACACGACGGAGATCTTTTTCGACAACGTGCATATTCCAGGGGATGCGTTGATCGGCGAAGAAGGCAAAGGCTTCCGTTACATCCTGGACGGCATGAATGCGGAGCGCTGCCTGGTATCGGCGGAATCCATCGGCAACGCGCGGTTCCTTTTGAACAAGGCAGTCAAGTATGCCAACGAGCGGGTCGTCTTTGGCCATCCGATCGGCAAGAACCAGGGCATCCAGTTCCCTATCGCCGAAGCGTACATAAAACTGCAATCCTCGGATTTGATGGTTCGTAAGGCGACAGCCATGTTCGAGGCAGGCCTCTCCTGCGGTGCCGAAGCCAACAGCGCGAAATATTTAAGTTCCGAAGCGCTTTGGGCATGCGCCGAAGCCTGCTTTACCACCCATGGCGGCTTCGCTTTCGCACGCGAATATGATGTGGAGCGGAAATGGCGGGAAGCACGATTATCCCGCAATGCGCCGATCTCGCCCAACATGATCATGAACTTCATCGGCCAGCATGTCCTCGGCATGCCGCGTTCTTACTAGGGGAGACGGGCAATGAGCGACGACATTCTGAATTTGACTATCGAAGAAGATTACCCGGAGTTCCGCGAGGCGATTGCCAAGATTTGCGAGGATTTCCCGAGCGAATATTGGCGCGATCTCGAAGATCAGCCGCCCGAAGGAAGCTACCCGACCGACTTCGTCAAAGCGCTGACCGAGAGCGGATTTCTTGGCGCGTTGATCCCCGAGGAATATGGTGGTGCGGGTCTGCCGGTCCGTGCTGGCGCGGTGATCCTGGAATCCATCCACGAAAACGGCTGTTCTGCCGCCGCCTGCCATGCGCAGATGTACACCATGGGGACCGTCTTGCGGCATGGTTCCGAAGAACAAAAGCAGGAATATCTGCCCAAGATTGCGAGCGGCGAATTGCGTCTGCAAGCATTCGGCGTTACCGAACCCACCACCGGCTCCGACACCACTCAGCTCAAGACCAAGGCGGAGAAAGACGGAAACGGCTATGTGGTCAATGGGCAGAAGGTCTGGACCAGCCGGGCGGCGCATTCGGATTTGATGCTGCTGTTGGCGCGAACGACGCCGTCTGAAGAATGCGAACGGCGCACCGACGGCCTGTCCTGTTTCCTCGTCGACATTCGCGAAGTGGCCGGTAACGGCTGCGAGATCAAACCGCTCGATGCGATGATCAATCACAACACCACGGAAGTGTTCTTCGACAATATGCGCATCCCGGGTTCATCCTTGATCGGCGAGGAAGGCAAAGGCTTTCGCTACATTCTCGACGGGATGAATGCGGAGCGCATTTTGATTGCCGCGGAATCCCTTGGCGACGGCAAGTTTTTCATCAAGAAAGGCGTCAATTACGCCAACGAACGCATCGTTTTCGAACGTCCCATCGGCCAAAACCAGGGCATTCAATTCCCCCTCGCCAAGGCGTGGGCGGAATTGCAAGGCGCCGACATCATGGCTCGCAAGGCAGCGTCGCTGTTCGATAGCGGAGAAGCCGCCGGCGCCGAAGCGAATATGGCCAAATATCTCGCTGCCAAGGCGGCGTGGGAAGCGGCGGAAGCCTGCCTGACCACCCATGGCGGCTTCGGTTTCGCGCGCGAATACGATGTGGAGCGGAAATGGCGGGAAGCACGCCTCTATCGCACCGCGCCCATTTCCGAAAATATGATTCTGGCTTATATCGGCCAACACGTGCTCGGTATGCCGCGGTCTTATTAACCCGGACTCAAGGAGCGCTGCGATGACCTACGGCGCAAAGGAAGTCGGCCCTCAGCGATATCGCGAGGATATCGGCCGTTATTTCGAGGAATTCGAGGTCGGCGATGTTTATGAGCATCGCCCCGGCCGCACCATCACGGAAGCGGATAACAGCTGGTTCACGCTGTTGACCATGAACACTCATCCGCTGCATTTCGACGAAGCTTATGCGGCAAAAAGCGAATTCGGCAAACCGCTGGTCAATTCCTGCCTCACCTTGTCGATGGTTGCCGGGATGAGCGTCTCGGACACCAGCCAGAAAGCGATTGCCAATCTCGGCTGGACCGACATTAAACTCACAGCGCCCGTCTTCGTCGGCGATACGATCTATGCGGAAAGCGAAGTGCTGGAAAAGCGCGAAAGCAAATCGCGCCCAACCCAGGGCATCGTGACCATCCGCACCAAAGGCACCAAGGCCGACGGCACCGAGTTCATGTCTTATGTGCGCACCATGCTTGTTCCGAAGCAGGGCCATGGGATCGACGATCAGGACTGAACCATGAGCGAAACAGAACAAGACGACCTGATCCTCGAATCTCTCGACCGGTTCCTCACTCGCGACGTGGAACCCCATGTCATGGAGCTCGAACATAACGATATTTGGCCGGAGGAAATCGTCGCCAAAATGGCCGACCTCGGTCTCTTCGGCGCCATCATTCGCGAGGAGTATGGCGGGCTCGGCCTGTCCTGCCTGACCTATGCCAAGATTGTCGAACGGGTGAGCCGCACCTGGATGTCGCTGTCGGGCATCTTCAATTCCCATTTGATCATGGCCTCGGCGGTTCAGCGCTTCGGGACCGAAGAACAGCGCAAAAAATGGCTGCCCAAATTCGCTGCCGGCGAGTTGCGGGGTGGACTCGCGCTGACCGAACCCAGTTGCGGCACCGATTTGCAGGCAATCCGCACCCGTGCGGTCAAGGACGGCAACGACTACGTGATCAACGGCACCAAGATGTGGATTTCGAATGGCATCCACGGCCATGTTTTCGCCGTGATGGTCAAAACCGATATGGAGATTGAGCCCCGTCACAAAGGCATCAGTCTGTTCCTGGTTGAGAAAGGCGAGGGCTTCGAACCCTCCCGCAAGCTTGAGAAGCTCGGATACAAAGGCATCGATTCCGCCGAGCTCGTATTCGAAGATTGCCGGGTGCCGCCGGAAAATCTGGTTGGCGGCGAGGAAGGCCAGGGCTTCAAACACGTCATGGGGGGACTCGAGCTCGGGCGCATCAACGTTGCCGCCCGCGGTGTTGGCGTCAGCCAGGCAGCGCTCGACGAGGCGGTAAAATACTCCCAACAGCGCGAGACCTTCGGCAAGCCGATCCATAAACACCAAGCGATCCAGCTCATGCTGGCCGACATGGCGACCCGCACCGAGGCCGCGCGGCTCCTGGTTCACCGGGCCGCCGAAGCATTCGACAAGGGCGAGCGCTGCGATATGGAAGCGGGTATGGCCAAACTGTTCGCAACCGAGGCGGCGATTTCGAGTTCGATGGAAGCGATGCGCATCCACGGCGGCTACGGATATTCGAAGGAATTCCCGGTTGAGCGGCTCTATCGCGATGCACCGCTGCTGACCATCGGCGAAGGCACCAACGAGCTGCAACGGATCATCATCGCCCGCCAGCTCATCGATCGGAATCCGATTTAACATGCTGCCCCTCGAAGGCGTTCGTATCCTAGCGGTCGAGCAATATGGTGCAGGCCCCTGCGGCACCCAGTACCTTGCCGATCTCGGGGCCGAGGTCATCAAAATCGAAAGCCCCCACGACGATGGCGACATGGCGCGTGCGGTCGGGCCCTATTTTTTGGGTGACGGCAAGAGCACGGCGGCCAGCGAATTCTTTCAATCCTTCAATCGCAACAAGCGGAGCATCACCTTGGACCTCGGCTGCGATGAAGGCCAAGTGGTTTTGCATGATCTGATCAAATCCGCCGACGCGTTGTGCGGCAATATGCGGGGCGACGTGCCCGAGAAGCTCGGTCTCACCTACGAAAGCTTGAGCAAGGTCAATCCCAAGATCGTGTGTGCCTTCCTGACAGCCTATGGGCGCCAGGGTCCGCGCAAAAATTGGCCCGGCTTCGATTATCTGATGCAGGCGGAGGCGGGCTATTTTTCGCTCACCGGCGAAGTGGATACGCCACCGACCCGAATGGGGCTGTCACTGGTCGATATCATGACCGGCCAGACCATGGCGCTCGCCTGTGTGTCGGCCATCGTCCGGGCGCGGGACACCGGCAAAGGCCAGAATATCGACACCAACCTGTTCGACCTCGCGCTGTCCAATCTCGGATATCTCGGCGCCTGGTATCTGAACGAAGGCCACGTGCAAGGCCGCGAACAGCGGTCCGGCCACCCGTCGCTGGTTCCATGTGCACAATTTACCACCAAGGACGGCTGGATATTCTTGATGTGCAACAAGGAAAAGTTCTGGCCTAATCTCTGCGAAAAAATCGGCCGGCCGGGACTCGGGACCGACCCGCGTTACGCCCGCTTCAAGAACCGGCTCGAACACCGCCAGGAAATTCAGGACCTGTTGGACGATGCGCTTTCGGCAAGAACCACCGAGGAATGGCTAAACCATTTTGCTGGTTCCGTCCCCGCCGCGCCGATCCTCGATGTGGGACAAGCGATCGAGAATCCGTTCGTCATCGACCGCGGCAAGCATATGCAACTCACCTTGCAGGACGGCACCCCGTTTCGCTTGCTGGACGCCCCTTTCGAGACCGGCACACCCACGCCCAACAATCCGGCGCCGGAACTAGGGGCGGATACAGACGATATCTTGGCCGGGATCGGCTATGACGACGCACGGATTGCGGCGCTGAGGAAAAACAGCGTGATCTGAAGCCGTCGCCTTCAGGCGGGAACTTCCAGAAAATGAACGCTGAACAGCCGATCCGGATCGGTCCAAACTTGCACCGGGCTAAAGCCGGCCTTGGCAGCCAGCGCCTGAAACTCCTCAATGTCGTATTTGTAGGAATTCTCGGTGTGGATATGTTCGCCCTTCGCGAACGAGAACTCGCGATCGCCGACCGTCACCGTTTGAGCCGCGAGGCTTTCGATATGCATTTCGATCCGGCCGTGGTCCTCATCATAGAACGCGACATGGGCAAACTTTCCCATATCGAAACTGGCATCGAGCTCCCGATTGATACGTACGAGCAAATTAAGATTGAAGGCTTCCGTAATACCTGCGACGTCGTTGTAGGCCGCATTCAAGATTGCGGGGTCTTTCTTGAGGTCGACACCGATGAGCAAGCCACCGCCTTTACCCAACGTCGCGACGCAATTTGCGAGAAAATCGGCAGCCGCAGGCCGGTCGAAATTGCCGATTGTGGAACCGGGGAAGTAGCCGACCGGACGCCTGCCCGGCCCACCCAATCCAGCCGGTAATTTAAAGGGCTTGGTGAAATCGGCGCAGATTACGTGTACTGCAAGCTCGGGATAGTCTTCCGATAGAGCACTGCTGGATGCGATCAGGAAATCCCGCGAAATATCCACCGCGACATAGGCTGCGGGCGCTTCCAATTCGTCCAGGAGTAATCGCACCTTGCGGGAGGCACCGCTGCCATACTCGATCAGCTCCGCTTGTGGCCCTATGGCTTTCGCCATCTCGTCAACCGAACTCTCCATTATCTTGAGCTCGGTCCGCGTCGGATAATATTGCGGAGAATCGCAAATCGAATCGAAAAGCTGAGAGCCTTCCTCATCGTAAAAATATTTGCACGGCAATGACTTATCGGCCGCCCCGAGGCCGGACAGCACATCGGCCAGGAATGTGTCCTCATCGACGAGCGCGTCGTCGAAAGACTCAAATTGTTGGGAAATCGCCATAATTGCTGTCCAAATGCATTGAGCGGCCACCCTATAGGATGGCCGAAACGGACGCAATTACACCCCTTCCGCTTGTCAGAGCAGCGTCAATGATCGACACTTGTTGTCACGGGAGGCTCGAAATGCCGAATTGGTTTGTCGGATTTCTCACAGCACTGACGTTGCTGATTGGAACAACGGTTTCCACATTTGCGACGGAGAATGTCGATCTGGAGCTGGTGCTCGCTGCTGATGGTTCCGGTTCCATCGACGATGCAGAGTTCGAGCTTCAGCGCAGAGGATATGCGGCCGCGATTACCAACCCGAGGGTTTTGGCAGCGATCACCGGCGGTATTCATCAAGCCATCGCCATTACCTATGTGGAATGGGCTGCGCCGGACTCGGTCGCCACTGTGGTTGGCTGGCATATGATCCACGATGCCAAGTCCGCCAAGGCATTTGCCGACAAGCTGGTGAAAGCACCCCGCATGGTGGACGGATACAACTCGATCAGCGCGGCGATCCTTTACGGGGTCAACGAGATTGAGAAGAACGCCTATTCCGGAATACGAAAGATCATCGATATTTCCGGCGACGGGCCGCAGATCAACGGCCCCCCGCTCCCCTTCGCGCGTAATTACGCGCTCTCCAAAGGCATCACCATAAACGCCATAGCCATCGATACGCCCTACGATCCACGTACCGGCCCCAATGGCGAGCCCCTCGCCGTGCACTACAAAAACGATGTTATCGGCGGCCAAAGCCCCTTCGTGCTCGTCGCCAAAGGCCGCAAGGATCTGGCGAAGGCGATTTTGAGGAAGTTGATTTTGGAGATTGCGGCGCGACCGACGTCGGATGTAACTCCCTAGCCGGCTGTCACAAAATTGTAATCATCCCGCTTCCGTGCAATACAGCGCCATGGTGAAAATCAAACAAAAGCTCGCGCTACGGGCCTGTTGCGCAGCGCACGTTCTGCATGACGGATTGACCGACATGCTGTACGCGCTGCTGCCGCTGTTGCGGGACGCGTTCGGGCTTAACTACCTGGAAGTCGGCATGATCCGCTCGGCCCATCGGGCCGCATCGGCGATTTTTCAGATTCCCGCCGGTGTGTGGTCGGAGCGCGTCGGGGAACGTTCGTTACTCGTGATCGGCATGGCGTTGGCCGGCGTCGCGTTCCTCAGTCTCGGATTCGCCGAGGGCTATTGGACCGTGCTGTTGTTCATTTTCCTGGCCGGCTGCGGCGATAGCTTTCACCATCCGCTGTCCTCCGCCATCATCTCGCACGCCTATCCCGATGCCGGTCAGCGCACCGCGCTCGGCACCTACAATGCCTTCGGCGATGTGGGCAAGTTCCTGTTTCTCGGCCTCACCATTCTCATGACCGCACCACTTGGATTTTCCTGGCAGGCGCCCGTTCTGGGTTTCGGCGCCGCGGCGCTCCTGCTTGCCGTCGCCACATACCTGTTGCTCAGCCGGGCGGCGGCAGGCGGGCCACCGGAGCTTCCATCGAAAGACGATAGTGTCGAGACGGTGACTGGCTGGGGCCTCAAACATACGCGGGGTTTTTTCGCGCTCAGTGTCATCGCCACGCTGGATATCACGACGCGGACCGGTTTTCTCATCTTCGTCGCCTTCCTCATGATCGAAAAAGGCGTGCCCACGGAATGGGCCGCGGCGGCAGTGTTGATAACCGTGTTCGGCGGGCTCTGCGGCAAGTTCGTCGTCGGGCAGATCGCCGAACGCATCGGCGTCACCCGCGCTATCGCGCTGACCGAGGTCGCCACCGCGGCCTTGATCGGCCTTGTCGTGGTGATGCCCAGCTACGCCGCCTTTTTTCTGCTGCCGGTCCTCGGCGTGTTCCTCAACGGCACTTCCACGGCGATTTACGGGGCTGTGCCCGATCTTGTCGCGGGCGAAAAGCATTCACGCGCCTACGGGCTGATCTATACATTGAATGCGGTTTTCGGTCTGATAGCGCCGCTGCTATTCGGGCTGATTGCCGACTGGACCGACGTCACGACAACCTTGGTCGCGGTCGCACTGACCGTGGTTCCGACCATACCGCTCTGCGGCATGCTGGCGCGCGACCTCGATGAAGTGCGCGCCAACTAACACAAATTGCCAACAACGCCAGCGTTGCGGCGCGCGATCTCAGCAAATTGTAAAATTCACCGCGCCGTGCAATACAGCGCCATGAGCAAAGACAAACAAAAAGCCGCGCTCAGAACATGTTGTGGCGCCCATATTTTGCACGATGGGCTAACCGACATACTCTACGGGCTGCTGCCGCTCTTGCGGGAGGCTTTCGGTCTCACCTATGCGGAAGTGGGCATGATCCGTTCGGCCCACAGGGTTGCGACGGCGGCGCTGCAAATTCCGGTTGGTATGTGGTCGGAAAAGGCGGGCACACGGTCGCTACTGGTTGCGGGCACGATAATCGCGGGTGCGGGTTTCATTGGCCTCGGTTTCGCCAACGGTTTTTGGATGGTACTCGCTTTCATTTTTCTTGCCGGTTGCGGCGGCGCATTTCAGCATCCGCTCTCGTCGGCCATCATCTCCAACGCTTATCCGGGCGAAGGTCAGCGCGCCGCGCTCGGCACTTACAATGCGTTCGGCGACATCGGCAAGTTTCTATTTTTGGGATCGCTCATCCTGTGTACGGCGGGCCTCGGGTTCTCTTGGCAGGTGCCCGTGTTCGGTGCCGGTATCCTGTCGTTTGTCACGGCAATCGGTGTTCTGTTCGCCCTCAAGGCGGCATCCATCGGTGGCGCACCGGTGGTTCCGGACAAAGAAACAGTCGTGCAAACCGTCAACGGCTGGGGTGTCAAACATCGGCGGGGATTTTTTCTGCTCGGCACCGTCACGGCACTCGACAACTCCACCCGCAACGGCTTTTTGACCTTCGCCGCCTTCCTGATGATCGAGAAAGGCGTCGCTACCGAATGGGCCGCACTGGCGGTGCTGTTCACCGTGTTTGGCGGCATGTGTGGAAAGATGGCAGTGGGTCTAATCGCCGAGCGTATCGGCGTCACCAAGACAATCGCACTCACCGAGTTCGCCACCTCTGCCTTGATCCTGCTGGTGGTTGTCACTCCGAGCCTCTACGCGTTTTTCCTGCTACCGGTCTTGGGAGTTTTTCTGAACGGCACCTCGTCGGCGATCTACGGCACCGTGCCCGATCTCATCGAGGGGCAAAAACACTCCCGCGCCTACGGGCTGATCTACACGCTGGGTTCGGTCTGCGGCATCGTCGCACCGCTCGTCTATGGCTTGTTGTCCGACTGGACCAGCATCACCACCGCCATGGTCGTCATCGCCGGAGTGGTGCTTTTGACTGTTCCGCTCTGCGGCCCGCTCGCGGTGGCGTTACGTGAGGCACGAGCGACCTAAATCTCCATAACCACCCGGCCAATGGCCCGGCGATCTTGTACCTCCGCCATCGCTTCGCGGAATTGCTCGAGCGGGAAACGTGCATGCACCGTCGGCTGGATTTGGCCCCCCTGCCACCAGTCCAGCAACTGTTTCTGCGCATCATCGACCCGGGGGGCATACTCGTCCCGCCGGTCCACAAGACCCCATCCCACATATTCGCCGTAATTGAATCCCATGACGGAAATATTCTTCACCAGAAGAATATTATAGCCGACCTCGGGGATGCCGCCCGCCGCATACCCGATACTGACCAGCCGGCCGTCAGGCTTCAGACAGCTCAAAGTCTCCCGGGCCATATCTCCGCCGACAGGATCGTAAACCACATCGACGCCGCCGGATCGTTCCAGAACCTGTTTCTTGAGTTCGGACCCGTCGATGGCGGCAGCACCACGACTTTCGACAACGGCGCGTTTCTCTTCGCTGCTGGCAACGCCGATCACCGTCGCGCCCAGCGCGACGCCGATTTCCACCGCAGCCAATCCGACACCGCCCGCCGCGCCGTGAACGAGCAGCGTTTCGCCGCGGTCCAGCCGCGCGCGCCAGATTAAGCCGCCGAAAGACGTCGGATAGGAGATCGCGAGCGCTGGAGCGGCATCGAAAGGTAGCTCTTCGGGCAGCACATGCAGGTTCACCGCCGGCACGCAGACCTCTTCCGCATAGCCGCCCCAATCGATGGCCCCGAAAACCCGGTCGCCCGGTTTGATGCGGGTGACACCATCGGCCACGTCGAGTACTTCACCGGCGATTTCAGTACCGGGGGCGAACGGCAGTGGCGGTTTCCGCTGATATTTGCCCGCCACCACCAGCGTGGTCGCAAAACTGACACCCGCATAGCGAACCGCGATGCGGGCCTGACCCGGGCCCAACTCGGGCCGCGCCAGATCCGTCATTTTAAGGTCGTCGAAGTCGCACCATTCCTCGCAGAGGACGGCACGCATAGTTCCGTCGGTCATGTCTCGAATGTCCTGATGAATATCCTAATGATAGGGGCGGTCGCCCTTCAGCTGCGCCCGGTGCATAACGCGGCGGGCGGAATCATCGAAGGCCTCGCGGCGATGCATGGCGCAGCGATTGTCCCACATCAACACATCGCCCAACTGCCAAGTATGCTCGTAGCCGAATTTCGGTTGGGTCGCGTGCAGCCAAAGACGGTCGAGCATTTCTTCGCTTTCCGCCAAGGGAAGTTCGTTGATGTAGCAATTCAGGCGCCGGCCCAGATAAAGGCATTTACGCCCGGTTTCCGGATGGGTGCGCACCAGCGGATGCGTGGGGCCCGGCGATTTCGACGGGTCGGTCACTTCCGGATAATCCTTCCGGCGCTCGCCGGCGCTGGTATAGGTGAAATCATGTTTGGCGGTGTAGTCGTCGATCTCGTCCTGCAACTCCTTGGGTAATGTTTCCCAGGCCTTGTACATGTTGAGAAATCCCGTATTACCGCCCGACGGAGGAATTTCCAGTGCATAGAGAATGCTGGCGGCCGGTGGAACTTCCACGAACGCGCTGTCCGTGTGCCAGGCACATTCGCCGGCGCCCAATTGTCCGATCGGCGCGCCGTTCTCTTTTACATTCGAAATCACGTTTATTTCGGGCGGAATCTCTTCTTGCTGATTGATCTTGTTTTTCAGGCCCAACAATTTCGTTGGCGGAAATTCGAGTTCGCCGAATTGCCGGGTAAAGGCGAGCAGCTGTTGGTCGGTTACCGTCTGTTTGCGAAACAGCAAAACGCAATGTTCGAGCCAGGCGTTTCGCACCGCCGCCAGCGTTTTATCGTCCCATTCTGCCGCCACATCGAGCCCCGTTACCTCGGCACCGATGCCGCCGTCGAGCTCCACTATGTCGAAATCCATATCCGCCCCCTGACGCGCTTGCTTGGCAAATTTCGTGGGAAAGCATACACAAATCGGACGCGCACTCAATAAAGGCCGAAACGTCGAAACGGGGAAGGACGCATGCTGATCATCAACAATGAAATCGTCGAAGAGTTGCTGGATATGCAAACCTGCATCGACGTGCAGGAGGCGGCTTTTCGCGGCCTCGCGTCGCGCGCATCTGTGATGCGCCCAAGGATCGATGTCTACGCGCCGAGCCAATGGGACGACAGCTATTTCCGCTGGGGCTCGATGGAAGGCGCATGTAACGGCTTTTTCGCCATCCGCATCAAATCGGACATCATGAGCTGGCCCAAGAACGAACAGGGCGAAGTGGTCAATCAGAACAAATTCTGCATCGAACCCGGCACCTATTGCGGCTTGATCTATCTGTTCAGCACCAAAAACGGCGAGCCGCTCGCAATCATGAATGACGGCATATTGCAGCATATGCGGGTCGGTGGCGGTGCCGCCATCGGCGCCAAGTATCTCGCGCGCGAGAACGCGGAAACCATCGGCATGATCGGATCGGGCGGCATGGCGCGGACCTATCTCGAAGCACTGAAGTGCGTGCGCGACATTAAAAGCGTCAAGGTGTTCAGCCGGACGCCGGCTAATCGCAAAGCCTATGCTGAAGAAATGGGCGACGAGCTTGAGCTCCAAATTGAGCCGGTCGCAAGCGCCGAAGAAGCGATGAAGGGCGCGGATATCGTTTGCAGCTGCACCGATAGCATGGTCCCCACTTTCGATGCCGACTGGCTGGAGCCCGGCATGTTTGTCGTCAATCTCAACGATTTTGAAGTCGGCGCCGCACAGATCGAACGCTTCGACATCGCCATTCGCCAAGGCAACGAAAAGCTTAAAATTCCCGACGGCTACGGTTTCATGAATGCGGTCGGCGGTGGGACCGGAGGATATGTCGCCGGGTCGGACGAAGAGCTGGAGCGGGTTCCGTTCGCAGAATCGGAGGACGGGCCGCGCCATGTATTGCCGAGTTTCGCCGAGTTGATTGCCGGCGACGTGCCGGGGCGTACCGACGACGACCAAATCACCTACTATGAAAACCAGGGTAACAACGGGCTGCAATTCGCATCTTGCGGCGGCGCGGTGTATCTTAGATGCAAGGAACTTGGGCTCGGAAACGAGATTCCCACTGAATGGTTCCTCGAAAATATCCGCAACTAGCGGAACCTATGGGAGAGAAAAAGATGACCATCACCCAGGAATTGGCCAAGCGCATTCATGCGATCTCTTATGACGACCTGCCTGCCGAGGCGATCCCTCTCGCAAGGGCTGCGATCCTAGACGCGATCGCCTGCGCCTTCGTCGGTTCGGTGGAAGATACCGCCAAGATTATCGAGAAAATTCCTGGTTTTGCCGGTGCCTCCGGGCCTTGTGCAGTCTTTGGCCGTGACTATCGCACCAATCCGCTAGACGCGGTTCTGATCAACGGTACCTCGGCCCATGCGCTCGATTTCGACGATATGAGCATGACCATGGGCGGTCACCCGACGGTGATGTTGATGCCGGTCATCTTTGCGCTTGGCGACCAGCTGGAAATATCCGGTAAAGACGCGATCCTCGCCTATGTGGTCGGCCATGAAACTGCGACCCGCATCGCCCGTGGCGTACACATGCATCACTACGACAAGGGTTGGCACCCTACCGCAACGCTTGGCGTTTTCGGCGCCACTGCCGCTGCTTCCCGCCTCCTGAAACTCAGCGAAGACCAAACCGCGACCGCACTCGGGATCGCCGCCTCGCTGGCGTCGGGCGTTAAATCGAATTTCGGCTCTATGACCAAGCCGCTCCATGTGGGCCATGGCAATCGGAACGGCCTCTATGCGGCAATGCTGGCCAAGGAAGGATTCACGTCCAACGACCACGCATTCGAACACAAGCAAGGCTTTCTGAACGTGTTCAACGGGCCGGATACCTATGACGTGGATAAGATGCTGGCCGATTGGGGCCAACCGTTCGATCTCGTCAGTGTCGGAGTTGGCCTGAAAAAACATCCCTGTTGTGGCGGCACTCACCCACCGATCGAAGCAATGCTGACGCTCAGAGCAGAAAACGACATCGACGTCGACCAGGTGGAGACAATCGACGTCTGGGTGCATCCGTTACGGCTGCCCCACACCAACAATCCCGATCCGAAAACTCCGCTCCAGGGCAAATTCAGTCAGCAATATACGGTTGCCCGCGCACTGCTGGAGGGCCGGGTGAAGCTGGAGCATTTCGAGCCCGACGCATTCGGCGAGCCTGAAATTCAGGCGCTTTTGAAGAAGGTTCAGGCCGACGTGCATCCAAAAATGACCCACGAAACCACCCCGCATCATGGCGCGGAAGTCGTTATTACGCTCAAGAATGGCGAAAAAATTAATAGTTACAACGAGGTGGACCTCGGCCGCGGTCTCTCGAATCCGATGACCGACGAGGAATTATGGGAAAAATTCGAAGACTGCACCAAACGGTCACTCGCTGCCGACGCCATCAAACCGCTATTCGATAGTCTACAGAGCCTGGAGAAAGCCAATAATGTCAAAGAGATCACTGATTTGATGTTGTACCCAACGAAGGCTGCACAAAGTGTTGCGGCGGAGTAGGCAAATCCAGCGTTAAAAATCTCTAAGTATCGAATCAATAAGGCAAATCTAAAACGCCTTCAGCCAGCAAGTAATCCGATAAAATTAGAAATAAAATTTATCGATTACTCTTGAGCGCTCTGTCTACTAGGGCTAGAGTAAGTGCGGTTTTTGGAACCGACACGGTTTTGCGTCTTGTTTGGGAGCATAGACGGCCATTGTGTCGATGCCGGATGCCGGAAAACTAAGAAAACAACAAGAATAAGAAACAAATGACTCTTAAGGGCGCACCTTGGCGAAGGTGGCCGGCACGGTGGGGCTTAGTGTGGAAGTTCCTGCAAAATCGTTGTCGGTTCGTACTCGCACTTTTGGTCGGCACGGCAGCGTGGACCGGCTACGCCGAAGCGCGCGATCTCCCGCTCTATTACTATAATCTCGCACTTCAGGCGCGCGCCAACTATGAACGCGCGCTGACGACTAACCGGCCCGATGTTGTTAGGGCCTACTATGACTATGCGCTCGCTGCGCATGACGATTACGTCCGAGCTTATCAGGCTTTCTACGGCCGTCCCGTGGTGCGAACCGTCGCCGCGCGGCCGGACAGCAATCGCGTATTCGCCTCCCTGCTCGGAGATCCGGGTAACGTTGCGCTCAACGTACGCTATGCCCAGCTCGCCGAGGCCGAAGGTGCTCCTCGCAAAGCTTTAACTGCCTATCAGCGAGCACTCCGTCTCGACCCCAAAAATGTCGCCGCGCAACAGGGCCTGGACCGGGTCGTCGCCCTTCTGGGACCCGACGCAACCAAGGGCATTTTGACGCGCTCCAAAGACCAAGTCGATGAGCGGCAACAGGCCGCCGATGCGGCCGGTTCGGAAACCTTCATGTCGCTGGAAGGCGGATTTCGCTACGAAACCAGTGCCAGTGGGAGGCCCGACATTATTCCACGCGAGGACAGCTTTATCCTCAATGCTTCGGGTTCGCTGGTCGATGAACGGACAGTGGGGACGATCACGGATTTTCGTCTGCGAACCGATTTCTATGTCTATGCGGATTTTTATATAGACAACGACAACAGCGACTACGATCTCATAAGCCTCAAAGTCGGGCCGGTATTCCCGATATCCAAAGAGTGGCAATTCGTAGTCATGCCCTTCGCCGAGGCCAGCTTTCTCGATTATAAGCATTTCTCCCATAAGGGGGGTGTCTCCGCCGCATTCGAAAATCTCGGCGATCATTGGCTAAATACGGTCGAGGTAAAGCTGGGGCGCGAAGATTTCTCGTCCGATTTCGATGGCCGCGATGCGACGCAGCCCGAAATTGCCGCGACACTGGTCGCTTACGACCTCATAAACAAGAAAGACCATTTCTTCTTTACACCTACTTTCGCCTACAACAATGCGGAAGAGTCCCGTTTCAGATATCTGCAACCGGGCCTGTCGCTGCAATATGAATCACCGATCGCAAGTTCATTTATACTCGGCATGACTCTCAGCTACTTCGCACGCCTCTATGAAGGTAAAGAAATCAACGTTGCCCGTAATCGACGCGATGCTAATTTCCTCGCCGCCCCCACCCTTACCTATAAGGGATTTATATTCGACAGCGTCGACTTAATCGGCCGCTACAGCTTCGAACAAAATTGGTCTAATGACGGCGCGCAAAACTACGATAGTCATAGCGTCGGATTGAACGTTAAATGGGATTATTGATGCGCCTTATATTGGTATTTTCCTTTTGCTTTATCGCGGCAACAACCGCTTCGTTTGCACAATCCGTGATCGGCACCACCTCCGAGGCGCAAGGTCAGATCACTGCACGGGGCATCGATGGCAAAGTTCGTGCGCTCAATTTGGGGTCGACACTTAAGCAAAACGACACCATTCGTACTGGCAAAAACGCAATCGTCGAATTGCTGTTTCTTGATCAAACGGTGATGACCTTAGGTCCAGAATCCGAGCTTCGCTTGGACGAACTGGTTTACCAACCGCGCATTGGTGGGAGATTCCTGACTACGCTTGCCCTCGGCGTCGCGCGATTTTTCTCCGGAGTTCAACCAAAATCCGCCTACGCGGTTCAAACGCCCAATGCAACGATTGGCATTCGCGGCACGATATTCGACGTCGTTGTCGACCGCGATCAGGCCACCACCGTTGTGTTACGACGCGGCATCGTCACGTTCAGAAATCAGTCAGGTGTCACGCGCACCATTCGCAAGCCTAATTTTGCGAGCACCGCACGACGCGCCAATCGGGCACCAAGCAATCCGGCGCGATCAGACCGAGACCTGGAACGAAAAACCCTTTTGTTGAACAAACTGAGTCCAGCTCGAGTTTCATCGAGCTCAGTACGGAAAATCGGTACACCTGGCAAACAAACCAAGGCTACACCCCGCCGCACAACATTGCGGCAACGCAAATCTCCTGTCACAGCGCGCAAGGCTAGCGTCAGAAAGTCTCCCATCAAGACAAGCGTGTTACGTTCCGCGCGAATTTTGAGAAATAAAATCAACGCCCGCAAAGCGGCCAACAAACGTTAGTTTCGGTTAGGGGGTCGGCCCGCCGATTATTCCGTCATCGTGCAATCGGCCCAGTTCGGCGTCGTTGAAACCGAGTATTTCGGCCAATACCCTATCCGTGTCCTGCCCTAGAATCGGCGCTGGCTGAACCGGCTGACGATCGATCCCGGCAAAATCCAACATCGCACCGGCAGCGCGGTATCGGCCAATTCCAGGTTGATCAATTTCGTCAAACAAAGGGCTTTCGGTGGACAGGCGTGGATCTTCAGCAACTGCTTGGGTCACTGATTGATACGGCCCCCAGCAAGCGCCGGCCTCATCCAAAGCCGCGGTAACGGTCGCGAAATCGTGCTGTTGGAACCAAGCACCTAAAACATCCGTTATGGGGTCGCGCGCGGCATAGCGATTTTCTTCACGCTTGAGATCGAAACCAAATTCTTCCTCAATCGCTTTCATCTTCGTTTCAGTGTTTGTCGCCTCAACGAGCACCTGCCAGTGGCGAGGCGTAAATGCGGTTACCATGATCCGACGGCCATCGGCAGTAGCGAAGTCTTGTGCATAAGTGCCAAAAACATGGTTCCCGGTTTTTGGCCGGTCCTCGCCATTCACCTCCGCTTCGCCGATATACCCGAGGTGACTGAGCGTAGCGAACGCCGTGTCCGACAAAGCGAGCTG
This sequence comes from Rhodospirillaceae bacterium, assembly GCA_002722095.1. Next base: position 191,599 of record PBKG01000016.1, read on the forward strand.
AACAAAGGCACCTTCTCCTGTCTCGGAACGCTTACGTTCGGCGGCCATCAATCCTTGGACCGCCGAGAGCCCCGCGACCACATCCCAAACCGGCATCACGTGATTGACCGGCTGGTCATGGTCAACCGGCCCAGTCACCAACGGAAAGCCAGCGGCAGCGTTGACCGTATAGTCGAGTGCGACGGAACCATCGCGATTGCCGACGATGCTGATCATGATCAAATCTTCGCGTTTTGCCTTCAGACCGTCATAGGCAAGCCATCCGCGTGGCGGCAGGTTGGTTATAACCAAGCCCTTTTGCGGGCCCGCTTCGGTCATAAGCGCATGTGCGATCTCGCGGCCTTTCTCTTCTCGAACATTGAGCGCGATCGATTTCTTACCCTTATTGAGGCCGGCCCAATAAAGGCTGCGGCCATCCTTGGTGACCGGCCAACGACGATAATCGAGCCCGCCACCGATTGGATCGATGCGAATTACTTCCGCACCCATTTGCGCGAGGCTCAATCCGGCGTAGGGCGCGGCGATAAACGCAGACACCTCGACCACACGCATGCCTTTTAGGAGTTCGTACATATTTAACCCTTCGAGTGACTTAAGACGCGGGACGAAAGTCGAACGCGATGCTGACTCGCGGCGCCTCCGCGTCATATGGAATTGTGCGATGATAAAAGAACGACGGAAAAAGCAGAAGCAAGCCCTCTTCCGGTTGCACTGTCTTTAACGGCACTTCTCCGGAATAAGGAATTTCTGGGGGCGGCGCGCCAAATTCTATCCAGCCCGCCTCAGGGCCGTGACCGTCGATTTTGAAGATCGGAACCTGCGGGTAATAGACGCCGCTGACCCAGCCCGACGGATGAATGTGCGCGACTTGATGCCCCTCGCTTTCCATAACGATGGACCAAACCACGAGCTCACGCAGCGGTCGATCCGCTGCAAACGGATGATCGACATTTTTCGCCTGGCCCGCCTGAAACCGCTGTACCGCTTGCCACAGAATTTTCTCGAAATCCGCGAAAGGACCCTTCGGTTCGGTTAGTAAATTGCCAGTATGCTGTCCATTGACCGTGGCATGACTGGTAGGCGCATGTGCAAGTGAAGGATGGCCAAGGATATGATCTACCAACGCCGCATTGAAGTCGGCGAGCGTTGAGTATCCGTCCGGCGCCGATACATGCGTCGCGGCAATCAAACGGTCATAATCTGCCACAATGGCGGCATCGTCCACGCGACCGGCGGCGGCTAACGCGAATGGCCTGAGCGCGAGCATTTCGCAATCATTCGGCGGCGCTGCCTCGCAGAGATTTACAGCCTCTTCTGCTTGGTCCAAGGCAATTTTGGATGCTCCTAAGCCAAACTTAGCTCGACTCAAATCCGGCTTGAGCGCCAACGCGGCCGAAAGTGACTCTGCCGCAGCCCGGTGATCGCCGGACATAGCTAGCGCAGCGCCAAGATTGTATCGTGCATCCGCATAGTCCGGCGCTAAACGGAGCGCTTCTTTATGAGCAGCAATCGATTCGTCGAAGCGACCCGCATATTTCAATGCATTCCCGAGATTGGTGTGTGTCGGCGGAAATTCGGGTGCTAGTTCAATTGCTTTTCCAAGGGACTTAATTGCCTCTTCCAAATGGCCCGCTTCGGTTAGCACGCAACCGAGATTCGCGTGTGCTGAATCAATCGAAGCATCCAATGCAACTACTGCACGGTAGGCATCGATCGACTCGTCCAATCGGTCCAGTTTTTCCAAAACCTCAGCCAAATTGAACCAGGCCTCGATAAAGGCCGGCGCCATCTCGGTTGCGCGCCGATAGGCATCAGCCGCTTCGGCAAAGCGTCCCGATGCAGCTTCAGCATTCCCCAAATTGTAAAGAAGATCGGGCCGGACGCCGCCGATCTCGAGCGCTCGGCGAAGTTGCCCCACTGCTACCTCAAATTCACCTTGCTCGAGCGCTACAAGACCAAGGCCTTCCGACGCCCCGGCATGGGCGGGTTCACGTGCGAGGATATCTCGAAACACCCCTGCCGCCCCGGCAAAATCGCCAGCGTGCGCCATACGCATTCCGTTTTCCATCAATTCGTCAAATTCGGGCCCGGTATCAGACATCGTGTTTCCCGCGTGCTCTTGTATTCTGCCTCGCACGGTCGAAAAAATCCGTCAAGCAGCGTGTTACGGTGCCAATCGACGGTCAATGGGCGATCTGATAGCATCGCCGCTCACGAACGCATCGCTGGCGCCACGGGGGAAACATGATTTCTGACGCACCGCTAAAGGTGGGCGTCCTGGTAGATTTGGAACGCGGCCCTCGCGCCGGTGGTCACGTCAAATGCTGGGAACGGTTTGCGGAAGCGTCCGTCGACCTTGGCGAGAATCTCGATCTGACGGTGCATTTTCAAGGGCGCCAGGAAGAAACAATATCCCTCGGCCCACAGACGCGGTTGGTAACCCTCAAACCGGTATTCAGCACCGAGCGGTTATTTTTCCTGCGCAATATCGCCGATTACACCGATCTCGCACCGGGCCATCCACGCTTGAAACATTATTTGCGAAACTACGATGTCCTCCACACGACCGATGGCTACTTCGCCTATGCGCAATCGGCAGCACGTTTCAGTAAAAAGCACAGCGTTCCTTTAGTCAGTTCTCTGCATACCAACACTCCCGGCTTCACCCGGGTCTATTCCGAGCGCGCTATCCGACGTGCCTTCGGTGAAAGCGCGGCTGCTCGACTGTTGGTCGACCGATTACGTCTGCCCGATAAATTCTCACGCGATATGGAGAAGAAGTTACAAAAGCACTTGGCCCAATGCCGCGCGGTCCTCGCCTCCGAGGATGATGCCCTCGCGGCCCATGTCCCGGCTGGGGTGCCTACAACGCAATTGCGTAGGGGAATTGACAAGAGTCTGTTTCATCCGGACAAGCGTGATCCCGCCGGACTGCGTGCACAGTTTCATATTCCCGAGGATCGCCCGGTCATCGCGTTCGTCGGGCGGCTAGACGGCTCGAAAAACGTTATGACACTGGCCCACGCCGCAAAATTGATGCTCGAGCACGGCAAAGACCCGCACTTGGTTCTAGCCGGCAAAGGTTACTATCGAGACGAGATCAAAGATCTTCTCGGAGCCAATGTAAGCTTTGCCGGTACGTTGGAAGCCGAGGAGGTCGCTCGACTGAACGCCTCTTCGGATTTGTTCGTTTTCCCATCCACATTGGAAGTGTGGCCGAACGCGGTACTTGAAGCGAAAGCGTGCGGCACGCCGGTCGTTGTCGCCCCCGGCGGCGGCGGAATTTACATACGCACACCCGGCGAAGACGGTCTGGTGATCGAAGATCAGTCGCCGACGAGTTGGGCCGATACCATCGAAGCGCTCTTGGAGGACTCCGACCGGCTTGCCAGCCTTGGCCGCGCCGCAAGACAAGATGTCGAGCAAAACCGCCTTTCTTGGGCCGACGTTCTACGACAGGATTTGCTCCCTATTTGGCGTCTCGCTTCAAATGAAATTGTATCCGCCAACAACGGCTGACCCGGTCGGCCAGGCCCAAATTATGTTTCGTTTGGTGTGACCGAACCCTGCGCTGATGCTATAGTACAATCGAATGAATTTACGGGAGAATTCGTCATGGCCGAAGCTGCCGCAATTTTCGATCGCAAGCATAATTCGCTCAAAGGACAAGTGAGCGAAACAGAATGGCAGACTCGAGTAGATCTCGCTGCCGGCTGCCGTATCGCTTACAAGTTCGGCTGGAACAAATCCATCCGCAACCACTTTGTTGCCCGAATCCCCGACCAACCGGACTGTATCTTGATTAACCCGCGCGGCCTTTTGTGGTGCGAATTGACCGCCAGTGATTTCATTAAATTCGACCTGGACGGCCATCAGCTGACCGAGTCCGAGCTGCCCCCGGGCCCTGCCGGCCTTAACTTTCACAGTGCTCTCCTGCGCTTAAAACCGGATCGTGGCGCATCGCTGCATATCCATGAGGATTCCAGCGTTGCGGTATCGGCGAGCGTCGAAGGCCTCAAATACATCAATCAAGAGAGCCTCGCGCTCTACGGCCAGATCGCCTACCACGACTACGAGGGATTGGCGCAAGCAGAAGAAGAAGGTCCAGAGATCGCTGCGGAACTGGGCGAGAAAAGCTGCATGATTATGCGGAATCATGGCTTGCTGACGATCGGCCGAACAATTGCGGAGACCTTCAGCCTGATGGACCGGTTGGTCGACACCTGCCGTGTCCAAACCAAATTAATGGCTGGTGGAATTCCATTCCAGGAAGTGCCGAAAGAGGTTTGCCAGCACACCTTCGAGCAGTATCAGAAACGCTGGAAGGTCCGGCCCTTCGGCCAGGATGAATGGACCGCTTTCGTGCGCCAGGTGGATCGGGAAGACCCTTCCTTCAGACTTTAATTTCGCTATTTGAGTTTTACGAATAGCGCCGCCGCACACAGGGCCACGCAGGTAGTAGTATATCCGCCGCGCGCCGGTCAGCGGCGCCGCCGCGTTTCGGCCTCGTTATTTTTTCATGCTATGATTCTGTCATGAGTACAGAGTTCGCCGACTATCTGAAAATCATCGCCCGCGGGCCAACGCTTTCGCGATCGTTAACGCGCGAAGAGGCCGAGATCGCGATGGGAATGGTCCTTGACGGCAAGGTTGACCCGGAACAGCTCGGCGGGTTTCTCCTGGTCCTGCGGCAACGGGGCGAGACCGCAGACGAATTCGCCGGATTTGTTGACGCCACAAAACAGCGCATGACACTACCGACGTCGTTTTCCAAACCGGATATTGATTGGCCGACCTATGCGGACCGGCATCGCCAACAACCCTGGTACGTGCTTGCCGCGCTTCTATTGGCGGAAAACGGCATTTCGGTCTTCATGCATGGCATCGAGGGCGAGCATAAAGATTGTGCACCAACCAGGCCGGTCTTGCGGGCTCTCGGGATCGAACTCTGTTCGGGTCTCGACGATGCTGCTGAGAGGTTGACTAAATCCGGTTTCGCCTATGCGGGCCTCGAAACCTTTGCGCCTGAAACCGAGACGTTGTTCCACTTGAAACCCAAACTTGGCGTGCGCTCGGTCGCCAACACTTTCGTTCGCGACCTAAATCCCTTCGGCGCCCAACTCGCCATGGTCGGAATCGTCCATTCGGCCTATCGACCCCAACATCAAGAGACCTTGCGCCTACTCGGCCAATCCCGTGCGGCCGTTTTCAAAGGCATTGGTGGCGAGGTCCATCGCAATCCTTACAAAGCCGGCCGGGCGGCCATTCTTTTGAATGGCGAACCTGGAGAGGAAAGCTGGCCGGCGCTGGTCTCGGGTGAAGCATTCCTGTGGCGTCAGGAATCGCTGGCGCCTGATTTGGTCGCAGGTGTATGGCAGGGAGAAACCGAACATCCGCCGGCCGTCGCGTCGATAACCGCCACTGCGGCCATCGCGCTGCGATTGCTCGGCCGCGCCAACGACATTGCAGAGGCCGACGCTCTCGCCGGCGCAATGTGGCAAACCCACCTAAAGACAGTTTCCCAAACAGCGCTCGCGGGTTAACCGCTCACCTAGCGCCGTTGGTGGCAAAATTGAAAACTCCTGAAAACATCGGTGATCGGGCGAGTTATCTTGCTTGTGTAAGCAGCGAACGCCGCATCCAGCATAAGCTGCAGCCATATTGCCCTGAGCGAAACCGCATCAATGGCCTCTATGGGGCATATGATGATGCGTATTGGACATGCCACCGATCTTTTTTACCGGAGCTTGAAAGCTGACCCGGCTGCCATCGGCAAACCCGAACGTAACCTCGACTTTGTCACCGGCCGTAAGCGCCCTCTTAGGGTGCATCAGCATAAGGTGGAATCCCCCCGGAGCCATCTTCAGGGTGCCATTTGCAGGAATGGTTATTTGGTCCTGCTTGACCATGGTCCCGATTCCGTTTTCCACCTTGGAAAGGTGTAATTCGACTTTTTCGTAAGTAGGGCTCGCAACGAAGACGAGGTGGACCGGCGCGGTGGTGCGGTTATGAAGTGTGGCATACCCCGCATGCATCCGCATATTCGGCGGCGCCTCACGCACCCACGGCTCGGATACCGTAACTTTGGTATCCGCCAGGGCGTGAATTGGCGGAAACAACCATGCCAAGGCGATAGCTGCTGTACCAAGGAGGATCTGGTTAAGAAACATGCCGACTTTCGCTGTAGCAGTTTGGTGCATTGCAGGACTCTTTTTACGATTGCGCCAAAGCAATCATACATGCCAGTGCCGCGCAGGCAGTCAAAATACCGTTACTGCGACAATTCGATCATCCGCTGATCCGCTCACAACGCCGATGGTTCCAGCCCTCGTAAGGCTATCTCGAATCCATGCGCCGCAGCATCGAGAGCACCATAAAGACCGCCATCGCTGCCGACAGGTGTTTAAGCGTGTGACCGCTAACCGTGCCAGCTAACATCTCGAAGATGGGACGATCTGCAATTTCCAAAATCTTCGCCACAGCGTACCAGGCGAGCATGGCATACATATGTGGCGTGCTGGTGTAACGGCCGCCAGGATAGAACCAGCAGAGCAGCGGCAAGGCGATGATCGGGTAAATTTGGACGAGCGCATAAAAGCGGAGGTCTCCCCCGATTCCGAATTGGCTCAGATCCCAAAGCATGGCTGCCGTCGCTAAAAACAAAAGTAGCGGCAACAGCCAAAAGACACCGATCCTCTGATCTGTCCGGTCAGCGAGAAAAGCCGCGAACAACCCCATGAAGGCGATCGCGATGGGCGCGCGATCCCAATATAACGGGCCGTTGGAGGGTGCCCAGTGATAGTAGCTCGACCCGAGCATCACCAATGTGACGCCACCGAAGAAAACCAAGTAGGGCCACGCATGGTATCGGAATTCGAAAGCTTCCCGGCCGCGCCGCCCGAACACCAACACCAATCCCATTACCCCAAGCACGCCGAAGGGCAGGTTCGACGCCACATCGGCGAAATTGGGGATACCGAGGCAAGACCGCTGGTCGGCGAAATTATGATAATTGGGATCGACGGGAAGCGGCGACAACATCAACGCGCCCGCGAACATGGCGACAAACAGCCCGATCAGGATGCCGAGTTTCTGGGAGTCGCTGAGATTTTTCATACTCGGGCACTAAATCCGCTGAACCGTTCGAAGGCATCGCCACCGGCAATTACCGCGACAATGCCACCTTCAACACAGTGTACAAAATCCGCAAGGCACGAGAAATGCCGGGTGCACGGGTATTCCCCTAATGCAGTTTTTAATTTTGGGAGACCGTAACCCATTGAAAAAAATGGAGGGCGTACACGGACTCGAACCGTGGACCCGCTGATTAAGAGTTGGCTGATATTTGTTTGAAATCAAAAAGGTTTGGCAATTTTGCGGCTGGGTTTGACCGCAGAATTCCAGCGCCGACACGCCGGAAGCCGACCGACGCCATCACTGGCTTTAACTGGACGAATTCCAATCCTTCACCACGCTCTCCATGGCCAACATGCTTTCGGAGTTGCGCAAGTATCGCGTCGGCCTCTGCATGGCGCACCAGTACATGCATCAACTCGACCCCGACATCCGCCACGCGGTCCTCGGCAATGCGGGAACGCTGATTTCATTTCGCGTCGGTGCGGAAGACGCGCCGATCCTAGCGAGAGAGTTTCAACCGACCTCCAACACAACCGATCTCGTCAGCCTACCGAACTACGAGATGTATATGAAATTGATGATCGACGGCGCGCCGTCGCGGGCGTTTAGCGCTACATCGCTTGGGCCTCAAAGATCATAGACTGCCTAATCGTCATAACTACCGGATACTCTTCCTATCCAAGATCGCCTCGATCTTTGCCTTGCTCTCCGCGAGGATGGTTTTCGGCTCCGGGTCGCCCAGGTAATCGAGCATTGCCCTGGCTTTGGTCTCGGCATTATTTCGCGTGATGCTCTTGGGGTTCAGAGTCTTGCCGTCTTTGGAGAGTGTTTTCGGAAAGGGAATCGGCTCAATAATCCCAACACTGAGGCCTGCAATATTGACAAAGTAATCTCCCGATGCCGCCATGGCGAAAGTCGAGAAGCCTTTTCCATTACGCCGCAAGACTTGCAAAGGTGCGAACTGACTTTTTGAGACCGCCAACACGTCCTTCGAATTTTTTGTTTTTAAATCCAGGGCATTTAGGGTCCAAATTCGAATAGCACCATCTTTACCGTTGCTGGCCAACAAGCGACCGTCGTTTGATACGAATACAGTTGAAATCCAACCTTTGTGGCCCATCAAAGGCTTCGCTGCGACACTACCGTCCCTTTTCCAAAACCGCAGGAGCGTATCGAGCCCCCCAGACACGACCAACTCGCCCGCTCTTGAAACGGATACCCCCTTAACCCATCCCCAATGTCCGAGAAGTGAGTTGGGCTTGCGTTGTGGCCGCTTTTCCCAGATCAACGTACCGTCGCTTTTCCAAAGCCGGACGGCACCCCCGCTACCCGCAGATGCAAACACCGACCCATCCGCTGAAATCGCAACGGAATTCACCTCCCATTTATGCGTATTGCTAAGAATTCGGATTGAAGTTCCGTCTCGCCGCCACAGGCGGATCGACCTGTCCGCTCCTCCCGATACGACCAAGTTTCCGGAAGGAGAAACAACGACCGCGGTTACCGGCCCGCGATGTCCAAGTAACGGCTTCCCAATGGGTCGTCCATCTCGTGACCAAAGACGTATCGTTCCATCCGTACCGCCTGACGCTATCAAATCTGCACGCGACGATATGGCGACGGCGTTAATCGGCCCCGTATGCCCTGTAAGGGAGGGTGTAATAGCCGACCCTTCTTTGCTCCACAGCCTTACCGTGCCGTCCCGCCCTGCTGTCACTATGACATCACCTGTCGCTGCAACGGCCGCGATCATACCGCGATGCGCATTAGCCAAAGCACTCTGCAAATTCATTCCAGCATCCCAAATGGACACTGCACCGTCATCGTCAGCAGTTGCGATAAGCGCGCCGCTTCTAGCGGTCGCAATTGAATTAATCTTTCCGACGCGGAATTTTCGCGAACGACTTATCTTGTTTCTATCGAGATGCAACAGGTGAACCACGTAATCCTTGTCTGTTACGGCAATGACATCGCCGCCAACCGGAACCAGGTTCTGGCCGGTACCTCGACCCCCATAAATCACACCTGGAATTTGAACGACCGAACCAGTCGATGACCCGTCTTTCCGCCACAGTCGGATTGTGCCTTTGTACTCAAATGTGACGATACCGGAGTTCGTGGCAATCACAGACCTGAAATACTCTCTTAGTCCAACGTCTAGATTCGCGATAAAGGTTCCATCCGATTTCCATATTTTCGGCACTCTATCTTTACCGACAGACACGATAAGATTTCCGTCCGGTGAAATTGAAATTCCGGTAACAGGCCCTTCATGTTCATGGAATGATTCAGCGAACCACTTTCCGTTGGGATTGAGAGTTCGAATTTTCCCGTTGCGCCCGCCAACTGCGATTCGTTTGCCGTTCCCTGAAATTGCGATGGGCGGTAGCGCTACTTTGGTTCCCATTGAGGCTTCGCCAAGTTTGCCACCATCTGGTCCCCAAATCTGGACGAGTCCTTTATCAAAAAGCAAAGTAACAATTACGCGTCCATCAGAGGACATCGCCTTTAACTGGCCAGGAATCCTTGTACCCTGGGGTTGCCACTCTTTCGATTTATCGTCATAGCGCCAAAGACGAACAGTTCTGTCCGCGCCCCCTGTTGCAAGCATATTTCCATTGGCGGACACCAAGACGGTACGGACTGCGCCTCGATGCATTCCGAACCGCTTCCCCGTTTTGGCATTTTGGCGTGAACCAATCGGCTTCCCGCTCGCCCCCCAGCGCTGCAGCAATTCAGGCTTGGCGAACAGGGCCTTCAAATCAGAAATAAGCCTTTCGGATTTGCCTTTTGCCGAATGGACGGGACTATTTGTGAGCGAGACTGCCGCCGCCACCAAGACAGTTAGCAATCCTCGACTTACCAATTTCGCCATAATTCCGAGCCCCCCGTGTACGCGCAGCTTACGCAACCGGATCGAGTATAACCAACTGTCAAAACACGAGACCAAATTTTCGAACTTTGCCACGCCGACAAGACTATTTCCCGCCAGATCGCTAATCATCGGAAAAGACAACGCGCGCGGGCTCGACTTACACACCATAATCGAGGCGAGCCTATAGCGAGCCTAAGATTTCCGCCAAAATTGGAAATCCCAATTTATCTAGTATTTTCAGTGAGTTTTTGGAGGGCGTACGGGGACTCGAACCCCGGACCCGCTGATTAAGAGTCAGCTGCTCTACCAACTGAGCTATACGCCCTCAACCCAAACGGAACGTTCGGAGGGCGCCATATAGCAGAGGGTCCCAAGGTTTGTCGAGTGTAGGTCTACCGGTTTGACGGGCCTGCGAGCGCAGGTTTTCTCGAGGCTCGGGATTGGTCTGGAAATTTTCGCCTAAACGCCGCTTTCCGACCAGTGGCGGCCGATGCGCACATCTCGATGCACATAGACATTCATCACCAGCCCAAAGCCAATCAGAATACTCAGCATTGCGGTGCCACCATAGGAAATGAGCGGCAACGGCACGCCAACCACCGGGATCACGCCCATTACCATGGCGACATTGGCAAACACATAGAGAAACAGGTTTGTCGTCAAACCCATCGCCAGCAACCGGCCGAAATGATTGCGGCTCCTAAGCGCGATGGCGAGGCCGTAAATAATCAAAAAGGCATAGAGCAAAATGACCAAGATACCACCCACTAGGCCAAACTCCTCCGCCAGCATGGTGAACACGAAATCCGTATGGCGTTCCGGCAGGAATTCCAAATGGCTTTGCGAGCCGTTGATGAAACCCTTGCCGAACAGACTGCCCGAGCCAAGCGCGATCTTCGACTGCAAGATATGATAACCGGCGCCGAGCGGATCGGACTCTGGGTTTAGGAAAGTCAGGATGCGTTTGCGCTGATACGCATGAAGGAAATTCCAAGCCACGGGAATAGAGGCCAAGCCGACCACGACCACGACGACGAATTTCCAAATTCGTACGCCGGCGATAAAAAACATCGCCCCCGCCCCCAAGACTAGCATCACCGCCGTGCCGAGATCGGGCTGACAAAAAACGAGGGCAACCGGTGCGGCAACCAAAAACAATGGAATGATCAAAAATATCGGTCTGGCGATTTCTTCCATGCTCATGGCGTGGAAATGCCTCGCCAATGCGAGGATCACCGCGACCTTCATCAATTCGGACGGCTGGATACGGACAAATCCGAAATCGAGCCATCGTTGCGCGCCCATGCCCACCGCGCCAGCGACTTCGACCGCCCCCAACAATCCAAGCCCAACGCCATAAATCATGTAGGCGTAACGCATCCAGAACCGAATATCGGTCATCGCAATCGCGAACATCAATAAAATACCAAGGCCAAAGCGCGCCATCTGGCGTGCGGCCCAAGGCTCGAAATTGCCTTTTGCCGCCGAATACAACATGGCGAATCCGATTACCGCGACCGCAACGATCAGGAACACCATGGTCCAGTTGATTTGCCACAGCTTTTCGCTGAGGCGCATTTTCGGATTGGTGAGCGAACTGCGGATCATGGCCGTCGCTCCGAAATACCGTTGATCGCGCACTCAGCCATTTTTGCGCGCCACTTTCTTCGGTCGGATACCGGCAGGGTCAAGCCGCTGAGTTTCGCGCAACACATCCCGCGCGATCGGCGCTGCGGTTTTTGCGCCACCACCGCCATGTTCGACCACGACCGCACAGGCATAGCGCGGGGATTCCACCGGCGCATACCCCACAAACAACGCATGATCCCGCTCGCGCCAGGGCCGTTCTTCGTTTTTCTTTACCCCGTCCTCCCGCTCTTGCAAGGTGATGCGGCGTACCTGCGAAGTGCCGGTCTTCCCACCCATTTGCCACTTCTGTTCGGCGATACGCGCGCGGTACGCCGTGCCACCCGCGGGATTATTGACCACTTCATCAAGCGCCTGAAGAACCAGCTTCATCGAGCGCTGCGACAAACCGATCGACGGAAAATCGGATGCCTTTTGTGGGGGGTCGTCGGCATCTTCCGCCAACTTGGTGAGCCGCGGAACCACCGCATAACCGCCATTAACCACACGCGCGGTCATCACCGCCAATTGTAAAGGCGTGGTCAGCACATAGCCCTGCCCGATAGCGTTGATTAGGCTTTCGCCGCCAAGCCAATGGGCCCGAAGCGCCTTTCGTTTCCATTTTTTGGTAGGAATCAAACCCGGTCGTTCGCCAGGCAGCTCGAGATTCAGCACCTCGCCCAGCCCAAAACGTTTGGCCATCCGGGCAATTCGGTTGATGCCGAGCTGCTGCGCCAATTCATAAAAATATATGTCGCAGGATTCACGCAGCGCATCGATCAAATCCATATCGCCGTGGCCATCCTTTTTCCAGCAATGGAAAAGCTCGTTTCCGAACTCCAGCACCTCTTCGCAATGCACCGACATGTCCGGCCGAATGCCCTTCTCGAGAGCCGCCAACGCGACCACGATCTTGAACACGGAACCCGGCGCATATTGCCCGGCGATCGCCTTATTGGTCAGCGGCTTGTCCGGATTGCCGATGAGTTTTTTCCATTCGCCGACCTTCATGCCCTTATTAAAGGCGTTGGGATCGAACCCAGGCCGCGACACCATCCCGAGGACTTCGCCGTTTTGCACATCCATCACCACGACGGAGGCACGGCGCTGACCGGCGATACGCTCGGCGATAAATTTCTGCAAACCGATATCCAGGGTCAGTAAAATTTTCAACCCTGGCTGACCTTCCTGACGATCGATCTCGCGGATCACTCGCCCGAGTGCGTTGACTTCGACTTCCGTGTTGCCCGCACGTCCGCGCAGCTCTAGGTCATAACGGCGCTCGATACCATTCTTGCCAATGCGGAACCCCGGCAACTCAAGCACGGGATCACCGGTCAGTTCCTTCTCCGATACCGCAGCTACGTAACCAATAACGTGTGCGGCTACATCGCTGTAAGGATAGTGCCGACTCTGTGCGACATCGATGGTGATCCCCGGCAAATCAGGGGCGTTGACCTCGATGCGGCTGACCTCTTCCCAGCTCAAGTTTTCGCGTACCGTAATAGGAACGAACGCCCGGCGGCGGCGTACCTCCCGGAGAACCCTGCGCCGTTCATGTTCGCCGACATCAACAAGACGAGACAGGCGCGTCAACATTTCACCAACATTCTTGGCCTGCTCCGGCACGATCACCAGACGATACGTCTGTACGTTGACCGCGAGCGGCATCTCACGCCGGTCGAAAATAATACCGCGCGGGGGCGGCAGCAGCCGCAGACTAATCCGATTTTCTTCCGCTAAAACGCGATAGCGATCCGCCTCCAGGACCTGCAGGTAATACATTCGGGCGCTCAGTCCGGCGAACACGGTAATCTGCCCGGCCGCCAATATCGCGGCACGGCGATTGAAAACCTTGTCTTGGCCTTGGTCCTGTTTCATTCCCGTCTCGCGCCTTAGGCTTCACGCATAAGCGAGCGATGTGCCAATACGAACAAATATCCGAACACCGGGTACAGCGTTACGGTGAGCAGAAATTCGATCAATGTCGGGCCAAAAAGTACCAATTGACCTTGGATCATGGAAACCAACAACCAGCGTAGAAGTCCGACCGCCGTCGCTGTCATCGCAAACCCCCACCACACGACCAGAAAGGATTTTCCGTGGAAAAAACGTCGTTGTGAGACAACGATGCCGTAAGCAGCCAGTAACGAAAAAGCGCCAAGCCCAATGGGTGTACCGGCCAGCATGTCCTGTAATAGCCCGATGACGAAAACGGCCGTGGCCGGCAACATATCCGGTTGATGCAACGCCCAGTAATAAACCGAGATCAATCCCAAAGCTAAAGTGACCGGCGCAATATCCGGCAGCCTCAACGGCACCTGCGTGATGATGACCAATGCGACAGTAATCAGAAATGGCGTTGCATGACGTGCAACGTAGTCCAGGCGACCCCAACCGCTGTTTCGATCCATCACCGGGTCGCCGGTGTTTTGGATCGCCGATCCAAATCCGTCAAAACGCCAGACAGCCCGAAATCCATCAGCCGAATAAACTCGACCTTTTCGCCCTGAATGAATGGCTGCACGGCAGCGGACGATTCACCCGACCGAACAACGACGCCAACCGGCAGGCCGGGCGGAAACACGCCGCCGTGACCCGAAGTCACGATGCGTTCGCCATTTTCTATTTTCGACCCCCCGGGTAAGTGGAGCAGACGGGGTTGGTCCGAGTTGTCACCGGCGAGTAGCGCGCGTTCCCGTGTGGATTCCACCAACACCGGAATCCTGCTGTTCAAATCAGTGATGAGAAGGATACGTGCCGACCGTTCGCCGACTTCCTGAACACGCCCGATCAAGCCGGAACTTACCAACGCGGCCTGACCCTTTGCCGCACCGGCTCGGCGGCCGGCATTGATTAGAATATTTCGCACGAAGGTGCCGCCGGAATCGCCAATAACTCGCGCAGTCACCGATTTGGCCACATTGTCCGGCACGAAACTCAAAAGTCGGCGAAGCTCCTGATTTTCAGAGACGAGCGTCCGGGCGGCCGTCTGCCATTGGATAAGCCGAGAATTTTCCAGTTTTAGCCGCGCGTTTTCCTCACGCAACAATGCAAGCGACCGCGCTTCATTGACCACGTCGGAAACCGTTGCCAGCGGCCGCGATACTGCATCCAGCACCGGCCCAACCATGTCGGTTACGGCAACCCGGGTACGCTCAAATATCTGTGGATCGGCGCGGCCGAGAAGAATTATCCCCAAGGCGCCAAACAGTAGGAACAAATAGGCGAAGCGTTGGGCGGCATTCCGCACCGGTGCGGCGAAACGTAGGACGCTGCCCCTATGCTGCTTCAATCCTTAATCTCCCTTTGCCCTTGCATTCGAGAGCAAAACAGAGCCACGCCAGTTGGCTACTAAATAGAGTCTAATACATACTGATCAAAACATTGCGCAATGTTTTGAGCTCTTCCAAGCATCGTCCGGTCCCCAGTGCGACGCAAGAAAGTGGATCGTCTGCGATCGAGACCGGTAGACCGGTCGAATGCCTGAGCACGTAATCGAGATTACCGAGCAACGCACCACCGCCGGTCAGTACGATACCTTTGTCGACAATGTCGGCCGCTAATTCAGGCGCTGTATGCTCAAGCGCTACTTTTACCGCTTCGATAATGGCACCTACCGGCTCGGCGAGACTTTCGGCAATTTGCCGTTCGCTGATGACGAGTTCCTTGGGCACGCCATTCATCAAATCGCGTCCCTTGATCTCCATTACCCGCCCGTCGCCGTCTTCCGGAGCGCAAGCGGATCCGATTTCTTTCTTAATACGTTCGGCACTACTCTCACCGACAAGCAAATTATGATTGCGTCGAATATAGGCAATGATGGCTTCGTCCATCTTGTCGCCGCCAACGCGGACACTGCGCGAATAGACGATGCCGCCCAAAGAGAGCACAGCAACCTCGGTCGTCCCGCCGCCAATATCGACCACCATCGAACCTGTCGGCTCGGTCACGGGCAGTCCGGCACCAATCGCAGCAGCCATAGGCTCTTCGATCAGGAAAACCCGGCGCGCCCCCGCCGCTTCCGCGGATTCTTGAATTGCACGGCGCTCCACAGCGGTCGAGCCTGAGGGCACGCAAACGATAACTTGCGGCGATGCAAAGCTGCGACGGTTATGCACCTTGCGGATGAAATGCTTGATCATTTCCTCCGCCACTTCGAAATCGGCAATCACGCCATCACGCAAAGGACGGATAGCGACAATATTGCCAGGGGTACGCCCCAGCATCATTTTCGCTTCGTCGCCGACCGCCAGCACCTGACGCTTGCTTTTGACCTCAGCTATCGCCACCACCGACGGCTCGTTCAACACGATGCCACGGCCTTTGACATAGACCAGCGTGTTGGCCGTGCCGAGATCTATCGCCATATCGGCGGACAGCATTCCTAGGAGTCGTGAAAACATATTTTAGACTTCTTCCTCCGACTGTCTTTTTACGCCGACCGGCCCCGTTTCAACACTCTTTTTTTGCATATATGAGCGCAGTTTATGCGCTAAGTGCTTCCGGCGCGGTTTTGGCGCGCTTTACGGTCAATTTATTAAGAGCATGTATATAAGCCTTTGCCGACGCGACCAAGGTATCGGTGTCGGCACCCTGCCCATTGACCGTTTTTCCATCTTCTTCGAGGCGCACCGTCACTTGCGCCTGAGCGTCGGTTCCTTCGGTCACCGCATGGACCTGATAAAGCTGCAGGTTTGTGGTATGAGGCACTAATTCGCCGATTGCATTGAAGGTCGCATCTACGGGTCCATCGCCGGTCGCTTCCGTCGAGCGCAATTCGCCATCGATCTCCATCTCCAAATCCGCCTTTTGCGGCCCCTTCGAACCGGCAACGACAGCGAGCGAAACGAATTTGATCGTCTCGGAAGCTTGGGTCATTTCGTCCTCGACGAGCGCCATGATGTCTTCGTCGTAGACGTCCTTTTTCTTATCCGCCAATGCCTTGAACCGAACAAACGCCTCTTGAAGCGCATTGTCGCCAATCTCGTAGCCCAGTTGCTGGAGCTTATCGCGGAATGCATGGCGACCCGAATGCTTGCCCAACACCAACGATGATTGCTGCAGGCCGACCGACTCAGGCGTCATGATCTCATAAGTACCCGCATGCTTGAGCACGCCATCCTGATGGATGCCCGCTTCATGGGCGAACGCGTTGGCACCGACAATGGCTTTGTTGGGCTGCACCGCAAATCCGGTGATCGACGACAACAAACGGCTGGCACCGGTAATGCGCTCGGTGGTGATGTCCGTATCGAACGGCAACAAATCTTGGCGGACCTTGAGGCCCATGACGATCTCTTCTAAAGAGGCATTGCCGGCTCGCTCGCCGATGCCGTTGATGGTGCATTCCGCTTGTCGGGCACCGGCCTTAATCGCCGCCAGGGTATTGGCGACCGCCAGACCGAGATCGTTATGGCAGTGAACCGAAATCACCGCCTTATCGATGTTCGGCACCCGCTCGCGCAACATGGTGATTATGTCGAAAAATTCATCCGGTATTGTGTAGCCGACCGTATCCGGAATGTTGATAGTCGTCGCGCCCGCTTTAATTGCCGATTCAACACATTGGCAGAGAAAATCCCGCTCGGTCCGCGTGCCGTCTTCGGGGCTCCACTCCACATCGTCACAGAGATTACGCGCATAGCTTACGGAATCCACCACCGCTTCATGCACCGCTTCCGGCGACATTTGCAGTTTATGCTTCATATGGAGCGGACTGGTGGAGATAAAGGTATGAATGCGGGGCTGTTTGGCGTGTTGCAACGCCTCCCACGCGCGATCGATATCCTTATGGCCGGACCGCGACAGGCCGGCCACTTTCGCGTTCTTGACGATCTTCGAGACTTCGGAAACCGCCTCAAAATCACCATTTGAGGCGATTGGAAAGCCCGCTTCCATGACATCGACGCCCATTTCGTCGAGATACTCGGCAATGCGGAGTTTTTCCTCGAGATTCATCGAGCAGCCGGGCGATTGCTCGCCGTCACGCATGGTGGTGTCGAAAATCGTGATGCGCTCGGAGTTTCGCGCTCTTTCTTGTTTCGTCATGGTTCTAATCCTCTGCTTACGTGTCGGTTTTACGGTTCAAAGTCGATTACCCCTGACCACCTGTCCGTTAAGGACGCGGATGTTCAGGGGCGAATTAGTCGACCTAGACCGAAACCGGCTAGCAGGGCCGCACGGGCATGGTTACGAACTTGCAGACAGGATTCCATAGCCGGAATCCGGTGCAAATTCAGTTCCATTTGGACGTTCTGAGTCATCAAATCGCCGTCTCATACCCGCACGCCAAGACATAAGCGTGCCCGTTACACGAATAGTAGCCTGAATATAGGCCAGGCGTGCCGATTAAAAAAGGGCCCTAGGCAATTCTTTTTTAACGGCTTTTCCCAGATTTAAGGGATGTCGGCCTAATTTTTCGATTTATCCACGAGCGCATTTTCGGCAATCCAAGGCATCATGCCTCGTAGGCGCTCGCCAACTTCCTCGATCGCATGTTCCGCGCCGCGACGGCGAAGCGCTTTGAAGCTTGGCTGACCGGTGGAGCATTCCTGCATCCACTCCTGCACGAAACGTCCGGACTGAATATCATCGAGAATCTTCTTCATACGCGCCTTGGCCTCATCGTCGACGACCCGTGGTCCTCGCGTCAGATCGCCATATTCGGCCGTATTCGAGACCGAATAACGCATGTTCGCGATACCGCCCTCATAGATCAGATCGACAATCAGTTTGACCTCGTGGCAGCACTCGAAATAGGCCATTTCCGGCGCATATCCAGCTTCCACAAGGGTTTCGAACGCGTTCATGATGAGTGCAGTAAGCCCACCGCAGAGCACCGCCTGCTCGCCGAAGAGATCGGTTTCGCATTCCTCGCGGAAGGTAGTCTCGATGATGCCGGCCCGGCCTCCGCCGATAGCGCTGGCATAGGAAAGTGCCAAGTCATGGCAATTACCGGATGCATCCTGATGCACCGCCAGCAAACACGGTACTCCGGCACCGCGTTGATACTCGGACCGCACCGTATGACCCGGTCCCTTGGGCGCGATCATGAAAACATCGATATCGTCGCGCGGTTCAATCAGGGAAAAATGGATATTCAGGCCATGCGCGAATGCGAGTGCAGCCCCTTCGCGTAAGTTTGGCGCCAAATGCTCGCGGTAGGTTTGACCTTGGGTCTCATCCGGCGACAGCACCATGATGACGTCGGCCCATTTTGCCGCTTCCGACGCGTCCAGCACCTCGAAATCGGCGCCTTCCGCTTTGGCGGCGCTCGCAGAGCCCGGCCGTAACGCGATTTTCACGTCCTTAGTGCCGGAATCGCGCAAATTCATGGCATGGGCATGGCCCTGACTGCCATAGCCGATGATGGCGACTTTCTTGCCTTTGACCAGATTTACATCTGCGTCACGATCGTAATAAACACGCATGGTGGGGCTCCCCCTTGGTATCTCTTGCGTTAATCGTTGCTAATTATTGGCGCCTTTTTAGTTCGCTCACGCGCCGCGAGCAATGGCAACCACGCCCGAACGGGCGATTTCGGTTTTACCCAGTTCGCGCATCAGGCCAATAAAGGAATCGACCTTGTCCGGTAAACCGGTCATCGCGAATACAAAGGAACGTGTGGTGGTATCAACGGGAACCGCGCCGAAAATTTCCGCGAGCCGCAAAATCTCAGCCCGCTCGGGCGATTTTGCTTTGGTGACGACCTTCACCATCGCCAGCTCGCGTTCCACATGCGGCCCTTCCAGTGTTAAGTCGTGGACCGATTCCACCGGCACCAGGCGATCCAGTTGATTACGAATTTGCTCGATCACCATCGGCGTGCCCGTGGTGACGATGGTGATCAACGACATGTCCTGCTCTTCGGTTACCGGTGCGACGGTCAGGCTCTCGATGTTATAGCCCCGGCCGGAAAACAACCCGATCACACGGGCCAACACGCCCGGCTCGTTGACGACCATGACCGCCATCGTGTGACGTTCGATATTATTGTCCGGATCGACCAGAAAATAGGCAGAGCCCGGCTGAGCTCCCGATCGTTTCTTTTTCGGACTCGCTTTTTTCGCCATTGGTAAGGACTCCTAGACCAGCACCTTGCCTTTTTCGGTTATGCCACCCGAACTTTCCGCTTTCGCTTCCGAGCCGAGAATCATCTCGTTATGCGGCGAGCCGGATGGAATCATCGGATAACAGTTTTCCGCCTGATCGACGACGATATCGGCAATAACCATATTGTCGGTCTTGATCATTTCATCGATGACGTCGTCCACCTCCGACGGCTTGGTCGCCCGCAAGCCAACGGCACCGAAGCTTTCGGCGAGCTTGACGAAATCAGGTAATGCCGCGGCATAGCTCTCCGAATAGCGTCCGCCATGCAGGAGTTCCTGCCATTGGCGTACCATCCCGAGATATTCGTTATTCAGGATGAAGACCTTCACCGGGAGATGATGCTGCACAGCGGTCGAAATTTCTTGAATATTCATCATGAAGGAGGCCTCGCCGGCGATATCGATAACGAGCTTGCCCGGGTGCCCCATCTGCACACCGAGGGCGGCAGGAAAACCATAGCCCATGGTGCCGAGACCACCCGACGTCATCCAACGGTTCGGCTTTTCGAATTTCAAGAATTGCGCCGCCCACATCTGGTGTTGGCCGACCTCGGTTGTGATGTAGGTTTCGCGACCGGCAGTCGCCGCCTGAAGGCGTTCGAGCGCGTATTGCGGCTTGATCACCTTTTTGTCTTTTTTGTAAGCGAGGCAATCACGCGCGCGCCACTGCTCGATCTGTTTCCACCAGGCATCGATTGCTTTGCCATTGCGCCGCCGCTTGACCTGCTTTTTCCATGCAGTCGCGAATTGCTGCATAACCTGGCCAACATCGCCGATGATCGGGATATCCACGGAAACATTCTTGTTGATCGATGACGGATCGATGTCCAAATGGATGATTTTGGCGCCGGGTGCAAAAGCATCCAGCCGACCGGTGATCCGGTCGTCAAAGCGCGAGCCCACCGCAACCATCACATCGCAATGATGCATGGCCAGATTGGCTTCATAGGTCCCGTGCATGCCCAGCATGCCGAGAAACTGTTTGTCGGATGCCGGAAAGGCTCCGAGACCCATCAGCGTCAATGTGCAGGGGTAGCCGGTCGCATGCACAAAATCGGTAAATTTCTTGCACGCCGCGGGCCCGGAATTGATGATCCCGCCGCCGCCGTAGAAAATCGGCCGTTCCGCCTTGGAAATAAGATCGATGGCTTCTTCGATCGCGTCCTTAGGCCCTTTGGAGGCCGGGCGATATGTCGCCGGCTTGACCTCGCTGGGCTCGACATACGGGCACTCGGCAAACTGGATATCCTTTGGCAGATCGACCACGACGGGACCCGGACGCCCCTTGCGTGCAACATAAAATGCCTCGTGGATGGTGCGCGCCAAAGCATCGGTTTCCTTAACCAGATAATTATGTTTGGTGCAGGGTCGGGTAATTCCCGTGGTATCACATTCTTGGAACGCATCATTACCGATCAAATGTGTCGGCACCTGGCCGGTAAGACACACAACCGGGATCGAATCCATCAACGCATCGGTCAAACCGGTGACCGCATTGGTGGCACCGGGACCGGAAGTAACAAGGACAACGCCGACCTTGCCGGTCGACCGCGCATAGCCTTCGGCCATATGGACCGCGCCCTGTTCATGGCGCACAAGAACATGGCGGATATGGTTCTGCTGGAAAATGGCGTCATAGATCGGCAGCACCGCGCCGCCGGGATATCCGAACACCACTTCGACACCCTGATCGACCAGGGCCTTGATAACGATTTCAGCACCGCTCATGCGTTTCGACGACGCCATGGCACGCTCCATTGTTCAATATCAAAAAATTCTGTTCCACCAATTAGGCGACAATTCCGCTGAAAGCCTTGCCACCGCAAACAAATCGCGGGCCAAACCGCCCGCGGGAGGCGGGACAATAGGCCCTCAACTGGACTCGGTCAACCGTTTTTTCATAATAAATGAAAAGATTTTATCATTTAATCTTTTCGAATATTGCTCTTCAATATGCAAATCTGGAATAATCTGATTCTTAAACCAGGTTGTCTGCCGTTTCGCATAGCGCCGGGTCGCCTGCTGGCCAGCGGCGATGGCATCTTCAAGCGTATTTTCGCTTGCCAAATGGCTTGCCAGTTCCTGCACACCGAGCGCTTTCATCGCGGGCAAATCTGCATCGAGCCCCAACGCCAACAGAGCTTCGACTTCCCGGATGGCCCCCGCGTCGATCATCGCAACAAAACGTCGATCGCAGGTTTCATAGAGCACATCCCGGGGTGGATCGAGCAATATAACCGAAAACTGCAAATGATCCGGCGCTCCCTCGCCCGGCATGGCCTGCCATTCGGCAAGTGATTTACCGGTTGCTTCCAGGACCTCGACCGCGCGGGCGACGCGCTGGCGGTCGGCCGGGGCCAGGCGTTCGGCCATTTCATCGCCGCACGAGACCAATCCCGCATGAAGCGCTTCGGCTCCGTCGCGAGCTAGGCGCGACTGCACATCCGCCCGCACTTCTTCGGGCACGTTTGGAACCGGAGAAAGGCCTTCGATCAACGCCTTTAAATAGAGCCCGGTGCCACCGCAAAGGATTGGAAGGCGGTTTTGGTCGTGCACCTCCGCAATTTCCTTGAGTGCGAGATCTCGCCACCGGGCTGCGTTGCAGCGTTCCGCCGCCGGCAATGTACCGTAAAGGCGATGTGATACTCGCGCTTCGTCCGCCGAAGACGGACGCGCGGTCAAAATGCGGAGCTCGCGATATATCTGCATGCTATCCGCATTGATAATCGTCGCATCGAACTCTTCAGCGATGCTCGAGGCGGCCGAGGATTTGCCGCTCGCGGTCGGCCCGGCGATGACCAAAACCGGTACCGGTGAAGATTGCGCATTGCCTGCCATAGTGCATGAGGATACAGATGGCAGCGCCATGGACAAAGTACTGACCTTGATCGGCGAAAAAGGCCGGCTCGACGAAACTCAAATTTCGGAAGTCGTCGCGACCCTTGCGGGGATGGGGGCGATGATCGATCCGCCGAACTGGCTAAGCTATCGCACCGCGGTCGATCTTCCCTTTATGGGCATCGAGTGCGAAGACGCCCGCGATCTTGCTTACGAAGCGCTCGGCGACGTCGCCGTCGACGCCATCGCCCAACCCAGCGAAGGGCGGCGCAAAAAGCTTCTTGTGGCCGATATGGAATCGACCATTATCGAAAACGAAATGCTCGACGAATTGGCGGATGAGGCGGGTATTCGCGACCGTATTGCCGACATCACCGCACGCGCCATGAACGGCGAACTCGATTTCGAAGGGGCGATCAAGGAACGGGTCGGGTTGTTGGCGGGCCTCGAGGAGGGCGCGCTTGCGCGCACTGCAAAACTCATTCGCATCACCGAAGGGGCCGAGAATCTCATCGCCACCATGCGCGAAAATGGCGCCATCTGTGCGCTTGTATCGGGAGGCTTCACCTACTACACCGCCGAAATTCGCGAACGCCTCGGATTCAACCTCGATCAAGCCAACCAACTCGAAATCGCGGATGGGAAACTAACCGGCCGTGTGATCGAACCGATCCTTGGCCGCGATGCCAAGGAAGCGCGCCTACGAGCGCTCTGCGACGAACATAAAATTCCCATCGAAGCCAGCATAAGCGTCGGCGATGGCGCCAACGATCTTGCCATGTTGGCAGTCGCAGGCATTGGCGTCGCGTTTCATGCCAAACCTCTCGTGGCCCGCGAAGCGAGCGCCCGCGTCGACCATGGCGACCTGACGGCGCTGCTCTACATCCAGGGGTACCGAGACGACGACTTCGTCAGTTAGATTTTGGTTTTTCGCCGGGCAGGAAATAAGCGACGATATTGGCGGCCAACATGGATGCCGCGATCAAATAGAACACGTAGAGCAGGCCGAACTCGTCGGCGATAAGCCCGCTGACCAGCACCACCACCGGCGTCCAGGCGCTTTGCATCGCGAACATTACACTGGCCGACGAAGCACCGTGTCCTTCCGGTGCGATATCCATCATCCAGGCTTGAACGACAGGCCGGATGGCATAGAGCGCAAAACCCAGAAAGGTGATACCGACGACGAATATCGTCGGATTACCCACAAATGTGAGGGCGATGATGATGATGGTGATCGCAGACAGCCCCCCCATCACGATCGGCCGGCGCCCGATCTTATCCGACAGCGTGCCCGCCAACGGTCCGGTAACAAACCCACCGATTTGCATCATCGCCATGGCGAGGCCTTGAGTCTCTTCCGATAGTCCGAGCTCGTCAACGAGATAAAGCGGCAGCGCAAAGAAAATGCAAAACAAGGCAGATGTTCTAAAAGACGCCATCAAGGCGAGGCCGAGAATGGCGCGCGTCTTCAACAACGCGGTCAATCCCGAGAGATATTCCCGCGCGCTCATGCCCCGCTCGCCGCCATCGGCTGGGCCGCTGCGATCCTTCGGCATGACTATTAGCAATAACGCTAGCCCGACAATAAAGACCGGCACCGAGCTGCTGATCGCAGCGGTCTGCCAGCTCAGCTGCAGGATACCGAGGAAAAGCGATACCGCCGCCAACGGCGCCAGAATATCGCCGAGGCTCGCGCCCAGCGAATGAACCGACAGTGCATAGCCTTTATTTTCCGGATACTCCTGGGCCAGAAAAGCAAGTGCCGCCGGATGCCAGAGGTTATTCGCAGCGCCGATCACCGCCATCATCGCCGCCAACAGCAAGTAACCGCCTGCAAACCCGCAAATGAGTATGGCAACGCCACCGGCCATGACCGCTAGAACCTGAAACAGCACTCGCTTGCCCGTGATATCTACCAACACACCGCTCCCCGCATTCGCGGCGAAGGAAGCTATATGAAAAATCGCGTGCAAGGCCCCGACCTCGGTATAGGTGAGCCCGAAGGTCTGCTTGATCCAAGGGGTCAGCACGGTGAACACCATGTAGACCCAATGCACTGCACCGTGCCCCAGACCAACCAGCGCAATCGCTGACTGACCTTTGAGTTTCAGCGCTTCGGCAAAGCCTAAATTCGGCATATCAACCGGCTGCCTTCCGCGCCGTGGTTTTCGGCAACAGGAAGGTCAGAATGTTCGCCGCCAAGATCACGCCGGCAATGATGTAGAAAACCGTCACCAGGCTGAACGCATCCGCAATCGGGCCCGCGACCGAGAGAAACACCACGTTCATCAGCGATTGCACGCCGAACATGACGCTGGTCGCCGAGCCGCGAAAATCCTCCGGCACCAAATCCATCATCCAGCTTTGGACTACCGGCCGGACCGCATAAAGCGCGAAGCCGACCAGCGCGATGACAGCAACGAAATAAGTCGGGTCCTTCACGAACAGCGCCAGCACCAGGACCAGCGTAGTCAAGGTTAGGCAGGTGAACACAACCGGCCGCTCCCCGGCCCGGTCCGCCGTGAACCCGGCTATTGGGGCGCCGATCATGCCGCCCACCTGGATCAGCGTAAGCGCGGTACCCACCAGTACCGGACCGGTTTGAATGATATCGACCATATAAAGCGGCAAAAAATAAAGCAGTGCGGTCTGTGAGGCGTTTCGAAGGCCGGCGACAAAAGCCAGCAGCATGGCGCTTTTGTTACGGAGCAGTTCGCCATAACCCTCAAAGTAGGCCTTAGCACTCATACCCTTCGGCGGCCCACCGACGATCGCGCGATCACGTGGGGCCAAATAGAGCACCAAGACCACCGCGACTACGATGCAAGGTATTCCGCCAACGAGGGCGACCGGCTCCCAAAGTTCCTTACCCGCAGCGGTCACGAAAATATGGCCCAGAAGAAAACCGGCAATCAGCGGGAATACCGCATCGCCCACATTTGCGGCCACAACATGAAAGGAAAACACGAAGCTGCGCCGATCACCGTAATGCTTGGCGAGATACGAGAAGGCTGCCGGATGCCAAGCCTGATTACCCATACCGGCGAAGGCCCAGCCGACCGCCAACAAAACGAACAAGGTGAAGCCATCCGCTACATAACCCGCGAGACCCGCGATGATGATACCGCCACCCGCCATCAGCACCGAGGCGAGCTGAACCCCGACGCGCTTGCCCGCAGCATCGACCCAATAACCACTGACGAAATTCGCCAAGAACGCAGCGATGTAATAGATCGTCCCGAGACTGGCCGCCTCGGTATAGCTCAGCCCTCCATCCTGGCGGATATAGGGCAACAGCATGATGGTGGCCGCGAAGACGAAATGGGTCACCCCATGGCCGGTGCATAGCAACGCGAAGGCCCCGTTGCCGGGCACCCACTGCCTGCCGTTTTCCGCATTCACCGCCATCGAGGAGTCCTTATGCGCTAGAGGTTATTCGGCAGGAATATCCGCCGGATTGTTTTTCGGCAACAACACCGTCAGGAAATTTGCCGCCAGCATAACCGCAGCGAGGAAATAAAACACATGCAACATGCCGTAGGTGTCGGCGATCCAGCCGCCGACGACCGGCGTGACAGCATTCGCCGCCGCCTGCATGCTGAACATCACACTGGTCGCGGAGCCGCGAAACTCGTTCGGCACGAGATCGACGATCCACCGCTGCAAGACCGGCCGGATCGCAAACAACACGAAGCCCACAAGCGAAATGCAAACGATGTAGGCAGTCGGGTCCGTCACCAGCGTCGCGCCTACAATCGCCACCGAGGTAATGGTGATGCAAACGAACAGCACAGGGCGTGGACCATATCGGTCTGCCGTATATCCCCCGACAGGCGTAGCAACTCCGCCGGTCACTTGCATCAGCAACATGGCAGTGCCCATCAGGGCGGCGCTCACGCAGAGGACATCGATCAGGTAAAGCGGGATAAAGACGAGCAAGCCGTTCTGCGCCATGGTGCGAAGAGCACTCACCATACAGACCATCATCGCCGGCATATTCTTTAAAAGTCGAATATAGCCGGATATATAGTCGCCGAGCCCCATGTCGCCGCCCTGCCCCGCGCGGGCGGTACGTTCCTTCGGCAACAACATGATGAGCATCGCCAGCGCAACCAAGAACCCCGGCACCGACCCGGCAATCGCGGCCAGCTGCCACGATCCGAGCAATGCCACGACCAAACCGCCAATTTGGAACGCCAGCGCCTCACCTATATTGGCGCAGACAACATGGATCGAAAACACCATGCCCTTCGCCTTTTCGTATTCCTCGGCAAGATAGGCGAAAGCCGGCGGGTGCCAGCCCTGCACGCCAATGGCCATAAATCCCGTGGCGATGCAAATCAGGAAAAGCGTACTGGACAGGCCCAGCGCCAACGACGTCGCGCCGCAGATCAGTGCGGACAAAACCATGAACACAATTCTGCGACCGCTCATATCGACCGCGAGGCCGGTAGCGAAATTGGCGAAGAAGCCGGATATGTGAAACACCGCAACAATCAAACCTGCCTCGGTATAGGTCAGCTCCAGTGCCTGCTTGATGAAAGGCACCAGGATAACCAACGTGCCGAAGGTGTAGTGAGTTACCCCATGGCCGAGCGAGAGCAAGATTGCCGGCGCCACGGGCTTGCCGTCGAAAGCGGAATGATTCTGCGATACCGCCATCGCCCTACTCCGCCGCCTGCGCTGCCGGCCCGGAGGATCGCGGCGTATCGGGAATGAAGAATGTCACCGCGTTGGCGAGCAACAGCATACCGGCGATGGCATAGAACACGAATTCGAGCCCATAAGCATCGGCAAGCCAACCGCCAACTAAGGGCGAGAGCATGCCGAGCAGGCCCTGCACGAGAAACATCAAACTCATCGATGAGGCCGCCATATCCTGCGGCACTGCGTCCATCATCCAGCTTTGACTGATCGGCCGCATGGCATAGGTAACGAAACCGAGTACCGCCATCCCCAAAACGAAGATGATCCTGTCTTCGATAAAGGTGAGCCCGACCATCGCTGCCGACGTAACGAATAACACCACCACCAACATACGGCGGCGGCCGTAGCGGTCCGCCGCAACGCCCGCCACGGGCGCTGCCACCATGCCGCCATGCTGCATGATGAAGAGCGCCCAGCCCATCATGGCGGCCCCCATGCCGAGCACGTCTTTCATGAACAACGGCAGGAAAGTGCGGAGCAACACCTGACCGGCGGAGCGAATGCCCGCCATCAAGGACAAGCCAACCACGACCGGATTGCGTAACAGTTCGGCCAGACCGGCAAAATACGCGCCGAGCGATTGGCCGCTCTCGACCTCCCCGGCCACGGGTGTGTCCTTTTTGATCAACAGGGCGAAGAGCAGGAAGGCAATTACGATGGTTGGGATACCAACGCCGATGGCGGTGGTCTGCCAGCTCAGCCCGGCAATCAAATAACCGGCAATCAACGGCCCATATGCCTCACCGATGTTCGAGCCCATGCCGTGCACGCCGAGTGCCAAGCCGCGATTCCTCGGGTATTCCTCGGATACGAAGGCAATTGCCGGCGGATGCCAGAAATTCGCTGCACCGCCCATCAGCAGGGCCAACAGCGCAATTAGCTGAAAATCTTCGGCTAGGCCGAGAACCGCTATCGAGCTGCCAATAACGATAAGCGCGCCGGTCTGAAAGACGACCCGGCGGCCGGTGATGTCCACCGCCGGACCGCTGACGATGGAACCCACGAAAAACCCGCCCTGGTAGGTCGCCGCAAGCCAACCCGCCTCGGCATAGGTCAGCCCCAACTCGACGCGAATGAACGGCAGCATGAGATAGAAGATCGCCGACACCCAATGGGTTGCCGCATGGCCGAGACAGAGCAGCCACGCATTGCCGGGATTCGGCAACCGGAATGCCGATAGGAAGCCGGGTGAAGCCAAAGGGATTGTCCTGATTACGAAATTGCGGGCCGCAGCTTAAGCGCCGGACCCTGCCTTGCCAAGTATAGAGTGATTGTTTCCCGCAAATACGTCGTCGCGGAAGCCGCTCGGGATTTGCTACTCGGCAGCTTGATGTTTTTCCGGCTCCGGCACGAGAAAGGTCAGCGCGTTGGCGAGGAGAAGCAGGATGGCGATGCCGTAGAAGACCGTCAGCAACCCGTAATGGTCTGCGACCCATCCGCCCAATGGCGGTGCCGCGAGCCCGAAGGTGGACTGGATGACCGAACGTACGGCGACGCTGGTGCCGTGCAGGTTCCGGGGCACCATGTCCAAAATCCAGCTCTGGGTCACCGGACGGGTGCCATAAAGGGTAAAGCCGAGGCAGCCAATACCGACAACGAACAAAACGTCATTGCCGACGACGGTTAGGCCGAGAATGATCGCCGTGCCGGCCAACAGCGCGATCACGAGGATCGGCTTGCGCCCAAAATGATCCGAGGCCACGCCGCCGACCGGATTCGCGATCATGCCGCCCACATGCATGACCGCATAGACGGTGCCGATCAACGACGCGCTGGCACCCATCATGTCGCGCATATAGAGCGGCACGAAGGTGCGAACCAGCAATTGCGCCGTCGAGCGAATCCCCATCATGCAGCACAGCACCATGACGCCGAAGTCCTTCAATAGCCCGGTAAAGCCGTCGATATACTGCTTCGAAGACATGCCCTGGGGCTTTTCGGAATCCGTGTGCTTGTCTTTCGGCAGCAAAAAAATGAACAGAATGAAGGCGGCGATGATCGCCGCGACCGCCGGCACCAGCGCGCCCATTTTCCAGCTCTCCGCCGGGATCGCGAACCAGCCCGTCGTCGCGGTGATGACGACACCGGCGATCAACGGTCCGACCGCCTCGCCGATATTCGCGCCCATGCCGTGAAGGCCAACCACGTAACCCCAATTGGAGGTGTAATAGAACGACAGGAACGCGGTTGCCGGCGCATGCCAGAATTGCGTCATCCCGCCGATCAAGGCGGCCAGCAGGCAAAACATCGTGAAATCGGGCGATACGGTGAGCGCGGCCATGGCGAGCCCGCCGATTACCAACGCCAGAACCTGAAAGATGACCCGCCGCCCGGTCATGTCCACCACCGGCCCGCTGGCAAGGCTGAAAACCAGAACTCCCGCCTCGAACGAGGTCAGCAGCCAGCCGATCTGTAAGTAGCTAAATCCGTACGACTCCCGCACAAACGGCAGCAGAACGTAGAACACGCCTATCATCCAATGGGTCGCCCCATGCCCCGCCAGCATACCGAGCGCAGGCCCGGGATCGGGAAGTTTGAAAGCGGAGAGGAGTTTGGACATAGGTATTCCCTACATCATTCGATTGGCTTTGTCGCCTTATCGTCCGGCAGCAAATAGACCAGACAATTGGCGATCAGGAAGATGCCTGCGAAGAGGTAAAAGATCGTCGCCAGCCCATAGGCATCGGCGATAATGCCGGCTATCGCGGGCGTCGCGGCGCTTAGGATCGATTGGGTGGTGAACATGAGATTGGTGCCCGAGCCTCGAAACTGGGGCGGCATGATGTCCATCATCCAGCTCATCATCACCGGCCGTAAGCCGAACATGGAAAGTCCCAGCATCGCGACCCCGAAGACGAGGGCAGTCTCGCTTTGGATGAAGGTCAACATGATGACGAAGATGACGGTAAAGCTGAGGGCGAGCATGGCAATGCGGCGGCGGCCAAATCGGTCCGATGCCATGCCCGCGGGCACCGCCGCGACCGTGCCCCCGAGATTCATCACCAGCAGCAAGAATCCGCCATAGGCGAGGTCCAGACCCAAAATATCCACCACGTAGAACGGAAGGAAATTGCGAATACCGCCCTGGGCCGCGCTGCGCAGCCCCGTGATCGCGGCAATACCGAGCACGGTCCGGTTATTGAATTGGCTCCAAATGCCCTGAAGATAGGTCCGTAAATCCATACCGCCGTCGCTCGCGCGCCGCTCTATCGGATCACGGATGCCGAGGAAATAGATGATGAACGGCAGCACCGCGAGGCCCGGCACCGCCAACATCAAGGTGACGTCCCGCCAGCCCCAACCGAAGCTGACACCGAGCACCGTGCCCGAAACCAATATCCCCGTAACGAACGGCCCGGCACTATCGCCGATGCTGGCGAACAGAGCGTGGATCGACATCACATAGCCGCGATTCTTCTCGTAGCGCGTGGTCAAATAGGGAATGGCGCCCGGATGCCAGAGATGGGTGCACATGGCGACCAAAACCGCCGCCGCCCAGACCATCCACAGGTCGGGCGAGATGCTCATCAGAAAGGCGCCAAGACTGATCAGCACCAAAGCCAGAGCCTGCAGGAGCACGCGGCGGCCGGTCATATCGCCGACGGGCCCGGCGATGACATTGGTCACCGCGGTGCCGACATAAAACACGGAAATGAAAATACCGGCCCAGGTGTAATCTAGGTCAAATTCGGTCCGGATTTCCGGCAAGAGGATGATGATCGAAACATAAATCCAATGGGTGATGCCGTGGGCGCCACCGATCAGAAAGACGATTCCCTGATCGCGGGCGGGCAGCATGGCGCCGGATCGGGCTTCGGCCATGTTCGCTCAATCGTCCTTGGGCAAGAGGAACACGACCGCATTGGCCAGGAGCAACATCAGCGCGAACCAATAGAAGATCGTGATAATGCCGAAGGTGTCGGCGATGATTCCGGTGATCGCCATGTTCGGGATCGAAAAAGTGGACTGGGTGGCGAACATCAGGCTCGTGGCGGTGCCCCGGAATTCGCCCGGCACCGAATCCATCATCCAGCTGATCAACACCGGCCGGGTGGCATAGATCGAAAAGCCGACGAGGCAAATCCCGAGCACGATCAGCAATTCATCGCGAAGCAGAGGCAGCGCCACGATAAAGATCGTCGCCAAGGAGATCGCCCACATCATGACCTTGCGCCGGCCGAATTTGTCCGATGCCATGCCCGCTGGGATCGCCCCAAAAGAGCCACCGAGATTTAGCAGCAACAGCGCGATACCCGCTTGGGTCAGGCTCCAGTCGAACTGATCGACCAAATAAACCGGCAGGAAGTTGCGCGAGCCCGACTGAGCGGTCGTCCTGAGCCCGGCGATCAGCCCGATCCCGAGGACCGTGCGATTTTTCGCCTGCTCGACGATACCGGCGAAGTAGCTCTTGAGACCAAGGCCACGGCCGCTCGTTGCCGAGCCTTTCTCACGGAGCGCCATGAGCACCAAAAACGGCAGGATCAAAAATCCCGGCAGCGTGTTGACGATCATCACGCTCTTCCAGGACATGGGCTCCAACTGGGCAATCATATAGTTGCCGGTCAGCATCGCCGGCACCACCAGGGGTACCAATACATCGCCGATATTCGAGCACATGCCGTGGATCGACATCACGTAGCCCCGATGGGCGTCGAAACGGGTCGCCAAATAGGGGATAGCGGCCGGATGCCAAAGCTGGTTGGAAAAGGCGATAAACACGCCGATTGCCAACAACACCGCATATTCCTCGACAAAGCCCAGGATAAGAATGGCGAGCGAAAGGATCGTCATCGAGATGACCTGGAGCAGCAGGCGCCGGCCCGTCAGGTCGGCGAAGGGTCCGCCGATAACCGAGGCCAAGAAATTCCCGGTCGTATAAATCGTGAAAAACAGGCCGAGTTCGGTATAGGAGAGGTCGAACTTCTCTTTGATGATCGGGCTAACCACCAGCACGATGGTGTGCAGGTAATGGGTCACACCATGACCGGCGCTGACCAGCGCGACAACGCTTTGATCGCGCCACGTCAGTGGCGCGGCGGATTCTGCCTGGGCCATGGAGGTTCCCTCAGGAAATACCGGGTTGGACCAAGATCAACTTAGCTCGTTTCCGAGAACGGACAAGCGCTAAGCGAACTAACCTGCCAACAGATTGCAGAGTTCCTCGGCACTTTCGACCGTCTCGACCGTGTTGGACAATTCCACAACCCGGCCGGCGGCCTCTTCCGAAATCACCACACCGGCGGTCCGGCGAAATTTCGATTCGAGGTCGTCATTGGTCAGCGGGAATTGCGCACTACCCGTGCGCTGCTCTCGCGTCGCTTCCATCTCCTTGCCGTCGGTCGTCCGCGCCTTGACCACCACCGTGTGACGTTTGGCGAGACCGAGCGCATCGATATCGGGATCGTGCACGAAATCGATCTTCTTGATCAGCTCCAGTGTCTCCGGATCTTCCATGCGTTCCTCGTCGAACTGATCGACGAATACCTCGCCCTTCAGCAAGGCAGTCGCGGCAACGAACCGGCCGTTCATCTGCATGCCGACAACGCCGCCCGGGAAGTACTCCCAGCCAACATTGGTAAACCCGGCCTTCGAAATATTAACGGTCAGGTTCTCGAGATTCTCGGCACTGAGCCCGTCTTCCATCAGCTTTTTCACGCAATCGACCGTGGTATGCGTGCTGCCGCAGGAGGCATAAGCCTTGAAGCCGTTGTCGTTGATATGCCAGCGGTCGCCGAGATCGTCGGTCATGATCGAGAGATCGGAGTCATCACCCATGGTCGAGAAATCCCCGCCGAAATCGACTTCGAGCCCGTCTTTGGCGCCGGTGAAGCCTTTTTCAGCCAGCAACCCGGCCAGAACGCCGCTTCGCGACGCGAGGCCCGCATGCAACCGTTTGGTCATCGCCCCCTTGCGTGCGGAGTAGAGACCGGAAGCAAAGCTCACCGAAATACCGATGGCATCGTTGGTCTGTTCCACGTCTAGTCCGAGCGTCGCGGCGGCGGCGGCGGCAGCACCGATGGTGCCGTTGGTCGCCGTCATGTGAAAGCCTTTCAGCTTATGCTCGATCGAAGAACAGATTGCGGTGCGGATACCGACTTCGTAGCCGGCAACGAGACCGCGCAAAATATCCTTACCCGACAAATTGCGTGCCTGAGCCAAAGCAATGACTCCCGGCAGAATGACCGCACCCGGATGCAGCATCGATTCCACATGAAGATCGTCGATTTCAAAGCCGTGGATAGCCGTGCCGTTGACCATTGCAGCGTCGATCGGGCCGACCTTCTTGTCGGTACCCCAAATCGTGCACGGTCCACCCGGCGAATTCTCTGCGGCGACCATGGTCGCCAAGCGGCACCATTCCTGGCGGCTGCCGAAAATGCCGCAGCCGAGACTGTCCAACAGCGCACGCTTGGCGTGGCCGAGGGTCTCTTCGGGGATGTCTTCATATTTCAGGTTTGCCACCCATTCGGCGACGATGCGGGTGACCGGCGGAATTTCGGCAGCCGTGTCCAGTTCTGCGACTTGAGCGTTCATGAAATTTCCTCCTTATAGAGCGTGTATTTCTCCAACATTTTTTCGTCGATCTCGATCCCGAAGCCCGGGCCCTTGGGCGGGACGACGTGACCGTCTTCGATCCTGAAATCGGTTTCGGGCACCAGCGGATCTTCGCCGGAAACCCCAAGTCCGAAGATAAACTCACCGGCCGGCATGCAACGACGCGCCGGCAGACTCGCGTAAAAATGCGCCGCAGCGGCCGCTTCCAACTGCGACATCACCGCAAGTCCACCGATATTGATAAGGATATTCGCGCCTTCGGCAATACCGGCGATCTTTTGCGCCACCTTCAACCCGCCCATACGGTAAAGCTTGAAGCAAAATACGTCGCATGCCTCCGCCTTGGCGAGATCATGAGCATCTTGGACGCTCATCACTGCTTCGTCCGCCATCACCATGGTGCCCCGCGCGTTGCGGCGGATATGGGCCATACCCGTGTGATCGCGCCGCTCGATCGGCTGCTCGATATAGTCGAGCCTGGCATCGCGGGTTGCTTCCAACGCCAAAATCGTCTCCGGTACGCTCCAGGCGGTGTTGGGGTCCATGCCGAGCTGCATATCCGGGCCGCACGCCTCGCGCAGCTTCTCGAAAGACTCCACATCGTGGCGCCAACCCTTGGGCGATCCCGCCTTTAGGCACGCGACGTTGATGCCGAACTCCTGCTTGCCCCGAAGCGCATCGTTAATGCTCCGTTGCGGATCGTCATACATGCTGATTGACCACTCAAGCGGCAGCTTCTCCTGAGAAAGGCCGCCCAGCAGGTTATAGACCGGTTGCCCGGTCGCCTTGCCCTGCGCGTCGTGGAGGGCAAAATCCAACAATGTGCGCACGACCGGGTTGAAGGGCAAGATCATGTCGAATTCGGCGTATATCGCATTGAGATCGAAGATATCGCGACCGATGAGCATGGGGCCGATAATCTCCTCGAACGCCCCGGTGACGCTCTTCCAGGTATCCGGCATGGAATGGCCGGGCGTGGTCGGGCGCACCTGTGCGTAGCCGATAATGCCGTCGGCAAAAATCCGGATCAGGCACGGCTTGCCCAGCAGCGTACCCGCCGCGCCGGTGTCGTAGTCGCCATGCATCGTCGTGCGCTGCAAACGCGAAGTGTAATCGGTGACCCGGACTTCGACTTTATCAATTTTCGGCATGGCGACTTCAGACCCCTTTCAATTTACCCCATCAATCGACCATCAATTGACGGGCGCGCGCGCATAAAATTTACACGCATTTTCCCATAGTAACTTATGGCGACGCTCATCGGACATATCCCAGTCCATGACCATGTCCACCGATTCCGGGAAATGGCTCTCGCCATGCGGATAGTCCGACGCATACATCAGGATATCCTCGCCCAAGAAATCGATAATCATGTTGGTGAGCTTCTCGCCTTCAGGTATTTCGATGCTCTGGAAAAAGCGTCCGCTATGCACGAACTCACTCGGTAACTTGTCGAGGCTCTCCGGCAGTGCGCTCGGAATCGTGCGGGCATGCTCGTCGATCCGCGCCATCCAGAACGGCAGCCAGCTGTGGCCTGCCTCGAGACAACCAACCCGGATATCCGGATATCGGTCCATCAACCCCGAGCCGAGAATGCATGCCACGTTCCGCATGCCGCACCAGGGATGGGACGCCGAGCGTTGCAGGAAAAGATTTTCCCAATTGTCGGTGCCCCCCGGTGCGTAGGGCGGCATTACTGTAAAGGTATGCAGCGTTATCGACAGGTCGTGATCGGCTGCGGCCTTCCAAATCGGCTCTAAACTGGGATGATCGAGCGGCATTTTCGGCGGGGTGTAGACAAGGATGCCCCAAGCCCAAACCGATTTGCCCCATTTCTTGATTTCGCTAACACTGAACTCGACATCTCGACCGGTGCAGAGAATGACGCCGCCGATCCGGTCCGGATAGGGCGAACAATAGTCTTCCATCCATTGATGGTAGGCAGACAGCATCCCTGTCTCGAGTTCCACATCATCATGGCCAATGAAGGTGCCGAACCAGCCGGACGGCAGGGTTAAATTCACATCTGCCCCTTCCAGGTCCATATCCTTGATACGTTCGGATGAATCATTGTCCACCAGCGACGATGGCTTTTTCTTTTGTGCGCCGATAAATCCGGCCATGTAGCCTTTTTTCGAAGTATCGGCTTCGGCCTCCCCCAGACGCCGAAGGTATTTGCGAGCCCCCCGAGTGTAGGACGTATTGTCGGTTCGGGCGCCCTTGCCCTTGAACTCGGCCCAATCCTCTTC
Source organism: Rhodospirillaceae bacterium (assembly GCA_002722095.1). Next base: position 227,703 of record PBKG01000016.1, read on the forward strand.
GAGCACCTGCTTATCGCGCGCACTCATATATGGTTCGAGTACGTTTACGTAAGGTCCCACATGGGTATCCGTATCGAAAATTTTAAATCCTTTGCGTGCCATTTCTCCCTCCTGACTTCGCCTCATTAGTCGTCGTATTTCGTAAGCATCTCCTCGCTGAAATATTTTCTTTCCAGCTCCATTTGTTTCGCCTGACCCTCTCCCTCTGGCCCCACCTTGGGGATCGGGTATGGTTTGTCCTTGCGTTCAGCCTGAAAATCTTCCCAAGCGGTCATGCCGCGCTCGTTAAAATCCTGCATGAAATCGAACAGCGCCGCCCAGGTAACGTGATGGGTAAATCCGGGGAACCAGGCAATATTGCAACCGAGCTCCAAATGCTCTTCCAGCGTCAAAAACCGGTCGAGCTTGCCTTTCATAAAGGAGAGTGGCCCCTTCACCGCCTTGCGCGCTTGCGCGATCTCGTCTTTCGAATGCGGCGATTCAAGCTGAACCCAATCGACACCCGCCTCTTGCTCGTACGCCTGCAGACGCTTGATGCAATCGTCGAGATCGCTATTGGCGGCATCGCGCGCATAACATTGCGCCTGGATGACAAAATCGGGGTCGAGTTCGTTTTTCATATCGACGGCGGCCCGATAACGCGCAATCGCCTGTTCGAGCGGCACCACCTCGACGCCATCGCTCTGGGTCTTACGTTTGCCTTCGATCGGCTGATCGTCGATACGAATTCCGGCAATGCCGGCCTTGATGCTCTCCTTCACCAACCTCCGCACCGCCATAATGCCGCCGTGACCGGTGTCACCATCAATAATGACCGGAAACTCGACACTGTCGGCGATCCAGCCGGCGATCTGGATGCACTCCATCATGCCCGCCTGGCCCACATCGTCCATGCCTGTGTAAGCGCCAACAACGCCGCCGGTACCGACGAAGCCACATTCGCAGCCTGCCGCCTCCATCACCCGCGCATGGGCAGCCGACGGCGGATGCAGCACCACCAGCACCTTGTCCTTGCGATGAATTAGCTTTTTGAGACGTGTCGAGGCTTTGTTCGCCTGAGCCGTCATACTCTCCCCCGGAATTCCTGCGAATTCATTGATTCTCATTATGCCGAACGGGGCGGGGATTTCTAGACAGCTGGCAATTGGCAAAAAAAGAGCGGCGCCCAAATAAAGGCGCCGCTCTAAAATTTAGGTCAGATAGTTTGGTGTCGAGTTCGCCCTCAGCTTTTACCGAGCTTAAGACCGATAAAGCGAACCTCGCCGCCTTCGTTGATTAAAAGCAACACAGACTTCTGATCCGCATCCTTGGCCTTCTTAAGCGCTTTAGCGAACTCGCGAGGGGTCTTCACTTTGGCCTGATTGACCTCGACGATCACCGTACCGGGCCGCAGACCCTTGTCCGCTGCGACGCCGCCAGATTTCACGCCGGTGACCAGTACGCCCTCGACATCTTCGGAGAGTTTGAAGCGCTTGGCGAGATTGTCGCTGATCGGCGCAAGACTAAGACCGAGTTCATCGAAGTCTCGTGAATTGCCTTTCGGACGCGACTTGCCGCCTTTCAACGAAACCTGGTCTACCTTTTCCAGTTCGCCAAGTTTTACATAAAGACGCTTGTTTCCCTTGTTTCGCCAGACATCGACTCTTACATCCTTGCCGACATCTGTTTCCGCAACCATGCGAGGAAGCCGTCGGGATTCCTCAACTCGCTTGCCATCGAATTTCAGAATAACGTCACCACTCTTAAAACCGGCACGAGCAGCGGGGCTATCCTTAACGACCCCCGCAACCAACGCACCATAGGCTTCGTCGAGACCGAGGCTGTCGGCGATGTCTTTGGATACGGTCTGAATCTGAACGCCAAGCCAACCACGCTTGGTCACACCGAATTTTTGCAACTGCGCGATGACCCCTTTGGCCAATTGCGACGGGATCGAAAACCCGATGCCGATACTGCCGCCGTTCGGCGAAAGAATGGCCGTGTTGATACCAATAACGCGCCCTTGCATATCGAAAAGCGGACCACCGGAATTGCCGCGGTTGATCGGCGCGTCCGTTTGGATGAAATCATCGTAGGGCCCTGAGCGAATGTCGCGGCCGCGGGCGGAAATAATCCCCGCCGAGACCGAGCCACCGAGACCGAGTGGATTGCCGATCGCCAGCACCCAATCACCGACACGCGCTTTTCGCGAATCGCCCCAGCGCAAAGCCGGCAACTGTTTTTTCGATTTAACGCGCAACAGGGCTAGATCGGTTTTCTCGTCCTTACCGACCACCTTTGCTTCGAGACGGGTCTTATCCTTAAGCACTACGGTAATTTGATCGGCACCGTCGATGACATGATTGTTGGTCACGATGAGACCGGAGCTGTCGATGATGAATCCGGATCCAAGCGATGTCGCTTTTTCGCTGGGCTCGGGCGCGTCCTTGCGATGTTTTTTGAATTGATCGAAGAAATCCTTAAACGGAGAGCCCGGCGGCAGATCGAAATCTGGAAAACCTTGCCCGCCTTTCCGGCTGACCTTTTGGCTGGTTGAAATATTGACCACTGCCGGCAGCAACTTCTCCACCAAGTCGGCGAAACTATCGGGCGCGGAGCGCGCCATTGCAGGTGCGGCCTGAAACATGAATACCGCAACCAGCGGCAACGCGACCAACATTTTCAGGCCGCGCGTGGCGGTAAACGTCGATCGTACTTTCCTCATTTGGTCCATGGGACCCTCCATCCTAAATATCATGCGGCGGCGCCCAGAAATCGAGTTGGAACCGGGAGCCTCTTAACCCGCATGTATGCCGCTCGACAGCCAGTTCAATATAGCAAAGTCGGATACCCAAATATCTTCAAATTATCGCTATAACCGTGGCTGAATTGTGGCGGACATCTGGCAATTTTGCCGCCTTGCCTAGCCAATCAATAGAACAAAACCAGCCCGGCCGCTCCGATACCGAGCGCAGTTTCGCCCCAAACCTTGACGACGGCCTCACCCGAAGCCACCCCGTAACGCATAACCTTTTTCATCACCATCGGTAGAAAGCCATAAAGAAGGCCCTCCAGCGCGATCGCCAGACAGGCGATCTGCAATAACCCTTCGGTCAGGCCGGCAACAACGCCGCCGATAACGATAAAAAGAAAGCCCACAAAACCTAGCGTGCGGTCTGGCACGTCCTGTAGGTCGCTCATTTTGCGCTTTGCCCACGCCGGCCAGAATGCGGCAATTGCCCCTTCGATGGCAAAAAATAACGCCACCGCGAGTAAAACAAGCCGAATCATGAAAACTCAGCCTTTATTTTTTGCCGCCTTGCACACCGAAATCGCCGAAATACCGAAAGAATTCGCTGTCAGGGCTCAAGACCATGGTGGTGTCGTTGCCAATCAGCGCTTTTTGATATTGTTCAAGCGATTTGTAGAATGCGAAGAACTCCGGATCCCGACCGTAGGCTTTACCCAGTATGTTATTGCGCTCGGCTTCGCCCTGGCCGCGAAAAATCTGGGCATCACGTTCCGCATTAGCCAATAAGACCGTGCGTTCCTTGTCAGCTTGGGCGCGAATCTTCTGTGCGATCTCCTTGCCTTCGGCGCGCGCTTCACGGGCCTGGCGTTCACGCTCGGTGCGCATTCGGTCATACACAGACTTACTGGTATCGTCCGGCAAATCGGTACGTCCAATCCGAATATCGACGACTTTCATCCCGAGCCGCGCGGCATCACCTTCGACTTGCTTTTGAATCAGCTCCATCAAACCACTACGCTTTGCGGACAGCACTTCCTTGAGCGATACCTTCGCGATAACCGCCCGCAAGGCTGGATTGATCAGTTTGCCCAATCGGTCGCGCGCGGTCGCTTCGGTCGTGACACGCTGGAAATACAGCAAAGGATCGATAATCTGATAACGCGCGAAGGCATCCACATTGATGCGCTTCTTGTCAGTCAACAGAACCTCGAATTGCGGCGGATCCAAATCCAACGTCCGGCGATCGTAATATTGGACATTCTGGATGAAAGGAATTTTCCACGCCAATCCAGGCGCGCGAATAACGCGTTTCGGTTCACCGAACTGAAGCACGATCGCCTGTTGAGTTTGGTGCACCGTGAACAACGTCTGCAACAGTATGACGGCACCGACGACGAGGATAATTCCCAAAATTACAACTTTATTCTTTGACATTTTCGCCCCCACCTATTGCGTTCTTGAGGCGCCGTCAGGCGCGTTTTCCGTCGTATCGGAATCGGTTTCCGGTTCCGCATTCTCGCGTGCGCGTTTTTGCACCTCCGGAAGCGGTAAATACGGTACGACACCCGGACCTGAGCCCGCTTTCTGGTCGATAATGACCTTCTGCGCATCGCCATAGACTTGCCCGATCACTTCCAGGTACATGCGCCGCTTCGTAACTTCGGGTGCAGCCTGGTAGGATTTGTAAACATCCTCGAACCGCTTCGCCTCACCGGTCGCTTCCTGGATTTGCTGTTCGCGATAGGCTTCGGCCTGTTTGATCTTTTGTTCCGCTAGGCCGCGAGCCTGGGGCACGATGGAGTTGGCATATGCTTCGGCCTCGTTGCGCAGCCGCTCCTGGTCCTGACGGGCACGCTGCACATCGTTAAACGCATCGATCACCTGTTTAGGCGGATCGGACTGCTCCAGCTGCACATTCTCAATTTCGATACCCGCATTGTAAGTATCCAATATCTTCTGCATCAGCTCTTTGGTCCGTGCCTGCATCTGTTCGCGCCCGATCGTTACCGCGTCATCGAATGACGTCTGACCGACTACTTCGCGCATCGAACTTTCCGCAACTGCCTTCACCGTCAGTTCCGGATCACGGATATTAAAAAGATAATTCTTAGCGTTTTTGATTTTCCACAACACCGCAAAATCCATATCGACGATATTTTCGTCTTGGGTCAGCATTAGGCTTTCTTGCGGAACATCCTGGTCTGCGCCAACTCGGCCACGCCGGTCCGATGTACTGCGATAACCCACATCGACCCGGTTTGATTTTGTCACTTTCGGTGTGATCGCTTGGCCGATCGGCGCCGGATAATTGTAATGAAGACCCGGACCTTTCGGCACCGGCAGCGCCTTACCGAAAATGAGTTCCACGCCCTGTTCGTCCGGCTGCACCCGGTAGAAGCCAGTCAGCAACCAAACGCCAACCACTAAAAGAACAATCAAGGTCAAAATCTTGCCGGAACCGCCGCCCGGGAAAATTCTTTTCAGCTTATCCTGGCTCTTGCGCAGCACTTCATCGAGGTCTGGCGGATTTCCGCCACCTCCGCCACTGCCGCCCCAAGGGCCTTGACCACCACCGCCGCCGCCCCATGGGCCGCCGCCGCCACTTTGATTTTGCCAAGGCATATCTTCTTCCTCATCCTGGTAATCTGTTTGTATCGTACCGGAGGCCTTTACCAACCGGCGTTCGGTCATATATGACACCGCTGGCGCCGATGCGTAAAGGCGAAGTTGTCGCTTAGCGGTCTATCAGGCATAAATATCGGTGCTCGCACGAGGATTTCAATCATGTCCGGACCAACCGAAGCGCAAATACTGGACGCTCTGACAGCCGTCATCGAACCCGATAGCGGGAAGGATGTGGTCAGTCTCGAAATGGTGACCGGTTTGGTGATCAAGGACGGCAATATAGGGTTTTCCTTGGAAGTCGAGCCGGATCAAGGCGCGGCAATGGAACCGGTTTGACAAGCCGCCGTAAAAGCCGTGGAAAAATTGCCGGGCGTGCTTTCCGTTACAGTCGTGTTGACCGCACATCGTGCAGCGACCCAAAGCGCCACCGCAGAGCAACCAAAAGAAAACCGGCCACAGGGCGGAAATCAACAATCCGCGGATTTGGCCGCCGGCGTCAAACATATCGTTGCGGTCGCGAGCGGTAAGGGAGGTGTCGGCAAGTCGACAGTCGCCGTCAATCTCGCTCTGGCTTTTATTGCCAACGGCCAACGCACCGCACTCCTGGATGCTGATATTTATGGCCCGTCGCAACCGCGCATGATGGGAGTGGCCGGCGAAAAACCAGATAGCGCCGGCGATGAGAGGTTAAAGCCTGTCGAAAAACACGGTCTAAAGCTGATGTCGATGGGCTTCCTGGTGGAAGAAGACACGCCAATGATTTGGCGCGGGCCGATGGTAATGGGCGCATTGCAGCAATTCCTGCGCGACGTGGACTGGGGTGAATGCGACATTATGGTGGTCGACATGCCGCCCGGCACCGGAGACGCACAACTTACCTTGGCACAGCAAGTGCCCCTAGCGGGTTCGGTGATTATCTCGACGCCCCAAGACATCGCCCTAATCGACGCCCGTAAGGGTCTGAATATGTTTCGCAAGGTCGAAGTGCCGGTTCTCGGCATTGTCGAGAATATGAGCTACTTTCAGTGCCCGAGCTGCGGCCATCAGTCGAATATATTCGGTCATGGCGGTGCCCGCGAAGAAGCGGAAACTCTAGGCGTACCTTTTCTGGGCGAAATCCCACTTCATATGGACATTCGTGAAACGTCCGATGGCGGCAATCCGGTAGTGGTAAGCCAGCCGCAAAGTCCTTACGCAGAGTCATTTCGCGGCATCGCGGCAAAGGTTTGGGCGGCGCTGGAAGACGGCGAAACCGGTCAAAGGGCGGCACCCAACATCGTTATTCAGTAGCTACCTATAATTGGGTAGAGTTTCGACATGCGAATTTTCGCTCTCATATTAGCCATTTTCCTGTTCTCCCAACCGGACATCGCTCCGGCAAAATCGCTCGATCAGGTACTGCACCAGGTTAACAAGCTTAGATCCAAACACGGCTTGAATCCGCTTCGCCTCGAACCTCGCCTCACCGTATTTTCGCAGCGTCACGCGGAAGACATGGCACGACATAGATTTTTCGATACGCGTGCCCGCGACGGATCGGAGTTCGCAAAAAACGTTCTGAAAACCGGTTATGCATTTCAACGGATTGCAATTCAGGTCGCCGCCGGATACCCCACTGCGGCGCATGTTGTCGGTCATTGGGAGTTGGATGACCGTAAACGCAACCATATTCTTGACCCGCAAATGGTCGAGATCGGAATTGGCTACTCCGCCGTCGCCAATGACCCCCGCGGCCATAATCACTATTGGGCAATAACGCTTGCCAACCCGGCACGGCGGGTCTCCGGTAACTGGCGCGCCGAAGTACTACAACGCGTCAACGCCTTTCGTGCCCGCTACAGGCTCAAGCCGCTTCGGATCAATGAAGATTTGAACGAAGCCGCACAGGTCCATTCGGACGACATGGCGGACCGTGATTATTTCTCCCATGTGGCACCGGATGGCAGCAGCGCGGCGGAGCGTGCAGAGCGCGCCGGTTATCCATGGCGGTTCATTTTGGAAAATATCGCGGCCGGCCAACCCTCGCCCGATGAAGTGGTGCGTGGCTGGATTCGCTCAGATAGCCACAGAGAGGCAATGCTTGAGCGCGATATAAAAGAAGCGGGTATCGGCTATCGTTACCTTCCAAACGACGGCGGTCGGGCACGCCATATTCACTATTGGGTATTGGTGATGGGGCGGCGATGAGGCGCGGCTCGGCGACGTTCTTCGCAATACAATTATTTTTTGCGTCTGGACCTCTCGCGGCACAGACCGTCGAAACGCTCAAACTTCGTGCCGACGTCAGTCAAAAAGTTCTCATTCTCGAACCTGCAGGACCGCCAAAGGCAAGCGTCGTACTATTCGCCGGCGGCAGTGGCGAAATCGGCATCAATGACGACGGCACAATCGAACGCGACGGTAATTTTCTCATCCGGAGCCGTGGCCTTTTTCAAAAACTAGGCCTGCTAGTCGCCGTCTACGACATGCCGGACGAAATCAGAAGCCGTGACCGCTATCGGCTTTCTGGCGACCACCCCGCGGATGTTGCCAAGCTGATCGAACGCTTGCGGCAGATTGCGCCGGTGCCGGTTTGGCTGGTAGGCACGAGCCGAGGAACGATTTCAGTAGCCCATGTCGCGGCAGAGCTGAAAGGGAGAGCGGGGCCCGATGGCGTGGTCTTTACCGCATCCGTAACCCGCATGAGCAATAGCGGTCGACCGGATGTCAGCGATGCCAACCTGGATGAAATTCGAGTACCTGCGTTGATTGTCCATCACAAGGATGACGAATGTTACGTGACATTGTGGCGCGATCAGGATGACTTTCTCGACGACTTAAAAAACGCGCCGAAGAAACAGCTGATCGGCCTAGTAGGCGGATCCGCCGGTAATCCCGATGATGAGTGCCGGGCTTTCTCCCATCACGGGTTTCTCGACATTGAGGAAAGGGCAGTCCAGGTGATCGCGGACTGGATCACGTCCTCCTAACCGCTTGCCATGACCGCACAGCTTTGACAGGGTATGCCTCAATAATAACCATTGAATGATAACTATTGCCTAGGGGAAATCATGGATACCCGTGCCGCCGTCGCGTTCGAAGCCGGCAAACCACTTGCCATCGAAACCGTGCAACTGGACGGTCCGCGAGAGGGCGAATGTCTGGTCGAAATCAAAGCCACCGGTGTCTGCCACACTGACGAATTCACCAAATCGGGCCGCGACCCGGAAGGACTCTTCCCTGCCATCCTTGGTCACGAGGGCGCCGGCGTTGTAGCCGAAGTAGGTCCTGGTGTTTCCGGCCTCAAACCCGGCGACCATGTGATCCCGCTCTATATTCCCGAATGTGGCGATTGCAAATTCTGTAATTCAGGCAAGAGCAATCTTTGCGGTGCGATCCGCGAAACCCAAGGCCAGGGCTTGATGCCCGACGGGTCGAGCTGATTCTCGTTAGGCGACGAGGCGATCCACCATTACATGGGTACGTCCACCTTCTCCAATTTCACCGTGGTACCCGAAATCGCGCTGGCAAAAATTCGCGAAGACGCCCCGTTCGACAAAGTTTGTTATATCGGGTGCGGCGTGACCACGGGCTTGGGCGCGGTGATGAATACGGCCAAAGTGGAAGAAGGCGCGAATGTTGCGGTATTCGGGCTCGGCGGTATCGGACTAAACGTAATTCAAGGCGCCAAGCTCGCCGGTGCGGAAATGATCATCGGCGTGGACACCAATCCCTCGAAAAAGACGCTCGCAGAAAAATTCGGCATGACACACTTCGTCAACCCTGCAAACTGTGGCGATGATCTCGTAGCGACGATCGTCGAAATGACCGACGGCGGCGCGGACTACACCTTTGAATGCATCGGCAATGTGGAAGTGATGCGCGCCGCGCTGGAAAGTTGTCACAAGGGCTGGGGCGAAAGCATCATCATCGGTGTTGCCGGCGCCGGTGAAGAAATCGCCACGCGGCCATTTCAGCTTGTCACCGGACGGACCTGGCGCGGGACCGCATTTGGTGGTGCCAAGGGGCGGACCGAAGTGCCGCAAATCGTCGATTGGTACATGGACGGTAAGATCAATATCGACGATCTCATCACTCACACCATGCCGTTGGATCAAATCAACGATGCCTTCGACCTGATGCACGAAGGCAAAAGCATTCGGAGCGTGATTACCTTTTAGCTTCTAGCCGAGAATGATTTGATACGCGAACCCGGCGGCAAGCGAAAAGAAAAGTCCAAGGCCGATATACCAAAAGAAGACCGGCTTCTTCACTAGTGCGTACACACCCATGGCGGCCGGGAAACTTGTCACCGCGCCTGCAGTTAGGAATGCAAGCGCCGCGGCGGGTGCCGCACCCATTTCCACCAACCGGGAAACCAGCGACAAAGCCGCAAATCCGTTCAAATAGGCTGGGATACCAACGGCAGTCGAGGCAGGCACCGTCCACCAGCTATCACCGCCCAGCACCTGACCGATCGTTTCCGCCGGCAACCACGCAACCATCAGGCTTTCAATCAAGAAGGCGAGCGTCAGCCATTTGAAGAGGAACGCGCCACTGGAAATCGCGGTGTCATTGAATACTTGCCGACGATCCGTTTCGCGCCAAAACGGCCATACCACTGGCGCGTCTTTCTTTAGCGCGCTGACTGCGCAGCCTGAAACCACGCCGTCACGCAACACATTCTGGAACGGCGCTCGATTCCGCACCCAATGTGTCGCAAACCCAGCACCAAGACCGGCGACTACAGCCGTCGCCAGATATATGCTGGCAAAAGCAGGATCGAAGATCGCACTCGCGAGGACGTATTTTTCGATACTCATCAACGGAGACGCGATCCAAAACGCCGCCACCGGTGCTAACGGAACACCGGCTGCCAACAAGGCGGCAATCAACGGAATGACCCCGCAAGAGCAAAAGGGCGACAGCGCTCCGAAAAGCGCGGCAAAGGTGATTACGGTGGTGGTGTTGCCGCTCATAACTCGCGCGACCTGTTGATCGACACTTGTCGCCTTTGCGACACCCGCTGCCACAACCGACAACAGGATAAAGGGTGTTATGAAAAGAAGGGCGCTCCCGGCGAAGCGGAGGCTGGCACCTAATTGCTGAGGAAAAAACACCACGATCGACAGAACCAGCACCAGGCTTGCGAGCACAACACGATCGAACTTCCTGATCCGATCGGCGATATCTAGCGCAGCGTCAGTCATCCGTTTTTCCTAGCATTCCGCTCCACGGCAGAATTTTCGTGTTCGCAAAGCCCGCGGCAACAATCATCCATCAAAAAATCCAATACCCCGCGTACGTGATCGTAGTTGAGCCGGCAGCGCAATATCCGCCCTTCCCTGGTCTGCGTGACTATGCCCGCCCAAACCATATGGGCGATGTGGTGCGACAAGGTGGATTTAGGGATGCCGAGATGAGCTTGTATTTCCTTACACGGCAAACCCTCAGGGCCTGCCTGAACCAACAGACGAAAGGCCTTCAGACGGTGCGGGTTACCCAGTTCGGCAAGACATTTTGATGCGGTTTCAAATTCCATAAAACCCAATCTAGGTGCTCGTCAGCACAGAGTCAACGAATGTTCTACAACTATCGAACTTTTAATATCCGGAATACACCGCAGTTCGATAGATGCTCAATTTTTAAGGCTGAAGAAGCGGAGAAATGCACTCAGGCGCGATCCAAATTCACGAAACTAAATTGAAGTCCGTCATCGGCCACTGTGATCGGCCCCTCGCGTTCGGTTTCTACCCAATCGGTACGATCGAATTCGGGAAAATATGTGTCACCGTCCACGGCTTGATGAACCTCCGTAAGGTAGATTCGGTTGGCCCGATCGAGTGCCGCCCGATAAATCTCCGCGCCACCGATGACCATGATTTCGTCGTCGGCCAAGGCCTCCGCATTGGCGCGTGCATCTTCAAATGACGTTACGGTGACCACCCCATCAGCGGCATATTCGGGATCACGGCTAATAACGATGTGGGGCCGACCCGGCAGCGGACGACCGAGCGATTCCCACGTTTTGCGGCCCATGATCATAGGCTTGCCCATGGTCGTGTTTTTGAAGCGTTGAAGGTCTTCGGGAATTCGCCACGGCAAATCTCCGTCACGGCCGATTACTCGATTTTCCGCCATGGCCACAATGAGAGAGAGACGCATGCGAGATCAGACCGCGACTTTTGCCGGAATATGCGGATGGAAGCGGTAATTTTCGAGCGTGAAGTCTTCAAATTTGAACGCAAACAAATCCTCGACCGCAGAGTTCATACTCATGGTCGGGAGATCATAGGGTTCGCGGGTAAGCTGGGCGTCCGCCTGCTCGAGATGATTGGCGTAAAGATGCGCATCGCCGAAACTGTGGACAAAGTCACCGGGCTCTAGATCGCACACCTGGGCGATCATCATCGTCAGCAGCGCGTAGGAAGAAATGTTGAAAGGAACGCCGAGGAAAATGTCGGCGCTTCGCTGATAGAGCTGACAAGAAAGCCGGCCCTCGGCGACGTAGAACTGAAACAAGCAGTGACATGGGGGCAAAGCCATTTTTTCTACGTCGCTCACATTCCATGCACTGACAATCAGGCGACGGGAGTCGGGATTGTTGCGAATCTGATCCAACAAATTGGAAATCTGATCGATCTCGCCACCATCCGGCGTCGGCCATGACCGCCATTGGTGACCATAGACCGGACCCAGTTCGCCATCCTCATCCGCCCATTCGTCCCATATCGAAACGCCATTTTCGTTCAGGTAAGCCACGTTGGTATCGCCGCTCAAAAACCAGAGCAGTTCATGGATGATCGATTTCAGATGCAGTTTTTTGGTCGTCAGCATCGGAAAGCCTTGGCCAAGGTCGAAACGCATTTGATAGCCAAATACCGAATAGGTGCCGGTACCGGTTCGGTCGTCCTTGTAGACGCCGTTTGTGCGGACGTACCGCAACATGTCGAGATATTGTTGCATAGTGCCAATCTATCCCCGCCGTTCGCCGGGAGCCATCAAAGATTTTACTGTGAATTAGGTGAAAGACGGGGACGAGTTTTTTTACGCGCTCAACTCAAATATCGGCGCAATGGTTTATATCCGCCGCATTTCAACTTATATTGATTACGCCGGTTCGCCGGCTATGGCGCTAAACGGTTTGCGGAATAAGCGTCGCGGACCCGGGGGCGGTACCCGGCGCCTCCACCAATTCTCCGGCATTTAGCATTCGTCGGAACATTTGCGGGGGCGAAATAGGATCGACGCGCGTAGTAAAGGCAAACTTTGTTCCCGGCATGGTACCACCGTTATCGGGCCATAGTCGTTAAATGCCAACGACAACTTTGCGGGCGAAGCCCGCCTCGCTGCGTAACTTCGGTTAGGTAAGCGCGGTCCGGGGGGCACCGGGCAACAGAAGCCCCCCACTCGGTTGACCTCGCGCGCAAATTCGCGAGGTAAACTGTATGATGGGTTCGAAAGGTCGTTTTTAGGAATATCGAGTCACTATGGGTTCGGATCTTTTGCGATACGATCAATTGGTCGAAAACGCCTTGAAAGGAGTCGTCCGCGAGGCGTTAGAGCAAATTGCCGAATTCGGCCTGCCTGGCGCGCACCACATTTACCTCACCTTTGCGACCACTCATCCCGGCGTGGAAATTCCAGATTCACTGATGGCAAAATATCCATCCGAAATGACAATCGTACTGCAATATCAATTCTGGGATTTGGATGTGAAAGAGGACGGGTTCGCGGTATCGCTCAGCTTCAACGATATCCAGGAACGGCTCAACGTGCCGTTTTCCGCGGTCACTGGGTTTGCCGATCCGTCGGTGAATTTCGCGTTGCAATTCCAGCTATTGCAAGATGGCGAGGCATCTCAGACCCCGGTCGAGATCGGCGCGCCGCTGCTAGCCGATGACAGCGGTGAGCACGAACCGGAAGCGAACCAGGAAAAGGCTAAAGACGGCACCGACAACGTCGTCGCGTTAGACGCTTTCAGAAAAGACTAACCCAAACGCTTATCCAATCGCGCTGGCGCTCCGGTTTTCAAAATACGGGGCTGAGGGCATCGTCGTTTTCGATGCCGCAGGCAAAAGCCACACCACCGAAGCCAGTACCACGAACGGTATCAAAGCACCCAAAAACCATTTCATTTTAATTACTCCCTATGCGCTGACCGTATTTTGTCCTTTCGGATGAAATGACGCTGTGCCGACAGTCACAGTTAGGCTAAAAACCGGGCGAGGCATGAAACGCAGGATTTGGCGAAATTCTGCTAAAATTAGTTCGTCGAGAGGGAGAAACTCGAAAATGAACGGTGAGGTATTCGATTATCATCCGATGTTTCCGACTGGCGAAGACGGAACGTCATACAAAAAACTAACCGACCAACATGTCCGTATGGCCGAGTTCGATGGGAAACCGGTTCTAAAGGTGGAGTCGGAAGCACTATCGATGCTCGCGAAGCAGGCCTTTGTCGATGTGAGCCACCTGTTGCGATCCGCCCATTTGGAGCAACTGGCCAAAATACTCGACGATCCCGAGGCCTCCGATAACGACCGCTATGTAGCCTACGACCTTCTGAAAAACGCCAACATAGCCGCCGGCGGGATTCTGCCTATGTGCCAGGACACCGGTACTGCCATCGTTATGGGTAAAAAGGGCCAAAATGTCTGGACCGGCGGCGGCGACGAGGAGGCGTTGAGCCGCGGAATATTCGAGACCTATCAGGAACGAAATCTCCGCTACAGCCAGGTCTCGCCTTTGTCCATGTATGAAGAGACGAACACAAAAACCAATCTCCCGGCGCAAATAGAAATCTATGCGGATGATGGCGAGACATATAAGTTCCTTTTCATCGCCAAGGGCGGCGGCTCGGCCAACAAGTCTTTTTTGTTTCAAGGTACGCCTTCACTACTCACACCGGACCGGTTGATTGAGTTTCTCGATGAAAAAATCCGCACCCTCGGTACCGCCGCCTGCCCGCCCTATCACCTCGCCATTGCCATAGGTGGCACCTCCGCAGAACTCAATCTAAAAGCGGTCAAACTCGCGAGTTGCAAATATCTCGACGCCCTGCCAACACAAGGCGGGAACAGGGGCAACGCTTATCGCGATCTCGAAATGGAAGACGAAATTCAAAAAATGACCCAACAAATGGGTATAGGGGCGCAATTCGGCGGCAAATATTTTTGCCACGACGTACGTGTGATACGTCTACCGCGCCATGGGGCCAGCCTGCCGATCGGGCTCGGCGTGTCCTGTTCCGCGGACCGGCAGATCCTTGGCAAAATTACCGCCGATGGCGTATTTCTCGAACAATTGGAGACCAATCCGGCGCGATATCTGCCCGATATCTCCGATGACGAGCTCTCGGGAGAAGTGGTCGAAATCGATTTGAACCAACCGATGGAGACCATTCTAAGCACACTTACTAATTTTCCGGTAAAAACGCGCTTGTCGCTAACCGGAACCATTATCGTCGCACGCGATTCCGCCCATAACCGGCTCCGTTCGCAATTGGAGGCCTCTGGCGAGTTACCTCAATATTTCAAAGATCATCCGATTTATTATGCCGGGCCCGCAAAAACACCAACCGGCTACGCGTCCGGTTCCTTCGGGCCGACGACAGCCGGGCGCATGGATGGTTTTGTCGATCAATTTCAAGCTGCTGGCGGCTCAATGGTCATGCTTGCGAAGGGAAACCGCTCCAATACAGTCATAGAAGCTTGTAAAAAACATGGCGGCTTTTATCTGGGTTCCATTGGGGGACCGGCGGCACGTTTGGCGCTCGACTGCATTAAGAAAGTCGAATGTATCGAATTCGAAGACCTGGGCATGGAGGCGATTTGGCGCATCGAAGTGGAGAAATTCCCCGCATTCATCGTGACCGACGACAAAGGTAACGATTTTTTCGATCAATTATAATCGCACATATTATTTGAGAGCTAATCGCTAAGGGCAGTACCGCGATAGGTTTCAAATGCCGCTACCGCTTCGGGCACCAATTCCTCGGGTGCCCCACATTCAAGCAAGGCATCTCCAAGATAGCCTAGCCAGGTATCGAAATGTATGTCGGTGGCGCTTTCAGGAACGCCCAATATGGCCTGACGCACAGAGACGCCACTGCTGGCGCTTCGGTCCGGCCCACCCAAACTCATGGCGATTAGGTTCGCGGTACCATCATACTGGCGCACCATATCAAGGGCCGAATAGAAACCCGCGAGCTCTTTATCCCGCCAGATTTGATCGTAGAGCCGCTCAACCGCTTGAGTAATTGTCTCGTCACCGCCAATCCGCTCGCATAGAGGTGCGGAAGAGTGAACTTTTTTAGCTGGTGGCGATGGCGGCGCGGCGGGTTTGTCGCTGGGAGCGGGATCTTCTTCCGACGCTGCCTCACCTGCAGGCTCTTCATCGGATCCATCGGCACTTTCCAACGGACCGCTCTCGGAAGATTCTTGTGCCTCTTCTTCGGCGTCGGACGAATCGTCTTTGTCATCGGCCGATTTGTCCGCCGCCTCCTCGTCAGGAAGCTCATCCTCCGATTCTTCCTTTCCCACAGATGGCGGAATCAGGAAATCAAGCCGTACTGCGCCATGCGGGTCGCTTGGCGACGGACGAGCGGCGGTCTCTTGTGCAATCGGCGACGC
Organism: Rhodospirillaceae bacterium; assembly: GCA_002722095.1. The sequence continues at coordinate 243,672 of PBKG01000016.1, forward strand.
CGCCGGTTCGACTTCGGCCTCGGGTGCGTCTTGCGGGACCGGCGCTTGTGTTCCTTCTTCTTCGATTTCAACGGAACCAACGTCGACCGTCTCACGTTGATCGTTTTCCTCGGCTAATTCGGATTCCTGGCTGATTTCGTCAACGCCAAAATCATCGTCTACCTCGGCACTTTGTGTGGGTTCGACTACTTCAACTTCGGCATTTGGCGCTGCGCCTTGGGAAATCTCACCTATTTCGCCATCGTCATCGGCCAGCTCCGCATATTCCTTGCCGCCCGCATCTATATCAATCACACATCCCAAATCCTCGTCTTCGAAAGGCGCCGCATCCGCCATCAAAGTATGTGCGATATCTGTTTCGATTTCCTGTTCGGCGCTCGTAATAAGCGCCACCGTATCCGGATCGAGCAGACGCGCCACATCCAGAACCAAAATTTGATCGTCCGTAAGGCGACATACGCCTTTCGCGTACTTGGCTAGCGCATCATCCATGTTAGGCGGGACCGGCACCAACTCCGGGGCTGCCAAAGAGCCAAAATCATCGATTTCATCCACCAACAAAGCATAAAGTTCGCCCCGGTCTTCGGCCGTGACCGCCAGCCGGTGAGTAGGGTCCGAGAGGTCGGGCAAATCAAGGATGTCCTGCAAATTCAAAACGGCGATCGGACGTCCTCGCAAATTCATCATGCCACTGATCGGAGACGGCGCCAAAGGCACTGGCGTCAACACCTTGGCCTCCACAATTCCCTTGATATCGAGAACCGGAAAGCCAAATAGCTGACCGCCGATGCGGACTGTCACCAATTGTCCCGCACTCGCCAGAGCCGGCAAAGACTCTTCATGGGTCACGATGTCGTTCACAAGCTATTGCCTTTCGACGATATATTTTGGCGCTTGCCTTATTTTTTCGCGCCTTACTATATCGTAATTTCCAAAGTTGTGTCGTCACCCCAGGGGCAAATTTCGAGTCCCGCGTGATCTACCGGGCAAGGAGAATCCTGTGCAACATAGCGACCACATCATCATCGATGGTCCTACATCGGCCGATCGCACCCTAATTTTGGCCCACGGTGCGGGAAGCGGCAAGGATCATGCCTTTTTGCAATATTTCGCCGAAAATCTGGCGTCGCGCGGAATTCGCGTCGTTCGCTTCGATTTCCCCTACATGATCAAGGCTCGCGCAGCCGGCAAACGTCGGCCGCCGGACCGGCAGCCTGTGTTGATTCAAGCATGGCAAGAGATAATCGATCAATTTAAGGGCAAAAATCTAATCATCGGCGGTAAATCCCTAGGCGGCCGGATCGCGAGCATGATCGCCGATGGAACNGGTGTCGACGGTCTTGTGTGCCTCGGCTATCCGTTTCATGCGCCAGGTAAGCCCGATAAGCCACGCATTGAGCATCTCGGCGATCTCAGGACTCCGACGCTAATCTGCCAAGGAACCCGTGATCCGTTCGGGCGCGAAGACGAAGTGCAGGCTTACCCTCTCTCTAAGAACATAAAGTTTCAATGGCTTGAAGATGGTGAACACAGTTTCAAGCCCCGTAAATCCTCGGGCCTGACGGTAGCCAAAAATCTCGAAACCGCCGCCAGAGCGATCGAAATTTTCGCGGATTCGCTGGCTTAACGACCCAGAACACAAACGCACGATCGTTCAACAATACGTGAAGCGCCATTGCCATTAGGCACATGATGGAGTGTGCTGATGGATCAACCGGGCTCTTGCAACGCGGAGGACAACAACGTGCCGAGCGATATCTGGGCGGAACGCCGACAAAACCATGAGTTTTCGAACGTTGTGCCGACCCAAATACAACAGAGCGACGATCCTGGCGAAATCAAAAAGCGGTCGGTGATTCTCGATGGCCATCGCACGAGCGTTTCGCTCGAAAACGCATTTTGGGCAGACCTAAAAATGATTGCCGCCGGTCGCACGGTCACCGTCAATCAATTGGTAACGGAAATCGACCGGGAACGAAGCGGAAATCTCTCTAGCGCAATCCGCGTATTTGTGTTGCAGCACCATCGTCGCGCTACAGCGATTAGTTAGGCCCTGGCCCTAGCGACCGAATAGACCTTTCAAAATATCCTGAGGTTGCGGCAGTTTTGGCTGTTGTTGCTGCTGGTTCGACTGAGGCGCCGGCTGACTTCGCGAGGGCCAACCGCTGCTTGGCTGTTGCGCCGGCGCTGTTTGCGACGGTGCCTTGGTCCGCTGCAACCACGCGCCACCAACTTTGACTTGAGGCTGGTCGATATCACCGCGCACCGCTGCTGTCAGTAACGGCGCGCCGTCACGACCGGTTTCGATAACCTGTGAATTGCTATCGACCCGCCACGGCGCTAAAGCTGCACCCCCGGCGGTCAACAACACAGCGTTTCGGCCAATCACTTGCAGATTATTGCTACTTACGGTCCCGCTTTGGATGGAAAAATCTCCCAGCATCTTGTTCGGTGCGCGACTGAAGTAACTGATCAGCCGGTTGGTTGTTTCCGAGACTTGGGTTAGCGACTGCAAGCCTCGCACCCTGTTGCCCAGAAGCACGCCCGCGATGCCCGCGGCGGCACCGGCAACTCCCGTAACGGTTTTGGTTTCGTTTGAGAGCCTAACATTGAGGACGCCGTCGATACGCCCCTGGCCACTAAGCGAAGAGACCAACGCCGCTTCGCTAGCCCCTCGCGCGGCGAGCTGTAACTTACTAAGTGAAACAGTTCCATCGGCCCGCCCGCCCAGGCGGAACGGACCAAAATTCATCCGCACTTTATTCAATGCTGGCATTAGCTGATTGATCGGCATTCGATCGGCATTCAAACGAGCGGAAAAACTCGGCACTTTCGCCGATGAATCAAATCGCGCACTGCCCGCTACCGTGCCGCCCAGGCCGCCCGCCTGAAGCTTGGTCAAATCGAGCACGCCTTTATCGAGTTTCCCCTCGAGGGACACATTGGAAAGCTGCAAGCCCGATGTTTTCAAAGATGCCAGGGCAAGATTGAAATCAGCATTGACGCCTTGCAAAGCCGAGACATCGATTTTATCTCGCGACCAGCGCGGATGAACGCCGTTGCCGACACTACGGTCCCGCGTTGGAGCACTAGATGGCCGAGACTGTGGTGAACCAGGTGCTCCGCGTTTCCCGCGCCCTGCCTTCGGCGCCTGCGCCCCAGCTCGCGGTTTCAACCGGTCTAAATCTAGAGCGCCCAATTTCAAATTGGCTGCCAGCTTTGGTACATCCCCGGTCAGTTCGGCACCGAGCGTACCATCAAGCGTCGTCGAGCCAACATTTCCCTTGATATTGTTGAGCGCCACCTTGCGGGTTGTGCCAACAGCCCGGAAGGATAAAGCGAGAGGACCTATTTTCCCGGCTACGGGCCTATAGCCCGGATCCGCAAGCCGCACCAATTGGGTCGTTTCGGGGACCTGCAGGCCAACTCCAAGATCGAATCTCGGATTACTCAACAGACCGCGCAGCTGTCCATTCAGCTTGGCTGTGCCGCCAAGCGCATCCGCTGCACCAACAATCTTCAATCCGTTGAGGTCGCCCGACAAAGTGCCCTTTGCCGAGATATTGCCGGCCCGTCGAACTGCCGGCGGCGGCGGCGTACCCAACAGACGGAATAGCCGTTTGCTATCTCTGACGGTTGTATTGAAATTCAAGGTAACAACCGGCTTGGCATCAGGCTTGTTGAGCCGACCGCTGAATGCCGCCGCAACACCGGCAAAGTCATCGAATTTCAAACTCTTCAGGTTGACTGCACCATCGAGAATGGAGAGATCGGCCTTGAGATTACGGACCGGTTGTTTCTGAAATGTAAGCGATTTGACCGAAGCGCCAATATTGGCGTTGAACCGGTTAAGTATTCCAGCTCCGGCAGTTTGTAGCGGTGACCGGCTCTTCTTCTTTTTTGTGACGCGTTCTTTCTTTTTGCCTGCTGCTGGGGATTTTGGTTTCGACTTCGGGGACGGCTTTTTAGTGCGTTGGCCGGACTTGGACATATAGGAATCGAGGTTAAGCCGATCCGCCTCCACTCTTAGTCCGAATGCGGGTTTCGGCCCCAACACCAGGGTTAAACCGCCAACGATATTGGTATTATCGACCTTCGCCTTCAGCGAATGGGCCTGTAAATTATCCGGCGTACCTTGCAAGATGGTTTCCACCGAAAACCGCCGCAGCCTAGCGGACGAAATATCCGTCGGCTCCGCATCGAGCCAACGCAGAAAACCACGCAGTTCATCGGACTTCGCCCGTATGCGGACATTAACGAAAGGCTTCCCTTTGGCCACCTGAATCGTACCGGCAAGACCGGCCGAGGCGTTACCGGGCAACAACACACCAAGTTGCTGCAAATTCAATTGCCCTTCCGCCAGACGAATTTTGGCAGCGGCTTGACGTAACGGCTTGCCACGAAACTTCACCACCTTTGCCGAAGCCTCAAGTGTGAAATCTATATCTTGGGGCAGCGTGAAGGCCGGTAATTCGGGGTTTGACGCGGCCGATTCTTTATCCGACCCTGCACCCGCTTTAGCGACTGTTCCGGTTGCCGGGCGCGCACCAGGTTTAGAGCTCGATTTTCCTTCTTCCTGTCTCAGCAAAGTATCAAGATCGATGCTCTCTGCATCCAGGCGGGCCGAACCCTTCAGTGCGTCGGCGAACGATGCAGCGGCGGCACCCGTCGCCCGAACCGAGCCAACCTGAAGGGTCATATCAGATATTTCGGCATCGGATTGCGACGCTTTTAGCTTACCGGACAGGTCGAATTTATGCGCCAAAACTGCCGGCGCCGGGCCAGCCACGGCACCGATGAGGTCAGCGAGATTCGTCGACTTTGCCCGAACGCTGCCAGCGAAAACGGGCAGTCTAGCAAGATCCCTAACCGTGCCGTTGAGAGTGGCGCTCCCGCCCCCTTGCTTTAAGCCAACCGTAGCCGTCAGGGCCATCGGTTTCCCGTTTTCGAGTTTGCCGGTCGCGAACTCAAATCGAAGAGGGTAACCGCGGATTCCCGCATCACCTTTCAGCCTAAAAGGTCCCTGCAATGTGTCGAAAGAAATCTCGCTATTGAGATTATGTATGCTCTCGAGCTTCCCGCTTCGAGCGTCAAAATATGTAAGCTCACCATTTTCAATTCGAAAACTATCGACACGAATATCAAGTGGGGCTGAACGCGCGGACGGATCGGTGGATTCCACAGTTGCGGACTTTGAATCTCCAGCGCTCGCCGTCGTTGCGACAGGGCCTAAATCCCAACTCGCCTTACCGTCGCGGGTTACTTCAAGTGCCACTACGGGCTTGATCAAAGTCAAAATAACCCCAAGCTCGCCTTGCACCAGATCGCCAAGCGCCACACTCACACGAACATCGTCAAGGACGAGCATATCCTTGGTCTTGGCCCCTGCCACATTGGCAAACCGCACCCTGCTTACCTTCAATGCGAGGCTCGGTAGGACCGTCACTTCGATATCGCCGTCAATTTTGAGATCGCGCCCGGTCGCGTCACGCACCGCGGCGGCTATTTCCGATTTGTAGAGGTTCCAGTTAATAAATTGCGGGGCGATCAACACCGCGATCGCCAAAACCAGAATCAATGCCCCGGATGCAAAAAGAAACTTCTTCATCAGCTTCCTCGCCGTTCAAGGGCAAGCTGCATACAATTCTCCATGAGCGGACTTTACGACAAGCGGCCCCGAATGATGATTCATTTCAACGTCTTCGGTGCAACTTTTTAAACATATGGGCATGCACCCATTAACCCTCAACTAGACAAACGAATAGGCCGGCCATGGATTGGCCGGCCTTTCAACGCCATCGTTCTTGAATGTACTCAGGTGCCAGTGAAAACCGGTTTCCGTTTTTCCATAAATGCGGTGCGGCCTTCTTTGTAATCGTTACTGTCGAAGCAAATGCGGCCGATCTCTTTTAATGCCTCCATGTCGCGATCTTCTGGATTTCTCAGAATCTCGGTCACGGTCATCTTGGTCGCTTGAATGGAGAGTGGTGCGTTTTCCAGAATAGCGTCGGTATATTCCGCTACCGCTGCCTCCAACTCGGACGCGGGCACAACGCGATTGACGAGCCCGATACGGTGCGCTTCGTCAGCTTTAATGCGACGCGCCGTGATCAGAATATCCTTCGCATAGGAAGGTCCGACCAAGGTGCAAAGCTTGTAAATCGCATCATAGGAGTAGGCGATGCTCAGGCGAGCGGCAGGAATGCCGAGCTGAGAATCATCGGAACAGATGCGAAAGTCGGCCGACAGGGCCACCGCCATGCCGCCGCCCAGGCAATAGCCCTGGATCATGGCAATGATCGGTTTTTGGAAATTGGCAAGTGCGGCTTTGCCTTCGGCGGAAATTTTTTCGTACTCCGCAGCCGCATCCGCATTGGAGCGAGCTTTCTCGAATTGCGAGATATCCGCGCCCGCGACAAAGCTTTTGTCGCCGGCACCGGACACCACGAGACAGCGAACTCTTGGGTCTTCGGAGAAATCATCGAGAATGATTTTCGCCGCCTGCCACATCTCAAGGGACGTCGCATTCCGCTTTTCGGGATTGTTGAATATCAGGTGGCCGACGCCATCCCGTTTTTCGCCGATCATCTTATCGGTGGGTAGATCCATTGTTTTCTCCGTTTTCTCCAACGGTTGATCAGTTGAATGTATTACACCGGGCCTTAAACGATATTGCGGCCCAGGAGGTCTTTGATCGCCTCAGCGTCGTATCCCATTTCTTCCAGCACTTCTTCCGTATGCTGACCGAGGTCGGGTGTGGCGCGACGAACGTGATCCTCGACATTGGTGCGGCTCATGATAATCGGGGTACGAACCACCGGGAAATCACCGGCAGAACTGCCCTCCATCGGCCAAGCCATACCAAGGTGCTGGACCTGCGGGTCCTCGAAGACGTCGCCCATATTGTAGATCGGTCCGCACGGCACGCCGACTTCCTGCATCATATCGACCCAGTGCTTGGACGTTTCCTTACGCGTTTCCGCTTCGATTTCCACGCGCAGCGCATCGCGATTGTCCGAACGCTCCTGGAAGCCGACGAAACGCGGGTCCTCGATCAAATCATCGCGCCCGATCGCGGTACAGAACCGCTCGTACAGCACGCCACCCGAGGCGGCGATATTGATATGCCCGTCCTTGGTCTCGAACACGCCCGTCGGCACCGACGTGGGATGGTCGTTGCCCATCTGTTTCGGCACCTCGCCGTCCTTCAAGACCCGCGCGGCCTGGAAATCCATCATCGCGATGATCGCTTGCAGCAACGAAGTCTGCACCCATTGTCCTTTGCCCGAGCACTCGCGCTCGAGCAAGGCAGCCGCCATGCCGAACCCGAGGAACATGCCCGAGGTCAAATCGCAAATCGGAATGCCGACCCGAACCGGACCACCGCCGGGAATGCCGGTGACCGACATCAGCCCGCCCATTCCCTGCAGAATCTGATCGACGCCGGGACGATTGTCGTAAGGACCATCCTGGCCGAAGCCTGACAGGCTGCCATAGACGATGCGTGGGTTAATCTTGGCACAGCTTTCGTAATCCACTTTCAGCCGATGCTTGGTTTGCGACCGGAAGTTCTCCACCACCACGTCGGAAATTTTGACCAGCTCGTAGAACAGCTCGAGACCCTCGGGATTCTTTAAATCGATGGTCATGCTGCGCTTGTTGCGGTGCAGGTTCTGGAGATCGAACCCGTTGCGCGCGCCCAGAATGCTGCCCTTGTCCTTACTGATGGCGGCGGGCTGTTCGATCTTGATCGTATCGGCGCCCCAATCGGAAAGCAGCCTGACCGAGGTCGGGCCGGCGCGATGGGCCGTCAGATCCAATACCTTAATGCCGGCAAACGGTAGACTATCCTTAGCCATGGTGTTCCCTCCTGCTGGTTGCCACGAGCGAGCGCATTTTTTCGCGCCGATGGCGTTTTTCGTTGATTTCCGGGTTATAACAAGAATTGCGTTTTTTGGAAGTAGCTGGGGAGGAGAAACCTGTGGACGCACCTGTCTCAAAACTCAAATACGATCCGGACTCAAGCCCGATGCTTCGTTTTCACGAGGCCGTCGCTGATTTCATCAAAGGCGATGATACGCCACGCGCCTATCTCGAACGCTGCCTCGAGATCATATCCGAACGCGATCCGGCAATCTCCGCCTGGGTCCATTTCGCCCCCGACATCGCCCGCGCCGCCGCCGACGCGTCCACAGAGCGATACAAGGAGGGACGGCCGCTCTCGCTCATCGATGGCTGCCCGATGGCGGTCAAAGACATTATCGAGACTGCCGACATGCCGACCCAGATGAACAGCGCTATTTATGAAGACTGGCAACCCCTACGTGACGCAGCGTCGGTCTATGCCATTCGCGAAAGTGGTGCGGTGATCGTCGGCAAAACGGTGACCACCGAATTTGCCACCGGCGCGTCCGGACCGACCACGAATCCGTTTGACGCCGAACGCACCCCCGGCGGCTCGTCGAGCGGCACTGCCGCCGCAGTCGGCTCGGGCATGGTCCCGGCCGGGCTCGGCACCCAAACCGCCGGTTCGGTAGTCCGCCCCGCCGCCTATTGCGGCGCCTACGGCTTCAAACCGACCCACGCGTCGCTCAACATGGGTGGCATTCATCCGATCTCGAATACCCACGATGCGCTTGGCACCATTGCGGGCAGCATGGAAGATTGCTGGCGCATCGCCTATCAAATCGCCCGTCGTGTCGGGGGCACCGCACCCCACCCCGGTATGACTGGACCGGAAAGCCTCGAAGAAAGCATCAAACCGCTGCGTCTGATCCGGCTTTACACGGATGGCTGGCCCGAGGTCGAAGACGGAACGCGAGAAGCCTTCGAGGGCCTGCTGCAAAATCTCGAAAGCAAAGGGGTTGAGATCGTCGACAAGGAAGACGGTCCCGAGATCGCCGAGTTGGAGCGCCTGCTCGAAGGTGTCGACGGTATCGCCCGGTCGATCACGCAATATGAGCGTCGTTGGCCGTTCAACGACTACTACGAACGCCATCGGGACAAGCTGAGTTCGTATTTGCGCGCCAGCATGGAAAAGACCATGCAGATAACCCAGGACCAATACGATGAATCCGTGGCCCATCGGGCAAAGATCCGTCATCAGGTGGATGCGCTCGGGGTCGGCGCTGACGGATTTATCACCTTGACCGCCGCCGGACCGGCTCCGGTCGGCATCAAGAGCACAGGCAACCGGAGCTTCCAGATCGCCTGGACATTGACCGGCACGCCATCGATCACGCTCCCGTTGCTGAGCGTCGACGGTCTCCCGCTCGGGGTTCAGGTGATGGGCTTTGCCGATAAGGACGAGCGTATTGCCCGTAACGCGAAGTGGATCGCCGAGGCAATGCTTGGCTAAACTTTAAGGATTTTGCCCGGGTTCATGATGTTGTCGGGGTCGAGTGCCTGCTTTAAGGCCCGCATGACGCTGACCGCCTCGCCGTGTTCATCGACGAGAAAGCCCATTTTGCCGAGCCCGATGCCATGCTCGCCGGTGCAGGTGCCGCCCATCGCCAGGGTGCGCTGAATAAGACGCTCGTTGAGCGCGCGGGCTCGGCCGGTCTCATCCTCGTCGTCGGGATCGCAGAGAATATTGACGTGAAAATTGCCGTCGCCCACGTGACCGACGATGGGCGCGGTTAGCTTGGTTTCGTCGATATCGACGCGGGTCTCGAGGATGCAGTCTGCGAGCTGCGAAATCGGCACACAAGCATCGGTAATGATGCCCCGCTTCCCTGGCGCCAAAGCGAGCCCGGCATAATACGCATCGTGTCGCGCCTGCCAGAGCGCGTTGCGCTCTTCCAATTGCGCGGTCCAGCGGAATTCGCCGCCACCGAATTCGTCGGAGATTTCGCCAACCCGTTCGGCCTGCTCCGCAACCGACGCCTCGGTGCCGTGGAACTCGTAGAACAGCGTGTGTTGCCGCTCGAAACCCTCCAGCTTGGAGTATTGGATACAGGCATCCATCTGCACATCGTCCAGCAATTCGATCCGGGCGACGGGAATGCCGGACTGAATCGTAAGAATCACCGTGTTCACCGCCGCCGCCAGATCCGAATATTGGCAAACCGCCACCGACTGCATCTCGGGGATGCCGTAAAGGCGAAGTTGGACTTCGGTGATCACACCGAGAGTACCTTCCGATCCCACATAGAGCCGGGTCAGGTCATAGCCGGCAGAAGACTTTTTGGCCCGCCCGCCGGTCTTGATGATTCGGCCATCGGGCAACACGACGGTCAGGCCTAAAACGTTCTCGCGCATGGTTCCGTAACGGACCGCATTGGTACCGCTCGCCCGCGTCGCGGCCATGCCGCCGAGCGACGCATCGGCGCCGGGATCGATCGGAAAAAAGAGCCCCGTATCGCGCAAAAATTCATTCAGCTGCTTTCGAGTGACACCGGCCTGGACCCGGCAGTCCAAATCCTCGCTATTGACCTCGAGCACCTGATTCATGCTGCTCACGTCTATCGAGATGCCGCCTTTGACCGCCTGGACATGCCCTTCGAGGGAGGTGCCGGTACCGTAGGGAATCACCGGCACGCCTTCGCGCGCGCAAAGCTTGACGATTTCGGCGACCTCCTCCGTACTCTCGGCGAAACAGACCGCATCCGGCGGCTGGGGCGGATAGGGCCCCTCGTCGTTGCCGTGATGCTCGCGCACCGACGCGGACGTCGACAGCCGGTCTCCCAACAGCCCGCGCAGTTCGTCGAGCAACCCCGCATTCAAATTATGGGCAATAGTCTCACTCATGCGGGTAAACCTAGAGCAAATCCCGAGCGGATGTAATCATCCGCGACGACGCATTTGCGATA
>PBKG01000017.1:0-4925 GCA_002722095.1 Rhodospirillaceae bacterium
CGACGACGTTATAACTGGTGACAGTAACGATAACCGCCTTGATGCGGGTGACGGAGACGACGTTATTAAAGGCGGTGCGGGTGATGACAGGCTTGAGGGTGGCAGTGGCAATGATAGTGCTGTGTACGCTGGGAGCTACGAAAATTATAGCATTCAGACAGGAAACGATTCCAGAGGTTTCAGAACCTTAACGGTAACTGATCTTTCAGGTAACGAAGGAGTGGATGTATTAACTGGAGTTGAAAAACTTTATTTTTCAGACCAAACAATCGATGTTGTTAATTCCATAGAAGGTACTAGCGTTAGTGGTAACGTTTCCGTATTAGAATCGGACGGTGGTTCAATAATATATAGCGGTGATGGTGCGGATAATGGGGCTGAAGTAATTATAACCGATCTGTTGCTCGATGGTTCTAGGGAAGTCGAATTTCGCAATCTACAAATTAAGTTTAGCGGAAATATTTCTATCGAAGATAATGCGTCCCTAAAAATGACGGACTCTGTTTTTAATATCGAAATGGACTACCGCAACCAATACGATTTAACTGTGAAGGACCACGGGACACTCCAGGTAGACAATCTCGTCGTGCCGACATCAAGAGAAATGACAAGATGGACGCACAGGGATAATGCTAAGATCAATATAAATGGAATGCGCACGCCGGACCAGGGTGAATGGATGCCGATTTGGCAATCAATGTCCGATGACGTAACTTATACCGCAGACAATTCTGATATAGGAATCACGGCAATCGCATTAGCAAATGACGACGGTGCAGTAACCACGAATGGCACAGTGGCGATCACTAATTCTGATCTAAATGTAGAATTGGCATTTCCTGTTGGATCCCGGACCATAACACTGCCTGATGCAAATACTAGGGTGGAAAGCTGGTCAATCGATACCGGTATTGATATTGACGTTGTTGACAGCAATTTGGGGAGGGTTGATTTTGACGTTACCCCAGGCGCTCATATTACATTGCAAGATAGTTCCAATATTCATTTTGGTTGGGCGATGGGCTTTAGACAGTCTTTAGAGGGAGAGGCTCCATCAGCGACGATCACAGACTTGCGTGGCGGCGGCGCCCTCTACTCTAATCAAACCTTTGATAATGGCAGCGCATCATTGACGCTAATAAATTCATCCGTCGCGGCGTGGTGGCCAACTACATATGGTAATTTTGATCTTACTGTTGATGGTGGAACACTGATCGATCCGATAGCTCATGATAACTCAAAATTACAAATTAAAAATGCTGACCTCCGATATTTAGAAGCTCAAGAAAATGGTACGGCAGTGTTAACCAACTCACGAATAAGTGAGCGGATATTGGCAAAAGATAGTGGTCAGATAGAAATAATAAGTTCAGAGGTAGCGCTCGGCTCATTCAGAGGGTTTCGCGCTGTCGATCAGGGCGAACTGATTATTGACGATGCAGAATATACGTCCAAGGATGGTCGCTTTGGTGATGTTTCGCATCGTTGGGAAGAACGCGGTAGCAATGTGAGTGCTGGGGAAGCTATTGCTGATGGTGTTGCATATCCATCTGTCAATGTTGAAGTTGATGCTCTTTTCGTTGATGCAAATGACACAGTCATACAAAGCTTATCAAATGAGAACGAAACAGTTCCAAGCGCGGCCCCAGACAAGGCGGTACAAAAATTTGTAGAGGCAATGGCAGGTTTCAACCCTGGCGATAGCGTAGTCCAAGATGAACTTCCAGATACGCCAGACCAGTCGATATCAGCGTTTGGTTTATTATCGGAAGGCTGATTTACCCGTATATCAGAGTAAACCTATCGCGGTGTAGCTCCTCATGTTTTTTTGCAATTGAGATTCGAGTTTTGCTGTCAGTCTCCCTGCCAAACGGGCAAACCGCCATATTGGCTAAACCGTCAAAGGTCGTTTTTTCGGTGCCATCACTATTAAAAATTCGGTTATACGTGGGGCCTCGTTCAATCTCAGAAAGCCAAAGCTTTTCATTGTCATCTAAAATTAAATCGAGCGCGATAAACTTTGGCCCATACCCATAGCGGATGTTCTTCGGCGCATGCTGATCAAAAAAGTTTGTAAGGACCATTGCTTCAATTAATGTCCGAGCTATCACACAAGCCTGGTTCCATATTTCTGTTGGCTGGAGTCCCTCTTTTTCAAGGTATATAAATAGCTGATCAACTGTCCACCAGCCCTTTTTGCCAATATCGGATGCGAGAGCATCCTTAAGGTCCTCTCGATGGCGATCCGGCCTCGTATGCTCGGTATGAACTGATGTTAAATGAAAACTTTCAGGGTCGGTAGTATATTTACGGAGCGCAATCTTTGCCGTGCCACCTCGGAACAAATAGGCGCGAACGGGGTCATAAGAGCTAACCAAAAGGTAGGTGCGCATCGCAAATTTACGACCCTTTATTAGGTATGGATTGGCAATATACTCTTGCACAATCCAATTTGGGTCAGCCTTAAGCAAGCTGAGATCACTTATGAGGTGGGTGCCAATTGAAGCGCTTAGTGTGGTAGATTTGACGATCCATATGGGGTTTTTTTTGAGCTTGCTATCATCTTTTAATAGGTGCGTGTCTTGCGGAATTATGTAGCTCTTTGGCAAAAAATTAGGCAAGCTGCGTTTAGCTTTTGAGGCCCAGGATCGAGTTGAAGTGATAAAGTTATCTTTATCTGCCCATGCTTTCCATCCAGCATAATCATAATTTTGATGAAACGTAACCAAGTCAATTTTACTCTCTGGATATCTACTAAATCCTTTTTGAATTTGTTTAACATACTGTTCTGCGGCAGCATCACCACCACGGTCACGTTCTGCAGCCATTAGCCCATACAGTAAACTCGCGTTCGTAGGTGCAAAATCCATCACCCTTTGATAACGGTGAATAGCTTCTTCTGGGTCACCTGCTCGATGCAGTGAAAGTGCCCCTAAAAGGGATGGTAGAATTGAATTAGTTCCTGCCGCTTCTGCCGCTCGATCAAAAAACTTTAGTGCCTGGTCGGGTTGACCTAATTCATTGAAGCAAATACCGGCATTGAACAAAGCCGGATGAGCACTGTTCTCCAGTTCATAAGTTTTTTCAAATGTCAGTGCGGCTTCGTGATGCCGGTTAAGTAACTTGTATATGCTAGCAAGGAAGAAATGAGATTCTGCATCTCTGGGATTTGCATTTACGAGATTTTCCGCTTCCTCCATCGCTTCAAAAGGACGAAAAGGAAGAACTTGGTCTTTGAGTTGTTCTATTCTTTCAGTGGTGTTCATCCCTACCTCTCTCGTAAGGCCTCTGATTGGTAGCGCAGAAGTGGTGCCATTAGAAATTCAATTATGCGTCTTTTCCCGGTTTTAATTTCGACAGTTACTGCCATGCCAGGTGTAAGTGGTATATCTTTTCCATCTGCTCGGATCGTAGCTTTGCTAAGTTTAATACGACTGGCGTAAACGAGCCCGAGGTCTTTATCTTGAATGGCATCACCGGATAAAAACTTAAGTACGCCTTTAATTGTTCCATATTTTGTAATCAAGCGGGATTCGAGGTCTGCAATGAGGCAATGCAGGTAATGGGTGCGCTCGGTTTCTCCCAAGATTCCCTTGTCGAGTACTGTTTACGCCGTTGTCGAGGTTGGATGATTGCGGATGGTCCTTTTATTGAGTATTGGCAAAACGGACAGTTATGGTCCAAGGGAAAATACAAGAACGGTAAAAAAGAAGGTCCATGGGTTAGTTACGAACGAGACGGAAAGGTATGGAAAAAAGGAACCTACAAGAACGGTGTGAAGGTCAAATAGGTAATGAAGAAACTTATTCTCACATTGTCACTGATGTTCATAGTGACCCTTTCATCCCCGTCTTATGCGAAATGGACGAAGGTGGATACAAATTCCGTTGGAGACACATTCTATGTGGACTTTGAGAGAATTAAAAAACACGATGGATTTGTTTATTTTTTGGGATTGTATGATTACTTGAAAACAAACAAATATGGGAATTTGTCTGACAAAGTGTCTCACCAAGGTGATTGTAAGTTATTTCGGATTAAGTTTCTGAGTGTTTCTCATCACAAAGAACCTATGGGTGGAGGAACTGGTGAAACTCCACCTGTTCCTAAACAATTAGACTGGATGGATCCCCCTCCTAACACACCATTTGAAACTATTCTAAAATCTGTCTGTAGTCGGTGAGTTAGACACTCCGAGAAGACATACTGTTTCTTCACCACTAAACCCTATTACCCAATCTCTCTGACAGAGATACAGACTTCGCAGTTATTCGTTCTCTCTTGGATTTCTTGGATACACCCTTCTTCCGCACCTGTTTCTTGATAGTCGAAAATGAGGTTCCATAAGGTATCTCATCAGATGTATAGAACTCATCTTCTGTCTGGACGGTGGTCGGATAAACCCATTGAGAAAGTCTATAAGTGACGTTCTTCTTACCGACCTGTTCTTTTATGGTTGAGAAGTGAATGACATTCTCAGAACTCATCTAGGAAGTCCTCGACTATCTCTTCTACCTTCTCTGGTGTTGCAAGTTCGATGGTGTAATCGGGATGATAGGTGACAATCACATCTCTAGGTTCTATTTCCCACATCTCATCTCTGACGAACTTGAGAATCCTCTTGGCATTAAGAGGAACATCAATCTCATGGTCTTTCTCTAATTGCAGTCGGATGTCTGACTCTGAAGTTCCATGCATCAGGTTTTCACTTCGAGTNTCGATNGTCACCTTNGTGTTGTGTCCATCNTTTGGAATANTGAATGAACAGGTAAAGGGAAACTCAACACAATATCTCTTGTATGGATTTTCTGGTTGTTCATTTTCTAGGTTGTCTTGTGCGGTGGTCATNACAGTCCTCAATTCAAAAAATGATTGAGGTTCAAATCAGGTAAAATGTTTCGTTACAGAAAAGAGNNTCCGTNNTC
>PBKG01000017.1:4930-30657 GCA_002722095.1 Rhodospirillaceae bacterium
AGNNANCAANCGAAGGAGAAACCTGAAATGAACCTCAATCGTAAAACTATTTATGATGTTTAAATTGAGGGGTCTAAACNAAGGTATTCATCTGGAAATGGATGANGGGATATCTTGAGGTATTCTTTTTGAAGTTCATTTTGGTAATAGTCATAAGACCATGAAACTAGATACTTTAGGTTAGGTTCTAGAGATTCATATTCTTCTAGAAATCTTTTGATACTTTGGATTCGATTCATTTCAAATCTCCTTATTATTATTATTTTGATTCAATGAATTTTGATTNNCTAAACTCTAGATAATNAATCTTGAGGNAGTGTTCTCTNGANATACTAAACCCCCCNACTGNGANGGAATAGCATGTCCATCNTGAGTCCAGTGACTCCAGACATATTGCATCAGAGAAACTTATTGAACCAATACTACCACGTTTGAAATTCAAGAAGTGAGGTGGGTAATCCGATATCCTCTTCACTCACACCACTGGGTTCTTATCCAAATCCATGCAAGTTCTTCCTCTACTAAAACTACGGTAACGATAAGGTGCAGATACAATTACAGTCCTAATCGTTTGAGGGTGATTGTGATGTTCCCTCGTCCTACTGAAAATATTTCACCACCCATATTCAGTTTTGGTGGTAACTCGTCCTTGTGAAATCGTCAGACTGCAAAGTCCTTACGGGTGCAACCTGTGTTCATCCTTTTTCCCCTGCACCAATCCAGAGTTCCGTTGCGGTTCTGCGTCCCACGGTTAACGGAGGTAATAATAACAGACCTACCTAAGTCTTTTTGATGTGGCACCAATGTCAGACGATGACCTTGGAGTATTACTATTTAGACAAACGCATCCCTCTAAAATCTCATTTGGAGAAAAAAAACTGCATTTTAGGATACCGAAATCGAGATTAGGTTTTCGGTATCCTTTGGATTAACGGTTCACTCTCTCCAGTTTTGCAGGAAATATCCGATCCACCGTCCAATTGGTGTCCTTTATTCTCTCCTGTCTTTTCTTGAATTTGTTGAGAGTGACCCACACCAGTTTCGAGGAATAAATTCCACCTTTAGGAGTTCGTATTCCACGGTCATTTAAGTGATCTGCAATCTCTCGACTGTTCAGACCTTGGTCATTCANATCACTNATCAGGTGCAGTTTTTTTAATCGGTAATCGGGTATTTCTTGGAGGGATAAAACACTTGTTCGGATGGTCACATCGACCCTCAGGAAAAACTTACTTGGATCAGATTTTATCCAATGAAATCTATTCCACTGTCACGGAATGGCGTTGGGTCACTCACACCATATCGGATGGAGAAGGCGGGACCGAAACGATCCGCGTGCGCGAGAGATACGATCAGTGGGTCGATACCAGTGCCAATGGTGGTAACGATACGCTTCAACTCGGCGCCGGTATTTCAGCGGCCGATCTTGTATTCCGAGGGGATGGCGCCGACCTTTTGATCGGTATTCAAGATCCCGCAAATCCGGGTGTGCCGTTTGAAAATCTGACCGACGTTGTGCGTGTGGTTAACTGGAGTGATGCGTTCGATCGGGTAGAGACCATTGAATTCGATGATGGCTCGACGATGGATATCTCCGGCATTACGCCAACCGTCGCCGAGGCTGAAACAGTCGATCTTGGAGACGGCGATACAGTGGCGGATGTATATGGCGATGCAGACGACAGCGGCGGAGAGACTACCGGCAGCGAAACCGAAAATTCGGTCCAGCAGCTTGTCGAGGCGATAGCCGGCTTCGATAGCGGTGGAGGCGAAGTCGTTGAAACGCCTGTCGAGCTGTCGGATCAGCTGCAGGGCGTATTCGAGGCCGCGCCGGATACGTAGCAACGCCTATTCGAATCTCTATCCGTAGATCAGTGCGAAACGGCCCCGATGTCGGTCCTCATGGGATTTCGCAAGGGCGACTTGTACGTCTGGATCCAACTCTTCACCAAGCGAATAAATAGCCATCTTGGCGAGCCCATTGAAGGTCTCTGCTTCGGTCCCGTCGCTGTTGAAAACGCGATTATAGGTTGGTCCGCGTTCGAGCTCGGACAGCCATAATTTTGCGTTTTCGTCGAGCACGAGATCGAAGGCGACGAATTTAGGGCCGTAGGCAGCGCGTATGCCGTCCGGCGCATGGGCTCGGAAAAAGCCTTGAGTCGCCATGGCGTCGATCAATGTTGTGGCGATATTGCGCGCCTGGTTCCAAATTTCCGCAGGATCGAGACCTTCGCGTTCGAGAAAGAGGAAGAGTTGGTCGACGGTCCACCAGCCTTTCTCTCCCACATCGGCCGCGAGCTCAGCTTTTAGATCCGTGCGGTGTCTATCGGGGCGCGTATGTTCCGTATGGACCGAAGTTAGGTGAAAGCTCTCGGGATCGGTCGTGTATTTGCGAAGCGCGATTTTCGCCGTTCCGCCTTGGAATAGATAGGCGCGGGGAGGGTCATAGGAGCTTACCAGTAGATAGAGCCTGAGCGCGAACTTACGTCCCTTAATAAGATAGGGATTGGCGATGTAGTCCTGCACGATCCAGTTGGGCTCGTCCTTGAGATGACTGATGTCGTTGATCAAATGGGTGCCGACCGAGGCGCTTAGGGTCGTCGATTTGACTATCCAGATGGGGTTCTCTCTGATTTTGGCAGATTGTTCGAGCACTTGCCTATCACTGGGCAAAATATAAGTCGCGGGCAAAAAGTCTGGCCAATTGCGTTCTGTCGCAGCGCACCATCCTCGCACTGAATTCACGAATGCGTCCTTGTCGGCCCAAGCCTTCCATCCCGCGTAATCATATCCTTGATGAAATGTAACCAAGTCGAGGCCACTCTCGGGATACCTGCCGAATCCCTTCCGGATTTGGCGTGCGTGCTGTTCCGCCGTCGAGTGGTTCGCCCGGTCTCGTTCGGCGCCCATCAAACAATAAAGCAGACTCGCATTGGTCGGCGCACGCTTCAGCAATGGTTGGTAACGCGCGATTGCCTCGTCGGGATCGCCTTTCCGGTGGACCGTGAGCCCGCCAATTAATCCAGCTAAGATCGAATCCGCACCTGCGGCCTCGGCTGCTCGGTCATAATAGGTGAGGGCATCGTCCTGGCGGCCGAGTTCTCCGAAACAGATGCCCGCATTGAAAAGCGCCATATAGGCGCCGCCTTCGAGCGCATAACTTTTCTCGAACATCGCCGCCGCGTCTTCATGGCGATTAAGTGACTTATATATAGTTGCGAGGAAAAAGTGGCATTCCGCGTCGTTCGGATTGGACCGAGTCAATGCCTCCGCTGTCTCCATCGCCTCAAAAGGGCGGAATGGAAGCACATTCTCTCTAAGGTCTTCGATTTTTTCCGTTGTGCTCATTATCGTTCGCGCAACGCCTCGGATTGATACCTTAACAGCGGGGCCATGACGAATTCGATGATGCGCCGTTTGCCGGTCTTGATTTCCACCGTGACTGCCATGCCTGGGGCGAGCGGTACTTCCTTGCCGCCGGCGAGGATCGTGCTCTTAGCCAGGGAAACCCGGCCCGCGTAAACAAGGCCAAGCTGCTCGTCCTGGATGGCGTCGCCGGAAAGATGCTTAAGTTTGCCGTCGATGGTGCCGTATTTGGTAAAGGGGAAACTCTCGACTTTAATTTCCGCTACCTGGCCGGCATGAACAAAGCCTTTGTCTTTGTTCAGCACCATCGCTTCCGCCTCGAGCCTGGTGTCTTTCGGTACCACGACCATCAACACTTGGGCTGGCTGAACGACGCCGCCCACCGTGTGGATTTGCAGCTGCTGAACCCTGCCATCCACCGGAGCGGTCAATTGCTGCAGACGTTCGCGCTTTTCGGCGGCGCGGAGTTGAAGTTCGGCCGCGTTCATCCTATTGCGAGCCTCGACCATCTGAGACAGCGCTTCGCGCCGCGCGTCCGCGGAAAGTTGGTCACGCTGTTTCTTGGCTGAAATCATTGCCGCTTCCGCTTCGACCGCGCGATGGCGTTGGATGATCAGATTTTGCTCCTGCTCGATCAGCGCTTGTTTGACTTCGAGCCATTGCCGCCTGGGGGCGTTGCCGGTTTTGATAAGTTTGCGAAGAGCTCTTTCCCGCTCGCGGATGAGTGGGATCGTGCCTTTAAGCTTGGCAATTTCGGCCAAAATAGCCGCGCGTTCCGCGACCCGGCGTGAGAATTCGGCGTCATACGCCGCCGCTTGCGCTTCGTGGGCCAGGAGGTCGGACTTTAGTTTTTCACGATGCATCCGCATCAGATGATCCGGCGCGTCTTCGGGAGGCGCAAACTCCGCCACTTCGCCATCGAGTGCGCGCAAATTCGCTTCCAATCGTCGAAGTTCGGTGCGCGAGGCGATGAATTCCCTAATCACCTGACCTTTGTCCACTTCGCTTTCGGTCGGATCGAGTTCGACCAGAAGGTCGCCTTTTTTCACCTCTTGTCCGTCGCGCACATGTATTGCGCGAACGACACCGATTTCAAGCGGTTGGATCGATTGGAGGCCGCCCAAGGGCACGATCTTGCCTTGTGCGACCGCGACGATATCGACCTTTCCAACGATCGCCCAAACAACGGCAATAACGAAAAAGGCGGATAGCGACAGGGCGATAGCCCGAGCGGCCGGTGAGGCGGGGCGTTCCATGACCTCGATCGCCGATGGCATGAAGGCTAGTTCATCCTCACCCCTCCGCCGGGCTTGCCGACGGGCCCACCATCCGGCGAGACCGGCTTTAGGCTTTTCGGGCTCCGCGGCTGCGAGCTGCATTTCAGGGCTATTCGGCGGCATCTTCGTTCGCCTTGTTGTCTGTCTTATCTCCGCTGGCCGTGCCCGACTGCAACGCGTGGAGCTTGGCATAACGCCCGCCTTTGGCGAGCAATTCGTCATGGCTGCCTTGTTCGACGATCTCGCCGGCCTCGACCGTGATGATCCTGTTCGCATCGCGCACCGCGGAGAGGCGATGGGCAATGATGATCACGGTCCGACCCTGACAGATGGCGCGCATATTTTTTTGAATCGCGACTTCGGATTCGTAGTCGAGTGCGCTGGTGGCCTCGTCAAAAATCAAAATTCGCGGATTGGTGACAAGAGCGCGCGCGATGGCGATGCGCTGACGTTGTCCGCCGGAGACCGTGCTACCGCGCTCGCCGATTTCCGTGTCGTAGCCTTCCGGAAGTTCGAGAATGAAATCATGGGCGCCGGCGAGTTTTGCCGCCGCTACGACGCGTTCCATGGTCATACCCGGGTCCGACAGGGCGATATTTTCTCGGACGGTGCGGTTGAAGAGTACATTTTCCTGAAGGACGACACCGATCTGGCGCCTGAGCCACGTGGTGTCGACCATGGCGAGATCGACACCATCAACCAAAACCCGCCCGCTTTCGGGGACATAGAGCCTTTGTACCAGTTTGGTGAGCGTACTTTTACCCGATCCCGAGGGGCCGACGATGCCGATAACCTCACCTTGGGTTATGCGGAGATCCACACGGCGCAAAACCTCCGGTGCGTCCGGGCGGTATCGAAAGGTGACGCCTTCAAAAGTCACTTGGCCTTTGATTTCGGGCAGTGTCGCTCGGTTGAGGTTTTGTCGCGGTTCGGTTGGCGTATTTAGGATATCGCCCAGTCTTTCGACCGAAATTCTCGCCTGCTGAAATTCCTGCCACAAATTGGCAAGGCGGAGGATCGGGCCGATCACTCTTTGCGACAGCATGTTGAAGGCGACGAGCTGACCCACTGTGAGGTCGCCGCCCACGACCATGAGAGCGCCGAAATAGAGGGTGAGGGCGAGCGTAATCTTACTGATGAGTTGCGCGGTTTGCCCGGCGACATTGCCAAGATGGGTGGTTTTGAAGCTTGCACCCACATAGCCCGCAAGCTGGTCTTCCCAGCGCCGCTGCATTTGCGGCTCGACGGCCATAGCCTTTAGGGTCTCGACCCCATTGATCGATTCCACGAGAAAAGCCTGGTTGACGGCACCGCGCTGGAACTTTTCTTCGAGGCGACGGCGCAACACCGGCGTCACCAACACGGAGAGCACGACGTAGAACGGGATCGATCCGAGCACGATCCAGGTCAGGGTCGGTGCGAAAATGTACATCACAATAAAAAAGACAAAGGTGAAGAACAGATCGATCACCAGCGTTAGCGACGAGCCGGTAATGAAATTTCGGATATTTTCCAACTCCCGAACCCGAGCGACGGATTCGCCTGTTCGGCGTGCCTGGAAATAGGCAAGGGGCAGCTTCAGGAGATGGTCGAAAAGTTTGGCGCCGAGTTCTACATCAACCCTATTGGTGGTGTGCGAGAAGACATATGTGCGTAGCAATCCGAGAAGGACTTCGAATACCGAAACCACGAGGAGGCCGAACACCAACACATCGAGTGTTGTGAGCCCTCGGTGGACCAGCACCTTGTCGATGACCACCATGAAAAAGAGCGGTGAGACCAAGGCGAAAATTTGCAAGAAGAACGAGGCGACGATGACTTCGGAAAAGATTCGTTTGTAGCGAAGCAGGACCGGGATAAACCAGGAAATATCGAATTTGCCGCCTTTGCCGAGGATAGGAACCCGCCGGGTGACCAAAATGACCTCGCCGCTCCAAATTTCCTCGAATTCTTCTCGAGACAGGGTTTGGGGTTTGTTGATCGTCGGGTCTTGAACCAGAATTTTATCTTCTGCGATTTGCCCGAGCACGATATAGGCGCCGTCTTTGCGTCGGCCGATTGCGGGGAGGCTGGTTTTACCGAGGCGCTCCCAGCTTGACGTGACCGAGCGCGATTTGAGGCCAAATTTTCGCGCTGCACGTAAAATGTCATCGGTTTCGAGTGCTTTGTCTGCTTCGCCGAACTCGTGGCGGATCGATTCCACGTCGCCCGGCATGCCGAAAAACCGCAATAGCAGGACGAGGCAGGCCGCACCGCTGTCGATGGTACCGTCAGCGGGCGGTGTGGAATCTGCCGAAAGGTTTTCGGTTTCGCTCAAGCGAACTCTCCCGATCTTTGTGCGCGGGATCAAATAGGCTGATCGCGCCGCCGCTCGGATATCCTTTAAACTATTATAAACAAAGCAGGATTAATAGCCGAACCTGCAAAATATTGCTTGTCTCCCTTTTCCGCTTAGGTGCAAACTTGAGGGGAGTTGAGGGAGAATTCATGGCGAAGAAAGACGGCGGAAAAGCCGTCCAACTGCTCGTATGGGACTTGCCGACGCGGCTTTTCCATTGGTGTCTTGTGACGCTGGTGACGATTTCGCTTTTGACTGGTCTCGGCTGGACATGGCTGGAGGACGAAGCCGAAATCCACGAATGGAGCGGGATCGGAGTGTTGGTCCTTTTGGTCTTTCGCCTTTTTTGGGGCTTCGTCGGGGGACGTCATGCCCGTTTCGCGGATTTTCTCGCCGGACCGAAATCAATCATGAAATATGCGAAGGAAGTCCTGACGGGAACACTCGTCCATTGGCGTGGGCACAATCCGATCGGCGGCTTGTCGGTATTTGCCATGCTGACCTTGTTGATCGCGCAAGTGGGCACAGGCCTTTTCGCCAATGACGATTCCGAATATGAAGCCCCGCTCTTTGACCTAATTGAGAAGGACACCAGTGATTGGTTGACGACATGGCACTACGACATTGCAACCGCGATTTATTACCTAATCGGCATTCACATTGCCGCCATTCTTTTCTATCGGTTCAAGGGCGAAAAATTAACCGGGCCTATGATTCACGGTCGCAAACCCTCCGCTACCCATGCGAAATCGGAGCGAGGCCCCGCAGAATCAGGGCATCCCGTGCGGGCGCTGATCGTGCTTGCGGTTAGCGTGGGTCTCGCATACGCGATACTTGCCCTCGGCGACTGGTAGAATTTATTTGCCCTTGATCTTGGCCCAACTATCGCGGAGCGCGATGGTTCGATTGAAGATCGGCTTTTCCGGCGTTGCGTCCGGGTCGACACAGAAATAGCCGGTGCGCTCGAATTGAACGGCTCGACCGACCACCGCATCCCTCAAACTCGGCTCGAGCTTGCACCCGGTGAGAATTTCCAGCGAATTGGGGTCGATATCCTCGGTAAATTCGCCCTCGGCGCCGGGCGTTTCGGCGTTGAATAGCGGGTTATACAGGCGCACTTCCGCATCGATGGCATCGGCTGCGGAGACCCAATGGATCGTGCCTTTCACCTTGCGTCCGTCGGGCGCATTGCCGCCTTTGGTTTCAGGATCGTAGGTGCAACGTAGTTCGGTCACCTCGCCGTTGGCATCTTTGATGACATCGGTGCAGGTGAGGAAATATGCGAAACGGAATCGCACCTCGCGTCCCGGGCCTAGGCGGAAGAACTTTTTCGGCGGATCTTCCATGAAGTCGTCACGCTCCACAAAAAGCTCGCGGCCGAAGGTCATGGGGCGCACGCCGGCCTCCGCGTCTTGCGGATTGTTGACCGCTTCTAGCTCTTCTGTCTCGCCTTCTGGGTAGTTCTCGATCACGACCTTGAGCGGATTCAGGACAGCAAGCCTCCGTTCCGCATGGCGGTTGAGATGCTCGCGAATCTCGAAATCGAAGGCGGCCATCTCCACGGTTCCTTCATTTTTCGAGATAGAAAGTTTTGCGATGAAATTTTTGATCGCTTCCGCAGGCACGCCCCGACGGCGGAAGCCGCGAAGTGTCGGCATTCGTGGGTCGTCCCAGCCGGCGACATGGCCCTCATCCACAAGCTGCATCAGGCGGCGTTTGGAAAGGACCGTATGGGACACGTTGAGGCGGGCAAATTCGTATTGTTTTGGCTGTGACGGTACCGGCAAATTTTCGATCAGCCAGTCATAAAGCGGCCGATGATCCTCGAATTCCAAGGTGCAGAGCGAATGGGTGACGCTTTCGATCGCGTCCGACTGACCATGGGCGAAATCGTAAGTGGGGTAGATTTTCCATTCGGTGCCGGTGCGCGGATGCTCTGCGTGCATGATCCTGAACAGTACCGGATCGCGCAGGTTGATATTACCGGACGCCATATCGATCTTGGCTCGTAGCACCATTTGGCCGTTCTCGAATTCGCCCTGTTTCATACGTTCCAATAACGACAGACTCTCTTCAGGTGGCCGCTCGCGATTAGGACTGTCGCGACCAGGCTCCGTAAGCGTGCCCCGATATTCCCGGATTTCGTCGGCGCTGAGGTCGTCCACGTAAGCCTTGCCGCCCTCGATCAGACTTCTCGCCATCTCGTAGAGCTGGTCGAAATTGTCCGACGCAAAATAGAGGTGCTCGCCCCAATCGAAGCCGAGCCATCTTACGTCTTCCTTGATGGCCTCGATAAATTCTTCGTCTTCTTTGCTGGGATTGGTGTCGTCGAGACGGAGATGGCAGCGCCCGGAGAACTCTTCCGCGACGCCGAAATTGAGACAGATGGACTTCGCATGACCAAGATGGAGATACCCATTGGGTTCCGGTGGAAATCTGGTGACGATGGTGGTGCGCCGCCCGGCCTCTAAATCGCTACGAATTTGTTCGCGAATAAAGTCGCTCGGGGCCTCGGAAGCGTCGTCGGTCTCAGGTGTTTCGCTCATAACAATGCTGTGCCAGAAAAAATTGTCGCCGCCAAGCGGTTATGCCGCTCGTGGCCCGAATAAGATGATTCCGGCCCCAACGAAGCAAATTACGGCGCCGATCGCGTCCCAACGATCGGGCATCTGTTGCTCGACGATCCAAAGCCATGCCAGCGAGGTGGCGATATAGACACCGCCATAGGCAGCGTATGCGCGGCCCGCAAAGCCGCTGTCGATTTTGGTGAGAAGATAGGCGAACAGGACCAGTGAGAGGGCGCCCGGGACCGTCCACCATATCGACTTGTCGAGCTTCAACCAGGCCCAGAAGGCAAAGCAGCCGGCGATTTCCGCTAATGCCGCGCCGATATAGATCGCGTACGAGGTCATGGTCCGCACCATGCCATAAAAGTGTAGACTGGAGTGGTTAAGTTTCGAGGGGAGAGAAATTCATGGCAAAGGCATCCGCGATCAGTCCTGAAATGAAGGCGCTGTCCTCTTATATGACGCGAGCGCTTGGCCGCCGCCTGCCGGCAAAAGTGGCGGAAAAAGCGAAACACCATATTCTGGATACCTTGGCGGCGATCATTTCGGGCTCGCGCCTGGTGCCGGGAGAGAAGGCAATTTCCTTCGTCCGCAGTCAGGGCGGCAAGAAGGAAGCCCTGGTGCTGGGTACCCGATATATGACCACTGCGATCAATGCCGCCATGACAAACGCGATCATGGCCCATGCGGACGAAACCGACGATTCTCATTTTCGTGCCAATATGCATCCGGGCAGCATCATGGTGCCGGCGGCACTGGCGATCGCCGAACGCAATGGCTTGTCCGGCGACGCGTTCTTGAAAGCGGTCGCGCTCGGTTACGATGTCGGGTGCCGCTGCAATATGGCGTTGGATGCGACCAATCTGCGCCGGCTCGAATTCGATTCCCACTCATTCGGTGGCTCGTTCGGGGCCGGTGCGGCTGCGGGCGCATTGTTGGGATTGAATGCGGAACAGATGCGGTTCGTTTTGTCGTACGCGGCCCAGCAAACTTCTGGCATGCGCACTTGGCGGCGCGATCCGGAACATGTTGAGAAAGCTTTCGTCTTTTCCGGTATGTCCGCACGCAACGGAGTAACGGCAGCGTTGATGATCGAAGACGGATTTACCGGCGTGGATGACGTCTTTTCCGGTGATCCAAATTATCTCGACATTTATGTAGATCGCCCGAAGCGGAAGGAACTTTCTGCCGAACTCGGCAAGCGGTACGAGGTGATTTACACCAACATCAAGAAATGGTCGGTCGGCTCGCCCATACAATCGCCCCTCGATGGAGTACAGGCAATCATGCGCGAACATGGGGTCGGCGCCGAAGATTTGGACAGTATGCTGATCCATTTGCCCACCGAACGGGTGAAGACGGTGGATAATCGCGATATGCCGGATATCAATCTGCAGCATTTGGCAGCGGTAATGCTGTTGGATGGCACGGTGAGCTTTGAATCGAGCCACAAATACGAGCGGATGAACGATCCCAAAACCAAGGCGCTTCGCGGCCGAATTTCGCTCGCCGGCAGCGATATGTTGTCCCGCGCGCGGCCCGGGCGGCAGGCAATCGTCGAAATGGTCTGCAAGGATGGGCGCAAGCTGAAAAAACGCATTCGCGCGGTGCGGGGCACCGCCGACAATCCGATGACGCGCCATGAAGTCGAAGATAAAGCCGTCGATTTGATGGCGCCCGTTCTTGGCAGTGCACGCACTCGGAAATTGGTGAATGCTATTTGGTCGTTGGAAAAAAGGCGTAATGTCTGTACCTTACGCAAAATTATGACAGCTTAATTCTTTGCGAGAGGGGCGGCCAATGGCAGCGAAGAAAGCGACAAAAGCAACAAAATCCAAGAAAAAGGCACCCAAGCGGGCGGCACGTAAATCAGCGAGAAAGGCCAATGGCAAGACGCCGACCTCGTTCGATTACGACCTTTTGGTAATTGGATCGGGCCCGGGCGGGCATCGTGCGGCGATTCAGGGGTCGAAACTCGGCAAACGTGTCGCACTGGCGGAAAAGAACGTGCTGATGGGTGGCGTTTGCGTCCATACCGGCACGATTCCGTCGAAAACGCTACGCGAGGCGGCGCTGCACCTGACCGGTTATCGCGAGCGCGCGATCTACGGGGCGTCCTATACGGTGAAAGAAGACATCACCATGGGGGACCTGCTGCAGCGCGCCCACTATGTGATCAATCACGAACAAGACGTGCTGTGTCACCAATTGCGCCGTAACGGCGTCGATATACTTGGCGGTGCTGCGAAATTCGTCGATCCCCATACGGTGCGCGTCGGCGGCGACAATGGCGGTGCCAGTCGGACGGTCACGGCAGATAAAATCGTCATTGCCACCGGTACGAAAACCGCCAAAGACCCTAGCATCCAGTTCGATGGCGAAAATATTTTTACGTCCGACGAACTGCTGGATCTCAATAATCTCCCGTCCTCGATTACGGTTATTGGCGCCGGTGTGATCGGTCTCGAATATGCGACGATCTATGCGGCGATCGGTACGCGCGTTACGCTAGTCGATTCCCGGCCCCGCTTGCTCGATTTTATCGATGCGGAAGTGATCGATACGCTTGTCTATCAGATGCGTCAGAACCGGGTCACGATCCGTCTCGGCGAGACAGTTTCCGCGGTTGAGACCTTCAAGGACGGCGACCAGACCCGGGTTAAGGTGTCGCTTGAAAGCGGCAAGGAATTTGCGACCCAAAAGGCTTTGGTTTCGGTTGGCCGAATGGGGGCCACGGACAAACTCGGCCTAGAAAACGCGGGTATTACGCCGGATGGGCGGGGACGCCTCAAAGTTAACGACGAGTTCAGGACAGAGGTGGCGCATATTTTCGCAGTCGGCGACGTGATCGGCTTCCCGAGCCTGGCGTCCACATCGCGCGAACAGGGCCGGCTCGCAGTTTGCCATGCTTTCAATTACGAAGCCGAAAGTATGTCATCGCTGTTTCCCTACGGTATCTACACCATTCCCGAAATCTCGGTTTGCGGACGCACGGAAGAGGAACTGACCGAAGCGGGCGTGCCGTACGAAATCGGCAAGGCAAGCTATCGGGAAATTTCACGCGGGCATATCATCGGCGATGAGCTGGGCTTTCTGAAGCTGCTTTTCCACCTCCAGACCCGCGAATTGCTCGGCGTTCACATTATCGGCGAAGGCGCGAGTGAACTCGTTCACATCGGCCAGGCGGTAATGGGGGCGGGCGGCAAGATCGACCATTTCATCAAAACGGTGTTCAACTATCCGACCCTTGCCGAATGTTATAAGGCCGCTGCCTTCAACGGCATCAACCGTTTGGCGCAATTGCCCCCGAGCGCGGATGTGGATAAGGACTCCTTACCGGTTACGCTCTAACTGGGCAGACATGCGGTGGCGCGGTAATCTGGTAACGCGCTTCTGGAGCAAACTTGATCAGGCGTTATTATTGGCAACGCGCAGACTTCTTTATGTTTGCGGGTGTTTCGCGTGCGGCTTAATACCGAGTTGCGGATTGATGTCGATAAGTAATCGACTATTGTAATTGAGGAGTAGTTGAGATGCCGAGCAATATTATACAATATGCTTGGAAAAATTCTAAATTACAGCAAATATACCTTGTAGTATTAACGGTAGTATTTATGCCGTTATTATACTTAACATTTGAATTACCGAAAATAATTATTAATGACGCCATATCTATGGAGGCGTCTACTTTCCCTCGATCGCTTTTGTCTTTTGAATTCGATCAGATCGGCTACCTTCTTGTCCTGTGTTTCATTTTCCTGGGTCTCGTTCTGGCGAGTTTCGGGATGCTCTATTATATGAGCGTTTATAAGGGGGTGTTGTCGGAAGTTCTGCTTCGCCGGCTTCGTTTCGATCTCTACAAGCGAATTTTGCGGTTCCCGGTCAGCCATTTGCGCAAGGTAAATTCCGGCGAACTGGTCACCATGACGACCGCGGAAGTGGAACCGATCGGGCGTTATCTGGGCATCCTCTTCGCAGATCCGATTTTGAATGCGGGCACCATGTTGACGGCGATGGTGTTTCTTTTCGCGCAGGACTGGATCTTGGGTCTGGCCGCGATCGCGTTGTTCCCGCTTCAGACGGTTATTATCCCGCGGCTCCAATTGAAATTGAATCAGGTCTCCCGGCGACGGGTCGTTTCTGTGCGTCGATTTGCCGGACAGGTCAACGAAACCCTAATGGGTGCGCGTGACATTCACGCCAACGATACGGTCGAATTCGAGTTAGGCCGCACCGCGGAACGGCTCGGGAAGCTTTTCCGCATCCGCCGCGAAATGTATCACCGGGAAAATTTCATCAAGTTTCTAAATGCGCTGATGACGCAGATCACGCCGTTCTTCTTCTATGCGATCGGCGGCTGGTTGGTGATCGCCGGCGACTTGACGCTGGGCGCGCTCGTCGCAGTCATTGGTGCCTATAAGGAGACCGTGCGGCCCTGGACCAAACTGATCGAAAACTATCAGAAGCATGAAGAAAACAAGGTCAAATATCAGACGCTGGTCGAAAACTTCAACGTGGAGACGGACGAAGAATCGACCAAGACCGGTACTGCCTCAGAAGCGGCCAATTTAGAGATCAATGGACCGTTGTCGGTGTCCAATGTGACCGTTAGCGATGGCGATGCGCGATTGTTGGAAGAAGTGAGCTTTGAATCCGATTTGCCGGGACAGATTGCGATCGTGGGGCCTGCGGGATCGGGCAAGGTCGAACTTGCGGAGTTGTTTTGCCAACTCCGCTACCCGACAGCAGGTGGCATTTGTTTTGGCGATTTTGCCCTAGGCGATCTCGGTCGTGGCGATATTGGCCGGATCGTCGGATATGCAGATCACGATGCGCATGTGTTTACCGGCAGTTGGCGTGACAATCTCTATTACGGCCTCAAACATCGTCCGGTCGCCGAGCGCGACTATGACGGGTCCGAACTGAAGGAGCGTGAAAAATGGGTGTCTGAGGCGGAGGCCGCTGGAAACCCAAGCCATGACATGGAGGCCGATTGGATCGATTATGGCCGCCTTGGCATTACGGGCCCGGATGAATTGGAGCGCGAGGCCTTAGCTATCGTAAAGAAGGTGGGCCTTGAGGAAGATTTGTTCCAGCGCGGCCTATCGCAACTGGTGCGGCCTGAGGACAAGCCAGAAACGGCGGTTAAAATACTCGAAGCGCGGCACTTATTCGCCGAACGTTTGGCGAAAACCGATTTTCCTGGTGCGGCCGAATTATTCAGCGTCGACGGTTACAACACTAATGCGACGTTATCGGAAAATTTCCTGTTCGGGCGCCATAGAGATGAGACGTTCGATGTCTATCATCTCGGCAAGAACGAGTACGTCCTAAACATACTTCGCGAGATCGGCCTATATGATTGTCTGCTCGATATCGGGCGGCGCGCGACGATGCATTTGCTCGATATGTTTGGCGACATGGCGGCTGGCGACCAGCGCATTTCGCAGCTCAGCCTGATCGGGTCGGACGATCTTCCGAAATACGAATCCCTGATGCGTAAAATCGATAGCGACGGGATGCATACACTCGACGACGACGAAAAGAACATGCTGTTCTCGATAGCCTTCATGCTTGCGCCCGCGCATCAGCGGTTCGGTCTTATCGATGCGCCGATCCAGGGGATGGTGATCGAGGCGCGCAGGAAGTTTCTAGACGGATTGCCGGACGACCTGCGCCCGAAATTGGAAGTGTTCGATTCCGACGCGGTATGCGGCGGCATCACCGTACAGTGTAATTTGCTCTATGGCCGAATTGCCCAGCGCCGCCATCGCGCCAAGGTCAATAATTTGATGTCGGAAGTGGTCGGTGAGATCGGGTTGCGCGAAGAAATTATCCGCCTCGGCCTCGATTCCGATGTGGGCGAGGCAGGGTCGCGGCTGTCTCCTGGACAACGCCAGAAACTTGCGCTTGGCCGAAGCCTAATCAAGAAACCCGACCTGCTGGTAGTCAACGAAGCGCTTACGGC
The DNA here is from genome assembly GCA_002722095.1 of Rhodospirillaceae bacterium. The sequence continues at coordinate 20,447 of PBKG01000017.1, forward strand.
GCTTGATGCGGAAGAGCAGTCGACTATCCGTAGGGAAGTCGTGACGACCATGGCAGAGGGTGCATTGATTTGGATCGATCGCGAAGACCAGGATGTCTCGGAATTCGATCAGGTGATCCTGATGAAAGGCGGGCGTGTCGTCGAGCAACGCCAACGCGACGGCACCATGCTGCAGGCAGCGGAAACGACCGTCCCCAAGGCTGCTGAGGTCGGTCTCGAAGACGAAATCAATGTGCTGCGGTCGGTACCTTTATTGGCCGGCCTTGCGCCGGAAACATTGAAGCTGGTGGCTTTTTCGAGCGAGCGGCACAATTTCGATCCCGACGAGTACGTTTTTAAATCCGGCGACAAGAGCAACGGTGCCTATATCGTCCTGTCGGGTCAGATGGAGACAAGCGTCGAAGTCAACGGGTCGAAGCTGGTCATTGGGACGGTTGAAGTTGGCGATATTGTCGGTGAGGTGGGTGTGTTGTCCAACGTAGCACGTACCGCTTCCGTTGCCGCTACCGATGGCGGCGCGTCCGCCTTGTTGCTGACGCGCGACGTGTTCACCAATCTCATCGACAGCGACAAGAGCGTCAATGAGAAGGTGATCGAGCTTTTGTCGGAACGGTTGGCCTCGACGATCCTCGAATTGGAGAAAACGCGCCAAGAGGCTTGACGGCAAGGCCGCTATCCCTACTGGTAGGATTATGAAAGTGCCGCCGACACCGCTGGCCAATAGCTTCGCCGAGGCCGCTCTGGCCGAAGTTCCGAAGCTGTTGATGCTGCAGGATCGCAATCCTCATAGCCCCACCTACGGCTGCTTCGACCGGAATTATTGGCAATATCGCCGCACCGATTTCCCAACCGGCATGGCGCAAGAATTCGTTTATCCCCTCGCGTTGGCCTATCGGCTGGAAGCCGAAAGCAATGCCTATCGAGGGGATCCGGCGTTAAAGGATTGGATCGAGGCCGGCATACGCTTTGCCGCCTTAAGTTCCCATCGGGACGGCGCGTGCGACGATTTTTTCCCGTTCGAGCGCGCGTCCGGTGCCGCCGCATTTTCGTTGCTGGGATGCATGCAGGCTTACGATTTGCTCGATCTCGACGATCCCGAATTGGAATCCTTCTTTGCAACGCGCGGACGTTGGCTCGCGGCGCACCAGGAAAGCGGTCAGCTCAGCAACCACGAGGCGCTCATCGTTTATTGCCTCTATCTGCTATGGACACGCTTCGGCGTGGACGATCTTGAGAGCGCGTATCGGGCGCGTCTGGAACGTCTTTTATCTTGGCAAGATGAAGAGGGTTGGTTTCAGGAATACGAAGGGTGCGATCTCGGGTACCAGACGCTCACCATCGGTTTGCTGGCGCAGCTCTACGAGGCTTCGGGCGAAGAATCCCTGCGCCAGCCTCTGGAACGCGCCATTTCCATGACGGCGTCGTTTATGCACCCCGACGGCAGCCTTGGGGGGGAGGTTTCGAGCCGCAATACCTACAATTATTTCCCCCACGGTTTCGAGTTGGCCGGCAAATGGTTTCCCGCGGCGCTCGCACTCAATGACCGCTTTGGGCAGGCACTCCAATCCGGACGTGCACCCTGCTATTCCGACGACCACATGGTGGCGCACCACCTCTGGAGCTATTTGCTTGCGGCGGCGAATTGTTTGACCGAGCGTGATGGCGACACCGAGGCGTCACCGTCGCAAATTCATTTTCCCGGTGCTGGGCTTTTGGCGGTACGTGATGGCGATCAGGACCTCTTTGTCGCGTTGAACAAGGGCGGCGTCTTCAAACTCTTCCGCGACGGCGATCTGGTTTTTTCCGATACCCAGCTCTCTTTCAAGCTGGCCGATGGGCGAACCGCTGTTTGTCACATGATCGACGAGTATGACATCGACATCGGCGATGGGGTGCTGACGGTTTCCGGGCGCGCGGGGTTCGCGAAACAGAAAGTCATGCGGCCGGTCGACAACCTTCTATTGCGCGGTTTCATGTTTGTCTTCGGCAGATTCTTTCCGACACTGGTTCGTAAATTGTTGCAGCGGCTATTAATCACCGATAAACGTCCGGCCCCTTTCGAGTTCTCGCGCCGGTTAGAGTGGGGCGGGGAGAATTTTACGGTGCAAGACGAGGTTAAATCCGACCGCTGGGCGGATGTGGTGTCCGCCGGCATTAGCGGGCATCAGACTTCTATCTCAGTGGTTCAGAGCCGGCCTTATCACGAGAGCCAGCACCAAGCCTGGTTCGATGTTACCGATCAAGTGAAGCAATTGGACGCGGGCGAGCCGTTTAAAATCGAACGAAGCTACTAGGGCTTTAGGTCGAGCGACCTACTTCTTCAGCCAAGCTAGTGCTTTTTTGACGAAGCCGGGCACCGCGCGTTCATGCTTGGTGTCGATTTCGACAATTACGCTCATGCCAGCCCGAAGTTTCGGTTCGCCGCCTTGATCCACGATGGAGAGGCGCACCGGGATGCGCTGCACCACCTTGACCCAGTTGCCGGTGGCATTCTGCGGCGGCAGGATCGAGAATTCCGCCCCCGTTGCTGGGCTGATACTGGAGACTTCTGCGGTCCAGACCTTGTCTGGATAGGCGTCGACGGTGATCTTGGCGGTTTGGCGTACAAGCACGTGGGTCAACTCTGTTTCTTTGAGATTGGCTTCGACCCAAACTTTATCTGCGCCAACGATACTGAAAACGGGTTTACCGGCTACGACGTATTCGCCGACCTGTAGGTCATGTTTGGTTATGTAGCCGGAAACAGGCGCCCGAATTTCCGTGTCCTTGAGATGTAGTTCGACCCGCTCCAAACGGGCTTTTGCTTCCAGAACGCGGGGGTGCGATTCCACTTCCATCTCCGGATCGCCGCCCAGTTTGGCCAGTATTTCGCCAAGTTCTTGGCGGATGCCATCGGCGCGGCCTCGGGCGCGCTCCATATTGGAACCGGCTGCATCGAAACGGTTTTGCGTCACGACGCCGCGTTTCATCAATGCAACGCGGCGATCGAATTCTTTCTTGAAAAAGGCGGCGGATTTTTCGCCCTCCTCTAGTTCCTTGGATTTGGCCGCATAGAGTTTTTGCAGCGTCGTAATATCGTTGCGAATGATGGCGAGTTCAGCGGTGATGCCCTGGCGTTTGATCAGTAGCGTCGATTTGTCGAGACTGAACAGTAATTGATCTTTGCCGACATACTGGTTCTCCAGGACATGAATATTGGATACGCGACCCGATACGTCAGTGCTGATGGCTATCTTATCGGCTTTCACATATGCGTTTTCGGTCGAAATAAATCGGCCACCGGTCGCGTAATAATACGCACCGACTAGCAACAGAACGGCGGGGCCCAGACACAACAGAACTAATCTGATCAGAAATGGGCTCTTGAGCCGGCCGAAGACCGAAAATCCGCGTTTTACAATGCCTGCCATCGATATTCCTCGCTCATTGCCGCTATTTTAGCGGCACCTTCTATGTTTATCCAAGAGGGCCACCGTTGGGGTGCCGGCGGCGTATCGATCTGCCTGTGCGATGATCCTTCGTTCAGGATACAACGTCGGTGGCTGACCATCATTGATTTGGAAATTATGTGAACGTTTTAGCGGCTTCTGCCATAATCCGCCATAGGTTTGTGGACGAGCTAACTTTAAGGATACGAAAAGTGAGCGAGGGAAAATATGCGGGTGATATAAGTCCGGCCGACGCATGGGCAAAGCTTCAAAGCGATCCTGATACTGTTTTGGTGGATGTAAGAACCGATGCGGAATGGACCTATGTCGGTGCCCCTAATTTAGAAACAATAGGCAAAGAAACGGTATTTGCGGCGTGGGTTAATTACCCCGGTGGCACAAAGAATGATGAATTTATCGAACAAGTGAAAGCTGCAGGAATCCGGAAAGATCAGACCGTTCTCTGTCTTTGTCGCTCGGGTCAACGCTCGATTGCGGCGGCGATTGCGCTAACCGAACAAGGCTATGATAACGCATATAATATCCTTGAAGGATTCGAGGGCGACAAGGACGCGGACGGTCGACGGGGCGCAACCGGCGGATGGAAAAAGCGCGGCCTACCCTGGTCGCAGTCGTAGGGCAAAAGGTCAGCGAAATACCGGTATTGGGGTACGACTCGGGGTGCGTATTGGCGGTCCGGGTACCCGGGCACGCGGTTCTGCCGATCACAATCTAAATGTTGCGAAATAAACGAAGAATCGAGTCTCGAATCTCGCGACTTGCGTGACGGTGTCGAAAATGGGATAGAAAGGCGGAAAGGTGCTGAAAACCGGGTTTTTACACGCTTTTAGATAAGATGCTTGTGTTCACTGATGTGAGCCGATAACGTCGCAAATATTGGTGGTTATTGGCTTTTAGTGGGCTGATAGCAAAAACGAAAACGAAATGAGGGGCGACTCGCGATCGTTTAACGGCAAGAGCCCAGAGCTAAAATCGAAGTTAAATTCGATCGACCATGCTCTTGTTTGAAAATCGATTCCCGTAGTGGCGCAGTCACCTCTCGCCGGAATGACTTGAACGCGGGATTACTTTTTTGATGCTACGGTTTCTTTCTACGGTCTTTCGGGAACGGGAACTCATTCTGCGTTCGCAAGGCCGAGTTTACTTTCTCCGGCTGACATCCGGACTTCAGGTATGCGCCATTTTGTTGGTTGGCGGCGTCGTGCTTTGGGGTACCGGTATGACAGTGGCCTCGATTGTTCAGGGCGGTGTCATCGGCATTAAGAACGATGAGATTCGCGAAGCGCGGGTGGGTTATGAAAACCTGTTCAAAGAAGCGCTTGGATCGCTCGGCCAATTGGAAAAAATCACCCAGTCGATCAAAAGCAATCAGGAAGTACTGGTTTCGAAGCTCGAAAAGGGCGAAGTCGCCGAGACGGGCACGCCATTGAAATCGAAGCTGTCCGAGCTTGAAGACAAAGCGCAGAAGATGAACCAGGCGAAATCGGTACTCGCCAAGTCGCTCGACAAAATCAAATTCGAATTTGCAATGGCGGAAGACCAGCGCACCCAGATTATCGCCACACGTGCTGCTTTACGCGATCGTGTCGCGGAGCTTGAGAATCAGCTTACGGGCACTCGCAATCTGGCAACGAAGCTCGACAAAGAAGTTGCATCGCTGTCCACTGATCTTTCGCGCTCACGCACCAAACACAAAGAAGAACAAGACCGACGCGAACAACTGGTTGGTAAGGTTGAAGAGCTCGAGGAAAGCCTAGCCAAGGCTAAACAGTACAAACAAGCTGCGGAAAAGGATCTACAGACCGTGCTCGGCCAATTAGCCAAAGCGACGGGTGAGATTCAAGATTCAGCGATTAAAGATAAGCCACTGAGAGACCAGACCGTTGCGTTGTTAAATCGCCTGTCGGTCCTGCATTCGTCTCATGAGAATATCCTGGAGCAGCTCTCCGAACGGACGGTCGGTAATATCGAAGAGGCGGAAAAGCTGATTGCGATGACCGGAATAAAGGTCGCGAGCATTATTAAGTACGTAAAAAGCCCGACCGCTAATCAGGGGGGGCCGATGGTTCCGGCTTCGGGATCGGGTCAGCTCGCCGATGGATTGAGCGGCACGGTAATGAATGTGGACAGCAAGCTGGGGCGTTGGCAGGCATTGCGTCAGGTGCTTGGGATAATTCCTTTGATGTCGCCTCTGGATTTTTATCACCTCGCCAGCCCATATGGGCTCCGCCGTGATCCATTCACCAAGAAGCGCGCGATGCATTATGGCGTCGACCTTGCCGGCTGGGTTAATGCGCCGGTTTATTCGACCGCGCCAGGTAAAGTCGTTTTTGCCGGCCGCAAGGGCCGTTATGGCAAGATGGTCGAAATCGATCACGGCTTTGGGATCAGAACAAGATATGCGCATTTGCGCAGAATATCCGTTAAAACCGGCCAGCAATTGGTCCACCGACAAAAAATAGGCGCACTGGGCAATACCGGCCGCAGCACCGGCCCACATGTCCACTATGAAGTGCGTTTCGAAGGGAAGCCGTTGAATCCTCGCAAATTCATTATGGCAGGTAGGTATGTTTTCAAAGGCTAACGAAAAAGGCACCGCTCCCCAGGTGGTGCCCTCCGGCGCTAACAAAAACCACACCCCTTCGATCATCAGCGCAAACTTGAGAATCTCGGGAAACATGGTCACGGATGGCGTGATCCAGCTCGATGGCATCGTCGACGGCGATGTGACCAGCGACGATCTCACGTTGGGTGAGTCTGCGGTTATCAACGGATCGATCGAGGGTAATCGCGTTCGGGTCTCCGGTACCGTGAATGGAGAGATTTCAGCCCGAAGCGTCGAACTTACCCGAACCGCAAAGGTTACAGGCGATATCAATCATACCAGTTTGATGATCGAAGCCGGTGCGTATGTGCAAGGTCTCTGCCGTCATGTTGAGATGAACGACACGAAGGCTGTCCCGAAACTTACCGAATCAGCAAAGCCTAACCTTGTGGTGGCCGAAAAAGATAAAACGACCACCAAAGCAGCTGCCAAAGCACCAGCGGCAAAGGCTGCGGCAGGCGGTAAAAAGGGCTGAGAAACCTCGATTGGTGACGCCGAGCTTATAGCCGGGCGAGAAACCCATCGATCGCCGCTTCCGATTGCGGCTCCCAAAGCGAAGGAACGTGCCCGGTCTCCGGGATCGTAACGGACGTGAAGTCCGGGTGGCTGTTTGCCATGCGCTCGAAGGTTTCGGGCAACAATAGGTCCGACACTTCGCCGCGGATGCCGAGCACGGGAATTTGCTTCAGCGCATAGAACAAAGGCCAAAGATCCGGCAGGTCGCCGTCACGAAGTAACGGCTTGACCATCTTCAAATCCCAATCCGGATGAAATACACCGTCGTCGTCGATACGGTAGGTGGCTTCTGCGGCCTCCCGCCATTCTTGGTCGGACCTGAGCGACAATGTCGGAAATTTTTCTCGTAACTCCGCCGCCGCAGCATCCCAATCCGCCGGCGAGGTGTCAGTGCCGATATATTCCATGATCCTTTCGCGCCCGTTATTGGCGACTTCTGGTCCGATGTCGTTGAGGATGACAGCTTTGATGGCCGACGGCATAACCAATGCCATTCCCATCGCAAGTAGGCCGCCGAGGGATGTCCCGATTATGATGACCTTGTGCAAGCCGAGCAGCGTCAGAAGATGTCGCGCATCGTTGAGGTATGTGGTTGGAATATAGTTATAGGGATCGCTATCGCGCTCGGACTGTCCTCGTCCACGGTAATCCATGGCAACAACGCGGTGGGTTTTCGAAAGTCGCTCAGCGGTGCGATGAAAATCCTTCGAGTTTCGTGTCAGGCCCGATAGGCAAAGTATTGGTGTTGTTGCGCGATTGGCCTCGCCATAGTCGCGAAAGTAAAGACGCAAACCATCTTGCGCGGTGAAGAGTTTCTCAGTGTAGGAAGGCATCGAGGAAAGACGGAACTTACGGTGATTCTTCGAAATCGACGTCGGGCTCCGCTTCTGGAGCACTGTCTGGATCGGGTTTGGGTTCTGGTGCGGCTTGGGTCTCGGTCGAGGAATCCTCGTTGAACGATTCGCCCCACGATTCCGTGGTATCGGATTCCGAAGCTGTATCGGTCGTATCTTCACGATCAGAAGAAGATTCTTTTTCGTCACCGGTTGTCGGTTGATCAGCCGGTACGTCGGTCGGAGTTGTTGCAGTCTCGTCTTCCGGGGTGGTCTGGGTTTCTGTTTCTGTATTCGGCGTCCCATTGGCATTTAGCCGGGCGAGTTCGAAGCTTTCTTCGCCTATTGCGATGGCAACCTGAAGGTTGTGCTCGCGGCTGTGATAGACCGTGCGGTTTTCCAATACCCGTTGGACATAATTACGTGTTTCGGTAAAGGGAATCTGTTCGATCCAATCGATCATATCGAGGATCGAAGAGCCGGGCTTGCCAAAGGCGCGAATCCAGCGTTCGACAGCGCCTGGTCCCGCATTGTAAGCCGCAAGCGCAAGGATTACCGATCCGTCGAAACGGCCTAGCATCTGTTTTAGATAGGATTGGCCGAGCCGAATATTGTAAGCGGGATCGCGAACTAAGCGAGCTTTCGAATATCGAATGCGGAGCTTCCGTGCGACCCGATGTGCGGTGCGTGGCATCAATTGCATCAGTCCGCGCGCGCCGGCTCGGCTGACTGCTTTTTGGTGGAAAGCGCTTTCCTGACGAATCAGCCCGTGCACTAACGATGCGTCCAATTCGGAATCGGTTTCCAGTTCGAGATTCGGGTAGCCGGTTTCGGTGAGTGCGATGCCTTGGCGAAGCGCATAGCGGGCCGCGTGTATCGCGTAGTCTCCGCGACCGGTCGCCTTGGCCAGTTGCCCAACCAGAACCCAAAGAGCCGGGTCCTTGTTGTTGCGGATCATGTGTCTCAGAAAACGTTTTACCAATCGTTTCTGATCCATCTGAGCCATCAAGTGCAGCAGCTGGACGAGCTCGCTTTCCTGAAACTCCTGGACCTTGGCGTCGATGGGCGTTGGCTGCGGAGGTAGCGTAAGGCGGTCCTTCGGCGATAGATGAAGGGCAGCAAGCTGACCATAGAAACGAGTATTGTGCGCGGCGGCGACACCATACCACTGGGTGGCGATTTCGGTTTTGCTCGCGGCATCGGCGGCGCGTCCGGCCCAGTAGGCGGCACGCGCCCGGCTGATCGGGTAGCGCACCTCGTTGAACAGCAGTTTGAAATGATCGAACGCGTCTTCATATTCGTGCAGAAACCTGAGCGCTATCCATCCCGCCAGCCATTCCGCTTCGGCGCGTTCGACGCGCCCGGTTTGACCGTGGTTCTTCGCGAGCCGGTAGGCGACAGAGACATCACCGCGTCTTAGTGCCCAGCGCGCTAGAATGCGGCGTTCGAGGCCCCATTTGTCAGGTCGCGTGAGGTTCTCCGTCGGCGCGGTTTCCATAAGCTCAAAGGCTTTGTCCGTTAGGCGGTGCCGCCGCCGCCAGCGAATTCGGTCGTAGACCAGGCCCGGATCGTCCTTCAATTCGGCCGGTACCTTGCTTACGGCATAATCAACGCCCGGTCCGCGCCGGATCAATTGAATGCGCGCTTGCGCCAAACGTTGGCGGCCTTTGTCGACGAGTAGCAGTTGGCGTTTTGCCGCATAGGTTTGATCGTCCCACAATAGCCGGTCGAGCCGATCCGCATGATCTTCTTTTGTCAGGTGCTTGCGATGTTTGCGGCGGAAGGCGCGCGCCTGTTTGTGGTTGAACTTCTTTTCGACCCACGCGGCTCTTAGCGCTTCGATACCTTCTTCCTCACGGCCTTCTTCGATCAGTGCTTCCGCAAACCGCTGGGCTGCAACACCGGAGATCGGTGGATACTTTTCGAACCATGCCAGAACCTCATCGGGTTCCATGTCTTTTGGCAATCTTTCTTGAGCCCGTAGGATCAGACGGCGGCGGTGTGGCCAATCGGGATTGTTCTCAAGGAAAGCATTGATAGCGTCGAAAGTGGCCGTGGAATTTCGAGTTTTAAGGTAGAGCCATCGGATTACCTTGGCAGGTAACGGATTTTCGGCGTTGGTGGCAATTTTCATTGCTCGGTCGAATTTCAACCGGCGCGCGGCCTTGAAGGCCCGCTTGTAAATTTTTACGTCTTCATCCGAAAGGGTAGGGGTTTCGGCATAGGCTCTAACCGGCACGTGCGCTGCCAGCGGTAGGAAGATTACGAGGCCAAAGGCCAGCAAACGCGACAAAATGTTTCGCGACAAAGCGCTCTCGCTGATTGGTTTGCCGAAACGTAGGTCCATCATATTACTTGCCATTTATTTGGCAACATGAACAAAAGAGAATATTCAATTTTTATGCCGAGTCTTTAGCGCGACGTTTCAAATTGGGCAAAATTTCCGGGAATACTTGCCGTTGCTTGAAAAACGGCGTTAAGGTAGGCCTAAAGCAGGGAAATCCGGTCAAAGTAAGGTGGTAAACTATGTTTAAGGGATCGATGACGGCCTTGGTGACGCCATTTCGCGACGGCAAGGTGGACGAAGAAGCTTTTCAGGCCTTCGTCGAATGGCAAATCGAACAGGGTACCCACGTACTGGTACCGGTTGGAACGACCGGCGAGTCGCCGACGTTGTCTCATGAAGAACACAAACGTGTGGTCGAGCTTTGCATCGAAGCCGCTGCCGGTCGCGTGCCGGTAATCGCAGGTGCGGGGTCGAATTCAACCGACGAGGCGATCGACTTTACCCGCCATGCCAAGGAAGCC
>PBKG01000018.1 GCA_002722095.1 Rhodospirillaceae bacterium
CCATCGATTCGAAGGTGCCGATGACAGCATACCTGAACGCGATGGAGGCTTCGGATCAAGAAACTCAGAAACAGCACTTTGCAGCGCATGCCCAAGCTGTGCGCAGTCGGATCAATGAGTTAGGCCAAAAGAAGTACTGGGATCAATTCGACAAATCTCCCGAATTCGTTGTGATGTTTGTCCCTAATGAAGCAAGCGTGAGCGCAGCGTTCGAAGCCGACCCCGGACTTCTTGAATACGCGATCGACAAAAAGGTCCTCGTCTGCTCTCCTGTGACACTCCTCGCGCTGCTCCGCTCAGTAGCAGTAGGCTGGCAGCAGAGTAAACTGACAGAGAACGCACGGCATATCGCCGACTTGGGCAAAGATCTTTTCGATCGTACCACCGTGTTCGTCAATCATCTGACGACACTCGGAAACAGCCTAGGTCAATCGAATCGCGCGTTCAACAAAGCGATCGCATCGCTGGAGTCACGGATGATGCCTACGGTTAGGAAGCTCAAAGACCTAGGCGGCTTCGATAAGGAAATAGAGTCGCCCGAAGAGATCGACTTCGTTCCGCGTCAGCCGAAACAGTTGAGCACGGGTGCAGACATCGAAGTCAGGTCAGAAGATGAGCCTTCAGATCAATAGGCGAACTCGACGACTCTGACCGCTCCTGGTCCGATAGGATTGCTGGCGCGTCAGATACAGGTCTCAGGTTCCGGGGCCAACGAGTCATTGAGGTCTCGAGCTACAGCAAAGGTTTATCTCTAGGTCCGCCCCCGACCATACGTCCTAATTAGATCAAAAGCATCGCTGTTCTTGTCAAACTTAATTCTCAAGGAATGGCATATCTTTTCAGTGAGCGGCCTCAGGGTGGTAGCTCGCTCTATAAGGTCTAAACCAGCTATAGGTTCGAAACCCAATCGATTGCCGAGTACGGCTCGGTCGTGAAACTCCCTGCTCCGCCTCCAGATGTAAGCTGTGAATTTTACTTCGTTGCCAAACCACTCTTTCAGTTTAGGCAGTACCCGCGCCTGAAAGTGGATGTCGTTGGGAGAACGCTCATTGCGCTCCCACCATTGGTTGCTGTGAATGTCGACTTCTCTCAGAGAAACCCCCTCTCTCGCGTGTCCCCCGAGGAAGGCCATGCTTCTGTCCCAGAGACGTTTAGGGTGCTCGTCTGGGATGTTCTTAAAGATATGTGGATCGATCAAAGTCAATTTTGACTGCCTACTTAGGAAAGTCTTTACGGGCTCATAAGGGTCTTCCGTGTCGGGCGCTACTTCTTGCGATTGGGGTCCTGCAAGCCTTGGACTAGGAAATGAGAACAAATTTTTGAAAGCCCCTTGCAATCCATCTCCCTCCGAGTTCGTCCCAGCTTCTTCTTCGGTCGAATAGATATAGTCGAAGGGAAGCTCAGCGTGTGCGCGGATAATTTGGGTGGCCCAATCAGGCGCTGGCTCAGTCTGCCCAGATTGGTTACGAGGCTGAACAGCAGTCGCGAAGAGGTGCGCCCACGTGGTCCTCAGGTGTTCGGAGTGATCTCGGAACCTAGCTTTCTCTCGCCCATCCGGATGAAGCGTATCGAAGTCTCTGAGTCCAGCATCAAGGAGTTCCAGTGCTCTACTCGCCCACATCCTCCCTTCCGGCGTCCCAATAATGGCACCCTCACTCATGCTTATAGCGAGCTGATGGAGCACCCTCAACGAGCCTCCCAAGTCACCTGATACAATCAACTTAGAAAGATCAAAGAGCTTGTCCGTAAGTGCGACCTCAGGAAAGACTACCGTTGCTCCCACTAACTTGCTCATCGGCCTAACCTATTTCCCATCCCTTAGCCCGATCTGAGATTCCTTCGTCAAAGAAATCCGGCGGCAACGGGTCGAGCAACTCTCCGTTTGGACCAATGGAGAGCTCTCGGACTAATGATCCACCAGTTGAGTTGCGCTCGACACAAAGAATGGCCACCTCTGTACCCAAAACAACCGGTGCCCCTTTAGGCAAGGTATCACTGTGTGTTTCACGGATCCTACGGAGAATTCTAAAAATAAGGTGAGGGCTATGGGTTTCGACCAACCACTGACTCCTATGGAACGCATTATTGGATTTGTTCTCTCTGAGTCTTCGGATGAGGAAATCACCTAGTTCCGCTTGGGCTTTTTGGTGCAGGTGCGCTTCCGGCTCTTCAATCATGTTGATTCGATTCGCGGCACCACCGGTCCCTTTCGTCTCGAGCAACAGCGGAATCAGTCGCCTCAATCCTCTCCCCAAATCCGCAACGTTGTGTGCGGGGCGATTCCGGGATCGTACCATCAACGCCTGGTTCCCACGCTCGTCCTCATCATCGAGAAATACCTCAGGGGCTTCAATACCAAAGTACGCGAGTTCTTTTGCCAATGATTTCAGTGCACCGGGTGGCGGTCTCTCTTCTAAGGCGTTGTAGAAACGTTTTTCATAGGGAGCTAGCTCTAGCCAGTTCACTTGGGACAATGCTTTAAACCACTCTAATCGAAACACTTCTGTCCGATCTGCGTCAGTGGGCGCTAGCAAAGTTTTAGTGACCTCAGATTCTACCCAATCCCAAGTCACGAGCCTTGGTTCCCAAAAAGGGGAAGGGATCGTTTCGAACAAGGTCCGAAGCTCTCCCACTTCAATCATTCTTTTTGGATTTTCTGTGATCTTTTCCAGTATGGCGCCGATATCAGAGCACTCGTCTTCCGCGCCACTCTTTCGCAACGTTTTTAAGAGAGCTCGAATTCCCTGAGCTATTGTCTCCTCGAAGGGAGTACCCCAATCAGAACCGAAGCCTTCTGTGAAGTATTCGATATCCTGACGAACCCAACTCTTAAAGAGCGACTCCGGGGGAAAATATTCTCCCGGGAAAAATTCCCATTCGGATTCGAAACCATACGACGGGGCGCCCGAGCGAATAATCTCTAACTCCTCGAAACAGGGGAGCCAGAGGGGGCTATGAAGGCCCAAGGCACTATCAGCGTCCGCTATCTCCTTCGCCAAATCCATCAAGGCTAGCAGCCAAACATATCGAGGCGCCCTATACCAATCAGGTAATGGATCCACTGTCACCGGCCTATCTCGAAGACCTTGAGAACCCTTGAACACACCAGATAAGCCTACCGATCTAGCAGGGTCTGATCGGTTGTGTGCACGGAGCTCGAAGCGCCCGGAATCGTCCCCGTAGCTGATGACCAGGTCAGCCGATGCTGAGGCTCTATCAACGCCAATCCCGATCCTTGATTGCTCCTTCTCCATGAAAGCTGGCACACCAGTGTTTCGCGTTCCAGCATAGACCTCAGACATTCCCTGGATGGCCTCAAACAGGGAGCTTTTTCCCGAATTGTTTGTCCCAACAATCAGGGTCAACGGCGCCAAGTTGACCGTCTGAGAACGGTACACTTTGAAATTACTGACTCTAAGGCGAGTGATCACAAACTTGCTCGAGCGGCTCAAGAAGCAACAACGTGGCTTTGAAGTAACACCCACCATGGCCAAGCCCCGGGCTGTCTGCAAGCCCGTTCTCGGTGCTCACTGCCATTCTTGAGTCCAAGAACAACCATTTAATAAGCGCACCCGGCCGGATGCATAAAATCGCGCCGGAGCACATGGGTTATGAATCAATAAATCGACAGTCCACCTCGGCCGGACTGTCTAGTCTTCTTCTCGCGGGGCTATAACCACAGACATAAAATTTCTTCATTTAGGTGTTATCGGGACTGACCGCAGGCAATCGTTTTGTGCACCTTTGACAAAAAATCGCTTAGACCGTCATATACACTCCCTTTGATAAAAACGGTTCAAGATTAAACAGGTGCTCATGTCTGAGAAGATCCCTGTGAAAAGGCCATTCAGGATGAGACAGGGTGAGCCCGTGCGCGGGCGGGTGCCTCATATTCCACCTTCAGGGACACTGCCCTATCTAAGCCTCTCGGATCAACCCGACCGGGTGGTCTGTGTGCTGGAGAAGGAGCACTTAAGGCAAAGCATAACGATACCGACTCCGGCCTTTCTTAACCTCGACAATCTTCATGAAACAATAGAGGAGGATTGGCCACAGATCATTAGGGAACAAACCTCAGCATCAAACCTCCTTTACCATCCTATCCATGTATCGGCCCGCACTTCGTGGAACCTAGAATCAGAGGAAAAAAGATTCCTAGGACTCTTAGACCGTGCCCCTGTAATTTTCGGACGATCCAGAGCTATCCAAGCAGAAGAGCTTAGCGAATCTGTGGTAGCCATTGTCCACTTTGGTCTTACGCGCACTCAGGAACTCCAATTCCGAGAGGAAATGAGCCCTCCGCCCGACGACCCGACACCTTCCAGTATTGTCGCTACTCGAGACCGGGCAACGCGCTTAGTTGTGGAACATCCCAAAGTTCACAAAATGACCATCCGCTCAGAGCCTTACGTAATCGCTACGGGTCGTGGGTACGCGTGCGCAATCGACGTCTCACTCCCGCGAGATCAAGGTCCAATGAAGTACCTGATTTGCTCACCCAAAACATTAGCCAGGGAGCTCGAAAAAATCAGAGCAGAGAACGGGGGACACCTTTTAGGAACCAAGCTGAAGGTGTCGCGCGAAGGGAACGAGATGACTGCCAGTTACAGAGTCGAACGATTATGAGCAGCACAGTGCAAAAAGGATGGAGCTTATCGTTGTCCCGCTGGATGCAAGCAGAAACAATCATGAAAGACGGTTCCTGGAAAGCTGTTGTCTTCCAGGAAGATTCCCGTTTTCGCGTTCCTTCCAGTAGTGGGATTTATATTATCGTCGGGCATCCACCCTCTGACTCTGCAGCCAAACGCTTCCTAAAACTGCAAACACCTCTGTACATCGGGTATTCCGAAAATCTGAGAAAACGAATGAGAGACCACATCAACGGAACAACTTCCGTAGTGCGCGTCAGCAACATGTTCCACGAAATGAAGTTTTGGTGGTTAGGATTACCTACTGCTGACAAAAACGAATTGTTGGGCTCTGAACAGATGCTAATCGACATATTCGGTCCCTCGGCAAATGAGATCAATGCGATAAGAGCCAGTGTGGGAGAAGGAATGCCTGTAGGCGACCTGCCTCAAGCATAAATCAATTAATTAGCAAAACAGGAGCTCGAAAAATGAATCTCTACCCAGCCATGAAGGGGCGCATGGGACGCTGGAACTACTTCATCGTGAAAATGACAATGAAGGAAGTTTCGGAAAACGTGAAGTTCAGCGGCGAGGTGCACGAGGCACGAACGTTGGATGAAGCGATTCAAAGAGAGATCGGGTTGTCGAGAGTAAAGGCTGGCTTGGTTGAGTACCTCAAAAACCAAAAAGATCGATTCTTCAATTCTCTTGTTGTGGCAGCCATCGACGGCGAACCAACGTGGTTTCCAGTGACGATATCCGATGATCCAATGTTGCAAGTCTACAAAAGTTCACAGATGGATGATGCCTTCGGGGTACTAAGATTTGACGGAAACCAGAATTACTACGCCCTAGATGGACAACACCGCCTAGCGGCGATCAAAGAGCTAGTTGATCCAGGAAGTGAGGCCTACGCTGATCGACCGGATGGCTTTAAATCAGAGGAGGTCAGCGTAATCGTCGTGACACCTCTGCCGGAAGAGGAGGATCATGACTTTCTTATTCGATATCGACGGCTCTTCGGCTCCTTAAATCGCTATGCGAAGCCAACGAAAAAGATCACAAACATCATTATGGACGAGGATGATCTATACGCGATACTTACGCGTAGGCTACTCGTCGAACACCAATTCTTTAAGGCGGTTGGGGGCGGAACAGATTCAGAAAGGGTCAAGACCACAGCTGGTGAACAAACGAACTCAACCGCTCCGCATTTCACGTCTCTTACGACGTTGTACGAGATGACAATAAGCCTTTTGAGGGGTCAGCCGAAGACAGCACAAGAGAAGTCTGAGCTGAACACTTTCAGGCAGGTACGCCCAGAGGAACACGTAATTGAAGACTCCTACAAGCAGCTGACCGAAATTTGGGACGCACTGATCGAGGTCCTCCCTGACCTCGAGGAAGATCCTCCAAACATGAAATGCCACGACGAGGATTCTGACCTCGCTGACTCGGCTCTATTTTGGCCAATAACTCAGAAAATCATAGCGGAGCTCGCACGTGACCTGATGGTCGAGTATGACAACGATTCACTGACTGACGCCTTGAGCCCGCTCTCGCAGATCGAAATGTCACTCCATGCTGCGCCCTGGCGACACCTCGTGTTAATACGAGCTGCCAACGGAAACTGGATCCATCGGAATGAAACCCGAAAAGATGGCACAAACATGGCACACAATATTCTTCAGTGGCAGTTGGGACTCGTATCTTATGATGCTCAAGACATGGCGGATATGAAGGAAGATTGGGAGCAGAATCTCCTGTGTCATTTCGGTCAGATCTCCGAGCAAGAGCGAGAAGAGCTTTGGGAGGACATCAAGAACGGACACATAGCCTAACTTGAACCGGCCGAAGGTCCTGTACCCGAAAGGGGAAAGGACCGTAGAAACCACCGTCGGGGCGGACTCGGATCCCGTGAGTGTTCATGTCTCGTGCGATTTTTCCGGTGACTCGAGTAAGCTTTTAATAGCGAAGACAGCGCGAGAGCCGGACCTCGGGAGAACCGCTCGACGTTGGGGGTTAGCCGTGAGTTGGGCGGCGGCGGCCGACGTTTGGATTGCCGAAAAAATCTCCGCTGGGAATCCTGTTTCTATCCCACTTCCAACTCTTCCGCACCCACAACACTCCTTTTCTGCTCAGCGGCCCAATTTGGGTGAAATTGTAGCACCGCTCATCGCAACGGGACGCTGGCCGTCACGCCTTTACCCATATCAACGGACAGGCGTCCGTGCGTTGGTTCAATCAAGTCAATTAGTGCTTGCCGACGACATGGGGCTAGGTAAAACCGTCCAGGTCATTGAAGCACTTCGACGCATCATCCGTCGAGGCGAAGCGAGAAGAGTGTTGATCGTGGCGCCCACATCTCTTTTGTTGAATTGGTACCACGAAATAAAGAAATGGGCACCAGAGCTGTCTGTCCGACATGCAGGGGGCTCGGATTCTGAAACCGGTGTCGATCATTTCTGGAACAAGGCGCATGTTCTTCTGACCAACTACGAACAAATGCGCTCACCGCCAGCAAAGCTGTTGAGCCTTCCGCCCTCGGTCCTCGTTCTGGATGAAGCTCACAGGGTCAAGAACTGGAAGTCACAAACGACGACTGGACTGAGACGCATCAAGGCAACCCGGACCTGGGCACTCACGGGAACACCGCTTGAGAGGGATGAGCTTGATCTGATTGGCCTGCTCGGATTCGTTGCGCCAAAACGCTTCGGAAACATTGGAAAAGAAGATCCCCCCTACATCCTTCGAGCAAAGGCAAGAGAGTATATCCTGAGACGAGAGAAGGAGGACGTCTTAAAAGACTTGCCTAAGGTCAGATACCGCACTGAACGGGTTGTTCTGAAGGGTCAGCAGGCACAGAGGTACGCCGCCACGGTAAGGCAGGCTAAAACGCAAAACACACACCTCGCTACCTTCAACGAGCTCCGGACCCTTTGCGACTACGACGCCGAGAGTGGCTCGAGTGCAAAGCTTGAGCGGATTATGGAACTTCTGCAAAACATCAACGGGAACCTACAAGAGAAGGCAATCGTATTCTCTTACTTGGTGGAGCCACTCAAGCTATTACACAAGTCGCTTTCTCATTCTGGAATAGAGACACCGGCTGTTTATCATGGAGGCCTCAACGCTTCAGAACGTGATCGCGTATTACACGAATTCCGATCTATCTCAGGTGGAGGCGTGTTACTCGCTTCGATGCGAGCGGCGGGCGAAGGACTGACTCTGACCGAAGCCAACCACGTTCTATTCTTTAATCGCTGGTGGAACCCGTCCGCAAACAACCAAGCCACCGACAGGGTAAACCGGATAGGACAAACCAGACCGATTACTGTGTACTACCTGGAGGCTGCCGATACTGTTGAGGCACGCCTTAGCGAGATTCTAGAGGAAAAGGATGATCTCTTCGATAATGTCGTCTCACGACTAGCCGAAGACGGTCTAGGCGATCTGATCAACTAGATCCCTACAGATGGCAGATCGCACAGCCGTCAGTCAGGTCGGGAGCTGGAATTGGCTCCCGCTTGGGTAAGGCCGCAATTTCGTCAAGCGTGCGCCCATCTACCCAGGTGAACCCGTCTTCTTCGTATTGCTTAGCCATCTCGAATCGATCTGGATGTCGCTCTTTGAGGCCCTGCCACTCACCGATCTGCTGATAGAAGCAGAAATAGCATCCTGACCGCGAACGCCACTCATAATAACTCGGCATTCCAATACCTGATTCTTCTAAGATCAGCTTGATGTCCTCCAGGCCCAGCTTGTCGTCCTTGAACGGGTAACAAGGGACGATATTAGGCTGTTCGGAGATGACGGGGGGTTTTCGCGACTGATATCCGTCCCGATCCTCGTCCCCTCGAATGCCTATATAGCTGATGGCTCGATCATCTCCCACGTATGCCTCAAAAGGCTTGATCTTGAGAACTCTTGTACACCATCGAGCGCGCGGGCTAGGCAGATAGTTACCATAGACCTCCTTAAGCCATATATCGAAGGGATTCCGTCCGGGCTTCTTCGCCACGCCCAAAAGGTCTAGTGCATTTAGATGAATGATGGGCTGCCCTAGAATCGCTTCCAAACGCTCGAGATAGTGGTAAGTCTCGGGGAGCTCACATCCCGTATCGCAAAAGACATACTCCATCTCGACATCCGGGTACTTGTCCCAGAGGTAAAGCGCTAAAGCCGCGGAATCCTTGCCCCCCGACACACTAACGATGTGCCTGAACTCACCACCATTCCCCTTTGCGATTGCTTCATCAAGTGTAAAAAACATGGGCCTATTCGGTGGGCTGAGTTACGGTTTTTCTGAGTTCCTGTGCGATTCCTTCTATACGCTTAGCCGCGCGTTCGGTGCCGATTATGTCCGCGAGCTGGTTAACTATAGTCTCTACCTTCGCCTCGGCTAGCGCCGTCAGACCTTTTCGGAGTTCAGGATCGAGATCTGGCGCCTGACTTAGGTCAAGTGCGGTCCCTTCAATCACTTCAAACGCGCTGCGAAGCTGGCGTCGAAACGACGGGACAATCGCATCGTCCCACTGACTGATCGGCAATCCTACTAACAGAACCGACAATGCGTTGACCAGCGACCGATCATCTCGGTATGACTTCCGAAGTGAATTCAGAACGCCTTTTGTGACATGGTCGGGAAGATCCCGTGAGAAGGACTTCGGGAAGTGTGAAGCCCAGCGAACTGCCTGCTTACGCACAGAGGTTCCATTCTGAATGCCTCGGGAAACAAGCATCTGGCCTAGTGCACCCGCCGCCTCGGCCACAAACCTGGCTTCAATACCTTCGAGCTCGTCACGCAGACGGGTCACCCCATCAATCAGTTTTCTTGGCTGATTCGTCGTAGCACCCACAAGCGGGGGGAGTTCCTCAAGGAAAAGACGGGCAGGGTCGAGCGAGATCAGGTGTCGTGCGAACTTTCGGGCCGGTTCCGATAAATATCGGGACTTAGGTGCGGCCTCCGGCAACCGATGGTGCCACTCGACTAGGGCGTCTGCACAGCTGCGCATGAGGTCTTCCTCAGGAGCTTTTCTAGCACCGTTCTCTCCTGAGAAAAGCTTCAAGAGACCGCGAAGGTATTTCTCCTGCCTCGCGCCTAGGGCCAAGACATCTAGAGCATAGTCATCAGGGTTCTTGCACGCATCTTCGATAACCGACGGGAGCAAATCCTCAACGAATGCGCCCTTGTGCCTGATCACAATCGCTCTTGGGAACGCCTTGAATCCTGCTGCAAGAAACAATGGGATGAGCCCTTCCCTAACACCGAACGGAGGCGCCCTTAGCTGATCAATGAATCGGCGAAGACTCTTATTCTTACCCGGCTCGACAAAAAACAGTCGAGTGTTCTCCCAAACCGCCTGCAGGCCTGGCAATTCTATCTCGCTTGGCTCTGCTAGACGCCAACGTGTTCCATCTTGGAGATATAGGCCAGTCCGATGAAAGACGCACTGAAAAACCGCCTTGTCTGCGAAATTCCCCTCTATGCCGAGATGTTCTTGGCCGTACCGTTCTAACAATCCCAGTTCAACCTTCTTCCGTGCATTAACCACGACCGAGCTTGGTGTCCTGCGCACCACCATCTCGGAAGAAATTTCCGGAGTGGAGGGAAACACATCTCTCATTGTCTCAGACATTATTCGCCTGAGCTGCGGAACGGTCTTCACTCCAATCGGCTCACCTTTATGAAACCAGGTGCTCCCCGCTGCTTGAGGCAGTAAAACCCGATCGACCATTGGTTGAAGACCCGTGCGTGCATCGTCACTCAGATGATCTAATTCAGCCTGAACTAATGGGTCACTACCTATCAACTCCTGGTCGGCATTCATGCGCAAGAGACACCGTAGGTCCAGTGCTGCTTCCCGGAGCGCTGCGACTTCACTAGCAACCGCTACAAACATCCTCGGGTCAGTGATCGTTTCAGCAATACTCAAAGCCTCGAGTTCCTCGTCCCTGCTTCTTGGGAGCACATAAAGCACCCGACCATCACACCCTGGCTCCAAGCCACCTAACATCCCTAATTCGGTGATAATGGCCTGCAACCGATCGACCGTGACATACTCCGAAGTGAGATAACGTCTAATCCCATGCTGAGCGTTGTACTCGACCGGTCTCCACACCGGTGGTGGAAGCTCGCTACCCAAGAACAGTGCTAGCTGGAAGTCACCAGACTCCCTGCGCTTTTCATCATCAAGTCGCCCGCGAAGGTCTAGATCTGTGCCATGCCAAACAACTACCTGGTCTGAGTGCTTCCGATGCACGAGAAGCTTGCGATCGATAAGATGGCCGATCGCCTCGCTTGCCTGGGCCTCCTGACCCGGCGAGAGTGCAAAAGCCAACTGAGCATGCGTAGTGCGAGCTCGCTCTCCTCCTAGACCGAGCCCTAAAAGGAATGCGCTCTTGAGCGCTTCTCCTTCAGTAGATTCGTGCGGCACTTTTTGGAGGGCGCTCTCAGTTTCAAGCCATGGCTTTTGCGTTCCTCCCGCGCCAGCATCGCTCCTGAAGTCGCCGCGAAAGTAGTCGTAAAGGGCACTAGGCCTCACAGGCTCTTCTAGTGCAGTTGCCTGGAGGAACGAAAACAGGGTGCGCTCGTTCTGCGCGACCCTAGCTGCGACACGCGGCAAGAGAAATAACGTAGCCGGTTCAAGTGGATAGGCCGCCGAGAGAGCCTCGGCTAAGCGATCCTCCTCTGAATCTGCGAAGAGTCCGACTTCGTGAGCTCGAGCTGCTAACTCCTGAAAATTCTGCCCGTTATCAATGACCGATCGACTCTCGGAGACCAGCGAACCTACCAGTTCATGCATCTCGCTCGAATCATCAACATACTGAAGCGTTTCGAAACGACCTTCGATCTTGGCCCACTCGCGCCTGACTCCAGACGGCAAGCCGCTCGCATAACCCAAGAGCGATCGGTGCATGAGCAAACCCAGAGAAACAGGGATTGAGGCCGGCCGGCTCACCACTTCAGCGAGAACTTGCAGGACGTCCAATTCCTCAGGTCGGCCCTCGGATATTAGGCCCTGCAGGTGCCTGCCAAATTCGTCCCAGACAATAACCAGACGGTCATACCCAGCGGCATCCAGCTTAGCGGAGCATGCGGACACCAGCTCAAACACGTCCTGCGCGGTTTCCGTTTCGATACGCTCCAGGGATTTGGCCTGCCTACCCATCTTGCAGCGCCTCATCGCAGTGAGGAGGCCTTCCTTGAGACCAGAGGGTGTCGACTGTGCGTGCCCATACATGGGAACGAAGAGTCCCCGGCTATCCCCCATCCGACGATCTCTAACTACACCATGGAGCGTATCATCAACACCGGCGATCCGTTCTTCGACGGCTTCGAGCATACTTTCCGAACTTGAGAGGTTCTCGACCAGATGTCCTACGTAACCGGCCGTGATCGACTTTCCTGACCCGTAAGGCGCCACCACAAATAGAGCACTTCCACCGTCTTGGAGAAGTGACGACACAAATCGCCCAGATTTAGACGTTGGCCTGAAATGCCTCAGACGTTCAGGGTGACCCACATCTAGTTGGATGTTGATCGACCGCAGAAAAGCGCTCTCAACCATCGGCCGTCAACCTGCTAGAGCCGATGTTTCTACCGCCGACAACTCGGATTCGTAGTACCCCTCTAGCCAATCAGCAGACTCCCGGCCTTCCAACCTCACGATTCGCTCACCAGCCTGTCCGTCAATTCGCAGTAATCCCTGTGCCTCGAAACCAGCAATAAGTTCGTAAGTGGCCTCGGCATTGAGCGCAAACACCCTACCGGGAGAGTTCACACCATGCGTTAGCTCATTGAGAGATGATTCGTAATTGGTCGAACGCTCACTTCCTTCACCCATGTTCACCGCATGTGCCATGGAGTATCCGAAAACATGGAAAGGGATCGGTTTAAGGCTTCGGTTCATGTGAAAAAAGCCCGTCTGACGAGAATGCACTAACAACTCCAATTCACTGAGTGGGCACTCGAGAGCATCCTCCGGGTCGCCTTGTTCACGCGGCACACTCACAGCGTAAGAGCGCAACAGACAGTTCACATCTCTGTCCAAGGTTTTTGTACTGGGCATCCGTTGTCCGTTTGAGTCAAGATGCCGGCGGAGGGCTTCGGCACAAACCGGCCGCTCAAAGCGAGACGAGCTAAAGTGGTTGAAGAACCACTGCCAGCTATACGCGTGCTCGGGGCGATGAAGAAGTTGCACGTGAACTGCCCACCAGGTACCCGGAAGCAAGAAATACCTGTCATGCTTCCAGATGAGTTCGCCAAACGGCGCGGCCCGGAGCACACGTGTCCTCGGACCGTGAGAAGTATCATGCTCCGCCAATCCTGTAGCCAACATCCAATGATGTATGGCCTTGGCCATATTCTTCCCAACACCCAGCCAGTCAGCTAAATCCGGGGCCGCGAGTCGCTCCGGATCTTCTACAGCAAGGCGCAAACCCTTGAATAGCCATCCGTCTCTGAGTGCAAAGGTCTGATGTCCGCCGAATCTCATTAAGCCCTCCTACGCTAACGCGAAACGTTGAAGACTAGCGTGGATTTCCCTAACGGATTCCAATGCGAAGCTCAATTCTTCCTCGGTATTCAACTCCGAGAACCCGAACCGCACACTCGCAAACGCCTGCTCCTCCGATAAACCCATCGCACGGAGAACGTAGGAAGGCTCGGGCTTACGGTTCGTACATGCCGAACTTTGCGAGCACCGAATGCCGACTTGGTCCAAGCGCAAAATCAAAGCCTCTCCGTCGACACTAGCGAAGTGAATATTCGATGTGTTTGGGAGCCTGTCCACACAGCCCCCATTCACCTCTTCAACTAGACCGCTAGAGATTAACTGAGATTCAAAGTCATTTCTCAATCCACGCACGTGGTCGGCTACCCTATCAAACCGACTCTCTCGAATCTCTAGGGCGTGTCCAAGTCCTAAGATCCCGGGAACATTCTCGGTACCAGGACGAATTGCCCACTCCTGACTACCTCCAAACGTCATCGGTGAGATATGCTCTAGCCCGGGGCCAACCAATGCACCAACCCCCATAGGTCCATGGACCTTGTGGGCGGACAGGCTCAATAAGTCGACAGGAACCTGACCCAAGTCAACCATGACTTTGCCAATCGCTTGTACTGCATCCGTATGGAATAACGCACCCGCCGCTTTTGCCGTAGAAGCTAGCTCTTCGATGGGTTGGATCACTCCAGTCTCATTGTTCGCCCACTGAATTGAGACAAGCGTCTTCCCTGGATCAATCTCATCGGCCATAGCAAGCGGGTCGACCCTCCCAGCACGGTCAACCGGAAGTATGATGACTTCAACTCCAAGTCGACTTAACCGCTCTGCCGTAGTAAGGATTGAAGAGTGTTCGACCACTGAAGTGACCAAGCGGTATCCCGAGAGTTTCCCTGATGCGAGACTCTGTAAGACAATGTTGTTTGCTTCCGTTGCCCCCCCGGTGAACACTACGTTCGTCTCTACTGCATTAACGAATGACGCCACCTGCTCTCGAGCCTTCCGGAGCACAGCACGGGATCGTTCTCCAGCCGCATGCACGCTAGATGGGTTTCCACAGCCACTAGCCATTGCAGAAGCGACCAACTCCACTACTTCGGGCAGGGGTTGGGTGGTCGCATTGCTGTCGAGATACACCTCTCTCGTTCCATACAAGCTCAAGTTCGAGTCCTTCACCCGCGACCTCCGCTGAACAGCCGCAGCTGGGCTTGATCGAAACCGGCCTTGATCGGCTCGAGCCGATTAGCGAATGAATGGATCGCGTCGAACTCAGTTTTTGAAAAAAGGACCTGGCGTCCGCGATATCGGTGACCTTGAGGGATTTTCCCGTCTTGCCGCCACCGCCAAAGGGTTTGCCGTGAGATATCAAGTCTTTCGGCGACCTCTGATTCGCTCAGATAGACTGCACCATCAATTACTAGCGCCATTTTGCACTGAGGTGTCGGGTAATATTCGATATGTTTCAATACGTAACATATAGTTACACGTGATCGCCTGCTAGATGAGACACATGTAAGTTACACCCCTCCTCTCATTAGAGGGTACGAAGCTCATGTTTTGACAGGATTAGCGACCCACCATCACTTAATGGCAGCAAACACGCTGTATGGAGATGAAACTCTTGGACACCCGCGCCACCTCGCGAGAAGAGCTTCTCGCTTACTGTGCGCAAGACACATCGGCCATGGTAGGACTTCTAGAAAAGCTCGAAGAGCTGGCACTTGAGTCAGAATGATGCTGAATTGTCTACGACCTCTTGTCCTACTTCTACAGAGGCCGATTGCTAAATGAGTGGTCCGACGCCGAACTGCCCGAAATGCGAAAGCGCCATGGTCCTTCGCACGGCCAAACAAGGCCGCAATGAAGGAAACCAATTCTGGGGCTGCTCCACCTTTCCCAAGTGC
This sequence comes from Rhodospirillaceae bacterium, assembly GCA_002722095.1. Next base: position 15,046 of record PBKG01000018.1, read on the forward strand.
CGTGGCACAAAGCCCACTGAAAGGCCATCTACTGGAGCCGACCCAAAAACGACACCACCTGCTTGGGCAGAGGAAGAACCCAATATTAAAAGCCCTGTCGTGTTCGCTGCAGAACCATCGGAGTCTGGATACCTAGTAGAAGCTTTCGAGTCCGTGGCGCTTCCGGCAGCCGCGGCAGCTTCAATCAACCGGGAAGACGTGCTCGATGAGGTTGTGCAGAGGTTCACAGGATGGCGTTTAGAATCCCCACTGCCGACCTCATCACGACCCGTAGATCATGACTTGACTGTCGTAGCTCTCGCTAAGGACCTGCTCCTGAGAGGTAATACGCCTCTTGCCTTCGCCGAAATTGAGGCCGCGATTTCAGATAGACACAAAATTGACTGGGCCGGGTTAAGTGCAACTGAACTAACTGACCTTTTCCGAGCGCTAACCAGGGAGCCTACGGCACCACACACACCCACAGTATTTGATTCGCAGGAAGAGCAGGCTCTGGTTGAATGGATTTTAAAAGAGACCCGTTCAAATGGCTCGGGTTGGTCCGTTCAGACTCAAGTTCATGTTAGCTACCTAGACCCTGCACTGCCGAAATCATCGAGATGCGACATTCTGCTCACGCATCCAGATGGTGACCGAATAGTCGTAGAGCTTGACGGCAGGCAGCACCGGGATCACGTCGATGCAGATCAGGCTCGTTCCGAGGCTCTAACTAAAGCCGGATATGAAGTCATACGCATTACCACGGATGAATTCCGTGCTCGCTCAGGAGACCCATGGGATCAACTAGGTGAATTACTTCGGAGAAAGCGTCCGGACATACCAGAGTCTTCGTATGCAAACGCATTGCAAGAATATCGACTGATCCATCAGATACAGGTAACGACTGTAAGAGCGATCCGGTCCGGGCACCTAGCGCTCCGAGGGACGTGGGACATTGAAATAAGTAGCCCCCATGAGTTACCGGATGATTTAATAAAACTGGCGCTTGAACAAACAGGAGAGCTCCTGCACCGATTGAGCCGACTCTGGGATGTCGAGCCAATTCCTCGCCCCAAAGTTTGTCTTAAGACAGCTGGAAAGAAGCAGCGCAAAGATCAATTCTGCCTCGAGATAATTAACGGGAACTCCCGCGCCCGTTTCAGCATTTCGGATGTCGTGCTCCCCAGACCACCACTCCATCCACCATCATGGGGCACTCAGCCTGAAGCGTCTAAAAACTTAGAACGGGCAGATGGCGAGTGGTTCCTTAATTGGATCTATCGCAAAGCTTCATTCTGGGAAGGACAATGGGAATGCATTTCCAGAGCGATCAGAGGAGAGGACGTATTAGTTCTGCTTCCGACTGGCCGCGGAAAGTCCATAGCGTTTCAGCTCGCAGCACTTCTGAGGCCCGGCCCTTGCTTCGTAGTGGACCCCATCATCTCACTGATGGATGATCAGATTGACAACCTACGAACTGTAGGAATAACCCGTTCGGCTGGAATTCAGGGCAGGCAATCGACAGCGAAACAAAGGAGCTTGCTGGATACATTAGTTCGGGGCCATTACAAGTTCTGTTTCATTGCACCTGAGCGATTTCAGAATAGTGCGTTTCGGGACACACTGCGTGGATTGACCGTGAATACTCCCGTGTCGTTGATCGCCGTAGATGAAGCACACTGCGTTTCAGAATGGGGCCACGACTTTCGCACGGCATACCTCAATCTTGGGAGAACGACACGCACCTTTTGCACGCAAGTTGGTGGCTCGCCTCCGCCTGTTATCGCCCTCACCGGAACAGCAAGTCGCGTAGTTCTCAAAGACGTGCAACGCGCCCTAGAAATCCCCGGTGTAGACTCGATCATCACGCCATCGAGCTTCGACCGTCCTGAGTTGACGTTCGGCGTCGTGACTTGCCGCTCCGACGAGAAGAAGGCACGTCTGCTTGGCATCTTGGACGGAATACCACAACGATTCGGGCTGACGCCGAGCTCATTCTTTTCACGCGACCTAAGAACGGGAGGCGCCGGACTCGTCTTCTGCCCTCACGTGAACGGGAAATTTGGTGTAGTTGAAATTGCGGCCTCAATGTCAACGTCGCTCAATACAGAAGTAGAAGTCTACAGTGGCAGTATGCCTAGGAATTGGAACGGAGACTGGGAGCAACACAAGGTTCATACCCAGCGGGATTTCAAGCGAAACAGGACCAATGTGCTAGCATGTACGAGCGCGTTTGGCATGGGTATCGATAAGTCAAACATTCGTTTCACCGCTCACTACGGACTCCCAAAGACAGTGGAGTCTTTTTACCAAGAAGCGGGGCGCGCAGGACGAGATCAGGAACCAGCCTACTGTGACATCATACTCTCGGTGGACGACCCGGAACGGGCGCGACACCTCTTGGACCCAAACACGACGATTGAAGAGGTCGGGAAGGTCATGAAAGCGGTCCAGTGGGATGACGAGGATGATGTCACCCGAGCGCTCTGGTTCCACACGAATGCCTTCCAGGGTGTCGAGCAAGACGTGAAAAATGTGGAGGCAGTGTACAGCAAGCTCACCCCGATCAGACCTCACTGGAAGAAGGCATTCAGCTGGTCTTCAGGTGGAGCGAATATGCGGGCAGCTTATGAAAAAGCTTTGCACCATCTAGTGATTCTCGGTGTGGTTAAGGACTACACAGTAAACTTTGCGCAGCGAGAGTTTGAGGCCGAATTAGGTGAAGCTGAGGCTGACACTTTGGGCTCAGCCCTAGGCCGCTATGGGCGTTCTTACCAAGCCAGGAGAGGGATTCGCCTAGAAAACGATTTCGTTGAGAAGGTTGCCGGTGAAAAAAAGGATGGGCCTAAGCAGCGCGTCAGCTTAGCTGCCCAATCGCTGCTGGAATTCATTTACGAGACTATAGAGTTGGCTCGGCGACGCGCAATGAGTGAAATACTTCAAGCCACCTCTGAGGCCGCAAAATCAAGGAAAAGTGGAGAACTACTCAAGGATCGAGTCTTACTGTACCTCACCCAGACTGACTGGGACGTTCGCCTTACGGAAATAGCGGATGTTGAAAGACTGGAAGTCGATGATGTCATCGCTATCGCAGAAGATGTAGTTTCACGAAATCACGGTGACGAACTCAGGGCAGCATCAATCCGCCAACTGAGCTCATATCCTGATCAGCCGGCATTCTTGCTTTTGAGGGCATACGCAGAGTCTTGTGTTTCCTCGCCAGATTGGGATCGAGTAGCAGAGGATCTCCGAGCAGGCGTCCAATTTGGGCGAGAAAAATACGGGATGTCGGAGTCGATACTCGCAACATTAGTTCTAGAGCTGACGCAGCTTTTAGATGCCCGGGAACAAGACGCCCGGCGCTTTGTCCGAAGTTTCTTAACCGGAGGGCTCCCAAGCCGCATATTTGCGCGAGAGCTATGCGCACGTCTCGAACCGAACTTAGCTGTTGAAATCATTCCCGCACTGACGGCGGGATTAGCTCGTGAAGCCCCCGCCCAGACCAACCCCTTTGAGGCCATAACATGAACGAAGAGAGCGCACGCGACCGCTTCCTCGAAGCTGAGAATGAGGCTTCAGGGCTAATAGACGCCCTTAAAGACCTCCGCGCAGAGATAAATCAATATAAGGATGTGCGGGAGTCGCTTGATGATTCGATCGAATCAGCGCGAGAAGCTGCTAAGGCGCTGACTCCGATCTCTAAGGGAATGCAGAAACTTCTTAAGACTCTCGGGGATCTAGGCATCACGGAGTTTCGTGAGGACCTCACAGCAACTCGAGACTCGATGAATACACTTTCAGATACTCAAGTCGCACTTAAGAAACAGGTCGAAACCGAGAGCAAGCAGCAAAACAAACGCCACCTCGAGCTGAAAAAACAAGTCGAAACTGTGATGGAGAAGCAATTCCGCCATCAGATAACGCTACTGGTGTTGTTGGCACTATCCATCTTATCAGTGTTAATGACTCGATAGAGGGGGACATTAGCGGCAAGGGAGGCCTTCCTTCACGATCGATTCAGTCTTGAGACAGGAACTGCTCATAAGTTGCGTTTTTGCGGAGTGATCGTTATCTGAATGTGGTATGAGCTTCATGTTCATCATCTTCGGCACCCGTGGTGTGACCAGCACGCCAGACAGAGGCAGTTTCCACTGCCCTCAATGTGGGTTGCAGTGCAGTTACGCTCTGAAGAGCGTTCGCCGCTTCTTCACCCTCTACTTCATCCCGTTGATCCCACTCGACAAGCTCAGTGAGTACGTCGAATGCGACAGTTGCAAAGGCACGTTCAACTCGGGCGTACTTAGCTTCGATCCAGCAGCGGAGCGAGAAGCCTTCCTCGCCGAATTCCAGGTGGCAGTGAGAGATATCCTAGTCCAGATGATGCTGGCAGACGGTGAAATATCGGATGACGAAGTAGAAGCTATCCGGATGGTCTGTGCCGATATTGGAGGCTTACGACTCAGTCCCGACGACATCCACGCTCTAGTCGACCAGGCAAGGACAAATACCGAATCCGTTATCGGCACAGTGCGCCGCCATACGCCCATGCTTAACGCGAGCGGGAAAGAGACCGTGATCCGAGCCGCTACAATAGTAGCGCTCGCCGATGGCGACTTCGACAAGAGTGAGCAAAATTTCCTCGGGGAAGTCGGCCGGGCCTTAGAGATGTCCAATGCACACATCCGAGGAGTGGTGTCAGACGTAATCCAGCTGCCGAGGAATGGCGCAGACGCCTGACCATTCATCAAATGGTGAGCCCATGTCGAGAATATACCGAGAAAGCCCCAGCGCCTTTGCTACAATCCAAGAAGCGAATCGAGCGATCTACATCGACTTTGAGGGAAAGACGGATGAGGCTCCGGCCCTTTTAGGTATCATGCTTGAAGGGCAGTTTTGGCAAGAAGTACTAGACCCTAGGCTAGCTATGGCAGCCGAGGCAAAACAGCTCCGGCTCAGGGATGGCAAAGAGGTTCTTCAGGAACTGCGCACCAGAGCCCTGGAGGAAAACCGTCGTATCGCGGCCTTTGGGACGAGTGAAGCTGACAAAGCGAAACAATATTTTGGCGTCGAGCTAGAAAGCGGTATTTCATACCTGAATGTCCACTGGCTCGGAAAAAGGTGGTGGCTCGATGGACTGGCCCCAGGTGGCCGCCCACCGAGAGGTCAGAGATTTTCTTTAGAGGAGTTTGAGAAGCTTCTCGGAACAGAAAAACCAAAGCATCTCGGCAGACAGAAAGCCACGAAAAAACTCCAAAGCATTCTAGAGCAGTGCGACAAGAAAGCTTGCTACGCGGATGTGTCTAGAAGCGGGAAGAGAAGCTGGACCAACTTGCTGACCTATAACAGACTCGACGTCGAGCACACTGCGAGCTTGGCCCAACACATTGTCTCGAATGGGGGCTAGTCCGGAAAGCCTGAAGGAACAGTCATCAGCTCGTCGGAATATCCGCTTCCCAAATCGCTGTATACGAATGTAGCCAGCCTTCCTGTTCTAGTACCCAGAACAACCCTTCCTGAACTCTGATTTCAGGAAGACCTCGTATGCTCACGAGTGGCGTGGTCCACGTCGGGTCCACGTGTGAGCTATGCTGAGGCCAAGTGCAGGGGACAGACACCCTCACCCTGCCGTCCTCCACGGACAAAGTGCCCGTGTTCAAAGCCAAAGCGACTCTGGCTTCCGGGTTCCCCAAATGGTAGGCACTCGGAGGCCAAGCCAAGCGAATAGGCCCAGAATAGTTGGCCAGTTTGTCCTGAATGAACTCGGACTCCAAGAAGAAGTCTGACTCGAATGTCATCTCCTTCCCTTTGGAGGAAGGCAGCAACATCAGCGCACCTTCTTTAGCAATCTCAG
>PBKG01000019.1 GCA_002722095.1 Rhodospirillaceae bacterium
GAAACGATCAGCTTGACGGCGGCAAAGGCAATGACAGATTGGCCGGCGGCGAAGGCAATGACCGCCTGAGCGGTGGCGAAGGCAATGACCAGCTCGATGGCGGTGCCGGAAACGATCGCCTCGACGGTGGTGCCGGCGATGACCGGCTGCAAGGCGGCGACGGTAGCGACCGATTGGCCGGCGGTGATGGGAACGACCGTTTGGACGGCGGGGCCGGTAATGACCGCATGGATGGCGGCGCTGGGAACGACCGATTGGCCGGCGGTGAAGGTAACGATCACCTGATTGGTGGCGAAGGTAATGACCGCCTCGATGGCGGCGCGGGCAATGATCGGCTCGACGGCGGTGCCGGCGACGATCGCCTGAGTGGCGGTGAAGGTAATGATCGCCTAACCGGCGGCGAAGGTAACGACCGCTTGGACGGCGGAGCCGGGAACGATCGCATGGACGGCGGCGCAGGTAACGACCATCTGACAGGTGGCGATGGTCACGACCGTATGGCCGGCGGAGATGGCAAAGACGTTCTCGACGGCGGCAAGGGCAACGACAATATGTCCGGTGGCGCGGGTGACGATCGCCTGAGTGGTGGTGAGGGCAACGACCGCATGGACGGCGGGGCCGGAAACGACCGCATGGACGGTGGCGCGGGCAACGACCGTATGACCGGTGGCGCTGGGAACGACCGTATGGACGGTGGCGCTGGAAATGATTTCCTTGATGGCGGCGACGGAAATGACCGCCTTGCAGGCGGCGAAGGCGATGATCGCCTGGTAGGTGGCAAAGGTGATGACAGATTGGATGGCGGTGCCGGAAATGACCGCTTGGAGGGTGGTGAAGGCAATGACCGCCTTGATGGCGGCGCCGGAAACGATCGCTTGGATGGTGGTGCCGGCAACGATCGTATGAGCGGTGGTGACGGTAATGACCGTATGTCCGGCGGTGCCGGGAACGACCGCATGGAAGGCGGAGCCGGAAACGACAATATGGCCGGCGGCGACGGCGATGACCGCATGGATGGCGGTACCGGGAATGACCGCATGGACGGTGGCGCCGGGAATGATCACATGACAGGCGGTGCTGGCAATGACCGTATGACAGGCGGCGCCGGGAATGACCGTATGGATGGCGGTGCCGGTGCTGACAATCTTGCCGGCGGTGACGGCCGTGATCGCCTGAGTGGCGGCGACGGGAACGACCGCATGGATGGCGGCGCCGACGATGACGTGCTCGACGGCGGAGCCGGCCACGACCGAATGGACGGCGGTGACGGTAATGACCGCATGGTCGGCGGCGCCGGAAACGACCGCATGAGCGGTGGTGCCGGCAATGATCGGATGTCCGGCGGGCTTGGCAACGACCGCATGGATGGCGGGCTGGGCAACGACCGCATGGATGGCGGCGACGGCAACGACAATTTGGCCGGTGGCGCGGGTGACGATCGCCTCGACGGCGGCGCAGGCAACGATGTTCTCAATGGTGGCGCCGGAAACGACCGTTTGGATGGTGGTGCCGGAAACGACCGCCTCATCGGTGGCGACGGCAATGACCGCATGAGCGGCGGCGAGGGCAATGATCGTCTCGATGGCGGCGCCGGGAACGACCGCATGGAAGGCGGAGCGGGCCACGACCGTATGAATGGCGGGGCCGGAAACGACCGCATGGACGGCGGCGCCGGAAACGACAGAATGTCCGGTGGCGTCGGCGATGATCGCATGTCCGGCGGTGCTGGGAACGATCGCATGGATGGCGGCGCTGCCAATGACCGTATGGACGGCGGTGATGGGAACGACCGCATGACTGGCGGCTCCGGTAATGACCGCATGGATGGCGGCGCTGGAAACGACAACATGTCAGGTGGAGACGGCAACGACCGCATGTCCGGCGGAGCGGGCAACGACCGCATGGATGGCGGCGCCGGGAACGATCGGATGGACGGTGGCGACGGCAACGATACGCTGGAAGGCGGTGCAGGCCGCGATCATTTGGACGGTGGTGCCGGCGACGACACCTTCATCCTCGACTTCGGCCAGGGCAGTTCCGACAACGTCCGGGGCGGCGCCGGCAACGATACCATCGTCGGTAAGGACGATGGCGATATCACCCTCAATCGCTTCAATGCTTCTAATTCGGTTGAAAACATCGATGGCGGCAAAAGCGAAAGCGACATTCACGGTACCGACGGACGCGATGTCCTCGATTTCCGTGCCACGACCCTCAACAACATCGGTGAAATCGACGGCGGTGCCGGAAACGACGTAATTCACGGTAGCGCCGGTGACGATCGCATCGACGGTGGCGCCGGAAACGACCGCTTGAGCGGTGGTGATGGACAGGACACCTTCGTTCTCGGTAGCGGCGGCGTTGATCGCATTTCCGATTTCGGCAATGGCGATAGCATCGATGTCTCCGATCTGATCGATATGGGCGAAAACACCGTTATTACCGACTATCTGACCATCGAAGATGACGGAAAAGGTAATAGCGTAGTGAAAGTCGACACTGACGGAGGCGGTGAAAATTACGAGAATGTCGCGGTGCTCGAGGGCGTGACTGGCCTCGATGTGCAACAATTGTTCAATAGCGGCAACGTTGTCGTCGACGAATCCTAAATTCGCACCGATCGATCGCTCCTACTGATTTACCGCAGAGGTACCAATTCCGTTGCAGGCAGCCGCGGAATTGCGTAAACCCCTTGTAAAATTTCGACGATTCCCCAAATGGTTCGCATATGTAATTGCTTTATATGCGATTCCCGAGGGAGTGATTGGGCCATCGAGTTTTGGCTAATGTCATAGTGGAGGAATGCACGGGATGATCGAAGTTGAAGGCCTGAGCAAGAGTTTTGGCGAGACGCTCGCGGTCGACGATATCTCCTTTACCTTGAAAAAGGGTGAGGTGCTTGGATTTCTAGGACCGAATGGCGCCGGTAAGTCGACGACCATGAAAATGATTGCCGGCTTCCTGCCACCAACCGACGGCACCGCACGGATCAACGGCTTTGACGTGCGCGAAAACCCAATCGAGGTTAAACGCTCGATTGGCTATCTGCCCGAGGGAGCGCCGATGTGGTCGGATATGAATGTCGCGGGTTTCCTAAAATTCATCGCCGAAGTGCGAGGTTTCAAGGGTGCCGAAGCGATGGACAGGATCGATGTTGCGGTTTCGTTGACACAACTCGAAGACGTCCTCATGCAACCGATCGAGACCCTGTCCAAAGGGTTCAAACGCCGGGTAGGACTCGCCCAGGCAATGTTGCACGACCCGGAAATCCTCATTCTTGACGAGCCGACCGACGGACTGGACCCCAATCAGAAACATCAGGTCCGGGATCTAATCCAGAAAATGGCGGGCGACAAAGCGATTATTATTTCGACACATATTCTTGAAGAGGTTGAGGCGGTTTGCACCCGTGCGATCATCATTGCCAAGGGCAAATTGCTCGCCGATGCCACGCCCCATGAACTGCTGCGCAAGTCGCAGCATTACAATTCTGTCTCGGTTTCCGTACCGAATGTCGAGAAGGCGAAAGAAGTGCTGGAAGGACTGGACTCGGTCAAGCGAGTTCGGGTTACCGACGAAGAATGGCTGCTTGCCTACCCGAAGGGTAAGGAGCCGATCAACGAAGAGGTGGCTCAGGCTCTGCGGTCGGCTCGCCTCAAAGTCAACGAAATTCGCGCCGAAGGTGGCCGTCTCGACGACGTCTTCCGCGACATCACCCTAAAGAGCTGAGCGAAGATCATGAGAAATTTGCTGATCGTATTCCGTCGCGAAATGGCAAGCTATTTCGCAACTCCGCTGGCCTACGTCTTTATTGTCATTTTTCTTGTCATGGCAGGCGTCCTGACCATTTTTATCGGTAATTTCGTCGGCCAAGGCCATGCCGGGCTGCAATCCTTCTTTGGTCTGCACCCTTGGTTTTATCTGTTCCTTATCCCTGCCCTCTCGATGCGGCTTTGGGCCGAAGAACGTAAGACCGGGACCATCGAGCTCACAATGACCTTGCCGCTTCGCCTTGGCGAAGTGGTTGTGGGCAAGTTTCTCGCCGCATGGTGCTTTGCCGGCATTGCGCTTGCGCTGACCTTCCCCTTCTGGATCACCGTGAACTATCTCGGCAATCCCGATAACGGCGTCATATTGGCAAGTTATATAGGCAGCTGGCTGATGGCCGGTTCCTATCTCGCCATTGGCGGTTTCGTATCGGCGCTGACCCGCAATCAGGTGATCGCCTTCGTGATTACGGTCACGGTATGCTTCTTCTTCGTTGCCATGGGCTCGTCGATAGTCATCGATTTCGTCGGCGGTTGGGTAACGCAAAGCGTCTTGGAATTCGTCCGTTATATGAGTTTCCTGAATCACTTCATCGGTATTTCCAAAGGCGTGCTCGACCTCAGAAGCGTGGTCTTCTTCGTCAGTATTATTGGCTTATTCCTCACTTTGAATGCGATCGTAATAGACCGCGTTCGCGCGAATTAAGGAGCGTTCGAGATGTTCCGGAAATTGCTTAATCGTCCCAGTGGCTGGCTTATTGCCATCGCATTGACGCTGGTGATCTTTGTCGCCTTCAACGCCGTCGTCGCGCCGATTTCTGGCTCGCGTCTCGATTTAACCGCGGAGCGCTTGCATACGCTCTCCGACGGCACGCGCGGCATGCTGACAAAGCTCAAGAAACCGGTCACGCTCAACTTCTATTACTCGAAGGAATTGGGTAGCGCCGCGCCCGCTTTCGGAAACTATGCCAAGCGCGTGCGTGACATGCTGGATGAAATGGAACTCGCCGCTGGTGGCAACCTAATTATCCATGAAAAGGACCCGGTTGCATTTTCCGAAACCGAGGATCAGGCGGTCGAAGCGGGCTTACAAGGTGCCCCCCTCGACCAAACCGGCGATCAGGTTTATTTCGGCCTACAGGCAAAATCGGGAGAGGAAAGCGAAGTCATTCCGTTCTTCCAAACCCAACGCGAGAATTTTCTCGAATATGACCTAGCGCGGATGATTCATTCGGTCGACAACCCGAAGAAGCAGGTGGTTGCGATCTATACCGGCCGGCCTCTTTTCGGGAACATGCAACGCATGATGGCCGGCCTGCCGACTCAGGCCTATCGTATCGTCCCCGAACTACGCAAGCGGTTCGAGGTCAATCATATGTTCAGTCTCCGCGACCTGCCGGACGAAAAACCCGACGTGTTGATGATCGTCCATCCACTGAAGCTGGAGCTGGACGAAAAATACGAACTGGATCAATTCCTGCTCAAGGGCGGAAAGGCGATTTTCATCATCGATCCTTTCAACGAGACCGCAGCGGGCACCCCACTTCCGCAGGGCCGCAAACCGGTAATCAATTCAGTAGCCCACGTGAAAGACTTCCTCGACCGCTGGGGTGTCGAAATTTCGGACAAGGTCATCGCTTCGGACCGCTCTATCGCGAGAATGGTCAATGCGGGTACGCCGACGCAAGTTCTGCCCGCGCCGTTCGTCACCTGGCTAGCAGTTCAAGGCCCACTGCTGTCGCGCGACGACCCGGTGACGTCGGAATTGAAGCTGCTCAACGTTCAGAGTGCCGGCATTATTAAGGTAAAGAAAAACCCGGCAATCAAAGTCGAAACATTGATTCGGACCACAGGTGATAGTCAGGAAATCGACGTTAAGACCCACAAGGGCCGAATCGACGTCGAAGGCATGGCTGCGAACTTCAAGCCCAGTGGGAAACGTATGGTCCTGGCCGCTCGCGTCTCCGGCACTTTTAATTCTGTCTTTCCCGACGGACCCCCTAAGGATGAGGAAGACGCCAAAAAAACAAAAAAGAAAGATGCGGAGAAACCGGACGACAAGCCGAAAACTGCCGAAGAAATAAAGAAGGCAGAAAAGGAAGCCGCAAAAAAGAAAAAGGAAGCCGAAGAGAAAAAGAAGCGAGAGGCTGAGAGACTTGCCGCCCACCTGAAGAAGTCCAAGAAGCCGTTCAATGTCCTATTAATTTCCGATGCGGATCTTCTTGAAGACCATTTCTGGGTGCAGGTGCGCCAATTCCTTGGGCGGCATGTACTTGTTCCCACGTCCAACAATGCGGACTTCATCATAAACGCGGTCGATCATTTCACCGGCAATTCCGACCTGATCAGTCTTCGCTCGCGGGGTACTACTCAACGGCCATTTACCAAGGTCGACGAATTACGCCGCGAGGCCGAGGTCAAATACCGCAAAGTAGAGCAGGAATTGGCCAAAAAACTAAAGGCGACGGAAAAGAAACTCGGCGAACTACGCGATAAACAAGACGATACGTCGAAAAAGGTCGCCGCCAAAAAGAAAGAAGAAATCAAAAAGGAAATCAAGGCCGCGCTCGACGAACTGATCGCCACGCGCAGAGAACTGCGTGATGTCCGGCTTAAATTGAACGAGGACATCGATCAATTGGAAATCTGGGTCCGTTTCACGAATATCGCGCTTATGCCGCTCCTGGTGGGCACTTTCGCGGTCGGGCTCGGTATCTATCGCGTCCGCCGTCGACGCCAACGTGCGGAAGAGGAGTAATCTCTCGCCGCCACGCGAATATCGGCTTAAGCTGCACTAAACTAAATACGGGGCTCGATTTTGGGCCCGTGCAACAGCGACGTCCTTATGGTTCGGATAGCTAGCCTGATTGCGAGTGCAACCGAAATTGCCGCAGCTCTTGGCTGTGAGGACAGTTTGGTAGCGCGTAGTCACGAATGCGACTTTCCGGCCTCGGTCGCCAAATTGCCCGCTTGTACCGAAGCGAAAATCAACATTGAGGCACCATCGGCGGATATCGACCGCGATATCAAGCAACTGGTTGGCGACGGACTGTCGGTCTACCGAGTCGATGCCGAAAAATTGAAATCGCTCGCGCCCGACGTAATTCTTACCCAATCCCAATGCGACGTATGCGCCGTGAGCGAAGCAGAACTCCGCGATGCCGTCAGCGACTGGCTCGACAGCGAAACTAAAATCGTCTCGCTGGAACCGAACAGTCTCGATGATATCTGGCGCGATATCCGGGCGGTCGCCGAAGCGATCGGCCTACCCGAAAGGGGCGACGCGCTGATTACCGATTTACAGAACCGCATGGGGGGTATTGCCACCCAGTGTGAGGCCATGGACCGCCCGCCTCGCGTTGCCTGCATAGAATGGATTGCACCCTTGATGAGCGCTGGAAATTGGGTGCCTGAATTGGTCGCCATGGCGGGCGGGGAAAACTTGTTCGGCACAGCCGGCAGCCATTCACCGTGGATGGAATGGGAAGATCTCAAAACCGCCGACCCTGACGTAATCGTGGTGATGCCATGCGGTTTCGACATTGCACGAAGCCGGGCCGAAATGCCGGCGCTTATAGAGCAGTCCGGCTGGGAAAACCTCGCCGCCGTGAAATCGAATCAAGTTTTTCTCACCGACGGCAATCAGTATTTCAACAGACCCGGCCCAAGGGTGGTCGAATCGCTCGAAATTCTGACGGAAGTTTTCCACCCGAAAGACTTTACCCCGACCCACTTAGGCCGCGGCTGGGAACAATTCTGAGTACCGATCACCGCTTCTTGAGGACGAACATCGCTTGCGGTGCCAGCAAATTCGCACGCAATGCGCAGGCGGAATAGGCAAGCGGAAGGCCGTCACGGTCCAGCGCGATCGCGTCTTCGATATCCGCGTCGATTTCGTCGCAAAGACGAATGAAGTCATGGATCGTGCAAAGATGGATGTTGGGCGTGTCGTACCAACTATCGGGCAAATTCCCGGTAACCGGCATACGGCCGCCAAAAGACAAATTCCACCGTACGCTCAGATGGCCGAAATTCGGAAATGACAGGATCGTCCGTTGCCCGATGCGGACCAAATTCTCTACGACACGGCGAGGCTGATGCGTTGCCTGCAGTGTTTGGCTCAAAACCACGTAATCGAAAGCATCATCGGGATACGCATCGAGATCGGTATCCGCATCGCCTTGTACGACCGAAAGGCCGTTGCTCACGCATTCGCGCACGCCGTCCATACTTAGTTCGATGCCACGCCCGTCGGTTTGTTTTTCGCGTTTCAAAAATCCGAGCAGCGCGCCGTCGCCACAACCCACATCGAGCACCCGGCTATCGGATTCGATCTTTTCCGCGATGAGACGGAGATCGCTTCGGAGGTTGGTGCGCCGAGTCATGGATACCTACCGATCCGGACGGCCCAAGCCACGATGCTCGGCGCAGGAATCGATAAATCCCTTTGCAACGCGACGAAACTCCGGTTCGTCGAGCAAAAACGCGTCATGGCCTTGGTCGCTTTCGATTTCCACGAAGCTGACGTCTGCGGCGACCGCATTCAGGGCGTGGACAATGGCTCGATTTTCCGATGTGGGGAACAACCAATCGCTACTGAACGAAACGATACAGAACCGCGTCTTGACGCCCTCGAAAGCGGCTGCCAGCGAGCCGTCATATTCCGCCGCGAGATCGAAATAATCCATTGCACGGGTGATGTAGAGGTAGGAATTCGCGTCGAACCGCTCGACAAACGTGATCCCTTGATGGCGAAGGTAGCTCTCGACCTGAAAATCCGCATCGAATCCATAGCTGAGATGCGCTCGGTCTTGCAGATTGCGGCCGAATTTTCGGTGCAACGCCGCTTCGGACAAATAAGTGATGTGGGCCGTCATGCGGGCGACGCCAAGGCCGCGCTTCGGTACGACACCGTGACTTAAATAATCACCCCCGTGCCAATCCGGGTCGGCCAAGATCGCCTGCCGGCCAACTTCGTGAAATGCGATATTTTGCGCCGTATGCCGTGCAGCACCGGCAATTGGCATCGCCGAAAAGACTCTCTCCTTGTACCGCGATGCCCATTCGAGCGCTTGCATCGCCCCCATCGAGCCGCCGGTCACGCAAAAAAGCTGCTCGATCCCCAAATGGTCTATGACGAGCTTTTGCGCACGGACCATATCGGCGATGGTGATGACGGGGAAATCGAGCCCATAGGGGCGATCGGTCTTCGGGTCGATCTCTTTCAGCCCCGTAGACCCCATGCACCCGCCCAACACATTGATACAAATCACATAGAACCGATCGGTATCGATCGGGTTTCCGGGCCCGACCATATCGTTCCACCAGCCGGGTTTACCGGTGATCGGGTGCGTTTCGGCCACGAACTGATCTCCGGTCAATGCGTGGCAAACCAGGATCGCATTGGATTTATCGTCGTTTAGAGTGCCGTAGGTCTGATAAGCAATGCCAAAAGGACCGAATTTAGTGCCGCTATCCAGCGCCATTGGCTCCGCATCTCCCAGCACCACATACCGGCCCGGAAGATCGGTACCGGGTCGGCTCGGTGCATGGTCGGCTTCCGACGTGCTATCCTTCGCGCGAGAAATGGTCTTTACCTTTCCAAATTCACGTAACAGGGCGGGATTTTGGGCCAGAGACCGTAAGTGTCAATGTTTTCTTTGATTTATCCGCGCCGAGAGACTACTAGTAGCGCCGCTCAATGGATTGATATGCAATGGCAGACAAATCGAACGAACGGGAATCCTTAAACGATCTCCGAGGTGAAATCGACGAGATCGACGAACAGCTCCACGATTTGTTGGTGCGTCGCGGCGGGCTGGTCGAACGAATCCGTGCGGTCAAACGCCTGGAATCGATTGCCACGGTGCGTCCCGGACGTGAGGCCTTCATCCTGCGCAAACTCAAAAACCGCCATAAGGGAAACTTCCCTGTAGGTGCGGTTTTCCGAATCTGGCGCGAAATCATTGCCGGCATCACACGTATGGAAATGTCGGAATACAACATCGCGGTCTACACTGCCGAGGGCGATCAGGGTTATTGGGATCTGGCCCGCGACCAATTCGGGACCATGACACCGATGACGGGCTATTCGAGCCGACGCGATGTATTGCGTGTCGTCGACGAGGGTAATTCCACGCTCGGCGTAGTGCCCTGCCCCAGCGAAGACGACACCGATCCGTGGTGGATCGGATTGATGGTGCCCGACGGACTAAGGGTTGCCTACAAGCTACCTTTTTTCGCCGACACCAACGCACGTACAACAGCGAACGGACCGGCGGTTGCCTTCGCGATCGGCCGTATACTGCCAGAACCGAGCGACAGTGATCGTACCTTGCTGGTCCTCGTTACCGAGGAACCCCTGAGCAGGGCAGCACTCGCCGATCTCACCGAACGTGCGGAACTTCCCTCTACAATGCTCGCATCCAGTCAGCAAGGCGATTGGTTCCATCTCGTTGAAATTGACGGGTTCGTCTCCGAGAAGGACGAACGTCTCACCGCACTAAACGACACCGAGGAAATTTTACGAACCGCTATCATCGGCTCGTATGCGGAACCGATGACCGGTGGTGCGCCCGACGAGACAAGCGGCGACGACACATGAGTTCCCCAATTCCAAGACCTGGTGTGCTCGACGTAGCGCCTTATGTCGGCGGCCTCCACAGTGTGGACGGCGTCGAGCGCGTGATCGTCTTGGCGTCGAACGAAACGCCACTCGGCGCCAGTCCGAACGCCATAAAAGCCTTTAGAGACACGGCTGACGATATGCACCGTTACTGTGACGGGCATGCGTTGCAGCTGCGCGAGGCTATCGGTCGGCGATTTGGCTGCGATCCCGCCCGTATCGTCTGTGGTGCCGGGTCAGACGAGCTGATTCAAATGCTGATCCGTGCCTATGCCGGGCCCGGTGACGAGATGCTTTACAGCAAACACGGTTTTTCGATCTACCCGATTTTCGCGACCGGTGCCGGCGTAACCGCGGTGGCCGCGGACGAAACGAATCTGACCGCGGATAGCGAAGCACTTCTGGATCGGGTGACCGAGAGTACACGGCTGGTCTTCCTTGCCAATCCGAATAACCCGACCGGCACATATCTCGGTGCCGATCAACTGACGAACCTTCGCGAAAATCTCCGTGAAGACATCTTGCTCGTCATCGACGCGGCCTACGCGGAATACGTCAACCGTAACGACTATACGGCCGGAATCGACCTTGTGGAACGGTACGGCAATGTGGTGATGACGCGAACCTGTTCGAAAATTTTCGGACTAGCCGCGCTCAGATTGGGTTGGGCCTATTGCCCGCCCGCGATTGCCGACGTTCTCAATCGTGTGCGAAGCCCCTTCAATGTCAACGGCCCCGCCCAAGCGGCAGGGCTTGCCGCAATGGAAGACCGCGCTCACACCGACAAGGCGCTTTCACATAATGAGGAATGGTTACCTTGGCTCAGCACAAGATTGGCCGGGCTCGGGCTCGACATCGTGCCCTCTGCGGCAAATTTCGTGTTAGCGCGTTTTGAAGATGCCGGGGCCGCTGAACATAGCTATAACGCGCTGCTGCGCCGAGGCATCATCACCCGGCTAATGAAAAGCTATCACTTGCCCGATTGTTTGCGAATTTCGATCGGACTCGGTGAGGAAAACGAGGCGGTTGCGACCGCGCTCGAACAAATATTCGAAGGCTCGGCAAAGCAATGAGTGGACAACCGCATTTCGATAAAGTCGCGGTGATCGGGCTCGGGTTGATCGGCTCGTCGCTCTGCCATGTCATGAAACGCGATGGGCTCGCGGGCACGATCGCCGGCAATGCCCGCTCGAAAACGACCTTAGAGACCGCCACAAAGATCGGCTTTATCGACAGCGCACACCAAGACCCGACCGAAGCCGTTTCGGATGCGGATTTGATCGTGCTCGCCGCGCCCGTAGGAGCCAACGGTAAGCTGGCGGAAGCAATTGCACCGGCACTGAAGCCGGGCGCCATCGTCACTGACGTGGGGTCGGTCAAGGTCGCTGTAATCCGCGACGTTCTCCCTCACCTGCCGGACGGAGTACATCTTGTACCGGGCCATCCGGTTGCCGGTACCGAGCACTCAGGCCCCGAATCCGGCTTCCCCGAACTGTTCGACAACCGTTACTGCATTTTGACGCCACCCGACGGCGCCGATGCAGACGCGGTCGCTAAAATTGAAGGCCTTTGGAAGGCTGCCGGCAGCATCGTCGAGGTCATGGATGCGGAGCATCATGATCGGGTACTGGCGATCACCTCGCATTTGCCGCACCTGATCGCCTACACCATTGTCGGCACCGCAAGCGATCTGGAAGGGCAGCTGCGGGAGAAAAAAGCACGCGACGAAATAGACATCAAAACCGCCGAAGTAATTAAATACTCCGCCGGTGGCTTTCGCGATTTCACACGAATTGCCGCCTCGGATCCGGTGATGTGGCGCGATATCTTTCTCAACAATAAAGACGCGGTGCTGGAATTGCTCGGCCGTTTCATCGAAGATTTAACCGCGATGCAGCGCGCAATCCGCTGGGACGAAGGCGAAACGCTGGAAGATACTTTCGAACAGAGGCGAGAAATTCGCCGTAGCGTGATCGAAATGGGTCAGGCGGGCTCGTTCAATCCGACCGAGACGGAAGACTGAGCGTCGGCAATTTGAAAAGTTGGAACGGCCCCACCTGAAGGCGACCATCCCGGGCAGTGAGAGGTACCGATAACACTTTGACCCCATCCGCGGGCGATGGCTTGGCCAAAACATTCAACGCAACCCGCAACGCGGCAGCGGCGGTGCGCTTCAGAAGACGCGCCCTTTCGAGCGCTTCCAGGGTCTCGGCAAAACCTCGAATATCGGTCGTCACCGACGCCAGCGGTCGCAACCGATCGTCTAGGCCGATCGATCCGCGCCCGCGCAGATCCAATGGCCCCCAAACCAGATTGAGCCAGCTCGATTCCAGCAATCCACCGGCGCGGCGCCACTCATCCATGCCTTCACGGGTAAAATCGCGCGGGAGTGCGCCTTTGACATCGCCGACAAACTGCACGCGCTGCAAGTCACCGCCCAATGGCTCATCCGCCGCAGTCGGAATGCGCAAATTTTCGATGGCCGCCGATAGTGAAAGCTGTGTCTTGTCAGGGCCGGGTTCGGGCGTTTCGGGTTGCGAAAGCTTTGCCCAGGTTTCACCTGTGGTCGCCACCACCTCACTTGCGGAACCGGTCACGCGCATCGAGATTATCCGCGCTTCACCTTCCGCCAACCGGCCGTTGCGATGGAAGTGCAAAAGCACCAAGGATTTCTCAGGTGCCGCAGTTAGCGGCTGTTTCAGATTGGGATGGGAGAGCCTAATGCTTTGGCTATTTGGGAATTCGACACGGTAGCGCCACCAATCCCAGGGCTGCATGGCGATCACCGCCGATTTACCCTGCCACAAGGCCAGCTTGTCAGGTGTTTCTAGGTGCGGGTTTTCGAACGTTAGACGGACCACCCCCGGAAATCCATCGACACCTACCGGACCATGTTGAATGGAGTATCCCTTTGCCCGGAATATTTTCACCCAACGAGCAAATTGATCCTCGACTTGACCCGCGGCGTAATACCAATAGGCCGGATAGAGGATGGCAACGGCCAATAACAAAATGGCCGGACCGATTAACGTGCGGCGTGAAAATATCGACATTTCTGGGAATGATTTTTAGTGGCCGGGCCAATTTCGGTAAAGGGTAGCTTCGTAAGACAAATGGATGGACTCAAGCCGTGCCCATGCTCAACTGCATTTCGAGTAACCGCAGGAAAGGCAACGGTCGCAGTTTTCCTCGCGAATCAGGCCGGCACCACCGCATTTCGGACATTGCCGGTGTCCGAGAAGCGGTTCTTCACCTACGGCCTGTTCGCGGGATTCGGATTCTGCAAATGGCGTATCCGCCGACATAAATCCAATCTCGATCATGTGGCGTTCGATCACTTCGCCTATCGCAGCTAAAAGTGACGGTACATACCGTCCTTCAACCCACTGGCCCCCTCGTGGATCGAACACCGCTTTCAGCTCTTCAACCACGAAAGAAACATCACCACCGCGCCGGAAAACCGCGCTGATCATGCGCGTCAACGCGACGGTCCAGGCGTAGTGCTCCATGTTTTTAGAATTGATGAAAACCTCGAACGGCCGCCGGCGTCCGTCGCGCTCGATATCGTTAACGGTGATGTAAATCGCGTGATCGCTGTCGGCCCAACGTATCTTGTAGGTTGCCCCGCCGAGCGATTGGGGCCGCTCCAAGGGCTGCGCCATATAGACCACGCCATCGCTCGCTGAATCGGTTTCCGGTGTTGGCCGCTCGATCGAAAGCACTTCGCCAGTGACCTCGTTTGGCCGGTATGTGGTGCAGCCCTTGCAATCAAGCTGATAGGCGCGGGCGTAAATATCCTTGAAGGCATCGAAGGAAATTTCGGCCGGCAAGTTGATCGTTTTCGATATC
Source organism: Rhodospirillaceae bacterium (assembly GCA_002722095.1). The sequence goes on from PBKG01000019.1 coordinate 14,242, forward strand.
GAACTGTCGACGAATTCCTGAACCGCCGCCTGCATCACCAAATGATCTTCCGGACTTAGCTGTGCCGCATCGACGAAATAGTCCGGCAACGGCACTCCTTCGCCAAATGTCTCGCGAAATCGCGTATAGGCGTAGTCACTAACTGCCTCACTACGCTTTCCGCCATCCTCTGTGAGGATGTCGCGGTGATATTGATACGAGAAGACCGGCTCGATACCGGACGATACGTTGTCCGCAAGCAACGAGATCGTGCCGGTAGGCGCAATCGAGGTGACAAGCGCGTTGCGCATACCGTGTTGCTCGATCTCGGCACGGATGTCCTCGTCCAATCCGGCAATGGTTTCACCGGTGAGATAGGGTTGGGCATCGAATAGCGGGAACGACCCCTTTTCCGCCGCCAATGCGGCCGAGGCACGATATGCCGCGCGCTGGAGGGTCTTCATCCAGCCACCAACAAGTTCGATGGCTTCGGGGCTGCCGTACCTAACCCGGCACATAATCAGTGCATCCGCCAGCCCGGTAATGCCGAGACCGATACGCCGCTTCGCCTTAGCCTCATTTGCATGCTGCGGCAACGGGAATGCAGAAATATCGATCACATTATCGAGCATACGAACCGCGAGCGGCACCAATCGTTCGAGCGCAACTTCGTCGAGCCCTGCTCGGTCGGTAAATGGTTGTTCGATCAGCCGGGCGAGATTAATCGAGCCCAGATCGCACGCGCCATATGGCGGCAAGGGCTGCTCACCGCAGGGGTTGGTAGCATGTATGGTTTCGCAATAATGGAGATTGTTAAGCCGATTGATGCGATCGATGAAGATCACCCCCGGCTCCGCCGCAGCGTAGGTAGCGCGCATGATCTTGTCCCACAGATCATCGGCCCGTACCGTACGATAAACCTTGTCACCGAAGCGCAACTCCCAATCACCACCCTCTTTGACTTTGGCCATGAATTCGTCGGTCACAAGCACCGAAAGGTTAAACATGTTGAGCCGACCGGGCACGTTTTTCGCGCTGATGAAATCCTCGATATCCGGATGGTCGCACCGCATGGTCGCCATCATCGCACCCCGGCGATAACCGGCACTCATGATGGTCCGGCACATGGCGTCCCATACTTCCATAAAAGAGAGTGGCCCCGAGGCATCGGCGCCAACCCCTTTTACAGGCGCACCTTTTGGCCGCAATGTGGAGAAATCGTAACCGATACCTCCGCCCTGCTGCATGGTCAGAGCGGCCTCCTTCAACGCATCGAAAATGCCTCCCATATCGTCGGGAATGGCGCCCATCACGAAACAATTGAACAGCGTGACCCGACGACCGGATCCAGCGCCGGCGAGAATTCGACCAGCAGGCAAAAATTTGAAATCGTCTAATGCCTGATAAAAGGCCTCGGCCCAGCGCTCAGGCTCGCCTTCCTGCGCAGCCAGCGCCTCGGCGACCCGGCGCCAGCTATCTTCCAGCGTGCGGTCGACCGGCGTGCCGTCCGGCATTTTCAGCCGGTATTTCATATCCCAAATTTGGCCAGCGATTCCGGCAGGGTTCACCATGGTACTCTCCTAACCAAAAGGTAGTGTGAGGAGAGGGGCAGGTCAACTTTATTGTTCGTGTTTTGTTCTAATATATAAGGCGAAATGGTGCATATTAGCTTGCTGATTTAAATGGCTTATTCCGACTTATTCACAACCGATCGAGAGTTGTACACAGGATCATCCACAGCCTGCTTCGACTTCCAATTTGTCGGTCGCTCCCTGAATCCGCTCCTGTAGTTCGGCCATGAATTCATGTCGGTCGAGACCCGGAACGATGGGCGGCAGAAACTCCATCACGATACAGCCAGGTCGTTTAACGAAACTACGCCGTGGCCAATAGGAACCCGAATTGAGCGCCACAGGTACCACCGGTAGATCAAGATCGCGATACAGAGCTGCGATGCCTGGCTGATAAGGTGGGGTCGTACGGGCTTTGGTGCGCGTGCCTTCTGGAAAAATGATAATCGTATGGCCTTCCGAAATTCGAATTCTGGCCGTCCTCAGCATTTTGCGCATTGCCGCCGCGCCAGCACTGCGGTCCACGTCGATCATACCCGCACGCCACATGAACCAACCGACCAACGGCACAGCCAGCAGCGAACGTTTGAGCACAAAAATGCAATCGTAGAAGATTAAATTAAAAATCAGCGTTTCCCACATCGATTGATGCTTAGAAGCAACCAGAAAAGGATCCGCCGGAAGGTGCTCCCGCCCCCGAATTTCATAAGTTATGCCAAGCGTAACGCGGATGATTATGACACTGCCTCGCACCCAGAATCGGGTCGCCTTCCGAAAAAGCCGCCGCGGCAAAATCATCAGCAAAGCGTAAATCGGACATAACAAAACCGTCCAAACGTAAAACAAGAACCAAAAAATGGTAGCGCGCAACACGGCAACTATTCCACTAGGTTGAAATTAGATCCGGCGAGAAGATCATCCGGCGCAGATAGGCAATCAGAAACTTATTATATTCCTCCACGATGAGCCCGGTGCTGCCCGGCCAGAACCACCATTCCTTCGCCTTAAAAGATTTCGGAAAAACCGGGTGGGCTACAATTTTTACGCCGGGCATGGCCGCGTGAAATTCGACCAGACTGCGCGGCATGTGATAACTCGACGTAACTAATCTGATCGAATTGTACTTTTCGTTTTTGAGCCAAACTGCGGTTTCCAAAGCGTTACCTTGCGTATTATCCGCGTCATAGCCGAGTGCGATACAGCATTCCATTGCCTCGGGGGCGTGGCGCGACATATGTAGCAACTGGCGAACATCGACCCCACGATGAACGCCGGACACGAACAGCTTTTGCGCTCTTTTTTCTGCAAGTAGCTCGAGCCCCGATTCAAGTCGCAAGCTGCCGCCTGTCAGCACGACAATCGCGTCGGTCTTGGCGTCCGGCGAAGCAACTCGATCCGGCAGCGTCTGTGCGAATATCAAAAGCCCGCAAACCCACCCGATTCCTAAAACGACTGCGGCGATGAAAATCCATTTAACACGCCGCAAACTTTTGCGTTTTCGCCGGCTAATCATTGCATTTGGCCCAACGCACGCAACACAGTGGCTCGTGCGGTACGCATGGCGATGAAACAAGCGACAACAGGAACAGCAAAGATCGCTCCCCAATGCCACGGCGTAAACCGTAAGTCCGGCATCAGCATAGGATCGAATTCTACTACGCCCCAAACAAACACCGACAATGTCGCCGCGGCCAATACCGCACCGGCAATCCCTCCCTTCAATGCAAGGCGAAACGCATGGCGCTGGAATTGCCGGGCGATATACCGGTCCGTCGCTCCGATCAAGTGCAGCACCATAATCACGTCGTGGTGGACCGCGATGCCGCTCCGTGTGGCGAATACCACCGCCGCCACGGCACAACCCGCAATCAAAGCGATAACGCCAGCCGCGAGCAATTGTAGCGCCAAGATGAGATCGGCGATTTGCCGACGCCAAACACCATGATCGTCCAGCGACGCATCCGCTACTGCGAGAGTCAACTGTTGGCGTAGTTGCTTAAGGTTGACCTGAGGCTCTTTGGCAATCGTGACGTCTATCAAATAAGGTAATGGCAAATCGAGCACCGAGGTGCCGGCACCCAGCCACGGCTCGAGCGAAGCGGCCACTTCGGCAATTGGAACTTGCTTGGCACCAGCAACGCCGGCCGTTCGCGTTAGCACTTGAATCGCGCGTTCGACCCGGCGTGTTGCCTCGTCACCGGTCTCACCTTCGATCGGTGGAATTTGCACCGTATAGCGCCCGCTCAGCCCTTTCTCCCAAGACGCGGTGGCGCCGGTTAGTACCAGTGCGCCCGCCAACATCAGCATCGCCAAAAACACCATGACGCTGATGATCCACGGCAAAAGCCGGGTCGCCGGGTCGCTGGTCAAAGGCAGGTCGATACGGTTCCGCAGCATGTTATCCCGCCCTCTCCGCATCTGGACTGGTCAACATGCCATCCTCCAAATGCAAAACCGGATAATCAAAATGCGAGACCAAGCCTTCATTGTGCGTGGCGATAACGATGGTCGTGCCGACTTTGTTCAGTTCTTCGAACAGGTAAAGCAACCGAACAGCAATCGCATCGTCCACATTGCCGGTCGGCTCATCGGCCAGCAGCAATTGGGGCCGGGCTATAACGGCCCGAGCGATCGCCACGCGTTGCTGCTGCCCGCCGGACAAGGTCACCGGCCGCGCATCGAGCTGACCGGCGAGCCCAACCCAACTTAGGAGCTCGGTAACTTGCTTGGTGATTTGGTCCTCACGCATGCCAGCGACCCGAAGCGGTAACGCGACGTTGTCAAATGCGGACAAATGGTCGAGGAGGCGAAATTCCTGGAAAACAACTCCGATTTGACGCCGTAATGCGGGTAACTCGTTACGCTGCAACGTGGAAATATCGCGGTCAAACAAGCTGATCAGGCCACGGCTCGGCCGTTCGGCAAGATACATCAGCTTAAGCATTGAGGATTTACCGGCCCCGCTTGGGCCGGTGACGAACCGAAACGCTCCAGGCTCGAGGCTGAAGGAAATATCGCTTAAAACCTCAGACCCGGCACCATACCGCATGCCTACATTCTCGAATCGAATCACGCGAAGTTTCTTCTCTCGAAATCGGGCCGGTTTTTAATGCCGACGCAAAAAATACACTTATACATTCGCGGAATCCCGCTCTCCACACGCTCTCACCCAAAATGCCACGCAAAACCCAGCTGCGTAAAGCGCCGCGACGGTTGCAACAGACGATGTGACCACTTAGACTCACCGCCACAACATTTTGTGCTGACTTTTTGCTGAGTACCTAGATACGATGATTCTCACCTGCCCCCAATGCGACGCGAAATTCAACATCAAGGACGGCGCGCTTGGCACCGAGGGGCGTAAAGTAAAATGCAGCAAATGCGACAACCGCTGGCATGCGATGCCTGACGGCGATCCCGCCGGTGCGGCGCCAGCACCGCCGCCGCCACCACCGGCGCCAGAAGCCGCTCCGCCTCCACCACCGCCGCCAGCGCCAGATACCGAACCGGAAGCACCATCTGGCGAAGGCGTAGAAATCGATAGCGACGACCCGTTCGCCAATCTCGACGACGATACGCCGGGCGACGCACCCCAAGAAGGCGAGGCACCCGCTCAGGCCGGCCAAGATGGAGGTGCAGGGGGCGACCCCTTTGCCGTCGAATCCAGCGAAAATGCCGCGGCGGATGAAGAGATGATGCAGGTGGAACCGCAGGGAATGCCTCCCGAAAGCCGGTTCGAACCCCCCGAACCTAAACGTTCGATCAGCGCAATTATTGGCTGGATTATCTTCATCGCCGTTATCGTCGTGATCGTGCTCGGCGTGACGATGTTCCGCAAAGATTTGGTGACTTTCTATCCGCCCATCAACAAGGTCTTTGAATTGATCGGCATTGCACCGGATACGTTAGGTCACGGGTTGAAACTTCCCCCCGCGCAGTCATCGCCCCGCCGTGAGGGAAATAGTATCGTGATTACGATAACCGGTGAGATTCACAACACCACCAAGGACACCCTCGACGTACCTGCTCTCAAAGGTGACCTCTACAACGCCAAGGGCGAAATCATTTACACCCATTATTTCAAGGCCAGCCAGGCGAAGATTTTGCCGGGTGAAAAGATCAAATACACCACAGAGGTCAAAGATCCACCGCCGAGGCCGGTGCGAATGGAAATTACCTTTACACGTGATCAGCCGAGTAAATAGGCCAAGGTAGGCCGCGAGCGGCGGGTCTTAGAAGCGTTTCAACAACCGTCGATAATATTCTCGCTCCAATTCAGGACGTTCATATTCCCCGGCCCGACGGCGTAGTTCGTCACGAATTTGCTTTGCATCGTGAATGTCTTGAATACCGGGAATCTCCACATCCTCGCCAAGGTTCTGAGCATTACCTGAGCCGGAGCGATTTTTGCCGTCGGGTGGGCGGCCAAACGGATCGTTTCGACTTTGCGTCCCTTGCAACCAGTCTTCATCCATGTCGAACGGATCTTCGCCAGCATTCTTAGCCAAGTTACTCATCGTCGATTTAAGCGATTTCTGCAGAGCTTTGATGACATCGCCCTGATCGGTAACTGACTTACCAGCGTCACCCTGCTTAAGGTGTTTGGAAGATTGGCGCATCAGCTTTTCTGCGCTACCCATTTCATCGGGAATCGGGACATTCAACTCCGACACCCTGCGCATAATATCCCCCAGTTGGCCTCGCAGGCTTTCTTGTTGGTCCACTTCTTCTTTGAGCGAGCGCGTCTTGCCGGATTTCTTACCGGATTTCTGCTTACCGTGTTTATCCCAACCTTCGTCGTTTTCGGGACGGAACGGAACGAAGCCTTGAAAGGGAATCGTACGCTGTTTTTTTACCGTAATTTGGTTTCGATCTCGCGCCACCCGATAGGTCTTGTCGAGCAATTCCTGCTGACCTTTGACCAGTCGTTTTAAATCGTTGACCGTTCGTATTGCCCGCCTGGTCGCCTCGGTTTGCTTCGCGAAACGCTTAATCCGCATATTTTCCATCAGTTCCTGAAGCTGCGCCAACATATCGCGCGCCTTTTGCCTCTGACCAGATTGAACAAACCTGCGAATATCTTTCAGCATTCGCATCAAATCTTGACGGCGAAGCATTTGCGATTTCATGCCTAGGCCGAGCGCTTCGGACGTCTCTTTGTCCATTTCCTTTATCGATTCCGCCAAACGATCGAAGTAATCCGACAAAGTACGTTGATATTCGTTTAACAGGCGCTCGATCTCAGCGTCGCTGGCATTCTGATTAAGCGCGTCCAGCAAAGCATCCTGGGCCTTTCGCATGGCACGCTCGCTCAAGCTCAACCGGCCGTCTTCAATGCGAAGCGCGATTTCCCAAAGGAGTTTCTCCATTGTCTGTACGTTTTCCGACTGGTCATAGTGCATTAGCCGGCGTCCAGCGATGGACAGACCAAGGAATGTAACGAGATCGCCATTGAACTGGTCGTAATGCCAGGAGAGGTTATCGAGCATCACACCGGCGCGCGGTCCATAGGTGGAGGGTGCATCGACGAAACGTTTACGTTCCTTGACGATGGTTTGTGCCGCAGGATTGTTGAATCGTCGCTCAGGCAGGACCGTTTGGACTGTCTTGCTTCGCCCCTTTTGGCCAAGCGCATCGGTCGCAATCAAAGTCACGTCGACCGGCAGGCCAGCCCAACGATGGGCCGTCAAATCTCGGTAAACGGTCGTGACAAAATCACGCGCATTGTCGCCTGGCAACGGCAGCTCAATTTCCAAGGGCTTAAATTTGGACTTTGGAGCCGATTCACCGGTTTTGGCTTTGTTTTCTTTCAACACGCCCGCGTAATAGTCCTTACGCTGAATCGAAGCGATGACCTTGGTCACCCCATAGTCGTCTTTGGCGCCAATATGAAACCGTAACGCATCGCGTTTCGATTTGACCGGATCGCGAATAAATTCCACCGACGGCGGTTGGTCGGGGATAATATCGATACTCCAGCGGGCGAGGATACTGCCCGACTGGCGAATAGCTATTTCATTTGGCTGTCTCAAATCAAAGATTATTTGTGCAGTCCCGTCCGAATTACGCTTGAATTTTCTCGGTTCGCCGTCGATCAACAATTCCGCTTCACCTTCACCGCCGGTTACCTGGGCAGTGAGTTTGCTGCCTTTAGGCACTTTCGCCGAACGCACGGCGAGCGGCCCGCCTTCGGAGCCTCCCGAAGTCAAAAATACCGGCGGATGGCGGGTATAATCTGGCGGAGTAATCCAGGCATCGGCCGCAGCCACCAAACTCGCATTCCCCGAATCGAAATTCGGCTTGATGGAGCGCTTGAACCGCTCAGCTATATCGCCCTCGGCGAAAACTGCGCTGATCCCTATCGCCAAAACCAAAGCAAACCGCATTGCCCAGGGATCACGCTTAAACAACCCAGGATGCGGCCACCGAAGCCGCAGATTGGACGCGGCCTGTGACATTTGCGATTGATGCATCCGCCATAGCACTTGGCCAGTGGTATCTTCGTCACCAGCCATCTGACGGTCGCGTATCGCTTCCAGCGGTCGATGCGCAAGGCCACTATCCGCCTCCAATCGACGCTCGACACCGACACCGGACGGTAGCGGAAAGTAACGAAACCCGCGCCATAGCGCCCACAGCACCGCCGACACCAAAAGTGCTAATACCAATGCATGCAGCCAGCCCGGCAAAAGCGGCAAAAAATCGGAAAGTGTAAGAAAGACGTAAAGTCCCGCGACGCCGAGTACCGGCCAAATCGCAAGCCAAGTCTGTTCCCAAACCATCAACGTCCACGCCAACGCCCGACGCCAAATAGCGGGGCGCTGATTCATGGCCGGCTTGGCAGTTTTCGCCATATCACTCCCTCGATACCGCTCGCCGAACTCCTAGTAATTCGGCGGTGCTTGCATTTTTGACACGAACTGCCGGAAAACCGCGGCTTTAGGCCTGCCAGTCGGCAAATCGTTCGGGTGCAAGCATATCTTCATAGCTAGGGCGCTCTCGCACAATAGCAAATTCGTCCCCGCGCACGAGAATTTCCGGGACCAGAGGTCGACTATTGTAAGTTGATGCCATCGATGCACCGTAGGCACCTGCGGATTTGATCGCCAGTAAATCGCCTTCTGCGACCGGCGGCAGAGCCCGACGGCGAGCAAACGTGTCTCCGGTTTCACAAACCGGCCCGACCACATCGACCAATCCGATATCCGCATCGATCGGCGGCTGGCGCACCGGCTGAATACCGTGATGAGCATCATAGAGCGCCGGGCGCATCAAATCGTTCATCGCCGCATCGACGATTGCAAACCGACGTTCGCCACCCTCTTTGAGATAGACCACTTTGGTCACCAACAGCCCCGCATTACCGGCCACGATCCGCCCGGGCTCGAACATCAAGGTACATCCGAGATCGCCAACGGTTTCCTCAACCATTTGCGCGTAAACATCGGGTAGCGGCGGTATATCCGCATCCTCGTTATAGGGAATGCCAAGCCCTCCCCCTAGATCGAGCCGACGTATTTCGTGTCCAGCGACGCGCAATTGACGAACCAGCTGAGCCAACCGCGTAAACGCAGTCCGAAATGGCGCCAAGTCAGTGAGTTGCGAGCCGATGTGCACCGCTACCGCCACAGGCTGAATTCCTGGAAGTTGGGCCGCACGATCATAGACCGCACCGGCGGCGGCGATATCGATTCCAAATTTATCTTCCTGGCGACCGGTCGCGATCTTGTCATGGGTATCCGCATCCACATCCGGATTTACCCTAACTGCGACCTCCGCCTCCACGCCCATTGCGGTAGCCACTTCCGAAAGCGCTTCCAATTCAGGTAGCGATTCCACATTGATCTGCAGGATTCCTTGCTCAAGCGCAAAGCGCATTTCATCTTTAGTTTTACCCACACCGGAAAAAACGACCCGGTCCGCCGGAACACCCGCCGCTAAAGCTCGGCGCAATTCGCCCTCCGACACCACATCAGCGCCAGCGCCAAGCGCGGCCAAGGTACGGATAACGGCAAGATTGGGGTTTGCTTTGACCGCAAAACAGACAAGCGTGTCGCGACCGCTAAATGCTTCGCTGAAGAGACGAAATTGATAGGTCAGCGTTGCTGCCGAATAGCAATAGAACGGGGTGCCGACGGAATCTGCGATTTTTTCCAGCGCCACATCTTCGGCATACAGCGCGCCATCGCGATACTCGAAATGGTTCATTGGGTGGCGGGATAGCTACGCGGATAGGTACTTTTTCCGGGTGCCTTGGGGTCGTTCTTGACGCCGCAGGAGACCACCGTCAGGGTCATCATGGCCAAAATTAGGGCCGTCAGAACTTTTCTCACAGGTAACGCTCCTTTGCCGCTGCAATCGCTTCGCGTACGCGCTCTGGCGCGGTGCCGCCGAAACTGGTGCGGCTCGCTGCTGACGCGTCATTGCTCAACACCGAGTATACAGCCTCTGTGATGCCTTCTGCCACCTGCTGCATTTCCGCAAGTGGCAATTCGGCAAGCGCGCAGCCTTTCTCTTCCGCCCGGGCCACTAAGGTGCCCGTGACATGATGAGCGTCGCGGAACGGCATTCCCAGCTCCCGCACGAGCCAGTCGGCAAGATCGGTCGCGGTCGGGAAACCATCTTCCAGTGCCCGCGCCATGGCGTCTTTGTTCACGGTCATATCCGCGGACATACCTGCTAGGGCCGCAATTACAAGAGAAAGCGAGTCCGCCGCATCAAACACCGGTTCCTTGTCTTCCTGCAAATCCTTGGCATAGGCGAGGGGCAACCCCTTCATCACCACTAATAGGCCCTGCAACGCGCCCAGAATACGCCCGCTCTTGCCGCGCGCCAGCTCGGCCGCATCGGGGTTGCGCTTCTGCGGCATAATCGAGGAACCAGTACTAAAAGCATCGCTAAGACTGATGAATCCGAATTGCGGCGAGGCCCAAAGCACTATTTCCTCGGCAAGACGCGAAAGATGTACTGCGGAGATCGCCGCCGTGCTCAAAAATTCGGCCGCGAAATCCCTCGCCGATACCGCATCGAGCGAATTCGCCATCGGTCTATCGAATCCAAGAGCCGAGGCTGTCGCCTCTCGATCTATAGGAAAGGACGTACCCGCCAAAGCGGCAGCACCGAGTGGACTTTCGTTGACTCTTTTCCGGCAATCGTCGAAGCGGCTCCGATCGCGGCCGACCATTTCCACGTAAGCCAGCATATGATGGCCGAACGTCACCGGTTGTGCCGGCTGAAGATGGGTAAAGCCCGGCAACAAGGTATCGGAATGGGTTTCGGCTTGACCGATAAGAGCCGATTGCAACTCTTGTAACTGGCTATCGAGCCCGTCGATCGCGTCCCTTATCCAAAGCCTGAAATCTGTAGCCACCTGATCATTCCGGCTGCGGGCGGTGTGAAGCCGGCCTGCGGCCTCACCGATCATGTCTTTTAGCCGCGATTCGATATTTAAGTGGATATCTTCCAACGCGGTTTTGAATTCGAACTTTCCGCTCTCGATTTCTACCAAGATTTTGTCGAGTCCCTCCGCAATTGCGGCGCCGTCGTCCTCGCTGATGATACCTTGGGCCACAAGCATCTCCGCATGCGCCTTCGAACTCGCGATATCGTGAGCGAAAAGGCGCTGATCGAAATCGACGGAGGCGTTAATCCGCTCCATAATAGCCGAAGGTCCGGCGGCAAACCGCCCACCCCACATTTCGTTTTTACTCATCGGGGACACCCAATTGTCCGCATTTATTAATAACTATCTCAAACCCGTCTTGTTGGGCCTGCTGGCCATCGGTGCGCTAATCGCATTTTTTGCCGGTGGACAGCGCGAAGTGCCGCCGCAGACGGGCACTATGCAGAATTTTATCCTCAACCAGCGGGTCAAACCAGCGCCGCCGATACCATTTCGTGACGCAGACGGCAACGAAAAGGTGGTAAGCGATTTTCAAGGTCAAGTATTGCTGATCAATTTTTGGGCCACTTGGTGTGCACCCTGCATCCGCGAACTACCCTCAATTGCCGCATTACACGATGCCGAAGCCGGTCGCCGCTTCAAAGTTTTGGCGATCAGTGCGGATTTTAATGGTGCCAAAGTCGCAGCGCCTTTTCTTCAGAAACTCGGGCTTGAGAAACTGCCGCTTTACCTAGACCCCGAAATGGAGTTCGCCCGCGCAGTCGGCGTAAAAAGCCTACCGACTACCATCCTGATCGATCGACGCGGCAATATTACCGGACACCTCGTAGGTATCGCGGAATGGGATAGTGCCGAAGCAAAGGCACTAATCGACTTTTATAAACAGAGGTGACGAAACCGTTGGCGGATGACATCACCCGCCACGTCAAGGTGATGACGACGGTTGCCTAATCCAGCTTCTGCTCAAGCTCGGGCACTAGTTCGAACAAATCACCGACGATGCCGAAGTCGGCCACCTGGAAAATCGGCGCTTCTTCGTCCTTATTAATAGCGACAATCACCTTACTGTCCTTCATGCCGGCAAGATGCTGAATTGCCCCGGAAATACCGACGGCAATATAAAGCTCGGGGGCAACGATCTTTCCGGTCTGGCCGACCTGATAGTCGTTCGGCACGAAACCGGCGTCCACCGCTGCCCGAGACGCACCAACGGCAGCGCCCAGTTTGTCAGCAACCTTTTCGAGAATCACGAAATTGTCGCCACTTTGCATGCCCCGCCCGCCGGAAATAATAATATTCGCGGCGGTAAGCTCCGGACGTTCGGATTTCGAAAGCTCCGAGCCAACATAGCTCGATAAGCCGGAATCGCCCGAGGCATCGACGGATGCAACTTCCGCCGAGCCACCGTCTTCGGCCACGGCGTCGAACGCGGTAGCGCGAACGGTAATGACTTTCTTTTCGTCTGCGGATTCTACGGTTGCGATTGCGTTACCTGCATATATCGGCCGCTCGAATGTTTTTTCGTCGATTACGCCGCTTATGTCGGAGATCTGCTGGACATCAAGCGCGGCCGCCAGCCGGGGCATGATGTTTTTTCCGAACGTATCCGCAGGCGCGAAAATATGGCTGTAATCGCCGGCGAGATTTTCTAACAGCGGCGAGATGTTTTCCGCCATAGATCCTTCGTACTCGGATCCGTCCGCATGCAATACCTTGGCAACGCCCGCGATCTTGGCCGCCGCTTCGGCAACCGCGCCGGACCCGGCAACCAACAAATGAACATCCCCGCCCAAAGCTTGGGCAGCCGCAACGGTATTAAGGGTCGCGCCTTTGATTTCCGCATTGTCGTGTTCGACAAGAACTAGGCTCGTCATGGCTATATCACCTTCGCTTCATTCTTCAGTTTGTCGACCAATTCATCGATAGTCTCGACGATCTCACCACCATCGCGCGTCGGCGGTTCGGTTACCTTCAACACTTTGAGGCGTGGCGTAACATCTACACCGACATCTTCCGGCTGCAGGGTTTCGATAGGCTTCTTCTTGGCCTTCATGATGTTGGGTAAAGACGCATAACGCGGCTCGTTCAAACGAAGATCGACTGTGACGACGGTCGGCATTTTCACCTTTATCGTTTCCAAGCCACCGTCGATCTCACGTACGACTTCGGATTCACCATCGCCGAGACGAATTTCCGAGGCATTGGTCGCCTGGCTCCATCCCAGCATCGCCGCCAAGAGCTGGCCGACCTGATTGCTGTCATCGTCGATCGCCTGTTTGCCGGCGATAACGATATCGGGATTTTCCTTTTCGACGATCGCTTTCAACATTTTTGCTACCGCGAGCGGCTCGACCAGCTCGTCGGTCTGCACCAACACGCCACGGTCTGCGCCCATGGCAAGCGCTGTGCGGATTGTTTCCTGGGATTGTTGCGGGCCGATCGAGGCGATGACAATCTCCTCGGCCGTGCCGGCCTCTTTCATGCGTACCGCTTCTTCGACCGAAATTTCGTCGAAAGGATTCATCGACATTTTGACATTTGCGGTTTCGACACCGGTTTCGTCCGCTTTGACACGGATTTTAACGTTGTAGTCGATGACGCGCTTAACGGGGACAAGGACCTTCATCGCCTGTCTTCTCTCTGCTGTTCGTATGTGAATTGATTTAGACCGGCCTGTTTTTAAAGGCTGACCGTTCCCTGTCAAGCGGTCAGCCTGTCGCAGTAAAGATGGACTTCGTTTTCGACCATACGGCCGCCGCGTCCTTCGCCCTGTGGCACAACCGGCCAGCGCCAGGATTTTACCGGTTTACCCGGTGCCAAATCGCCCAAAAGCGCGGATTCTTCGACTAATTCACCTGCAGAATCAGTTACGCGACGAACCGCGTCGCACAGAATGAGGGTGGAACAATCTAAGCGAGAGAGCCAATCGAAGTGCTGACGAATCAGCGCGCGATGAAAAAAATCTCCGCTGTCCTCGTCAATTTCGGTGAACTTCCTCATATAGGCCAATGGAATAACGCTTAACTGCGATGCGATATTGGCGGAAACCACGAAATCGATCGCATCGTTATCCATCAACCAATCGAGGGACGGCGGGTCCGGGAGTCGCTTGGGCGAGCGCATCACCTCTTCGGCAATTCCGGTCAAATCCCGCGTGACACGTATCGCATTCTTTAGTTGGGAAATTTTTCGGGACCTTAGATGTGCCGCATCGACCAACCACACCTCGTCGAACCGATCGGCCAATTCTCCCAACGGGATATCGAGGCACGATCCCGCGCCGAGGATAACAGCGATGCGACCGCCGCCTATCTTGTCGATTAAACTCGAAATCGCCGTTCGCGACTGGGTCAAGTGATTCGTCCGCGCGAACCGGCAACGTCGATGGCGCGCCTTGATTGCAATCGCTTCTGTTAGATAGCCGAGGCGCCGCGCCCAAGATTCAGCTGGGGTGGTGCAATATTCGAAGAGTTCCGCAAGCATCGGGCGGCGTTAGTCGCCCTGGGTTTCGCCTGGCACCCACAAAACATCCGATTTGCCGCCCTGATTACAATGGCGTGCCAGCACAAAAAGGTGATCCGACAAACGGTTGAGATAGGTCAGAACCGGTGATCCGACAGACTCGGATTCGGCCAATGCACTGACCAAGCGCTCGGCCCTGCGAGCCACGGTGCGGGCGAGATGCAAATGGGCAGCCGCCATCGAGCCCCCCGGCAGGACAAAGCTTGTTAGGGGATCGAGCGCTTCGTTGATGGCATCGATTTCCATTTCGAGCCGCCGCCATTGCGTTTCGGTGACCCGAAGCGCGCCGGATTTGCGTTCTGACCCTTCCGGCGTACACAAATCGGCTCCGAGATCGAACAGATCGTTCTGAATGCGGGCCAGCATCGCGTCGACATCACCGTCTTCGATGTGTGCCCGAGCGACGCCAATTACCGCATTGGCTTCATCGACAGTTCCATAAGCAGCGACTCTGAGATCGTGCTTTGCGACGCGCGCGCCGTTGCCAAGCGAAGTCTCACCACCATCACCGCCACCGGTATAGATGCGGGTAAGGCGAACCATCAACCTTTACCGGCGAACAATGCAAACAGCGCGATCAGGGCGACAGCCAAAAATTGGAAAAACACCCGCGCGCGCATCAATTTGTTCGAATATTTGGCGTTGAATTCACCGCCGCGCGCCATGACGATAATCCCGGCGATCAGCACGCCGACCGTCGCCAACAACGCAATCAAAATGAAAATGGGAAATATCGAGGACATATGAGTCGATATAGCGCTGTAATCGAAAAAGACTAGCGTAGCATTTCGTAGGCCATTGTCATTGTGTCACGCTGCGCTTGGGTCACCTCGAGCAAATAGGAGAAAAGATCACGTACGCTGAACATGGCAACCAACTCGCCATTTTCGAGCACCGGCACATGGCGAATACGCTTTTCGTTCATGATGGCGATGACATCGCGGATTTTATCTTCCGGCGCCGCCGATATGACTTTGGTTTTCATAATGTCCGATATTTTCAGCTGCCGCCAACGCTCATCGGTTTTATTGAAGGATTTAACGATGTCGCGTTCGGACATGATGCCGACCATCTTGCCGCGGTCGTCACAAACCGGCAGTGCGCCGATATCGTTTTCCGCCAAAATGGCAATCGCATCCTCGACGGATTTGTCGGGATGGATAGTGAACAGATTACGGCTTCGTTCGGTCAGCAGATCTTCGATCGGCATATAGTGACTCCCTGAGAATCGACCCGATTTTGATTTTTGCGGAACATGCCGCGTGCCCGGGGTATTGTTCAAGTTTTATTATAGCATTTAAACTGTCTCCACACGACAACGCGCGCGCATCTGCGAGGGAGAACCGCCATGACCGCCGACAAACTTCGCAACGACCCGGACCCTGAGACCATCACTGTTATTCCTGCTGCCGTCGATATCGGCGCGGAAATCC
>PBKG01000020.1 GCA_002722095.1 Rhodospirillaceae bacterium
CCAACAATCTATGGGGCGAGCGCTGGTCGAAGCTCTGCATCAATACGAGCCATAACGGCCTCTCCGCCAGCACAGGCCTCAACGGCAACGGCATGGCGATCAATGATTATGCCCGCGACGCCCAAATTAAGATTTGCGGCGAGACCGCCCGCGTGGCCCAGGCGCTCGGCTTCGTGCTGGAAAACCGCAAGAATACCGAACCGCACCAATGGATCGCTGCAGCTGAGGGCGACAAAAAGGCGCTACAGGAGATCGAGGATTTCCTGATCGAGGAAACCGAACATCGCGGCGATGGCCAGCGCCCCTCCATGGGCCAGGATATGCAGAAGGGCCGGAAGACCGAAATCGGCGAAATGAACGGCTATGTTGCTGAAAAAGCGTCAGAAATAGGCATGCCGGCCCCGTACAACCTGAAAATGGTCGATCTTGTCCGGCGCTGCGAACGCGGAGAACTGAAGCCCGATCCAGAGAACGTAAAGGACTACTGAGGAAGGTAAAAAATGTTTCGGATATTCAGGAGAAACAAATCGATTCTGATTACCGTCATTTTGGTGCTTGCCTTGGTATCTATGACAATAGGCCTGCCGCTGTGGTGAGGTGATTTCGCCATCGCTAAAGTCGATCCAAAAGCAGTTGCCCCAATTTGGATGCACTTACAAACGCCGCCTCAACGCGACCCTTGATGCACCAGTCGCCACACGCAGCAAGCTGGTTTTCCTGATCGATCAAAAAGTTCTCGCCGGCAGGTTCGGCGGTGCCCGCATAGCGCCACCGATGGAGAGCGTGATGACGAGCTGTTCCTCCATCTATGCCAACAAGCGTCCGCAATTCCTCTATCAGATGGCTTTCTATCTGTTCAGGCGTGTCTTCAAGGTGTTCATCCGCCCAAGCACCGGCGGCTTGCACCAGGAGTGACGTCGCGTTATCGCGACCAGGCTTCGAACTGTCGAGAGCCAGCCAGCCAATCGGTGAGTTTTTCACGAAAGCGCCCTGCCAAGCGATGCCAAGCGAGGATTCGAAACCAAGCATCAGTGAAAAACAGCCGCGCATGCGCACTGCGTCGAAACCAGCCTTGGCGGCAAAGTCTTCTCCCAACAGCAACCGGCTTTGCGGCGCCGGCGCGGTGGAAACTACCCAGTCGAACGGGCCGTGGGTGATACCGGCACGATCCGATAGCAGCCACCCTTCCGGCTCTCGACGACAGTCGTCGATTTCGATCTCGCAACTTACCGAAATTTCCTTGGCGAGAAAGGCTGGCAGCGTGTTCATTGACGGAGCGCCGACATAGATCGGTTCGTCCCTGTTTGCCTCCACCGGATGCTGACCGGCTTCCAGAGTAACGACACGGGCATCCCACGGCCGGACGGCCCCTTCCGTGAGTGCAGGCTGCAAAAAGTCGCGAAATTCGTCGCTGCGGATGGTGAAATATTGAGCCCCGTGATCGAACTGAAACCCCGCTTTCTGCCGGGTCGACAATCGGCCGCCCGGTCGCCAGGACTTGTCGAACACGGCGATTTCGGCGCTGCCTCGAAGTCGATGGGCAAGCGTCAATCCCGCCAGCCCGGCCCCGATTATGGCGATTTTTCGTGTCATCGAACCGCAGACTTAGAGATTGAGATAAGCACCGCCGTTGGAATGGATGGTCTGGCCGGTGATATAGGACGCGCCAGGCCCGACCAGGAAACGGATAAGATTTGCCATGTCCTGTGGAACCCCCTTACGGCCAAGCGGCGTACCGCTATCTGTGGCGGCGCGCTGCGGCGCGGACGACGGATTGCCTTCGCGCACCGTATCGTAATGACCGACGACGGCCTGATTTGCACGGATGTTGTGATGCGCAAGATCGAGCGCGAGCCCGCGGATAAAAGCGTTTAACCCCATCTTGGCCGCCATTACATGGCTCCGACCTTTCACACCTTTGAGCGATGTCATACCGCCCACACCAATGAAATTCCCCCCGCCGCGGGCGATCATCGAAGGTGTGGCCGCCTTGGCAAGATGAAAGCAGCCATGAACAGAGAGATCGATAATATGGCTGAAGGTTTCGTGGTCCATTTCCTCGAAGGACTGGTTGGACCGCACGGCCGCATTGTGGACGACGATATCGATACCGCCGAAAGCTTCGGCCGCAGCTGCGGCCATTGCCTCCACCTGCTCCGGATCGCGCACGTCCGCCATCGCGACGATCGCCTTTCCGCCGGCGGCCTTAATGCCGTCTGCTACCTCTTCGCACAAATCCTTCGCTTGGACTGAATTTACGACGACCGCGGCACCGGCCCGCGCTAATTCCTCTACGGTTGCCCGGCCGATGTTCCGTGCACTGCCGGTAACAATGGCAACCTTGCCATCGAGTTCGTTGGTCATATCAACCATTATTTCCTCCCGCTTCTACAGCGCCATATAGAGCTCATCGTTTTCAGGAACAGTCCGCCTAGTTCAGTATTTCGGAATAACAGCAATTCCGAAGCAAACCGAATTAGGCGTATCCCATCTTACTTAGTGGACCACCAGCCACTTCATTGAACGCAGCCACCGCGTCGGCGCTTAAATTTTCCCGCCAATAGCCCACCTCGCCTAATTTCGCCCAATTTTTATCTTCCGGCACTGGGCGGCACCATTTGTCTTCCTCACGTCGGAGTCCATAGTCATCGAACGCATTTTCGATATCCGACGGCGACAAGGATTCACCAAGAAATTCGAGCGCCGTGCGAACGGTCTCAACGGGACTAGTGACCAGGTCTTCATATCGTAGAATATGAAAATACTTCGGATATTCTGTGCCAAACGAGGTCGCGGTTTCGATTACGTAACACCAGGCTTTCGCATAAGCCGGTGCGTAGGCCTCGACGGATGGACATAGCTGTAGGGTCAATTCCGGTTGCTTTTGGCATTCCGCATACCAACTCGCTGCCATTGCGTCGCGTCCGTCACGGAGGACCAGAATAAATCGTGCTTCGGGAAAAGCCGCCCGGCAAAAATCGGATACATAAATTGTTTCGGGTGTATCGTCTCCGAGCCAACGGATTGGCACGTCACCTGAAATATTAACAGACATATTTTTTATTATACTTTTATATATATTTATTATTTCATCATCTATATTTAATAAATTAGATGTTTTACTGTGTTTATATTCAGTTTTATATTTATCATAACTATCTTTAATACTTGGCAGCAACTTGTCGGTCAAATGCGGCTCATCAAGACCGGCAACAGCTGGATGACCGCACAAAAGCTGCTTCAGCCAAGTCTTGCCCGATTTCGCGGTTCCCCAAAGATAAAACGGCGTTACATCCGGCATCGGCCGACCTCTTCCCCCCTTTTGGCATTCGTATATTATAGGCGCCAACTAACAAATAACGCGAAATCCAGTGGGAGAAAATCATGGGCAAGAAAATTGCGATCGTCGGCGCCGGTGCAGTCGGCTCGAAAGTAGGCGGCCATATGCTGGCTAATGGCGAAGACGTCACCTTTATCGACGGCTGGCCGGACCATGTAGAGAAAATCAACAAGGATGGCCTTTATATGACCGGCAATACGCCCGAAGAAGAAATGACCGTACAAGGTCGGGCGTTGCATTTGACCGATGTCCAGGAACTCGCCAAGGAAGATCCGATCGACATCGCCTTTGTCAGCATGAAATCCTATGACACCGAATGGGCGACACAGCTGATTAAACCCTATTTGGCGCCCGACGGCTTCATCGTTTCGTTGCAGAATTGCATGAACGAGGAATTCATCGCCGCAATCGTCGGCTGGGGCAAAGTGATGGGCACCATCGCAGCCAAAATTTCCGTCCAAATGCCAGGGCCCGGACATGTGCATCGTAATGGACCGATCATGGGTAACAGCCACACGGTCTTCCGTGTCGGCGAACCACATGGTCGCATTACTCCGCGTGCGGAAGAGGTCGCTCAGCTTTGCGGTTATTGTGACAGCTATTTGGTCACCACCAATTTGTGGGGCGAGCGTTGGACCAAGCTGGTCATGAACTCGAGTTCCAATCCCATGGCCGCTGCCTCAGGCCTGTCGTCCACGGCAATTTCCGAAGACGCCGACCTTCGTAAGGTGAAAATTCACCTCGCAGCGGAAGCTATCGAAGTCGGGCGTGCGGCAGGGTTCAATCTCGAAAAGCTACACGGCATCGATTGCGGTCAGTGGACCAAAGCACTCGACGGCGACAAAGCCGCCTATGCGGAAATCGAGGAAGACTATATCGAGATGGGCAAGAAGGGTAATCCCGACGGTCGCCCCTCGATGGGCCAAGACATGCAAAAGGGCCGTCGCACCGAGATCGATTTCATGAACGGTCTCGTCTGCATGAAGGCTCGGGAATTCGGCTTGAAGACGCCGGTCAATGACGGAATCGTCGAGGCGGCGAAAATGGTCGAAAAAGACCCATCGAAAGCTACCCCCGATTTGGTGAAAGGGCTACTGCCTTAATTCACAGTAATTTGGATTTAAAAAGCGTCGGCCGGTCGATTTGACCGGCCGATTTCTTTTATGGCGCCGCTTTACGTTTTCGCTTGAGCGCGCGTTCGATCTTGCGCCATTGGCGCACCGCCTTCTGGTGTTCCTTCAAGGTGTCGGAAAAGACATGCCCGCCCTTTCCATTGGCAACAAAGAACAGGGATGTGGTTTTCTCGGGGTTGAGTACGGCAGCGATGGCGGCGCGTCCGGGATTGCAGATCGGCCCTGGCGGCAAGCCGTGAATGCGATAGGTATTGTATGGATGGTCCCGGCGCAGTTCCGATTTCCTCAGTCCGCGCCCAAGCTTACTCTTACCGCCCGTCACAGCGAACACAACGGTCGGGTCGGATTCGAGGCGCATGCCCATGTTGAGCCGATTGATAAAAACAGCGGCGACTTTGCGCCGTTCGGCGGCAAGGCCGGTTTCCTTTTCTACGATCGACGCCAATATCACTGCCTCAGCCTTGGTTTTGATCGGTAAATCCT
The DNA here is from genome assembly GCA_002722095.1 of Rhodospirillaceae bacterium. Next base: position 4,957 of record PBKG01000020.1, read on the forward strand.
TAGCACGCTTCGGCCACAATTCGTCGAGGGCAAGGCGCATCTGTAAGGCCATTTGATCGACCATCGCCTGACGCGTCTCGCCGAAAGCATAGTAGTAGGTATTCGGCAACAACGTGCCCTCTTCGGGAGCCGGGAAAACCCTACCTTCAAGCCCTTGCGCGTGATCCAAAACCTTCAGAATTTGTCCCACTGTCAGACCTTCAGCGACCGTAAATCGCCGATTGACCAACTGACCTTTTCGCAACAACGTAATCACGCTGCGGATGCTGATACCTGGCCGAAATCGGTACTCTCCGGCCCGTAATTCTCGGTGTGCCTCCTGCAAGCGCGCCGCCGAAACGAATATCCATTTCGAATTAATTACCCCTGCCTTTTCCAGGCGGCTGCCAATCACTTGCAGGTCAGCTCCCTTCGGCACAATCACCTGGCGATACTCGATCAGCGGGCCCGGTTCGGTGAGCGCGTCGTACCACAAGACCGCCGAAACACCGGCAGCAGAAATCAAAAACAGAAATATCGCGAAAAATAGTTTCGTAAGGCCGGGAATTGCAGGCTTCGCCTCGCTCACAGCGCCCTCACGGCGCTGAGGTCAAGACCAGCGAGGCGTTGGTACCGCCGAATCCGAAAGAATTCGACATCACGTTGCGCACTTCGCGTTCTTTTGCCTCATGGGGAATGAGGTCGATATCGCAATCTTCCGACGGATTATCGAGATTGAGCGTCGGCGGGCAAACGCCCTCATTGAGCGCCTTTATGCAGAACAATGCCTCCGCCGCACCCGCAGCCCCCAGCAAATGTCCTATCGCTGATTTGGTCGAAGACATGGAAAGCTTATAGGCAGCATCGCCATAAAGCCGTTTGACCGCGTTGACCTCGATCTCGTCGCCGAGCGGCGTCGAGGTTCCATGGGCATTGATATAATCGATGTCTTCGGGGTTGAGGCCAGCGCGTTGCAGCGCCGATTGCATGGCACGGAAACCGCCATTCCCGTCCGGTGCCGGGGCGGTAATATGATGGGCATCGCCTGACATGCCATAGCCAATAACTTCGGCATATATTTTCGCGCCGCGCGCCTTGGCATGCTCGAGTTCTTCCAATACCAGCACGCCCGCACCCTCACCCATGACGAAGCCATCGCGATCCACATCCCATGGCCGCGACGCTTTTTCGGGCGTGTCGTTGAAATTAGTCGACAAGGCACGAGACGCTGCAAATCCGGCAATGCCGATGCGGCAAACAGTCGATTCAGCACCTCCCGCCAGCATCACGTCCGCGTCTTCCCACATGATCATCCGGGCAGCATCGCCGATAGCATGCGCTCCCGAGGCACAAGCGGTCACGACCGAATGGTTCGGCCCACGAAATCCAAATCGAATGGATACCTGCCCAGAAGCAAGGTTGATCAAATCGGACGCGATGAAAAACGGACTTACCCTTCGCGGCCCTCGCTCATGCAAAGTCACCGCCGTTTCCGCAATTCCCGGCAATCCACCGATGCCGGAACCGATCAGAACACCGGTACGATCGAGTGCTTCTTGCTCTTTGGGCAGCCATCCGGAATCACGTACCGCCTCGTCTGCCGCCGCTATCGCGCAGACGATAAACCGGTCCATCTTTTTTTGATCTTTGGGCGCGACCCATTCGTCCGGATCAAAGCAACCGTCCTCTGACCTTCCGAAAGGGGCCTGGCCGGCAATTTTACAGCTTAAGTCCGATGTCTCGAAATTTTCGATCGCGGTAATACCGCTCTCAGCAGCAATTAAACGCCGCCATACGTAATCTACTCCAAACCCTAGTGGGCAGACGAGACCAAGGCCTGTAACGACAACCCGTCGCATAGGATCAATCCATGACCTTATCCGTGAGCAAAATCCGCCTTAGTGCCGATCGGCACTTAAGACGACTGGTCTTCAATGAAACCGATGGCGTCCTTGACGGTGAGAATCTTCTCGGCGGCTTCATCGGGAATTTCGCACCCGAATTCTTCCTCGAACGCCATCACGAGCTCAACCGTATCCAGGCTGTCCGCACCGAGATCGTCGATAAAACTCGCATTGTCGGAGACTTTGGCCTCGTCAACGCCCAGATGCTCAACGACGATTTGTTTTACGCGGTCGGAAACGTCACTCATGGTCGTTAATTCCTTCTCCAAAATTGAAAAACGAACCAATTAATCGAAGCCGCTATTACGGTCCCGATTGGTTCGGAAATCCCGTCCCCTTGGGGAGCGGGCGTGTGGTATCACGATTCCGTTTTAAATGCCAACACCCAGAAAAGCCATATTCAATAGGCATCAAAAGGTCAAATCATGGCCATGCCGCCGTTTATGTGCAAGGTCTGCCCAGTCACGTACGCGGCCCCATCACTCGCGAGATACACCGCTGCTCCGGCAATATCTTCGGATGTTCCCAAGCGTTTCGCCGGAATTGCGCCCAACAGCTTCTCTTTAATCGAATCGCCCAACCCCTCGGTCATCGCGGTATCGATAAATCCCGGCGCTATGCAATTGGCGGTAATTCCCCGCGGCGCAACTTCCTGGGCAATCGATTTGGTCATACCGATCATGCCTGCTTTCGATGCCGCGTAATTAGCCTGTCCCGCATTGCCGGTAACGCCCACGATCGACGTGATATTGATGATACGGCCCCATTTATTTTTCATCATCGGCCGCATGGCCGCACGGCTCAGCCGAAACACGGAAGTCAAATTGATGTCGAGTACAGCCGCCCAATCTTCGTCGGTGAGGCGCATACTAAGCATATCCCGCGTTATGCCGGCGTTGTTGACCAGAATATCGAGTGACCCCAATGCCTCTTCGCTTTCCTGGATGAGCGTATCGGCTGCGCCCTCATCGCCGAGACGCGCCGTCACCACATGTGCCCCGTCGCCGAGTTCGCCCGCCAAAGCATTCAAAGCATCCTCGCGGGTCCCCGAAAGGACCACCTTGGCGCCCGCTCCATGCAAGGCCCGGGCGATCGCGCCGCCGATTCCACCGGATGCACCGGTTACGAGTGCACCTTTTTCCGAAAGATCGAATAGATTGCCCATTTTTAAAGCTCCTTTACCACAGCCTCGAAATCATCGGGCTGCTGCAACGATTTGCCAGACAGTTCGCGGTCGATGCGCCGCGCAAGTCCGGACAACACTTTCCCCGCACCGGCTTCGATCAGTGTATCTACCCCTTGGTCCTTCATATAAAGGACGCTTTCCCGCCATCGCACCATCGCCGTTACTTGCTCAACCAATTGCGCACGGATCCTGTCGGGATCAGTCACGGAGGTCGCGCTGACGTTGGCAACCAACGGTACAGCAGGCTGACGGATGGAAATTCCTTCAAGCGCCTCGGCCATAGCATCCGCTGCCGGTTGCATCAAAGAACAATGGAAAGGCGCACTGACCGGCAGCATCACCGCCCGGCGCGCACCTTTTTCAGCGGCAACCTCAACCGCGCGCTCAACGGCTGCCTTGGTGCCGCTCACCACCACCTGGCCCGGTGCATTGTCATTCGCGCAATCGCAAACATCGTTGTCGGCGGCGCCCTCGGCGACCTCTTGCGCCGCTTCCAAATCGAGGCCCAGCAAAGCCGCCATTGCCCCTTCGCCAACAGGCACCGCTGCCTGCATTGCCTGGCCTCGGCGTTTCAACAGTCGGGCGGTATCGGCAAGCGTTATCGCCCCGGACGCGGCAAGCGCAGAATATTCGCCGAGCGAATGGCCCGCCACGAATTGCGCCTTGTCACCAAGACCTACACCGCATTCCTCATGCAAGGTGCGGATGACCGCTACACTCACCGCCATCAGAGCGGGCTGGGCATTTTCGGTCAGCGTCAATTCGTCTTCCGGACCCTCAAACATCAACTTCGACAGTTTTTGTTCGAGCGCATCGTCGACTTCTTCGAAAACCAGTCGGGCCGGTGAAAAAGCCTCGCCAAGCGCGGCGCCCATGCCGACCGCTTGCGACCCCTGACCCGGGAAAACAAAGGCGTTTGTCATTGGAATTCTTTCCTCCCCAATTTCCGCCAATAGCGGCGGCGCTAGTCATAGCTTGTGGCTTGGAACTGTCAAGAAAGTGCCACCCGCACAAGTTTTCAGAGGCCCTCTGAACCGGCTTTTTTTGCTTTAGATTAAACGAGATGTGTGTATAGTGCCCGCCGCAATAGCTACCCTTGATGGGTAGCTGGACTATAACTCCTTGCTGGCATTGAATGAATGCCGGCTAGGATCGGTCGGTCGGGCAATTGGTTGGAAGGTTAAACGGACCAACGCGCGACTCCGATCCGAGTACAGCCAAAGGGAGCACAAGCATGGCGCTTTACGAAAGCGTATTTATTGCGCGTCAGGACGTTTCGGCTACTCAGGTCGACAGCCTGGCCGACAATTTTGAAAAAATCGTCTCCGATAATGGCGGCTCGATCGAGCGCCGCGAATATTGGGGTTTGCGTACATTGGCCTATCGCATCAAAAAGAACCGCAAGGGCCATTACGTGATGTTCAACATGGAGGCGCCATCGGATGCGGTCCAGGAAATGGAACGCAATATGCGCCTCAACGAAGATATTCTGCGCTACATGACGGTCCGGGTTGATTCGTTGCGCGACGACGCCTCGCCGATCATGCAAGGCAAGGGTGATCGCGACCGAGACCGCGCCGATCGTGGCTCGCGTCGGGATAACCGAGACAGCCGCGACAATCGGGATAGCCGTGAGAACAGGGATAGCGAGAGCCCGCCGAAGCCCAGCAAATCCGAGGACGAGGCTCCGAAAGCCGATGATGAGGGCCCAAAAGCCCAGGAAGAGGCGCCCAAAGAGGCATCAGCTGAGGCAGAAAATACCGATGGGTCGGCTACCGAAACCACCAAATCCGAAACCGCGGAAGACAAGAAGGAGACGGAAGAATGAATGCTGCACGACCCGGCGGTGGCGGCCGTCGACCCTTTTTCAGGCGCCGCAAATCCTGTCCCTTCACCGGCCCGAATGCACCGTCTATCGATTATACGGACGTCAAGCTGTTGAGCCGCTTTACGTCCGAGCGGGGCAAGATTGTGCCGAGCAGGATCACAGCGGTTTCTGCCAAAAAACAACGTGAACTGACCAAGGCAATCAAGCGCGCGCGTTTTCTCGCCCTGATGCCTTATGTGATGAATTAGGCGAAGCGATCGGGCTTCGGCAAGGAGAACCCCAATGGACGTGATCCTTTTAGAGCGTATCGAAAAGCTCGGCCAAATGGGCGATGTGGTGTCCGTTAAACCGGGCTATGCGCGTAACTTTCTATTTCCCAAGAAAAAGGCGCTACGCGCCAGCAAAGGGAATCTTGAGCATTTCGAAAGCCAGCGTAAGGAACTCGAGGCCGAGAATCTCCAGCGCAAGAGCGAAGCGGAAGACATCGGCGGGCGCATGGACGGCCTTCAAGTTGTCATCATTCGCAGTGCCGGAGAAGCAGGCCAGCTCTACGGCTCGGTCAACGCCCGCGACATATCCGATGCCGTAAGCGAAGAGGGCTTCAAGATAAGCCGTAATCAGGTTGTCATAGACAGGCCGATTAAAATGCTCGGCTTGTTCGACATTCGCATTCGCTTGCACCCTGAAGTGGATTCGAGTGTGAGCGTCAATGTCGCACGCTCGGAGGACGAGGCGGAACAACAGCGCAAGCTGGGTCGCGCGATCATTAGCCAGGAAGAGGAAGAACGCCAGGCAGAAGAAGAAGCGCGCCTCGCGGCTGCCCAAGCCGCCGAAGAGATGTTCGACCCGGAAGCACAGGAGCGAGCCGCAGCCGAACTTTCAGGAGACGAAAGCGAAGACTCCGATGCTTCTGGTGATTCGGATGCTGGTAATTCCGATGTAGACGCCGCAGCTGCGCCGTCCGATGACGCGCCCGATGATGCGGATGCTGGTTCGGAAGAGCAGAGCGAAGAACAAGTGACCGAATCCGAGTCGGCAGAAAAAACCGACTAGGTACTCGATTTTCGATGCACCAGCCGGTCGTTACCGGCTCACGAAAAGAAAGCAGACGGTATAAATGCCGGAGCGACTCGGCTCGTTTCCGGTGCTTGCGCGTCGATAAAAAGTTTTCCCCGTAATCCTTATCTTTCTTTCTTTGAATTTTTCCACGGGCGGACAAGCGGCGCGTTAGGTTGCGTTCATGTCAACACCGACACCCGATTCCACGGTCACCCCGCTCCACGGGGAAGAGACCGACGAAAACCCACATTACAGAACGCCGCCGCAAAATACTGAGATCGAAGCAGCGTTGCTGGGCGCCTTGCTGACCCATGACCGGGCGTTGGAAAAGGTCTCGGAGTTTTTGCGGCCCGAGCATTTCTTTGAGCCGGTACATGGACGAATTTACGGCGCAATCGAGAAACTTTCCGAGACCGGCCAGGTTGCGAGCCCACTCACGCTGAAACACGTCTTCGAACGCGACGAAGCCCTCGCCGATGCGGGGGGTGCGGAGTACCTGTTCGACATTGCGGCCCATGCCCCTAACGTCATTAACGTCCAGGACTACGGACAAACCATTCACGACCTCTATCTCAAGCGGCAACTGATCACGCTTGGCGAAGACATGGTCAACGATGCTTTTGCGCCCGATCTTGACGACAAAGCGCCGCAACAAATCGAAGCAGCGGAGCAGAAGCTTTACGACCTCGCGAATATCGGCGAGTTGGAGCGCGGTATCGTCGATCTGAAAGACGCGGTAACCGAAGCGATCAAAATGGCCGCCGAGGCCTATAAGCGCGACAGCCATGTGGTCGGCGTTACGTCGGGATTCAAGGATCTGGACCTTAAACTTGGGGGGCTGCACCCCTCTGACCTGATAATCCTCGCCGGTCGCCCCTCAATGGGCAAAACCGCACTGGCGACCAACATCGCCTACCACGCGGCGGCGGCCTTCAAGGAAACCACCAACGACCAAGGCGAAACCACCACCGAAGGCGGTCATGTCTTGTTCTTTTCTCTGGAAATGTCCGCCGAACAGCTTGCGGGCCGTATCCTCTCGGAGCAATCGGAGATACCGTCGGACCAAATCAGGCGCGGGGACATCCGTCAGGAGGATTTCGATCGACTGGCATTGGCAGCTCAGGAGCTGAACTCACTACCGCTCTATATCGATGACACACCGGCCCTGACCGTTTCCGCGCTTCGCACCCGTGCCCGCAGGCTCAAACGCCAGAAAAAGCTCCACATGATCGTCATCGACTACCTGCAACTCTTGCAAGGGGGCGCTTCAAGTCGCAACGACAATCGGGTTCAGGAAATTTCCGAGATTACCCGCGGCTTGAAAACACTGGCCAAGGAATTGAACGTGCCGGTATTGGCGCTGTCACAGCTTTCGCGCCAAGTGGAAAACCGCGACGATAAGCGCCCACAACTCTCGGACTTGCGTGAATCCGGATCGATCGAGCAGGACGCCGACGTGGTCATGTTTATCTATCGCGAAGAATATTATCTGGAAAAGGCCGAACCGATCGTCCGTCCGGATGAAGACAGCATCAAATTTTCGGAGCGCTCGCAAAAATGGGCCGAACGTATAGAACAAGTGCGGAATACCGCGAGCGTAATCATCGCCAAGCAGCGCCACGGCCCGGTCGGCACGATCGAGCTTTACTTCGATGGCCGCTTCACCCGGTTTGCCAATTACGACCGCCACCATGACGGAGACGGCTTCCCCTAACGACGATGGCTCCCTGAGCGTCCTAACGGTCGATCTCGGCGCGATCGCCGCAAATTACGCACTGCTCGTCAAAGAGAGTGCACCGGCGGAGTGTGCCGCTGTCGTCAAAGCGGATGCTTACGGCTTAGGCCTCGAACCGGTCGCACGCACTCTAGAACGCGCCGGCTGCCGAACCTTCTTCGTCGCTACTTTGGACGAAGGCCTCGCACTGCGGAATATTGTCAACCACGACATCTACGTTTTTGCCGGCGTGGTGCAACACAATGCCGAACTTCTCGCGTCGAATTCATTGCGGCCAGTGTTGAACGACCTTGAACAGCTCAGGCTCTGGCGGAAACACACCAATGCCCCTGCGGCCGTTCACATCGATACCGGCATGAACAGATTGGGATTTCCCCCGATAGAAGTCGATATGTTGCGCTCCGACCCGACCGAGCTCGACAATTTCACGCCCAAGCTACTGGTCAGCCATCTCGCCTGCGCCGACGAACCCACACATGCCATGAATGCCGAACAACTGGAGCGCTTTCGGACCGCACAGACAATCTTTCCTAACGTACCTGCATCTCTAAGCGCCTCGTCAGGCGTTTTCCTGGGCCCAGAGTGGCATTTCGAAATGGTTCGGCCCGGCTTTGCGCTCTATGGCGGCAATCCCCAGCCAACGGGTGCCAATCCAATGCAGACCGTGGCCCGCCTCAAAGCGAAAATTTTGCAATGTCGAGCGATAAGCTCGGGTGAATCGGTGGGATATGGCGCCACCTTTCGTGCCGACACGCCTCGCCGAATCGCAACAATTTCGACCGGCTATGCAGACGGCTTTTTGCGCGCACTCAGTAACAAGGCCACGGCGTATATTGGCGAAAATCCAGCACCGCTGGTGGGTCGGGTTTCAATGGACTTGATTGGCATAGACATTACCGGCATAGACGGCGTAAAAGCTGGTGACTGGGTCGACTTGCTCGGCCCAAATTACGGCGTCGATGCACTGGCGCGTGATGCGGGGACGATCGGATACGAAATCTTGACCGCATTAGGCCAAAGGCATCGGCGAGTTTACCTTGAGGCCGACGCATGAACTTCCTGCAGCTTACCGGTGCGACGATCCTAGGCTTCTTCCGTGCGGTCGGGCATATCACCCATTTTACCCTTGTCGTAATTTCTCACTGTTTTCGGCCACCGTTCTATTTCCGCCTAATTTGGCGCCAAATGGTCGAAATTGGCTACTATTCGCTGCCAGTAGTGGGATTGACCACGGTGTTCGCAGGGATGGTGCTTGCACTGCAAAGCTACACAGGCTTCGCACGCTTTGCCGCAGGCGCGGAAAGCAGTATCGCGAAGGTCGTGGTGCTCAGTATTACCCGGGAACTGGCACCGGTGCTGGCAGGCCTAATGGTCGCCGCTCGCGTCGGTTCCTCGATAGCCGCCGAAATCGGTACCATGCGGGTTACCGAGCAAATTGACGCCCTGACAACGCTTTCAACCAACCCATTTAAATATCTGGTAACGCCGCGCATCCTCGCAGGCATTGCGATGTTGCCGCTGCTGATACTGGTTGGTGACGTGATCGGCATATTCGGTGGCTATATCGTCGCGGTCTATAAGCTCGGCTTCAACGCAGCGATCTATCTCAAAAATACCTGGGATTTCGTCCAATTCATTGACGTATTCTCGGGCCTCGTCAAAGCCACCGTCTTTGGTTTCGTAACAACCTTGATGGGTTGCTACCAAGGCTACTACTCAAAGGGTGGCGCGCAAGGCGTCGGCGCAGCAACCATCAACGCGGTGGTGTCCTCGGCAATTCTTATTCTAATTCTGAACTATATGATCACTGCGATGTTCTTCGGGGCATGACGACACCAAAAATAAAACTCACCGGCGTGCATAAACGCTTCGGCGACAATGTCGTGCTGGATGGCGTCGATCTAGAAATTATGCCTGGTGAATCCGTCGTCATCATCGGCGGCTCGGGTACCGGCAAGTCGGTCACTATCAAATGTATTTTGGGACTTTTGGCCCCGGACAAGGGCGACGTCCAGGTGGACGGGCGGTCGGTGCTCGACCTCAGTACCGCGGAACGCAACGCCGTTAATGCCAAGATCGGCATGTTGTTCCAACATGCGGCGCTGTTTGACAGTCTGCCGGTTTGGGAAAACGTCGCGTTCGGCCTTATTGAGGGCGAAGGCATGGAAACCGACCAGGCTCGAGACATCGCGCTCGAAAAAATGGCCGCGGTGGGATTGGGCGAAGAAACCGCGGAAATGTGGCCAGCAGACCTCTCCGGGGGCATGCGCAAACGGGTGGGCCTTGCTCGCGCGATCGCCATCGATCCGGAGATCATCTTTTTCGACGAGCCGACCACAGGTCTCGACCCGATCATGGGCGATATCATCAATGATCTGATAGTGGAAATTACGCGCGAAATCGGCGCGACTGGCTTGTCCATCACCCACGATATGGCAAGTGCCCGCAAAATCGCCGATCGCATCGCCATGCTTTATAAGGGTAAAATCATTTGGGCTGGACCGGTCGAGGAAATCGATCAGGCGGACAATGATTTTCTGAAACAATTCATCCACGGCAATGCCGAAGGACCGATCGATTTTGAAACCCGCGTTAGCTAAGGGTGTAGCAATGCTAGGGACGCTCACGAGCCGCTGATGGCGAAAGCGAAAACCCGGTTTGTCTGTCAAAGCTGCGGCGCGATTCATCCGCGTTGGGTTGGCCATTGCGATGATTGCGATGCTTGGAACAGTATCGTCGAAGAAGCGCCAACCGAAACCGCGCCGATCGGCGGCAAAGTCGGTGCAAAAGCCTTCGCGGCCGGCGGGAAACCTATCGATTTCGTGAACTTGGAAGGTAATTCCGACGGCGCGCCGCGCCGGGTCACCGGGATGAACGAGTTTGACCGGGTCACCGGAGGTGGATTGGTCGAGGGCTCGGCGATCCTAATCGGGGGTGATCCGGGCATCGGCAAATAGACCGTATTGCTGCAGGTAACCGCTGCACTCGCGAAAGAGGCTCGCTGTATTTACATTTCCGGCGAAGAGGCAGTCGATCAAATTCGCCTTCGCGCATCCCGGCTCGGGGTCGCAACGCAACCGGTTGAACTAGCAACAGCAACCAACGTCGGCAACATCCTCGCCACGTTGGATTCCGATGACCGACCGGACGTGGTGGTCATCGATTCAATTCAAACTATGTATATTGAAGGGTTGGAATCTGCGCCCGGCACGGTAGCGCAAATTCGCGCTTCTGCGCAGGAATTGATCCGGCTCGCCAAGCGGCGAGGCTTCGCCCTGCTCTTGGTCGGACACGTCACCAAGGAAGGCGCAATAGCGGGTCCTCGGGTGTTGGAACATATGGTCGATACGGTGCTCTATTTCGAAGGCGATCGCGGTCATCAGTTCCGTATCCTCCGTTCCGTCAAAAACCGTTTTGGAGCGACCGATGAAATCGGCGTTTTCGAGATGACCGACAAAGGCCTCGCTGAAGTAGCCAATCCTTCGGCTCTTTTTCTTGCGGATCGGCAGGGTGAGGTTTCCGGCGCGGCGGTCTTTGCCGGCATCGAAGGATCGCGACCGATGCTTGTCGAAATTCAGGCTTTGGTGGCCCCATCGTCGCTCGCGACACCGCGGCGCGCTGTGGTCGGCTGGGATTCGGCCCGACTTTCGATGACGTTAGCCGTTTTAGAAGCACGATGCGGCTTGCAATTTGGTGGCAATGACGTCTATCTCAATGTTGCAGGCGGGTTACGGATCAGCGAACCGGCAGCGGACTTGGCGGTTGCCGCGGCATTGATCTCATCGCTCACCGGAGAGCCCATGCCGGAAAACATGATCGTGTTTGGCGAAATCGGTCTTTCGGGAGAGGTGCGCCCCGTTGGCCAGGCTGAAGCACGCCTCAAGGAAGCTGAAAAACTTGGCTTCGGCGCGGCCCTAACACCCACACAGTCACGTAAAAAGGGCCGGAAATCGAGCGATCAGCCGTTGCAAGTAACGGAAATCAATCATTTACGCGGTCTGGTCGAAAGGTTCGGCTCCGCTAACCTGAACATCCGCGCGATTGGGGAGTAACATGGACGGGATCGCGATTACCGATATCGTCGTTGCCATCGTCACCCTGCTATCCGCGCTGCTGGCCTTCGCACGCGGATTCGCAAAGGAAGTTCTATCGCTTCTGGGTTGGGTCGGAGCCATCGTCATTACGATATTCCTGTTTCCCTATGTCGAACCCTATATGCATGACTGGATCGGCAACAAATGGATCGCGCGAATCGCAACCGGTGTCGCTGTTTTCATTTTGGCGATGATCGTGCTTTCGATTTTCAGCAATTTCATCTCAGAAACCATCCAGGACAGCTCCATGAGCGGCCTCGACCGGGGGCTCGGCGTCCTGTTTGGTGTCTTTCGGGCCTGGGTCGTGCTTGCGGTGTTCTATATCGCAATCAGTGTCTTTTACGAAAAAGAGGAACATATCCCGGAAGACATTCGTGCGGCCAAATCCGCACCGGTGATCATGATGGGCGCGGACATACTTTGGTCCTTGTTACCCCAACGTTTGCGCCAGGACGCAGGGTCGGCAGCGCAATCGGTGAAACGTACGACCAAAACCGATTTGCTCAAAAAGGGCATCGATACGCTTGGCGACTCGAAGAAAAACCAAAAAGATTTCGAAAAACTGCTTAATCCTCGCCCCGCAGGCGAAAAAAAGCGTGAAAATACTGGTGGCTACGATACAAAGGACCGTAAAAATTTGGACGATCTGATGGAGCGTACGGTGCAATGAGCGTCACCACGCACCCTTTCGACGACGACCGTCTACACGAAGAATGCGCGGTCTTCGGAATTTACGGCCACGACGAAGCGGCCCAGCATTCGACGCTCGGTCTGCATGCGCTGCAGCACCGTGGTCAGGAAGCCGCCGGCATCGTCACCTATGACGGCGAAAGATTTCACGCCCATCGGGATCTCGGCCTGGTGGGCGATATTTTTTCTGACCCAGCGGTAATGCGCCGGCTCCCGGGCCACGCCGCGATCGGACACACGCGCTATTCCACCACCGGCGAGCCGATGTTGAGAAACGTGCAACCTTTGTTCGCCGATCTCGACTTAGGTGGGCTCGCAATCGCGCATAATGGCAATCTCACCAACGCGCGAACTATGCGCCAAGAACTCGTATCCTCCGGCTGCATCTTCCAGTCGACTACCGATACCGAAATCATCATCCATCTCATGGCGACAACCCAGGGCACGATCGTCGAGCGGCTCATCTCTGCTATTCGACGGATCGAGGGCGCCTATTCGCTGGTCACACTCACCAAGGAAGGCCTGATCGGCGTCCGCGACCCGCTCGGAGTGCGGCCATTGGTATTAGGTAAGCTCGATAACACCTATATCCTTGCCTCCGAATCCTGCGCATTCGATATCGTCGGCGCGGAACGGGTGCGTGACGTGGAACCGGGCGAATTGCTGGTGATTTCCGAAAAGGGAGTCAAAAGTTACTTCCCGTTTCCAAAACTCGAGAAACGCTGCTGCATTTTCGAATTTATTTACTTTGCCAAGCCGGACAGCGTTATAGATGGACTTTCGATATATGAGTCGCGCAAAAAAATCGGTCGCGAACTTGCGCGCGAATCCCGAACCGAGGCCGACGTCGTCGTGCCAGTACCTGATTCCGGCGTACCAGCGGCTATCGGATTCGCTGCCGAAGCGGGCTTACCTTACGAGCTCGGCATTATCCGAAATCATTATGTGGGACGAACTTTTATCGAGCCAACTTCAGAAATTCGACATTTCGGTGTGCGGCTTAAACACAATGCCAACCGCGCCATCCTCAATGGCAAGCGCGTAATCCTGGTCGATGATTCCATTGTCCGAGGTACGACATCTAAAAAAATCGTCGAGATGGTGCGCGCCGCCGGCGCGACGGAAGTGCATATGCGGATTTCCAGCCCGCCGACGACCAATCCCTGCTTTTACGGCGTCGACACGCCAGACAAGGATCAGCTGTTAGCGGCAAATCTCGATGTCGATGGCATCCGCGACGAAATTGCCGCGGATAGTCTTGCATTCGTCACCATCGACGGGCTTTACCGAGCCATGGGCGAAGGCGCGCGCGATAATAAACGTCCGCAATTCTGCGATGCTTGTTTCTCAGGCGAATATCCGATCCGCCTTACCGACCAGCAAAATGGCGATGCATCGGCGCAGCTTTCGCTCCTTTCTGAATCGGGCTAATGGCCAACCCAAAACGTCTTGAAGGCCGGATCGCCTTGGTGACAGGTGCGAGCCGGGGTATCGGCGCAGCAATCGCCAGACGATTTGCGCGAGAAGGCGCTCATCTGGTTCTGACCGCGCGTACGGTCGGCGGCCTTGAAGAGGTCGATGACGAGATCAAACAAATAGGCGGGTCCAGCGCTACACTGGTGCCCCTAGACCTCACCGACGGCGATGCGATCGATCAGATGGGTGGCGCCATCAATGAAAGGTTCGGTAGGCTCGACGTGTTGATCGCCAACGCAGGAACACTCGGCGAACTAACACCCCTCAATCATCTCGACCCAGATGTCTGGGACCAGGCGTTAGCGCTTAACGCCACCGCAAACTACCGTCTTATCCGGTCAATGGATCCTCTATTGCGGACCTCGGATAGCGGACGGGCAATATTCGTAACCTCCGGAGCGGTGCGCAATCTCAATCCTTTTTGGGCTGCTTACGCTGCCAGTAAAGCGGCGTTGGAGGCGATGGTGAATATCTACGCCAGTGAGGTCGCGCATTCGGAAATTCGCGTCAATTTAGTCGACCCCGGGCGTCAACGCACAGCTATGCGTGCGAAGGCCTTTCCCGGCGAGGATCCTGAGTCCCTGCCCCATCCCGATGAAAAAACCGACCTCTTCGTCGATCTCGCCGCGCTCGATTGCGAGCAACATGGCGAGACCCTTCGAGCCTACTAAGCCGAACCTGGATCAGGTTTCCTTGACGTAAGGGTTCTTGCCCTGCCTGAGAGTAATGCGGAGTGGCACCCCAATTAGACCGAAATCATCGCGTAATCCGTTGACCAAATACCGACTATAAGCTTCCGGCAGGTCTTTCGGGCGCGAAACCCAGACCGCGAAGGTCGGTGGGCGCGTCTTAGTCTGGGTCATGTAGCGAAGCCGCACCCGACGCCCTGTCGAGGCCAGAGGCGGTGGATGTAGTTCGACCATTTCGGCCAACCAATCGTTAAGCCGAGCGGTCGCAATCCGACGATTCCAAACTTGATAAATTTCGAATACAGCCGCCATCAATTTATCAATCCCCGTGCCTTCCAAAGCGGACAAAGTGACCACGGGAATGCCACGCACTTGGGTCAACGATGTTTCCAGACGGTCTTCCAGCTTTCGCATCGCGGCCTTCTTAGTCTTGACCAAATCCCACTTGTTAACGGCAATAATCAATGCCCGGCCTTCATCGATGACCTGCCGCGCGATGGTCAAATCTTGGCGCTCGAGCATGGTTTGACCGTCCAGCATCAACACCACTACCTGGGAAAATTGGATCGCACGTGCGGTATCGCGTGCAGAAAGTTTTTCCAATTTTTCGTCAACTCGCGCCCGGCGACGTAGTCCTGCCGTATCGATTAGTTTTAACGGTCGATTGTCATATTCCCAATCGATCGCAATTGAATCACGAGTAATGCCCGCCTCAGGCCCGGTCAGTAAGCGGTCTTGGCCGAGGAGTTGGTTGACCAAAGTCGACTTACCAGTATTCGGTCGCCCGACAATGGCGAGCTGTACCTCCGGCGCCGCTTCCTCGTCGCCTTCAATCGCATCCGCATCGACAATCGGCTGAAGCGCGCCATAAAGTTCGCCCAACCCCTCGCCATGTTCCGCCGATACGGCGATTGGCTCACCGAGACCAAGCTCGAAGGCTTCGAGCCGTCCGGCTTCACCACCGCCTCCCTCGCACTTGTTGGCGGCGAGTATCACCGGCACCGATTGCCCGCGCACCCAGTCAGCAAAATGCCGGTCGAGTGCCGTAATTCCCGCGCGGGCATCCACCAGCATCAATACGACGTTACTTTCCGCCACTGCCTGCTCGGTCTGGCGTTGCATGCGACCGGCCAGACTTTCCGCGTCGGCATTATCCAATCCGGCCGTATCGATAATTCGGAAACTAAGATCGCCCAGTTCCGCTTCTCCCTCGCATCGGTCGCGAGTAACCCCTGGCTGGTCATCCACCAATGCCAACCTTTTACCCACAAGTCGATTGAATAGCGTCGATTTGCCGGTATTCGGGCGTCCGATGATGGCAACACTGATAGTCATCCGCCCGCTCTCTCCTTTTGTGCCTCAGACATGGCCGAGACCACTAGCGGTAGGCAATCAATTCGGCTTCGTCGGTATAAAAATACAGCGTCTCGCCGGCAACCACCGGGGCGATGGATATCCGGCTCGGCAATTCGACCCGCCCCAACGGTTCGCCTGTATAGGGCGAGATCGAAAGCGCCTCGCCATGGCTTCCGGTAACGACCAGCCGGTCGCCCACCAACACAGGACCCGACCATTTAATGGGCCCCTCTTTATCTCGCGGATTCTCGAATTTCGGCAACGGCCTTACCCAGCGAATTCGGCCCCCGCGACGGGTCAAACAGTAGATCTCCGATTCATTGCTCAACACATAAAGAAAATTTCCCGCGACCCAAGGGGTTTCCACACCACCAATATTGCGCTCCCAAATTCGTGCGCCCGACCGCCGGTCGATCGCAACTAAGCGTCCTGAATGGCTAATTGCGTAGACTAATCCGCGATCGATCACCGGACTACCGCGAACGTGGGCCAATGTCGCCAGTGCATCGATACGACGAACAGGTGAAAGGGCCTCGGACCATGCGACACGGCCATTTTCCGCGCGAACGGCGAAAATCTCGCCTGACGAATACGGTACAACCACCGTCGTCCCATCGATTGCCGGCGCGGCGCCGCCCAAAAGACCCGCGGTTTCGGAAAGGCCCGCATGGGACCACAAACGGTCACCGGTTTTCGTATTCAGCGCTATCAGTTGATTGTCGATAGTCACAACAAAGACTCGACCATTGGACACAGACGGCGGCGCCCTCATAGGGCCGGAAAGTTTTTTCATCCATTTCAGCTTGCCCGTCGCTCCATCAAGCGCATAAACGCGACCGAAGCCTGTGCTGAGAAATACTGTGCCGTCTTCGAATGCCAATCCACCGCCGAAAGCCTCATCGTCCTCATCGGGGACTTTCGGACGGAAACGCCAAACTCGCTCGCCAGTACGGGCATTGATCGCGCTTACATTGGATTCAAGGTCGGCGACAAAAACCCTTTCTCCAACAATTATCGGCGATGCCAAAAGGCGACGATCATCCTCAGACCCCTGCCCTACATTGGCACTCCAACGCGCTGAGATGGCCTTGCCAATCTTAAGATGGTGCATGGCGTGGGCCGCACGGCCGCCCGATTGCGCCCAATCGCGGTTGGCTCTGGGGGGCGGCAAAAGCACCCGCAAATCCGACACACGCGGGTCGGGGTCCCGGTCGCGTTCATGCAGCATTATCGGAATCCGTTCGCCCGGAAGCGGGGGCGCGTCCTTTTTACCGATAATATTGTCGAACGTATCGCAGCCCGCCAGACCTATTACTGCAACGGCGATTAAGGCATTACCAAACCGCCGCCGGCGCGCTTGGCGGCGAAAAATGCTAACGACCATCGATTGCCTGTAGCATTTCGCTTGCCCGACGACGGAGCCCCGCAGGTGCCGCCGGATCATCGATCAGTGTTTTGAAATGCTTTTTGGCACCTTCGGTGTCGCGCTGGCGTATTTTCAAAACTGCGGCCAACTCCCGCGCGGAAAACCGCCACGCCCCGTCGGCCGCCAAAAGAGGCTGCAATTCCGTTTCCAATTGGGCAGCATCGCCATCATCGATTCGCTGCATGATCGTATATAGCTTGGCTAAATCTCGATAGAGCGGGTCGAGAGATGTGTCGCCAGCGAGCGCCCCATAAATTTCGCCGGCGGCAACACGGTCACCTGCTTCGGATTTCAAACCGGCAGCACGGAATCTGGCTAGAACCGAATATCCGTCAGTGCCCGAGTCGGCCAATTCACCCAAAACTTTGCTGGCCTCGCTGTTCTTTTTAGCCTCGATCAACCGCAGTGCTTGATCGAATTGAGCACTGGACTCCACCTGTTGGCCACGCGCGTAGTTTTGCCATTGCACATAGCCGATCGAAACACCGAGGGCGAGCACCGTGCCAGCAATAATCCAATTACCGTACTTTTTCCAAACGTCGGAAAACTGATCTTTCCGAACTTCTTCATCGACTTCATCAAAAATATCAGCCAATTCTAGCCTCCGAGCGGCGCAAACGCCGTAATTTCCGCCAAACTGCTTCTGACCCGCGCCTTATTACGGCGCGCAATTATCTTTATCCATGTTTAAACGATTTTTGCTCGTTCAGTGCAATCTTCAAGGGACAAAAAGCACGCCACGCGACAATACCAGCACTTGCACGCAATGCAGCTTCCGTCAATAATCAAAAGGCAACATTCGAGATTCGGCATCGGTAGCGATGATAATCGATGCGGGAAAGGCGATCGACCAAGCAGTGTTGAACGATCGACAGTCGGATCAAACCGAAGGAAATCGGCAGCGCCGGGCGTTGAAGAAACGTACCGGCGCGACGATCATAATCGCGGGTATCCTGGCCGCCGCTTGTGGCACGGAAACCTCCGTTTACCTGCTCGGTGCGGGAATGGCGAATTTCATACAATCGGATCGACTTCCGCAGGATTACCTCGCTGAGCTTGTTACCGGCAAGGAATGCAATACCTTGGCTGCAATACGTGACAAAGGCCCGCTTTGCCGCGATAGCTTCAACCCTCAGGTCTACGAAAAACCGATTTATTGCTATCGCACATTGGGTCAGGTGAAATGTTACGAACAACCCGACCCATACGGACCAACCACCCGGCGCGTACAATGAAACAGGAAATGTATGGGCAGACTTGATTACCCAACCAAATCAATGGCCCGCAACAAAGACGGCCAATGCCATAAAAAATCAGGGAGCAAGAGGAGACTATGAGCGAACCAATACGACTGGCGGACCACCGCAAACGCGGTCGGTCCTACGTTTCATTCGATCGCTACGAACTCAGGCAATTATTAAATGTTTATAGCCGCCGTGTTGCCGCTGGGGAGTGGCGAGATTACGCCATCGACCTGCAGATGGGATCAGCGGTATTCTCTATTTTCCGGAGTACATTCGATTCTCCGCTCTTCTCGATTTCGAAACATCGCCATGGACGACACTGCCACTACATGGTTTTCGAAGGGCCCGAAAAGCTCAAACACGGCAAGAGCATCGACGAAGTTCTCGCGGTTTTCGACCAGAAGCCCTATTTGGTCGCCCTTTCCCAATAAAATTAATTGCCACACGATACTCTCATTACGAGTATTACTTTCGCGTATATCGTCCGATTCTATTTAATTACTCACGAGAAAGAATTTGCAATCGGGAAAAACGTGCCCGAGAAATTTCGGCTCGGCCTCAAAAGATTCCCTCATTAATTTCGAACCGATTTAGCGAATTTATTTTTTAGCCGGCCAAGAGCTGTGGAAAAAAGCCTCTTTACCTTTGATCAAAAATCGGATTCGAGACGGAACTTGCAGCCTCTTTTCGGGATTAAATCATTCCCTTCCGAGTCGCGCACAAGAATCTCAATGAATCCAATGAATTCGGCGAGTCGGCCAATTTCACGTGCCGTTTTTCCTCCCAAATTGTCTCAAATTACACGTTCATAAATTTGTGGATAACTTGGAAATTTCGACACCGATTGGTCCATTTATTCCCGTTTTTTTGCAGTTTTTTTAAATATTTGCGGCATTCCAGCGTTGACGCGTCTCGGAACTGTCGCCATAAATCGCCCTAGAGCTTTTTGGTGGAGCAGCTCTCGAGATGTTGTGGTATAATTACAACGAAACACAATATCTGGCCCCAAAAGCTCAATTCACGTCTTATTGGGTTGACCGGGCCAGGGAACGCAAAATAGAGCGAGAGAGGCCGGAATGGAGTGGACCGAAGCCCGTGTGGACCAACTCAAACAATTGTGGAGTGACGGACTAACTGCGAGTCAAATCGCGGCGAAACTTGGCGGTGTCAGCCGAAATGCGGTGATCGGCAAAGCACATCGCCTTGGCCTATCGTCCCGTCCATCACCCATCAAACGCAAGACAATTCCGTTGACTGCGGTAAGCGAACGGATGTGCCAATGGCCGATTGGAAATCCGGGCGAGCCGGAATTTCACTTTTGCGGTGAACCGGCACTCCATGGGCGGCCCTATTGCGCAGACCATTGCGCAACGGCCTATCGGCGCAAAAGCGAAAGCGCAGCCTGACGGAATTACGCGTTAGTTAATTCATTGCAACTTGCACTACGGGAAGAGCGGCCAAACGGTCGCTCTTTCTTTTTCGATTACACGTATTCGGAGAGTAGCAGTTTGCAATATTATAATTATTCAGGCTGCGATTTCAGGCTGCGGCTCTGGTAATTGCGATAGGGTTTCTTCTATCAGTGCGCCCCCAGCATCTGGTGCGCGAGCCTTTTCGCTCAAACTACGGCGCCAAAGGCGAGCTCCCGGCACGCCTTGAAACAACCCCAGCATGTGCCGCGTTACGGCAACCAATGCGGTCCCCTCTTCGATAGCGCGCTCGATATAGGGAATCATTGCTCGCGCAATCTGATGCCGGGACCGAACCGGCTCCGGGACGTCATAGAAGCGCCGATCCACTTCGCTCAAAATATAGCAATTCTGATAGGCGGCACGACCGAACATCACGCCATCCACATGCTCGAGATGCTCATCCGCCGCATCGCAATCTGCGAGCCCCCCATTGATCGCGATCGAAAGATCGGGAAACTTTTCTTTCAACTCATAGACCACCGAATAGTTGAGCGGCGGCACATCCCGATTTTCTTTCGGGCTTAATCCTTTCAGCCAGGCTTTACGCGCATGGATGGTGAAACGTTCACAGCCAACATTGGAGACTGCCTCCACGAAGGTTTCGAGCGCAGGCCCCTCCGGCTGATCGTCTACGCCAATTCGGGTTTTTACCGAAATGGGAATGTCCACTGCCTCCATCATCGCCGCCACACAGCGTGCCACGAGATCCGGCTCCTTCATGAGACACACACCAAATCGGCCCGCCTGAACCCGGTCGCTCGGACAGCCAACATTGAGATTGACCTCGCCATAGCCCAAATTCGCCGCTATTCGCGCGCACTCGGCAAGTTCCTGAGGGTCCGATCCACCCAATTGCAGTGCCAAGGGGTGCTCTTCTGGATGATAGCCAAGCAATCGCTCACGATCTCCATGGATTATTGCACCGGTGGTGACCATTTCGGTGTGCAACAATACGTGGCGGCTCAACTGCCGCAAAAAAAATCGGCAATGACGATCGGTCTAATCCATCATCGGGGCGATGGCAATTCTATGAAAATGCATATTCGACATTGCCAGCCCGCGCCCCGCTCACGCCGCCGTCCAGCCGCCATCGACCATGAGGGCCGAGCCGGTCACCAGCGTCGAGGCATCGGACGCCAAAAAAACCACAGCCCCCATAATATCCTCCACCTCGCCGATTCGCCCGAGCGCAATGTTGGACATGACGAAATCGTGGAATTCCTGTTCTTCCAGGAACCCTTCCACCATCGGTGTTTTGATGAAAGTGGGACAGAGCGTATTGACCCGAATGCTATGTTGGCCCAGCTCCCATGCCATTGCCTTGGTGGCCCCTTCGATCGCATGCTTGGTCGCGCAATAGACGGTCCGCTTTGGTCCGCCCACATGCCCCATCTGCGAGGAAACATTAATGATCGAGCCCGGTAAGTTTGCCTCGATCAGCCCGCTGGCCACGCTCTGAGCAACGAAAATTGAGGCCCGTAAATTCAAATCCGCGATAAAGTCGTAGTCCTCTTCGGTGATGTCGGATAATTCTGCCGGACGATTACCACCGGCACTATTGACCAAAATCTGGAATGGGCCCTCAGCAGCGATGGTTGCCTTCACTGACGGCGTGTCTGTCACGTCAAGCACGATCGCCTTCGCAGTTCCGCCTTCCGATCCAATCTGGCTCGCCAGCGCCTCGATTTCATCCTCGGTCCGGGCGGCCAAAAACACTTCGGCCCCGGCTTCGGCAAGCGCTATCGCCGACGCTCGCCCGATGCCACGCCCAGCCCCGGTAATCAAAGCGCGCCGGCCGTCAAGACGGAAACTGGGCGTCTTCGGCAGCGACCCGCTCATGACTTGGGTACCACGCCGTATGGCGCTACATTGGAGCGGCCATAGCGGCGAACACGGATATTCGCCTGCTCGCCATGGCCAGCGAACCCTTCGAGCGCACATAATCTCGAACAATAACTGCCCATCATCGCCGAGGCTTCGTCGGTCAGCACTTTTTGATAGGTACAAGTCTTCATGAACTTGCCGACCCAAAGTCCCCCCGTGTATCGCGCCGCTTTTGCTGTGGGCAATGTGTGGTTGGTTCCGATCACCTTGTCACCATAAGACACATTTGTACGAGGACCGAGAAAGAGAGCGCCGTAATTGGTCATGTTTTCGGCAAAATAACCAGGATCATCTGTCATTACCTGAACATGCTCATACGCCAGACGATCGGCCTCTTCGACCATTTCCTCCAAACTTTCGCAAAGGATTACCGAACCGTAATCATTCCAGGCCTGACTTGCTATTTCCGCGGTTGGAAGGATTTCCAACTGCCGTTCCACTTCCACCATCGTCGCTTCGGCAAGCGCCCGGGAGTTGGTGAGCAAGGTGGCCGGCGAGGTCGGACCGTGCTCCGCCTGGCCCAACAAATCGACCGCACAAATCTCCGCATCCACGCTGTCATCGGCAATGATCAGCGTTTCGGTCGGCCCGGCAAAGAGATCGATACCCACTCGACCGAAAAGTTGCCGCTTAGCCTCGGCAACGAACATATTTCCGGGACCGACAAGCATATCGACCTTTTCGACACTTTCGGTTCCAAGCGCCATTGCTGCTACCGCCTGAACCCCACCCAACACGAGGATTTCGTCCGCCCCCGCCATTTGCATCGCCGCGACCTGCGCCGGGTGCGGCTCACCGTTCTGAGGAGGGGCGGACGCGACAATGCGCTTAACACCGGCGACCTTCGCTGTGAGCACGCTCATATGCGCAGATGCTACCATTGGGTACTTGCCACCCGGCACGTAACAGCCGACCGCATTCACCGGCACGTTTTTGTGCCCCAAGACCACACCCGGAAGAGTTTCCACTTCCAGGTCCAGCAAGCATTCCTTCTGCTTTTCAGCAAAGTTACGGATTTGAGCCTGGGCAAACTCGATATCGGCGATGTCGTCCGCCGAAACCTTCGCTACCGTCGCGGCGATCTCCTCTTCATCAAGGACATAGCTTTCCGGTGCATAGCCATCGAACTTTTCCGAAAGTTCGCGTACCGCCAAATCCCCGCGCTTTTCGATGTCGGCAAGAATTGCTTCGACTGTCGCGCGAACATCGGCATCGGTTGCCGCTTGTTCGTGCTCGTCCTTGCCGGTCTTCAGGTAGGTGATCATTTCGCCTCTCCGCAAATTTCGGGGAGTGTAGCAAAGATTCTTAACCAACGCCGACCGTCAACTCGACTCAATACACCCCGGGAAGCCGCGAATTTTTAAATATTATCTCACTATTCCCACTCAGTAGTAACTACTTTATACGTCATTGTTTTCATTGAATAAAAATTAACTTTGTAACAAGTTTGTAACTGAGCATGTGGTTTTCCATAAGTCAGTCACCGATTGGAAACCATTGAAAATCAATAATCCCTTTGATTTTATTGGAAAACCCATTTTCCACACAAACAAACTTTGCGACTAAAAAAATCACTCTCTATTGGTAGTATAAAACTACATTACACCAATACAATATGTAATATTGTTGCGTTTTTTGTATATTTATCACTTTTTTTACAGTATTTTTCAAATATTACTAATGAAACTCCTATATAGTATGTCAATACATTATAGAATAAAAATAATATATAGTTTCTATACTTAAAGAAAAAACAAAATGACTTCACAAGATTTCATCGCCAACCTTCCAATAAACAACTTTCATAGATTTGCTGACTATGAAGAATGGTTAGATTTCTATTCTCATCACTACCCAAAAGAAGACCCACACAAAGAATTTTTGTACACCACAGTCCTTTAGTGCTGCGTCAGAAGTCCGTCAAATTAGTGTTGAGGAGTATTTAAATGACCAATAACGTCATTCCCTTCTCAACCATAAAAGAACAGGTCGGTAAGAAGGGTGTCACTTATAGACCTTCTCAATGGGTTTATCCTACCACCGTCCAGACAGAAGATGAGTTTCATACATCTGATGAGTTTCCATATGGAACTGCACCAGATGCAACTTCATTTACAACTATCAAGAAACAGGTTCGGAAGAAGAGTGTCACTAAGAAGTCCAAGAAGGACAGAGTGTCTGCAAAATCTATTTCGTTAGTGCGCAGACTTTTTTGAGAATGGTTTCATTCGAAGAGTTAGGAGAAGGGTATTTCCAACCTTGGTATTTTTTACCAGGTTTTTGAGTATCACCACTGCCACCACCCATCGGTTCTTTATGAAAGGAAAAACTCAACCTCTTAAACCGAAATAACTTACAATCTCCTTGACTATACGTTTTAGCAGACAAATCTCCAAATTTGGTTGGTTTCAAGAGATCAGTCAAATCCCACCAATAAACATACCCATCAACTTTTCGTATTCTCTCAACATCGACATAGAAGATGTTTCCATCCGCAGTTTCATCTACCTTCGTCCATTTCGCATAGGACGGTGATGAAAGTGTCACTATGAACATCAGTGACAGTATGAGAATAGGTTTCCGCATTTAAATCTCCTCTTTCGGAACAACTGGGATACTAACCCTTATAAATAGTTTTATGGAAGACATACTTACTCCCAGAAACGTCTCTCGCAGACAACAAGACCAACAGAAACTTCGTCAGTCTCAACAGTCCCAAATGGATAGTAAACGGGTTGAGAAAGACAGACGGGATTTTAATCAATCCGTAAGTGCGTCAGAGGATTCGTATATGACCTCTGCACTTGCCAAGGTGAGACAGTCCGATGTGACTCACAATGAGACTGTTACCCGACTTAATGGAACTTGGTTTTACAACCAAACTCTCAAAAACTAATTATCGGAGATATTTTATATGAAGAAATTTAACTATCAGACATGCCTTAGGATGTCAGACACCCTCAAGAACGAAATGACCAAAATCTGTGACCAGAACGCAATCAATGAATCAGACTTCATGAGACACGCAATTAAGGAAAGTATCCTTAATTACTCAAGAGACAGTGAGAACGGATTAAACCAACTTCGTTATGCGTAAGAATTGAGTAGGAAGTGACGGTGTTCCAACCTTTAACGGATAAATTGGAATATATTTGCATTTCTATTCGGAGAGAACCCCTCAAAAGTCCCACTTGAGGGGTTTTCTTATGCGTTATTACACTATACTTTAAAAGGTTAAATTAAATATACATCTGTTGTGTTCTTATTCTGTCATATAACAGTAAATAAAGAAATAATATTGGAATAATATACCGATTTTGTTTGACATTTGCTTACCTTTTATTGTATTATTACCTCTCTGTTATTCAGATACTCCAAAACAATTGAAGAGGTGACCAATGACAACAAAAGTTGCGTTGTATTGTCGTGTTTCGACCTCCACCAAAGACCAGACTACAGAGAACCAGTTAAGAGAACTGACCTCTTACTGTGACCGCATGGGTTATGAGGTAGTGAAAGTCTATGAGGATGAAGTGTCTGGTTCTAAGACCAGAGAGAAACGTCCCGCATACAATGAAATGTGCAAAGACGCATTTCTCAAGAAGTTTGATACCATCATAGGGTGGGACGTTTCACGTTTTGGACGTTCCATGAAGGAGTTCGTGTCTTTCCTCGCAGATATGGATGACAAGGGTATCGGTGTGATTGCGGTAAAGAACGGATTGGACACTGTGTCGAGTTCTGGACGCATGATGATGAAACTTATCGGGGTTCTCGAAGAGTGGAACCGTGAGATGTTGATTGAGAGAACCAATGCGGGACTTGCCAGGACTGTTGCAAACGGAACCAAGTTGGGACGGAAGTCCGTTTTGACACCATCCATCAAGAAACAGATTACCGCACTCAAAGAGAATGGTTTCTCCATTCGGAAGATATCAGACGAGATTGGTATCAACCGAGGTGCGATACAGAGATTTCTAAGTGACACGAAAACGGTGTCGGAAATCGTCTAATTCGACCATTGAAAAACAACGATTTTTTATAGTCCAAAACCCCGACACGAAATCATTCGATTTCGTGTCACCCCCAAATCTTAAAATAAGGAGAACCCAATGGTGATTTTACCATTGTCACCGATTGCCTGTGCGTTGGTGACAACCCTGATGCTCATCGTGACCTTTTATGCAGGTCGATGGATAGGAATCAAAACAGTGATGAACCGCATAGAGAAAGAGATGAAAGAATTTGAGTAAGAAAAGTGAGAGGAAGAGAATGAGGAAGGAACTAGTGCAACAATACCAGAAGGACAATCCCCCAGAAGGATATGATGCAATCTCAAAGAGAGTGAATGACAAGATTGCTAAACTTGGTAAGGGTGGAACCTTTGCCGACCTCAAAACCATAGACGATAAGTTAGGATTACCCAGAGGAACGAGTTGGGAAATGGGTGGGTTCGCAGATTACTATGCGTTTGAGGATGATGACTAAAGGGTTTCTAACTCAACACCCTTTGTATCTCTTACGGACGCATTCAGTCTTCCTTTGCGGGGAAAGGATACTGCCTGATAGAGGAGGATAATGAACGATTGTTAGATTTTACCTATGAGTGCCTTGATGTTACCGTATGAAAGTTGCCTTAACTCTCTTGGATCGCAACATATATGGAACCCATATAGCAACCATAATAGCAATACGTACGATCTCTTTAATAGTATCAGCATCGGTCTGATCATTTGGCAAAATACTTTGAACGATCAGTGCATCAGTCAATATAAAAACTAATGCAAAAACTACTAATCCGATATAAATCTTAGGAAATTGTTTTTTCGTCGCAAAAAACAAATACAATAAATACAACGATACAAGGACCATTCCTAAATTAAGGATTATTTCTCCCCATAATAACGATGGTAACAATGGATGAACGGCAGTTACGTTTTGCCAGGCATTACTCTCAAATAGTGGGAGGTGATCAGTCACCAAACTATAAATTAGTCTAATGGGGGTAAGTACGAGTCCCAGTCCGACCAATACTAACCAACCACCTAATCCTTGTAGATCCTTTTTATCTTCTATTTCACTCATTTTGTTCACCCCTTCGGTAACTCTAGAATAAGGAAAAAATAATAACGCCGAAATACCCCGTTGGAAACTACTCCATTTTAACGGGTATCTTTACCTTGCGGGGTTGACCCCTGTAAAACATCAACTCAACATCCTTTGTATTTCTTACGGACACATTCACGGGAAAGTCTCTGTGGATTAGATATTGATTTCCTGGTTAATGACCCTCTCACTCGATTATGCATTTGCCGGTTTTCATATACTCAATGGTACCCTTGGGACAGTCCTTCTGAGCGGATTTCCATTGATTATAAAACTCCAATGCATCTCCTTTAGAATGACCAAACCAGGACTTTAAAGGGATAATATATTCTCTATTATTTTTGGTTTTGAACAATCCGTATATGTAAGTTCTCCACGCAAAACCTCTACTACCTCCTGCCCAATCTCCAATCACAAAAATAGATGAACGAATACAGGTGCCACCGAAGTTGGGAGCGAGTTCCTCACAAAGTGCCAAAGAAACATCTAGTTCTTTCATATACCTCTTTTGATAGACGTGAGTAATTGGCGGGTCCGGGTTTGTATATGTAACCATGCCCCTCAACTTCTCATATTTTATCTCGTCCCTTATGTAAGGACACGTATCTAAATCTCTTATTATGAAGAGGTTATACTTACCTCCATCCCACGGTTCTGGAATTCCTTCGAAATTTGCGATTTCTTTCCCGAAGTATTTGCCCGTATTTTTAGAAAAATCATCGCTATATTTAATAGAATGATGTTCGGCAATTACCTCAAAATTATCGCCAGACCAATATTCATAGGGGAAGCATTCTGGAGAAATAATATTACCTTTATTTCTCTATTCTCCGAAATCCGTACTCGCACTCATCCCCGTTACTCCAAGAAGGATAGTGAGGGTCAGGCAAAGTGTTGCGGTCAGGTTTCTCATAGGAATGAGTTTAGTGGATTTTGGGTGTGTGAGTAAGAGACAGAGGGTATTTTTACAGATGTATTGACCCCTACCCTACGAGGTCTAACGGAACGCATTTGACTTAACGGGTCCCATATCCAAACACAGTCTACAATTACTCATCTAAGTTAGAGAGAAATAAGGAAGACCCCCCTTACCTCCTCAATTCATCACAACCTATTTTGTGCATTACGCAGCGCATTACTTTGTCTGCTTCCGATTCCTGCACCCTAAGTATTTTCTTTTCCCTTCCCGCATACCAGTTGGAAACCTGAACCACTGCAATTATTGAAACTCCCAGAGCAACAATCACCAGTAAAATTCGGATAAATTTGTTCTGTTCCATTATTTTCTTGCACCCCTAAAATATAACGGAACGCATTTGACTTAATGGGTCCCATATCCAAACACAGTCTACAATTACTCATCTAAGTTAGAGATATATCACGAAGACACACCCCCTCAAACTGAGGGGTTTTTGGTTTCTTAAAGGTACTTAAAAAATAGAAGGGGGGATTGTCGGAACTAAGAGGGGTTTTGTGTCTTAACTGGTAGGTCAGTTTTTGAAGTACTTCGGATAAACAAAAGGTTTACTAGAGGGTTAACAAACACAAGTATCACACATATCCAGAGGAAAGGGTCTTCATACTGTGAGGGAGCGATGAAGTAGGACATAAACATGATAACAAGAAGTACGTTTAGAATGATTGCAATCGTCTTCAGTTTCATCGTCTAACTTTCTTCATCTGGTTTGTAACAAAAAACGATGTTTCTATTATAAAATACTATGTCTGGATTTTCAGATAATCTTGATTTCCACTTTACCTCAATAAGTCACTTATCTCGTTCACCACATTTTTATGGGAACTGCCCCTTACAGACATTATCAAAGTACTTCTCTACCTGACGCACATACTTCCAACCACCGCCAAATACCCTGCCAAAACCCCGAGGATAGTCACACAGACGCATAAGGATGTTGGTTGGTGTGATGGGGTCATTCACTAAAAGTGATACCAGATTTATCTATACTAAATGATTTGAGTGCTGCTGTTCTCAACATCCCATCATCGTAATGCTTGTAGTGAGTTTCTATGTAAGTCGCAGAGGTTCCCGCCATCTCTGCGATTTCACTATATGTATTCCCTGCCCTAATACGACAGGTAATCCCAAAGTGACGGAGAGAATACCAAGTCAGTTTTCTGCTTTGGTAATCATCAATCCCAATACCCCTCATCAAGTTGCCCCAATGGTAATACCATTTCTGTCTTGCTAATCGTTTATTCCCGCCTACGGAGACAAATACGAAATCATCCTTACCCGTGTTTGCTGACCTTTCACGCAACCTCAAAAAGTATTGCCCCCCACGCACTATTATCCGTCTGCTATTTCCTGTTTTAGATGTTTCGCCACGCACATTTAGGGTCACCAACTCAACGGGTATTTCCTCACTATCAAATGCGTGTTCTATCTTCTCCACATCTCCCCAACGGAGTTGCCACAACTCGCCAACACGAAGAAGAGAGTTTGAGGCAATCAGTATCGCATCACGCACCATCAACCTTTCGGTGCGTTCCGTTTCATCCGGTGCTTGCTTCTTGGAAACATAACTTCGCAAGTTACGAATAAGTTTGTCGTATTCATCCAGTGCGAATATATCCCTGCGCCCAACCTCATCCTTTTTGATGCTAATCGGTCTAAAATCTAACTGGGGTAAATGCGTATAACCTTCTCTATACGCAAAATCCATCATATGATTGATGGCGGATTGTTCGTTACGAATGGTGACGCTTTGGGTGCCGGGTTTGGTTTGCTTTCTCCAACTTTCGTAGTCATAGAAAGAGTTGCGTTCTAGTTCTCCTATTTTTAAGTTTTCACCCTTATACGCAAGAATGTGTTTCATCTGCGATTTGATGGTGACAAAACGACCATCAGTAATCCTCGTTCCAACATCCCCCGACCTCCACCCAATATAGAGGTCAGTTAGTTCTTGGAGGGACAGACCAAAGAGTTTTTTACCCGACGAAACATTCGCCATTGTCTCCAAATAAAGTTTCTCTGCTCTGTCGTTTGCTGCCTCAAAATCTCTCGTTTGGAGAGATTTTCTCAGATACTTCTTCTCTTCACCAATCCACATACGGAACTGCCAAACATCACCAGATTGAGGAACACGCAGGATTTGTGCCTTACCACCAAAGATTTCGTGGTTTTGAGAACCGTTTGTTCCCTTGCTTACCCGTATCCGTTTTTTTGCCAATCCACACACCCGTTCTCACTACTCACCAGAGTAGTAACCAGAAGTTTGTAAAAACCTCTGTAACTCAAACAGGAATGTTATTAGAAATCAAGGGGTAAGTTTGCTATATGTAACAACTTTGTAACTAAAAGTTTGTCTATTATCAATGACTTATGATTGGTTGACTACTCCCACTCAGCCGTACCACCAACAAAAACGTTTCATTATCAATGACTTATTTTTGCTACGTACCAACTACGTACCATGCCTAAAAAATCAATGAAATCAGTGTCTTCTTAACCATCTGATTTCGCTCAATTTCCCAAAAACCAGTTCTAACTCTACGTACCACTCAATGGTACCAAATTTATAGTGAAAAGGAACGACTTCAGGTCGATTTCTTGG
>PBKG01000021.1 GCA_002722095.1 Rhodospirillaceae bacterium
CCGCACGCAGCCGGCTGATCGCGGTGAAAAGCCCGAGAGCGCCACCGCCGGCGGCCAAAAAGAGCTCACGATATGCCGCGGCCACCTGATCGAATTTATCCTTGCGCACGTCCTTAACGATGAAGACCCGCGTCAGCGCGCCATAATCGAAAGGAGACGGCACCTCGGCCCGGATCGGCGGTTCGGGCAAATGTACCGCGCCAGTCCGCGTTTCCGCTGCCAGCCAATCGGCTTCGGTTTCGCCGGTGCCGTCCCGAAGTGTCGCCGAGGTAACCAACAATCCGTGGGCGGGCCCGGCGACCTGCTCGGCAAACGGAATAGTCGGATCTACCCAATGGCGGTGCATACCCACATCGAAGTCGCGCCCATCGATTCGTTCGACGCTAAACCAATCGACGAATTCCGCAGGCCGTTCGGTGGCGAGGGCGGCCAACATGCCCCGCCAGGCGGCAAGACTTTGTTCACCGCGATGGGCAATAGATTGTGCCAATGCCTCGATGCGGTTGCGCGTCTGAGTGTCGAGTTCATCCGCCTCCTCATCGAGACGCGCTTCGAGCCCTAATCGAAGCGCCTTCAAGGGACGCTCGATTAGAAATAGCGCCTCCTCCAGTGCAGCCGCCGCTTCAAGCAAGCCATCGACCGGCTCGCCGATATCGCATTCGAGATCGTAGGGGCTGCGTGCATCGGGACTGCGGGCATAGGCCTGCTCACGTACCTGGGCCAGGAAGGCCTCCGTGGGACCAACCGCCCGACCATCGCTACATCGCTGATGCCAACCTTCGCCCGGAAGGGCTTGGGCTGCTTTCAGCGCCCCGGTGAGATGAGCCATTAGACGGTCATCTTCGCCGATTAAATCTTCAAGCCGGCGCTTCAAGCCACGGGCCCGGCTGCGCGATCCCCCTTCACTGCCGCGCAGCCAACGCCGAAGTTCGGCCGCTTCCCGGCCGCTCAAGTAGGCAGAGAACGCGCTGTCGGCCGCGTCGAAAACATGATGGCCTTCATCGAAAACAAATCGTGTGGGCGCGCCCGGTCCCGTAAACCGGCCTCGCGCTGCCTGCACCATCACTAGCGCATGATTGGCAACCACCAGATCCGCACGCCGGGCACGCCGGATACCTTTCTCGATAAAGCATTTGCCGTAGTGGGCGCAGCTCGCATAGATGCACTCGCCGCGCCGGTCCGTCAGGCCCACCGTGCGGGCGCGGCCGACGAGATCGACCAGCCAGGCCGGAAAATCGCCTCCGGTCATACTGCCGTCGCGGCTAACCGAAGCCCAACGCGCCAAGAGGCCAAGCGCAATTGCGTCACGCTTGCGTATCGCAACGCCTTTCACCGCATCTTCGAAATTCAGCAAGCAGAGATAATTTTCGCGTCCTTTACGAACGACCACCCGTCGGGCCTTTTCGGCCTCCTCGGGGAACAACCGGTCGAGTTCCTGATCTATCTGATGCTGCAGATTGCGGGTATAGGTCGAGACCCAGACCGGCGCCTCGTTCTTTTCCGCCCACACACTTGCCGGCGCCAAATAGCCCAAAGTCTTGCCGACCCCGGTACCCGCTTCGCCTAAAACCATATGCGGGGCTCCCGCATGGTTTCGGGGCTGAAAGGCGCCCGTCGCAGCCGAGGCGTAGTCCGCTTGGCTCGGACGCTCCTCGGACCCCTCGCCCAACAATTGCGTCAACCGGTCCCTCGCCTCCACCGGCGCCACCGGTTCCTCGCCGGGCGGGGTGCTCGGCGCATGCTCCGACCATTCGGTAAGCAGGTTCCAAACATCCAGCCCACTGCCAGGCGCGCGCATCCGGTCGTCCACTTCCTCTCCGAGAGCGGCCAATACTGCGGGAGCCCAGACCCAACCTCCCCGCCCCATGGCGAAAGCGAGACTGACAAGCCCCTTCGGCGACAGTTCGCTCAAGCGCTGCAATAGTTCCAGCGCTACTTGCCGGAGCGCGGACGCCTCCTCGGCAAGTGATCCCGGCGCCGGAAGCTCCAATGCATCGGTTAATCCCTGCGGTGTAGGAATCGTAAATTGCCCTGGACAAACGAAAGCGTAGAGTTCCAGCAAATCGAATGCCTCGAACGGATCGAGCCTCAAGCGACCTGCCGTAACGGGCCCGTGGCAGATCATTGGTTTCGCCCCGTCGCGTATCCGCCGGGCGGCCTCTTTCAAAGGCAGTTCCTCGATTTCTCCATCCGCCGGAAGCCAAACCGCACTGGTCAAACCGGCAACCAGTATCGGTGCTGCGGGGAGTCGGAGAGAAGGAACTGGAGCGAGCACTATTGTAAATGAACCGTGACAGCCGGGCGATCAGCGTCGCGGCTGAGACAAATAATCACTGTTGCAGATGAGAGGCGGACAGCCTAAGCGCGCAATTGGGAACCGACAGGTTCGCATAGAACTTCTATTGAAATTGCAAAACGTGCGCAAAAAATTACCTCACTCGAATCAACCAAGACAGTAACCACAGTTCTTGTTTTGTTCAATACGCAAATTTCGAGGCCAGAACCCTAAAACCGCATTGACGCTCCGAACACGCCGCCATAGGTTCCGCGCATCGACGGCGCACCGATAGGCGCCGCCCAACGGAGTGAATCGATGGCGATCACGCGAGAGATTGCGGAAAAGGCCAAGGCCTGGCCGTTCGACGAAGCACGGCGGCTGCTTAAAAGACTTGGTGGCAAACCGCCGGAAAAGGGCTACGTGCTCTTCGAAACCGGCTATGGCCCCTCGGGCCTGCCTCATATCGGTACTTTCGGTGAGGTGCAGCGCACGACCATGGTGCAACGCGCTTTTCAGGAACTATCCGACATTCCGACCAAACTGTTCGCCTTTTCCGACGATATGGACGGGTTTCGCAAAGTGCCTGAGAATTTGCCAAATCAGGATTTGCTCACGGAAAATCTCAACAAGCCGTTGACCGAGGTGCCGGACCCGTTCGGCACCCATGAAAGTTTTGCGCATCACAACAACGCTCGTCTTCGCGCTTTCCTAGATGATTTCGGCTTCGACTATGAATTCAAGAGCTCGACCGAGTGTTATAAGGCGGGACTGTTCGACGACGCCCTCAAGCGTATGCTCGAGGTCTATGACGACGTAATGGGGATCATGCTGCCGACGTTGGGCGCCGAACGGCAAAAGACCTACAGCCCGTTTTTACCTATTTGCCCCGAGACCGGTCATGTATTGCAGGTACCGGTGATCGAAACCGATCCGTCGGCGGGCACCATCGTTTATCAGCGGGATGACGGAACGCAGGTGGAAACCGAAGTCACCGGCGGCAAATGCAAACTGCAATGGAAACCCGATTGGGCAATGCGCTGGTATGCGTTTTCGGTCGATTATGAAATGTCGGGCAAAGACCTGATCGACTCGGTCCAACAATCGGGACGCATCGCCAAAGCACTCGGCGGGCGAACGCCGCAGAACCTCACTTACGAATTGTTCCTGGACGAGAACGGCGAAAAGATTTCAAAGTCGCGTGGCAACGGCCTGACCATCGAAGAATGGCTCTCCTACGCACCAAAAGAGAGTCTCGCGCTCTTCATGTTTCAAAAGCCGAAGTCGGCAAAGCGTCTCTATTTCGACGTGATTCCAAAAAATGTGGACGACTATCTGAATTTCCTCGGCAAGTTTCCCGAGGAGGAACCGGCGCGGCAGGCGGAGAACCCAAGCTGGCATATTCATCGGGGCGACCCGCCGCCGAGCGACGTGCCACTCAACTTCGCAATCTTGCTCAACCTGGCAAGCGTCTGTAACACCGAAGACAAGGCGGTGCTGTGGGGGTTCATCACCCGCTACGCACCGGAGGCGAGTCCTGAGAAAAACCCGACGCTCGATGCGATGGTCGGATTCGCTATTCGCTACTATCAGGATTTCGTCAAGCCGACCAAAAGTTACCGGGCGGCTACCGAGCAGGAACAGGCGGCGCTCGGCGATCTCGCCGCCGCGCTTGACGACATGGCCGCGGACGCAGAAGCGAGCGACTTACAAAACCAAGTTTATGAGATCGGCAAATCGCACGGATTCGAGAATCTGCGCGATTGGTTCAAGGCCTGCTACGAAGTCTTATTCGGGCAGGAACAGGGCCCTCGCATGGGCTCGTTCATCGCGCTTTACGGTGTCGCAGAAACCGCAACATTAATTCGCCGCGCCCTTGCCGGCGACGACCTTAGCGCTGAATGATTTAGGCCGCGATGAGCGGCGGCGTTCCTAGGATTTCGCGAGCGGTACCGAGTATTTTTTCTGCAGCCAGGGCAACCGAGATAATTTCCCTATCGGCGCCGTTCCTCCCAATCAGATGCAACCCAACCGGCATACCGGCCTTGTCCAAGCCCACCGGCAAGCTAACAGCACACTGATCGAGAAGATTGACGATCGAAGTGTTGCGAAGCGTCGCCATATTGCAGCGGAAATATTCTTCCGGCACCGACACTGCTTCTACCGTCGGCGGCGTGATCGGAACCGTCGGGCCGATTAGCGCATCGATGCTCTCCAGCGCTTGGTCTGCCTCGGCGGCAAGTTCCGCGAGCCGGTTTCGGCGCGAGATATAGTCGATCGCAGGAATCGCTTCCATCCTTTCGAACCGCGCCAACACATTGGGATCGAGCGTCGGCTTCCAGTCGGCAAACTGATCGTTGATCAAGGCTGCAAACTCCGGCGCCGCCAGCCCGCCACGGCCGAAAATTTCTCCGGCCTCCACGACGGACGGAAGCGTGATCTCGGCGACGGATGCGCCGGCCTTTTCCAACTTGGCGACCGACGCTTCAATCGTTTCCGCGATACCGGGGTCGCAATCCTCGAAAAACCACCTGCACAGTCCCAATTTGATGTCCGAAAGATCTCTTTCCCGTAACGTCGCTAAGAACCGCTCGAACGGTTCACCCTTATCGGGATCGATCACCGAAAATGCCACCGCCATATCGGCCGCCGAGCGTGTCAGAAGGCCAGGCGTGTCCAAACTCGTACTGAGCGGCACAAGACCGTCCGTGGACCAGCAGCCCTTGGTGGTCTTGAGCCCGACCGTACCCGTAAAGCTCGCAGGGACCCGGACCGAACCGGCGGTATCGCTGCCGAGCGCAACCAATGCCGAACCCTCCCAAATACTGACACCGGCACCGGAGCTGGAGCCGCCCGGGACACGAGGCGTCTTCACATCCCACGGGTTCGCCGGCGTTGGCCAATGGGGATTAGTGCCGATACCGCCGAAGGCGAATTCGACCATATGGGTTTTGCCCATGATCGTGGCACCAGCGGATTTGAGTGCGGCAACAACCGGCCCTTCGACGCACCAATTAGCCGGAAGCGGGCTTGGCGAGCCGGCAAATGTCTCGAAACCTTCGAGGCCGAAAAGATCTTTTGCCGAAACCGGTATTCCCGCAAGCACGCCACCGCCTGCAACTGCGGGCGCCGGGTCCCAACGCAGATAAGCCTGCAATTGGTCGCCAAAAGTTTCGTGGCGCGCGCTGGCGGCGGCGATTACGTCATCCGCTGCACACTCGCCTTTCTGCAGCATGGGAATCAGCGTTTCCAACGGTAGGTCGAGAGGGTCGGTCATCAGATGTGCTTACCTTTTACTGAACTGGGTCCAATCTATAGACTAGTTTGCATGAGTCTCTAGGCCCTTTCGGCGAATCGCATTAGGGTCGCCCCATGCCAACGATCTATCATCTCGCCCGAGAGGCTGATTGGAAGAGCGCACTTAGGTCGCGCCGTTATGAAGGAGGACTCGCGGATAAAAATGACGGCTTCCTACATTTTTCTTCCGCCGAGGAAATCGAAACCAGTGCCGAGCTCTATTGCAAGGGGCTCGCTGACTTGCTGTTGATCGCCGTCGAAGCGGAAAGCCTCGGCGATAACTTGAAGTGGGAAATGTCACGGGACAACAAAGCGTTTCCGCACCTCTACGGCGTGCTCGACCCGGCCCATGCGCTTTGGGCGAAACCGCTGCCGCTCGACGCCGACGGGAACCATATCTTCCCACCCTTGGACTGACGGACCGGCCTAATGAACCTCTCTCGCGCCCTGCTGCCGCTCCTCCACCGACTAACGCCGGAACGGGCCCATCGGCTGACACTACTTGGCCTTCGCACGGGACTCGGTCCTCGTGTGACGGCGCCCGACCCGCCGTCGCTCGCAACCGAAGTTGCCGGGCTCTCCTTCCCTAATCCGATCGGTATAGCGGCCGGTTTCGACAAGGATGCGGAAGTCTTCACCGCCATGCTGAACGCGGGTTTCGGGTTTGCCGAAACAGGCACCGTGACGCCCAAACCACAGGCCGGAAACCCCAAACCACGCGTTTTCCGACTGCCGGAGGACAAGGCGGTCATCAACCGTCTCGGTTTCAACAATGGGGGCCTCGACGC
The DNA here is from genome assembly GCA_002722095.1 of Rhodospirillaceae bacterium. The sequence goes on from PBKG01000021.1 coordinate 6,361, forward strand.
CTATGCGGATCGTCTGGCCGCGCGGGACCAGACCGCGGGCATCGTCGGCGCCAATATCGGCCGGAACAAAGATTCGGAAAGTGCCGTCGCCGACTACGTTGTCGGCGCAAAGCGCGTAGCGCCAATTTGCGACTATCTCACCATAAATGTCTCTTCCCCCAATACGCCCGGCCTGAGGGCTCTGCAAAGCAAAGAAGCCTTGAGCGAATTGATCGTGGCAGTCCAGAAAGCCGTTGCGGACGCCAATGCAGCCCCCCCGCTTTTCGTGAAGATTGCGCCCGATCTCACCGATCAGGACAAAGACGATATTGCCGAAATTTCCCTCACTTCGGGAATTGCCGGCTTGATCGTGTCCAATACCACCGTCGAACGCCCCGATACGTTGCAAGCCAGCCATAGTTCAGAAGAGGGAGGGCTAAGCGGCGCACCTTTATTTGCACCCTCGACAGCATTGCTCGCTGAAATGTATCTCCGCTGTCAGGAAAGGTTGCCGCTCATCGGCGTTGGCGGCATCGCATCGGGCGAAGATGCTTACCGCAAAATCCGTTCAGGAGCCTCATTGGTGCAACTCTACACCGCGCTTGTCTACCAAGGGCCTACATTGATCGAAGCAATAAAGCGCGATTTAGCCGCCTTACTTGAACGCGATGGATTTTCGAATGTCGCGGATGCAGTTGGTATAGATGCAAATTGAACGATTTTACCTGCTGACAATGCTTGCCCCCGGCGGAATCGCTGCGTAACCTCCTAGTGATTCGGTGCTTTTGAAAGCACCTATGAAGTTCTTTTGGGAATGTCGAAGCAATATCACGCATTCATTTTCGGTTGTTACACGGCGGCGGCGATTACCGCCATGTTCGCGCTTCCCGAACTAATCCACGGGCTCGATCATTTCACGGCCATCCTGTTCGGCATCGTCATCATGCTGGCCGGTGGCCTCGCGCAGGAAACCGTCACCCGTCGCACCAACGAGACCCAGGCCGTGCGCAGGTTGATTGTCCTGCGTAAAGCCTACAACCAGAACCAGGAAGATTTAGCCCGGAACCGTGACGAATTGCGCCGTGTCTACGAAGTGTTGGAGCAATTCAAGAGTAGAAACGAAGCGAAACGCGCACCGGAGGACATCGAGGAGGTCGCCTCCGAGGTCAAAGTGCTGCATGGCTTGGTCGAGCAACTTTATTCGTCGGGCAAGCACGAAACGCGCCCGACTACGGCAGCATCGCTCGATGAAGACCCGACCGCCGAAGCCGGCCCAAAAGTGCCAAGCGTCGGCGCACGCAAAATTAGCGAGCTTGGCGATGATTTGCTGGTCGATATCATCCGCGATGCACTGCGGCACAACCGGGTCGACTTATTCCTTCAACCAATCGTCAGCCTGCCTCAGCGGAAGAGACGTTTTTTCGAGAGCTTCATTCACATCCGCTCGGCGGACGGCGCTGAAATTACGCCACCTCAGTATTCCGGCGTCGCCAAGGAAAAGGCCCTCAGTCTCGCCATAGACAATATGTTGCTCTTCCGCAGCGTTCAGCTATTGCAGAAGGCACAGCAGCATAATTATTCGACCGCCTTTTTCTGCAACATTTCACCGAGCACTTTCGGCGACCGCAAATTCTTTGCCGATTTCATTGAATATCTCGAATCGAACCGGGATATGGCGCCCTGCATTGTGTTCCAACTCTCTCAATCGGACCTCGCCGCACATGCGGAAGATGCGAGCGGCGACTTGCAGCGGCTGGTCGACGTCGGCTACCGGCTTTGCATGAATCAGGTTGCCGACCTCAATTTCGACCCATCGGGCCTTTCCGAAATTGGTTTCCGGTTCGTCAAAGTTCACGTCGATCGTATCCTCCAATCCAATGGCATTTACACGCCGGAATCGATCCGCGCGGTAAAAGCCGCGCTGGATGAAGTTGGCGTGGACCTGATTATCGAGGGTGTAGAAACCGAACAGGCACTGATCGAACTGCTCGAATACAACATCGACCTTGGCCAGGGCTTTTTGTTCGGCGAACCTCGGGTCAGCAAAGACCCGGAACAAAAAAACCAAGCCCCCGAACTTCGGGTCGTTTGATCGCAGCGTAACTGAAGCCGGTTATCTGAACGCCAAATGTCTCGCCCCGAATTCATCGACAGCGTTGAGCCGCTTGCCGAAGCCTACGATCTTTTTATTCTCGACCAATGGGGCGTACTCCATGACGGCGCCAAGGCCCATACAGGGGCCGCGGAGGCCATGGCCAAACTCAAAGCCGCGGGAAAGACCATCATTCTGGTGTCGAACTCATCGCGGCGCATCTCGGTCAGCATCGAACGATTGACCAAGCTGGGCATCGCGCCCGAGCTTTACGATCACATTCTCACTTCGGGTGAACTCGCCTGGGATGCAATCAAAACCCAGTCAGATCCGCTCTACCGCGAAATAGGGCCGAAATGTCTCTTGATCGGCAAGGATCGGCGAGCTGACTTTTTCGACGGTCTCGCGCTCGAACTCACTGACGATGTAGGTAGCGCTGATTTGATAATAGTTGGCGATTTGCCGGATAGCCCACTCGACGCGCTGGAACCCATGTTCCGCGAAGCAGTGGCACGCGACTTGACAATGGTAGTCCTCAATCCCGACTTTCACAGCGTGGATCCGAATGGAGCGCTCACCCCGTGCCCCGGTCAAGTGGGGCTCGCCTATGAAGCGCTGGGCGGCAAGATTAAAACTCATGGCAAGCCCAACCGGAGCGTCTATGAGGTTTGTTTCCAGCTCGCCCCAGACCCCGAACGCGCTCTCGCCATTGGAGATTCGCTCCATCACGATATTGCGGGTGCTAACGGGTCTGCGATCGATTCGGTTTTTATCACTAGCGGCATCCATGTATTCGAAATGGAAACCACACCCGGAGTCACCCCCACACAAGACCTGGTCGAAAAGGTCTGTCAAAAGATCGGTCAAACACCGACCTACTGGAGCACTCTTTTCACTTGGTGAGCGGTGAGTACCAAGCTTTATAATTTTGCGATAGCGCGCGACAGTCGGCGGTAATCTTCAATCTCGCTATAGATAAAAGCGGATATGCGCACCCAAAGCCGATGGCCGATGGGAATGACCGGCACTTCGACATTGTGATCCCGGCGCAAGCTTTGGCGGATACGTTCGGCCGATCGCAAATTGGCGTCGAAACCCGGCGGCAACGCAACGTTGGTCATACCGCTGGCCAACGCCGACGAAGTGCCCCGCTCCGTACCCCAGTCGGCTGCAAGAGTATTTGCCGCCTGGTTCGCCAATGCATGGCAATAGGTCTGAATGGCTTCCGGCCCGAACTCCGCTTGAAAGTCGAGCGCAGCCGAGACCGCGAGCCAAGCGCCCGGATCATGGGTCCCGGGCCACAGAAAAGATTCGCGATAACCATCGCCGTGATGGTTGCCAATTACCGCCGGATGCATCCGCGCCTGCCAATCCGATCGAGTCCAAAGAAAGGCTGCGTTTTTCGGCGCGCACAACCATTTATGACAATGTCCCACATAAGCGATGGCCCCAGCGGCGGCCAATGACGCAAGATCGACCGGGAGATTACCGGGTCCATGAGCGCCGTCGACAACCACCGGCAGATCGCGGCCCACCGCGAAGTTCAAAATTTTCTGCAGCGGCATACGAATTGCGCTCGGCGACGTCACGTGATCGACAACCAACAGCCGTGTACGCGACCCAAGTGCCCCAACGATCACGTCCACTATTTCCTCTTCGTCATGAACCGGAAACGGCAATTCAACGATCTTCAATTCCGCTCCGTGACGCTTTCAGATTTCATTCAGACATTTGGCAATCGCTTCATAGGCATGATCCGTCGCGACCACCTCATCACCGGCGCGCAATTTCATCGATTGCAGTGCCGCGTTCATTCCGGTGGTCGCATTATCGACGAAAGTTAAATCTTCCGGCGTCGCACCGACATATTCGGCAAGCTGTTCCAACACATCGAAAAGTGCCGGGAAAAGATCTTCCTCCATGAAGCGAGTTGGCTGCGCCTCGAACCGCCGGCGCCATTCATCGGCAACCGCAAGTGTGGATTTTGGCGTCGCGCCGTAACCCGCATGATTCAGGTACGAAACGCCCTCCTCCAGCAACCAGCGGTCTCGCACCGCGTGTCCAAAATTTACATTTTGAAGTTTCATCTACCCCATCCGACGGACGGACTCTCAGCAGCTTCCGCCGTCACGTCAAGGGACAACGGTTGCCAATCTATTCGCACCTCGCTATTGGACTTGGCGCTATCCCAACCGATAGAATGGGATATCGAGGAATTGGAATGTCGAAGCGCAAAAAAACCGGCGAAGAGCCCTCCAACGCGGCGTGGCGTGACCGAGCCGACAAGGAAATCAAGGGCGATGCCGAAACTGCACTAACTTGGACGACACCGGAAGGTATTCCGGTGAAGCCGCTTTATAGTGCTGAAGATTTGGACGAGCTCGATCATTTGGGATCGTTGCCGGGCTTGCCCCCGTTTACGCGCGGGCCACGGGCGACAATGTATGCGGGCCGGCCATGGACGGTGCGCCAATATGCGGGCTTCTCCACCGCGGAAGAATCCAACGCTTTCTATCGAAAGAATCTCGCCGCCGGGCAAATGGGACTTTCGATCGCCTTCGATCTCGCCACCCATCGCGGATACGATTCCGATCATCCGCGTGTTGTCGGGGACGTGGGCAAAGCGGGCGTCGCCATCGATTCCGTCGAGGATATGAAAACCCTATTCGATGGAATCCCGCTGGAGAAAATGAGTGTCTCCATGACCATGAACGGGGCGGTACTTCCCGTGCTGGCCAATTTCATCGTCGCTGGCGAGGAACAGGGTGTCGCCACAGAGAAACTCTCGGGAACCATTCAGAATGATATTCTGAAAGAGTTCATGGTCCGCAATACCTATATCTATCCGCCGGCGCCTTCGATGCGGATCGTCGCCGATATCATCGAATACACCGCTCAAAATATGCCGCGCTTCAACTCGATCTCGATCTCCGGTTATCACATGCAGGAGGCAGGTGCGACGTGCGTTCAGGAACTCGCGTTCACGTTGGCCGATGGGATCGAATATGTCCGCGCTGCTGCGGCAAAGGGTTTGGATGTGGACGCATTTGCGCCGAGGCTCTCCTTCTTCTTCTGCCTTGGCATGAATTTTTTTATGGAGGTCGCCAAACTCCGTGCTGCCCGTTTGCTGTGGGCCGAATTGATGCAAGAACATTTCAGCCCGAAGGACGAGCGCTCGCTGATGCTGCGCACCCACTGCCAGACGTCTGGCGTCTCGCTCACCGAGCAGGACCCCTACAACAACATCATCCGCACCACCGTCGAGGCGATGGCCGGTGCGCTCGGCGGCACCCAATCACTGCATACTAATAGCTTCGACGAGGCCTTGGCGCTGCCGAGTGAATTTTCCTCACGCATCGCGCGGAACACCCAGCTTGTCCTGCAGGAGGAAACCGGGATCACCAAAGTGGTCGACCCGCTGGCAGGTAGCTATTACGTCGAAGCGCTGACCGCGAGTGTGGCCGACGAGGCACGTAAGCTGATCGGCGAGGTCGAGGATCTGGGCGGCATGACCAAGGCAATCGAGGCCGGCATGCCGAAACTCCGCATCGAAGAAGCGGCGGCCCAACGTCAGGCTCGTATCGACCGTGGCGAAGAAGTCATCGTCGGCGTCAATAAATACCAGCCGGAGGAGCAGGACCCGGTGGAGTTGCTCGATATCGACAATAGCGCGGTACGCGACGCCCAGATCTCTAGGCTCGAGAGAATTCGCGGCGACCGCGATGATGCCCGCTGCCGGGCAACACTCGATGCGCTCACCAAAGCGGCCGAAGAGGAAAGCGGCAATCTGTTGGAACTCGCAGTGGACGCTGCGCGGGCACGGGCCAGTGTCGGCGAAATTTCGGATGCACTTGAAAAAGTCTATTCCCGCCATCGCGCCGTGGTGCGCTCGATCTCGGGCATCTACGGTTCAGCCTATGAAGGCGATGAAGGGTTCGAAAAAATTCAGGCGGAAATAGACGCGTTTCGAGCCGAAGAAGGGCGCCGGCCACGCATGCTGGTGGTCAAGATGGGACAGGACGGGCATGACCGCGGCGCCAAGGTAATCGCCACTGCCTTTGCGGATATCGGCTTCGATGTGGATGTGGGTCCGCTTTTCCAGACACCCGACGAGGCGGCACGTCAGGCGATCGAGAACGATGTCCATGTTGTCGGCGTTTCGAGTCAGGCGGCGGGACATAAAACACTTGTGCCGCAATTGGTCGAATGTCTGAAAGAGCAAGGGGGCGAAGAAATTCTCACGATCTGCGGTGGCGTGATCCCCCCGCAGGATTACGACTTCCTGCAGGAAGCCGGTGCGGCGGCAATCTACGGTCCGGGTACGAATATTCCGGTCGCCGCGAGCGAAATTCTCCAACTGGTCAAAAGACGGCGATTGGCAGCCTAGAAAAGGTTTCCACGTCTCGGCCAAATTAGGCCCCAAGCCGCGCCGCTTCTAACCGTCCTGTTTTTCCTTAAGGCGTTTCAAACGTTCGAGTGCGCGGGTGCGGGCAAACCCATGATCGACTACCGGCATCGGATAGTCGGCTCCAAGGGTGAGGCCCGCGTCGGCCAGCTCAAGGGGACTAGCCGTCCAGGGCGCATGAATCAGTTTGTTCGGCAGGCTGGCGATTTCCGGCACCCATCGCCTGACATAGTCGCCTTCCGGATCGAACTTCGCCCCCTGCAGCGTCGGATTAAAAACGCGAAAATAGGGCGCCGCATCGGTACCCGATCCCGCTACCCACTGCCAACTCGCGGAATTGCTCGCCAAATCCGCGTCGACCAGCGTGTCCCAAAACCAAGCCGCCCCCTCGCGCCAATGGATGAGTAGGTCTTTGATCAGGAACGACGCGACGATCATGCGCACACGATTATGCATCCAGCCGGTGGTCCAGAGTTCGCGCATGCCTGCATCCACGATGGGGTAGCCCGTTTCGCCACGCTGCCAACGGCCGAGCCCCTCCGGATCGTCCTCCCAATCGAAACCGGCGAACTGCGGCCGCAATGGCTCGTGCGGTAGTTTCGGGAAGTGAAACAACAGATGGTATGAAAATTCTCGCCATGCGATTTCGGAGAGGTAGGTTTCCACCCCTTTCGGCATCGGATCTCTGAAATGCGTCAGTGCGCTGCTCACGACCGACTGCCAAATTTGCCTCGGGCTGATCTCACCGAAATGAAGATGCGGCGATAGGCGCGACGTGCCGGCGACGCCTGGCAGATCGCGCGCCTCGCGATACGAGAAAACGATGTCCTCAGCAAAAGCGGCAAGCCGGGTCTGCGCGGAATCCTCGCCAGGCTGCCATGTTTCCCTGAGCCCCGCTGCCCAATCCGGCGTCGTCGGGCGCAATTCCCAAGAGTCCAATCCGTCGCTTTCAGGCCGTTGGGCCGGTGCGAGAATATCTTCCGGTGCAGGCGACGGAGCAGGTGGTTCACCAAGCGCCCGTAACGCGCGCCAGTAGGGTGTAAACACTTTGTAAGGCGCACCTGCCTTCGTTTGCACTTCCCACGGCTCGCGCAGAAGGCTCCCGTTGAAGCTTTGTGCGTCCACCCCCGACGCTTTCAACATTGACTTGATTTCTTCGTCACGTGCTTTGGCCCATGGCTCGTAGCGGCGGTTCCAAAAAACATGACTGGCATCGGTTTCTTCAACCAACGCTGCGAGCACGGTTGCGGCGGATCCCCGCCTTAGAACAAGTTCGTTACTGTGCCGCTCAAGCGCCGAGCCCAATGCTGCGAGAGAACCGTGTAGCCACCATCGGGAAGCGCCACCGGGACGCCAATCGCCCGCATCGTCATCATCGAGAATATAGACGGGAAGGACTGGCCGGCCGGTCGCAACCGCAGCCTCCAGGGCCGGGTTGTCACTGACGCGAAGATCGCGTCGAAACCATAGGATAGCGGTCATTGAGAAGTCTCAGTCAATTCGGCACCCGTCTACATACGCTGTTCTCACACTTGCTTCAGCATGGACGATTTAAGCTAGACCTCTAGCCTAGCCACTCCCGCTTCGCTTCGGCAAATTGGCCGCGCAAAAGCGCGCTTCTGATTTCCGCCATAAGCCCGACCATGAAGGCGATGTTGTGTTGCGTCAGCAATTGTAATCCGAGAATTTCATCCGCTTTGATCAAGTGATGAATGTAGCCTCGTGAAAAGTTTTCACAGGCATAGCAGCCGCACTTGTCGTCCAAAGGTTTTCCGTCCTCGCGGAAACGGGCGTTGCGAAGATTTATACGGAAGTCCTTGGCGTTCTTTTTAAGTGCCCAACCATGGCGGGCGATGCGGGTTGGCGACACGCAATCAAAGGTATCGACGCCCATTGCTACGCCTTCCCAGATGTCGTGGATGCCGCCGATGCCGAGCAAATGGACCGGCTTTTCCTGCGCGGTTTCGGCAAGCGGTGCCATGGCGAACTCGACAATGTCGTACATGGCGTCCTTGTGATCACCGAGGCATCCACCGACCGCATGGCCGAAAAACGGTAACGAGGCGATAAATTCGGCCCCTTCGCGACGCAGGTCCTCGTAGATGCCGCCTTGAATCACGCCGTAAAGCCCTTGCGTCCCGTCATGATGACGGGCGAATTCGGCAAGGCTGCGCTCGGCCCATTTATGCGTGAGCTTGAGCGAATTTTCCGTATAGGATCGCTCCACATGCACCGGCGTACATTCGTCTAATACCACAGCCAGATCGGGCCGCAGTTGACGTTGAATACGGATCGCGGATTCCGGCGTCAATTTGTGTTTGGTGCCGTCGCGTGGCGAGCGAAATACCGCCCCCTCTTCCGACAGATCGAGCAACAGGGGATTTCGTTTACCATCACGGCTCCCCTTAATCTCGGAGCTTTCGGTGCCCTGACCGAGACTGAAGATCTGGAACCCGCCACTATCGGTCAGCATCGGGCCGTCCCAGCCCATAAATTTGTGCAACCCTCCGAGCTTCTCGACCACGTCGGGGCCGGGCTGAATTAACAAGTGGTAGGTGTTGGCAAGAACCATTTCCACATTGGCCGCTCGGAGGTCGCGGGGACTGGCACCTCTGATCGCCGCTTTGGTCGCGCAAAAAATAAACGCCGGGGTCATCAATTCCCCGTGCGGAGTACTCAAACGTCCGAGCCGGGCACGGCTCGCCGCATCGCGCTCCAAAATTTCGAAGCCGAAGCCGGGATACTCGAGCTTATCTGGGACGGATGTGCTCATAACAGGAGACAATAATAGAAAAGGCCCGCATTGGGCGGGCCTTAAATGGCAAAAAACTAAAAAACTTTAGGCAGCTGATTGTTTTTCCGCAGCACGTACGATTCGTTTTTTTAAACGCTTTGCTTCCGGTGTCAGCTTCCGGTTCGGCGTTCCCAACAGATAAGCGTCGAGCCCGCCCTTATGCTCAATGGTGCGAATTGCCGACGGCGTTATTCTCAGCCGTACCATTTCACCCAGAACATCGCTCAAAAGAGACGTATTTTGCAGGTTCGGCAAATAACGACGCTTGGTCTTGTTATGGGCGTGACTGACATTGTTGCCTGTGCGGACGCCCTTACCCGTGATCATGCAGCGGCGTGACATTTCTCGCTCCACCTTAATGATTTACCAACCCAGCGACCGAACTGGAATTCGCCCGCCGATGAGGCGAGCGTTGTAGGGCAGTGGCCAAACTCCGTCAAGAAGGTTTCAAGTCTCGAAACTGCCGAATGAGGGCCGCCGCCGCTTCAGGCGCGGTCGTTTTACCGTCAGCCACCGATTGGGCCAACGCATCCAAATCACCGACACCACCAAGTCCTGCACGAATTTCGCTTTCAAGCCGTTCGCGGAGTGCATCCCACAACCAGACCCGCGCCTGACGCGCGCGATTCTGCGCTAGGGCGCCATTCGTGGTCATCACCTTCCGCCAGTCCTGGATCAATTCCCAGGCTTCGGCGATACCAGCGCCGGTCAACGCCGAGCATGTGCGAACGGGCACGGTCCAATCGTCCATCGCCGGGCGCAACATGTGTATCGCGCTTTGGTAATCCGCCGCCGCGTGGGTAGCCGCTTTTTCTAGGTCGCCGTCAGCTTTGTTGACCAGCACCAGATCGGCCAATTCGACGATACCTTTTTTCATCCCTTGCAGCTCATCACCACCCGACGGCAGCAGCAAGAGCAGAAACAAATCGGTCATATCCGCAACCGTGGTTTCCGACTGCCCCACGCCGACGGTTTCGACAAAAACCACATCGAACCCCGCCGCCTCGCAAGCGATCAGTGCCTCCCGGCTACGGTGACCGACGCCGCCAAGCGCGTCGCCTGCCGGTGATGGCCGTATGAAGGCATTGGGATGGCGTGACAGCTCTTCCATCCGCGTCTTGTCGCCCAAAATTGAGCCACCGCTCCGCTTTGAACTCGGGTCAATCGCAAGGACAGCCAGCTTGTGACCTTGTTCGACAACGTAAAGGCCGAACCGTTCGACAAATGTGGATTTGCCGACACCGGGCACGCCCGAAATCCCAATCCGGATGGATTCACCTGCACGAGGCGTTAATTCCGCCAGCAGATTTGCGGCGGCGGCGGCATGATCCTGATTCGTCGATTCCAGGAGTGTGATCGCCTGTGCGAGGGCCCGTCGGTCTCCCTTCACCACCCCTTCGACCAGCGTACCGCCAGCGTTCGATTTTGCCGATGCCATTTCAGACGCCTCTGTTGCCGGACTCTTGCGCCAAGGCGCGATCTGCCTCTTCGGCCCCGGGGCCTAGAGGTTGGCCAAATGAGAATTCCACGAAATTACCGTCCGGATCTTTGAGTCCGCAATAATAGCCCGCTGGATATACATCCTGACGGGGTGCCCAGGCCAAACAACCCGCCGCATCGGCCCTCGCCGCGAGCGCGTCGACCGCGTCTCTGCTGTCGAGTGCGAATCCGAAATGGCTAAAGTCCCGCTCGCTCTGATCCCGTCCGGGCCCTCCCGGTAAAATAACGAAAATAAACTCCCGCTCTTTGCCGGGCTCCGATAGCCAGACGATGCGGCCACTTTTATCGGGCCGCTCGTGAATGATCTGCATTCCGCAATAGTCCCGGTAAAATTCAATACAAGCTTCTACATCGCGAACGTGGAGCGCGAGGTGAGTTAGCGCCGGCGAGGCAAAAGTCATTCGGGGCCTGTTTCGAGCAGTTTCGACATCACGATTTCGTCCACATAGGCGCCGTCGATATAGAGCGATTCCCGACGTGTTCCCTCGACCTGGTAGTCCATCTGTTCGTAGAGCCTCAATGCACGCGGATTATGACTCATGACTGTTAGTTCGAGCCGATGTAAGTCGGCCTTGTGAGCAAAGAACTCCAGCCCTTCCATCAATTTACGACCTAGGCCATTCCCGGTATGGGCTTGGAGGACGCCGACACCGACGGTCGCAGTGTAACGATTGCGCTCAAGTTCGCCTCCCATTACTACCGCCTCGCCTACCGGCGCATCATCCAACCAGGCCGTGAGCAGCAAATGGCGCGGCAATTCGCGAAACCGTTCGATGATCAGACGCATTTCGTCGACCGAGCGGGCGCGCTCGGAAGGGCCGCGCAGGAAAAAACTGGTTTCCGCCAACAGCGCACGGCCGAAATGATAGAGTGCTTCGGCGTCTTCGCCCTCTGCGGCACGCAGTTTATAGGCCGGGCGTTGCTCTGAGTCCGATCGTTCAGGGGTTTGTTTGGCGTCGACCGCCATTTCCTTGGCTCCTATTCGCTTTCTATGGCACCGATCGCCGGTTTTTGTTCCACCACCGACGACAAAACCACCGAACTTTCCGCTTCCCCATGTTCACGGAAGCGCTCGATTAAGGCTTCCAGCGACTCCACCGTCGGGGCAGCAAGCTTGACTAAAAAACATGCTTCACCGGTGATGTGATGACACTCGAGCACCTGCGGCAATTCCAACGCCAGACGCCGTACCGCCTGAAACTTAGCGCCTGGGCAGCGTAAGCGCAAAAAGGCGGTAATCGGCAACCCGATCGCTCGCCGATCGAGCTTTGCATGATATCCCAATAAAGCGCCGGATTCCTCCAATCGCCGCACCCGTTCGGCCACTGCAGGCGGGGATAGCCCAACCCGTCGCGCGAGAGCATTGAAAGACAATCGCGCGTCTTCGGCGAGATATCTTAATAAATTTAATGTTTTTTGATCCATAACTTAATAATCACATAGTTTTATACCTTTTTAAATATATTTATAAAGTTTTATGATTTTATGCCTTTCGTTTGAAAGCTTGTCAGGCCTTACACTTATGATTATCAAGCTGATGCGGCCTTGGCGCCACGTCCGGTGGAGATTTTAAATTTGGATTTCGTGTTGTTTTTGAAGGCTATCGGGATCGGATTCTCGATTGCGGCACCGGTCGGTCCGGTCGCGATGCTCTGTATCCAACGCAGTTTGAAAACCGGCTGGTGGCCAGGGTTTTTCACAGGGCTCGGTGCCGCCGCGGCCGATACTTTTTATGCGGCAATCGCGGTTTTCGGCCTTGCCGCCGCCTTAACCGCCCTTTTCGATCAGTCGCCGTGGATTCAGCCGGTCTGCGGCATCATTCTAATCGTCGTGGGTACGCATATTTTTCGCGAGAAACCCAGTGAGACAAGCGGACAACGGCGGGTAATGAAAGCACACCATATGGCGGGCAATTGGTTGAGCGCATTTGTGATCACTTTGCTCAATCCGGCGACGATACTGGCGTTTCTGGCGGTCTTCGGCGGCCTGAAAATTGCCGACGGCGTTGAAGATCCAGTACAAGGCTTAACCACGGTGGGTGGCGTGTTTGTCGGTGCCGCGATCTGGTGGATCGGATTGACCACGGTTGCGGCCGTGTTTCACCACCAAATTCAGCCTAAAACCATGCTCCTGATCAACCGGCTCGGCGGCCTGGTGGTATTTGGATTTGGCGTATTCGCTCTCGTCGATTGGGGTATGGGCTGATAGAGCAGCCGGTCTATTTGCCCGACACGATATCGCGACCCAGCGCGCGACAGAGCAACAGGTAAAGCTTGCCCACATCAGCGGTCATGAAGGTGGAATGGAGCAGATGTTCCGGATCCACCTCTTCGGCTTCGCGCAGTAGAGTTTCGAAATGATCGAAATAGCGCATCACGTAGCGGCGCATTTCTTCTTCGCGCTGAACCTTCTGGGCAATCAACGATGCGGTGGCGGACGGTTTGTTGCCGAGCAGCGCGCGGGTGAAAATACCCCGATCGCCTTTGACGTAGCGTTTCCAGTCCGCGTCCGGCACTTCGGTCCGCAAGAGACGGGTCAGGTCGACTGCCGTCGAATGCAGATCTTCGATGATATAGCGTGCGGTTTTGAGGAACACATTGCGGCGGCCGGAGAGATCCATCTCCTTCAACCGCTCCGCCTGATCGGCCGCATCGGCGGCGGCCTGCGCCAGCACTGCGGCATGCTGATCGAAGCTGGTGCTGGCTTCGCTAGTCTTCGCCATCACTTCGTCGGTCGTGTTGAGAAGATTTGCCCGATGATGCTCGACCTTTTCGGTCAGGCTGTCGATCTGGCTGCGCGCATCGCCGGTCGCCTGAACCAGCGTATGAGTTTGACGGCCAAGAATTTCGCCAACCTCGCGAACCTGCCCGCTCGCCTCTTCGCCGGCCTGACCAAGATCACGTGCCTGCTGACGAAGCCGCTCGGTAAGCGCGCCCATGCGTGAGGAAAGCTGATCGGTCGACTCATGTAAATTCGCGGTCTGCTGCGTGAAGGCGTCTCCAATCAACCGCATGCGCTCGGTCGCCTCTTGTGCGACGCGCATGACTTGCTCCGATTCCTTTTGCAGCGCTTCGTTATTATCGTTGATCTGCATGCCAGCTTGCAGCGAAGCCGAGGTCAGGCGTTCTGCCTGGGCATTGAACCGTTCGCCGATTTCGTTCATCAGACGTAGCCCTTCGCCGAGGGCGTGATTCATCGTCGTGGTTTCCTTGTCGAAATTCTGTCCTGCTTCGCCCAACCGCGCGGCGACAGTTCCCGCCGCCTCGAGGAGCTGCGCCACTTGCTGCTGTAGAACGGATGAAATTTCTCCCGCCTGTTCGGAGGCTTTGGTCGATGACTCCTTCAGCGCTTCCGAATGAGCCTGGATCTGCGTGTCGATCTGTTGCGAACGTTTCTGCAGGAAAGTGGCAAGCTCGCCCAAATTTTTGCTGTCTTCTGCCAGTGCCGCCTTGACCTGGCCCGCACGCTCGCCAACCTGGGTCGCCGCCGCACTGAGCTCGGTCGTATTTTCGCTAAGCGCCTCACGAATCTCTTGCACGCGGCCGGCAACGTGCTCCGACGCTTCGTTCATTTCCTGGCTGCGCTGGCGCATCAATTCGGCGATAGACCCCGCTTGCGCCGACGATCGGTCTGCCGCGTCGCGCAGCGTTGCAGCCTGTTGTGTAAGCGTTGCCGCCATGGTCTGAGCTTCGGCAGCGGTTGGGCCCAGGGCATCGCTTATTTCGGTGACGCCATCCCTCACCGCAACGGTAATCTCGGAGGCCTTGGACTGTAACAGCGCCTCGATATCGCGGGCCTGGGAAGCCGCGTGGTCGGAGGCGGCGCGCAAATCCTGCGCTTGCCGATCCAGAGCCGCACGCAATGCGTCCGCGCGGTCGGTAGCAAGGTCGGTCGATTGACCCAGCGACTGGGCCTGGTCCTGAAACATTTGCCCCATTGTTTGGATACGTTCGGCGGTTTCGTCGGAGGCTTTGGTGAGCTGTTCCGATTGCTGCCGCACCGCTGCCTGAACGAGCCTGGTCTGCTCCGCAACGTGCTCCGCCGTCGCCGACAAATCGCCAGCTTGCGCTTTTAGCGCCGTAATCATGTTTTCGGTCTCGACGCCGGAACGCTCGGTAACGTTCGCAAGGTTCTGCGACTGATCGTTCATCACGAATGTGAGGCGGCCGATCTGTTCCTTTGCCTGCTCCACCGCATGGCCGATCTGGGACGCATTATGCGTGATTGCCTCACGTAAGCCCTGGCTTAGGGCGGAGGCCTGTTCGTCGACCTGATTCTTGAGCTCATCCATGCGATGTTCGGCCGCGGTCAGAATCCGGTCCACGCTATTAATTTGCTTCTCTAGCGTACCTTCGAGGTGACTGGTCACCCCGGCAGTTTGCCGTGACAAGCCTTCGGCCATGCGCTCGATACGCTCGCCGGTGCGGTCGGTCATCTGACCGACAGCGTCGGATTGTTCGTCGAGGGCGACCTGCAGCTTTTCGGACATTTGTCCGATTTCGTCCCGAAGTTCACTGGCAACCGTCGTCGCTTTGGCGTTGACCCGTTCAGCGGCGGATTGCAATCCTTCAGCACTGGCGGCCAAATGTTCTTCGGCGGCACTCGCTTGATCCTGAGCGTGACGGCTCGCTTCGGTCAAATTTTCCGAATAGCGCTCGAACATTTCGCCAATGGTCTTCGCCTGATCCGCGGCTTTGTCCGACACGCTGGTCAAGTCGGAAGCCTGTAAGCGGAGTGCCGCGTTGATGTGATCCGAATGCTCGATCGCCTGTTGGGTCACCCGGCCAAGCGCTTCGGCCTGTCCGGTTACGGTCGATTCAATCGCCTGGCGTTGTTCGTCGACCTTTTCGACGACATTCTGAAGAGTCTTAACGTCCGCAAGCAACCGATCGCGCATGCGATGCGCCTCGGCCGCCGCCTTGTCACCCACTTCGCCAAGATCGGCTGTCTGCGATTCCACCGCCGAGACCAACTCCGACAAGTGCGTCGTTGCCTGTTCGCTGACCGCCGCAAGCTCTTCGGTCTGTTTTTTCAGAAGATCGGAAACCGTTGCCACCCGGTTTTCATATTCTTCGGCGGGATAAGCCAGAAGGTCGAGGTGACGCCGCAACATTTCCGTATGGAACCGCACATCGTGCGTCCGGCGGAAATAAGCGATCGCCGCCCAAAGCATCGCTAATGGCAATGCAAACCCGGCCACCAGCGCACCTGTCTCATGCGGCAGGAATTGCGCCGTAAAATCCCAGCCGAGATTTCGGTGAATGTATGCAAGACACGCAATCGTCCACAGCACCGAAAGTGCCGCGCCCCCCTGCAGCAACCACTTTGCCTGGCGCTCTGCACGTTGGGCGGTTTGACGCAAACTCGCAAGGCTCGGCCCGGATTCCTCCTGCCCTGCCCGGCGCAGCTCTGTCACATTGTCGGCCATGCCCCAGAGTCTACGCCAAACCTGCTCCACGGAAAAGCGGCACGTTGAATTTTTCACGCTTTCGTAAGGAGTTGGTGCGAATTCGAGACGATGTCGCGGTGCAGCGAAAATAGCTTGCGATTGGCACTTGAAAACGGTACTAAATCAAGCCATTTTGTTTAATGGACCAATTTGGTACACTTTTAACCTACTGAAATTAAAGGTATTCAGACCAGGGTCAAAATGATCAAACTTAGCCGACTGACCGACTATGGCGTTGTGGTGATGGCGCAGATCGATCGAAGCGGTAGTGACGTTACCACCGCGCACGATCTCGCTCGCGCTACGGGCCTGCCTTCGCCGACGGTCAGCAAGCTGTTGAAAAAGCTATCTAAAACAAACTTACTAATGTCCCATCGTGGGGTCCATGGGGGCTACTCCTTAAGCCGTCCCCTCGAAAAGATCACCGTCGCCGAATTGATCGAGGCCTTGGATGGGCCGGTAGCGTTGACCGCATGCGTCGGCGATACAGAAGACAAGTGTAAGGTCGAATCGCTTTGTCCAGTACGTGGCGGCTGGGACCGGCTTAACCGGGCGGTTCGTGCGGCCTTGGAGGAAATGTCACTCGCAGATTTGTGCATGCCGATTGAATTTCCAGAAATCACGGCACCCAAACACTCAAACAGCCTTCGACGGGAGCATGTCTGATGTCTGCCACCGTTGAAACCGTCGAACAGGTCAAGGCGCTTGGTGACAAGTACGAATTCGGCTTTGTCACCGATATCGACCTGGAAAAAGCCCCTAAGGGGCTGAGCGAAGAGATCGTCCGATTTATTTCGGCGAAAAAGAACGAGCCGGAATGGTTGCTCGAGTGGCGTTTGAAGGCCTATGCCCACTGGCTGACCATGCCTGAACCCGAATGGGCCAAGGTCGAGTTTCCACCGATCGACTATCAGGATGCCTATTACTATGCCGCGCCAAAATCCGACGCGGACAAACCGAAAAGCCTCGACGAGGTCGACCCGAAACTGCTCGAAACCTACGAAAAGCTCGGCATTCCCTTAAAAGAACAAGAAATGCTGGCGGGCGTTGCCGTCGACGCGGTGTTCGATAGCGTATCCGTCGCCACCACCTACAAGGCGAAGCTCGAAGAAAAGGGCATCATTTTCTGTTCTATCTCGGAAGCGGTGCAAGAACATCCGGAATTGGTGCAAAAGTATCTCGGTTCGGTCGTTCCCTACGGCGATAACAAGCACGCCTGCTTGAACTCGGCGGTATTCACCGATGGTTCCTTCGTTTACATCCCCAAAGGCATCAAATGCCCCATGGAACTGTCGACCTATTTCCGTATCAACGCGGAAAATACCGGCCAGTTCGAACGCACCTTGATCATCGCCGATGAAGGCTCCTATGTGAGCTATCTCGAAGGCTGCACCGCGCCGATGCGAGACGAGAACCAGCTGCACGCCGCCGTGGTCGAGCTGGTCGCGATGGACGATGCCGAGATCAAGTATTCGACCGTGCAGAATTGGTACCCCGGCAACGCCGATGGCGTTGGCGGGATCTACAATTTCGTGACCAAGCGCGGGCTGTGCCAGGGCGCACGGTCCAAGATCAGCTGGACGCAGGTCGAGACCGGCTCTGCGGTGACGTGGAAATACCCGAGCTGCGTGCTCAATGGCGAGAACAGCGTGGGCGAGTTCTACTCGGTCGCGGTCACCAACAACCACCAGCAGGCCGATACCGGGACCAAGATGATCCACAACGGCAAGGGCAGCCGCTCGACGATCATCTCCAAGGGGATCAGCGCCGGGCAGAGCAGCAACACCTATCGCGGGCTGGTCCGCGTGGCCGCCAATGCCGAGGGCGTGCGCAACCGCACGGAATGCGATTCGCTGCTGCTGGGCGACAAGTGCGGCGCGCACACTGTGCCCTATATCGAGGTGAAGAACCCCACCGCGCAGATCGAGCGTGAGGCGACAACCAGCAAGATTTCCGACGACCAGCTGTTCTACGCGCAGCAGCGCGGGCTGGACGAGGAAGCGGCGATCGCGCTGATCGTCAACGGCTTCGCCAAGGAAGTGCTGAAAGAGCTGCCGATGGAATTCGCGGTCGAGGCGCAGAAGCTGCTGGCGATTTCGCTCGAGGGGAGTGTGGGGTGAGCCTCGGCGATTTTCTTGGCTATGCCTTTGCGGCGCTCATGCTGGTCGGATGGTTATATCTGACTGTCGAGTATGTAAGGGCGGCGATCCGGGGTCGCTTCTCGTTCTGGCGGCGCAGGGCTGGCAAAAAGACATGGCCTCCTGTCCGCGCCGAACGCCCACTTGCGTTCTGGGTGATTTGGGCGCTGATGGCTGGGCCAATCCTTATGCTGACGGCGCTTGTGCTGAGCGGCGTAATTATGGTGGCGTTTCAAGCATGACTGACCGCAAAACTCTCCAGCTCCGCGATCCGTCCGAGAGCGATTCCGAGACCCCCGCCGTCAAGCGCAAGGGCCGCGGGTGGGAGATCTCGGAGAAGCGGCTCGACGCGTTGCATGATCGTGCGCGCGAGATGCGTCGCCATGCGAGCC
>PBKG01000022.1 GCA_002722095.1 Rhodospirillaceae bacterium
CGCCCGCCAGCGTCATCAGCCCGACATTGATTTCGTCCAGCCATCCGAAACGCTGCGCGAACGCGATCAGCAACACGCAAAAAAGCGCGAGAGCCAAAGCTCCCGCGCCTTTTGTCACTGATCGCCGGTCAGATATGAAGCGCGCGCCCATAGGCCGCGAGCACGCTTTCATGCATCGATTCCGAAATGGTCGGATGCGGGAATACCGTGTGCATCAGTTCCGCCTCGGTCGTTTCCAGCGTCTTGCCGACAACGAAGCCCTGAATCATCTCGGTCACTTCTGCGCCGACCATGTGGGCGCCCAGCAATTCGCCGGTCTTGGCGTCGAACACAGTCTTGACCAAGCCTTCTGGGTCGCCGAGCGCGATCGCCTTTCCGTTGCCCATAAAGGGAAACCGTCCGACTTTAACTTCATGGCCTGCGGCTTTCGCGGCTTCTTCGGTTAGGCCGACGGAAGCCACTTGGGGCATGCAATAGGTGCAGCCCGGCACATTGGTCGTTTCGAGCGGATGAACATCCTTGAGGCCGGCGATTTTTTCAACGCAGATAACCCCTTCATGGCTGGCTTTATGGGCGAGCCAGGGCGGACCGACCACATCACCAATGGCATAGACACTTGGCTCATCGGTCTGGAGCCACTGATCAGTGACGATGTGAGCCCGATCGACCTTAACCTTGGTACCCTCGAGGCCGATGTCCTCCACATTGCCGACGATACCGACCGCAAGTACGACCCTATCGACGGTGAGAGATTCCTTCTTGCCGCCCGTCTCTATTGTCGCGGTGACCGAGTTGGCGGCCTTTTTCAGTTCCGAAACTTGGGCGCCGGTGATCAGCCGCATGCCTTGCTTTTCGAACTGCTTGTGTGCGTGCGCAGAAATTTCTGCATCTTCAACCGGCAAAATTCGGTCGAGAACTTCGACGACTGTCACTTCGGCGCCGAGGTTGCGGTAGAAACTTGCGAATTCGATTCCGATGGCGCCGGACCCCACGACCAGGAGTGATTTCGGCATGGTGTCGGGAACCATCGCCTCGCGATAGGTCCAAATCAGCTTCCCATCGGGTTCGAGCCCCGGAAGCACCCTTGCACGCGCGCCCGTGGCGAGGATGACATGCTTGGCGGATACGTCAGAAACGTGTTTGCCGTCTTTTTCGACCGCTATTTTGCGTGCACCCGCACTACCGCCCGCCAATTTGCCGAAACCCTCGATAACATCGACTTTGTTCTTTTTCAGCAAATGCTGGACACCGCCGGAAAGTTGGGCGGCAACGTCGCGGCTTCGCTTGACGATTTTGGCGATATCGAATTCGGCCCCTTTCACCGACAGGCCGAAATCCTCCGCATGCTGAATGTGGTGAAAAATCTCGGCGCTTCTTAACAACGCCTTGGTCGGGATACAGCCCCAGTTGAGACAAATTCCCCCCAAGTGATTCCCTTCAATGACAGCGGTTTTGAGTTTCAACTGTGCGGCACGAATAGCGGCAACATAGCCGCCCGTGCCGCCGATTACGACAATGTCATATTGCTTGCCGGCCATCAGACGCCCTTCCCTAAAGCAGCATCGTGACAGGATCTTCGAGGAGACCCTTGAGGCAAGCGAAATATTCTGCCCCGACGGCTCCGTCGACCGCGCGGTGATCGACAGAGAGCGTGAGGCTCATCACGGTCGCTACCGCCAATGCGCCGTCTTTAACCACGGGTCTAGGTTCTCCCGCTCCGACGGCCAGGATGCAGGCTTGCGGCGGATTGATCACCGCATCGAAATTCTGGACCCCATACATGCCGAGGTTGGATATGCTGAAGGTGCCGCCCTGATACTCCTCGGGCATCAACTTGCCGTCGCGCGCCTTCTCCGCGAGGGCACGCATTTCGTTGGATATGTCTTCGAGGCCTTTGGCGTCGGCGTTACGAATGACCGGGGTTATCAGTCCCCCGTCGATGGCGACGGCCACAGAGATATCTGCCGACTTATAAAGTTTCAGGCCCGCATTGGACCAACTGGCATTGGCAGTGGGGACTTTCTTTAGCGCCACCCCGGCAGCTTTTATGACGATGTCGTTGACCGAGAGTTTGTAAGCACCGTCTGCCTTGTCGTTCAGCTCTTTTCTGAAGGCGAGCAGTTTATCGATCTCACAATCGATTCGAAGGTAGAAATGCGGCACGGTCTGCTTGGACTCGGTCAAGCGGGCAGCAATTGTTTTGCGCATGCTTGTAAGTTCGACAAGCTCGAATTCGGGTTCGAACGGATCGGCGGCAGGGGCAGAAGCCGTAACGGGAGCCGGAACCTCCGCTGCAGCAGCGACCGCGGGCAGGCCCCCGGAAAGCGCGCTTTCCACATCGCGTTTGATGATCCGCCCGTTGGGGCCGCTTCCGGAAATTGCGGAAAGATCGAGCCCCGCTTGTTGAGCCATACGTTTTGCCAGAGGACTGGCGAAAATACGCTGGGCATTGTCTGCGCTTGTTGCAGGTGGTGTCGGCGCTGGCGCCGGAGCCGCGGGCGCAGGTGTCGGTTCTGGCGCCGGTGTGGGTGTTGGCGCGGGGCCGGCATCCGTCGAAACGTCGACACCTTCGAGATCGCCATCGCTTTCGCCTTCTTCCAGAAGGAGGGCGATCACCGCATTGACGGCGACGTTTTCGCTTCCTTCGGATACCAGCAATTTTCCGACGGTTCCTTCTTCGACAGCTTCGACCTCCATGGTCGCTTTGTCGGTTTCGATTTCTGCGATTACATCGCCTGAATTGACGTTGTCACCTTCGGCTACATGCCATTTCGCGAGCTTACCGTCGGTCATGGTCGGCGATAGAGCGGGCATCAGAATTTTAACTGGCATTTTGCTTTCCCTCCCTCGCCTTATCGGTAGCAAACGGATTTGGCAGCTTCGGCAATATCGTTTGCCTGCGGCAAGGCCATGGCTTCAAGGTTCGCGGCGTAGGGCAATGGAACATCCTTTGCGGTCACGCGTGCAACCGGTGCGTCGAGCCAATCGAAAGCCTGCTCGGAAATGCGCGCAGAAATTTCAGCCCCAATGCCTGATTGCGGGAAGCCTTCCTCGCAGGTGACGACGCGGTTGGTTTTTTGTACCGATTGAATGATGGTGGCGTCGTCGAGAGGACGAAGGGTTCTGAGATCGATGACCTCCGCTTCGATTCCGTCAGCCGCTAGAATTTCTGCCGCTTCAAGCGCCTTGCCGACCATAATCGAGAACGCCACGAGCGTAACATCGTTGCCGGCCCTAACCACCTTGGCGCTGCCAATGGGAACGACCCAGTCATCGCTGTCCGGCACTTCTGAACTGTTGCCGTAAAGAATTTCGTTCTCGAGGAAGATGATCGGATTGGGATCGCGGATCGCCGACTTCAAAAGACCTTTGGCATCGGCAGCCGCCCACGGAGAGACCACTTTGACTCCTGGAATGGCCGAATACCAAGACGCAAAACATTGAGAGTGCTGTGCGGCCACTCTGGCCGCTGCCCCGTTGGGGCCGCGAAAGACGATGGGACAGCCCATTTGGCCGCCGGACATATAGAGCGTCTTAGCCGCCGAATTGATGATTTGATCCATCGCTTGCATAGCGAAATTGAAGGTCATGAACTCGACGATCGGACGAATACCCATGAAAGCGGCGCCAACGCCGAGCCCGGCGAAACCATGCTCGGTAATCGGCGTGTCGATCACTCGATTGTCGCCAAACTCTTCCAGCAAACCTTGGCTGACCTTGTAAGCGCCTTGATACTGGGCCACCTCTTCGCCCATCAGCATGACGTTTTCATCGCGGCGCATCTCTTCGGCCATGGCATCTCGCAAGGCTTCGCGAACGGTTTGGCTGACCGTGGTGCCGTCCCAATCCGGTTCCGCAGAAATAGCAGCCGCCATTGGCGCTTCCGGCTGAGTTGCCGTTGTTTCGGGAACTGTGTCTGGTACTGGCGCCGGTACCGGCGCGGTTGTTGGGGCGCTCGGTGCCGTGATATCGGTCACGTCTTCACCTTCGGCTACCATCACCGCGATCGGCGTGTTGACAGCAACGTTTTCGGCACCTTCGGGGACAAGAATTTTGCCCAATACTCCTTCATCGACTGCTTCGACTTCCATCGTTGCTTTGTCGGTTTCGATCTCCGCCAGCACGTCACCGGAGACGATGTTGTCGCCTTCTGCTTTCAACCACTTCGCCAACTTGCCGTCGGTCATGGTTGGAGACAGTGCGGGCATCAATACTTCTGTCGGCATTTCCTCGTGTCCCTTCTTTGCGGTCTTTGCCGCTTTCGGGTGTCGATTTTGAACTCAGGCTTCGAGCAACACATCCGTATAGAGCTCTGAGGGGTCAGGTTCAGGACTGGTTTGAGCAAATTCTGCGGCGTCGAGAACGACATTCTTAACTTCCGTGTCGATCTTTTTTAGTGTCGCTTCGTCCGAGATCGTTTCCCGCAAAAGCCGCGCTCGCAGTCGTTCGATCGGATCGCGTTCTTCACGTACTTTGGCGACTTCCTCGCGGCTCCGATAGCGAGCGGGATCGGACATCGAATGGCCACGGTACCGATAGGTCATCATTTCGAGGATATAAGGCCCCTTCCCGGCACGGCAGTGCGCCACCGCTTTTTGCCCTGCTTCGCGGACACTCAAGACATCCATACCGTCGACTTGGGCGCCGGGAATTCCATACGCGTCTCCGCGCACATAGAGGTCTTTGCTGGCCGAAGCGCGCTCGACACTGGTTCCCATACCATATTGATTATTCTCAATAATATAAATTACCGGCAGATCCCACAGCGCGGCCATATTGAAGCTTTCATATACCTGGCCCTGATTGATTGCGCCGTCTCCAAGGTAGGTCAAAGAGACAAGATCCTGTTTCCGGTATTTATGCGCGAAGGCGACGCCGGTGCCGATAGGAACCTGAGCGGCGACGATGCCATGCCCGCCGTAAAAGTTCTTTTCCTTCGAAAACATATGCATCGAACCGCCCTTGCCGCGCGAATAGCCCCCTGAGCGGCCGGTCAATTCGGCCATTACACCTCGGGGGTCCATGCCACAGGCCAGCATATGGCCGTGGTCGCGATAGCTGGTAATAACAGCATCATCGGTTGTAATGGCGCTTTGCATTCCAACAACGACGGCTTCCTGACCGATGTAGAGATGGCAAAATCCTCCTATCAGGCCCATTCCGTAAAGCTGGCCGGCTTTTTCTTCGAACCGGCGAATTAAGAGCATGTCTTTGAACAGGGAAACCTGCTCATCCGGTGAAAGATCGGTGGCGGCGCCTTTCCCACGCGATTTCTTGCGTTTAGTCGCCATAGGTCCCCCTCAAATATCGAGCCGATAACCACATCCGTGGTTGAGATTTTAGAGTTAAACTGAATTGGGATGCTCGGCAATACCGAAAAAAAAGTCACAAGATAAATGACTTACTGAGTTTTAACTTAGATGCTGTTAAAAATGCATGAAAATGACGTGAACAATTATCGCGTTTGTCCCTCGAGCAAAGTAATTTTATTTCGTTTCGGAAAAAACGGTGCGACAGAGCTGGCGCAAATCCGGTGAACTAGCGGTATGGAAGGAGTAATGCGAAATGATCGCTGATCGAAATTAACGATGAAAATGAATCAACAATTCATCATCGCGCATAAGATTTAGTACCGATCGAGCACGTTCCTCGAGGAGGTCGAGATCGAGGCTGGTGTGACGTAGGCCGCGCACCTTTCGTTCCAAGGTCTCTTTGATGTCCTGAGTCTCGGCCAATTCGCTTTGCGCAACGCGCAATTGCTGGTTCAGCTTAAGATAGGAATGGATGCCCTTGTCGCCCTGAACGGTGTGATAGGTGAAATAGCCAATCACCATCGCGAAAATCGCGGCTGGTAGAATGTGGCGCGCCCTTTTTTGCATTTCTTGCAATATTGTCATGGGCGGACAGAATCACGGGCGCCTACAAGAATCAATCGGCAAATATTTCCTATAACGGGCAGGCTGCAAAGCTTTGCTGACCCTGCGACTCGGGGGTGAGCTTGTAGTTCAGCCCAGTCGCCCGGCAGAAATTGCCGGGGCCATTTTTGCTCGGTAGCGTGTCTAACGCAGTATAGATTGGCCGGCGTAAAGCGCGCCGTCGCTCAATTCTTCTTCGATGCGGAGAAGTTGATTGTATTTAGCCAACCGGTCCGAGCGGGACAGAGAGCCAGTCTTGATCTGGCCGCAATTTGTCGCCACCGCGAGATCCGCAATGGTGGAATCTTCGGTTTCGCCGGAACGATGGGACATAACGGCGCCGAACCCAGACCTGAGTGCCGTTTCCACGGTTTCGAGAGTCTCGGTTAGGGTTCCGATTTGGTTGACTTTGACGAGGATAGCGTTGGCGGATTGTTCGTCGATGCCTCGCCGTAGGCGTTCGGGATTGGTTACGAAAAGATCGTCTCCCACCAATTGGGTTTTGTCCCCGACGGCTTCGGTCAACGCTGCCCAGCCCTCCCAATCATCCTCATCCATACCATCCTCAATCGAAACAATCGGATAACGGCTGACCAGATCCGCCAGATATTTAACCATTTCGTCAGAGCTCAAGCTTTTGCCCTCACCGGCGAGTTCGTATTTGCCGTCCTTGTAAAATTCGGTAGAAGCGCAATCGAGGGCCAAAACGACGTCATCGCCCGGTTTGCAGCCTGCGGCCTCGATCGCACGCATGACGAACTGAAGGCCTTCGTCGGTCGACGCAAGATCTGGGGCAAATCCCCCCTCATCGCCGACATTGGTGTTGTGTCCGGCGTCGCTGAGCGCTTTTTTGAGGGCGTGGAATATCTCTGCACCAATACGGATTGCATCGGCAATATTCGCGGCTTTTACGGGCATCACCATAAATTCCTGGATATCGATAGGATTATCCGCGTGTGCCCCTCCATTAAGGATATTCATCATGGGAACCGGAAGCGTATTTGCGAAAGAGCCGCCAATATAACGATACAGCGGCAGCCGGGATTCGATAGCAGCAGCTTTGGCAATCGCCATCGATACACCGAGTATCGCATTTGCTCCGAGCCTGGCTTTGTTCGGAGTGCCATCGAGCGTCAGCATGAGATTATCGAGGCGCTGTTGTTCGCGCGCATCCATGCCCGAAAGCAGCTCAAAAATCTCCGTATTGACCGCGGAGACTGCTTTTTGCACTCCCTTGCCGCCATAGCGATCATCGCCATCGCGAAGTTCGACGGCCTCGTGGGTGCCTGTCGAAGCGCCGGACGGAACGGCTGCCCTGCCCTCCGCGCCGGATTCAAGGATGACGTCTACCTCAACCGTAGGATTACCGCGGCTGTCGAGAATTTCGCGTGCTTTGATGTCGATAATCGCAGACATGTTGTACCTCGATGGAATTTTGTTGTTCGAGCAAGAGAAGGATTATTAGGACGCTTTTGTGATTTTATCTAATTTAACTAACCTCTCAAGGAGGGACGGAAAATCATTGAAATTAATCATGTTTGGGCCGTCCGATGGGGCGTTGTCCGGATCCTGGTGTGTTTCCATGAAAACGGCGGCAACACCGACCGCAACAGCGGCCCGCGCTAAATGGGGCACCATTTCCCGATCCCCTCCCGACTTGTTTCCCTGGCCGCCGGGTTGTTGCACCGAATGGGTCGCGTCGTAGACCACGGGAAAGCCGAGTTCCGCCATGATGGGCAAGGCGCGCATATCGGATACCAGGGTGTTGTAGCCGAAACTGGCACCGCGTTCGCAGAGCATGACGTTTTCATTGCCTGCATTCGTCAGCTTTTCAGCCACGTTTTTCATATCCCACGGCGCTAAAAACTGACCCTTTTTCACGTTAATGCATTTCCCGGTGTGCGCCGCCGCTTCCAACAAGTCTGTCTGGCGGCACAAAAATGCTGGAATCTGCAGCACATCGACCGCCTCTGCGACCGGTTCACACTGATTTGCGTCATGGATATCGGTCAGCACCGGACAGCCATGTGTATCGCGAATTTCCTGGAAAATAGGCAACGCCTCGTCGAGACCGATGCCTCGTGGGCTCGACGAGGATGTACGGTTCGCTTTGTCAAACGAGGTTTTGTAAATCAGGCCGACGCCGAGTTTATCGGTACATTCTTTTATCGCAGCACTCATTTCCAGCGCATGCGCCCGGCTCTCCATAGCACAAGGGCCGGCAATGATGGTCAATGGCAGGTCATTGCCGATTTCCAGGTCACCGACTCTGATGTGACGGTGCTTTGCCATGAAACCACCTTCCCGCTTTAGACCAACCGTGATTGGGTAACCGCGGCCTTAATGAAGCTTGTGAACATCGGATGCGGGTCGAACGGCTTTGATTTCAGCTCGGGATGGAATTGCACGCCCACGAACCAGGGGTGATCGGGAATCTCCACGATCTCCGGTAACTGGCCGTCCGGTGACATACCCGAAAAGGCGAGCCCCGCCTCCTCCAGTTTTTCCTTGTAGTTGATGTTGACTTCGTAGCGGTGACGGTGGCGTTCGGAGATTTCAGTGTGGTTGGAGAAAATCTCCGAAATCTTGGTGCCCGCAACTAATTTGCAAGGATAAGCACCTAACCGCATAGTTCCGCCAAGATCGCTATCGTCGCCGCGCCGCTCGACTTTTTCGCCTTTGGTCCATTCGGTCATCAGGCCGATGATGGCATCATCTGTCGGGCCGAACTCGCTGGAGCTAGCTCCCTTGATACCGGCGAGATTGCGTGCCGCCTCGATTACTGCGAGCTGCATGCCGAAGCAAATGCCGAAATAAGGGACCTGCCGTTCACGCGCGAATTTGGCAACCGCGATTTTGCCTTCAGCGCCTCTTTCACCGAAACCACCGGGTACCAATATGCCATCGCATTCTTCCAGCGAATGAACTGGGTCCGATGACTCAAAAATTTCTGATTCCACCCAGTTCAAATTGACTCTTACCTTGTTCGCGATACCGCCATGAACAAGAGCTTCATTGAGCGATTTATACGCATCCAACAGATTGGTATATTTACCAACAATGGCGATATTGACTTCGCCTTCCGGCGTACGAAGCACCTTGGCAATTCGCTCCCACCGGCTAAGATCGATGGCTTGTTCGCTTTCCTCGTCCATACGGAACTGTTTCAAGACCTGCACGTCGAGGCCTTCGCGATGGTAGGAAAGCGGAACTTCATAGATCGAGCCGACATCGAGCGCCGGGATCACCCCTTCTTCGCGCACGTTACAGAACAACGCTAGCTTTCGCCGTGCGTCGGGCGGAATTTCACGTTCGGCGCGGCACAGCATTATGTCCGGTTGAATTCCTACACTCAGCAATTCCTTTACCGAATGTTGGGTTGGTTTGGTTTTCAGTTCACCCGCGGCATTGAGATAAGGAACCAACGTGACGTGAATGAAAAGGGCCCGGTCTCGGCCGAGTTCGTTACTCAACTGCCGGATCGCCTCGACGAACGGCAACCCCTCGATATCGCCCACAGTTCCGCCGATTTCGACGAGGACAAAGTCTTCGTTGTCGAGATCGTCGGTAATGAATTCCTTGATCGCATCGGTGACGTGGGGAATGACCTGGACCGTGCCACCTAGATAATCGCCGCGTCGTTCTTTCGCGAGAACCTGCGAATAAATTCGTCCCGCCGTGACATTGTCGCTTTTCTTCGCGGGCACGCCGGTAAAGCGTTCGTAGTGCCCTAGATCCAGGTCCGTTTCGGCACCATCGTCTGTGACAAAGACCTCGCCATGCTGATACGGGCTCATGGTGCCCGGGTCGACATTGAGATAAGGGTCGAGTTTTCTGAGGCGAACTTTGAAGCCGCGCGCTTGAAGCAATGCTCCTAACGCTGCGGAGGAGAGTCCTTTGCCGAGGGAAGATACAACGCCACCGGTGATAAAAATAAACCGCGTCATTGTCCCTCAGCCAAGTCGATCAATCCTTCTCCCCACCAAAATGCGAAACGCCATTATTTCGACAATGGAACCTGTGGTGCCCCTGATTTGGCGGGGGCGGCCGGGGCATCGGCTGCAGGCCTGTCGAGATCGATATTACTGCGATTATGGCTGCCTGCCATAATAGCCAGGGTCAAACTAGTCGCGATGAAGCAGGCCGCCATAACGGCGGTCGCCCGGGTCAGAAAATTGGCGGATCCACGCACGCTGACGAGCGCACCGCCGCTGCCGCCGATACCAAGCGCGCCGCCCTCGCTTTTCTGCATCAATACTGCAACCACAAGCCCGACCGCTAAGAACAGGTGAATTACCAGGACGATTTGTTCCATTTCATCTCCGTTGGTACGCGGACAAAGTCTCGACCACGCTCAACGACCTTACTTGCCGGAAATATTGCAGATTATTTAGCCAACTAATGCGTCTCTGGCTAGGGGCAAGATGCGGCAATCGCGAGAAAATCTTCCGCTTGCAAACTTGCGCCTCCAATCAAGCCGCCATCGACATCCGCTAAAGCAAGAAATTGTTTCGCGTTGTCCGGCTTCAGCGAACCTCCGTAAAGTATGCGCATGTCATTTGCCGCTGCATTTCCGGCCTTTTCGCCGATCATTGCTCTGATCGCGCCATGGACTTCCGCGACATCGTCCGGCGTAGGCGTCTTGCCGCTGCCGATTGCCCAAACAGGTTCGTATGCGATTACTGTGTTCGTGGCGTTGGCGTCGTTGGGAACGGAACCTCGGATTTGTTCAGCGACTACCTGTAAAGTTTCGCCGGAGTCGCGTTCCGCATCAGTTTCGCCGACACAGATTATGGCGCAGAGGCCTTGAGCCCATGCCGCAGAGACCTTCGCAGCAACATCGTCATTTTGTTCGCCATGGTCCGCGCGGCGTTCGGAATGGCCGAGAATTACATAGGTACAATTCAAATCGGTTAACATGGCAGCGCTAATGTCGCCGGTATGGGCGCCGCTCTCCTGCGGGTGACAATCTTGCGCGCCGAGCCCGACAGGACTGTCTGAAATCGCATGTCCGACCGAAGCCAAATAAAGCGCCGGTGGGCAGACCAGCAGTTCACACTCGTAGTCCGAGGCAGAGTTTGCCACCGCTTTCGCAAGCGCGGTTCCCTGTGCAAGATCGAGATTCATTTTCCAATTGCCGGCGATGAGCGGGCGGCGGGATGAGGTCATAACGGTATTTCCATCTGGATGAGTGTTTGCGGCGGAGATACGGGCGTCACGCATCCTAATGGATGGAAACGAATTGTTGAACCAAATACACTTGTTGTGGCGGTCAACCGACGCTATCTATCGTGCGAACTGCCCTCGGGCGATCCGTACTTGAAGGACCACAGACATGTTGCAGAATATTCGCGACGGCGTTGCCAAGATTTTGGTTTATCTCTTATTCGGCGTGCTTATTTTGAGTTTCGCGTTATGGGGTACAACCGACTTTTTCGGTCAAGGTGCGGTTCAGGCGGTGGTCGCGGAAGTCGGCGATAAGGAGATCACCGCGCAGTCCATCGAGCGCCAGTATCGTCGCCAGCTCGACACCTTACGCCGACGCGGTATTACTGAAGAGCAAGCGAGGCTTTTTGGTGTGCTCGAAAACGTTCTGGAACGTACTGTAACAGCAACAGTTTATGATCATGCTGCAGACAACCTTGGTCTGGCCGTAGGCACAGCTGCCATTGAGCGCGATATACGGGAGCGCTTCGGCCGAGTTGGCACTGTCCAATTCGATCAGCTTTTGCGTGAGAACGGCTATACGCTTAGAGAATATGAAATCGCGCGGCGGGCT
Source organism: Rhodospirillaceae bacterium (assembly GCA_002722095.1). The sequence continues at coordinate 11,695 of PBKG01000022.1, forward strand.
GAAATTCCGCGAATGCAATTACTTGAAAGTGTTGCCGCCGGCGTCGCCGGTTCGAAAAAGCTGATCGCCAACCTACATCGTTGGCGGACCGAACAGCGCAGCGCGGATGCCTTTAAGGTATCAGCGGCGAATGTCAAAATTGCCCCGCCCAATGACTCGGATCTGGCGAAATTTCACCGCGAAAACAAGGGTCGTTTTACGGCACCAGAATATCGCGCTGTCACATATGTGCATGTGGATCCTGGAGAAGTGGCCAAATCGATCAAACTCGACGACGAGGTTCTCAAGCAACACTATAACGACCGCATTGATGAATTCACCGAACCCGAAAAACGGACCGTCTTTCAAATATTACTGAATACCAAGGAAGATGCCGATAAGGCATACCAACAATTGAAAAATGGAAAAAATTTCAATGATGTGGCTAAAGAAATTGCGAAACAAGATGAAAAGGTGACGCGGTTAGGCAGTATCACGAAAGCCGATCTTCCTCCGGCATTGGGTGATGAGGTTTTCAAACTCGAAAAAGATAAACCATCGGCTCCGATCAAGGATGGATTTGGTCATCGCATCGTATTGGTAAGCGAGATTATCCCACAGACGGTGCGCCCATACGAAGAGGCAAAGCAGCAAATTGGCGATGAGTTGCGTAAGGAACAGGCCGTTGAGGATGTTGTTCGGTTGTCCAACGCGCTTGAGGATGCGCTCGGGAAAGGCGGCACTTTGGACGGTGCTGCAGCTGCGCAAGGGCTGGCTGCGCAAAAAGTAGCCGCAATGGACCTTGGGGGGCGCGACAAGCGCGAAAAACCCATCAAAGGCTTACCAGGTGCGCCTTTTAACGAGACTGTTTTCAATACGGATCAAGGCCAGGATTCATTCCTGACCGAAACCAAGGATGGTGGATTTTTCATACTTCGGGTCGACGGCATCACGAAATCGGTTCTGCGGCCCTTGGAAAAGGTAAAAAATCGGGTTCGCGCCGCTTGGATTTCCCGAAAACGACAGGGCATCGCTCGGGCAAAGGCAAAAAAACTCGCACAACGGATTAACGATGGCAGCGATATCGCGTCAATTGCCGAGCAAAGCGGTGGGAAGCTCGTAAAGATCGGGCCCGTGACTCGCTCGGACCAGGACAAAAATGCGCCTGCGGGACTTATTGGCAAAATTTTCCAGCTTAAATCCAAGGGTAAAGCGACATTTGGCGCGGATGGTGAAGGTTATGTCGTTGCTGCGCTGACGGATATCAAATCAGCGGAAGGGCGCGCTAACAAGGATGCGACGAAAGAGCTAAACGATCAGCTAAGGTCCTCGATGGTAGCGGATATTCTGGCGCAATTTCAGAACGCGGTGCGAACCAGCCACAAAGTTTCCGTGGACCAACCTGCCCTAAAACGCTTTTTCGATCGCGATAGCGCGGGGTATCGTGGCGGCCATGGGGGAGGCTATGGCGGTCATGGCGGCAATTACTGATCGTTCGGCATTCGATGCCACTTATGAGACCGGCGCCCCCCAGATTATCTGGGAAAGGCGTGTGGCGGACCTGGAAACGCCGGTTTCGGCGATGCTCAAACTCGCAGCGGACGAACCCTATAGTTTTCTCCTAGAATCGGTCGAAGGCGGGGCGATACGAGGACGTTATTCGTTTATCGGCCTCAATCCTGACCTGATTTGGCGCTGCCATGACGACAAGGCCGAGATTTGCCGAAACCCAGTACCCGGCGCCCAGCTGAGCTACGAGACCTGTCCTGAGCCAAGTTTGGAGGCTCTTAGGGCAATTCTGGCTGAATCCGAGATCAAAATGCCCGACGGGATGCCTCCAATGTCCGCTGGCTTGGTCGGTTATATGAGTTACGACATGGTGCGTCTTATGGAGCGCCTTCCGGACGAAAACCCCGATACGCTGGGCTTACCGTCTGGCCTCTTTATCAGGCCGACAGTGATTGCGGTATTTGATACGATTGAAGAATCTTTGACTGTTGTCACGCCGGTGCGTCCAGACGACGAGGTTCCCGCTGAAGAAGCGCACCGGGCCGCCGAATCGCGTATCGAGTCCGTCTGGCAGCGCCTCGCCTCTCGGGACAGTTCCGGTGATGCTCAAGGAACGACAGCCTCGGCATCTGTCGAGCCAGTTTCAAATATGGCGCGAGAAGATTTCCACCTAATGGTCGACCGGGCGAAGGAATACATTCGCGCAGGTGATGCATTTCAGGTCGTTGTAAGTCAGCGATTTGCGCTACCATTTGATTTGCCACCGATTGAACTTTACCGCGCCTTGAGGCGTCTAAACCCCTCACCTTATTTGTTTATTCTCAATTTTGATGAATTTTCGGTCGTCGGTTCGAGCCCTGAAATCCTCGTAAGGGTGCGTGATGGCGTCGTCACCATCCGGCCGATCGCCGGCACACGTCCACGTGGTAAAACTGCTGCGGAGGATAAAGATCTCGCTGATGAATTATTGAATGATCCTAAAGAGTTAGCTGAGCACCTGATGTTGCTGGATTTGGGCCGAAACGACGTAGGGCGAGTCGCCGAGATCGATAGCGTCGAAGTTACCGATCAGTTTTTCATCGAGTATTACAGCCATGTCATGCACATCGTTTCGAATGTGATCGGAAAAATTAGTGCCGATTACGACGCGCTTTCGGCGATGGTGGCGGGGTTCCCCGCAGGCACCGTTTCGGGTGCCCCGAAAGTTCGGGCCATGGAAATTATCGACGAATTGGAACCTGAAAAACGTGGTGTATATGCCGGCTGCATCGGCTATTTCGGCGCCGATGGAAACATGGATACATGCATCGCCCTAAGGACCGCAGTCGTTAAGGATAACACGGTTTACGTGCAGGCTGGCGGTGGTGTCGTGGCGGATAGTGATCCTGAAGCCGAATACCAGGAAAGCTGGAATAAGGCGCGCGCCATAATGCGTGCTGTCGAAGAGGCGAACCGGATAAACGGCGGAACTGAAACCGCATAGCAGAGCTATCCGGATAGCGGTTTTCGACGAACGATCGCCGTTACAGGTACAAGCACGAATCCTTTCTTACGCATGGCTGGTATCCACCGCCGCAACACTGCAATGGTTTCGTCATAAGGGTGGCCGATTCCAATTGCGCTACCGTTTCGCCGTGCGACTGACTCGAGCTGGCGAAACTGCTGTTCGATAGCCTCTTCAGTAATATTGTTATCCAGGAAAACATCGCGCACCGTATGCGGTACCTGCATTAACCTTGCCAGCCGAAAACCTTGGGTCTTGGTTGTGGTTTTTGAATCAAGGAACATAAGTCCGCGGCGTCGAAGCGTCTGCATGACAATTTGCATACCTTCGGGCCAAGCCGTGAATTTGCTACCCATATGATTGTTGACGCCAACGAAACCCCGGAATTGCGACAGATTCCAGATTAAACGACGCTTTAACTCGTTTTTGGTTAAACTGGTTAGTAGCGCATTCTTGCCGGGGTTTGCGCCAGGATCCAACGGTTCCATCGGCAAATGGACGAGCAATTCATGACCTTGCGCACGTGCTTGTTTGGCATGCTTGGCGAGGTTGTAACCATAAGGCATTAGCGCCAATGTTAGTGGTCCAGGAAGGCTAATCGTGCGTCTGGTGCGTCGCTGATCGATGCCAAGATCATCGATCACGACGGCGATGGCGGGTCGGTTTCCGATCGCGGGCGCTCGGATCGCGTATTGCTGCCATGGAGCAATTTGCGCCGTACTCGTTCGGTTGCGAACCGATGCCGAATTCGGTTGTTTTTCCGAACTTGTTTTTTTCGTTATTGGTGTTTTTCGCGGTGTGCTTTGGGCTGGTTTTTGGGGCTTTGAAATAGGTTTCGATGGTTTTTTGACCGCCTGTGCGACCGCTCTCTTAGATTGAACTATATCTGATTTCGGAGTCGGCTTGGTGGCCCGGCGAGGAGGTGGATTCTTATCGATGACCGTAACAGGAACGCTGTAATTCCGCACAGGCGCAGTAGTCTTTGCAACCTTAGGATCATCGGAAATAAGGTGCGAAAAACCGCTGCCCAGGGCAATTCCAAATGCAAAAATGCCGAGCGCGGCGAACGCAATTTTGGTCCGTTTCGAACTAAAGACTTGGCCAATTAAGCGTTGCCCGATTCCAGTCGATTTTCGCCTGGGACGTCTGTCGTTTCTTTGAGTTCGTTTGGGCTTACTTCGGCGCGCCACCGGGGCCTATTCCTCAGGACGGACTTCCGCCGCGAACAGATATCCTGAGCCGCGCACGGTCTTAATCAATGTCGGTGATTTGGGTGTTTCTTCGATTTTGCGACGGAGCCGCGTTACCAGAACGTCGATGCTGCGATCATATGGTTCGTAGTTGCGCTGATAGACCATGTCCATCAGCCGATCGCGGGTCATGACTCGTTGCGGATTTTGAACGAGCGAATGTAACAGGCTGAATTCGCTGCTAGTAAGCGTCACCGCCTCGCCTTCCACGGTACTCAAATGGCGGGCGCCGCAATCGAGGCGCCAGCCGCTGAAGGTGACGATGCTCTGGCCGCCTTGATTTCCTTGTTCGCCAGCCTTGGGCTTACCTTCCGATTGGATACGGCGCAGGACGCTCCGGACCCGGGCCAAAAGTTCGCGTTCGTTGAAAGGCTTGGTGACGTAGTCGTCAGCACCAATTTCCAGTCCCACGACCCTGTCCACATGGTCTGTACGCGCTGACACGATTATGACGCCGACCGCATAATTTTCGTGCAAATACTGGGTGAGCGCGAAACCATCCTCGCCGGGCAATCTGATATCCATTATCACCAGCTCGGCGGGATCTTTATCCATTACCTTCCGCATTTCGCCGCCTTCTTCGACGACAGTGACGCGATAGCCCTCGCTGGCGAGATAGGTTCTCACCAGATCAGCAACCATTTCATCGTCTTCTACGACAAGAATATGCTGTTCATCGCTCATTCTTTTTCGAATCTTCTCCTGACCGGGGCACACCCTTGTATTACCGGAACCCGGATGCTCGCGAAAGTGTGTAACACTTTATTACAAAATTCCACGGACTTTGAAATTTTCCCGTTACACGGCTCGGTTAGCTTATCTGCTAGGAAGAGGCGTGTTTTGTGGCATCTCTGACTACAGGCCACGCATAAGGCGGCCCCGCTCCACACCAGCCTAACGGCTAACTATCCTCTGCTCCGCGGGAGCCGCCTTCTTCCGACACTTATTACCTTAATTTTCAACTCGATTTTGACCGACTCGGAACCGCTTTCTCGCGGCGTGCACGCCGTGCTATAAGCGGCGGCCTATTCCGCCGCCAAGGACTATTTTGAGCCGTTGAAAGCACGATGTTTTTGCTCCTCGATAACTATGACAGCTTTACTTACAACCTGTTCCATTTCCTTGGAGAGTTGGGTGCGGAGGTTGTGGTTCATCGAAACGATGCATTAACAGCTGATGAAGCATTGGCGCTTGGTCCCAAAGGTATAGTGATATCCCCAGGTCCCTGCGATCCCGATCGCGCCGGTATCAGTGTTGAGTTGGTCGAAAAAGCAGCGGGAACGGTACCCCTGTTGGGCGTTTGTCTGGGGCATCAGTCGCTCGGTCAGGCATTCGGTGCTAATATCGTGCGCGCGCCGGAGCCCATGCATGGCAAGGTAAGCGATATTGCCCATGATGGTTCGGGCGTATTTGCCGGTATCGCTTCGCCGTTCAGTTCGACCCGCTATCATTCGTTGATTGTGGACAGTGAGTCCCTGCCCGATTGCTTTACCGTTACTGCCGAAACCGAAGACGGCCTTATCATGGGTATTGAACACCTGACCCATCCGCTCCACGGTGTCCAGTTTCATCCTGAGAGCATCGCCACCGAGCACGGTCATCAATTACTCAAAAATTTCATCGATATATGCGCTGACTAGGTGCGAAGGAACGTTCCATGTCCGATGCCTCTCTGAAACCATTCATTGCTAAGACTGCAGAAAACGCAGCACTGAGCCAACAAGAGGCGAGTGAAGCCTTCGACATCATGATGTCGGGTTCGGCCACGCCGGCGCAGATTGGTGCGTTTTTGATGGCGTTGCGTTTACGGGGCGAAACAGTGGCCGAAATTACCGGCGCTGCGGAGGCGATGCGATCGAAAATGACAAACGTCGTCGCACCAGCGGATGCGATGGACATTGTTGGCACCGGCGGAGATGCCCATGGCACCCACAATATTTCGACGGCGACCGCGCTGGTGGTTGCTGGGGCGGGTGTACCGGTTGCAAAGCATGGTAATCGGGCCTTTTCTTCATTGTCCGGCTCGGCCGATGTGCTCTCGGCGCTTGGTGTCGATCTTGAAGCGACACAAAGTCAGGTCGAAAAATCGATTGCCGAGGCCGGTATCGGGTTCTTGATGGCGCCGCTTTATCACGGCGCGATGCGTCATGTGGGTCCGAGCAGAGCCGAAATGGGTATCCGGACGGTTTTCAATATTCTTGGGCCAATGTGTAATCCGGCGAGTGTCAAATTCTTGCTGGTTGGCACATATGACGCCAAATGGTTGACGCCAATGGCGGAAACCCTAGCGGGTCTCGGCGTCGAGCGGGCTTGGATCGTCCATGGCAGCGACGGAATGGACGAACTCACCACCACCGGCCCGAGCCACGTGGCGAAGCTCGAAGGCGGCAATGTGACAGTGTCGGAGATCAACCCTCAAGACGCGGGTCTTTCGAGCGCAAGACTTGAGGACCTCAAAGGAGGATCGCCCGAAGAGAATGCTGCGGCGATTCGGGAATTGCTCGATGGCGCCGAGGGCGCTTTTCGGGATATCGTTGTGTACAACGCCGCTGCCGCGCTCAACGTTGCGGGCAAAGCGGATACGCTTACGGCGGGTGCCGAATTGGCGATCGAGGCGATCGCATCGGGGGCCGCAAAATCTGCGCTAGCGGGCCTGTTGAGCCACACTGGAAGCAAATGATGAGCGATGTGCTGCAAAAAATTTGCGCGGTGAAGTCGGGCGAAATCGAAGCCCGGCAGGCCGAATGTTCTTTTGCTGATATCAAAGCGCGGTCGGCGGATGCCTTGCCGGTACGCGACTTTGTAGCCGCGCTAAAGGCCAAGCGAGCCGCGGGTGGTTATGGACTGATCGCCGAAATCAAAAAAGCCTCACCGAGCAAAGGTTTGATTCGTCAAGATTTTGTACCCCGTGAAATCGCAATCGCGTACGAAGCGGGTGGCGCCGCGTGCCTTTCGGTGCTGACCGACGAGCAATTTTTTCAAGGCTCGGATGATTTTTTGGTTGAAGCGCGTCGTGCGGTTGCCCTTCCGGTGTTGCGCAAGGATTTCATGCTTGATCCTTATCAAATCTACGAGTCCCGGGCGCTTGGAGCGGATTGTATCCTGTTGATTATGGCGGCATTGGAAGACGGGAAAGCGGTCGAATTGGAGGCACTCGCCCATGATCTGGGAATGTCCGTGTTGGTGGAGGTCCATAACGGGCCCGAACTTGAGCGTGCGCTTGCCCTCACCTCACCCTTGATCGGCATAAATAATCGTAATTTGAAGACACTCGAGGTCGATATATCTACCACCGAGCAGCTCGCGGCAGGAATAGCCGACGATCGTCTCTTGGTAAGCGAAAGTGGTCTTTTCACGCCCGCTGATTTGGCGCGCATGGCGACTGCCGGCGCCAATTGTTTTCTGATCGGTGAATCATTGATGCGCCAAAACGACGTGAAAACGGCCACACAAGACCTGCTCACCATCGAAACCGCTGCAGTGGCCTAGCTCGATATGGCTGACCTCACCCATATCAATGCTAAAGGCGATGCGACCATGGTGGATGTCACGGACAAATCGATTACGGACCGTACCGCAACTGCGGCTGCGTCAATCCATATGACTCCGGAAACCTTGGATCTGATCGCCGAAGGCGGTGTCGAAAAGGGCGACGTTTTCGGCGTCGCTAGGCTTGCGGGCATTATGGCGGCCAAAAAAACCCATGATCTCATTCCCCTGTGTCATCCGCTGGCATTGACCGGGATCGATGTCGAATTCGCGATTGTTCGTGACCGCAACCGGGTGGATATCACTGCGAGTTGCACGCTGAAGGGCAAAACAGGCGTCGAAATGGAAGCTTTGACGGCAGTCAGCGTCGCGGCGCTTACCATTTATGACATGTGCAAGGCTGCGGACAGGGCGATGCGCATTTCCGATATTCGCCTCGTCAAGAAATCCGGCGGCCGCTCCGGCGATTACGAGGCGGAATGATGCTGTCAGTTGCCGATGCTCGAGCGCGTATCGTTGCCGCTATGCAGCTGTTGCCAACGGTAGAGGTAGGTGTTTCCGAAGCTCTTGGACGAGTGCTGGCGGAGGATTTAACGGCCAGACGAACCCAGCCCCCGTCAGCGGTATCGGCTATGGATGGCTACGCCGTCAGAGCGGAAGACGTACGCGAAGTGCCCGCAAGGCTGAAATTGGTCGGTTACGCACCTGCGGGAGATGCTTATGAGGCAATCATAGGGGCGGGTGAAGCGGTTCGTATTTTTACCGGTGCGCCTGTGCCCGAAGGTGCAGATACGGTTGTGATCCAAGAGGACACCGATCTCGAGGACGATGAAGTCGTCATCAAGGAGATCGAACCCTCGCGTCACATTCGGCCGGCAGGTCTGGATTTCAAGGAAGGCGATGTATTACTCGAAGCGGGTCGCGTTATCAGCGCCCGGGATGCCGGGTTAATCGCTGCAATGAACCGTCCCTGGGTCAAGGTGCGCCGACGTCCCCGCGTTGCGATACTTTCGACGGGCGACGAAATCGTTATGCCTGGCGATCCTGTCGGGCCCAATCAAATCGTCAGCGCTAATTCAATCGGGCTTGCGGCCGTTGTGCGCGTTTTCGGCGGCGAGCCGGTATTGCTTGGTATTGCGCCGGATGATCGCGATGCCCTCGCCCGCATGGCCGCCGGCGCGCGCGGTATGGATATGCTGGTAACCACCGGCGGCGCGTCGGTTGGAGATCACGATTTGATCCAAGAAGTTCTTGGCGATGCGGGGCTTGAGCTTGACTTCTGGAAGATTGCGATGCGTCCGGGGAAGCCGCTGATATTTGGTGATTTTAACGGAACCCCCCTGCTTGGTCTGCCCGGGAATCCTGTATCGACAATGGTCTGTGCCCTGATCTTTCTGAAACCCGCGCTTGCGGCTCAATTAGGATTGGAGCTATCGGAAATTGACGACGAGTCGGCGATTTTGTCCGAACCGATAGATGCGAACGGCGGACGTGAAGATTATATTCGGGCGACTCTGCAGAAATCCGAGGATGGACGTCTCCTCGTGACGCCATTTCCAGTACAGGATAGTTCAATGATGGTGCCCCTGTCCCGTTCCGATTGTTTCATCGTGCGGGCACCAAATGCCGCAGGCGAGAAGGTCGGCGCGTCAGTATCGATACTGAAGATGCCTGCTGAAATGGGTGGTTTTTAGCGGTTTTTGAAGAATTTGCTAAAAATATTCTTGACCCGATTCGCGAACTTAAGTAGAACAAAATCGAAAGTTGCTGTTTTGTTCGAATTCCCGATGCGCGTGTCGCGATTAACGTTCGCTTTAGTCGATTGTAATTAAAGGGATTTTGAAGCATCGAGATTGCTTGACAAGATCGGCAACATGGCAGCACAGGTAATATGCGTCGAACGCGTTGGCACGCGGTTAAACGCAGAAGGAAATGGGTGGAGTAAGATGTTAACGCGCAAACAGTATGATTTGCTGATTTATATTCACGAATGTTTGGTCAACCATGGCGTACCGCCGTCCTATGACGAGATGAAGGAAGCGGTAAGTCTCAAATCCAAATCGGGAATACATAGGCTTATTACGGGTCTCGAAGAGCGCGGTTTTATTCGCCGTTTGCCGCACAAAGCCCGGGCTCTCGAGGTCGTGCGGTTGCCTGAGAATATGCCCGGTGAGAAGCCGGCCCATAAAGGTTTCGAACCAACTGTCATTACCAACGACAGGCTTCCTATGGAATCGAGTTCCCCAATTATAGAAGCGGATGCGCTCAGCCTGCCCTATTACGGCCGAATTGCCGCTGGTACGCCAATCGAAGCTCTGCGCGATGAAACCGCTCAAGTCGATGTGCCAACCTCTATTTTGAGCGGTGGGGAGCACTATGCACTTGAGGTCGAGGGTGATTCCATGGTCGACGCTGGGATTTTTGAAGGCGACACGGTGATTATCGAACGTTGCGACGTCGCAGAAAACGGTTGCATCGTCGTCGCATTGGTGGATGAAGCAGAGGTGACTTTGAAACGGCTTCGCCGTAAGGGCGACTCAATTGCACTAGAACCCGCAAACAAAGATTACGAGACTCGCATCTTTGGCCCCGATCGTGTTCGTGTACAAGGTAAATTAATAGGTCTAATGCGCAGTTATTAAACTATTTATTGGAATTCAAATCCGGTGCCCAGTGGCGCTTTCCGCGCCGGCCTCTGACATGGCCTACCCGAATTTCTCCAGGCGACAACCACACTGCGTGTGCGCCATTTCGCCATATATCGAACCGATCTATGCGTAACGCCGCGTCGCAATAACCAGGGATTGGAACCGTTGCGATCAAGATTTGTTGGCGCCCGCATTCATCCACAAAAGCACGTTCATCCTTGATCAACGCTATCTTGTGGCCATTTGTCCGAATAAGACATGCGAGACCGTCGCAACGAACTATTTCGGGAGCTGCGGCCGAAAGTTTCGAGGTTCTCCCTACCCCGAGTGCTTGACTCCAAATTTTGGCGGTGAATTTTTCTCGCCTGAGACTGGAAACCGCTAATTCATTGTTGGGTAGTCGAACCGCGATCAATTTGCCGCTCGCGCTGATAAGAATATCGGGTTTTTGTGTCCAGTTCATAATCACGAGGCCGGCCAGTATGCCGAGGCACCCAAGCCATCGCTTCCGCCCTGTCCATAAACATATCCATAATCCGCCTATCGTCACCCCGATGAGTCCGGTCGTCGGCATAAGCGGTAACAATGAAACCGCTTGTGGCCAACCGGCAATAGTGCCAGCGATGGCGATTACCAAGTCGACACCCCATCCCATCGGAACAAGAGCGACCGAGGTGAGCCCAAACGGCATTAAAATCACGCCCAGGACCGCCCACGGCATAATCCAAAATGCGGTCAATGGCACAGCCAGGAGGTTGCCTAGCAGTCCGAAATGCGGCAATCGACCGAAATGGTGAAGCGCGATTAATCCCGTCGCAAACGACGCGATCACCGTCGTAAGAGCGAGACCTACGAAATACAGTGTCAGTTTGCTTGTCCACCGGCCCTCCCCAAGCCGCTGCCACAAATCGGGGCCCAAACTCTCATAAAAGGCGACCAAAGCTATGACCGCGGCAAAGGACATTTGAAAGCTCGGGCTTAGGAGACTTTCGGGGCGCAGCAAAAGGACCAGCATCGCCGCGGCGGCGACAAGTCGAAGTGAGATCGCCCGCCGGTCTGCGAGAATCGCCACCAGTACCAATCCGGTCATCAGAAAAGCGCGCTGGGTCGGGACAGTTGCGCCAGCGATCAAAAGATAGACGAAACTTCCTAACAATGCCGCAACAGCGGAGATCTTTTTGATTGGCCAATGCAATGCACAGTGTGAGATCAGTGCAAGGCCGAGGCGGACAGCGAAGAAAATAGTGGCTGCTACGAGACCGATATGAAGCCCCGAGATTGCTAGCAAATGCGCCAAACCTGCATCGCGCAGGTTTTGTAATGTTTCCTCGGTAAGCGCGCTCCGATCGCCGACGATAAGCGCCGCAATTACCGCCCCGGTTTCGCCAGCAACACTGTTCTTGATTTGTAGTGCTATAGCGCGGCGAAGCCGCTGAAGTTTAATCGAAAAGCTGTCCCCTGGTCCTCGACTGCGAGCTGAGGGTCGGCTGATTGCGAAGCCTACGGCGCCGATTTGCTCGAACCACGCTTTTCGTTGAAAGTCGAACCCACCTGGCATGGCAGGCGCCGCCGGCGGCATCAATATGGCTCTTAGGGTGACGTGTTCACCGATTTCAAGCGCCCTGCTACCCGGTTTTTCAGGCAAAATTCGAAGTCTTACGCGCGCCGGATAATACTCTTCCGCAAGTCGCGCGATCTTCACTCGATCAAGCAGAATTCGCCGCCGTTTCGCAAAGTCCTCTATTGTCACGATGCGGCCGGAAAGCTCGACGGCTCCCAAGCGTTTTTCCAGGACCGGAGCAGTGCTGATATGCGCTTTCCAGCTTGCGTGAAGTAATCCTAAGCTTGCGAGCAAGAGGCCAGTTGCAAGAAGAGCCAGCCTCCCCTTCTTCCTCACGCACCACAGCAGCCCTCCGCATGCGCCGACAAGGGAAACGCCTGTCCATAACGGCGGTTCGACAGTAAGCGCAAAATATGAGGCTATTCCTGTAGCGAATGCGACTGGCGCCCAGAGAATCAAGCGTTGTCGATCATTTTCGAATCCGGCGATTAATCCGCTGACAACGGTCAAAAAATCGATTTTCACGATCCGGTTGAGCACGCTGTCATTACCCTATTCGCTGTGATCCCTAACCCGAAAACACATGAGCTGAAATTTTCCGTGAATTCTCCACATTGCTCGTGCTACATCGACGGCTCTGACAAGTGATTTGGTGCATCATGGACGTTGTAACCCGTTTCGCTCCCTCGCCGACCGGATTTTTACATATTGGCGGCGCGCGAACGGCGCTTTTTAATTGGCTTTTCGCGCGTCATCACGGCGGTCGTTATCTGCTGCGTATCGAAGATACAGACATCAAGCGATCTACGCCCGAAGCGATTAAAGCGATTGAAGATGGACTTGCTTGGCTCGGATTGGATCACGACGGCGATATCATCTTTCAATCGAAACGGCGCGACCTTCATGCGGCTGCGGTCAAGCGCCTGTTGGACGAGGGTAAAGCGTACCGTTGCTATTGCTCCCCGGAAGAATTGAAGGAAATGCGGGAGCAGGCACGCGCAGAAGGACGTTCGACGCCCTACGATCGGCGTTGGCGCGACCGAGATGCCTCCGACGCACCGCAGGGAGTCGAACCGGCTATTCGGATCAAAATGCCACTCGAGGGCGAAACCATAATCGAGGACCTGGTGCAGGGCGCTGTCACAGTCCGAAATGAAGAACTCGATGATTTTATACTGCTCCGATCAGACGGCACGCCCACTTACATGCATTCGGTCGTCGTGGACGATCACGATATGGGCATCACCCACGTCATTCGGGGGGACGACCATTTGAACAACGCGTTTCGCCAATTTCACCTTTATAAGGCGTTCGGCTGGGAGCCGCCGGAATTCGCGCATATTCCCCTCATTCATGGCGGTGACGGGCAAAAACTGTCGAAAAGGCACGGAGCGCTCGGCGTCGAAGCATATCGTGAGATGGGCTACCTGCCCGACGCGATCCGCAATTATCTGCTGCGTCTCGGTTGGTCGCACGGTGACGATGAGATTATTTCAAGCGCCGACGCGATCGCTTGGTTTGGTCTCGATTCAGTAGGAAAGGCACCGTCGCGTTTCGATTTCGAGCGGCTAGAAAGTCTCAACGGGCATTATATTTCGGAACGGGACAATCAGCAGCTGATCGACATGATTCTACCCGAACTGCAAGACTCCAGTGTTGAATGCGAGAATACGTTGCGCGAAAGGCTTCTCGTTCTCATGGGCCCGCTGAAGGAGCGTGTTAAGAATTTGCGACAACTATCAGAAAATGCAGGATTCGTCGCGGAGCGGCCGGCCTATCCTCTAGCCAATGCCAAGGCGGCGAAATGCCTAAATGAGGATGGGTTGGGTGTGTTGACACAGCTCCATTCAGACCTTTCCACAGCGGAAGATTGGGACATCGAAGGGATCGAGGCGCACATACGCACTTTCGCAGAAGCACAAGAATTGGGCCTAGGAAAAATTGCTCAGCCATTGCGCGCCGCTCTAACGGGCTCTAACGCCTCGCCCGGCATTTTTGAGGTCCTGGTGGCTCTTGGCCGCGACGAATCTTTGGCACGCATAGCCGCAGTGCCCGGCGTTTCGCTCTCCTGACCGGTCTGCGACTAATTGGCAATTGTCGACATTTGCGATGTTGGCGCCGCCGGTTTATAGTGCGGTGCAACAGGGTTGTGGTTTCGGCGTAAGACGTTGAAAAATCACATCTTTCCTATTAAAACCAATTTCAGGGATGGGCTGATATGGCAAAATCACCGGCCTCGGACGGCGCGAATGAATATGTAACTTTGACCGATCACAGTTCCGGAGAATCATACGACTTTCCAGTGATTCCCGGCTCGACCGGGCCCAAAGTAATCAATATCGGCAAACTCTACAGTCAGACCGGCCATTTCACGTACGATCCCGGTTACACCTGTACCGGCGCTTGCGAATCCAAATTGACCTATATCGACGGTGAAGCCGGCATCCTGATGCATCGTGGCTATATGATCGAAGATATGGCGGAACACAGCGATTACATGGAACTTTGTTACATGTTGCTGAACGACGATTTGCCAAACAAGAAGGAAAAAGAAGAGTTCGTCCGGATCATCACCGAACATACGATGATCCATGAGCAGCTGAAAAAGTTCTATGACGGTTTCCGCAGAGGCGCCCATCCGATGGCGATTATGTGCGGTGTGGTTGGCGCGTTGTCTGCCTTCTATCCGGATTCGACCGACATACTAGATCCGGTTCAACGGAAAATCACGGCCCACCGATTGGTTGCAAAAATGCCGACCATCGGCGCCATGGCCTACAAGTATTCAATCGGCCAGCCGTTCATCTATCCTCGTAACGATCTCAATTACGCGGAAAATTTCCTTCATATGATGTTCGCGGTTCCGGCTGAGGACTACCAGGTAAATCCGGTGGTCGCCAAAGCGATGGATCGGATTTTCCTGCTACATGCGGATCATGAGCAAAATGCCTCGACTTCTACCGTGAGTCTGGCCGGCTCCACGGGCGCCAACCCGTTCGCAAGCGTCGCGGCGGGTATTGCTGCGCTTTGGGGACCAGCGCATGGCGGCGCTAACGAGGCAGTTTTGAATATGCTTTCGGAGATCGGCACGCCTGATCGGATTGCCGAATATGTGGACAAGGCCAAAGATCCTAACGATGAGTTCCGTTTGTTCGGGTTCGGGCATCGGGTCTACAAGAATTACGACCCGCGCGCCAAAGTGTTGCAGGAATCCTGTCATGAAGTTCTGAACGCACTGGGGATCGAGCATGAACCGTTGCTCGATATCGCAGTTCAACTCGAGGAAATGGCTCTGAAGGACGAATACTTCATTGAAAAGAAGCTATTCCCGAATGTCGATTTTTATTCCGGTATCATCCTGAAAGCGATCGGCATGCCGACCACCATGTTCACGGTGTTGTTCGCCATTGCGCGCACGATCGGTTGGATTGCCCAGTGGAACGAGATGATCGAGGATCCGGTGCAGAAATTGGGCCGGCCACGTCAGCTCTATACAGGCGCAACCGAGCGCCCGGTTGTGCCCCTGCATAAGCGGTAGAATGGTAAAGATAGCCAGGGTATTTTACGCTGGAATCTGGAGTCGGGCCTCCTTCGAATGAAGGCAGGCCCGATTTCATTTCTTCAAAATATCGAGTATCGCGCGCGCGGCTCGTGTGCTGGGTAATGCATCGCCGGCACCAAGCATTTTCAAGGCCGGTTCGACCGCCGCAAGCTGTGCTTCACGGCCTTCCTTTGTCAGTAGTTCTTCCAAATCTCCCGCCAGATTACCCGCGGTGCAAAAGTGTTGAAGGCGTTCTGGAACAACGGCTTTGTCGAGAATGATATTTATCAGGTTTGCAAATTTCACCTTAAGCAACGGACGGATCGACTGTGCCGTAATCCAGGTCACTTTGTAAGCGATGACGGTAGGTACCTTGGCGAGTGCTAATTCGACCGCAACCGTCCCGGATGCGGCAATCGCAGCGTTCGCCGCGGCCATCAAGTCGTATTTGTCGTCCAGGCTGGTAAGAATTTTTGGTTCGCCTGGCCAATCTCCGATCAGTCCTGGCAACGTCGAGGCAACGGTGTCCACGGTCGGGATAAAAACTCGAAACTGTTGACCGTTGGTGGCCAATTTTGACAGCGCGTCGCCGAAAATTGGTGCCAATCGTTTAACCTCTCCTCGTCTCGATCCGGGAAGCGCGCAAATTACGGTTTCCTCGGACGAGATTCCGTTGCGCACACGGAAAGCTGCCCCATCGCCTTTGTCCGCCCCATACTCGACCACCGGATGGCCTACATGGCGGCAAGGAAGCCCTACAGCCTCGAAAAAATCCGGCTCGAATGGCAAAAGTGCCAAAATGTGATCGTAGTTCCGCTTGTATTTGTGCACTCGCCAGGGCCGCCATGCCCAAACCGAGGGAGCGACGTAATGGATGCGCGTTGCAGAGCGGTCCTTTAGGCGTGAAACCACGCGATTGGCGAAAGAGGGTGAATCGATAGTGATCACAGCATCGGGCCGTTCCCGACTAATTGCATCGGCGGTTTCGCGTATGCGACGTAGTAAATGCGGCAGGTGCGGCAAAACCTCGGTGATTCCCATGACGGCCAGGTCGCTCATCGGAAAAAGGCTCTTCAGCCCCTCGCCTTCCATCTGCTGGCCGCCGATACCGACAAAATTTATCTCGTTGCCGGCTTCGCGCTTCAATGCAGCCATGAGGCGTCCGCCGAGCCCATCACCAGATGGCTCACCTGCGATGAGGAAAAGTTTTGGCCTCTTGTCGCTCATCTTCGTGGGTCAATTGCGGTCCAAAGCGATCAGGAAAAGCCCAGCGGCATCGGCACGGCGGATAGTCTCTTCACTATCGATGACTAGCGCTCCCTGAGCCTCCAACGCGATTCCCGAAAGGCCTGCGACCCTCGCCAGGTCGATCGTCTTGGGCCCAATTGTAGGCAAGTCAGCGCGGGCGTCCTGGCCTCGCTTGGGTAGCTTTACTAATACACCGCCTCGGCCATCCCCATGGAGGTGCTCCGACCTTTCTATAAGCCCGTCGGTCCCCTCGGCTGCCTCTATCCCAAGTACCATCCCTTGCTGAATGATAATCGATTGACCGACATCATGTGGGCTGAGCGCATCGAGTATTTCCGCGCCGCGGGCGATATCGATTTTCGCGTCTTCGTCGGGGCTATGTTGGCCCAGAACGCCAATGTCAGGCTTCAGATTGGGAAGTATCGTGTCCATTCCAACGACTTTAACGCCTTCGCCTTCAATTTCCTCGATTACGGCGCGCAAGAGGCCATCGTCGCCGAATGCTTTGCGACCAGCCCTACCGATTACCTGCAATGCTCTCATATCGGGACGCAATGCCGCCAAACTAGGACGCCGAACCGGGCCCGCCATGACGATCTCTTCGATCCCGCAGCGATGCATCATTTCTATCGCTTTGCCAGCCGCACCAAGTCGGCACCATTCCACAGGATGCCCGGCGAGTTCGTCTGCGTCCGCCTGTCCCTCGATGGCTAGGATATCGTAAGGCCTTTTTTCCTTTTCACAGATTTCGGCGATGCGTCGGGGCAAATCGCCACCGCCCGCAATTATACCGAGCTTAGGTTTCATGGCTCGACTTGGGTTGGGTGATGCCCCGTTGTGATTCTGCGCGCATAAACTCAACTATTTCCATAACCTCTGCCTCCTCACCGAAGGTCGTGGCGACATCTTTAACCCGCTCCTTAGCGGTACCTTCATCGGCAAACAGCATTCGATAGGCGGCTCGCAACTTGCTGATCTTTTCCTTGCCGTAATTGCCGCGCTTAAGGCCGACAAGATTCAGCCCCGAAAGATAGGCCCGGTCACCTTGAACCTGACCGAAGGGAATTATGTCAAACTCAACCCCGGTCATACCGCCGACCATTGCGTGATGGCCGACACGTACGAACTGATGCACGGCCGAAAGACCACCGATAATTACGTGATCCCCAAGCGTGACGTGGCCCGCCAAGGTAGCATTATTGGCCATAATGACATGATCGCCGACATCGCAATCATGGGCTACGTGGGCCCCAACCATAAACAAACATCCATCGCCAACTTTGGTTATCATTCCGCCACCTTTCGTTCCCGGATTCATGGTGACGTATTCGCGAATTTTGTTTCTTTTACCGATGATTAACGCAGATTCCTCGCCTTCGAATTTAAGGTCTTGCGGAACATGGCCGATTGATGCAAAAGGAAAAATCTCTGTATCGTTCCCCAATGTAGTGTGACCCGTGACCACCACATTCGAGTGCAACTTGCAATTGTCGCCTAATTTTATGTTGGGCCCCAAATAGCAAAAGGGGCCGATCTGGACGTTCTCGCCGATCTCGGCCCCTGCTTCGACTACCGACGAGGGGTGGATTTCCGTGGTCATTGATCCTCGACGATCATTGCGGTGTATGTAGCTTCTGCTGCTACCTGCCCGTCTACCAAGGCATCGCCCGAGAATTTCCAGACTTTGCCGCGTTGGCGGATTTTTTTAACTTGAAGATGAAGTGTGTCGCCGGGACCAACAGGGCGACGGAATCTTGCGTTTTCGATAGTCATGAAATAGACACCGCGCTGGCCTTCGGCTTCGGGCAATTGCCTGACAACAATCGCGGCGGCGGTTTGAGCCATAGCCTCAATGATTAATACGCCCGGCATGATTGGTTGCTCTGGAAAATGTCCTTGGAAAAACGGTTCTGAAACCGAGACACATTTTATGCCTGTCGCACGTTCGTCCCCAATCACATCGATTATTTTGTCGATCAGCAGAAACGGATAACGGTGTGGCAAGAGATCCATGATCTCTTGTATATCGATGACTTCCGGATCTGCTTCGGAAATAGTTTTGATTGCTTGCGCTTCGCTACTCATGATGCAACGGGTCCCACACCCTCCCCTATTTTAACGTCCCTTAGCCGGCGGTGGCGGTGTTACCACCAATTCGACCTTAGGCAATTGCTTATTCAAACGTTTCAACGCTTCTTCTGTGAGTACCAGATTTTTGTCGATAAATAAAACGATGCGCCGGCTTTTGGTTGCGTTGACGATCATATTAATTCCGCGTTCGCTCGCCAACGTTTTTAGGATATCGTTTAACGCTTCGTCTATCTGCGCCATGCCGCGGTTAAACATTTGATCGAGTTCACTTTTTCGGCTTTGCAGTACGCGTGACAATTCGGTCGCCTGTTGGCGAATTTCCGTACGGCGTTGTTTCAACGTCTCTGAATCAAGTTTGGACGACTGTCTTTTCAGTTCGTCGCGCGCCTTTTCCAAAGCATTCTGTGCATCTCTGATTTCCGACTGATAGCGTTGATACCTCTGATCAATCAACTCACGCATGCCTTTTGCGGCCAGAGAATCTCGGGTAACCAGATTGCGGTCGACGACGGCAACACTGGTTGTTTGTGCTTTTGGGGATTGGGGTGCGAGCACATGGCAAAGTGCAACCAGCCCCAACAAGGCGATCGCTTTATTGGAGAGTTTCCCTAGCCATTGCATGAACTAAAACCGCGTGCCGAAACTGAATCGGACAAATTCCGTTTTGTCGAAATCCTTTTTCACAATCGGGTAGCCGAAATCAATACGCAATGGTCCGAGAGGCGATTTCCAGCCGATACCTGCACCAATTGTCACGCGGGGGCCAGCCTCGTCGTCAATTATATTGCTTTGCTCTTCGGTGCCGAAAACGGTTCCAACATCGGTAAACAAGGCGCCGGAAACGCCAAGCTCATCGGGTAATCCCAAGGGAAACTTTAATTCAGCTGTACCAACTGCCCGTGTCAGTCCGCCAAGAGCATCGTTGCTTAGCCGGTCGCGAGGGCCGATACCGGATGTATCAAAGCCGCGGAAACTGTCGCCACCAAGATTGTAACGATCAAGCACGCGGACATCTTGACCGATACCGAATATGTGGCTCATTTCGCCTCTTACGGTTCCGATCCATTGCTTGCCGAACGGATAGTAATACTGGGCTTTCAGGGACGAGGCGAGATTGCGAATGTCGCCGCCGAGTCCGGCAAAGGTATTACTGAGACGGACCACCATACCTTCGGTTGGGTCTTGGCGATTATCGCGAGTATCGTAAGTCAACGTGTGGCCGACGGAAGATTTCAACTTTTCGCCTTCCTGTGACCTGATGAATTGGGATGCATCGCTTTGCACATCGGTCAAATTTTGTAATTCGAGTTGGTAGCGAACCCCGTGCGTCCATTCTTCGTTGATCCGATAGCGAAGCCGCAACGTGCCACCGGTCCTCTCCTCGTCGAAGCCGCTCTGATTGCCGCGGTTACGGGTAGTTCGGTAGATATCCGCGCCCGCAGCGAGTTCACGGTCAAGAAAATAGGGTTCGGTAAAAGATAAGCGGTAGGATTGCGAACGCGCGGATATTCGCCCTGAAACACCGAGGTCCTGGCCGCGACCGAGGAGATTTCGTTCGCGTAAGGAAACTTCGCCAAGCGGTCCGTCGGACGTAGAAAAGCCCGCGCCGACACTGAGTTCGCCCGTCGATTGTTCTTCGACATCCACCTCGACCACGGTCTTGTCTCGCGTCGAGCCAGGTTTCTTATTAACTTCAACCTTGGAGAAATAGCCCAGGTTATTGATCCGCTGACGCGATCTCCTGAGTTTTGCTGCGTTGAAGGCGTCACCTTCCACAAGCCGAAATTCTCGTCGAATTACTCGATCCAAAGTCCGCACGTTGCCCCGAATATCGATCCTTTCGACAAATGTCTTGGGGCCTTCCTGGACCGAATAGGTAATCTCGATAATGCGTGCTTTACTGTCGCGGCGTACGACCGGACGAACGTCGATGAATGCGAAACCGCGATTACCCACTTCGTTAGTGATCTTTACTACATCACCTTCGACTTTTTTGGAGTTGTACCAATCGCCTCTATCGGCTTTTACGAGTGGCCGTAGCAAACCTGGGTTTACTTCCTTGATTTTGGATTCGACCTTGATGTTACCGAATTTGTAGCGCGGTCCTTCTTCGATGGTGAAGGTAATGAAAAAATTGGTTCGGTCTTGAGCCAATTCGGCTACAGCTGAAACGACCCGGAAATCCGCATAGCCGTGTTCCAAATAAAAACGTCTCAGCAATTCCCTGTCGAATGTAAGCCGATCTGGATCGTAGGTATCGGCGCTGGAAAAGAAACGATACCAGCGCGAAACGCGGGTCAAGATTACCTCTTGCAGTGCGCTGTCTGAAAACTCTTTGTTTCCGATAAACGAAATTTGGCTGATGCCGGTTTGCCGGCCTTCATTAACCTCGAACACCAAATCGACACGGTTTTGTTCCAACTGGATCACTTTAGGTTCAACGACAGCCGCAAAATAGCCGCTACGCCGATATAGCTCGAGAATGCGCTTCACATCGTGCTGTACTCGTGTACGGGTAAAGACGACGCGAGGTCGGAGTTGGATTTCCAGGTTCAGCGCTTCGTCATCGAGTTCTTTGTTTCCCTCGAATGCGATGCGGTTGATGACCGGGTTTTCGACCACTCGCACGACCAAGTTTGGTCCTTCGCGGTTGATAGTGACGTCACGGAACAACCCGGTCGCGTACAATTTTTTGAGGGACCTGTTGATTTGCTCGGCTGAAAAAGAATCACCCTCTTTCACTGTCATGTAAGAGTGCACGGTCGCAGGATCGATCCGCCGGGTCCCCTCTACGATGATTTCCTTGATAGCGGGACCTTGTGGCAAGGCCTGAGTGCGCACGCGCGAAGACGGTGCCGCCGACGGTGCCGGTGCACCTTGCGGTGCCGGCGGCACGATGATCGGCGCGCCCGGTCCTGGCCCTGCTCCCTGCGCATGCGAATCTATCGCAAGCGCTCCGAGCCCAACCACGGCAAATAGTGCAGCGGCGATTACTCTGAACACTCGCAAGTCAACCTTCTTTATTTCTACGGTGTTTTTAAGATGTTTTTCTTGCCAATTCAAACATTAAAAAGAGATTTAATATCATTAAATGTAACAAAAATCATAAATCCAAGTATCAAGGCCAACCCAATTCTAAAACTGTACTCTTGAATTCGTTCATTAATGGGGCGGCGAAATACCGCTTCCATGCCATAAAACAGCAAGTGCCCACCATCAAGCATAGGGATCGGGAATAAATTTATAAGTCCCAGATTTATCGACAAAAGTGCCATGAACCAGATGTAAGGAACGAAGCCTGATTTGGCGAAATCCCCTGACATTTGGCCAATTCGAACGGGCCCTCCCAATTCTTTGGCACTGCGAGTGCCCTCTATCATTTGGCCAATAGCTTTAAACGTAGCGAGCGTGAGTTGGACGCTTTCGCGCATTGCTTGCCAAACAGCTTTGAACGGACCATGGCGAACATACGCAACACCTTGGCGAGATACGCCGAGTAGGCCGATTTTATGTGTATTTCCTGATCTATCCTTTATTTCAGATACTTGTGGTGTCGCGTAAAGGGTGATCTGTTTGTCGCCACGCCCGATCAAAAGTTCGAGTCGTTCGCCCGCACTCAGGCGGACAATTTGTTGCACGTCCTCGAATCGTTGAATGGAAGTGCCTGAAATCTCGAGAAACTTATCGCCAGCTTCGAGACCCGCTTTAGCGGCCGCGCTGCCTTCTTTTACCGAACCTACCTCGGCGGGCGTATAAGGTTGGCCCACGGTCATAAAGAGACCGGCCAATACGACAATTGCAAATATGAAATTGGCGGCGGGACCGGCGAAAACGATCGCCGCTCGCTGACCAAGTCGTTTGTGAGCGAATGAGACCGCCTTTTCCTCTTCTGTAAGCGGCCTCTCCGAGGCTCCGCCACCGGTATGCTCACCTTCACCAAACATTTTGACATATCCGCCGAGCGGGATGGCACTGAATTTCCAACGTGTGTTTGCCTTATCGGTCCAACCAAATATTTCCGGCCCAAATCCGATAGAAAAGACTTCCACGCGGACGCCGTTCCGGCGCGCGATCCAGTAGTGGCCGAGTTCATGGACGAAAACCAGAACCGTCAGCAAAATCAGAAAGGGTAAGAGATAAGTAAAAAGAAATTCCATTAGCTACTCAAATTTTCCACGAATTTCCGGCCTAAAGCCGTGTGCCCACGATATCGTTTGCCAGTATCCGAGCTTCTTGATCGAGCCGGTCCACGTCATCGAGCGATTGCGGTTGTCGATGGCCGAACTTTGCCAACGCGTCTTCGACAACTTCTGCGATCTCGAGAAACCCGACGCCGCCCTCCAGAAAGCTGGCCACGGCAATTTCATTTGCCGCATTCATAACGATTGGTGCACTGCCGCCGGCCCGCAATACGTCACGGGCGATTCGAAGTGCCGGAAACCGATCCGGATCGGGAGTTTCAAAAGTAAGGGTCATTAACTCCTGCCAATCGAGCCGGTCGCAGGGCGTCGTTACTCGATCCGGGTAGCCCAGCGTGTATGCGATCGGTGTTCGCATATCCGGAGTGCCGAGTTGCGCGAGAACCGAGCCATCGACATAGGCAACCATGCTATGAATTACCGATTGTGGATGCACAACTACGTCGATTTTGTCTTCCGGCAAGCCGAAAAGATAGTGCGCCTCGATCACCTCGAGGCCTTTATTCATCATGGTGGCGGAATCGACCGAAATTTTCGCTCCCATATCCCAATTAGGATGCGCTACAGCTTCCTCCGGGCTGGCTTTTGCCATGCGATCGATATCCCATTCCCGGAATGGGCCACCGGAGGCGGTTAGAATCAGTTTCTCGATACCATCCCGCCGATCGAAATCGAAAACTTGAAAGATCGCATTGTGTTCGGAGTCGACCGGCAGCAACGTTGCCCCTCGCCTTTCTATCTCCGACATCATCAGTTCGCCCGCACAAACCAGACATTCCTTGTTTGCAAACGCGACGATGGCACCTCGTTCAACCGCGGCAAGTGTTGGTTTCAGACCCGCGGCACCGACGATTGCCGCCATTACCCACTCGGCTTCGAGCGCTGCCGCTTCGGCGACCGCTTCGGGACCAGCCGCGACTTCGATATCCAGCCCCGCGAGGTCATCCTTTAGATCGGAGTATCGTGCCGGGTCCGCGAGCGCGACAAAGGACGGACGGAACTCTTTTGCCTGGGCCGACAATTCCTCAATGTTGGACCGCGCGGTCAAAGCTACGACATCGTAGTCCGCCTGATTGCGGCGGATGATGTCGATGGTTTGGCAGCCCACCGATCCGGTCGATCCCAATATGGTAACCCGGCGCGGTTCGGCCTCCGTTTCGGCTTTCGGCGACTCTGCGCTTATCACGGCCATAGTAACGGGCTCCTGCCTGAAAGAGCCGCCATTAGTGCCACGATCGGGAACACGGTCAAGTACCCATCGAAACGGTCCAGAAACCCACCGTGACCGGGTAGGAGCGCGCTTGAATCCTTAGCGTCAAAATGGCGTTTCCAGGCCGACTCGAGGAGGTCACCCGCCTGCGCCGCGAGCGCCAGACCGGCTCCCAAAAGTACCAGGGTCACTACACTATTACCGCCTAAGGCCAGTCCGACGAAAACGCTAATCGCTGCAGCCAGGGCTGTTCCACCCAAAAGGCCTGCCCAGGTTTTACCAGGACTAATATTGGGCGCCATGCGGGGGCCTCCGATTGCTTTCCCGAATGCGTAGCCTCCGATATCCATAGACGAAACTATGAAAACGGCCCAAAACACAGTTTCGAGACCATGATCGGGCATTAGGCGAAGATATATCGCGGCGATCATGGTGGCCGCTATCAAAGGAGGACCGAACGCGAGCCAAAATCCAAATCTGCCAAACCGTCGTGTTGCGATAAAAATCGATCCCAAAGTAAGAGCGGCGATTAGTGGCAGACGAAATTCAGGCCAAAGATATGCGGACAGGACGCAAAAGACGCCGATCACGATACTGACTGCCCAACTAATCGGAACGGTGGAAATTGCGGTTAGCTGGCACCATTCCCAATACAGCAAGGTGGCAAGGACCGCGAAAAACAAAACCATCGGCCAGTCACCAAACCAAATCGCGCCGGCCGCTACCGCAAGCAGCACGAGAGCGGAGGCAATTCGTTTCAGGAGCTTGATCGGATCAACGAGAGTCGACGGTGGCGCCATAGCGTCGATCCCGACGGCGGAATTCGGCGACAGCATTTTCAAAATGCGAATCATCAAAGTCGGGCCATAGGACTTCCGTGAACACAAATTCGGTATAAGCAAGCTGCCAAATTAGGAAGTTGCTGATGCGCTGCTCGCCGCTGGTGCGAATTAGGAGGTCCGGGTCGGGAATTCCTCCGGTTGCCAAGTAACGACCGAAAAGAGATTCGTCGATTGCATCCGACTGCAACGCTCCCTCTGCGACTTGGCGCGCAAGAATTCGTGCAGCCGCGACTATATCCTGCCGACCTCCGTAACTGAGCGCCAATATCAATGTCAGACCGGTATTCCCGTCCATTGTCGTTTCAGCGTTTTCGATCAGTTCGACAATATCTTTCGGCAGACGACTGCGTTCTCCGATTACCTTGAGCCGAACATTATTCTTGTGCAATTCAGCGGTTTCCGATCGTAAATACCAGCGCAACAATCCCATTAAATCTTCGATTTCGCTGGCGGACCGGCTCCAATTCTCGGAAGAAAAGCTGAAAAGAGTCAAATATTGGATGCCGAGATCGGCAGCGCACTGTACGGCCTTGCGAGCCGATTCCGCGCCACGTCTATGTCCTTCGCTGCGCGGAAGACCACGTGCCTTTGCCCATCGACCATTCCCATCCATAACGATGGCAACGTGTGTTGGTGGTTCCTTGAGGTCTTTATCCATGCTGGTCAGCGTTTAAACCTGCATAATTTCGGCTTCTTTTTGCTCCAGCGCTTCGTCGATCTTTTTCACATGATCGTCGGTGAGTTCTTGCAGCTCATCGCCCCAGATATGCTGATCGTCTTGGGACATGTTGCCGGACTTTTCGGCCTTTTTTAGCTGATCCATACCGTCGCGGCGTACGTTGCGCACAGCCACACGCGCCTGTTCCGCATATTTGGCAGCGATTTTCTGGATTTCAACACGACGCTCTTCACTGAGGTCTGGAATCGGAATGCGGATTAATTGGCCATCGGTCTGCGGGTTAAGGCCGAGATCGGATTCACGAATGCATTTTTCGACCGCCGAGACCAAACCCTTGTCCCAAACCTGAACAGTCAACAACCGGGCTTCTGGTACGTTGACCGTCCCCAATTGGTCGATCGGCATCTGGCTGCCATAGGCATCGACCGTCAAGGGTTCCAGCATCGCGGTGGATGCGCGACCTGTTCGAAGACCTCCGAACTCCCGCGCCAGCGCAGTTAACGCGCCATCCATGCGCCGTTGAATGTCATCAATATCGAAATCGTCATCATCAGCCATGGGATTACCTCGCTTCCGAAATCACCGTAAATCGACCTTCGCCCTTTATAACATCAGCGAAGCCGCCTTTCTCGTTAATCGAGAAGACAATTATCGGTATTTCGTTTTCCCGTGCCAATGAAATTGCAGCCGCGTCCATGACTTTGAGGTCCCGCGAAAGCACATCCATATAAGTGAGCTGATCAAAACGTTCCGCGCTTGGGTCGGCAATTGGATCTGCAGAATATACGCCATCTACTTTGGTAGCTTTTAAAAGTGCATCGCATTCCATTTCTGATGCTCTGAGCGCCGCCGCGGTGTCGGTGGTGAAGTATGGATTTCCGGTGCCAGCGGCAAATATGACCACCCTGCCCTTTTCCATATGCCGCACGGCGCGGCGACGAATATAGGTCTCGCACACCGCATTCATCGGGATTGCCGATTGGACTCGCGTGTCGACGCCGAGAGTTTCCAACGCGCTTTGAACAGCCAGGGCATTCATAACGGTTGCCAGCATTCCCATATAATCTGCTGACGCACGCTCCATACCGTCCGCTGCGACCGATACTCCACGAAAGATGTTGCCGCCGCCGATTACGAGGCAGACTTCGACACCAAAGTCATTGACTGATTTGATCTCGCCGGCGACCTGGGCGACCATATCCGGATCGAGGCCAAAATCCCGGTCGGCCATCAAGGCTTCTCCGGAGATCTTCAGCAAAACGCGGTTGAAAGTGGATTTCTTATCGGCCATCTGCTCAACCGCTCCTGTTTGCGCATTGGGGTTTAAGGAAAGAGTTAGGTTCCGGCTGTTGCGGCCACTTCGGCAGCAAAATCACTTTCCTCTTTTTCAATCCCCTCGCCAAGACCATAGCGAATAAAGCCCGCAACTTTAACTTCACCGCCGATGTCGCCGGCTGCATTTTTCAAGACCTTGGAAATTTTTGTCTCGTTATCGATAACGAAAGTCTGTTCCATTAGACAGACTTCCTCGTAATATTTGCGCATCCGGCCATCGACCATTTTCTCGATGATTTCGGGAGGCTTCCCGGAATCTGCGGCTTGTTCGCGCAGAACTTTCCGTTCGCGTTCTTGGTCCTCTTCAGAGACATCTTCTTTGGCAACCCATTCAGGCCTAGCCGCAGCGATATGCATTGCGAGCTGTTTTCCAAGCTCCGCAAGTTTTTCCGCGTTGCCGTCAGATTCGAGTGCCAGCAAAACTCCAATTTTGCCAAGACCCTCGGCCAAGGCACTGTGTACGTAGCTGGCGACGAGCCCGCTTCCGACGCTCACTTTGTCGGCGCGCCTGATCGACAAATTTTCGCCAATTGTTGCGATTTGCTGGGTTATTTCATCTTCGACGGACCGTCCCGTGCCTGGGTAATCGGTACCATTGATCGCCGCCAGGTCGCCCTCATTTTCAAGGGCAATGGTTGTGAGAGTGCTGACGAGTTTTTGGAAGTCTTCGTTACGCGATACAAAGTCGGTTTCCGAATTGACTTCGATAACCGCGCCGGTCGTTCCATCCGCAACAACGCCCACAAGTCCCTCCGAGGCCACCCGGCCGGCCTTTTTGGCTGCCGCAGCCAAACCTTTGGTACGAAGCCAATCGACGGCTTCCTCCACATTTCCGTCGGTTTCGGTCAGCGCCTTTTTACAGTCCATCATACCGGCGCCGGTCTTATCTCTTAGCTCCTTGACGAGCCCCGCGCTAATTGCCGCCATCATACTTCCTTCGTTGCTGGGCGGTTAAAACCGCCATTTATCGAGTTGAATTAGATTTATTTCGCCTTCTCGGCATCCTCGGCTGGGCTTTCCCCTGATGGAGAGTCCTCGGTTGAGGCCTCTTCCTCAGGCGCAGTTTCCGCCGCTGCCGGCGCTTCTTCGGCTGGTGCGTCCTCAGCTTTTGTTTCCTGAGCTTGCGCCTCATCCGCACTTGCTTCGACCGCAGCCGCAGGTTTGGCCGCAGGCTTTTTCTCGACGGTGACGGTCGTTTCTTCTCCCGCGTCAAGATTTTCCGCGGGAGCTTCGTCGCCCTCGCCTGGATCACCCTCGGCACCCATTAGTCCCGCTTGCAATCCGTCCAGGACCGCATCGGCAAAGAGGTTGCAGTATAGCGATATTGCCCGCATTGCATCGTCGTTCCCCGGGACCGGCATGGAGATTCCTTCCGGGTCCGAGTTGCTATCTAGAATGCCGATTGTGGGAATCGATAATTTGCGGGCTTCCTGGACGGCGATCGATTCCTTGTTCGTATCGACAATTACGACGATATCAGGAAGCCCCGCCATTTCCTTGATCCCGCCCAAGGCACGATCGAGCTTGTTACGTTCGCGTTCCAGGCCCAGCAGCTCTTTCTTGGTCAAGCCGACATTTTCTTCCTTGAGCAAGTCTTCGAGCTGTTTTAGCCGTTTGATCGAATTGGAAATGGTCTTCCAATTGGTCAACATTCCACCCAGCCAGCGGTGATTGACATAGTTTTGGGCGCACCGCATCGCGGCTTCTTTGACAATATCCGTCGCTTGACGTTTGGTGCCCACAAACAGCACTCGACCGCGGTTTTGGGCGACTTCGCGCACCGCCTCGAGAGCCCGGTGGAGCATTGGAACGGTCTGTTCTAAATCGATGATATGTATGCCGTTGCGTTCGCCAAAAATATAAGGCGCCATACGCGGCACGGTCCTGATCAGCAACATAGTCGTCGCCGGCAGTTCAGGATTCCACGCCGCATAACAGCCATCGCCATACGATCGGTCCCG
>PBKG01000023.1 GCA_002722095.1 Rhodospirillaceae bacterium
AAAGGCTGCGGCGGCCGGCGCCGGGCCGGATGTAGGCATTATGGTCGACGCTACCGAAAGCTGGGATTTACTCACCGCGCGCAAAATGGGGTTGGCGCTGCAGGACGCGGGAATCTTCTGGTACGAGGATCCCCTGGTTCATACGGACCTTGAGGGTCTCGCCGCATTAACCTCCCTGCTCGACATAGCGGTAACCGGTGGCGAGCATCTCTATCAGCTCGTTCAATTCCGTGACACCTTCCAGGCTCGCGCACTCGATATCGCTATCCTGGATATCGCCCGGGTGGGCGGCATCACGCCATGGCGGAAAATCGCTGCGCTGGCGGAAGCCTTCCAAATGAGGGTTTGCGGCCATGTGGTGCCGGAAGTCCACGTGCATCTACTCGCAGCAGTGCCCAATGGCCATATGGTCGAATTCATGCCGCGCTCGACTCCTATTCTGAATGGCATGCCGGAACCGATCGACGGTGTCTTAAAAGCGCCGGACGGGCCGGGCCTGGGTTTCGAATTAAATGAAAAGGCAGTGGAAAAGTTCCGTGTTGCCTGACGCAACGAAAGCCATTACCTAGGCGACGACATCGTCCTTATTCAACGCCTTGGGCAATTCGGCAGGCGTTTCTGCTTCGGCTGACCCGGCATTTTCACCTTCGGGCACGGTCATGAGACCGGATGCGATATTCCGGTTGATGTCGATCAAAACTTTCAGTTTGCGCATTTCCGGTTCCGCCAACGCGGCAACCGTATGTTTGTCGATAAATACGCTGAGACTGAGAATGTTTTCTTTAATATCGAGAGGAAGCGGATTTTCAGGCGTCGATATGTCGGCCTGGAAAATAGTCCACAGACGCCAATTCAAACGAAGAGCCGCCTTGTAGGCATCGACATCGTCCGAGCCACCTAGGCATGCATCCATCATCCGAGCGGCCTCGAGTAACGCCCGCGCCTCATTTTGCGCCGCGTTCGCGCCTAATTTCTCGGAGGACTGATAGGCATCAGCCTGTGACATGCTTTAGTACCTCTTCTTCATACTTCATCAGCTTTCGGCATTTTTTCAATGCGCCGTAAACATCGCCGACGATCACGCTTTTTCCGATCTCCAGTACTATGGGTGCCGAACTTGGAACCGCATCGACGAATTGTTTCACCAATTGGTTAAATTTTTGCTGATAATACCGATCCTTCTCAGGGAACATGTAAAGCATCTGCACCATGAAATAAATCCGCTTGGCCGGACTATCCTCGGATTTTATGCCGGATTCGCCAACGCACTTCTCTTTAATCCACTCCTGTCCGATACCGGCGGTTTGCCGGCCGTATTTCTGTCTATTCTCGGGTTGTTGCTTATTTTTATCACGGACGCGCATCACATCATGCTAATGGGCGTCGTCGACAGCTATAGTCTTTTCGTGCCTGGGACGGTGCCGGAATTCGGAGATATTGCCGATACGTTCGCGAAATTTCTGGCACAGAGCTTTGCGCTCGGCTTCCAGATCGCCACCCCATTTCTGTTTGTCGGCATTCTATTTTATACCGGGCTCGGTTTGTTGGCCCGGTTGAATCCGCAACTGCCGGTATTTTTCGTCGCACTGCCGGTACAGATATGGATCGGGCTTTTCATAATGATGATTACATTTCCGGCGGCATTAATGTGGTTTCTTAACTATTTCGAATCTAATATGGGGCGGTTTCTCGCGCCGTAAGGTGCGGAACAGAGGCTCGAGGGAAGTTCGATGTCCGAACAGGCCGACGAATCACAAAAAACAGAAGAACCGACACCCAAAAAACTCAATGAAGCCCGTGAACGGGGCAACGTTGCAGTTAGCCGTGAGATCAACACTTGGCTGATCCTTTTGGCGGCGGGCATTCTGATTGCGATGGCTTTTCCTTCCGCACTCCGGGGGATCAAGGCCTCCCTGCTACCTTTTGTTGAAGCGCCGCATTTGTTCGTCATGCTGCCAGGGGATATTTTTGCCGTTTTTGCCGATACGTTAGTGAATATCGGATCGGCCTTGTTTTGGCCGTTGCTTATCATTGTAATCGTTGCTGCCGCCGGCCCACTGATCCAGAACGGTCCGGTTTTCTCGCCGAAGGCGATCGGGTTCAAAACCGAGAAAATTAGCCCCATCAAGGGCGCGAAAAGGCTGTTTTCTGGAAATCAGTTGAACGAGTTTGTTAAAGGCGTTTTGAAGATTTCCATCGTTGCCATAATTGGCGCGTTGCCGGTGTTGCCACTAATGCCCGGGCTCGATTCTCTTACTACTTATTCGACGCAGGACTTTCTCGCGATCTTGCACGAAACGCTACTTAAGATGTTGGTCGCGGTCGTTGCGGTTTTGGCGGTAATTGCGATCGCCGATCTGATTTTCCAGCGCTACCGCCACAAAAAACAACTTCGCATGACCAAACAAGAGGTTAAAGAGGAGCACAAGCAGTCCGAAGGCGATCCCACCGCGAAACAACGTCTCCGCCAAATCCGACAAGAGCGCGCGCGCCAGCGCATGATGGCGGCGGTGCCGGAGGCGGATGTGGTGATTACCAACCCGACTCATTATGCGGTGGCGCTCAAATATGACGAAGACGAGATGGAAGCACCCAGAGTGACGGCTAAAGGACAAGATCTGATTGCCCAGCGCATCCGCGAAATCGCGGAAGAAAATGACATCACCATCGTCGAAAACCCACCCTTGGCTCGTGCGCTCTTCGCCAGTGTCGATCTCGATGATGAAGTGCCGCCGGAACATTATCAGGCGGTTGCCGAAGTTATCAGTTATGTGTGGGGCTTGCGTGGCGGCAACGGCCGGGCTGCCGGCAATATGGCCGGCGCACCGGCAGAATAATACCGGTTGTAGGAGCTTTCGATGGCGCCCCCATCCGGCTGGTTGCGGAGTGTTTTTGCCCGAGTTCGCGGTGGCTCTTCGACCAACCCGGACCTTGCAGCGGTTTTCGAAAAAATGCCGTTCGGCATCGTTATGATCGATGATGCGAAAAGCGGTTTCCGTATTGCCGCTTGCAACCCGGCGGCGGCCGAATTGCTCGAAGACGAAGCGGCGGCTGGGCGGGCTGTGGAGAGTTTTTTCGAGCGCTCGGCGGAGCTGGTCGCTGCACTGCGTGAGAATACAGACGCAACACCGGAGCCGTTGACGCTGCCGCTCAAGGCGAACCCGCAGCGCAGTATAGCCATCCATCCGGTACGCATAGACGGCGGCAATCCTCACGTTTTGCATCTGACCGACGTTACCGAACAGGTTCGCCTCGAAACTCAATTTGCTCAGTCGCAAAAAATGCAGGCCGTCGGCCAGCTTGCGGGCGGGATTGCGCACGATTTCAATAATTTGCTGACGGCGATGATCGGGTTTTGCGATTTGCTACTGCAGCGTTTTCAGCCGGGTGAACAGGTATTCGCAGACGTCATGCAAATCAAGCAAAATGCTAATCGCGGTGCTCGGCTGGTGCGTCAGCTATTGGCCTTTTCGCGCCGGCAAACTCTGCAGCCACGGGTGCTTGCGGTTTCAGATGTCTTGGCCGAATTGACCAGTATGTTGAAGCGGCTTGTAGGCGACGATATCGACTTGTCGTTAATTCATGGGCGTGATCTTGGCGCAGTGTTGGTGGACCAGGGTCAGCTCGAACAGGTAATTATCAATCTCGTGGTCAACGCCCGCGATGCGATGGATGCGGGGGGGCGGCTCGAAATCGAAACGTTCGATTTTATCCGTGGGACCGAACCGCTGGCAGGTCGCGATATGATGCCGCCCGGCAATTATGTGGCTATTCGGGTCAGCGATACCGGGGTTGGTATCGAGGATGAAAATCTGGAACGCATTTTCGACCCCTTCTTCACGACCAAGGAGGTAGGGTCGGGCACCGGGCTCGGGTTGGCGACCGTCTACGGTATCATCAAACAAACCGGCGGATTTGTGTTTGCCGAGAGCGCCGGCACCGGGGCGGGGGCACGATTTATAATTTATTTGCCCTGCCACGAAGGCGAAGCAGCAACGACGCCGGTAATAGAGGCATCTCGGGCAGCGACGGACCTTACCGGCGGCGGTACGGTGCTACTGGTCGAAGACGAGGATCCGGTACGGTTGTTTGGCGCGCGTGCACTCCGCAGCAAAGGCTACAAGGTTGTCGAGGCTCATAACGGAGAGGTTGCGCTCGAATTGCTGCGCGACGAGAATTTCGACCTTTTGATCACCGATATGATCATGCCGAACGTAAACGGTGCGGCGGTAATCGCCGCAGCTCGAAAGTCGCGGCCCGAACTGCCGGTAATCTGTATTTCCGGCCATACGGAAGAATCGATGGCAAAAGAGATGGATAATTTCGCCGATCTCCGATTCCTCGCCAAACCGTTCAGTCTGCAAGATTTGGCCGGTATGGTGAAAGATGCCATCGCCGATGGCGACCGCCCCGCCGGTCCGACCGATTAGAAAAATACTCTGTTTCTCTTACTCATTGATTTTAAGTGTATTATCGCATTCGAAAATTAGAACAAAAAAAGAACTTGCGAAAAAGAACAAATAGTGTACATTTTTTCCAAATCGTGACCGGGACCGGCGACACACCACGCCGAAGTCCAAAACGCGGTTCGGTTGCCAGTGCAGGATCGCTATGAAATAAGGAAAGGAACGTCGCTATGTCACAATCAGCAATTCGTCTCGTCGAAAAGGATAGTATGGACAAACAAAAAGCTCTGGAAGCTGCGCTGGGACAGATCGAACGGTCCTATGGCAAGGGATCGATCATGAAACTGGGCCAGCAGGACCAGGCGGTCGATATTGAAGCGGTATCGACCGGGTCTCTGGGCCTCGATATCGCGCTGGGCATTGGCGGCCTGCCAAAAGGCCGGATCGTCGAAATCTATGGGCCCGAAAGCTCGGGTAAGACCACCTTAGCCCTGCATGTCATCGCCGAGGCACAAAAGAGTGGCGGTACGTGTGCATTTCTCGATGCGGAACATGCGCTCGACCCGTCCTATGCCAAGAAGTTGGGTGTCGATCTCGACGATTTGTTGATTTCCCAGCCCGATGCGGGCGAACAAGCGCTGGAAATTGCCGATACTCTGGTACGGTCCGGTGCCATCGACGTATTGGTCGTGGATTCCGTCGCCGCATTGGTCCCGCGGGCGGAACTGGAAGGCGAAATGGGCGACACCCATGTGGGTTTGCATGCTCGCCTCATGAGCCAGGCGTTGCGTAAGCTCACCGGCTCGATTTCACGCTCCCAGACCATGGTGATCTTCATCAATCAGATCCGAATGAAGATCGGCGTCATGTTTGGTAGCCCCGAAACCACGACCGGGGGCAATGCGCTCAAATTCTATTCCAGTGTGCGGCTTGATATTCGTCGGATTGGTGCGATCAAGGATAAGGATGACGTGGTTGGCAACCAGACCCGGGTCAAAGTCGTCAAGAACAAGGTCGCTCCCCCGTTCAAGATGGTCGAATTCGACATCATGTACGGCGAGGGTATCTCCAAGACCGGTGAATTGCTCGATCTTGGCGTCGATGCGGGGATTGTCGAGAAGTCCGGTGCCTGGTTCTCCTATGGCGATCAGCGTATTGGACAAGGTCGTGAAAACGCCAAGACTTTTCTCACCGAAAACGCTGAGATCGCGACCGATATCGAACGTCAGGTGCGTGAAAGCGCCGGAATTCTGACCGAAAAGATGCTTGAGGGCGGTGGTGCCGATACCGGTGACGATGCCGACAATGAAGATGACCTGACAGCGTTGGAGGCAGAAGAGGCCGCCGCCAGCAAATAGGAATTTCATAGCGATTGTGGTGCTTTCAGTGCCCCACACTGGTGTATCTCGCAATGGCCTGGCCTCGGGAGCTTTCCCGGGGCCTTTTTTTCAGCAGCGTAAAATTTATTGCGCCGTGCCGTTTTTGGGTGAGTGTGATTTCCGACGCCGATTTAGCTGTGATTTGCCTCCTATGGGGCGGGAGCGGATAGCTGGACAGGCCGCGTTGCCCAAGCTAAAACCGCGACTTTGACCGGTTCAGTACCCGTAGCTTGGAGAATGCCACCGGTTCGCTGCGAAGATTGGAGCAATGACCAGTACCAACGACATACGGACGGCGTTTTTGGAATTTTTTCGCCGCGATGGCCATGAGGTCGTTGATTCCTCGCCGTTGGTCCCGCGCAACGACCCTACGCTTATGTTCACCAATGCCGGCATGGTGCAGTTCAAGAACGTCTTCACCGGTGCCGAGCAGCGGCCCTATTCCCGTGCCACCACGTCACAAAAATGCGTAAGGGCCGGCGGCAAACACAATGACCTCGAGAATGTCGGTCATACCGCGCGCCACCACACCTTTTTCGAAATGCTCGGCAATTTTTCCTTCGGCGATTATTTCAAGGAACATGCCATCGAATGCGCCTGGTCGCTGGTGACCGAAGAGTTCGGCCTCGACAAGGAGCGCTTGTTGGTCACCGTCTACGCCGAGGATGACGAGGCTGCGGGTTTATGGGCGAAAATCGCGGGCCTTTCCGACGACAAAATAATTCGCATCGGTACATCGGACAATTTCTGGGCTATGGGCGATACGGGCCCCTGTGGGCCATGCTCTGAAATCTTCTTCGATCACGGCGATCACATTGAGGGCGGTCCTCCGGGCACACCGGAGGAGGATGGCGACCGGTTCGTCGAAATCTGGAACTTGGTGTTCATGCAGTATGAACAGGAAACACCAGACAACCGGGTCGATCTGCCAAAGCCCTCGATCGATACCGGGATGGGCCTCGAGCGCATGGCGGCGGTGCTGCAAGGGACCCATGATAATTATGAAATCGACCTGATGCGGGGCTTGATCGAAGCCTCCGCGGAAGCCAGCAACACCGATCCCGACGGCGATCGTTCGGTTTCGCACCGGGTAATTGCCGATCACCTTCGTGCCTGCAGCTTTTTGATCGCCGACGGCGTACTTCCGTCGAACGAGGGGCGGGGCTACGTGCTCCGCCGGATCATGCGTCGCGCGATGCGTCATGCCCATTTGCTCGGCTGCAAAGACCCATTGATGTACCGCCTTGTGCCGAGCCTGGTTGCGGCCATGGGACAACATTATCCGGATCTTGGACGAGCCGAGCCGTTGATCACCGAAACCTTCAAACTTGAAGAGGTCCGATTCAAAGACATGCTGGGCCGTGGGCTCAAATTGCTCGATGATGAAACCGACAAGCTCGCATCTGGCGGAGTGTTGCCGGGCGAAGTGGCGTTTAAACTCTACGATACATATGGGTTTCCGCTCGATTTGACCGAAGATATTCTGCGTGGGCAGGGCCAAACGGTCGATCAGGACGGTTTCGATACGGCGATGGAAAACCAGCGCGCGGCGGCGCGTAAGGCCTGGGCCGGGTCCGGTGACGCAGCGACCGAAGCGGTCTGGTTCGATCTACGCGAAGAAGTGGGTGCGACCGAATTCCTCGGATATGAGACCGAACGCGCGGAAGGCGTCGTTACCGCAATTGTTTTGAACGGCGAACGGGTTGAAACGGCGGAAAAAGGCGATGAAATTGCCTTCACAGTCAACCAAACACCCTTCTATGGGGAGTCCGGCGGGCAAGTGGGCGATTCCGGGAACGCAATCAGTGCAGAGGGTGTCTCTGTTGAAATCACCGATACGCAGAAAAAGCTGGACGATATGTATGTTCATCTCGCCAAGGTCACGAAGGGAACGTTGCGCCTAGATGACGCGATTGAGCTTGTGGTGGACGAGGATCGGCGCGGCAAATTGCGTGCAAACCATTCGGTTACCCATTTGATGCATGCGGCACTCCGCGAACGGCTTGGCGAACATGTGACGCAAAAGGGCTCTCTCGTGGCACCCGATTATATGCGCTTCGATTTCAGCCACCCCAAAGCGATCGAAGGAGATGAACTGCGAACGATAGAAGCGGATGTGAACGCGCAAATTCGTGCTAACAGCTCGGTCGAAACGCGCCTGATGACACCCGATGATGCGGTTGCAGAGGGAGCGCTGGCGTTGTTCGGTGAGAAATATGGCGAGGAGGTGCGCGTCGTTTCCATGGGCGAACGCAGTCACAATGGCCGGGTTTATTCGGTCGAATTGTGTGGCGGCACTCATGTCTCGCAAGTTGGCGAAATTGGATTTTTCAAGATTACGAACGAAGGCGCTGTTGCCGCTGGGGTGCGTCGTATCGAGGCGGTTACCGGTGGGGCAGCGCTTGAGCATGTGACGCAACAGGAAGGTTTTTTGTCGGCAGCGTCTGCAGCGCTCAAGGCCGCATCGGCGGACTTGCCGGACCGCATCACCGCACTGCTGGAAGAACGTCGCAAGCTGGAACGCGAGGTATCCGATTTGCGCCAGAAAATCGCCGCGGGAGGCGGTGGCGGCGGCGGTGCAACCGACACCAAAGAAATCGCCGGGTTTAAGTTCGTTGGCCGTGAGGTCGACGGCATTCCCGCCAAGGAATTGAAGCCGTTGGTCGACACACTAAAGCAGCAAATCGGCTCCGGTGTGGTCGCTGTGGCAGCCGTTGACGGAACCAAAGCATCGCTGGTGGTCGGAGTTACGGATGATCTTACAGATCGTGTCGACGCGGTGACGCTGGTTCGCGCCGGCGCACCGGCTATTGGTGGCAAAGGCGGCGGTGGTCGGCCCGACATGGCGCAAACCGGCGGACCGGAAGGGGCTGGTGCGGCACAGGCATTGAATGATATCGAAGCGGCGTTAAGCGAGAGTGACTAGAAAATGACAGAACAAATCCAATTTGAAGGCACCGACAGCTATGTCGCAACCGAAGATCTGATGGTTGCGGTCAATGCCGCCGTCGCGCTGGAACGGCCGCTGTTGATCAAAGGCGAGCCTGGAACCGGTAAAACGATACTTGCTCATGAGGTGGCCCGCGCCATCGAATGTCCTTTGATCGAATGGCATATCAAATCGACCACCAAGGCGCAGCACGGTTTGTACGAGTATGACGCGGTAAAGCGTCTGCGCGATAGCCAACTCGGCGACGAGCGGGTGCACGAAATCGGCAATTACATCGTTCGCGGCAAGCTATGGGAAGCGTTCACCGCCGATCACCGGCCGGTGTTGCTCATCGACGAAATCGACAAGGCGGATATCGAATTCCCGAACGATTTATTGCTAGAGCTCGATCGCATGGAATTTTTCGTCTATGAGACTCAAGAGCGGGTCGTGGCCGAGCAACGGCCGATCGTGATCATCACGTCAAACAATGAAAAAGAGCTGCCGGATGCGTTCTTGCGCCGCTGTTTCTTCCATTACATCGCTTTTCCAGATGAAGAGACGATGCGTGAAATCATCGATGTACATTTTCCTGATATTCAGGGCTTTTTGGTGCGCGATGCACTTAGAATCTTTTACGACATTCGTGAAACGCCTGGCCTTAAAAAGCGCCCTTCGACTTCGGAACTACTCGATTGGCTGAAGTTGTTGATGGTGGAAGATTTGCCGGCTGATGCGCTTAGAAACCAGGATCCCAAAAAGCTCATCCCGCCCCTCTATGGTGCCTTGCTTAAGAACGAACAGGATGTCCAGCTTTTCGAACGGTTGGCTTTCATGGCCAAACGCGAGCAAGGCAGCAGTTAGGGCGGTTTCCTGATAATTCGCCGCAGTCGCTCCGGCGAATTCGTATCGGATCAAAGTTTCCAGAATTACATTAAGGTCGTCGAGCGAAACCGGCCTAAGCTATCCGGCGGTCTGATAGGCCGGCTCGTCCTCTTCGGTCGATCGGCGCCACCCGTCCATGAGGCGTTCCGCCTCCTCGAACGGCAATCCATCGTAATACGCCATCGCCTTTTCGTGCATTGGAGACCGCACGAACGCTTCATAGGGCCGACTGCCGCGCAAATGGCAGAATATTTCGCTGAACGCTTTGCGGTCGATATTGATTGCTTTGAAAGCGGTCGCCAACGCCTCGGGGCCTGAATCGTAAAGAAGCCGAGTTACCGCTGAATTGTTCAAGCCGGAGAGTTCGCGGAAGGTTTCTTCGAAGCGGAAAATATCCGCATCGGACAAGGCGTGGATCAAATTTGCTTCGTCTGGCTCGTACTGTGCTGCGCCCGCATAGTCCTCGAAGTTGACGACGTTCGCCTCATCAAGCCAATCGGTCTCCACGGCTTCCGCGATCGCGATGGACATGGCCTCTTCGACCGCATCTTCAGCCCATTCGTAATGATCGTCGATATAGGAGCGCAGGGCCTCACCAACCCATGTGTACATGCGTTGGGCCAGCTCCGGTTTTAAATCGCTCCGGCGCAGCAGCGGACCGCAATAGGATTCGACTTCCAGTGATTCATTGGCCAGACGCGCCAGGGTTTCAGGTAGGATTTCGGCACCGTCGTTTTCCAGCAATGCGCATACCACCTCTGCGTCGCCAGTGCTGACCAAGGTTTCACTCACCGCCAAGCTAATTTTCTCGCGCTTCGTGATCGCTTTTTGGTGCGATTGCGTCTTATTGAGGATCAGTTCGACCAAATCCGCGTCTTGCAAAATTTTGCTTTTTACGAGGATCGGAAAAGCGACTTCGATTTGGTCATTCGCCAGCTGCATGAGGATGTCGTGTGGCGCATCCGCACGCTCCGCAAGCCGTTCGGCGATAGATTGTCGAACCTGCATTTCGATTTTGTGCAAGAGATGACGCAGAATATCGAAAAATAAATCATGCTCGCGGGGGCTCAGTTCGCGGCCAGAGGCGAGGCATATCTCGCTTAACTGTCGGGTTAATTCGGAGCGACTGGCGGAATCGGTTTTTGTTGCCGATTTTACCAGAGGCTGTTGCGGCGCGACGGGTTCTAAAAGCGGTGGTGGTTCGGGAGTAGGGGCTGGTTCCGGTAATGGCTCGGGCAAGGCTGCAGGCGCCACGAATTGTGGCTTCGGTTTCGCCGCAACGGCGCCTGCGCCGAAAATTTTATTCAGCCAAACCAAGAATTTTACTCCATGCCGAACCGAAATCGGATTCAGATTGGGTATTTGAATTTAAATATACTGTATTTGCCAAAATTCATCAATTATTGCCAAGCTAAAATAATTAACTAAATATTAACCATAAAATGCCCAATCTTTCCAATAAATATCATGTAAATAGTCTGGTTGCACCCGACGCATAACCGCCTATTATCGCGCTGAACTCAGAGGAGTATCGCTAGGTGTTCGTAAACTTCTTTTTCGAACTTAAGAAAGTCGGCGTTCCCGTATCGCTGAAAGAGTATTTGACCCTGATGGAGGCAATGCAATCCGGCGTTGCTGGCTACCGGGTCAATGATTTCTACTATTTAAGTCGTTCCGCCTTGGTTAAGGACGAACGTAACCTCGATCGCTTTGACCGTGTTTTTGGTCAGGTTTTCAAAGGGTTGGAGGCGAGTGGTGAAGATATTGAAATCGATTTGCCCGAAGAATGGTTGCGTAAACTCGCGGAACTCCACCTGTCCGACGAAGAGAAGGCGGAAATCGAACGCCTGGGTGGCTGGGAAAAGCTGATGGAAACCTTGAAAGAGCGCCTAGAAGAGCAGAAAGGGCGCCATCAAGGGGGCAGCAAATGGATCGGTACTGCCGGTACCTCGCCCTATGGCGCCTATGGCTACAATCCCGAAGGCGTGCGCATCGGCCAGGATAAGTCCCGCCACCGGCGTGCGGTGAAGGTCTGGGACAAGCGGGAATACAAGAATCTCGACGATTCCGTCGAAATCGGTACGCGAAATATCAAAGTGGCGCTCCGTCGTTTGCGGAAATTCACCCGCGATGGGGCGGCTACCGAGCTGGACCTTCCGGATACAATCAAATCGACGGCGCACAATGGTGGGTATCTCGATATTCGCATGGTGCCCGAACGCCGCAATACGGTGAAGGTGCTGTTATTCCTGGATGCCGGTGGCTCGATGGACGATCACGTCAAGGTTTGCGAGGAGCTATTTTCGGCCGCCCGTACCGAGTTCAAGCATCTGGAATTTTTCTATTTCCATAATTGCCTTTATGAAGGCGTATGGCGGGACAATCGTCGACGCCATGCGGAAAAACTCGACACGATGGAACTGCTTCGCACCTATCCGGCGGATTACAAAGTCATCTTTGTCGGAGATGCGACCATGAGCCCTTACGAGATTACCTATCCCGGTGGAAGTGTGGAACATTGGAACGAAGAGCCGGGAGGTGTCTGGATGCAACGCCTATTATCGGTCTACCCAAAGGCGGTCTGGCTCAACCCGCAAGGCGAACGAGTATGGGACTATTACGATTCCATTCGTATCATGCGCGAGCTGATGGAAGAGCGGATGTATCCGCTTACGCTCGAAGGCCTTGATGACGCCATGCGTGAATTAGGGCGTTAGGGGTGTTGGGTCTTAAAATGTTGCCAAGAAAATTCGTATCGGTAGCGGTGGTCTGTACGGCGTTGGGTCTGGTGGCTTGCGAGCAGGCGGCGAAAATCGGCGGTGATCCTTTCATTACAAAGACTCCTCAGAATTTGCCGCGGGCGGATCGGCAGGACTACGTCTCGGTCTGCTATAACGCCGATACGACGACCCGCGAAGCTGTGATGGCGCTCGCTAGGCAGGAGTGCAAGCAGGGCGGCTCACAGGTGCGTATTTTCTCTCACGATATGATTTTCAACGACTGCCCGGTCGTAACCAAGGCGCGGGCTACCTTTCTCTGTATTCCACCGAAGCCCTAGAAAAAGAAGGCCCGCCATAGGCGGGCCCTCATGTATTGGGTCGGTCGTTAGCGTTTAGCCGTCGATAATCCCGTTCAAGGTAGCACTCGGCCGCATGGCTTCCGCAGTCATTCCAGGATCGGTTAGGAAATAACCGCCGAGGTTCACTTCCTGCCCCTGTGCTGCATTCAATTCATCGACGATCTTTTCCTCGTTTGCCGTCAACGCTTCGGAGATCGGCGTGAAATGTGCTTTCAAATCCGTGTCGTCGTCTTGTGCCGCCAGTGCCTGGGCCCAAAATAGAGTGAGGTAGAAGTGGCTCCCCCGTGTGTCGAGTTCGCCCACTTTGCGGCTCGGCGATTTTCTGTTGTTGAGGACCTGCTCGATCGCTCGGTCCAGACAATCGGCCAATACGTTTGCCTTGGAATTGTTCGCATGTTCCGCATAGTGCTCGAAAGACGCGCCCAGGGCGGCAAATTCGCCGAGCGAATCCCACCGCAAATGGCCTTCTTCCGTCATCTGCTGGACATGTTTCGGGGCCGAGCCACCGGCGCCGGTCTCAAACATGCCACCGCCATTCATGAGAGGTACGACCGACAGCATTTTGGCGCTGGTGCCGAGCTCCAGGATGGGGAACAGGTCGGTAAGGTAATCACGAAGCACATTTCCGGTAACGGAAATGGTGTCTTCGCCATTCTTCATCCGCTCCAGGGAATAGCGTGTCGCTTCACGCGGCGCTTTGATCAGGATCTCCAAACCATCGGTGTCTTGGTCTTGGAGGTAACGTTCGACCTTCTCGATCAATTGAGAATCGTGGGCGCGGTCCTTGTTGAGCCAAAACACCGCCGGAGCGCCAGTGGCGCGAGCTCGGCGTACCCCAAGTCCGACCCAATCTCGGATCGGGGCATCCTTGGTTTGGCACATGCGCCAAATATCGCCCGTTTCCACATCGTGCGAATGGAGCTCGTTACCGCCGCCGTCGATAATGCGGATACTGCCTTTGGAAGGTCCTTTGAAAGTGAATGGGTGCGAGCCGTATTCCTCGGCTTTTTGGGCCATCAGGCCGACATTGGGAATGCTTCCCATGGTGGTTGGGTCGAAGGCTCCATTTTCCTTGCAGAAATTGATTACTTCGTCGTAGACGACCGAGTAGCTGCGATCCGGAATGACGCATTTTGTATCGGCTTCTGCGCCATCTGGCCCCCAACCCTTGCCACCGGCGCGAATTAAGGCCGGCATTGAGGCATCGATGATGACGTCGCTTGGGACGTGCAGATTGGTGATGCCGCGGTCGGAATTGACCATGTACATGTCGGGCTGGCTGTCGAGGCAGGCTTGCAAATCTGCTTCTATCTCGGCTTGCTTGTCCGTCGGGAGCGATTTGATTTTAGCATCAATGTCGCCGACGCCATTATCCGGATCGATGCCAAGGTCGGCAAAGGTATCCGCATGTTTGTCGTAGACGTCCATGAAATAGGCCGCGACCGTGTGACCGAAAATGATGGGATCGGAGATCTTCATCATTGTCGCCTTTACATGCATTGAAAACAGCACGTTGTTGGCCTTGGCATCGGCAACCTGAGCTTCCAGAAAGGCCCGAAGTTTGGCCGCGCGCATGAAGGTGGCGTCAATCACGTCGCCTTCCTGGAATGGAATTTGGTCCTTCAAAACCGTCACCGATCCGTCTTCGGCGACGAACTCGATACGTCCGTTACCGGCCTGGGCTGCTTCAAGAGTGTCCGAAATCTCATTGGAGAAGAAATCTTCGTCGGGCATCGAACTGACTTCGGTTTTCGATTGCGCGATCCATTCACCCATCGAGTGGGGGTTGTTCTTGGCGTAGGCCTTGACCGCGTTCGGTGCGCGCCGGTCGGAGTTGCCTTGCCGGAGTACGGGATTGACGGCGCTCCCGAGAACGATTCCGTAGGTGTCCTGAATCTTTTGTTCCGCGTCATTTTGCGGATCTTCGGGATAGTCGGGGATATCGTATCCCTTTTCCTGAAGTTCGGCGATCGCCAACTGTAGTTGGGGGATCGACGCGCTAATGTTTGGCAATTTGATGACGTTTGCCTGTGGCTCTTCGACAAGTTCGCCGAGAATACTGAGGTCATCGGGTTGCTTTTGCGCGTCGGTCAGATTGTCCGGAAAATTGGCGATGATGCGTCCCGCCAGCGAGATATCTTTGCGGCCGACGGTTATGCCCGCCGGTTTGGTGAAAGATTGAATGATCGGCAGAAACGATGCGCTTGCCAGTTCGGGCGCTTCGTCGACCTTGGTGTAAATGATATCGGGCTCGGAACTTTTATCCGCCATGATTAGAACTCCCCAGAAATGAAGTTGCCGCGTTGGTGCAGCCGAAATTTGCGCCGCACAATAGCAGGCTT
This sequence comes from Rhodospirillaceae bacterium, assembly GCA_002722095.1. The sequence continues at coordinate 15,021 of PBKG01000023.1, forward strand.
GCGAATTGTGACAAGCGCAGCGTTGGGCCTAAATGTCGCGGCGAAAAGGATTTCTTCAGGAAGCTGATCGGATTCCCAATGCCGGGAGAATGGCCTCTATGTTGTCGACCACACTCACGAGGTCGCGATGCTCGGGCCTGAGAAATTCCTCGCCGGTCATATGATCCAGCAAATCGATAATCGGCTGCCAGTAACCGTCGATATTGGCGAGAATTATGGGCTTGTCGAAGCGACCGAGCTGCTTCCAAGTCATTACCTCAAAGGTCTCTTCAAGTGTTCCTATACTGCCCGGCAATACGACGAAGGCATCCGCGTGTGCCGCCATCGTGGCTTTGCGTTCATGCATGTCGTCGGTAATGATGATTTCGGTGGTGCCGTGGTGGGCGATTTCCACCTCGTCTAGGAATTTTGGGATTACGCCAAGGACCTTCCCTCCGGCATCCATTGCGGCATCGGCAAGAGCCCCCATGAGCCCGACCCGGCCACCACCGAAAACCACGGTAATGCCTGCTTCAGCGCAGAGGCGGCCGAATTCTGACGCGCAATCGAGGTAGTTCGCCGCGACGTTGTTTGAAGAGCCGCAAAACACGCAAACGGAAGAAATTTTGGACATGGGGCGCTTTCTAGGAGTTTCCCGGAGCCGGTCGACCAAACTGCGGATCGATCCGAATGAAATGGTTATAGCCAAATTTCCTTCTTGTCGTCACGATGTGGGATCACCAAATTTGTTGCCAAAGGACAGACGACAAATATCGGAGGGCGCGCAATGAACAAAGTCTACCTAATGGCCGGTCTGGCAATTGCGATTGTCGCGGGGACCGCCGTTTACCTCGCTGAATTTGCGGGAAGTGACCCGAGCGAGAAGGCGAAAGAAGCGTTAGCGCCCGATACCTCCAAATCACCGAAAGTAAGCGTTGCACCGCCTCCGAAAAGTGAGGCAGCTAGCCCTGAAAATGCCGCCCCTACCCAGCCTAGCTTCGATGTGGTGAGGATTGCGCCCGACGGGACCGCCGTACTCGCCGGTCGAGCCCGGCCGGGAGATAAAGTGACGATCCTGAATGGGGATCAGGTTGTTGGAACCGTCACTGCGAACGCGCGAGGCGAATGGGCGCTAGTGCCTAAAAAGGCCCTTAAACCAGGCGATACACAGCTCAAAATCATTAGCGAAAATACGGCAGGCGAAAAGGCCACCTCTGACCATTCGGTAGTCTTGAAAGTGCCCGAGCGGGATAGCGATGAGGGAGCGTTGGCCGTGTTGGTCCCAGGAAAAGGGGCCCCTGGTGCGAAAGTTTTACAATCCCCGAAGCCGGGCCCTGGCATCAAGAAAGGCACGCTTACACTGGATGTCATCGATTACGATGACGAAGGGTACATGCACTTCGCCGGCAAGGGGGCATCCGGCGCGACCTTGAAGATTTACGCCGACAACCGCCCCATGGCGGAAGCGACCATCGATCAGGAGGGGGCTTGGGGTGTGCGGCCTAAATCCGTTTTGCCGCCAGGTACCTATACCTTGCGCCTCGATCAGTGGCAGGAGGGCAGTGTGACAGCGCGCATCGAAGTGCCGTTTACTCGTTCGCCGCCGATTGAAACACTCGATGGTGATAAGTTTGTCGTAGTTCAGCCGGGTAACTCGCTTTGGCGTATTGCGCGGCGTGAGTTAGGCGGCGGCATTCGCTATACGGTTATCTATGATGCGAACAAACATCAAATCCGCGACCCGGATTTGATTTTTCCGGGTCAGATACTGGCGGTACCTGAAAAACCGTAATCGAGTGTGGCAACTGCGTGCCATCTTTCCGATTCCAAAAGCCATGTTTTTGATGTTATGACCCTTTTCGCGATATTTTGGGCAGGTGAAAACGCGAGGCGTTGAGCGGTGAGCGCAGAGGTGGGTACCATCAGTTCGATCATGTTTCGGGTCCACCGGGCGGGTCGGCCCTTTATCGGGATATTTGCTTTCGTCACCGTACTGGCGGGCTGGTACTGGCTCCCCCTCGGATTTCTGGGCATCGTTCTAACTGTTTGGTGTATATGCTTTTTTAGAGACCCTGATCGGGTAACGCCGATCGGTGACGGTTTGGTTATTGCCCCTGCCGACGGGGTCGTACAATCGATCGCGAAGGCCGATCCACCCCCGGAATTGAAGATGGATGCGGGAGCCTACAAACGTATCAGTATATTCATGAATGTGTTCGATGTGCATGTGAACCGGGCGCCCGTCGACGGAACCGTCCGAAAACTCGCCTATTCTCCAGGAAAGTTTTTCAATGCGAGCCTGGACAAGGCGAGCGAACACAATGAACGTCAGGCACTGGTACTGGAAACGGCCGACGGGCAGACTATCGCGTGTGTGCAGATCGCCGGGCTGATCGCACGGCGCATACTTTGCGATGTTAGCCGAGAAGACGATCTACGTGCGGGACAGCGATTTGGTATGATACGCTTCGGTAGCCGCGTTGATGTTTATCTGCCCGACGGAGCGGCAATTTTGGCGGTCGAAGGGCAGCGAGCGGTTGCCGGCGAGACGGTAATCGCGGACCTTTCGGAGAATGACGCGGAGCGACAGGGAGAAATTCGCTAATGGCTCGGCAACCAAAACGAAGATTGCGGCGTCGGCGATTTCGTCGTGTTCCGCGGTTAAAGGGACAGACCGTTAACCGGATGATCCCTAATTTCATAACAATTTGTGCGCTTGCCGCCGGTCTTACCGCCGTACGTTATGCCATCGTTGGCGAGTGGAAATACGCGGTGATTGCCATTTTGACTGCCGGAGTGCTCGATGCGCTAGATGGACGTATGGCGCGGTTGCTGAAATCGGCCAGCGAATTCGGTGCGCAGCTTGATTCCCTGTCTGACGTCATCGCTTTCGGTGTTGCGCCGGCCTTCGTGGTCTATTTGTGGGCGTTGCAGGGCAGTGGCGATTATGGCTGGGTCGCCACACTGTTTTTCACCGTCTGCTGTGCTCTGCGGTTGGCCCGCTTCAACATTACCGAGTTGCCCCCCTACGCGTATAATTATTTCACGGGTATGCCCGCGCCCGCTGGAGCGTGCATGTGCATTTTCCCGATGGTGCTGAGTTTCCAATTTGGTAGTGGCGTTGTCGATCAGCCGTGGGTCGTGGGCATCTGGATGGTGCTGGTGGCGGGCTGTATGGTGAGCCGGCTTCCGACATTTGCGTTCAAGGGGCTCAAGGTTCCGCACGGCTTTGTTTTGCCGGTGCTGGCTGGTGCCGGGTTGGTGGTTGCCGCCTTGGCCACAAAGCCGTGGTTGACCCTCAGCATCGTTGCGGTGGCCTACCTCGCGACCATACCGTTTGCGTTTACGACCTTCCGGCGGCTCGAGGCTGAGGCGACTCGTCTGCAGGAAGAAGAAGCGGATTCAGAAGACGGTGGAGAAAAACCGGTCCCGTTACGCGAAGTTAAAGGCCCTGACGCCTAATTCTCAGTCCTATTCGAACTCGTAACCTTCGTTTTCCAGCTCCGCCCGGTCGAAACCGAGCCGGTCGAGCAGGATTTCTGCGTTGCTTGAGCCCAGTTTTGGTCCCGCATGGCGCACGGCTCCCGGGTTCTCGGAAAGTTTGCCGACCACGTTCTGCATGCGAATAGGTTCGCCCAGTTCATCGTCCTCGATGGCGACGATGTTTTCCCGAGCCTTGAAGTGCGGGTCCTCGAAAATCTCCGCGATATTGTTGCAGGGAGCGGCGGCGGCATCGAATTGATCGAACAGTGCGATCAAGGCGTCACGGTCGAATTTCTCGATCGCTGCTTGCAGCGCATCGTCCAACTCAACAGCATTTTCTATGCGGAGCCGATTGTCGAGAAAACGAGGGTCCTCCGGGAGTTCGGGCACCTCAAGTGCTTCGCACATGCGTTCGAAGGTGGATTGCGCGCTGCCTGAAATCGACACCCATTTGTCGTCTTTCGTGCGGTAGGTATTGCGCGGCGCAGTGAAGGGGAGCCGGCTTCCGTTGCGTTCCTGAATGACGCCAAGTTGGTCGTAATCCACCACCTGGGGCCCCAACAGCGTAAACAACGGCTCGTAGATGCCGAAATCCACCACCTGACCCTTGCCGCCATTTTGATGCCGGGCCTGCAAAGCGATCATAGCGAGATAGGCGCCCATCAGTCCGGCACTGTCGTCGGCGAGGCCGAAGCCCGGTAGTAGGGGCGGACGATCGGGAAAGCCGGTGATGTAGGCATATCCGGCATATCCTTCGGCCAAGGTGCCGAAGCCCGGACGATGGCTGTTAGGGCCGGTTTGGCCGAAACCCGTGATACGCACCATGATCAGGCCCGGATTTATTTCGCTTAGTGTGTCGTAGCCGATGCCCCACTTTTCCAGCGTGCCTTTACGAAAGTTCTCGATGACGATGTCGGCATCCTTGACCAAGCGTTTGACGATTTCGACGCCGGTAGGGCTGCGTAGGTCGGCAGTGATGGATTTTTTGTTGCGGTTGATGAGTTTGTACATCAGCCCAACGCCGTTCTTATTGCGGCCCCAATAGCGGACCTCGTCACCGGTATCGGGTCGCTCGACTTTGATGACCTCGGCCCCAAAGTCGGCGAGAAACATCGAAGAAATAGGGCCGGCCAAAAAATTAGCGAGATCAATTACCTTCACACCGTGAAGCGGCATATTCTGTGTGCCGGCGGAGGCTGTGGTGTCCGACATAGAGGTCTCCCTAAATTCTTGTCTTTTCAAATAGCTGGGCGATAATTGCCAGCAAATGCACGCCCTGACAATGGGTTTCCACCGGAGCTGAGACATGAAATTTACAATGTCAGAACTCGGCACATTTGCGCGACAAATCGACGGCCTCGATTTATGGGAGTCACTCGATGTGTCGACCGCAGACAGTCTTGCGGATAGTTGGTCGCGCCATGGCGTGCTGGTTTTTCGGCGGCAGGCAATCTCCGAGGACGAGCTGGTTGAATTCAGTCATGCGTTCGGCGATCCGGATGTGATCGTCCGTGCGGACTGGAAATCGGACAACCGCCCCGAGGTCATCCAGATAACGAATATGAAGGATTATCACGGCAATTCGATTGGCGGTCTTGGTGCAGGGGAATTGGATTGGCATACTGACCAAAGCTATGTCCCCGACCCTGCGACCGGCAGCATCTTGTATATGGTCGAAATGCCCAAAGACCCGCCAACGACGTATTGGGCTAACCTTCAATTGGCGTTCGATGCGCTTCCCGCGGCAACACAGGCGGAAATCGAAGGCCTCGACGTGGTCTACGATTACTTCATGCGACAATCGACCTACGACGATGAGCCCAAGATGTCCGACGAACTGCGTCGGAAAACGCCGCCGGTTACCCACCCACTCGTCAACATCCATCCGGTAAGTGGCCAAAAAGCCCTTTATCTCGATCCCACGACAGCTGCCGGTATTGCCGGATGGGACGAGGCGGAAGGTCGCGGGTTGCTGGAGGAGTTATGCGCTCATGCGACGCAGGACGAATTCATCTATGCCCACCAATGGCAGATCGGCGATGTGGTGATGTGGGATAACGGCTTCCTGATGCACCGGCGCGATTCTTTCGAGCCGAGCGGGAACCGGCTGCTCAAGCGAACGACCCTAAAGCTACCGGCGGACCGTCACATCGTCCCGCCCGGCGCATTGGCATCCTAAGGATTATTGCTGCTTGCGGAGTTTCGGGTCGAGCGCGTCGCGAACCGCATCGCCGAACAGATTGAAACCGAATACCGCAAGTGTAATTGCGAGCCCGGGGAAGAACGCGATCCAGGGAGCGCTCTCGGCATATTCTTCGGCTCCACCTTGCAGCATCAGACCCCAAGATGGTGTCGGCTCCTGGACGCCGAGGCCAAGGTAGGACAATGACGCTTCGAGCAGGATCGCCTGGCCGATATTGGCCGTCAGGATGACCAGATAGGGCGCCATAACATTCGGCAGCATATGGCGCAGAATTATCCTCATATTCGAGAACCCGAGCGCACGGGCGGCGTCCACGTAGGCTATTTCGCGTATCTGGAGCGCGTTCGATCGCACGATGCGCGCCGCGTCCGGCATGAAGGGAATGGCGATGGCGACAATTACGTGATGGAGTTCGGTGCCGAAAATCGCCACCATGGTCAGGGCAATGATGATGGTCGGGAAGGCGATAAGGACGTCGATAAAACGCTGGAAAACAAGATCGAACGTGCCCCCTAAAAATGCGCTGGTAACACCGAGCACAAGCCCGGTCGTTGCGCCGGCAAAGGCGGCAACGAAGCCTACGAAAAGAGCTGTTCGGGCGCCGTATATGAGGCGTGACAGCAGGTCCCGGCCGAACTGGTCCGTACCCAGCCAATATGCATTGCTGGGTGAAAAATGCATGGCTTCGAAATTATTCAGCTCGGGATCGTAGGGAGCCAGATAGGCGGCGAACGCAGCCATGAACATCATTGCCAGAATGATGAATGCGCCGAACGCTCCAAGTCCGTGGTTCCTAACGAAATCTAGGAATTTGCGGAAAGCCGACCGACGGTCGCCCAACTGCGCTGCTTCAATTTCGAATGTGTTGTCCTGTGTTGCCATATTTGATCTCAAAAAACGAAGGACCGCCGTATCCGGTTGATACAGCGGTCCTTGCGATCGTTTCTCTTACTGTTGCCGCAATTTCGGATCCAGAATATCGCGTACGGCATCTCCAAACAGGTTAAACCCGAACACTGCGATTGTGATCGCCAGTCCTGGGAAAATCGGCACCCACGGCGAGCTTTCTGCATATTCTTCGGCGCCGCCTTGCAGCATCAGGCCCCAAGCCGGCGTCGGTTCCTGCACGCCGAGACCGAGGTACGAGAGCGAGGCCTCGAGCAAAATCGCTTGACCGACAAACGCGGTCAGCATGATCAGATAAGGTGCCATGACGTTGGGAACCATGTGGCGAAGAATAATTCGAGTGTGATTGAAGCCGAGCGCGCGAGCGGCATCGACGTATGGAATTTCACGGATCGACAGCGCGTTGGACCGCACCACGCGCGCGCAACGCGGAATGAATGGGATCGTGATAGCGATGATGACGTTTTCATACGGCGTTCCGAACAACACACCCTTGGTGCCAAAGGTGGCGACCACGGCGAGGGCCAAAATAATCAGCGGGAAGGCCAGAAAGACATCCATGATGCGTTGGAAAATCAGATCGAATGTACCGCCGAAATAGGCGCTCATAACCCCCAGCACCAGCCCCACGGTTGCACCGATGATCGCGCAGGCGAAGCCGACAAAAAGTGCGGTCTGGGCACCGTAAATAATTCGCGTGAAGAGATCGCGGCCGAACTGATCGGTGCCGAGCAGAAATTGCCAGCTCGGCGGCGATAACATCGCTTCGAAATTGTTCAGCTCGGGGTCGTACGGCGAGAGAACCGGCGCAAAAACAGCTGCGATGATCATCAACAACACCACAATGGCGCCAAACGCACCAAGCGGCATGCGCTTGCACATGTCCCAAACTTTGGCGCCTACGGATCGGTTATCGCGTAGTTCCTCGACATCGGATTCAAGGGCAGTTTCGTCGGCAGTGGACATCGCTCAGCCCTCCTTAACTGTATCTGATCCGTGGATCGAGCCAAGCGTAGCATAAATCCACGAGAAAATTGGTTATCACGAAAATGGCCGCGACGAGCATCACTAATGCTTGAGTCATGGTGTAGTCGTGATTGGTTACCGATTCGACGAACAGTTTGCCCAGTCCGTTTAGATTGAACACCTGTTCGGTCACCACCAGCCCTCCCATCAAGAAGGCAAACTCAATTCCGATGACGGTGATCACTGGCAAAAGGGCGTTTTTCCAGGCGTGCCGCTGTGTGATGACTTTTTCGAGCAGGCCCTTGGCGCGCGCGGTTCTAATGAAATCTTCGCGCAGCACTTCGAGCAATGCCGAGCGCATCATACGTGTTGCCACCGCGGAGTATCTATAACCCGTGGCAATGGCCGGCCAGATTAGCTGCGCAAGATTACCCAGCGGATCTGACAACGGATCGACATATTCGATTGGTGGCATCCATGGTTGCCCGAACCAGGCCTGGGTATAAATCAAGAGGCCGAGAATAATCAGAATGCCGAGCCAGAAAGATGGCATCGCAATACCGGCGATCGAAAAGCCGCGGACGATATAGTCGAGCCAGGTGTTCTGGCGGACGGCGGAAATCGTTCCCAGCGGGATCGCAATAACAACGCTGACGATGGTAGCCATGATGGCAACCTGCAGGGACAGCGCGAAACGGAGTTTGATTTCATGGGTAATGGGCTGGCCGGTCCACATGGAATCGCCAAAATTGAACGTGAACAATCCAATCATGAAATCGAAAAATTGTTTGTAGAAGGGATCGAGCATGCCCAGCTTGAGCTGACATTGCTTGATCGCTTCCGGGTCTACATAAGTGCCCGAGCCGGCAAGCCTTAGCTCGCAAACATCGCCTGGAATCAAGCGCAATAAGCAAAAAACCAAAATTGCAGCGCCTATCAATGTCGGCACCATCAATAAAATACGTTTTACGGTGTATTTATACATAACGATTCCCAAGCTTTCTCAGGCATTTAGGGCTTGCTGCCCACCCGCCGCCAGGGTTGGCGACGGGTGGTAACAACAAACATGTTCTAAGCGATAGTGGTCTCGCTTAGTTGGAGTGAGTGCACTTGCCACCCGTGCACCAGACCTGCTCGAGGCTCTGGTTCAGGTAATGGCTAGGCGCAACTTTCCAACCCTGCACATAAGAACGGTGAGGATTGATCTTGTACCACCAAGGGGTCGGGCCCACATGGACCTCTTTGGCAAGCGTATGCCACTCATACTCACGCATCATTTTGCGAACCTTTACCGGATCCGCTTCGCGCAGCATGGCGTCATAGAGCTTGTCGGCCGTGCGGTCTTGGTAGTTGGCGTAGTTGTTACCGGCGAGGTCGTCGGAGATGTACTTCGAGACGTCCGCCAGCGGGTTGATGACCGACTGACAGTTGAAGTCGATGGAGACATCGTAGTCCTTCTTCTTACGCAACGAGGCGTAGAAGGGACCGGACGGCTGCACATGCTGCTTCGGGTTCAAGCCGATCTTCTTCCATTGACCAACAAGCCAGGTGCCGACCACTTTGTAAGGCTGGTCAACGCCACGGTTGTTGAACTTGAAGGTGTAACCATCGGGAACACCTGCTTCTTTCAGCAATTTCCGAGCTTCCGCACGGGACTTCTTCAGGTCCTTATGGAAGCCAGGAATCTTAACCAGCTCTTCTTCAGTTGCCGCGAGCGGGTCGCCTGGGAAGACGATACCGCCGACCGTTTTCACGATCGCGATCTTGGAGAGATACTTCGATCCACCCCAACGATCGACAGCGAGAGTCAGCGCTTTACGCACTTTCGCCTGGCTAAAGACCTTATGCTTATGGTTCGGCGCAAACATCAGAGCGCAGTTCCAGTTACTTTCCTGAACCCGGATCTTGTTGCCCAAGGCCTTCTTAAGATCGTCGCGAGCCTTCGGCGGGAAGCCACGGAACTCGATCGCGGCACGGTCGCCACGGATCGCATTCAAGCGGATCGCCATTTTCGGCGCGCTGATCGAACGAACACCATCAAGATACGGCAAGGATTTTCCATCCTTACCCTTGTGATGGTAAGTCGGATTACGAACGCCTTTTACGAACGAACCCGGCGAATATTCGTCAAACATGAACGGGCCAGAGCCGTAAATGTTTTTGGTGAAGAAATGCGGGTCTTTTTCCAGGATCGCTTTCGGATAGATCGCGTTGAACGGCAGTGCCACGGCGGGCAAGAATGCGCCCGACGGGAACTTAAGCTTGAAGACAACGGTGTCTTTATCCGTCGCTTCTACCGATTTCACCATCCGGAAGAAGGCTTTACGTGCACTGGGCACGCCCTTCGGCGGGAAAATGATGAGCTGGAAGTTCTTCGCAACGTCATGCGCGGTCACGGTCGTGCCGAGCACAGCCTTGACGTCTTTCACCGTAACCTTGTCGCCCAAGAGCTTGGCATTGAAGTCTTTGTCCTTAATGCTCTTGCCACCAGCCTTGAAGTCATTCCAGAACTTGGCGTCCTTGCGGATCTTGAAGGTATAGGTCTTGCTGCCGTCGGTCGGCTTCGGAACGCCGCCCGTGCAGATGTCGCACACGAAATCAGTGGTCGACTGCGGATTATTCGGGTTGATACGCATCAACACGCTGTAATACGGCCGTACCGGATGAACCACGCCGAAGGTGGTCTCCCGATGCAGGTCGAGGGACGGAATTTTACTTCCGACCACATAGTTTAAAGTGCCGCCACGGACCGGCTCAGCCGACGCGCCCGTTGCGACGCCGCCAAACGCTAGGGCAGTACCCATCGCGATAGCGGCGAAAAGTTTCTTGGAAGTCATTTTAGGCTTCTCCTTCCCTGTTCGTGAGACCCTCGCGGCGTCTCATCTCCTCAAACGCTGCGGTCCGCAGACCGAGCATTCATTCGCATGCCATCGGACCCCACCGACGGTCATACCTCTGCACAGGCCAACCGGTGGCCTGATGTTACTTCACGAATTTCTGGCGTTGCCTGAGCGCGTCCGTCGACCGCAATTGCGGTATCGGATATCCGCGACAGGTCTTTGCCTTGGAATTTTATGCTGTCTTTGAAGATTTGGCCCGGAGCCCAGGGGTGCATTTTCAGTACCGATCTCGTGCTAACTGACTTACTGCAGCCCAGTTCGCAGAAGATCGCGGAGGTTTCCCCATCATCGACATTATAAGTAATTGCATCGGCCGTTTTTACCGTTTCGGCCGACGTAAAAACTGGGTATGGCGATTCTCGATCCTTAAAAAAACAGCCACGTGTCTCCCTGCCTCAATCTTTTTTATTGTTGGATTTTATTTTTCCATACTTCTAACGGTACGGCTTAGCTCCCTTATCACCATATGATTAATAGGAAGCGGGTGCGGTCTGATACAGACTACGAAGCCACGCGTCAACAGCGGAAATTAACTTTATTTAATGGACTATTCAGCGGCAGCAGATTTTGCCGGTATTGGGATAATCACGTCCGCTTCGGGCATTGGTTCACCCTGTAAAAACAACTGGATATTCTTGAAACAATGCCCGGAAACGTTGCCCACATTGTCGAAGGCCGAGCCCGCCGCATGGGGGGTTACAACCACCTTGTCCAGCTTTAGAAGCGGGTTTTCCGGATCGGTGGGTTCAGGTTCCCAAACGTCTATACCGGCGCCCCGAATTCCTCCCGACGTTACTGCGTCGTGAAGCGCCTGTTCGTTCAGAATTCCGCCTCGGGCGCAGTTTACGATGATCGCGGACTTTTTCATCTTACCAATCGCTTCGCCATCGACGATATCGCGGGTCGAGTCATCGAGTGGGGTGTGGATGGTGAGTATATCTGCACTGGTAAACAGCTCGTCGAGTTCGACGTAACGGGCGTTGAGTTTCTTTTCGGTTTCCGAATCCGCCTTGACCAGGTCGTGATAGACCACATCGGTTTCGAAGCCGATCAGCCGTTGGGCGACGGCACGGCCGATATTTCCGAAGCCGAGAATGCCCACGGTCTTGCCACGCATCTGCAGAGCGTTGTTGCGAAGCATCTTCTTAATGTCGAGCCATTCGCCGCTCCGGAGTCGCTCGTCGATTTCGAGCAGGTGGCGGTAGACTGCGAGCATCAACAGGATTGTATGTTCTGCGACCACGGTTCGGTTGGCGCCGGCGGTATTGCAGAGCCCTAAGCCGTGATCTCGGACCGCATCGAGGTCCACCTTGTCGAATCCAATGCCCCATTTCTGGATAAACTGCATGTCTGGCGATTCTTCGAGCATTCGCCGGGAAACCGGGGCGGCGCCGCAGACGATGAAGTCGCATTGTTTGGTAATGTCGATTTGGTGGTCATCGTCGTAGCTGTCAGCGAAGAGCAACTCAAAATTGTCCGGCGCGACGTCGCGGGTCTGGTCTTTAACCGGTTCGTCCCAAACGTCCAACATCGCGATTTTGTAATTGGTCATGCGGCTTCTCCCAGTTTTTCGCCGTTTGCATTTAGCACCGGCTCGCCTTCTATGATTATTCGGTAGAGGTATCGGTATTCGTCACCGTAATCGCCATTGGCTTGGTGCAATATGGCGCGGTTGTCCCAGATAACCACGTCTCCGTCCTCCCATTTATGGCGATATTCGAAATCGGGCTTGTCGGCCATGTCCATCAGAAGGTCCAGCATGTCGAAGCCCTCTTCGAGATCGACGCCCTGAAATTCGTCGATACGGGCGGTATTCATATAAATTGCCTTACGTCCGGTGTCCGGGTTGGTGCGGACCAACGGATGCCAGTAGCGCGGGTCGAACCCGTCTTCTGCGGGCGGCATCGGTCGCGGACAGCGCCGGCTCATCCAAATATGCAGGCAATTGATCTGATCCATCAGCGTTTGTTGCTCTTTCGAGAGCGCGTCATAGATGAGATGCATCGACGCAAATTGTGTGTCGCCGCCTTGGCTCGGCAATGTCACCGCATGCAGAATTGTCGCACGTGGCGGCGTCTCGGTGTGAGAATGATCCGTATGCCAGTTGCTGCCCCGGGTAATTTTCTTGCCGCTGGTTCCCTTGTCGCGGCTCGAAATAAACCCGACCATTGGGCACTCGGGCACCCTGAATTGTTCCAAACTTTGCAGCATCGGCGAACCGAATATGCGCGATACGTCGAGAAATTCAGCCGGGTCCAGTTTCTGATCTCGGATCACCAATACGGAACGCTCGGCAAAAGTCTTGTAGAGCGCTTCCTTGGTCGCGTCGTCTTGAGATTGTCGAAGATCGATGCCGGTGGCTTCGGACGCGAAGCCGTCGCGCAAGTGTTGAATGTTTAAGCTCATCAGGCTGCCTCCTGCTCGGCGACTCCGATCACCGGATCGCCCACTATCATTACGCGGTAGAGAAAACGCGCTTCGTCGTAATCGGTTGTCGCTTGGTGAAGCACCGAGCGATTGTCCCAGATAACCATGTCGCCTTTCCGCCATTGGTGGCGGTATTCGTATTTGCCGCTGTCCGCAAGCGACATCAAATGATCGACAATTTCAAATCCTTCCTCGTCGTCAATGCCGTCGAACGTCTCGATCCGGGCAGTGTTCATATAAATGCCGCGGCGCCCCGAATCCGGATTAACCCGTACCAGCGGCTGCCAGGTTTCCGGTTGTTCGCCGGGCGGTTTCGACATCGGACGCGGGCTGCGGCTCGATTGCCAGACATGGAGCGTCTTGACCCGGTCGATCTTTTCTTTTGTTTCGTCGGGAAGATCGTCATAGAGCGCTTTCATGTCAGCGAATTGGGTGTCGCCACCTTTTTCGGGGATGGTTACGCCGAAGAGCGTCGTTGCGCGCGGGGGTACTATCCGATTGGAATGGTCGGTGTGCCAATTACTGCCGCGGTAAATGCGTTTCCCGTCTAGATTGTTGCGGTCTTCGCTGGAAACGAATCCGACCAACGGATTTTCATCGAGGCAGAAATGCTTCAAATCCTGTTCGAAAATCGGACCGAATATTTCCGCGGCCTTTAAAAATCCATCCGGGTCCAGTTCTTGGTCGCGAATGAGCAGAACCGAATTGTTGGCAAAGGCGTCGTATAACGCTTGTCTTGTTTGCTCGTCCTGATCTTCGCGAAGGTCGACACCCCGTGCTTCCGCGGCGAAATGATCGGTGAGCGGCACGATTTCGAGTGCCATTCCTAGCCTCCAGCAATTGAAAGTCGCGATTTGGGCGAAACTACCAAATCGCTCCCGTATCGGTCTAGCCGGTGGGCCCAACCTCGTCGGTAACGGGAGCGCCCTGACGCTCGAAATCGATTTCAATTCCGAGGCCGGGGCCGGTGACGGCCATGGCGTTGCCGGAAGGGCGCTCGCCTTTGGCGAAATCGAGGCGCCAGGGCACTTCGCCGAAGGCATACTCCAGCACTTCCGCGTTGGGGTTGGCGGCCGTAACATGGGCACTGGCTGCGGTGCAGATTGGCCCAGACGGATTGTGCGGCGCGAAGTTGAGCCCGTAGCTGGCGGCCATTTTGCAGATGCGATCGAGTTCGCCGGGGCCACCGACAAATTTCACGTCGGCGATCATCAGGTCGATACAGCCGGACGCTGCCAGTTCTTCCAGCTCGTCATAAGTAAACATGTCCTCACCACCGCAGACCCGTCCGCCGGAAACTTCCCGGAGCGTATCGCAATCCGCCTTAATCCACTTATCGAGTGGGTCTTCGATCCACGAAATACCCAGTTCCTTGCAATGGCGAGCTAATGACCCCGCGAATTCGGAGATAAAGCGCCAGTGGCAATCGATCTGCAGGTCGATATCCGGGCCGATCGCGTCGCGCAACGCGGACAGTCGGGCCACACCCGGCTCGATCAGCTTTTCACCGACGTCGCGCAGGCCTTCGGGCGACACCTCGTCAAACGGTGCCATCTTAATTCGCGTGCATCCCGCCGCAACCACGGCTCGGCCGGCTTCGGCCACGGGGCCCGGTTCGCGGTCCTGGCACATGCGATTGATATTGCAATAGAAATCGACGGTTTCCCGCACGGAATCATCCGCGGCCAAATGTTCCGCAAGCGAGATTCCTTCTGCGCGGCAGGCGAGATCGTACAGAGCCTGCGCAACGGCGCTCGGAGGCGTGCGGGCGAGGCGTTCGCCCGAGACACCATCCATCAATTCCGCAGCGCTCGCGAGCGGGTCGATGTCCTTGTCTTGCAGATTTTTGGCGATCCGTTGCATCTCGGCGATACAAGCGGCTTCATCGCGGCTGTCGGTGCCTTCGCCCCACCCTTTGTGCCCGTCCGCGGTCTCGAGTTCTATGAACACCCAATTCCCACGATGATTTACCGGCACCGTGTGGATGTCACTACGGACGATTTTCATGATCTATTCGATTCTAGAAGCGGGAGAGCCGGAACGGGTCCGTGTCGATGCCCGTGGGGCGTCCCGCAACAAGGTCGCTCACCAGTTTGCCCGTCATCGGCGAGCCGGACATGCCCGTATGTCCGTGCCCGAATGCGTAATGAACGTTATTGGCATTTGTCGCGCGGTCGATCACGGGAAGCGAATCCGGAATGCAAGGCCGGTGACCCATCCAGTGCCGGTCGCCGCCGTCGGCATGGCGTGTAATATCGGGCAGGAGTTTCTTGGCGTGCTCGAATAAGACATCCGCGCGGCGGTAGTCCGGGCCCGCATCGAGACCGGCGAATTCCGCCGTTCCTGCCAAACGCAAGCCGCTTTCCATCGGCGTGATGGTGAATTTGCGTTCTACCGATTGCAACCCGATCTTGGGCATGGCGCCGGGCTGGGTGAGTTCGAGATGATAGCCCCGTTGGCTTTCGAGCGGGATGCGATCGCCGAGTTGGGCCGCGAGGTTCGCCGACCAGGCACCGGCGGAAAGGACGATATGATCAGGTGACAGCTTTTGGGTTTTGCCCTCGACTCGGATGACCTTGCCGTCTTGCAGCGAAAGTTTGCGTATTTCATCGCAAAGCACCGTGCCCCCATCGGCGACGAATTTCTCCGCGAGGGCGCTCACCAACTTGAACGGGCTGACCAGATGCCCGTTGTCGGGAAAGAACAATGCATGGCGCACGTCGGGGCCGATTTCGGGCACGATCTGACGTGCTTCGTCGGCGTCCAACTCGTCGACGGTGATACCTCGTTCGCGCCGGCGAATGTTGGTTTTTTGCGCATAGGTAAATGCCGCATCGGATTCGAAAAGGTGCAATTGACCGAGACGGCGGATGATATCGCTCGTATCCACGAGCTCGCCATAGAGATCGAAAACATTTTCATGGAGCCCTAAAAGTGCGGTCATGCCTTCCGCGATCACTTGGGGCCGGCCGGCGCGTATGTACTGCCAAAGCCAGGGGGCGGCCTTGAGCGCATAGGACGCGCGTACTTTCAAGGGCCCCGATGGATCGGTGAGCCAGCCTGGAACTTGGCGCAGCATGTTCGGCGTTGCCTTTGGGGTCGACGTGCCGGGGCTCAAAAAACCCGCATTACCGAAGGAGCACCCTTTGCCCGGTGCGTCGCGGTCGATTACCGTTACCCGGTGCCCATCCCGCTGCAGGAAGAGCGCCGAGCACATACCGGCGGCGCCGGCCCCTATGACCAGAATATCTTTTGCCATGGCCTAAGGACCGTGGTTTGCGGCGTCCGGCTGCGGCACCGCAAAGTCGTCTGGTTTTAGAAACACCGTCGTTCTTTTGGCGAAGCGTGGAATATCCGGGTCGTAGCCATCGCGGCGATGCATCAGACGACCGTTGTCCCAAAGAACCACATCGCCGTTTCGCCATTCGTGGGCGTAGATATGCTCGTCCCGGACAATATGAGCGAAAAGGCGTTCGAGCAGATCTTGGGTTTCCTCCTCCGACTTGCCCTCGATGGCCATGGTTTTGTTGGGGTCGAGGAAAGTGGATTTTTCGCCGGTAACCGGATGGGTCAATACGATCGGATGCGTCGCCGGCGGCGTCCGATCGTGCAGCACCTTTACCCGGTCTCCGTCTTTTGAGAAGTCGCGCTGGAAACTTCGCTGGGATTTGTATCCGAACTTGGCCGTTGCGGTTTTGCCGTCGATCTCGGCTTTGAGGTCGTCGGGCAGGGATGCATAGCCGAGGGCCGTATTGCACCACCAAGTATTGCCACCGGATTCGGGCATTTCGGTGGCATAGAAGATCGATCCGGTCGCCGGCCAGACGCGATAAATTTGGTCGTGATGCCAATGGAGTTCGTAAACCCCGAGCCCGCCGAGCGCGCGCCCATCGGGGCGTTTGAGGCCGGTAATATAGATCACTTCCGGAAACGCCGGCGAATACATATCGTCGCGGGTGATGCGCTCCAGCTTGCCGAAGCCTTTGGAAAAATCTACCAGGCGGCTTTCGGTAATGCTTTGGCGCCGGAATAGCAGAAGCGGATCCTGTTGCCATAGCTTGTAGACGGCATCGAAAGTTGCTTCGTCCATGTTTTCGAGGTCCACATCCAGGACCTCGAGGCCGAAATTATCCTGTAATGGACGGGTTTCCAGTTCCATCTAGAGCCCGAACAACGCCTGAGCGTTGCCTTCCAAAATCTTGTCCTTGTCGGCCTGGCTTAGGGAGCAGTCCGCAACCACCTTGCGGGGTTCCATATCACCGATCGGGAACGGCCAATCGGAGCCCAGCATTACCTTATCGATCCCGACGCGCTGGACGAGAAAGTCCAATACGTCCGGTTCGAAGACGATGCTGTCGAAATAGAGCTGGGCGAAGCCTTCCCGCGGGTCGGCATATTGGCCGGGATGAGCATTGAAATTGCGGATCAAGCGTCCAAGCGCATAAGGCAGCGCCGCGCCACCGGTCGATGCGATGATTTTAGCGTTGGGATACTTGGTAAGGTGCCCGGTAAAGAGAATGCGGGCCAAGGCGGTGGTCTGATCGTTGATGCGCCCGACTGCGTTGGTCATGTCGTAATCGATCACCCGCGTATCCGTGGTGTCGAAAACCGGATGGACCATGATCACAGCGCTTTTCTCATGCGCCATTTCCCAGAACGGATCCAAATCCGGATCATCGAGATTTCCGCCGAGCCCCTTGGTTTGGGCGCCAATCATGAAACCCTTGAAACCTTGATCGAGAGCTTCTTCCATCACCGCCGCCGCATGCGTCCCGCTTTGCATCGGTAGTACCGCGAGCGGAATCATGCGCGGTTCCTTTTCGCATTCTTTCAAAAGCCATTCGTTGGAGTAACGCGCCCATGCGGCCCCTTCCTCGGCCGGAAGCTGATTGCCGAACGCGTCGACCCAGCCGCCGGGTATTTGCAAATCGAGCCCTTGTTCGTCCATCCATGCCTTGCGTTCTTCGGTCTCGCGAAGTCGCGGCATGACCGGGCGTGTGGGCTTGCCGCCGGCGAAGGCGAGTTGAAACTTCCCGTCATCCTCTACCAGTTCCACATTAGGAAAATCGGAACCGCGGTCACGCAAATCTTCGAGCATGGCCTGGGGGATGTAATGGGCGTGGGTATCGATAGTCATGCAGGCTCCTCCGAGCGAAAATTCTTATCCGGTGACTTAGCCGTTGGGGCCGTCGAGAATCAAGGGGCGTCACGAAGTCAGAAAGAGTTCCTGCTCTTCCATTCGCGAATTTATAACGAACAGTGGGTTCGAAATTGGCTGGGGGACCCGGATTCGAACCGGGACTAAGCGGGTCAGAGCCGCTCGTTCTACCGTTAAACTATCCCCCAATCGGAAGCGCGGCAGCCTTCTAGCATATTCAATTTACGGGCGCGATGGCGAATTTCTCTCGTTTGGGTGCAGGCGGAATCCGGCAATTCTTTTATGGATTTGTGAATTCTTTGAGCTAGGATACCTGCAAGTTTGAATAAAAGTACAACAAGCCGGACCACCGGCGGGAGCAAACAGCCATGGCGGTTTACGCTACGAGACGCCGCCAGCGCGATTGGCAACGTAAGCGTCAGGGAGGGCGCTGGGGCCATACATTCGCCGCGCTGGATTTGGGCACCAACAATTGCCGTTTGCTGGTGGCGCGGCCCCAGCGGGACGGTTTCCGTGTCATCGACGCATTTTCTCGGATCGTGCGCTTGGGGGAGGGCCTCGGCACCGGCGATAGCCTGAGCAATGAGGCGATGGACCGCACGATTGCCGCGCTCGACATTTGCGCCAAGAAAATGAAAAAGGATGGTGTCGACCGGTTCCGATTTGTCGGCACCGAAGCATGCCGCCGGGCGGCTAACGCGGATAGTTTCTTCGCCCAAGTCGAAGATCGAACCGGCCTAACTATCGAGGTCATCAGCCAGGCGGAAGAGGCGCGGCTTGCCTTCTCTGGTTGTCGTTCGTTGCTGGATGGGCGAGAGCCTTATGCGGTTGTCTTTGACATTGGCGGTGGCAGCACGCAGGTCCTGTGGCTTTCCCTTAGTGATTCAAAAGACCCCGTACGCGATTGGATTTCAGTGCCGCTGGGCGTGGTGACGCTGAGTGAACGGCACGGCACCGCGAGCCTTTCCGAAGCGGCTTACGGGCGTGTAATGGATGAAGTTGACGAATATCTGGCCGATTTTTGTGCCCGTCACAAAATCGCCGAGCGGGTTGCGGGTGGAAAAGTGCAGATGCTGGGAACGTCAGGTACCGTCACTACGCTTACGGGGATCAGTAAAGATCTCGATTTTTACGATCGGTCCAAGGTCGACGGTGCGGTGCTGGAGTTCGAAGAGGTGCGCACGATCAGTGATCGATTACGCCGAATGGATGTTTCCGAGCGGGCCCAGGTGCCGTGCATAGGCCACGACCGTGCGGATTTGGTGATCACGGGCTGCGCAGTGCTGGAGGCAATCTGTAGGCGTTGGCCAGTCGGACAGCTACGGGTTGCCGACCGTGGCATCCGCGAAGGTATCCTCTGGGAATTAATGGCGGAAGCCGACCTGGAGGGCTTGTCGGGCCCAAGAGGCAATCGCAAACCGTCCTAAGAGGTATCGGCAAATGGCACGTAAGGCAGGGCGGAAATCGAAAGGCGGCGCCGGGCGGGGGCGGCATGTGCGGGTTAAAACCGCGCGTGGACGCAAGACCTCTTCGACGCGTTGGCTACAGCGGCAACTTAACGATCCCTATGTACGCGAGGCTCAGCGATTGGGTTATCGAAGCCGTGCAGCCTTCAAATTGGCCGAACTCGACGATCGGTTTGGATTTTTGGAAAAAGGTACGCGGGTTATCGACCTTGGTGCCGCGCCGGGAGGCTGGAGCCAAGTTGCTGCCGAACGGCTCGGTGATGAAGGGCGTGTGTTTGCTCTCGATATCGCTCCCATAGAACCCTTGGCAGGCGTCGAGATTTTTGAGGGTGACTTTTACGATGACCGGATGTTGAGCGAATTGGATAAGGTGGTCGGGATGAATGTGGATGTAGTGCTTAGCGATATGGCGGCGTCCGCTACTGGACACGCGAAAACCGATCATCTCCGTATCATGGCGCTTGCGGAAGCCGCCTATGATTTCGCGTGGCCACGGTTGAGCGATGGCGGCTGTTTTGTGGCCAAGGTATTTCAAGGCGGCACGGAGCGCGAATTGCTTGAACGGCTGAAACGGGATTTCGCTAAGGTAGTGCATGCTAAGCCGGACTCGAGCCGAAAGGAATCGGCGGAGATGTACCTTGTGGCGACCGGTTTTCGCGGTAATGTCCAGAAAGATGACGGGGAGCGTTAAAAAACCGTTATTTTACAACGGTGTAAAAATATCGCTTGGGTTATCCGAATCTCCTTGGCTCGCCAGCGGCAATGTGTATTATGCCGCTCAAATTTTCTGCATGGACGCGGCATGGAAATCCTCGAAGGGCTGACATTCGACGACGTACTTCTTCAGCCCGCGAAATCTGCCGTCCTGCCGGGGCAAACCGACACCTCCACACGACTGACCGCCAATATTGACCTGGGGATTCCCCTGTTGTCATCGGCGATGGATACGGTCACCGAGCATGCACTCGCTATCGCAATGGCTCAGGCCGGCGGGCTCGGTGTCATTCACAAAAATTTGGATGTCGAGCGCCAGGCGGAAGAAGTTCGTCGGGTCAAACGGTTTGAAGCAGGCATGGTCGTCAACCCGATCACCATGCGACCGGACCAGACGCTGGCCGATGCCTATGGCTTAATGGAGCAGCACAAAATTTCCGGTATCCCGGTTACCGAAGGCGAAAAAGGCAAGCTAATTGGAGTTTTGACCAATCGGGACGTGCGCTTCGCCAGCGATCCAAACCAGCCGGTCAAGGAGCTCATGACTAAGAAGCTGGTGACCGTTCGCGAAGGTGTCGATCAGGAGCAGGCCAAAAAACTTCTTCACGAGCACCGCATCGAAAAACTGCTGGTGGTCGACAAAAAGAATCGTTGCGTTGGCCTGATCACGGTCAAGGATATCGAAAAGGCACAGAAATTTCCCAATGCCTGCAAGGACGAGCATGGCCGGTTACGGGTCGCAGCCGCGACTGGCGTCGGCGATGATGGGCTCGAACGTGCGGAAGCTCTGTTGGAAGCGGGTTGTGATGTGATCGTCATCGATACCGCGCACGGGCACAGTGAAGGTGTCCTCGGCGCAGTCGATCAGGTCAAGAAAATCAGCAACTATGCGCAGGTATTGGCGGGCAACGTGGCGACCGGCGACGGCGCTAAGGCCTTGATCGATGCCGGCGCTGACGCGGTGAAGGTCGGCATCGGGCCGGGCTCGATTTGCACCACGTGGATTGTGGCGGGCGTGGGCGTGCCCCAGTTGACCGCGATCATTTCCGCGGCCGAAGAGGCGCGAAAGCAAAACATTCCGGTTGTCGCCGATGGCGGCATCAAATTCTCAGGTGACCTGCCGAAGGCAATTGCAGCGGGTGCACACTGTGCGATGATCGGTTCGTTGTTCGCTGGTACCGATGAGGCGCCCGGCGAAGTGACCCTATATCAAGGTCGCTCCTACAAATCCTATCGCGGCATGGGGTCGCTGGGTGCGATGGCACGCGGCTCCGCGGACCGTTACTTCCAGCAAGAAGTGGAAGAAACTTTAAAATACGTGCCCGAAGGCGTCGAAGGCCGTGTGCCCTACAAGGGTCCCATCGGCAATGTCATCCATCAGCTCGTCGGTGGTTTAAAGGCGGCTATGGGGTACACGGGCTGCGCCACGATTCCTCATCTGCAGGAAGACGCTACCTTCCTCAAGATTACCAATGCGGGCCTTCGGGAAAGTCACGTCCACGACATCACGGTCACGCATGAGGCGCCAAACTATCGCAGTTCGGGCGGATAAACCGCTGTTTGCTCCGGCTGTCACGCCATGACACCAGGCGCGCGGCTGCAAGAAACCATAGACATACTGGATGCTCTTTTTAGCGATGATCACGCAGCGGATCGGTTTCTGACCCGCTGGTTTCGGAAGCGTCGCTATGCCGGATCGAAGGATCGGCGTGACATCCGCGAGCGTGTCTATTTCGTGCTTCGCCATGACCGGCAGTTGACCTGGTGGATGGGAGGAGAGGGGACAGCGCGATCTTTGGTTTTGTCGGCGGCTGTCTTAGCGGACAAGATGTCCGTTCGAATTCTCGGCGAGCATTGTGACGGGGAGAAGCATCGTCCGGCACATTTGTCCGTATCAGAACGGGAACGGCTCGAAGGACTTGAAGAGAAAAAGCTGATCACTACCGAACAGCCGGTGGCAGTCCGGTGTAATATCTCTGATTGGCTTTATGAAACCGCATTCGCATCTTTGGGTGAAGAAGTCGAAGATGAATTCGCTGTCTTGGCCGAACCGGCGCCGGTGGATCTCCGCGTGAATAGTTTGAAATCGGACCGGGCGCACGCCACGGCGGAATTGGCGAAAGCCGGTATAGCGGCAGAAAACACCCGTTTCTCGCCTTTGGGTCTTCGCCTGTCCGCACCTCAGGCACTCGATCAATTGCCGGTGTATCGATCGGGTCAGGTCGAAATTCAGGACGAAGGCTCACAGCTGGTGAGTTTGCTTTGCGATGCTCAGCCCGGAATGAACGTACTTGATCTCTGCGCCGGCGCGGGAGGTAAGAGCCTTGCGTTGGCCGCACAGATGAAAAATCAGGGCGCAATCACGCTTGCAGATATCGACGAAACCCGCCTCGGCCGGGCCGCGAAACGGCTCGAGCGGGCCGACGTCACTGTAGGTGAGTTTTGTCCCGTGGGGTCCGATTGGGAGGCATGGTGTGCTGCACACGCAGGGCTCTTCGATCGGGTTTTGGTAGACGTACCTTGTACGGGATCCGGCGCCTGGCGGCGACATCCGGAGGCACGGCGCCGGCTGACCGAGAACGGATTTTCAGCATTCCTAAAATTGCAGCAGGAGCTATTGCGTGTAGCCTTGCCGTTGGTCAAATCCGGTGGCCGGTTGATATACGCCACCTGCTCTTTCTTCGCCGATGAAAATGAAAAACAAATCGAGACTCTGCTCGCGGAGTCGGACGGAGTCGCGCTGTTGTCTGCTGCCAAGGTTTGGCAGGCGGCTGTGGGCGGTGCCTTCCCTGGAAATGATCCCTATCTTCGGCTTTCCACCTATCGTCATGGTACCGATGGATTTTTCGCGGCCATATTGGAACGGAGAGGCTGAAAATTGGAACCTGACCGGCATAAAACTTGTCGAAGCGGACTGACCTCCGCTATCAAGCAGACACCATGAATGAACGCATTCTGATCATTGATTTCGGCAGCCAAGTTACGCAACTGATTGCGAGGAGGGTGCGCGAAAGCGGGGTTTATTGCGAGATACACCCCTTCAATCGTGTCGATAAAGCCTCGCTCGACGCCTATGGTCCGAAGGGCATCATCCTTTCGGGTGGTCCGGCCAGCGTGACCGAGGCCAAGGCACCGCAAGCACCGCAAGCGGTTTTCGATAGCGGCCTACCGGTGTTTGGAATCTGTTATGGCCAACAAACTATGTGCTCCCAGTTGGGTGGTACCGTCGAGCCGCACGAGCATCGGGAATTCGGCCGCGCGATGGTCGATGTGTCTGACGACTGCGCGCTGTTCGACGGAATTTGGCCGTCCGGGAGCCAACACCAGGTTTGGATGAGCCACGGTGATCGCGTAACCGACTTGCCGCCAGGATTTCGTCCTGTCGGCATCAGTGAGGGCGCGCCCTATGCGGTGATTGCCGATGACGAGCGCCAGTATTATGGCGTCCAGTTCCATCCAGAAGTCGTGCACACGCCCGATGGTGCGGAGTTGTTACGGAACTTCACCCACCGGGTTGCGGGTTGCGCCGGTGATTGGTCGATGGCGTCGTTTCGAACCGAAGCGGTTGCCAAGATCAAAGCGCAGGTCGGTGACGGCAAGGTGATCTGCGGCCTGTCGGGCGGCGTCGACTCTTCGGTGGCAGCTGTCCTGCTGCATGAGGCAATTGGGGACCAACTGACCTGTATTTTCGTCGATCATGGATTGATGCGACTGAACGAGGGGGACGAGGTGGTCGCCATGTTTCGCGATCGATTTAACATCCCCCTTGTCCATCGCGATGCCAGCGAGCTTTTTCTGGGCGATCTTGAGGATGTCACGGACCCGGAAACCAAACGCAAAATCATCGGCGGTTTATTTATCGATGTTTTCGAGGAGGAAGCGAAGAAAGTGGGCGGGGCCGAATTCCTGGCGCAAGGAACGCTATATCCGGATGTAATCGAATCCGTTTCCTTCGACGGCGGTCCGAGTGTGACGATTAAATCGCATCATAATGTGGGCGGTTTGCCTGACCGTATGAATATGAAGTTGGTCGAGCCGTTGCGGGACTTGTTCAAGGATGAGGTTCGGGCGCTTGGCCGCGAACTCGACATGCCGGAGATAGCGGTAGGCCGGCACCCCTTCCCGGGTCCCGGATTGGCGATCCGTATCCCTGGACAGCCGATTACCAAAGATAAACTCGATATCCTCCGCCAGGCGGATGCGGTTTATCTCGATGAAATTCGCAATGCCGGCCTCTATGACGAGATTTGGCAAGCTTTTGCTGTGTTGTTACCGGTACGTACTGTTGGTGTGATGGGGGATTCGCGGAGCTACGACTATGCATGTGCACTCCGCGCGGTCACTTCGACCGACGGCATGACTGCGGATTCTTATCCTTTCGACCATGCTTTTCTGTCGCGGGTGTCGACGCGCATTATTAACGAGGTCAAGGGAATCAATCGGGTTACCTACGACGCGACGTCGAAGCCACCCGGCACTATTGAGTGGGAGTAATTGCCACAAGTTGAAAGGCAATTATATCAATGACTTAAAGATTTTCTCTTGGTACGTAGTTGGTACGTAATTCTTGACTTTTAAATGCCAGATACGTAGTTTGGTACGCAATCGAGCAATTATCGCGCAGAATAATTCCAAGCGTGATTGCAATGGTTCCAAGGTGGGGACAGGCGATGCCAAGAAAAGTACATGGGAAAACAGGCAACACCTACTTCAAGGACAACGTCGAAATCTTTGGTGGAAAAGGTCACGTCCACAAAATTCCAACTTCAAAAAACTGGTATTTTCGAACGTGGATAGACGAGGAGAAAAGACATCTTCGCCAATCTTTGAGAACCACAGATTTAGACGAAGCTACCCAGAAGGCTGAAAAGCTATTAGTCGAAATCTTGGCAGACGTCTCAAAGGGAAAGAAGTTTTTTGGCATCACTGTCGAACAAGTAGCCAAAGAATTTTTAGATGCTGAACTAGAGCGCGTTGAAACTGGCCTGATTAAGAAGGGCAGATGGAACACAGTCAAAACGCAAATCAACAGACATCTTGTTCGTTATCTTGGCCCCAAAACCAAATTAGGCCAATTGGACCATAATTCATTCTATGACTACGCGCAGTGGCGACGAAAGAACACTTCCAGTGTTACAGAGACAACAATCAGAAATGAACACGCTACAATAGGTTCATTTCTCAAATTTGCCTTGAGACGAGGTTACATAAATTTCCCATATGAAATGGTCGAGTTCGAGGAAATTAAGATTAAAGAAAAGCCTCGTCGCGACACATTTGAGTTGGAAGAGTATGACTATCTGACACGCTACGTGCTGCCTTCATGGGTCAAAACAGAGAGTAAACGCTCCAATTCGAACATGATGGCCGAAATGCGAAAGCAGTTCATACGCGATATGTTTTTGGTCATGGCAAATACTGGCGTTAGGCCCAGTGAAGTCTGGCAATTAACTTGGGGCATGGTGTCGATAAAGGACTACGATAAAAAGTCGAAGCAAACACTTGTCGAGTTAGACCTTCCTGCAAGCATCACCAAAACTGCAAGGGCCAGAAAGATACTTTGCAGAGGTGGCCAGTACTTCAAGCGCATTCGAACCTACTCGAACTGGCTTGGCGATGATGACCTCATATTCGTAAACAATTCAGATGGAACGCCCATCAGTAAAAGTGAGAAGCATCGTCTTTGGCATGAATTCATGGAATTTGCTGAAGAGAGTGGACGATTTAAACTTGGTGATAGAAAAATCACCTACTACTCACTTCGACATTGGGCAATTACGTGTCGCCTCTATGCCAACGTGAATATATTCGATGTTAGCCAATGGGCAGGCACTTCAGTGCAATTTATTCAGGACCACTATGGTCATGTCGACCAAAGCAAGCAGAAGGTCAATGCCCTCAAATCATTCACAGTCGATGAACATGGTTACGTAGAGGCGAGTGTCTAAGCTATGGCACTATTAGGAAGCGCACTATTAGCAATCTTACTTTTCGTTGTTTTCATACTGCCAATAGGTGCCTTCGTGGTGATATATCATTTAAGGATTAGATGGCTATGAATACTTCAACCAATGATGTGGAATGGATAGTACGAACTAAGTGTTTTCAGCATCACGCCACCCCCAAAGGCAGTCTCCACGCGGAAATAGGTGACCCCTTTAGCCGTATTCTTCGCAAAAGGAAGCAACCTTGGAAAGTCGCGGAGATAGAAGCTAGGGATGATTGGAAGAAACTCGAAGAGTGCAATGATGATGATTTTTATGATGAATTTTTAAAATTTCTAAAAAATAACGAGATATATGCTTATGTATTTTGCACTCCTATAGATGAAATTAGAGCGTATACAAATGAAGAATATTTTGGCGGACTAATTCCTCATATTTTCTTTTCTACTGTCCCGCTGAATGAAAAATTTTTCAACTCAAAAGAAAATGTTGCGAAGTATAATCGCATGCACAAGGGGACAATTCATCGAGATATCGATGAAGAGCATTGTGAAAAATACAGACTTTTTGAGCTAACAACCAACAATGCTCCACAGGTATTCGAATTTCATAAACTATCTTGGGAAAGATGGGAATTAGAGGCGGAAAATGAGAGGCAGATAGCGGATAACAAAAACTCAAGGGACAATGTATTAGCTGTATTCATCGGTGGCGCGATTTTAGTTGGTGTCGTGGTAGGCGTAGTAAGTTTGTACAATTACATTGAGAGCTCTGCTACGGAAAGCCTCAAAGAGAGTTACGGTGGAAGTTACGAAGCATGTAAACAAAAGGTAGCCAGAGATTTTGTAAACGAAACAGTGGGTACAAAGAGAAACACTGATTTTATTGCCGAAGAGGCCAACGAAAGGCTTGCGGATTGTAAAAGGTGGTTTGGGAAATAGTAGGCCGCTTAGCAATCTTACTTTTCGTTGTTTTCATACTGCCTGTTGGCCTTCTCGCTTCAAATTTGGCGAAATGCATTATGGATTGCAGCCAAGATAGATAAACGAAGAACCTTCGTTTTTAGCGAGTGACCATATCTCTTATCTGAGAAGCGTTGTATGGGCGTCCTGTCGCTGTCATATGGCCCATTTCGAACAATTCTGATGCTATCTTTCGAAGACTTCTTTGCTTTCCAGATTTAGGATTTTTTCTGCGAAGCCGTTTTGCTTCGCGAACCATTTCTGGATTTAACTCTAGATACGATTTCCTACCTTCACACTTTCCATTCGCTTCTCTTTTGCGCTGTCTCGCAACCTTAAGCTTGCTGACTAATTGAGCTTTCTCAAACTGAGCAATCGCGCCTAACACTGAACGCACCATTTCGGCTGTTGGTGTATCTTCGATGAAATGGTTCGGCGCATCGACGCAAATTAATTCATAATTCAATTTCTTCAGCGTGCTATGGCCTACAAGCTGAACAGTTAAATCTCTCGCAAATCTGCTGGCATTTTCGACAAGTATCGTTCTTGCCCCATTAGAGGCGATATAAGCCATTAAATCGCTGAACCCCTCTCTTTCCTCCAAGGGGTCAGCGCCAGAAACAGCAGCATCGTAGAATTCTCTAACTATCTTGATGCCATTGGCTTCTGCATAGTTCGTCACAGCCTCTCTTTGACGCTTTAAACTGTCCTTATCAGAGCCAACGTTCGTGGCGCTGGATGTTCTGTAGTATGCGACTGCTGTGTGGTTCATTTTCTTGCCTTTAACCAGTATTTCTATGGTGCTAAACATACTGGAAAACATGGGAAAAGTAAAGAAAATTGTTTGTTTTTCTGAAGAAAAACCAACACAGCTTGAGCCTCTAACACCAAGTCTTTCACTAAATTTGTAACCTCATTACCAACTCTTTGGCCAAATCTGCGACCTCATAAACAGAATTACCCTTATTGGGCTGAAGCTATGGGGGCAGTTTGTAGGACTTTGGTTTTGGTCGAATTTTGGGGGAACGCGACTGACTAATGAGATGGGATTTTTGAAATGCTTGAGGCGCAATAGCCCCCAATAATCACAAATATTAGAATATTAAAATTGAGGCAAATACACTAATAACGTATAATAATTATAATGATATACAGTAACCAAGAATTATTACATAAATTTGATAAATCATTACATTATATTTGCTTCGTCGTTTTTTTGAATAAGAAAGTAAAGGTGTCGCACCAACAGCAAACGAGGTTCGCCTACAGAATGAGCAAGGGGAACGCTTCGTTAGCTTATCTTCACCCAAAAACCAAAGAAGGCGCGAATAGGCCTCATATGCACATATTGATAGGGCTACGCGAACAAGACGTGACCCCATACATCGAAAATGTGTTTAGTCTATTCGAAGCGAATAATCAGAAACAACGCTTTGAAAATCTAGATAGCGAAAACGTTCAGACAAATCTTCGCGATTGGCGTGGCATGTTCCTTTACATCTCAAATGAATGGAACGCTCGCCAAGCAGAATGGAGATTTATGCGACCTCATTGCGAGCGCGATAAGTGTGTCACTGCCACTTAATTTCGTAGAGGTAAATTAATGGACAGGCTTTCCTGAGCCATTCCTTTTGCTGTCCAAAATTCCTCACAACTTTCTCAAAGCGTGAAAAGGAATTTTCATGACAGCTAGAAACGCATTGGAACAATGGCAGCAGTATCAAGTTGAAGCGTATTTGAGGCAGATTGTCCCAACGATGTTGCACCCAAAACAGAGAGCCACATTGACATCAATCAAAGGCTATTACGATTTGGACAAGCGTTTGAGTGCAAAGCAAATAGCTTGCCTGCGACGTTACATGGACATAACGCAAAGCACTTCAACGAAGTTGAATAGCCATCGAGCATACGATTTGAATGACAGGCTCGACGTAATAGCAAACCCAATGAAGTGAGAAGTTACAAATTCAGGCTCGCTTCAAAATGTGGTACTATTAGAGATAAATTTTATCGCACAGCTTGAGAG
>PBKG01000024.1 GCA_002722095.1 Rhodospirillaceae bacterium
CTCCAGCACAACTCCATGAACCCTTCTGGAGCCCATAAGGCTATTCTCTCTGCCAGGCAGACCGAGAACCTCGCCGGCCACATCGAGTCCGGCAATGATGGGAAATTCGAGAGTGATGCCGGGCATCCCCCGCCGAGTGAAAATATCGTGATAGTTGAGCGAAGTCGCTTTAACCGCGACCACGACACCGTCAGCCGGACAAGCCGGGTCCGGGAAGTCCGTCTCCACCTGAAACTTGTCGTTTTCGCCGTGTTCGTGCAGTACGCATGCCCGCATCGTTCCACCCCTTTTCGTCTTTTAACCGGAAAAATAAACACCCCGGCCGCTGGCCAGCAATTTGCCCGCGGCATCGAAGATTTCCGCTTCCGCGGTGCAGAACGACCCTCCGAGCTTGACCACGCGCGCCTTGGCAGTGAGTTCGCCTTGCATTGCCGGGCGATGGTAGTCGACCCGCATGTCGATCGTCGGTAGCGGCCGGCCGAGCTTGACCGCAAGTGCGTAATCCGCAGCCACATCGATGACGGTGGCCAAAATACCCCCATGGGTATAGCCGCGCTCCGCATTGACGACGAATTCTTCGCGCCAACCTATGCTGACGGTGATGTCCTCCTCGGTGACCTCGGTCACATTGAGGTCGAGCCATTGATGGAACGGCGCTTGGCGAATGCGATCCTGCAATTCCTCGGCGGTCATTTTGTTTTCAGGCATCTGTGCCCTCCCCGTCGCTCTCGGCCAAGCGTCGCAACGCGACCGTATCTATTTTATTGGTGCCGCTCAGCGGGAAATCCTCGACAAAGAAAACCCGTCGCGGATGCGCATAGGCCGGCCCTTCAGCCAAGGCATACTGCTTCACCTCGTCTTCGTCCACAGGCTCGCCCGAAACCCGTTTGATAAAGGCAAACGGTACCTGCCCTCGGCGTTCATCATCGAAAGGCAATACCACTGCTTGAGCGATCGCCGGATGACGCTCGAGCCTGAGTACCACCTCGCTTGGAAAGATATTTTCGCCGGAACAAACAAACATGTCATCGACCCGACCGACGAAATAGAGCCAGCCGTCCTCGTCCTCGCGCAAAATATCGCCGGTGCGAAACCAGCCGTCCTGGAATTTTTCCGACGTTGCCTCAGGCAGGTTGTGATAGCCGATAGCAATACCTGGGTTCCGAACGATTAGTTCTCCTTGCATTTTGTCCGGCCCGCCCTCGAAACGGTATTCGCAACGGGGCATCGGATACCCGACGCTGCCAAGTGGGCGGGTCTTGCCCTCCGGATGAAACCACCCGACCATCAAGGGGCCGCCTTCGGTGATGCCGTAATTGAACTGCACTTGCGAATTGGGGAAGGTCTCATGAATGCGCTCGATCAAACGATCCGACGCAGGAGCGGAGCCCATCGAGACAGTGGTCACCGAGCTGAGGTCGAGGGATTCCACCAAATCCGTTTCCGCCATCAGCATATAGAGCATGGTCGGAACGCCGGTCATCATGGTTACCCGATGCTCATGGATGGCCTGCAAGGCCTGGCGCGGATCGAAGCGAGGCAAAGTCACCAGAGTCGCCCCCGGTAACATCGCGGTCTTGATGGCGACCAACGCATTTTTGTGGAAAAACGGCGCCGAAATGAGGATGCGCTCATCTGCGGTGAGACGCCGATGTTCCACCAGCGATCGCGCGGCCCAATCTTGACCCGCATGGGTCAAATACACTCCCTTTGGCTTACCGGTGGTACCGGAGGTATAGGGCATTCCGCAAAGGTCGGTATCATCGACCGGTACGGAGCTAAATCCACCTGGGCAGAGGAAACCCTCATAGGCGCTATCGAAATTCACCGCTTTTGCATCGTCGGGCAATAAAGCTTCACCTATTCCATCGACGAAATTAACCGCGGTTGCCGAATCTTCGAGAATGTACCGCACCGTTTCCGCCGGAAGTTTGACGTTGACCGGTACGGGTACCGCGCCAGCCCGCATAATGCCGAAAAAAACCTCGATGAACTCGACCCTGTTGAGCGCCAAGATTCCGACAGTCGCGCCGCGGCCAACCCCTAGTTTGGCAAGCCCTGCGGCAACCTCGTCGGCGCGGGTGTCCAGTTCCGCATAGCTACGCGCGATGGGGCGCGCCGGGTCGGCAAGATCGATCACCGCCGGATTGGCATTACCGAGATTGCCCTTGAAAAGATCGCCGAGGTTCTCCGTCATAAGCAGAAGTCAAACATGGAATTACGGTTGCCTTTCCGTGGCCACCTCAGTTGAATTGGCAACGCACCCTAATCCAACCCCCCATCCCGGTCGAGATCAATGAGCCCACAGACCAATATTCTAACTCACTGGACTAACACCCAATTGCCGGGGTCCGGCGAGCTGTTCATCGATCATGTGGCTTTTTTCGTCGATGGTATGGACGGTGCTAGCGGAGCGCTCGAACAGCTAGGTTTCACGGCGACACCGCTGGCCCCACAATCCAATGCGCGCCCTGACGGGCCCCCGCCCGTTCCGGTCGGGCTCGCCAATCGCTGCGTGATGCTGGAACGCGGCTATCTCGAGGTACTGGCGATCCATAAAGAGACCGATAATCCCTTGTTGATCCAGCATCGAGACGCACTGGCCCGGCATATCGGCCTACATTTGTTAGCCTTTTCCACCGACGACACCGAAACACTATGTAAGAATCTGCAATCGAATGGCTTCGACGCGCTGGATCCGGTCGCACTCCGGCGCACGGTCGAAACCGAAGCCGGCGAGCAAGAACTCCGATTTCGGGTGCAACGCGTTCAGCCGGGGCAAATGCCCGAAGGGCGCGTCCAAGCGCTTGAGCATTTGACCCCCAACGCACTTTGGCAACAACGGTGGATGACCCACCCCAACGGCGCCCGCGCACTCACCGATTTGCTGATGTTGGACGAAAACCCGGAGGACGCCGCGCAGCGCTACCAGCGCTTCACCGGCCGCGAAGCGATCGACCATGACGGCGCCGTGCTCCTGGTGACCGATCGCGGTAGGCTTACCATCGCCACACCTAAATGGATCGTCAGCCGTCTGCCCGACGCCCCACTCCCGCCGGCGCCTGCCTTTGTCGCCTGTGCACTCGACGCCGACATCGCACAAGCACACCGATGCCTCGAGGCAAACGGCCTTACGCTGAACCACACCAACGCCAGCGGCTTTTGGCTCGCGGCCCCGCCAGCGCTCGGTGGCGTAGTGGTCTTCGCCGACGCGCTGGAGGGCGTGCCATGGCTTCGAAGTTGATTTCCGATTTGCTTGGAGCTTGACAGCTTTCACACGCCGCCCTTAACTCTGCCCACACATTTCCATGCGACCGGGCGCGTAGCTCAGCGGGAGAGCACCGTCTTCACACGGCGGGGGTCGCTGGTTCAATCCCAGCCGCGCCCACCATTGGGTTTAGCGTAAACATTAAATTGCCAACTGTCTGACCATCCCCAATAGGTGATTAGCGAGAAATAGGCGCAAACTTAAAGTTAGGTCTGCCTGCCACTTATCGTCGAAGCGAGATGAAAAAGTTTGATCACTTTTAAAAATTTAGGAGCCGATTTTTTCGCTCACTCAATGCACCAACAATGAAATTGGAGCACTTCTCGCATGAGCATGCAATATCTGATCTTTTCAAGTGAATATTATCCACTCGCCCGCTGCCTCCGATTTACGAATCCACAAGATAAAGTTTTATTTTCCCGATACGAACCGCCCTGTTTTGGATGCCCATATAACCCGTGCGACCGGAATCATCGACAAGCTGGAAGCGGAGATCGAATGTCTTGGACGGGCCAAAGGTAACGAATGTTGCTTTTAAAACAAGTGTTCCATCCTGACGTTTCACGATGCCCGGCTGTATCGATTTGGCACCGAAATTACCAACCCCCGCTGGAACCTTTTTCGACAGATCATAGAACTGAACGGCTGTTCCATCTTTACTGATCAAATACAGAGCAAATTTTTTCAGATTACGGCGCTCAAGAATTTCTACTTCGACATGAACAGCTGACTGCTCGCCACGCTTGAAGGGCCCGCCAAGCAAATAATGTTCACCACGAGCAGGCGTTTCTCTAATTAAAATACCGTTACCACCTAAATCAACTCGTACGTGTGTAGGGCGCCCCCATTTCGTTTTGTAGTCTGATGGTTTGTCGAACACGATACGCTTATGCATTGGCCTGCGCCCTTGGCCGTTGCATAGTTTAGGCTTGGGACCGAGTTCGCAGGGTATATATATAATATCATTGAGCCCATAAACGGGCGCGAGACCAAATGCATTCCCGTGGAAAAATTCGATGGTGGTACGAGGGCTCTTCGGTGTAAATAAGGGTATCTCATCCACGAACGCCTTTTTCCCCGCAGTAACGGTGCGAAGCTGTAGATCCGTTCGCTGAAATTTTACATGATGGTTAGACCGGGGGTGGACATGAGTAACTACACTCTCTCCTTGGAGGAATGTAACTGTTCCTCGATGAATAGGTGAGATGTAAATTACAACTGAGGCGGTAGCAATCACGGGCCACGGCAATAATTTATGGCGAAACCGTATTTCGTCAGATCTTAGAATACTGCCGGTGAAAAAGCCTAATAATGCGGTTAGATGTAAACTAAGGAAAGCGAAAAACACCAATTGGTGCGGTGGAAAATAGCTTCCGATACGTCCAGTATAAGCCATCAAACTACTTATGGTGAATGAGAATACTATAACGAAGAAAATCGCCAATCCAGAAATTTGATAATAATATCGTCGCGTTTTTGAATTAATTACAGGCGAAAAAACAAACCCAGAAACCAAACTAACCAGAAATAAAATTGGCGCTATCGGAGGCGAAAAGTCGATCATCCGTTCGAATGTGCTTACGCCTGCATTGAATCCACTTAAAAAAGAATCCGGTAGGAATGGCATTGATTTTGGCCAAATCTTATCCCGGATACTAAGCCCTGGCGCTGACAAATGTATGGCAGCACTGATACAAAAAATGACCCCGTAAAAAGCAAGCGCGAAACGTGAGCGTGTCGCGATACCACTTGCAAAAATCGCCCGTATCGTTTTTCCGGCTGATAAAATTCCTTCTGTGAAACAACAAATGTAATCAGTAGCTGTTACTGGATACGGACGGTTTTGTGTCTGCTGAAAACGAACATCACGTTGCTGCTGCAAAATACCCGGTAGCGTACTACCTCTCCGCAACGGTCGTGCAACACTTAATAGGAACATAATGAAGAGTATCAGACCGCCAACGACTAAAGCGATTTCGTGTGCATTCAGAAATAAGAAAAACCAAAGTGCGAAAACAAATTCGTTGCTGCGATTGAAACCCGACCTCAAATAGATGCAAAGGTATGAGAAAACGAAAAAATACGCAGCAGCTAAAAAATAATAATTGACCTGGTCCAACAGCCAGATTGCCATAAAATGGCCTGTGCTGGGATCATTTAATGAATTCGCAGATGCATAAAATAAGATTGCGATCGCGAAAATTAGGTATCGTGGAAGCGTTGGAATGGCACGACGGAAACAGATGTAAACAACGACCACCATTAACAAATTGTTCAAGCCACGAAAAAATACTGTTCCCCACCAAGGTGATGGTAGTAAGTAGTCGGTCAACATCACTTCAAGGAATCCAAGTCCCATTGCCGAAATTCGACCGATAGTGAGGTCTTCCCAATAATGCCGAATAGCGCCGAAGTACCCGTGAATTTCATATACGTGAAACAAATACAGTTCGTCGGGGAAGAGGAACCAGATATTAAATGCTGCCGCCCAAACGTAGACTGCAGATATGCAGCCTAAAATAATCAGGGCAACCGAAACGGTCGAAAAGAAAACTATCTTGGAATTTAAAAAGTTTCTAAGCATCACAAGAATCTATGAATGTACTTTCGCGAGAGATTTTTGCGCACCGAATGGAATGTTAGGTCTGCAAGTGTCAAAATAGCATTCCTGGGAATACGAATGTTCGATTGGTTAAGGTACGATCCCATTTGCCCAATATAAATTCCGATTTTCAAGAATGACTATATTTGTACAAACATAGCTATTCATGTCTAAATCGTTTCCAAATCGTACAACTTTAACATCAGCGCCGAATTCACCCCGTAGAATCAACGATATGACCCGACAACATAAAAAATTTATTTGATTCGCACCATCTTTGATTAGAAACAGAAATTAGACCTTGAAAAATATCATGACACATTGGAAAAATGGGTACAACTGTCCCCGTTCATCAGACGTTGGATGTATTAGTATTACATCTCCTTGTGCCTCTACACGCTAAATTTTTTAGGAACGTGCCAAGCAATGGTGCATGAATGACACAATTCGATTTCTGGAGCCAAAATCCATGTGGAGCGGATGGGAATTTCAAACGTGTCGCTGAGCAACGATATCGGTTGGAACCTTGGTTACCACGTGAAATAAAGGAAATTCCGCGAAGTCTTGAACGCTATTTGGAAATTGGTTGCGGTCAGGGTACGGACAGTTATTTTCTTTGCTCACACGTCGAAACATCCGCAGAGCACATCGCAATCGACTATTCGAAAGAAAGCGTCGAGCGTGCGAGAAATTTCGTGGATGAAGCAAAAGATATTTTCGATCTAAATATTGTGCCTGATTTTCGTCATGGAAACGCGCTCGATCTGGATTTTCAAAGCGAGGAATTCGATTTTGTCTATTCTATGGGTGTGCTTCACCATACCCCGGACCCACAAAAAGCAGTCGACGAGGTTTTCCGGGTTTTAAAACCAGGTGGCCAAGCTAAAATTTTTTTGTACAAACGGCCGTCGCTGAAAGTTGGCATCGCGAAGTTCTTGCGTATGCTTCAGTGGATGGTTGACAAACTTTTTTTTCAGGAACGGGTGTTTTACAAATTGATCCAGGGACGTTACTCGCATTTTTTTGGATCAATGTTTCTGGAATGTTTTGGCGTGCCATGGATGGAATGGTATTCCCGAAATGAACTCCAGCAAATGTTTCGAAACTTTAGCGCCGTTGAGATTCAACCTTACGAGTTCAATTTTCCTAAACAGCTTGGAACGGGATCGTACGGGTATAATCGGCTAGGGTATTTTTACCTAATTAACGCGCGAAAACCCTGATAGGTACCATTCGACCTTGGTTGCGTATTTAATCGAATAACCTTCGAGGCCGCGCCGCGTCGCCTTGAATACATCTAGCCGGTGACGCAAAAAAGCTTGGTGCACTATTTGTTTTTATTTGGATAGCTTGGGAAGAAGATCCAATCTCGATTGATAGGATCTGCATTGGAAAATTGTCGCATTTTTCGCTAAGCGATATGCTAGTACTTTGCCAACATTTTCAATTTCCGGAAAAGTTATGCGCATCCTAACGATATTCGGGACGCGCCCCGAAGCGATAAAAATGGCGCCCGTTGTCAAGCGGCTCGCTGAGACAAGCGGTGTCGAATCCAGCGTATGCGTGACCGCACAGCATCGCCAAATGTTGGATCAGGTTCTGGATCTTTTCGATATCACGCCTGATTTCGATCTCGACACAATGCGTGCAAACCAGTCTCTGGCCGATATTACGACCTCGGTGTTGACGGGTGTCTCAAGTGTTTTGACCGAATTCGAACCCGACCGAATTTTGGTACATGGCGACACGACGACTACCTTTGCTGCGGCTTTGGTAGCGTTTTACCATCAAATCCCAGTCGGCCATGTGGAAGCGGGACTGCGGACAAGGGATTTTTCAGCGCCGTTCCCCGAAGAAATGAACCGAACATTGGCGGATACACTTTCGGACATTCATTTCGCACCGACACAAGCGGCGCGATCGAACCTGCTCGCCGAAAACATACCGGACGACCAGATAATCGTAACCGGCAACACGATAATCGATGCGCTTAAATTGGCGCTCGAGTTGATTCGAAAGGACCCTAATCGATCGATTCAGCTAGCTGCAAAATATCCTTTTTTAGAGGACGATCAACGCAGAACGGTATTGGTAACCGGACACCGCCGGGAAAATTTTGGACTAGGGTTCGAGAATATTTGTACCGCGCTCGCCCGTTTAAGTGAGCGGGAAGACATTCGGATAGTTTATCCTGTCCATCTCAATCCAAATGTACAGGAACCTGTCATGCGTATTTTGGGAGAATGCTCCGGGGTTCATTTGATGGAACCGCTTAGCTACTTTGATTTCGTGTTCCTGATGGAACGGTGTCATTTCGTCGTCACGGATTCCGGCGGCATTCAGGAAGAAGCGCCGTCTCTCGGTAAGCCCGTGTTGGTGATGCGCGAGGTTACCGAACGTCAGGAGGCAATTGCCGCGGGTACGGTCCGCTTGGTCGGGACTGACACGAAAACCATCGTGGAGAACTGCGAGATGCTTTTAGATGACGATGGCCTATATGAAAAAATGCAGCAAGCACATAATCCGTACGGTGATGGTTTAGCGAGCGCACGCATCGTTAAAGCCTGCGTGGAGAAGCACGGGTGACATCAGGGTTCGACAAAGTTTGCGTTGTCGGTTTGGGTTATGTCGGCTTGCCGACCGCTGCAGTCATCGCGAGCCGCGGCGTGACGGTGTTCGGCGCCGATGTAAATGAATCTGCTGTCGCTTTGATCAACCAGGGCAAAATTCATGTCGCAGAACCGGGTCTCGAAATGCTTGTCCAAGGTGTGGTGGCGACCGGAAACCTGACGGCCACATCGCAACCCGAATCTGCGGACACATTCATTATTGCTGTGCCAACACCATTTACCGGTGCCCACACACCTGACATTTCATATGTCATGGCGGCGGCCGACGGTATCGCGCCGTTATTGGAGCCGGGGAATCTCGTTATCATCGAATCGACTTGTCCGGTCGGCACAACGGAACTAATTTCTGCGCGGTTGGCCGAATTGCGAACGGATTTGAGCTTCCCGCACGATAAGGGAGAGACAGCGGACGTGAAAATTGCCCATGTCCCGGAGCGCGTTTTGCCCGGTCGTATTCTCGTCGAACTGACCGTCAACGACCGCATCGTCGGCGGTGTCGCGAAAAATTGCGCCGCACGAGCAGCTGATCTTTACCGACTGTTTAGCGACGGTAAGATCATTTTAACTGACGCTAAAACAGCGGAGCTTGCAAAACTGGCAGAAAATGCATACCGGGACGTCAATATCGCGTTTGCAAATGAGCTGTCCTTGGTATGCGAGCGCTTCGGCCTCGATATTTGGGAGACGATTGAGCTGACCAACCGGCACCCACGGGTCGAGATTCTTAATCCAGGTCCCGGAGTTGGCGGCCACTGCATATCGGTCGACCCCTGGTTTATCGTCTCCAACGCGCCGGAACAAACGCCTTTGATGAGGACCGCGCGGACAGTAAATGACGGCATGCCCGCGCATATCGTCGATAAAGTTCGTGCGGCAATGGCTGAGATTTCGACACCGCAAATCGCTTGTTTGGGCATGGCTTACAAAGCGAATACCAATGATTTGCGCGAAAGCCCAGCGGTCGCCGTGATCGAAGAACTGGCTAAGGCAAAGGACCGTATATTAGTTGTCGAACCGTATATTTCAGCACTGCCAGACACATTATCTTCGATTGAATCTGTTACGCTCGTGCCACTTGAGGAGGCGATGGAGCACGCCGATATTGTCGTCCTTTTGGTCGATCACCGGGAGTTCCGACAAATTGATCGCGCCTTGCTGGAGCATAAAAAGGTCATAGATACACGCGGAATTTGGCGCGCCGATTGATAAACGAAATGTTGGCCTATGCCGACCCGAAAAGGCAGGGCGCGGACGTCCCTTTGCTTAGGGCATTTTTTCGCGCCAGCGCAAAGCAACCGACAACGCCAAGCGAAGCTGCAGCTTACCGACGTCGCGGCAACTGCGATGTATCGTCCTTACCGTTATACAGATGTGAAGAGAGCACTATTCACATCGTCCTGACCCAGTTCGCAGACTACCGTGCAATACAGCAAGCGAACCAGACAGCAACCCGTGCTCGATTTCCTCGTATTCATCTTCACGACTGCCATTCCACTTACCCAACTCGAACAAGTGCAAGGTGACAAAATGTAAAACAGCCAAAATACCGCTATCGCAGAGATACACGATAAGCGCCATACTGGTATACCTGTCGAGCGTTACCATGTAATGCAGGTGATATGTCTGTTCACAATGGACCGGGAGTTGCGACCTTTGCATAAAGCAAAACGACCTATTACCCAGTCAATTCATAATTTCTAGATAGTGGAAAACGAACTTTGTGCTTCTATTTCGTATAAACGGATACAGCTAATTGCATCCCCATACGCGCTTTTCGTAAAAACTCGCCGAAAGATTGAAGCTCGCTAAATGACCGCCAAATATAGCGCGGCCGGAAATAAAATTGGCGGACAGCCTTGTCGCGGATTGCCAGTAATGTTTTTAGATCCGCATGCTCCTCTATGAGTTTTGGAGGCAAAAAATCAGAAACGGGATTGCTGGCATAATCACGCCAATAATCGTGCTCAATCAATCCGTCAGCTAATGCCTGATCATACATTTCCGTTCCAGCATAGGGAATCGTGATTGAAAATTGAGCGAAATCCGCGTCAAGAGAAAGTGCAAATTTGAGCGTTTCCTCCATATCCTCGACCCGCTCATCCGGATTACCGAACATGAAATAGGTCAACACCGTCATACCAGCACGTTTAGCACAGGACACCGCATTGCGCGCTTGTTCAAGTGTAATACGTTTTTTCATAATATCGATGATGCGCTGCACACCTGATTCGATTCCGAAATGGATGCGCCGGCAACCAGCCTTGTATAACAGCGCCATCGTCTCATCGTCAGCGGCCTTGGAACTTACGCGATCACGAATCGCCCAAGTCACCCCGAGGTCCGCCTCGATAAGCCCGGTGCAAATTTCATCGAGCCGTCGCTTTTGCCATGTAAAAGTATCGTCGTAAATTTCGACTTCTTTTATGCCAAGCGCCGCAATCTGGCGAAACTCCTCGACCACATTTTCCGCCGTGCTCGCAACGTTTTTCTGAAAATTCAATTTGCAGAACGTACAACGATGAGGACAGCCGCGACTTGTGATCATTGTCGTAGTGAAATCGTTACTACCCAATACGGAGCTATAATTCTTGATATTTAAGAGCCGCCGGTTGGGCTTCGGCAATTCGTCTAAATCTCCTTGAATAAAAAACAAATCACCGCCCAGTTTGACGCCACCCTCTTTGATGTGCAATCCCGGCATACTGTTATCGAGTTTACCATTGGCAACCATGTTGCAGAGATACAAAAATGGAATTTCGCCATCCCCGACAATCACGCTATCTGTAAACTCTATATCCAGTGTTTCCTTTGGATAAATGCCAAGATGTGGCCCACCAAAGGTTAAATGGGTTTCAGGCAATACCTCTTTAATTAATTTACCAGTCCAAAATGCGGGATACCAAAAATCCGTCCATGCCGAAATGCCGACAACATCGGGCTGCCACTCTTCGGCAATTTTAACCAAATCCCGAAATCCCAATTGTTCAGCCTGTGCATCTACCACCTTTACCTCGTGGTCAGACCAGGCATCGATAATGCTACCTACGTACAAAATTCCGAGAGGCGGCTTATAGCCAATGCCCTCGCCGCCATCGTCATCAACTTGCGGCAGCAGCGAGCGCACGCCTCCAACTGTCGGCGGTTGAATCAGCAATACACGTACCGCCCTATTGGCGGATTTCATGTGATCCGGTGCGGTCTCGCGAGCGCTAGAGGCTCGGAGTAGCTGATCTTTTAATCCAAGGCCCACAACAATGTACCCTGTCAAATTATTTGGTCGGCTCTGCTCGCTAACGCCACTAACAATACAACGTCCCGTCGAAGAAAGAACCTCAAAGAGAACGCTGATCGGCGCAGCCCGCCTGCATATCTAAACAGGTTATGAAGAGTGGATCAATAAAAAGGCGAACCACTGAAGTCCATAATTTCTGCGGATTGAAGGCATAATTAAAGATAAAATAGAAAATATTTACAAAAAATCAATAAATGATTGAGTGTGTGACGCATCGAACACCAATCGCAACGCAAATTGTTCTTTATAAATTAGCTTTATACGGAGATTCTCCATCAATGAAAATTCGGAACCACAGTTCGACCATGCTCAAAGCATATAGCTTGTTCGCCCGGGCATAATCCCACAATGTATCCGAATCCGTCTCGGTACAACTCTTAAACAACTGCGATATGAATTTCTCCGAATACAGTCCACGAGAACGACTGCGGTCGGATAGCAACAACTCCGCCAAAAAATCGCGCAGTGGATTGCATCTGTACCATCGGGCAAATGGTGTCGGGAACCCTCGTTTTGGTAGTCTATAGATGGCACTTGGCAATACATCTGAGACTGCCGCTTTCGGGATTGACTTCAAACGGCCGCCATCAAGTTTCGTCGACAATGGCAAAGACATCGCAAAATCCAGCAAACCATTCTCGCAAATCGGCATACGAGCTTCGATCGAATGCGCCATCCCCACCTTATCCTCTTGCGTGAACAAGGTCCGCAAATAAGTACGTAAATAGAAAACAAACAAAGATTGTTCCGCCGAATACCCGTGCCCATCCACCAGATCTCGTACCGATTCGAATGGGCCGTACTCTTCACACGTTTCGACCAAACCGGGGCCAGCTAGCCGGCGCCACTCTTTGGATGAGGTCATGATGAATATGCCATACCGAACTTCTGGAACGAGTAGGGGAAATAAGAGGAAGTAAAGTACGCGAGTTAATTCGTCCCGCCTAACAGAGCTCAGCATTCCAAGGGCGGAAAACGGAGCCCTAGCCAGATTGTCGCGAATGAAAATC
Source organism: Rhodospirillaceae bacterium (assembly GCA_002722095.1). The sequence goes on from PBKG01000024.1 coordinate 12,803, forward strand.
GACTTGTTTACTTGATAGCCAGCATACAACTCGTCGCCACCATGGCCGGTTAATACGACCTTTACATGGTCGGACACCATTTGTGACACCATATATTGCGGCAGCGCGCCGGTCCCCAAAGTCGGTTCGTCCAAATGCCACAGGACATCAACAATATTCTCCAAGTAGTGCTCAGGGGTAATTTCAATCTCGTGAGTTTGCGCATTTACCGATTGCGCCACCGCAAAAGCACCTTCTCGTTCATCATAGTAGCGGCCATCCGTAAATGCGCCGGTAAAGGTTTGCAATGGAGCGTTGATTTGACGAGCCGCAAGCGCCGCGACTGAACCGCTGTCGATCCCGCCGCTGAGATAGCTGCCTAATGGAACATCCGAAATCAAATGGCGTTCGACCGAGCTTTCTAGTTGGTCGCGGTACCGATGCGATGCTTCTTTAGCGCTGAGGCTGCTTGGCTCAGGAAACTCAATCCTCCAATACGTGCCACGACGCACTTGATCCGGCACCCATTCAATAAACTCACCGGGACCAACCTGCTCTACACCGGAGAAAAAGCTATGCTTACCTATTACATTCTGAAAAGTCAGAAATTCCTTTATGGCATCGAAATTTGGTTTCACATCGAGCCATGGCAACATTGCCTTAATTTCCGACGCAAAAATAAGCCGATTGGATTGAGGAGAAATGTAGAGCGGCTTCATGCCGAACCTATCTCGAGCCAAAATAAGACGTCGGTCGACCTTGTCCCAAAATGCAAGGGCAAACATTCCATTCAGCGCCGAAAGACCATCCACACCTTTCTCGCGCAACCAATAAGCCAGAGTTTCGGTATCGCAATTCGTCCGGAGTACCACGCCCCGCCGACGGAGATGCTGAGCCAAAAGCTTGAAATTGTAGATTTCACCATTAAAGGTGAGGATGTAACGACCATCTTCTGTTTCGAAGGGTTGGTGTCCATGGGCCGGATCAAGGATCGCTAGTCGATTGTGTCCAAGGGGAACAGCTTCATCTGCATAAACACCACGACCATCGGGCCCACGATGCGCAATGACCTCCAACGCTGCTTGAACTTGATCCGGGCATTTTGCGCCGGCGACTCCGATTAGACCGCACACAAAAATACTACTGCTTTACAATTCATTTGGATATTTTTTCGAGTTGCCAAGCCCTGACAGGCATATGGTCTGCCGCGCTCCCTTTGCCATCGCTCCATGATGCAGCCGAAAGTTCTCGTAACTGAGTGAAAACGACAGAAAAGCCCAAAAACACCACGCTGAACAGTGCGAGCAATCCAGCCATTAAGATAAAATTTGCCGCAACGCCGCCCGTAACGAAGTTCCACAGTCCCGCAAAGACGAACCCTATCGCTGTCAACATCGTAATGACAGAAACGGCACCGAAATACCGCATCGGCTGGCCGATCGCAAGAAACAACAAATGTGAAGATATAGTCCGCATCATCCGACGGGTAAAAAGATTAGATTTTGGTTGGATCGTACCTTTAGACCTGCGCACTTCCCAGCTCAAAACAGTCGGAATTTCAGCAACTCGATACCCTAACGTCCTCAATTTCAACAAAACTTCAAGATGGAATTCTTTGTCGTATGACGTGATTTTAAGCGGTTGAATTACCGAACGGCGATAAGCTCGTGTCATCCCGGTATGCATGGACACACCCGAATCAAAGAACCACCCGATAAGTCTGTTTCCTCCCTGACTTAAGCAAACCCTTGAAAATGGGACTTCATTAAATCCACCTTCCGCCAGATGCGGCGATGCAATAACGAAGTCCCGATCAGGATAGTCCGCTAGGGCGTCATGCAGCCGTTCAACAATATCCTCTCCCCAAGACAAATCAGCTTCTGTCGTGATGATTATATCGGCGCTCGCAGCGTCGATCCCAGTCTTGAGTGCGCGGCCCCGGCCCATATTTGGTTGGTACGACAGAACCTTGATTTTTGGATTACCCAACTCAGAAATGCAGCCTTTCAATTTGTCCAGAGAATCATCGGTCGAACCATCATCGACGAGGATAAATTCCCAGTCAGCAAATCCACGATTAAGACTTTCGATCATTCGGGTAGCAGCTGTAACGATTATGTCCGTTTCGTTGTAAAATGGACTGACGACCGATACGAATCCTCGGCGTTTCCCACTCTTCGACAACGAATCTTTGCGCATCAGCACCAAACCTCGAACTCGCAAGCTTCACACATCGGGTCGAGCAGCCGGACGAAATGCTCAGCCAACAATTAGGTATGCGGTCCACACAAGGTATCGCTAGAGACTACTCAATGTCGAGTGGCGAGATAATTTATCTAGCACGAGGTCGAATGAAAATCCGCCGGAAGATTTAGAAGGAGCGCCTATAAGGGTTTTGTCATTCAGAAGCGGAGAGTGCAATTTTGAACCAATCTGGCAAGCGGCTCAGTTGAATTTGTCTTCCGTATGTCGATTTCCCGGAAGATTAGGTCAGCTGGAAATCTCACAATCGGCGGTTCCGTCGTTTTAGTAGATTGAGAGGATTCCAATCTAATGTGGAGTAAATTTGCCGCGGTGGCACGGTTGCGCGAGCTTGTATCTTCTTCCGTTGACGCCAAATGGCTGGAAGCGCTCGCATGGCTGCAAGGATGCCGCTCAATGTCGCGACGAATTGGCCGCTACACGTCCCTTGTGCAAGCAACACGATCTGTAATCCGGCATGTCCAGGCAGCAGAAGCCAGAATAGCGGGCCTGGCATGTTACGAAAATATGTCCAAATCGCGTTCCGAACCCCGTGAAAGCGCGCAAATGTCGGCGGTCTGCCTCCCGACGCGCCACCAACATGTTGGACTACGGCACGCGAAACCTGAATGGCGCGGCCGCCAGCCAGCCGCCATCGAAACGCCAAATCCACATCTTCCATGTAACAAAAGAAATCTTCACAAAACCCATTCAATGACAGGAAACGTTCGCGCCGATATAACGCAGCTGCGGCGCATGGCGAGAATATTTCGCCGTCGGGCAGAGCAACGCCCGTTTTTTGCCTATACCCACCGCGCCACGACAAACCGAGACAAAAATATACATCGCCGTCACCATCCAAAAGGCCGGGCTGGTCGGCCAAAATCTGAACCGAACCGAACATGTCCGCGTCGGGAAAGTGTTGCGTCGCCCGCCACAGTTCCCTCAACCAATCTTGTTCCGGAAAAGCGTCCGGATTTAAACAAGCGATCCAAGGCCCCTGCGCCAGCGATGCGCCTCTATTGCTTGCCGCAGCAAAACCGAGATTGCACTCAAATTTATCAAAGCGAAATCGGTTATCTTTGATTTCACCAATGGCCGTTTGGAACGAACCATCGCTCGAACCGTTGTCGAGTACAATCGCTTCGAAATGTTCAAAATTTTGCGCCGCGAGCATTTTTAGGCATTTGATAAGGTTGTTGCCGGAGTTGTAATTAACAACAATGACGCTGATCAAAGGACCGGCAAATGAATGTGCAGGCATCTATTGTTCCGTTGAGTACCAGTTTGCTTGACGCTAGTGCTTCGAATGCGATTGGTCAAAAATCCGCATTTGATTCACCGACATGAATTTGACATTAAGAAATCGAAAACAATGCATATACACCGGCATCGTTGGCCTCGACCAAACAAAGAACATTTGGCATGCTGCTGCCAAATTTAGGACATCGCAACCGAAAAACGTTATACGGGGCTTCAATGGCTCATATCTCGGTCCGAGACGTTGCACTCGAATTTCAAATTTTGGATGGGACACGAAATCGTCTTTTCCATCCTTCAGCGCTAAAAATTATGTTGGGCGGCAAGCTAGGCGTCCGAGGTGGAAATAGAATAATCGTAACCGCACTCGAAAATATCAATTTGGAACTCACTGAAGGAACCAGACTTGGAATATTGGGCCATAACGGCGCTGGAAAATCGACTTTGTTGCGGCTTTTGGCTGGCATCTATCACCCCACGCGCGGCACCGTATCTTCAGCCGGACGTATATCGCCAATGTTCGACATTTCCTTAGGCATGGACATGGATATGACCGGATATGAGAATATTCGCATGCAGGGACTGTTCTTCGGCATGTCACCACAAGAGATTGAAGATACACTTCCCGAAATATCGGAGTTCACGCAATTGGAAGATTATTTGGAGCTTCCAGTGCGGACTTATTCTGCCGGCATGATGGCGCGTTTGTCGTTTGCGATTGCGACCGCGAAGATGCCTGAAATTTTGTTGCTCGATGAAGTAATTGGCGCAGGCGATGCAGCCTTTATCGAAAGGGCTCAAAATCGACTGGCACAATATGTCGAGAGCGCAAAAATTTTAGTCCTCGCATCGCATTCCGAAGCGGTCATCCAGCAATTCTGCACCACCGCAATCGTGATGCAAAAAGGTAATGTCATTTTCAGAGGCAGTACCGACGAAGCGACCGCGACCTATCAGGAATGCATACATGCCGTCCCACGGGGGCCATAATTCGAAGGCCCGCTCCGGGTTCCTTTCAAAACGGTCGCTTTGGACTGGAACTTTTAGAAATGGCTCCAGAGAATTATGAATTCCTTTCGCGATAGCACAAAACGGATTCTTTACCGATTGGTGGCCGCCCGACCAGATCCCTCGCCGCGAGGCCGTGGCGCACCAGTGGTTGTTGGATTTATGCGAACCCCATCGGGCGTTGGCGAAACGGCGCGTCTCATGTTCGACGCATTCGACCGCCTCGGTCTAGAACCCGGCTATGTCGATTTAAGCCACCGCTTCCAGCCCAACACGATGCTTGAGCGATTCGAACACCCAGCATCGAAAAGCGCGGGTAAAGGCCCTCTGATTATACATGCCAACCCCGCCGATTTCGCCGCTGTAATGACATTCTTAGGAAGACGTCTAATTTGCGACCGGTATGTTATCGGCTACTGGGCCTGGGAGTTGGAGAGGTTGCCAAAGATTTGGCGTACTGCCGAGCAATATGTTCATGAAATTTGGGTCCCAAGCACATTCATCGCAAATTGTGCCGGCCCGCAATGCGCAAAACCCGTCAAAGTCGTGCCGCCCCCGGTGGTTCGGCACGCGGTCAAACCGAACAGAGCCCGATTCGATCTTCCCGCCAACGACTTTACGTTCCTGGCGGTTGCGGATTCACGATCAAGCCTGGAACGAAAAAACATTCTTGGGGCCATCAAGGCGTTCAAAAAGGTGTCGCAATCTAAGGGTAACCTGCGTCTGGCATTGAAAATCAAAGACCTTCAGTCGCTGCGTGCCAGCGTCCGTGATGAACTGCGACGCGAAATCCTTGACCCTAGCATCCAGGTCATCGAAACATTTCTCAGCGAAAGGGAAATGGCATGCCTCATATCATCGGTCGACGCGATTCTGTCATTGCATAGGTCTGAGGGATTCGGATTAGTCTCCGCACAAGCGATCATGCTCGGAAAGCCCGTAATTGCGACCGATTGGTCGGGCAGCAAGGATTTCTTGAACGCGGAGAACAGTGCGCTGGTACCGATGAGTCTGATCGCCGTCAACGACCCGAATGGAATCTACCATGACGGCAGATGGGCAGAACCAGACATTGACGTCGCGGCGGCGCAAATCGCGCAATTGGCGACTGATAAATCTTATCGGACCGCAATCTCGCAAGCAGCGCAAAGGACCGCGGCAAGATTTTTCGATCTACAAAAATGGCGTGAAACTTTGGAACCGGATTTTTTGTATGGTCTTTGCGAACCCAGTTCATCCGAACTCGAATAGAGATGCCGATTCCGAGGCTGCATATCTTTAACGTCCAAGGCGCCTGATCAATGCTTATTCGCGGAGGAAAGCCCCAATATCCGCATGAATTGCGTGCGCGATTGGATTGTTGTTAGATTGTCTATCGCTCTTGAACCTCGCGCTCGAACGACCCGGCAAACACACCTTTGCTGCTAAGGGAAAGGATCACTAATGGCTCATTACGACACGCAAAAGTCATTCAAGGCGTGGCAGAAAATTCTCCCCAACCAGGAGTTCAACGCCAACCTTTATCGGCGCGACGATGTTGCCATCGAGCAGTCGATTTACACGACCATACTCGATACCTGCAACTTGCGGCCACCACAGAAAGAATTTGATATAGAAGCGACCGACATGTTTACAATCGAGGAAATGGCATCCAGCCGGATAACCCTGAGTTTCTTGGATTGGCTCATTCGAGTATCCCGTGCGTCAACCGTGTTGGAAATCGGTACTTTCGTCGGTGTGTCCGCATTATATTTTGCTCGTGCGCTGCCCCAGAATGGCAAGGTCGTCACACTCGAGAAATTCGATCATTTTGCCGAAATCGCTAGCCGCAATTTCGCCAGCAATGACTTGGACCACAAGATTGAATTGATCTGCGCAGATGCTTTCGATGCAATCGACGGTTTGGTTGCGCAAGCATCATTCGACATCGTTTTTATCGACGGCAACAAGGAACGATATGAAGATTACTTGGTGTCGGTCTTGGATTGCGTCTCGTCCAGCGGCATCATCGTAATCGACGATGCACTCTTTCATGGCGACGTCTTCAACGAATCAATCGAAACCGAAAAGGGCAGGGGCGTACGCTCCGCGATTGACCGGGCAAAATCGCTGGACGGTTGGCACAAGACTTTTCTACCTATCTCAAACGGTATGATGCTCTTGCAAAAAGCCCAAACAAGCCTTGAATAGATCGACCGACTAGCGTGACCGTCAATGGCGTTCAAGGCTTAGCTGCGTCATGCTTCCGCACTAAAGAACATCTCCGTCCGGCAGCAAGATCGTCCAGTAATAGTCCCCGGTATATCCCGCGCGTCCGAGAAATTTCAGCCAATCCTCGGGGGTAAAATAGGTTTGCGCCGTCAGCATCCAATCTTCGAATAACTGTCTTTCGCTTTCGTCACGATAGGCATCAAATTGCACGAATGCAGCGCGCGGTGAGACTCTTTGGATTTCTTGGATACTTCGAAAACACCCTTTTTCATCCAAATTGTGTGCGGTATTGATCGAAAGTGCCAGATCGAAACTACCGTCCGCGAACGGCAGCCGGTCACAAGCGCCCATGACCAAATGCCCGACAGAATCTGGATGAGCGTTTTGTAGGGCATAAGACGATATATCCAGGCCCACCACCTCGATACCCACTACTGTATCGAGCAAGTCCTTTACAAGAAATCCTTTGGCACAACCGATATCCAGGACACGGGAATCCGCAGTCAAATTATATCGCTCAACAAGCCGTTCCGCGACAGCGACCCATCGACCGTCATAATGATAACCGCCATACCCTTGCTCACGAGTCCCGTCGTAATACTCGAAATCATATTTTAGAGCGAGGCGGCGATTTTCCTCCTTGTTCTCGAGACGCGCGCTTACATCACGCGCCACCTTGGGCGCCGAGTCGAGAAGATTGTAATATTCCATCGGACAAAGTTTGCGAGTCGGATCGGTTGCGGGTGAGCATTGGTATCGTATAAAGAATCTGCGGACAAGTTTTGTGCCCGATAACACTCGCAAAAAGCGTTACGGTCTCCGTTTCCCGGCGGTGCCAACGGCCCGCCTGACCAAACTGGGAAGACATCAAGCCTTTAACGTAGTCGAAACATGTCATATACCGACTGACGAAACTGAAACTGGAAACTCGGTTCCGATCAAAGGACAGTATGAGAAACGGATGAGCGTAAATCAGAACTCCCTAGAATCGCTATATGAAGACATGCTGCTCATTCGGCTGACTGAGGAATCGATCGCCGAACGCTACGCCGATCAAGAGATGCGTTGTCCGGTCCATTTATCGGTTGGTCAGGAAGGTGTCGCCGTCGGCGTCTGCGGCACGCTGCGGAAGTCTGACAAGGTCTTTAGTACTCATCGTTGTCACGCGCATTATTTGGCGAAAGGTGGAAACCTCGACGCCATGTTAGGCGAAATTTACGGCAAGGAAACGGGATGCTGTGGCGGTCGTGGCGGATCGATGCACCTTTTCGACACCGACGCCGGACTCGAACTGAGCGTCCCGATTGTCGGCAGTTCAATACCACTTTCGGTGGGCGCGGCGTTGGCGTTCAAACAGAATGCAGAGTCCAGTGTCGCCGTGCCGATAATAGGCGACGCCGCGATCGAAGAAGGTGTGTTTCACGAGAGTATGAATTTCGCCCGGCTATACGATTTGCCAGTCGTGTTCGTTTGTGAAAACAACCTTTTCTCGATTTACACACACTTGGATCAGAGACAGCCTGTGCGCCCTATAGAAGATTTAGCGAAAGCACACGATGTGCCTGCGGTAACCGCCGATGGCAACGACGTCGAAAATGTTCTTCAAATTACCAGCGAAGCCGTCGAAAGAGCACGAGACGGGGGTGGCCCGTCTTTTCTGGTTTTTGAAACCTATAGGTGGCGTGAACATTGCGGACCAAACTACGATAACGCGATTGGATATCGGACGGAAAATGAATTTGAGGAGTGGAAACGCCGATGCCCCATTGAACTGGCGCGCGAAAGGTTGCTCGATTCCGGCGTGATGGACGATATGGCAAACAGCGCTTTAATCGATCGCCTTCAGGTTCAAATCGACGCAAGTTTCGAATCTGCCATTAACGCGCCGCTACCGGTTCCCGAGAATGCGCCGTTGTATGTTTACGCTTAGAGAATCCGTCTCATGAGGAATAGCCGCAACATCAACTTTGCCAACGCTATTAACGAAGCACTGGCAGTCGCCATGGCGCGCGATAATTCGGTTTTTCTTTTGGGCGAGGGCATTGACGATCCGGCTGCATTTTTTGGCACCACGAAAGGTTTGGCGCAACAGTTCGGCGATCCGCGAGCGCTTGAAATGCCAGTGTCTGAAAACGGTATGGTTGGTGTAGCAATTGGCGCCGCGCTTGCCGGTCAACGTCCAGTGTTGTCGTTACACCGGGTCGAGTTCGCGCTGCTAGCAATCGAACAAATCGTCAATAACGCCGCCAAATCCCATTATGTGAGCAACGGTAAACATCGCGTTCCATTGGTAATCAGATTGATTGTTGGACGCGGATGGGGCCAAGGTCCCGAACACTCGCAAAGCCTAGAATCGGTATTCGGGCATTTTCCTGGCCTGAAAGTCGTTATGCCAACTATGCCATCAGATGCAAAAGGCATGTTGCTCGCCGCAATAGAGGACGATAATCCGGTAATTTTTATCGAACATCGATGGCTGCATGCAACCGAAGGGCATGTCGATGAAACGGGAAAAAGCGCACCCTTGGATGGTCCAGTAGTACTGAAAAAAGGTGGTGACGTGACATTGGTGGGCGCATCCCAATCGACATTGGAATGTATCAGAGCCGCGGAAGCTCTCAGCCACATTGATGTTTCCGCCGAAGTAGTCGACCTGCGTGTCGTCCGCCCACTTAATGTCGATCCGATTGTCACGTCGAGCAAGAAAACCGGATATCTGGTGACCGTCGATAGCGGGTGGCGAACCTATGGGATCGGTGCGGAAATTTGCTCCCGTGTCACTACCGAAGCGTGGGATTCCCTAAAAGCCGCACCAATACGACTTGGATTGCCGGACCATCCCACGCCGAGCTCGCGCGGCATGGTGCCGGGATTTTATCCGGATTCGATACAAGTCGTTGCGCGGGTTGGTGAGGTTCTCGGTCTTGCAGAAAAAATGGTCGCAAAAGCGCAAAACGTCCTAGCGGAAATGGTCGGGGACCAAGCGGTCGATACACCCAGCGAATTTTTCAAGGGACCATTTTGAAGCCACGGGGAATCCAATGTTTCATCTTCTTCAATCGGATTCCGCCGCAGCATCTCGTGTCGTCGTAGTTGGTTCCAGAGGTGTGATCGGAAAATCTTTGGTCACTGCGCTTCAAAATGTGAACGTACCGACATTACCAATTTCCTCAGGCGACATCGATTTACTAACCGAAAGTGCGGCGGCAAAATTGGCGGACCAACTGCGGCCAACCGACCGATTGGTCATGTTGTCCGCCCTAACCCCCGATAAAGGCAGAGATGTCGATACACTCGTCAAGAATCTGCGCATGGCGCAAACTGTATGTAGCGCAATTCGCAGCCGGCCTATCGACCATGTCACCTATATAAGCTCCGACGCGGTCTACCCGTTCATTGCAAATCCGGTAACGGAAGCCACTGCCGCAACGCCGACGGATCTTTATGGCGCCATGCATCACACCAGAGAAATTATGTTCGGCGAACTGCGTGACATCACAGACGTTGCAGTCTTGCGTTGTACAATGGTTCTAGCCGAGGACGACACGCATAATTCCTACGGGCCAAATCGGTTTCGACGCCAAGCTTTAGACAATGGCGAAATTACACTTGGCGGAAACGGTGAAGAGACGCGCGATCATGTTTATGTATGCGATGTCGCCCAGTTGATCCTGGACGTCATTTGTAAGCGAGGAATTGGGATATTGAATATAGCCAGTGGATGCTCTTATTCGTTTTTTGAAGTCGCAGAATTGGTCGCTGGCTCATTAGACAAGAAAGTGAAAATCACGACCACAGATCGGCAGTTCCCTATCTCCCACCGTCGATTCGATACCGCGACAATCCGTAAAAATTTTCCGGATTTCGCTTTTGCAGCGCTTCGCGACGCAATACACAACTGCCATCAAAACCTTGGATTGCTTTCGTGACGACCGAAGACTGGAAACACATCCTTAACATTCAGCCGCCACGCCGGACAAAACTTCCGGTCACGGAATTGGCCACGACTCCGTTTTCCGGTTTAAGCCAACACCCGGTAAGTTTTGGGAGCTTTAAGAAAGATTACTATGTCACGGATTTCGGCACTTGCGCATCGATTGTGGTGCCGCGTGCCCAAACTGTTTTGATGACCGCGCAATATCGTTATCTCATTGACGATATTTCATTGGAATTGCCTGGTGGCATGACCGACGCAAACGAGAAACTGTCGGCGGCCGCCAAAAGAGAATGCCTTGAAGAAACCGGCATTCAATGCTCGAATCTCACACACCTTCTCACCTACAGACCAGGTCTGGATAATGTCGAGAATCTCACCCACATCTACATTGCCGGCTCGTGCGAGCGTGCGCGCGCGTTCGAACCATCGCCAGATGAAGTCCTAGGCATCGCATGGATTCCATTGCAGGATTGCCTTGCGATGGTTTTTGAAAAGCAAATTACCGATGCAGCCACTGTCATGGGACTATTGGCGTACGACCGCTATACTAGTCATTCTGAGACACCTTAAGGAGGCCTTCGATTTGGCAACGAACGGTTCTCCAGCCTTTACCGTCCTCATTACGAATTATAATGACGCACAATTTCTTCCTACCGCACTCGAAGCGATTTTGTCCCAAGAACCCGGTCCCGATCAGGTCATCATTGCCGACGACGGTTCGACTGACGACAGTGTGGATGTAATCGAAGAATGGGCGCGCCAATACGATGTCATCGAATTGGTACGGAACCCTCGGAATATCGGTCCGATTGAAACCGCAAATCGCATTCTACCGCAGGTGCGCGGTGACTTTTTTTCCTGGTGGTCGGCGGATGATGTGATAAAGCCGGGTCTATTCGCCCAAGCGGTCGCAGCAGCACAACAATTTCCGCACGCTTCGGTTCTTGCTACCGGAACCGAAACGGTTACTGAAACCGACCGAGGCCACGTGGAAACCCACGATTTCGGCATATCGGAGAATTTCGTTTGTTACGATGCAAACGAATTTTGCAGGATCAACCGGCGCCGTTATGTATGGTTGGGGTCCAGCGGATTATTTCTGCGGACGCAAGATGTGGTTGCCTACCACGGTTGGAATCCGGATTTCGACTGGTTTGCCGATTGGGCTCTCAGCTATTCCTTAGCGCTGATGCATTCGGTTGTTTTAATCAACACGATCGGATCGCGATCGGTAAAAAGAAAGGGCTCGTTTGGTGCCAAAGCACGATCAAACCCCGAACGTCGATCGAAGGCAATTCGGAATTTTCTAGCGTTTTTAACGGAACGCCAAAATCGATCGTTAAAACGGCGCTTTCGACGCGCCTTGTTGATTCTTCCTTACGCGTTCGGCCAGCGAATTTTTATTGAATTGCTGAAAAATCCAGGGTGCTGGGATATATTGGCAGTTTGCGCTTTGGGCTGGTTGCACCATCGTTTCATGAATCTGATGTGCAAATGCAAGGATTTCCTGAGCAGATGACGGAAATCGCAATCGATCAACGCAATCTTTTGAAAATACGGCGCCAGAGATACAGTAAACCAGGCACTCTCCTGAGCTTGTAAATGCCCGGCCGGCCTTTGAGCCATATCAAGAACCTTCCGAGTCGCCCCGTGGGCAAAATGTCGGGGGAGTTTTGTTCAACTTCTCCAGTGTCGAAATCGTGGCGAATCGGTATGCGCCAAGACTGAAAGCGGCGACGACGACGGCGACGCGCTTCGAAAGCTGCATGATTCTCGAAACGCAATAGTGAATCGGGCGTGTTCAAGCGTTCCCGAATTGTATCGACATAACGCAAGCTTTTCTGTCTTGCCTGCGACCACCTTTTCAGAGCCCCCTCTTCCTCAGGCGACCGATGTGTCCAAATAAACGGCTGGAGAACAAAGTCACGGTGGACGAGAGACGCGTATTCCTCAGCCCAGTTTATGATCGTGTCGACCCGCACCGCTCCTTCTTGCGGCTGTGGCGGTGAATCTGGCTCCCTCAGACTGCACATGGCGAACAAATCCGACACGTCCGGGAAATGAATTCGATCTACGGATCCAAAAACGCGTGGAACATATTCCTCGTCGAGGCTGACATTGAATTCAACCAAAAAATTCGGATTTTCCTTGTCGACGCGAATGCAAAAGGGGTGCAAATGAAAACAACGAAACAACCAACCATACTCGGGCACGTCCCACATCATGTAAGCGGTGCCAATGTTGTGCTTTTCAACACCCTCCACGAAATAACCAGATATCATTGGATGAAAATTCCGCATCGATGCATCGACGAGCAGCCGAGGCGGGATTGCGATGATGTCGCCGTCAATCGACCGAGTTACAACATTATTGTCGCGAATGGCGGGATCGGAAAATATGGTTTCCAACACGGCGGGAACCGGGAACATAACCGCATCGAAACCGTCTACCATCTTTTGCGCGCAATATTGGATAGTTCCGGTAGCGCAGACAAAATCCGGATAAATGAAAAACACCGCATCGTAGTCCGATGACTGCTTTAGGCCTTCAAGCTGGGCCATGCTAACGCCGATATATTTATTGTGTAATGGAGTATCCTTTAGGTCACCGAATTTTACCGTTATGTTTCTCTCTAATCGCTTGAATAATGATGAACTTCTTAGACGCGCACGGTCTTCATCCGTGGTTATGATCAAGTAGGTTGACCCGTCGGCCCACGGAAAATCTGCTAAATTTCCCCACGCCAGCTGCGTCGGCAGTGAGTATTTGAGAAAATCGTCGACGTATTTCGCGCCCCAAATCACTGTAACAAAGAGAAACCTCATGTCATTCCTCGCGGTCCGCGCCGGGCCATTCGCTAAGCTTGTTATGCCATTCTTCGAGCCCATATCGGTCCACTTCCAGGGCAACGAGTTTTCTCAATAATCGATTCGGCGCCATCGAAATTCTGATTAGACGCTTATTTTCCGGTGATAAGGGTAACCGATGACGACAGGCGATCCAAAAAAACCGCGCGCCGCTTATCTCTGGTTCGAATATTTCTTTGATTTCCGGCAACAATTTGCTGCCAAACCAGCCTAATTGAAAACCCACCTTGTTACGCACATAGTTGAACATAACCGCGTGTTTCATCTTGCGTTCGTAGTAATTGAACATCGCCCGGTCTTCCGAACCTGCGACTTTTTTAGGTTTCTTGAACGCGATTTTGAGTGACCTAAGGCAATCTTGCAGATGGCCCAGTTGGGTGCCGCGAAAACTCGCGCTATTGATGTCAACGCCCGCAGCGATACTGGGTTGATCGAAGTAGTAGGAATCCCCTTGCGTCGCTATGCCGGTGGTGAGTTCGTAACCTGCTTGCCAGCGTGCACCTTTACGGCTCGCTAGGACGCCTGCGGCTTTGAAAGCGGATTTGCGAAACAACGAAGCGCCAGTCAAAACATTGCGTGTGACGGGGTCGAAGGACTGCATTTCCAAAAACTCATTCCTCGGGATCGGGCCATTCGGGAAAATGCCTTTCATAACAAGGCCATTGGGGACACCATGTGCAATTTCGTAGTGCCAATAACTGTTCATCGTTGGAATGGAATTTACGGCGGTTGGATAAATTTGGACTTGCGCCCCCATCACCTGGACCACACCCGGATTTGCCTCCATTACCTCAACCGAACGGCTTAGCAAGTCCGTTGGAATCCAGTAGTCATCGTCGCAAAGGTAGATAAAAAATTCTCCCTGCGCCCATTCGTTAACAAATCGCCGCAGGATTTCACGGTCACCATGTTTACTGCCAATATTTTGATCCAACCTGATGTAGCGAATACGGGAATCCCGTTCGGCCATCTCATGCATTAATTGCGGTGTATCATCAGGCGAACAATCATCGACCACAACAAGTTCATAGTCGTCAAAGTCTTGTTTATAGACTGAGTCTATCGCCCTTTGTAGCAAAGATCGACGGCGATACGTCGCAATCAAAACACTGACTCTAGGCATTCCTGTTGACGTTCTTTTTCGTCACTGATTAAGCTTGGAACTGAAAAAAGTCGGGCAATTCTTGGATTTGTGGGAGGTATTTTCGCCCCCATTCGATCATAGAATCGATTCCCTCCTCAAGATCGATTGTCGGCGCCCAACCGAGCTCATTTGTGATTTTGGTGCTATCCAGCCAATAACGCATGTCTTGGCCGGGTCGGTCCTCAACGATATCGCACAAATCATCGAATGCAACATCCATGCGTTGCGCCGTCATTTCCACCAAAGTGCGTATTGAGACGGGTTGTTCCGGACCAAGATTATAGATCTCGCCGTCGGGCGCTTTTTCCGCAACCAGCTGTATCCCTCGAGCAAGATCTTTGGCATGCATGTAGGATTTTTCCGCCTTGCCACCACCTTGTAACGGCAGTTTGCGGTTTGTCAAACCGCATAGAACGCTCCGCGGTAAAATGCGATACAGCAATTGGCCAGGACCATAGCAATTGGAAGGCCGCAAAATATTCATCGGAAAACCTAAAACGTTGGCGATAGAAATTATGTGCATATCGCCCGCCGCCTTCGACGCAGCGTAAGGACTGCTTGGAATAAATGGGGCCGTCTCAGTTACCGGTTCGCTAACCGCTCCATAAATTTCCGAACTGCCGATATGAATAAAGCGCTTCAGAAACTTTTTCGAACAGAGGAATTCCGTCATTTTCGCCAGCGCCGTCACATTGGTGTCATAGTAGCGCCAGGCACGTTTGAACGATGTTGGTACCTCGCTCAAGGCCGCAAAATTAATAATCACATCCGGCTGCTTTTCCTCGAGTAATTCACAAAATCGGTCCATTTCGTAGGTGATATGGATTTGCGCATATTCATACCGGCTGTCATTCTTGCCGAGCCCCAACGAAAAGGGCTCGGGCCGTTCAAAATTTCGCCCGACACAAATTACCTTCTCGGGGTCCGCTTCCGCCAAAAGATGCAAAGCGGTATGAACTCCAAAAACACCATTGCCGCCTGTAATCAAATAAGTCGTCATTCAAGAAATTCCTAATCAGGTGGAGTTTTTTTCACTCGCCGAAACCATCGCGACTCCGATAGCAAATCATTACTCATTAGCGTGCGAGAAATGAAACATGCGCCGCCGCCGAGCTTCAAATGATTCGGGGTCTTCAATATGCAAAATTGTAGCCGGCACTCGTAATCGGTAATTCAACATTTTCATGAACTCATCAGAACGAAATTGCGCTTGTTGCCAGTCATCCTTGTCGATGTCCTCGTAGTGCCAGAAAAAACTAACACTGGTAAAATACCTGAGTATGGTTCCGGTATACTCTTCCGCCCAAATTGCTGCACGCCGTATATTGCCACGATACCCATTCATAGTGTGGGGCGGTTCTTCGACACCGCGCATGCTGCAGATCGCGAGATTGTCGGAATCGTCAATAAACATAAAGTTATCGTCGGTTTTATATACCCGCGAGACAAATTCATCGTCCAAACTGACTTCGAAATGAATCAGAAACGACGGATCGTCCTTCCGCAATAACAATCCGATGGGGTGTAAGTGAAAACTACGAATCAGCTGCCCTTGGCCGGGAACCGACCAGATAAAGACCCCGGGCCATTCGCCATATACGCCGGAATCCACATCGAAACCGACATTGACGGGATGGGGATGCCTAATACTGAGTTCGACCAACTGACGTGGCGCCAAAGAAACTTCTCGGCCTTGTTCCGTCGACACCTCACACCCAAGTGCTGTGATCACGCCATCTTTTACCGCTTCGGATGCGATAAATGGAATCGGGCACATTACAGCGCAATGTCCTTCCGACAGTGATTTGGCGATGATGCTTAACGACCCGGTCGCGTAAACGAAATCGGGATATAGGAAAAACATGCCGTCGCAATCACACTCCATCGCGTGTTTCATGCCTCGAGTTTGAGCAATGCTGACCTTATTGTATTTGTAGGTCGTTTCGCTCTCATCGACGTGGATATCGTCGATGTACAAAACCTCCACTTCAATAGTCGATTTCAGCCGTTCAAAAATTTTCGCGCGCTGGATGGTTTCAAAATCTTTTTCCGTCGTCATCAATTGATAGACGAAAGTCGATCGCCAGTTTTCATCTAGGAGGTTGCCTTCGGAAAACAGTGTCGGAAGTGACCGGTCGAGCAAAGACCGGACGTAGGGCTCACCCCAAACCACAGTATTCAACGAAAATTTCATGCTGGACCCTAGCTAGCGCATGTCCCTTATGCAAGCCGCCTAAAAAAGTTGTCCGTTATGTAACCAGAAGCCATGCATTAGGGTTTTATTTGCGGTATTTTGCAGCCTTCGAAATAACATTCTTCGCGCTACCAGCGTCATTACGACGACGCCGGGAAACCACGTCATTACGCCCCAATTTTAGGAATTTTCAGCGATGGTCCAGCCGTAGCGTTTTTTGACTTCCGTAGGTAATGCCAACAACAATTTGGCTTCCTGCGCTTCGGACAAATCATCTCGCCATACAAACTCATGGCTAGAAGGCAAAGAAAGCGCCTCGCCATCCGACCCTGGGACGAACGACCGTAAAACTTCGCCAACCCATGCCTCGTCCAATTCGTGCTCGTTAATCTCTATAATAGGACTATTGGGGCGGGAACTTAGATACGCGATCCAATCCGCATACCACTTCCCGATATGGGGTACAAAATTCTCAAGAAGCCAGTCCACCACCTCGCCAACACTGTCAGTCTGTCTTTCGCCCACGCCCGGAGTAATTCGGTCTTCATACCCATGATCGGTTCCTTCTCCCGCTATCGCGCGCGCTCGTTTCACAACGATAATCCGAGGATCGGAAATTAACAGCACCAATGTCGCATCGATTTCACGCAACGTGGTCAGATTTCGCGGCGATGCGTCAAGGTGCGTGTCGACAATTACCTGACTATTTTTATCAAACGCGTCCTCCAACAGAAAATCGTTAGGAAACCAGCGTTGCGCGCCATCAGCAACCTTCAAACCGGTTGCCTTGGACAAAGACGCGGCGATTTCCCCGCACGCACTATAGGGCAGCGCGCTCAAAACGACATTGCGGACCGATAACAATTCCTGCGCCGAATTCGCTGCGACATTGGTACGGTTACCGAACAGCATTTTGAACCGCTTAGCGCTGTTTTCCGCGGCCGCTAAATCCTTCAACGCCTGTTCATGCTTTACCCGGTTTTCGGCAAGGTCTTGATACAATTCCGTTTCGTTCTGTTTTAGGCGAGCCAAATCTTCGGATAGGCTATCCAATTCCATTTCAATCTTCGTCTGTGCCGCCGCAGCCTTCTCCTTTTCCTCCCGCTCCGTATTGAGTTCAGCCACCAGCGCGTCGAGACGTGATTGGATTTCATGCCGAGCCGTTTCCGCCGCTGCCTTCGCGACCTGCTCCGCCTCTAACTCCGCCGCGAGCGCGTCGAGACGTGATTGGATTTCATGCCGAGCCGATTCCGCCGCGGCCTTTGCGTCTTGCTCCGCTACCAAATTAGCCGAAACGCCTTCGAAAAGGCCCTTTAATTCCCGCCGCGCTTTTTCTGTCGCCGTCTTCGCCAACCGAGAAGCTTTCAAGGCTGAAGAAAGGCTTGTAGCGCGCACTTGCAGATTTTCGAGAGCCGCTTTCACGGCATTTTTTTCATTTTTTTCGGATTGGAGTTGTTTAACGATATTCCCATATTGTTTTTTCAGTTTTCGACGTTCGTTTTCGAGTGCTGTTTTCGCACTGAGTTCGGCGCGAAGTTTTTCGGTCACACTGGACAATCGCGCACGTGAGTTACTCTGTTCTTTTTCCGCTGTTAGGGTTGCATCGCGATAAAAATCCAGTTCGGAGGTAAGGATATCTTGTGCGGCCGTCGCACTTTCATAGATCTCGATTTGGCGGACAAGGTTTGATCTGACCTTGGAACGATCCGCCTCCAACGCGACAATATCGTCCTCAAGCGCGGAAATCTTTTCTTGGAGCGTTTCATTCGATTTGATGGTTAGGGCATTGTAGCCTCTTTCAGCTTCCAATTCTGGAATCTTGAGGACAGTAAATCCAAGGTGGCCCAGGACGCCCAATATAAGTTTTTTGATCATAGAAATCGCCATGTTATTTATCGATTTCGGGCTGCTTACCGTTAGAAGCCAACACCGAATCCAGCCTTGTTCGAATTTCCATCAATACCGATTCTAGATCTTCGGGATGGGCGTCATAGCGTTCAATCAAATCGTCAAGAAGAAACCGCGCAGCATAGGAAGGATCTTCAATCACCCGATCCAAATCGAATTGTTCCCAATATCCTTCTATACGTTTGTGAATTTCCTTCGAATAACGCCCAATTTCCACATTCGACGTCCGATGAATGTGCACCGGTTGCGGTATTAATCGCCAATTGGGATCGATGAATTTTCCAACCGACCGAATCACCGTGAGATCGCTCAATTGTTCGGTATGAACCGTCATAACCGCATCGAATAGCGACAGATATTTGTCAATCAATGCGGATTGCTTATCGATAAACCAACCGAAACGCTGTTCGACCGTTCGCGCACGCCACTCGCTTTCACTTTCTTCGCCAAAGTCCACTGCTGTCGGGCGTGGGACCGTAGGCAAATCGGATGGAAAGTCCTCTTTGGATTTGTCGGCATAGCCAAGCCAATGTTCCGGATCGATATGGATGCGTTTCGCGAGCGACCGAATATGGTCTTCGCGATCTCTCACAACACGTAAAATCCTCAAGTTTCGGCCAAATACTGCGCGAACCGCCGGCATGACGAACCCCAAACCGTGGCTCACCTCTATTCTTTGCTCCCAACTCTCCAAAATTTGATAAAGAGGTTGGGAATAACCGTCTCGAATTTGATTGCAGATCGCCGGCCAAAGCTCAAACGTGTCCGATACATAGCCCCAATTCGGCACGTCGCAATTGAGTTGGAAAAACCCATTAACAATATCACGAAATGTCGTGGAGCCATCGCGGGCTTGGGCAATCACTAATGTTTCCAACCTAATGCCTCATTGCTTTCATTCTACAATGTCCCAAAATTTTTGTGCGGGCCCGAATCTCGACCAAGATTGTCGCAGCAATGTCTTACTTACAACCAGGTCACGGTCCGCCGCCCGTAACGGGTGTAAAACGGTATGACGACCAACAAACCGCAGACAGTGACACCGAATACGACAAGCCATGAAGTCAAGCTCGGCATATTGCCCATCATCGGCATTCGACCGATATCGATAAAATGAAATATCACGTTGAAATCGGCAAGATATCGAGACCGACCCAAAGCGTTCGGAAACCAGAAAATTGGCGTCACGAAAAACATCAACAACAGCAAATTCGTCATAACCTGTGGCACGTCGCGGAATCGTGCGCTCAGAACGCCAAACAGCAGAGTGACCCACACGCCGTTGATGATGTAAAAAACGAAAGCGGGAATCAAAAACAACGTCGCCAAATTCAATTCGACACCGAAAATTACCACAACCGCGATATAGACAACCGCATTATGCAGAAACAGGACCAAATTCCTGGTGATGACGCGGTAAGCATGAATGGACAATGGCAAATTGATCGATTTAATGATGTTGCCGCTCGCGGAAAAGCTCTGACAACCTTCATTTACGAAGCCCGTTAATAAATTCCATAAAATGAGTCCGGGGCATAGATACGGCATTAATTCGCCAATATCCATTTTCCAGAGCGTCGAAAATACAAACCCGATTGCAACGACTTGGACGGCCAGATTCAGTGAATTCCAAAATGGTCCAAGTTTTGAGCGGCGGTATTTCTGCGCAATATCATTCCAGCCCCATCTCAACCAAATATGCGCCAGTCTCATCCCAGCGAAAATGTCATTGTCGCGCAAACCACGGCGTTCAGCGTTGCCAGGATGGGTTGGGGGTAAACTGTTAACGGTCATCAGCTACGGTTACGTTTCGTTTTACTAGGGTGCACGAAATGTACTTTATTTTCCAAACGCCTAGGAACGCAAAACTTCTCTAACAAGTTTGAAACCTTCCGCTGCCTCTAATCCCACGGTCGAGCCTCGCAATTGTGCCAACCGTCGCACCGCTGCGGCGGAGCGTGCATGGGGTTCGTCGCGCATGTCGAAAGCATATAAATTGATCGCCGCCATCTTGGCCTCCAATTGCGCCGAAATATCGACAAATCGGCTGGGTACGAAGGCATTGCCATCGCAAGGAGGCACCCAGTCAGTCGAGGATAAAATCTCATAGCTGTAAATCGCCGATACGGAAGATCCGGGGACCGGACGCATGGCGGTTATTGCTGCTTGGTAGGTGGTTTGGTGATCGATATGAAGACTGCCGCCATGGGGTACGTACACCGTCTCGGGACCGATCTCGGAGATGTGCTGTTCGAGTGCACCGATTAAATCGGCAATGGCTATCGTATCCCCCCTATTCTCTGGCATATTGAGAAATCGTGGGGATTCACATTTCAGCAGAGTGGCCACCTTGTCCGCCGCGTCGCGCCTTTTCTCGTCATGCCCCGTCCCATCGCCGAAAGCAAACATAGTTGTTACGACGTCACCTTTTTCCGCAGCGGCCGCAGCAATTCCTCCGCAACCCAGCACTTCATCTAGCGCGTGGGGTGCTATTATCATGACGCTAGACATCGTCTCCCGCCAACTCTCAACCACTACCGTAAAATGCGTTAACCGCGTCCGCGGTATAGGCGATCTGATCTTCGCTCAAGCATTGATTGTGCGGCAGCGCCAATACCTTTTCGCACTGAGCCTCAGCAATCGGGAAATCGCCCCTCTGGTAGCCTTGGTCCTTGGCGGCGGTGTGCAGATGAAGCGGCGTACCGTAGTAAACGAGTGATTCGATCCCCTTTTTCGCCAGATGATCTTTCAGAGCATCACGATTTTCCGCCTGAGTTATGAACATCACATAGGAATTAATTTCGAAGTCCTTGTCCTCGGGAATGAAAACCGCATCTGTCTTAATCAACTCGCGATACATATCCGCGTGTTTTTTGCGCGTATCGATGACCTCTTTAAGGCGCGTTAGTCTGAATTTCAAAACCTCCGCATTCAGCACATCGAGTCGGGAGTTCAGGCCGTAAATTACCGCATCGTCACGGCTAGCGAGACCGTGATTGCGTTTCAGCCGTATTTTGTCCGCTACATCATCATCGTTGGTCAGAACAAATCCACCGTCTCCCACTGCGTTGAGGTTTTTCAACGGATGGGTCGAAATCGCCCCTGCCGAACCAAATGTGCCGCCATGTTGGCCATGAAAATAAGACCCCATACATTGGGCCGAATCTTCGATAACAACCAGATTATGACGCTTCGCAATTGCGTCGATCGCATGCATATCCGCGATCCGTCCGGTCCAATGGACAGGCATGATCGCTTTTGTGCGCGGCGTTATTGCCTCCTCAATTTTATCTGGATCGATATTCTGATCGTCGAGTACATCCACATAAACAGGTTTGGCGCCCACGTGAATGATGGCTCCCACCGTCGCAATGAAGGAGACTGGCGTCGTAATCACCTCGTCGCCCTGACCGACATCTAGTGCCCACAACGACATTAGTAGCGCATCGGTTCCGGAATTCAGCGACACGCAATGGCGGGCGCCGGTATATTTTTGAACTTCCTCTTCGAACTCAGCGATTTCCGGAGTCATTACAAGGTGACCAGAACTTAAAACTCGGTCAAATATCTCCATCAATTGGTCGCGTTCTTCCTGGTATCGCGCCTTTAAATCAACAAACGGTACCTGCATCTCGGCCATGGTCACTTCTTTCCTGAATAAAACTCGCGGACGGTATCGATAACGTAGTCCTGCTCTTTGCGGCTCAAATGCTGATCGACGGGAAAGCTGATGGTCGTTGCCGCGTGGCGGTCGGTCACCGGAAAATCCCCTTTTTTGTAGCCGAGCGAGCTGAGCGCCTCCTGGCGATAGAGCGGTATCGGATAATGCACCTTTGCTTCAATCCCGGCATCGAGACAATGCTGCAGCAGGGCATCTCGGTCCTCGACGAAAAGAATATAAAGCAGATAGACGTTCTTGGTGCGCTCGCTTCTGAGCGGCACCCGAACTTCAGGAATGGCAGCAAATCCCACGTCGTAATATGCCGCCGTCTCGGCGCGCTTGATCACTATATCCGGCGTCTTGGGCACGATCCACTTGCCGACGACCGCCAACAGCGAATCCAATCTCGTGTTGTAGCCCAATATTTCCATTTCATCGCGGTTGCGCAAACCGTGATTGCGCAAGAGCCGGACTTGCTTGTTCATGGCGTCGTCATTGGTGACCACTATTCCCGCATCGCCCCAAACATTTATGATCTTAAGCGGATGCATAGAAAACCCGGCGGCAAGACCAATGGTCCCCACCCGAACCCCATCGATCTCGCCCAGCAAGCTTTGACAAGCATCTTCGATCACCGGCAGATCGTGCTTCTCGGCAATCGCCATGATACGCGGCATGTCAGCGGCATCTCCGGTCAAATGGACCGGCATGATTGCCTTGGTTTTGGGCGTGATCGCCGCTTCCAATTGGTCCACATCCATACAGAAACTGTCGTCGCAATCTATGAAAACCGATTTGCCACCAACCTCGTTGATCGCGCCGACCGTCGCATAGAACGTGTTTGCACAGGTGATGATTTCATCACCGCGCTCAATTCCGAGAGCCTTCAAAGGTAACTTGAGCGAATCGGTTCCCGAACCTACGCCTATTGCATGCTTGACCCCGAGCATGTCGGCAAACATTTCCTCGAACTCGCCAACCGGTTTGCCGAGCGTAAAATCTCCCGTTGCTACCAAATCGCGAATCTCCGACATGATGTCGTCAATCTCGGCAAATTGCTGCGGCAGGGGAGAATATCTCACATGCATGGCGATGTCCTTTTTGCCTTTCACCGGCTCGAGCCTGCGCGTCCCTAGGACGCGTCAACCCGATTTCGCGCTTTCCTCGTATGCCGTGCGCAATCCCACTTCCAGATCGGTGAATTCAAAGTCCGGAAACAATCGCGCGACTTCGGCGTTGTCGAAAGGACGATAGCCGTTATGGGGCATCGGCCCGGAGCGCGGCAGGTTTTCAATCTCGATATCGTTTTCCGAAAAGCCGATCGTCATTTCCGCAAGATCACGAAAAGACGCGACCCGCCCGGTCGTCGCATTCAACGCGCCGACCGTACGATGTTCGATCATACGGAGTGCCAGCTCAGCGACATCGCGCACACTGACATGATCTCGCCGTTCCTCGCCATTGCCGAAAAGAGAAATCGGCTTTCCTTCCTGGACCAGACGCCGGAACCTGTTCGGACCGTAACCGTTATGCGGGTCGGCCGCGCCGTAAATGAGTGTCGGACGCAACGCGCCAAACGGCGTGTTTTCCAAAGACGCGCCAAACATCAATTCGCGAGCTACATGCATCTGACCATGCAAGCTGTCGGGGGCCGCAGCCGAGCTTTCCGTCAACGGGTCCGGCGAATCGCTATAGACCGCATCCGAGCTGACATAGAGCAAATAGGACGGCGGCGATTGGGTCAGAAAATCGAGCGCATGTTTGGCCATGACGATATTCTGCTCGAACATCGCATAATCCTTGCAAGGCGCCTTGGCAGAAACGAAGACGACCGTATCTTCGGGTCTTAGGTGGCCAGCCAAGGTACCGCCCGCGCCGTCGGCCAACAAATCCACATCTTTACTTCCGAGAGAAAGGACCTCGTAGCCGCGCGCCTGTGCGGTGGACACTATTTCAGACCCGACAAACCCACCGGCCCCGATGACCGCTATCCGCGCCGGCGCGATTGCCGAAGAGTTTAGATTTTCTGCCATGATGATCTTCTTAAAGCCCGTTAAAGATTAACTCTAGTTCGGCGGTCGGCCGCGAACGTGATGCATCAGTCCGACCGATGCCAACGCCTGACTGTCTAGCAAATCATAAGGATCAATGACGAGGTTTCCCGACATATTTTTTGCAAGCGACGTAGGTTCTATCGCCCTGAATTCATCCCATGGCGTCATGATGCAGACCGCGTCACATTCGGAACAGCAGGAAATCGGGTCTCCGAAACCCTCGACCCCTGCCGCTGCCGATGAAGGAACGACGGGATCATAGACCCGCAATGTACAGTCGCCGAGATTTTCGATCAGTTTCAAAGCCGGCGAATTCTTTGTGCTATGGGTATTTTCCTTATAGGCAAGGCCGAGCACGCCGATGGTCTTTCCACCCAGCGCATTTCCGAAAACCGTCTGCAATTCATCGAACACCCAGGCTTTGCTGGCCTCACTGAAACGCCGATATTCCTCAATCGGCCCCGCATCTACATCGTGCTCAGTCGCCATCTCGACCACGTTACGAAGGTCGCGTTCAAGATTCCCACCTGAAATTCCTAGCCCTGGTTTCAGATAGGCATTTGGGCCAATACGCGCATCAAGCCGAAGCGCCGGTGCGATCTCCTCCCAATCGGCGCCGATTTTTTCACAAATCCCCGACAGTGCGTTGGTCGTAGTCACACTCGCAACCAAGAAACAATTTATTGCGATTTTGCAAAGCTCAGCGCTTTCATATCTCATCGGCAAAATTGGACAATCGAATGACTCGAGATATGTACGGTAGTTAAGTGGCAAATCTGACCTGGGCTCGGGTGTCCCTATGATAAACCGCTCAGGCTTGGTCGCCCGTTCCACCGCGCGACCGAAAATCAATGTTTCGACTTGATAATAAAGCAATCGAAATCGGTCTCGCATGGTAGCGGTAAAGCCTGGCGGCACTTGGCTTAGAATGACAAAGACGCAATCCTCACGAATCACAGCGACGACCTGTTCCAGCAAAGCGGAAATCGGTGCCAAATTGCTAGCGCCTTGATCGTCGGTCGGCACATCGACGGAAAAGTAGACGACATCGCACACACCGAGCACTTCCAGCGAGGCGGAAAAACGAAATTGTTCCTTTACCCTACCGAAGTGTTTGTCAAACTCGGGCTCATTGATCGGAATATTATCGTTGACCAGACATTCGATCAGCGTTTCGGATTCGTCCCAGCCAACAACATCAAAACCTTTTATTGCCGCTGCCAGAGCACTATTCAAACCCAAGTGAGTGAGCCCCGCGAAGCCAATAGTTGGAGTTTTAGTCACGGCGCCAATTCCATTGCTTGATCACCAAACACCCGCAAATGCCGTTCAATTAGTTTGTCGGTCTCAATATTGGTTCCGCTCCCATTTTCACAGCGAGAAACGAAATCATCGTACTCTAACTGCCAAGTCGGATCGCCCTGAACCAAGGTAACTCCGTCCTCAGGCGGACGGCCGCTTGGGAGAACCCGCGTGCGGTGTGTGAACGTTGTGGGGCCCCACTTACAAAGAGATTCAATATGGGCCGATCCATTCTCGGCTAATACGTCGCAAGTAAAATGGTTGCGCCACATCAGCAATGTCATTTCTAACTGCACAGTGATATCGCCGCGACTGGTGGCAGTGACATGATCGAAGCTCCGGTTCTCGAATCGGCTCGCGGACGTGACTTCAAATGGCGTGGCCAGTATCTCCTCGCCGAACCAGAACAGCAGCGTATCCAACAGATGCGAACCGAGATCCGGGATCACCCCGGGGCCTTCGTCACGCCAATCGGAATCGCGCACCAGACGCGCGGTGCCGTTGCCGTAAAACATGCGAATACTGTAGATCCGCCCCAGTTCGCCAGACCGTATGAGGTCATGCATACGCACAAAATGTGGCTCGAAGCGATGATTGTAAGCCGTATAACAGACGACTCGATTATCGACCGCCAACCGCTTGATCCGGTCCAGATCGCCATCACCAACATTAATCAGCGGCTTTTCGACTAATACATGCTTACGGTTTGATAGCAGATAGGACAAAAGATTCGGCTTGGCTTGATCGGGCACGCAAGCCAATACCGCGTCATAGGCATCGAGCGGCACCTTTTCGATCGCCGTAAAGTCCACATCGTCCCGTACCGGGTCGACCGTCGCGACACAATCTTTGCCCGCGATCCGTTTGCGCTTCTCGCCTTGCACGCCGTACCCGGCGACAACCACCCTCATTTTTCGTTCCTATCGGCTATCCGGCCATGCGCCGGCAAAACCCGCATTGTTAGCCGTTCAAACGCACTTGTACGGCATCGATTTTCGCGCGAATTATTTCCGGCGTGATGGGAATATTCCCGTCTCGCTCGCATTCCGCGCCGGCCGCCATGCTGCCGAGAACCGCGGCAATTACAGCATTCCCGGTCGCTTTCATCGCCAATGACCCATAGGCGAGCAACGCGTCGCCAGCGCCGACCGGATCGACCACCTGATCGCAAAAAGGATCGAGCGCGAAAAACGCGCGGTGATCTTCTGGGTCGTCGAAAATTCGGCGGAATACCAGCATACCCCGGCTCCCCATTTTAAGGAAAAGCACACCACAGTTCGCTCGCTTGTAAAGTTCCGAGCCCAAAGGCCGCACCACCGTATCCTGATCGGCCAGCGCAAATCGCGCCTCCCGCTCGTTGGGCGTTATGAGATCGAAACCATTGAACTCGAGGATATTACCCCAACGGCTTGCAACCTGACTGTCGGCAACTTTGAAGGTTTCATCAGGAATCGCCTCGGTCAAAATGGGAATGGTGCTTTGATTAAAAATCCCGTGGCGAAAATCGCTGAACACCACTGCATCGGCCGTATGGATTGAAATCTGACCGCAAAACTCCTCGAGAATATTGTCAGAGATTGCGCGATTATCCAACGTATCTACTTTCAGCAAACGATAGCTTCGCGCGACAAACGCATTCTTATTGGTAGTCGGACGCGTTTTGTCGGTAATCGGATGGAAATCAACCGGCGAATCAGCAAGATCTCGGTGGACGAATTCCGCCATTTCATCGTCGCCGAGTACGGTCGTAAACCTCACTTCCGCACCTGACGAGACCATATGTTTCGCAACAATCCCGGCGCCGCCGACAAAATGGTTTTCACTCTCGTACCGGACACTAAAGGTTGGTGTCTTGCCGTTGGCCCCGATCATTTCACACCTTGTGATCGAATCCACGATCGTATCGCCGATCACATGCACATTGAGCGAGGCCATCTGGTCCAGCGCGCCATATAAATCGCCAAACCCGACATCTTCTCCTTCCATTAGTGAAGCCAGCTTGTCGTCCGCAAGGTCAGGCGGTTGCGCAGTTATAATTGCCGAAGAGGAATAAACAATATCACCCGGCGTAAAGATCAACTCACCACCGTACGATTCGATGATTTCCTTTTCATCCGCTGTCCTCGGATGCAAACCATCCGAAATATATTCGTACCCTTTAACGAATATGTTCGGACGCACAGACTCAAGCAGTTCGAGCGGTGTGGGATTGTGATCTACGACAACAAAATCGACCAACTCTAACGCAGCTAAATTGATCGCGCGCAGTTCTTCCGGAACATAGGGACGATAATTGGCCTTTGTCACATGAGCATCACAGGTCAGGCTGACGACCAATAAATCACCCTTGTCTTTAGCATAAAGCAAATGGCGGATATGTCCTGGATGTACAAGGTCGAACGTTCCATGACACATGACAATCACTTCATCACGCTTCTCGAAAGGGTATCGCTCGGCAATATCCGATGCATGAACAATCTTATGCCCATACTGCTTTCGGAGTTCGGTCTTGTTTTCTTCCATCGGCCTTTCGGCTCCCTAAGAATTAGGTCAATTTTTCTTGAACACCTGTCGCATCTTCAACTGCGTCTTTCATCCGGCCCAGGGTTCTCTCCGTCATCCAAATACCTAAACCAAGTTTTTGTTGCATCCGCGATTTTGCTTTCGTCCCATAAGGGCGCCTCCGCCCAATAGTCGATATTGTCCAGAATTTCTGCAACTCCCTCTTCGAAAGATACTTTTGGCGCCCAGCCCAAATCGCGCTTGATTTTTGAAATGTCCGCAAATGTACAGTCCGGCTCGCCAGGCCGTTTCGGGATATGGGTTTTTTCCGAATCTAGAAGCTCTACGAGTCGCAATACCGATTGAGGGTTTCCTGCACCCAAATTCCAAATGCAGCCACATTTATCCGTTTCGCCCGCGGCCAAAAACGCTCTTGCAACATCAGTCACATAAAGAAAATCACGTGACTGAGTACCATCACCAACAACGGTCAATGGTACCCCTGCCAATTTTTGCCGCAAAAAAACACCAAACACCGCGCCATAAGCCCCAGATGTTCGTGATCGGGTTCCATAGGAATTAAAAATGCGCACGGAATTGACCGGCAACCCATAAACTTGATGCCAATGCAGGACCGCCTGCTCACCCTGGTGCTTGGAAAGCGCATACGGGTATTGCGGCTGAATCAGTGCAGACTCGTCGGTTGGCGTTTCGGCAAGGCCGTAGCAAGAGCTCGATGCCGCATAGACCAATTTTTGGATACCGTTTTGCCTTGCCGCCTCTAACACGCGTGTGGTGCCGAGCACGTTAACTTCCATGTATTCGTTCGGCGCTTCGATGGAGGGAACGATATCGCCAATGCCCGCAAAGTGGAAAACGTGGCTTGCGCCGTCAAAAAAGGGATCGTCAGTTTGAATGGCCCGAATGTCACGAACTTCAAAACTCAAATTCGGATTGTTCTCGTGATGCGCAAGATTAGCCTCGCGACCTCCATATAAATTGTCGATCACGCGAACGCGATACCCCGACGCCAACAATAAATCGACCATGTGGCTGCCGATAAATCCGGCGCCGCCGGTGACGACAGCGGTTCCGCTCATGCGGCGCCTCTCTCTTTAAGAGTCCGCACGTTGTAATACCAATCGTCATCCATACTGTCGGGAATCTGGTCAGCACGAAATTCCTGCACTAGATCGCGCACCGCTTCTTCGATCGAATGACTGGGTTTGAAACCAAGAACGCGGTGTATTTTGTCGGAATTTATGTGGTAGCTGCGAATATCGTCAGTCGGCTCGGTAGCTATTTCAATAGGCGCGAGTTCGGGCATCAATTCTTCCACCACTTTTTTCACCATTTCGGCGATTTCCATGATGCTCATATTTTGATAGCCGCAATTGAATATCTCGTTCTGTACTTTTTCCGCCGGTGCCTCCAAAAGCAATTTACAGAGGTCGCAGTAATCCTGCACATGGAGATTGGGACGCAACTGAGAACCACCGAAGACACGGATCTTACGGTTGGTAACCGCGTGATTAGTAAGAATGTTTACGGAAAGATCCAGCCGCAAACGTGGCGCATAACCGCAAACTGTCGCAGGCCGGAATATCACGCCGACAAAATCATCATCGGTGTATTTGTGCAGCAGTGGCTCGCACATGCCTTTGTATTTGTTGTAAAGAGTGAGAGGTACCAATGGGTGATCTTCGGTAACGTCCGGTTCGTCTGACACCCCATACACCGAACTCGACGACGCGTAGACAAAACGTTTCACTCCCGCCTTCTTGGCCGCCGCAACCATCGGCTCGAATGCATCGAGATTGATCGAAGTGCTGAGATTCTCATCAAGCTCAAAGCTCGCATCATTCGAAATGCACGCCAAACTGACCACCCCATCCATGCCTTCCATTGCCATCGCCAAGCTTTGGGTGTCTCGAATATCTCCTTCGACTATCGTCAGGTTAGGGTTATCGGCAGGAAGGAATTGATTGCCGAAATACATAATGTCGTACACCGTGACGTTGTAGCCCTCGTCTAACATTTGCGGGACCAGCCGGCTCCCGCAATAACCGGCACCGCCAGTGATCAGGACATTCTTGTGCATTTAAGTTGTCTCCCAAGAAACTGAATCTCTCGCCGGAAACGGCAAGGTGAACGATAGTAGATGTTAGGCAGCGTCCGAGCTTCGGACATCAATCGAGTAACCCGCTGCTGTCGCGTCGTTATAAAACATTTTTACGGTATCCAGACTGAACTCATCGAGGTCTTTGCCGATCGATTTAAGCTTAGCGATGAGATCATTTGTCATGGTGATGATATCGCAACCGCATTGTTCCGCCTGGATGACGTTAAGCACCTCACGCGGGCTGGCCCAAAGCAGTTCTGCTTTGGGATGCCTCGTCAACATTTGCTTTGCTCGGGCCATGACCGGCACAGGGTCGATTCCTGCGTCCGCAATGCGACCTGCAAAAACCGACACCACTGCAGGCGTGTCAGGAGAAAGGCAATCCAATAAATTTTCGATCTGTGGAATTGTGAAAACCGCAGTTACGTTGACCTTGACCCCTTGGGCCGACAGTTCTCCGCAAAGAGATGCCGTCGAATCGCCTCTAGTGTTAGTAACCGGAATTTTCACATAAACATTTTGGCCCCAAGATGCGATTTCGCGCGCTTGCAATCCCATTTCGGCAATGTCATCTGCAAACACTTCGAAACTAATCGGCTTGTCGGAAATCTTCGAAAGAACTTCGTGGGCGAAGGATTCATAATCCTCGATTCCGGCAGCCTTCATCAAAGTCGGATTAGTAGTAAGTCCCGAAATAACAGGATCATCGGCGGCCTCAAGCATTGACGGAATATCCGCACCATCGGCAAATATTTTAACCTGCCTACTGGCCCTTTTATCGCTCATTCTACAAACTCCCCAACGTTTGTTTCTGCGCCCAATTAATCGGTTAAAATTCCGAATTTACTCATACGAGGTTTCCACATTGACGCAGAGGCATTTGCCGCAAGCGAACGCTTTGACATCCAAAAGCGCACGTCTCCGCCAAACACTTTCAAGAAATGATTCTTTTCGACCTTGCATGGCCGCCTTTACTCCAGGCCAGTTCCATGAAAATTCGGAACCGTCGGACATGGTATTCCCTACGATCGTTTATAACAGCGCAATTGCTTGGTGCAAGCAGAACGCACCAAATGCACAAAAAAAATCGATCGATTAGCCCAATCGTTGAAAAGATTTTGGTATCTGAGCGTATCTTTGAACGAAAAATCGGGCTATTTGGCCTTGGGCACGAACCACATCTCAAGCAAAAACTAAATTTTTAAATTCAGGCTCGGCATCGGCTACCTCACCATTTGGTTGCATTGATTTGCAAGTCAGGATGGCTCACCAATGCATGCCAAACCACTGCCTGAAACCCTTCACTCAATGGCGTCGTCCAGTCAGGTTCGATATTTGGAACGACAATTACGACGTCGCCGGCTTGCTTGGTATAGCCACCATCACGGCCTACCACTCCAAAGATGGACATGTCGCGTTCTCTAGCTTCTTGAATCGCGTTGATGAGATTAACCGACACATTTAGCTCTAAATTCCCCCCTCCGACGGAGAAGACCAATAACGCATCCTTGTCAGTCGCTCGGCTTGTCTTGAGATATTCTGCAAAAACCGTTTCGAATCCTTCATCATTGGTCCGCGCGGTTAGTTCGCTGACATTGTCGGTCGGAGCGTAAGCTTCGATATTGCACAATTTGCGAAAATCGTTGACTGCGTGGCCCGCATTACCCGCGCTCCCGCCAACACCAAGAATGAAAAGACGCCCTTCATTTTCTCGTAGCACAGCGAGTTCGCCGGCCAATCGATCGATTAGTGCATGATCGATTTTGTCGGCAATCTCTGCAACTGCCGAAAAGAATGACAAAGCATGTGAATTAGACGCATCCGACATAAGGAATTCCCGCGAAAATTTACTTCAATCTTTTTACGTGCAAACACAAAAGCACGTCTACGATATCGATACTCGAATTCGATTTTTTTACATTTTTTTCAGAGGGTCCATCAATCTCACAAATTTTACTTCTTATCCCTCTCATCCCCGTATATCCACAAAAGGCAGATATATCCATCCTACCTGCTTACCCGATTGGACCAAAATCCAGTTTTCCGCTTCATCAATAATGAAGCCATTGTGCTTGCCCTTGCTGAACTTACCTACGACTTTACACTTGGTATTGGGACAACTCCGGATACGAAGGCGCTGGGTACGAATATCGAATCGCACCACCTTGGGATTTTCGCGATCCACACGGCGAGGCAACACGCCCGCACTCGAAATGCTGACGGGCGAAGGTTTGGATTCAGTTTGGGTGCCGGCATCAGGCCGCGGTTTCAGAAATCGCCCGCCTTGCAGTGGAAAAATATTGAATCCGATCGGCGCCAAAGCCCAGACCGAGAAAACTCTTTGCGCGCAATCGGGCATTTGGGACACCGCAACTGTCGCGCTCCAACCTGACACCAACAAATTCATATGGACCTTTTTGGCGACATCCGGGCGTAATTTTGTGACTTCGGCAACGCCGACGATTCGCTTACACACGCTGATCAAGACATTGTCGACTCGCATCCCGAATTCCGGGTGCCCCGCCCAGCCCGAAAGTTTAATTATGCTGTCGGGTCGGACTTGGAGCGGACCATTGTGTGGCTGCCTGATACCATCGACCGCCATTTGGTCAATCCAGCCGGCAAATTGTCGAATCCCATTCCACTCGCCAATATCGTATTGCTGAGTCGACGGTACCGTATTGACTGACAAAACACGTCCAAGCGCAGACTGTTCTTGCGTGTTTCGTTCGGCTGCGGATGCGGCCTTTTCCGCACTGGCCGCAACATCCGATTTTGCGGCGCTCGAAGTTTCGGTTGGCGATATCAAACCGTAATGTTTCATAAGCAAATAGCCGCCAAGGGCAAGCGAAATGCCAAGCGCAATCGATAGGACCGCAAAAATTGAATGCCGGAGAATTCGTTGGACGCTAATCCGCATAGTTGGCCAAAAATCCGGTTGCCCCAAATCGGTCCAATAAAATCGAACTTGATCGCTGACCGCAATCATTTAGAGGGCGATACAAGCGAGCTTGCCGTTTGACTGCCTTTCGCCGAGACCATAAATCTAATTCGCACTGGCAGGAGAGATCGATTGCGGTTAATCGAAAACCCACAGGATCGGCACTTTGCGTTGGCAGGTCTTTGCACAATCGCTTTTCCGACCTTTTACGCGCTTGTCGCATTCGACATCTTCGATTGGCTTCGTTCAATTGGCGTCCCGGTTTGGCTGCAAGCAGTCATTGCAACCTCAATCCTCGTGGCTTTCGCCTTAAAAAAATTGCTTCACTGGATATCCCATCCCCGCGACAAGCTTTGGAAAATCGGTGCTGTGTTTCTGATCCTCCTCGCTATCGTGGTTGTGGATTACCGTTTTCCAGCGAAATTTATTCATGTGCCGCAATATCTCATTCTGGGATATTTGGTTAGCTATTTTCTACGGCCTTATTTGGATATTGCTACAGGTTTGACACTCGTGCTCGTCCTCTTGCTTTGCGCTGCGGTGACCGATGAAAGCATCCAAGGCTACATGGCATCGCGCAGCTACGGAGTGCGCGATATCGGTACCGATATTTTTGCGGGCGTCGCTGCGACTATTTTCGTTTTTCGGGAAACGCCACCGGATAACAAAGCATCGAGTCGTTCAGATACCTGGACGGTTATGGCGTTATGTATCGCCGCGTTAGTTTTCACCGCGTACGCCCTTCATCGATATGCTGCATTAGACGAATTTCCAGAGTTCTGGATTTTTGCACCGCTATTGTTCGCCGGCGCTGCCAGCTTTCTTGTCGCCGCATTCGATTTTGCGTCTCACACCGAACCTTACGGGTTAGCGTGGCAATCAACCGCTGCTTCCGCGCGCGTGCTCGGATTATCAACCATTATACTGGTAGGACTTCATGGCATCGCGCCCGAGCTCTCGCTTAATTTCCGCTAGTACGGCAGGCTTTCTGTTTCTAGTCGCGCTCTATGGGGTCGTCGGCGGAGTGCTCGAGCACACAGTTGAGCCGGAACAATCACGATTCAATATAATTTTGTTGACCGTTGAAAGCCTCCGCGCCGACGCTGTCTCGACGACGCTTACACCCAACCTTTTAAAAGCCGCGCAACAGGCTAACGGCATAAAATTTACCAATCATCGTGCCGTTTCGGCCTGGACCGTACCCAATATCATCGCGCTCTTGAGCGGAACCCACCCAATTCACCAAGGGGTCCATAGCCGCGGCCAATCCTTACGATCCGCGCCCGCGAACAGGCTGGCAAATTCACCGGCCTCCCAGTTTCAAATGTCGAGCTTGCAACCATTTGCACTGATCGAATCCTATGCCGGCCTTGGACTTGTACGCGAACCGGGCCTTGCAGTGGACACCGCGCTCGCGACCCTTCGACGATCACCCAGTCCCGGCGGTATTTGGTACCACTATCTGAACACTCACCTGCCTCACACCCCACATCTTCCAGATGGAACTCAACTTGAGCCGAATAAACCTAATTTCGACAGCCCGCTCGGCGTTACACCGGCCAAAACGGAAAATTCATTCCGACGACGCCAACGGGTTGCCAGCCAGACGGTAGTACCGGTCGCAGAAGGTCGATTCCCCGCTGAAGATCGCATTTGGGTTCGGCGCTATTACGATAGCGAGGTAGTGTTATTCGACAAATGGTTCGGTGAGTTTTTCGAGAAACTTAAAAAAACAGGTCTGATCCGTAATACCATCCTAATTGTCACCGCAGATCATGGCGAAGAACTCGCTGAGAGGGGTCGTGTCGGCCACGCCTCGACCACACGCGAGGCTAGCCTAGCTCATGAAATTTTACGAGTTCCGCTTTTGATCTGGACACCCGACCGGAAGATGCGAGCGGCAATCGACCGTTGGGCGAAAAGCGGCCTCATTACGGACCATGTAGATATCGGCATGTCGTTGCCTGCGTTCGCTGGCAAGGGAAATAAAAAAGCAGCCAAGCCCGAACGCAAATTTGACTTTCTGCCGATTTCTGGTCGTAACCTTACCGTGCCCCCCCACGCACGCACGTCAATAGCATTAACGAGTGCCGCCGGATATGCGGAACCGAATCCGTCGACAACTGCCTATTTTTTGATTTCCGCCGACGTAGAGTCGGATCGGATCGTCGCGAAGCTACCTCCGAACGGAAATCCAGAGAGGCTCGAGATAATAGAACCGGCGGTTTCAACGAAGGAAAATCCAATCCACAAAGCTTTAACCGAACGGCTTCGGCAAGCGGCTGCACAATTAACCTTTCCAGTTCCGCAAACTGAGCCACGCGACGACAAGATGACAAGCAGCCGTATCAAATGGATTTGGCCCGATCGTTCGGGTCGAATCGATTTCGACGACCTCGCCGGACGTACGAGGCTTGTTTGGCAAGGAAGCAGGTCGACAGGATTTATAGTCGAGTATCAACTCGGCGAAGGTGCCATCGAGATGAAGGGCCGAATAGAGACCAGCGGCCCAAAATACGAATTTGGAACCATCGATCGCAACTTTTGGGAAAGCTTCGTTCGACCGTACAAGGTACTGCGCCTGCGCGTGCACAATAAAATGGGGTCACAGATTTCCGATTGGCTAACCTTCAGGTTGGAGTAATTGCATGTACCCTGGCAAATCGCTTGTTTTCGAAACGTTAGTTCGAATCCGATGAAAAAGATTCATCCAGTTCTGGTGGCCGTTTGGCTCACAGCAATCGCTGTTTGGGGGCTGACGGTCTTTTCGGGATCGAACTCTATCGTCTTCAACCACAAAAATTTTACTGAATCTCATTATGTAAATAAACTTTCAAAATCCGCTTTGAGCGGAAATTCGGTCGTGCAGGCTCGAAAAAAAGCCGATGCGTATTGGGACTGCAATCCAGATGTGGCCGCCGACCAACATTTCGGGCGCCATGGTCCGCTCGGCTATTTAGGAGCACAAACGCACTTCGATCGACACGGCAAACAGGAAGGACGTGTTTGGCCCGGCAAAGACTTTAAATGCGATTAACTTTCTATTTCCGAAATCCCCAGCCGATGAATTCTTAATAATTTTGTAAACAATCATTTGGCGAGATAAAAATTTAGCAATCCGATTCGGGTATTTCTTCCCAGGAAACTGCCGATTCGAGATTTTCGTTCAGTTTCTGCCTTTAAATCTAATCAAAAGTGGTCAAAATCAACATTTCCCGTAAGAGGCGCGAAAAAGTTAGTCAGTTTTTGCCTAGTCAGGCTGAAATTGAAAATGCTTTACCGCGTTCCGTAACGAAACTCTGAAACCCTCCCTT
Source organism: Rhodospirillaceae bacterium (assembly GCA_002722095.1). Next base: position 49,448 of record PBKG01000024.1, read on the forward strand.
TCGAACAACATGCAGATCGAAATACTAGTTCGCGGGTAACGCCGTAAATAACTGATATATATTAATATATTACACTTCTCGCATCAGATTCCTCTGCAGTCGAGGTAATCAAGGTCCTTTATTCGCACATGCCTTAACTTTGTGTCGGAAACATATGCGCCTCTAACGTAGAGATTGCAAAATCCGGGCGCTCAACACCAACGTTGCAATTCCGCAACACGACCGGTGCTAATTCTATTGCAAATTAATATTTGTTGATTTCAGTTCAGTATCATGGTACCTATTGCCGCTAAGTATTATAAAAACAGGAATATAATCCTGTATCTGTGAGAGCGTGCCGAAGTTGAAGCGTTGAGTACGGTAAAAGATAGTACGGTAAAAGATTTTGAGGGTTCGAGGTATGAAGAACATCGGTAATCGCAAATCTGCGACCTGGAAAGTTCTGGTTGGAGCATTAGCAATTGTCTTTGCCGGCTCTGGGCACGCTTTGGCATCGGGCAACGCTGCTGCAGGGTCGAATAACCTAGTAGCAGCTGCTGCAGGTGGTGCAGCAGCAACCGCAGGCACCGGCGAAATCGGCGGCGCAATCGGCGGCGCGTTCGGCTTCGCGTCCTCCGGTGAAAAGCGCCTCGCATCCTTGAGCGAAAATCAATATGGCACACGCTCGGTTAAATATTTGAACCTGCGCGAGCAGGGTCGTGCGGCGGGTTCCGGTGAACTGAAGTTCAATGTTTGGCTAAATGGCGCCTATACCTGGGTGGAAAAGACGGATACGGGCGGCGAGTTTGAAGGGAATGTTGCGAACCTCGTGGGCGGCGTGGATTACAAGATTACCAAGAAGGCAATCGTCGGGGTCTCGGTAGGTTACGAGAATGTCGATATAGACACCAACTTCAACAACGGCAGTTTGGAAGCCGACGGTATCAGTGTCGCGGGTTATGCGGGTATCAACTTAAAGGGCAAACGCGGGCCCGATATACTGCTGACCGGTGTCGCGGGATATACCTTCCTCGATTACGATACCACTCGTAACAATGGGGCGAATACGGGCTCCTTCGATGGTGGGCGTTACTTCCTCAATGGCAGTATCGCTGCGAATTGGCTGTTGAAAGGCGATAAGCTCCGGTTAACGCCAAAGATGAGTCTGCTTTACGTCCAAGAAACCCAAGATGCCTATTCGGAGAACACAGGCCTTGGAGTTCAGGAACAATTGATCGCGCTCGGGCGGTTCAGTCTCGGCGCCGAGGTCGGCTACAGGATTAAATCCAGATCCGTTAAATTCATCGAACCCTATGCCAAACTCTTTTGGGAATGGGATTGGGAACATGAAGACGGCGAAAACCTAGGTGGCGGTAACTTCAGTTCCGATGACAGTGTCGGATTCGTCGCAGGCGGTGGTATTAACTTCGTTATGAACGACAGGTTCTCAGCTCGAATCGAAGGTTCGGCGAATGCCATTGGCCGCGATAATTTGGACATCTACACCGTTTCGGGCCTGATCCGGTATCGGTTCTAGAGGGCGTAGATCCAAAAATTCGTCGGTTTATCAAAAGGCGAATTTCGCACACCCAATTTCTTACGATTATGTTGGTTGCCGTTTCCGTGTACGGGTGCATGGGGCGGCACCAAGCTTTGGATTCCTTTGATTCGCATCCCGATTGGCAAAGAATAAACTTCCCTACTAGCACCTTCACAATCACAGGGATGCTGCGGCAAGCCCGTAAAGCTACCGCGCCGCTTACTGTTTATATCGAAGGAGATGGACTGGCTTGGCTAAGCCAATACGAAAAATCTTCTGACCCTACACCTCGCGACCCGCTGGCAATGAAAATGGCTGCCAAGCACCCCAAAGGCCCGGTCCTTTATCTGGCTCGTCCGTGCCAATTCGTTACCAGGCAAACAGACCGCAACTGTCACGCAGTCTATTGGACCAGCCACCGTTACGCGCCCGAAGTGGTCACTTCGATGAGTGAGGCAATCGACACAGCGCTTCGACGGACCGGCGCCCAGAAACTCGTTTTGATCGGTTACTCTGGTGGTGGTGCCGTAGCAGCGTTACTTGCGGCATCCCGTCGGGATGTCATCAGACTCATCACGATCGCCGGTAATTTAGACCACCATGCCTGGACCAAAGCGGAAAAGCTCACGCCGCTTTACGGATCAATGAATCCAGCGGACCACACTGACCGTTTGCTCAACGTCGACCAAACGCATTTCGTCGGCGGTAAAGATAAAGTGGTACCTCCGTTGTCGGTTTTCACCTATCGCGACCGATTCCCCCCACGACGGCGGCCAATTGTTAAGGTAATGGAAAATTTCGATCACGATTGCTGTTGGCTGGAAGCTTGGCCACGGCTACTACGGTACACGGGCTCATAAAGAACGTTGTGCCGATGCCCGCAACCAGAAAAACCAAAGATAAAGAAACGCTCGGCGTAACCGGAACGCGCAGCCTAAACTCGCGCGCCATGCTCTTATTGCTCTTTTTAAGCTTGGCTGCCTGGGTACTATCGCTTCAATTTTTCGAATTCGGATTCTGGAGTCGTGCAGAACCATTGATCGTTTGGCATCATTTCGTTTGCGCTGGCATCGCAGCCATACTTTTCTCTATCTGGCTCAAGAACCCCGAAACAACTCAATCGATCTTCTCGCACCCGCTGGTCTACCTTCCTGCTCTCCTAGGACTGTGGTCATTGTTGATTTCAGCAGGAGCCGAGTTTCCAATGCTCAGCGTGCTCGGCGCACCGCAATCGGGCCAAGGTGCACTATGGTTTTTCGAACTGTCGCTGCTGACAGCCGCATTTCTCCACTGTGTCAAAGACGTTAAGGCTTGGCGTATCCTCACCATCGTCGCGCTCACATCTTCATTCTTACTCGCCCTTTGCGTCGCAACTTGGAAAATAACCGGATCGCTGAGCCTACTTCCGGTTCCGGATTTTTATGCCTACCTCAGTTTGGCATTACCTTTTATCGCAATCCGAAATACCGATTCTCTATTCGATAAACGGCTTTATTTTGCCAGCTGGCCCATCGCATTCAGCCTTATTGGCGCAACGACAAACCTTACCGCGGGAATGTTATTGGCGGTGGCGGCAGGCGCTCTCTTTATTTATGGACGTTTGCAAAAATCGTCCAAGTTAAAAAAGTGGGGAACCCATCGCGGTGTCGCAGCGACGATTGTCCTTCTGGCAATAACCCTGCCCTACATCATTGTGACGCAAATTCCTTTCGTCTCCGCAGTCCGATCGCTGAAATCACGCCAACTGCTTTGGGATTTGATGGAGGATGCGCAAAGTTCCGACCTTGCCACATTGATTTTAGGCCATGGCTGGGGTCACACAGACAATGCCTTCGTTCGTCACTTAAATGCGACCACCGCAAATACCTGGACGAAAGAATGGGATTTTATCTGGCGTGATTTTTTCCATAGCCACAACGCAATTGTCGAAGCGCTATATACGGCTGGACTTCCGGCAGTACTGCTAACGATCGGTTTTTTGGTCGCCATACCGCTCTGTGCATCATCCGAACGACGTTTCGCAGCAACCCTATTTGCCGCCATATATGGGGCGATGAATGCGGTCTGGATTGAATTGACGGTTTGCGTACCTTTTTACGCAGCTGCAGTCGCAGTCTTCGCAGGGACCGGTTCGTCAAAACAAAAATCGTCTCCTTTCGGCTCCTTTGTGGTGCCCGTCCTGCTCGTTGGGCTCGCCATCGGTTTGACGGTTTCAGCGACAGCTCTTTTCCGTTACGGCATAGCGGTGACAAAAGCGCAGCAGCTCTATCACAAACCAGGAGAACGCACATCGCCAGTCATTTTCCCGAAAGACTTTCGGGGACAAGATTTAGCGTTTGGCCTTGTCCTGCGAACAACCTTCGACGGCTTTAACCAGCAGGGAGTTGCACCAGACGGGCTTTTCGACAAGCAAAAATCCCATGTCGTCGGATGGATTCTCGCGGACCTCAAGGAACGTATCCCGAAAAGTAATTCACCACGATTAGCGCTCGCGGGGGTCGCAATTTACTCCGAACTCTTTTATTTGAAAGAAATGATGAGTATACGGCCCGATATCGAAGAAAGCCTTCCGGTTTGGGAGAGTTGGATCAAACATTTGCTCGCGCTCGCACCCAGACGATCCGACATGAGTTTGCCCTTTATGGCGAAACTACTGGAATTGCGCCAACTCGACCGGCTTATCTCCCTATGCCGCGAAATTCTGCGTCGAGACAACAATGATCCCTCAGGTCTCTATTATACCGGTGCCGTGTTGACCTTACGCGACGCCCACGATGCAAAAGCCGCCGGGCTCGCTTTCATCAATGCAGCTTTACAAGCGGGTATTAGCCGCATCATTCCAATACCCGAATGGCTGAAGAAACGCGCCGCACAGTTCGAGCCACCCAGAAATATTCACCGCACACTTGAAATTTATTTCGACAAATGATGGCAAGGGCATCCAAACAACAGCAAGGCGTATCTGTCGTCGTCGTCACCTATTGGACCGGCTTAGTGCTGAAGGAAAATTTGGAGGCGCTTCGACGCCAGAGAAATGTCCGAGAAATCATTTATGTGGATAACGGTAACCCGGTCTCGGTGCAAAATTGGCTCGACGAAATGGCAAAAAAATACAAAAAAATTAAGGTCGTCCGACCCGCTCGTAACACAGGTTTTGCCGCGGGTTGCAATTTGGGCGTGGCACACGCAAGTGGAGACTTCATCGCCTTGGTCAATCCGGACTGCATCGTAGAAACCGGTACTTTCACAAAAGCGCTAGGGATTTTTCGCAAAAGCAAAGATGCGTGGTTGCTCGGAGCAAATCTCGTCGGTCTCGATGGCAAGGAACAACGCGGTAGCCGCCGAGAAATATTGACGCCTTGGCGAGCCTGCGTAGAGGTACTGCGCCTTGACCGCATTGCACCCAACCATCCTTATTTTAAGCGTTTCCATCAGTTCGAAAGCGAACCCGTTGAGGGCAACCAACCGGTTCCAACTGTCTCTGGCGCTTTTATGGTAATCCGGCGAGTTGCTTACGAGCGAGTTGGAGGCATGGATGAAAACCTTTTTTTGCACTTGGACGATTCAGATATTTGCATGCGTATGGGGCTGCTCGGCGGACAAATTCTATTCTGCAGTAATTTACCGGTGATCCACCATCTCAGCACCAGCGATGTTTCTAGAACCTTCATCGAATGGCATAAGGCTCGAGGGACTAACTATTTTTTCTACAAGCACTACAACGGTATCTATCCGTATTGGTTTTTGGTGTTCGTTTCGTTGCTGGTGTGGAGCCGGTTCAGTCTGCTGGCGCCTTTCCTGCTAATTCGCGATTTACCCGATATGTTCAGCCGGCGTCGACGGCGAAAAGCTGAGGTGTGGTAAACGGCGTTACAGCGTCAATAAGTCCTGATTATTAGTTAGAATCGTTTGGACTGGCCCTTCAGCGATAATCTCGCCGCGATCCAATACGATAGCGCTGCTGCAAAGTGTCTCTAACAAACGCCTTTGCCGCGAAACCAACAACAGGGCACGATCAGCATGCACTTTTGTGGTCAGTATTTTGCAAATTTGTTCGGCAAATGTTGGATCAACATGCTCGAACACCTCGTCGAATAGCAATAGCGGGGCATTCGACGCAATCGACATGGCAACAGCAAGCCGTCCCGCAATGCCTGGCGGAAGTGTTTGAATAGCGTGCGTGGAAAATTGCCCGAGTTCGCCGATTCTTAAAGTTTCGCGAATAAAGGTATCCGACACCGAATTGCTGAAATTCCACAATATCGCCTGCAGTCGTATGGTGTCGGCAACACTCAATTTCAGATCGGTCCCGACACCAATTTCCATCGCGAGAGCGACGAGGCCCGTTCTCTCGATCGAACCTTTTTGCGGTGCAAGTAATCCACCTACAGCTCGCAACAAGCTTGTCTTGCCGCTGGCATTCCCGCCAAGTACCGCGATGCGAGCACCTGAATTCACCGAGAGGCAAACGTCCGTGAGCGCAACATTCTCGGTCGACTGGTTAGCCACGGATCCAGTCTTCGTATCGGATTGCCGAAAAGGCAACATTGCCAAACGATGTTTGAATGACCGACCTACTGTATCGAAATTCCGGAACGCGACGGTGACTTTGTCCAATTTGACGATGGGCTCTTTCATATCCAGTACGCCACCTTATTGCCAAAGCGGCGAAGCAATACGACCGCAGCGCCGAGCGCAACCGCCGTCGCAACCACCGCGAAAAGCAATGAAAATTCGCTAGAGTCTCGGCCTGTAAAGGGGATACGGATGAGATTCACATAATGAAACGCAGGGTTCCAATCGTTTAAATACTGATATCGACCGAGTACGTCGGATGGCCAAATGATCGGCGTTAGAAAGAACCAAATATGCGTTAGCCAGGAAACGAACTGTGGCAAATCGCGAAACCGCGCACACGCAATTCCGACGATGGTGCTGATCGCAAATACCGAAAGCGTCAACAAAAACAATCCAGGGAATATAGAAACCGAGAAGCCGAGCGGCCTATCGAACGATATCGAATAGATTAAGAGGACGATCCCAATCGACAACAAAAATACGAAAAAATTACGTAAGCAAATTCGGAGGTAAAATGCCGGCAACGGTTGCGCGGTATATCGGAGTGATCTTAGGTTTGAGCTGAACAGGGAACAGGACTGGTTCACACTCAAAGAAAGAAAGTCCCAGACCAACACGCCGAGCGCCAACTGCAAATAATAAAGATCGAAATCCAATATCGATCGCTTGAAGATTGCGCCGAAAAATAGACCCAGCAATACAATCATCGTGATGCTCGCGAAAGACCGCCAAACCGGCCCCAGGTAACTACGCCGAAAACTGTCGCGAATGTCGATCACGGCGCAAGCAAGAGCGAAACGAACTGTGGATCGGACGGAAAAGTCCATCTGCGTTCCTTATTTGGAAAATTCTACGGTTACCTGATCGGATCGAATTACGGATCGGATCGCTATTGTAGCTTTGCGGCCCGCGGATCGCCAACACCATTATAGCTAATACGAGAATGGTATCGGCCGTGATCTTGATCACATTTCTTAACGCAAAATGAACATATTATCGGGGTCGACATATGCTACCGTCTGTAATTGCAACTGAAAGGAGTCACCATGTCTAAGATTCTAAAAACCGCTTCTTTTATCATCGCTACGACCTTTTTCTCCGCCAGCGCATTAGCCCAAATGGGTGCCCCAGTCGTCACTCCAACAACTGTCGGCGAATCTGCGCGCCAAGCGGAATCGTCAATTTCGTCCCAGGCTCAACAATCTGCATCCGAATCGGCAAAATCCATGGCAGACGACAAGAAATCCATGGCTGAAAAAGGCAAGTCGGATGCAGAGGATAAGGCCAAGGAGAACATGCCGAAAAAATAGCCGGCTGACCTACTCTAAATAAGAAGTATCACCCGGCTGCTTGGACTAATCGAAGCGGCCGGGCCGGAGTTCATATAGGAACTCCGCTCCCTTGAAAGCGAGCAATCCCTTACCGTAGAGTGCGCGGCAAGGAATTTTCAAAAACCACCAGCAAGCTTTCGGGGAAAATCATGTCCTATACCCATCTCGAATTCGACATCAGCGACAAGATCGCCACTATTACCTTCAATCGACCCGAGGCGCGTAACGCGCTGAGCGAAGAGATGCGGGGAGATATCGAAAACGCGCTCGCCGAAGTCAAAGCAAAAGCCGGCGAAGACGTAAAAGCGGTGATCATGACCGGCGCCGGCGGGCATTTCTGCGCCGGCGGTGACGTCAAGGGCATGGCAAAACGCAAGATGACGCCGATGGATCACCGCACCCGCATGCGGTCCGGGCATCATCGCATTTACGACATTCTGCATTTGGAATTGCCGGTCATAAGCCTTGTCGATGGAGCAGCTGCTGGCGCGGGCTGCAATATCGCGCTTCTGGCGGACTTCGTGTTCGCGACTCCCCGTGCGTTCTTCATGCAAGCATTTGCCCGTATCGGCCTGGTGCCGGATTGGGGTGGCTTCTACATCTTACCGCGGCTAGTCGGCCAACAGCGTGCGAAGGAATTGATCTATTCCGGCCGGCGGGTGTACGCGGAAGAGGCGAAAGAACTCGGGATGGTGCTGGAGGTCGTCGACCAGGAAACCGCGATGGAGCAAACACGAGAGTTCGCCAGCCGTTTCACCCATGCCTCCACAGATGCCATCGCCGCGGCGAAGAACGTGCTCAATCAATCCTATAATCTCGATTTCCGCACTTTGATGGAGCTTGAAGTCTATGCCCAGTGCTTGGTACGCGAGACCGATTTTCATAAGGAAGCGGTGCGACGGTTCAAAGACAAAGAGCCGCCGCTTTACGATTGGGAGAAATTGGCGGGCCTCAAATAAGGAGAAATCCGATGACCGAACAGCTCTCCCCAGCAAAAAAGTTGAAAGCACTCATTGAGACTGGCGAAACCATCTTGGTACCGGGCGCCCACGACCCGCTGATGGGGCGCATTCTCGAACGTATGGGGTTCACATGCTGCCAATGCGCGGGCTGGATGACCGGGGCACACCTGGTAACGCCGGAACCGGTGATGACCATGACCGAGCAAATCGAAGCTGCGCGGAAAGTGGCCGAACAAGTTGATATCCCGGTGATTTCCGATGCCGGCACAGGTTACGGCGAACCCGTCCACATTATGCGCACGGTCAAAGAATTCCACCGCGCCGGCATCGCGCGTATCAATATCGAAGATCAATTCTTTCCCAAGCGTGCCTCCTATCATCGTGGTCTGGAACATGTTGTCGAGTTCGACGAGTTTAAGCGCCGCATCGAGTTCGCTCTGAAATCACGGGAAGTTAACAATGCCGACATTCTGATTTCCGGGCGCACCGATGCTGGTAATGCCGTCAACGGTTCTTGGAAAGAAGCCGCTCGCCGAGCTCGGGCTATGAAGGAAATGGGTGTCGATTCGATCCAGCCAATGACCCGAACCAAAGACTGCATGGAAAAATTCCGACAGGAATTTCCCGACGACGACGTAACGCTTTCGACCACGACCTATTTTAACGGTCTTCCGATTGAGGAAATCCGCGCTTACGGTTTCCAGATGATTTCATACCCCCTGGCAACCATATTGGCCTCCGTCGCGGGCGTTATCGATCTTTGGAAAGGCGTACAGGAAACCGGCATTGCTTCATTCGATGTCGATAAGGCGAAAGCGGTGCGCGAGGAGATCGAAGACGCAATCGGGCTTCCCGATATGTGGGAAGTGGAACGGCAGACGGTCGAATACGACAATCAGCATCTCGAAGGTCGTCAGGTCGCCGGCTACGAAGGTTATGAGCAGAAAAAAGAGAAATAAACTGCCACGCGGGAAATTAGCGCGACCGAGCCGAACCCCGTCGCGCTCTGGTAAAGGTCTTGTTGCCGGTACTCGCCATCGGGCTTGAAATAGAGTTTGGCCCGGTATCGAATTTGCCCGGATGTGGCTGAGATTGTTGTTTTTCAGACATTTCCTTACGCCGTTTGGCTTTCTTGGCAGCGTTCGCTTTCGCGCGCTGGCGAGCCTTAGCTTTCGTCATGTCGTTTGCCTTTTAAAAGTTGCGACAGATGCCAGATAGCCTAATAGTTCGGCCGGAAGTGTACGAGCAAATTCTTGGCTCGCAGCTGATTTTTTGAGCTTCCGACCATCTCCGCAAGTGTCCTCGGCTAAATTTCGATCACCATGCCATCGAATGCGCATTCCTCGGGTACATCGTCGCGTACTGCATACATTTCGCGACCCAGATGAGTGAAAACCGTCCGCTTGGCACTGATTTCTCCCCAATGTTCTTTTAGTTCCGGATAATTCATATGAAACCGGATGGGTTTTTGGTGGTAATAGCATTCGGTGATGAATAGATCCGCGTCAGCCGCCAATGTCGGTATATGCTCGTTCCATTCGCCGTCACCGGTATAGGAAATCACCTTGTCGGCAACCTCGATTCGGACCGAGGTTGGGTTCGTCCCGACCGTATGGATCGCGGGATACCGAGTAATCGTAAGGTCGTCCACGCTGTGGGACTCCAGCAGGTCCGTTTCGACATAGCTAAGTTCGAATTTCGGTTCCATCACATGCATGCCCGGAAACAAAACCTCATTGACCTCCAACATCCGCGTTTCTGTGTCGCGCGGTCCAATGATGGTAAGCGGCTTCGTCCTTTTCGCGGCCAGCATGCCATCCATCAACATGTATGGAATTCCACCTACGTGATCGCCGTGAATATGAGTCACAACGATTGTATCGATCGAGGTGTGGTCGATTTCCAATTTGTTTAGGGCGATCAGGCTACTGGCACCAAAATCGATGGCGAAGCGAATTCCCGGCGCATCGACCAGGATACAGGTCTGAAACCTCCCCCCGACGCCGAACGCATCGCCGGACCCGACGAATGTCACCCTTACAGTCATTTACATAACTCGCGATATTGGCGGCTTCATACGACAGTTATATGACAATCTAGTCGCGGCGCACGCACATTGGTTTGAATCGGCCGAATTCCGATCATACCGCCTCGAACAGGCCTAGCAGGATCGCATATCGACCTGCCTTGGCGATGCTGACCAACAGAAGGAACAGCCAGAAACGCACACGCATGAGGCCCGCCGCCAAGGTCAACGGGTCTCCAAGGATCGGCACCCAGGCAAACAAAAGACTCCAAACTCCGTACCGATTGAACCAATCCGTGGATTGCGCCAATCGTCTCGGAGACACCGGAAACCAGCGATGGTCCCGCCATCTGAGGGAATACCGCCCCAACACCCAGTTAACGACGGCACCAAAGACATTACCAATGCTGGCGAACAACAAAAGCCAATACGAATTGAAGTCACCACTCGCCGCCATTGCCAGCAGCAATGCCTCTGAAGAAAAAGGCATGATAGTTGCCGCCAAAAAGGCGCTGAGAGTTAATACACCGTAGCCTTGAGCCATGCCCCTCAATAAAAACGAAAAAACGGCCGGACGCTACAGCGTCCGACCGGAAAATGAGAAGTTTCCCTAATTCAGTCTAATTCACGATGTGATAAACAGGCGCTTTTTCCATATCCCAGCTGTTGCTTTCTTTGTCGTAGCGCGACAGCGTGAAACAGTGCCAATCTTTATCGTCAAGCTTGGGATGATCTCCGCGATAATAGTATCCCGGCCACCGCGTTTCCTGACGGAAAAGCGTATGCTGGGTCACGCATTCAGAGGCCAGCACACGATGGTGCAGCTCCCAGGCACGTTGCAATTGATGCAAATCTTCAGCACCGAGATAGTGAATATCTTCCTTCAGCATCTCAATCAGCTCTAGCCCGCGCTCAAGGAGCGGTGCGTTGGTCACATAGCCAACAGTTAGGCCACCTGCATATTCATCCATTATTTTTTCAAGCCGCTGCAATCCCTGGATCGGCAACATATAGCTCGGCGAAACGGTGCCGGCGACAATCTCGTTGCGGCCAACCCGATAATTTTCCAAGGGTTGGAAGATAACCTCTTCCAAATCGCGATATTCCTCTTCGCTGACCTCGGGCTGATCCTTGAGGTCGTTGACATAATTAACCGCGGCCTTGGCGGCGATACGGCCTTCGGTGAACGACCCGGATGAGAATTTATGAGCCGTGCCACCAATGGTGTCGCCAGCGCCAAAGAGGCCATCGACGGTCATCATCCGATTGTAACCCCATTGATACTCATCGGGCGCGTAATCCTCCGGACCACTGGCCCAAGCTCCCGAACAGGTTGCATGGGAACCCATGACATAGGGTTCGGACGTTGTGAGTTCGGGATTGATATGTTTCGGATCAATGTTTTGCGAGGCCCAGACCACCGCCTGGCCAATAGTCATACCTAAGAAGTTTTCCCAGCCCACGGTTTCTTTATGCGGATCTTGGAACGCTTCTTTGGTCACCATCCGAATAGGCCCTCGCCCGGCCCGCATTTCCTCATGAAAGGCATGGTTCCGCAAACAGGTCGGTGTGGGCTCACGGTCGATATAGTCTCCGACCAGATTCTTTGTGTGGTCGTACCAAGTTGCTTCGTAATTCTCACCGTAGGCATTCTCGGTATAGGTCTTGAGATGGAGAAAATAGGCACCGACCGGCCCGTAACCGTCCTTGAAGCGGCAGAGCACGATACGATTTTCCATTTGCGTCATTTTGGCGCCAGCCAAAATCGGCAACGCATAGGCGGACGCGCTACTCCATGGCGCGTACCAGGTACGCCCCATGCCTTCACCCACCGCGCGCGGCTTGAATATATGCGATGCCCCGCCAGCGGAGACGATTACCGCCTTGGCACGGAAGACATAGAAGTCTCCGGTCCGAACATTAAAACCAACCGCGCCGGCAACCCGGTTGGGATTGTTCTTATCCTTCAAAAGGTGGGTCACCATGATCCGGTTATAGACTTCGTTCGCAGCCTTGCGTGCAGCTTCAGCAACGATCGGCTTATAGCTTTCGCCGTGAATCATGATCTGCCATTTGCCTTCACGCTGATAGCGACCCGTTTCCGGATCCCGCATCATCGGCAGACCCCACTCATCGAATTTATGCACCGTCGAATCGACGTGACGGGCGATATCGTAGGCTAAGTCCTCACGTACCAAGCCCATCAAGTCATTGCGGGCGTACCGAACGAAATCTTCCGGTCGGTTTTCGTCCCACTGCATGCCCATATAACAGTTGATCGCATAAAGGCCCTGAGCAACCGCGCCACTGCGCTCGATATTCGCTTTTTCAACGGTGACAATTTTCAGATCACGGCCCCAAAACCGCGATTCATAGGTCGCCCCACAGCCAGCCATACCGCCACCGATGACCAAAACATCAGCATCGACGGTGACTGTTTTTCTTCCCCCAAACAGTCCCATTAAATCACTCCCTGTTTGAGCTGATTGGGTCTCAGTGTCGGCAAGCCACCCTCGACGTTGAGTGCATCCGGTTCGTGCGCGAGATTTTGAGTTTTGTAATCATCCTCGCTCGGCGCATCGTAAGTTTCCGCGGATGGGATCGAGCCCCATTCGGTCGTCCGGATCGGGGAAACGAAATTTTTAACCGTGCCGTCGCGAAACTTAAGCTTCCAGGAAATCGTACCTTTTTCCGGCTCTCTCAGGACACGTACGCTGTGCCCCATCGGGGCGAAGTCCGCATAGCCGCGATCATCAATGGCGTTCTGAGGACATGCCTTTACGCAGGAATAACACTCCCAGCACATATTTGGTTCGATGTTGTATGCGCGTCGATAAGTCTTATCGATGTGCATAATGTCGGACGGGCAAATGTCGACGCAGTGTCCGCAGCCGTCGCAACGGGTCATGTAAACGAAAGTAGGCATAGGGTCCGTTATCTCCTGTATCGAAGATCAGCGAAGGGCTGATTAATAATTGTTTGGCTGGCGGCGCGGATTGCCGAGACTGGCGGGTTCATCCGCTGGCGGCGGCAAATTACTGCGCGATCCGTCCGCTTCCGCAACCCGCTTCTGCAAGGCCGCGGCCGGCTTGAAAAACATGTGGGAAAACTTCGACCATGGTACCGAGCCGAAAAGTACGGTCGTCGTGACGAGGTAGAGCCCGAGCGAGAACCCGGCCAAAGCACTACCTTTTGCTTGCAGAAAAGCCCAAATTAGAGCCGTCGTGCAGCTTGCGAGTAGCGACAAAACGAATAAATCCGCCCGAATGATGCGGAACGGCGAACTGCCTTCTGCTGCCACGTCGACACGGATGAAGAACCAGAACCAGTAACCGCCGACACAAACCATAGCCGCCCCTAGCCACCAAAGCTGAGGCAGAATCGCTGGGGCGGGCGTCGCAGGTGTCGGATACTGAAACACCATAATTGCCGTCACGATCGCGTAAATCGTAAAGCCATACATCCCCAAAAGATGGGCAATACGACGCTTCATATTACAAAACTCGCCGGAAAGGGCGACGTCCACCACGGCAGACTTAGCGGCCAAACCTACGACCTCGCCCCCGCCAACATCGCGTTCCCCTTTTTCCTTGGACTTGCGCCAATTGGCAAAGAAATACTTCGCACTTCCCTTATGAAGGATGTCAAACAAGGTCCCAAACGCCACTAGCAGCACCATGATAATGACATAGGTCTGCATCACGGTTGGCGATACCGATGCCGATAGAACAGCAAAGGGATTGATACTGAACATTAAGCCTCCCTCATATTGGCCAAGCCTCAATAAACGGCCAACGACGATCCACACATGCGGGCCTACGAAACGAACGCCAAATCTGCCGTGCCAAATGCAAATCCATGGCGCGGCTTAAATTGACGACTTGTCGCTGCCCTTGGGATTTCCCCGAAACACCTCACAGGGGACATCACCGAGCGAATCGTCGTATTGGCTGATAACCTACACCAACGTCGCCTGAGATTACAAAACTTATATGAATTCCAAATTTAAAAAAAAATCACCAGCTTTGCGTGACTTACGCACATTCTGACGGCAATTGACGGAACTTTAAGTCCCCGAATAATCGGAAATTCTACTTCAAGCAATGTTCTTGAGCAGAAGCCTTTGCGAGCGGACACGTCAAACATCTGGCCACCTAGGCAGATGCTTTGCTAGAAGAAGCGCACAATCTCAGATTAGGGGAAAATCGATGGCGAATCTCGTTCCGCCCCATGGAGGGGGCGAATTGAAAGCACTTTTGCTGCCCGAAGCCGACCGGGCCAGCGCCGCGCAACGTGCCGAAACACTAAAGAAAGTGCCAATGACCAGCCGCGAGGCCTCAGACGTGCTGATGTTCGCGATGGGAGCCTATACACCACTCGACGGATTTATGAACGAAGACGATTGGCGCGGCACCTGCGGCGAGATGAAACTCGCCAACGGTATCTTCTGGCCTATTCCAGTCACACTTTCAGCGGATCAAGTACTTGCGGAATCGATAGAAGATGGCGAGGAAGTGGCGCTGGTCGAAGAGGAGTCCGGAGACGTCATGGCGCTTATGACCGTGACGCAAAAATATACCATCGATCGATCCTTTGAATGCGAAAACGTGTTCGCCACCACCGATGAGGATCACCCGGGCGTCGCCAAGGTCATGCAACAGCGCGATATCAACCTGGCCGGTCCAATCTCCGTGTTTAACGAGGGCGAATTCCCAACGCTTTATAAAGACCTTTACCTACGTCCTTCCGAGTCCCGTGCGCTTTTCGAAGAACTTGGCTGGTCCAAGGTAACCGCTTTTCAGACGCGCAATCCGATGCACCGCAGCCACGAGCATCTCGTGAAAATCGCGATCGAGGTAACCGACGGTGTTTTCATTCATCAGGTGCTCGGGAAATTAAAAGAAGGCGACATTCCCGCCGACACACGAACGAAAGCGATTGCCGCAATGATCGACAACTATTTCGTCGATGGCACCGCTGTCCAAGCTGGATATCCGATTGAAATGCGATACGCCGGCCCTCGCGAAGCACTTTTTCACGCCTTAATTCGTCAGAATTTTGGCTGCGCCTACCTGGTCGTCGGGCGCGATCATGCGGGCGTTGGCGACTATTACGGACCATTCGATGCACAGCATGTATTCGACACCCTTTGGGATGGCGCACTCGAAACTCAGCCTCTCAAAATCGATATCACCTTCTATTGCAAGAAATGCTACGGCATGGCGACTGGGAAAACCTGCCCCCATGGCCCGGAGGACCGGATCAATATCTCGGGGACAATGCAGCGAGAGATGCTAACCAAAGGTGAAGACATTCCGACGGAGTTCAGCCGCCCCGAAGTGGTCAAAATACTGCAAGATTATTATGCGTCTTTGAAATAGGCGGCGTATCGAAATGGACGCGCATTCGCCGCGAGGGGACGGCATGATCGTCACGCAAATATCGGACGTGCATTTGCGCGACGACGGCCTGCCGTTGAAACAAAAGATCGATACGGAAGCCGCACTCGAAGCGGCGATCGATCACATAAACGGTTGGGAAGTGCCGCCGGATGCCGTGTTGGCGACCGGTGACCTGGTACAAAAGGCGAAGCATCAAAACTACGCAAATATTCGCCGCAAGCTCGACAGGCTTTGCGCGCCGTACTTTGTCATACCCGGCAATCACGACGACCGCGCACTGATGCGTGAAACGTTTGCGGACCATGACTATATCCCGCCAGATGGTGAATTCATCCAGTACGTCGTTGAAGGCGAACCGCTCCGCCTCATCGGACTCGATACGATGATCCCCGGCGAAAACGGCGGCGAAACCTGCGCCAACCGTTGCCAATGGCTCGACGACCGCCTTGCGGAAAAACCCGATCAGCCAACGCTGATTTTCATGCATCACCCGCCGTTCCCTACCGGCGTCGATTTTCTCGACCGCCATAAATTTAAAAAGGCGGACCGGCTGAAATCTGTTATCGAAAAACACGATCAAGTGGTCTGGATCACCTGTGGGCATCTGCACCGCCAACTGCAGGTTCGCTGGGCCGGCACGGTTGCAGCCATTTCGCCGAGCGTCGCCTTCCAACTACCCATGGCCTTGCAGGAAGGAGCGTCGAAAGGATTCAGCCTCGAGCCAGCAGGGTGCCCGGTCTATATCTGGAAACCGGAAACCGGCCTCGTCTCCCATATGAGCCTAATAGGTGAATTTGGCGGACTGCATCCGTTTGTGCGAGATCCGATCGTCTAGGGGCCATTGGCCCCTTAAGCCGAAAACGCGAATCGCCAGCTAACAGCATTCAGCCTTTTCAGCCAAATAATCGCGGTACGGACAACAGCCTGCGCATGAAATCCGATTGCCCGGTTGTTCCGGTCTTACGAAAAATGTGTCTCAAATGGGTTTTCACGGTGTTGGGTGAAATATTCAAAACATCCGGCAAATCCTTAGCACCAATGCCTTGGGCCAGATGGGATGCGAGACGAGCTTCTCCTGCGGTCAAACCGAAAACCTCTGTCAACACGGCCGGGTCAATTTTCGGGGTGAGTTCCGGGTCGAAAATCAAAGCAAGTAGAACCGACTCTTCTAGGCTGTCAGGGTTAGTGACAGACTGGTCCGCAAACAGGAGAATCACCAATGAACCCGCGTCCGCAGTCTCACTTATTGTGACAGTTTCGAACGATCCATCGGACGCCTGTTTGGCAGCAACAATAGCCTGTTTGAGGGATTTCGAATCTTCCTGTGCCAAGGCAAAGAGCTGCCCGTTTCGTACGTATAACCCATTGGCCGTGTTGAGGATGGAATTGGCGGCTCTGTTCTCAGAGAGTATCCGCCCCGCAGAATCGACAAAGAGTACGCCGTAGGGTGCACCATCGAGCAATTGCACGGCACAATCATTCAAAATGGACAGGCGATTTAGCCGGCTCTGAAGTTCGAACGCTTCACGGATGGTCAGGCTCAGCTGTCCAAGCAGATCCTCGTCACAACTCGCGCCACCACCGAGCCCTACCATCAGGGCGGCCGACCGCTCTGGCAAACTAAATGTGCCGAGCACGAATTGCGGGGCGTCGCCATCGGAAGTATCAGCCTCGGCAGATACCCGACCCCATCCCGACGCCCGACCCGCCTCGATACCGACTTCATCGACCCGTGCGATTTCATTCGGCCTCGTATCGAATGACAACCGCACCACATTTCGCGAAGCATCACCATCCCGGGCATCATCATTTTCGAGCGATTCCGCTTCAACCAATTGAGTCGCGATCCACATCTCGTGTGGAGACAATATCTCATCGAGTTGGGTCAGAAAGTTGGCCCAGCCATTGCTGTTTGCCGATGCCCTCGCGATTTTCGGAAAAATACTGACGAGTGCGTCCATTACGCCTAGGCCTCTCGCAACGCCTTGCCTTTAGCTCGCAGCAGCGGTTTCAGAAGATATTCGAGGATGGTCCGCTTACCGGTAATGATGTCCACCTCAGCAGTCATGCCAGGAATAATCGGCAACTGGTTCCCCGTTTTATCGGTCAAGGTCTGATTCTTCGTGCGTACCCGGATGAGATAGAAACTATTGCCTTCGTCATCGACGATGGTGTCGGCGCTAATATGTTCCAGCTTGGCGTCCATGGTGCCGTAAACCGTATAGTCGTAGGCCGTAATCTTGACCTTTGCGTTCTGGCCCGGATGCACGAAGGCGATGTCCTGTGGACGAATTTTAGCCTCAATCAAAAGAGAGTCATCCAACGGCACGATCTCGACCAGATCTTGACCCGGCTTAATCACGCCCCCAATCGTGTTGACGTTAACGCGCTTGACGGTGCCGGTCACTGGCGCACGCACGTCTGTACGACGAACCCGATCGCCCTTGCCTTCCAATCCTTGTTTGGTCGCGTTGGCCTTCGCACGCGTTTCGTTGAGCTCCTTTAACGCGCGAGCGCGAAAGGTTTCCCGGGTACGCAAAATCTCACCGGAAACTTCATTTACCGCGGCCAACGCACGCGGCTGTCGTTTTTCGGAGACCGCCAGATCCCCCTGCAGATCGTTGATTTGCCGTTTAAGCCGCAACAGCTTGACCCGTGAAGCCGTACCGCGAGCCACCTGTTGCGCAATAAAGCGCAATTCCTCGCGCGCCAATTTGAGGCTGCCTCCCAACTGGTTAATACGCGAGACCAGCTCGATGAGCTCCTGTTTTTTCTGTTCTTTTTTCTGTGTCAGAACCGCAATCGACGCCTTCAGCTCACTTTGCCGGGCTTGGAACAGGTCGTACTCGCTATTAACACCGTCGGGATATTCTTTGCGCAACGCGTCCGGAAACACCGGTTCTTTGCCGCCCGCCTCCGCGGTCAGGCGTGCAATGGCCGCAAGCAATCCGGCGTAACTGGCTTTTCCTTCGCGGAAACTTGCACCCACCAGCGTGTCGTCGAGCCGAACGATAAGCTGTCCCTTTTCGACTCTCGCTCCTTCACGCACGAGTATTTCGGCAAGTATCCCGCCTTCCAAATTTTGCACGATTTGAATTTGCTTCGACGGAATTACTTGGCCGGTACCCGCCGTGACCTGCTCGATCTCTGCCTGACTCGTCCAAACGACCGCCCAAACGAGAAACAACACCACTCCCAGCAATAAGAAATTCGCGAGCAACCTTGGCGGCTTTTTCATCGCCACATCCAAATCCGACATAAAGTCGATATCTCGGGATTTTGAATTCATCGCTCACCTAATCCTTGGCCGATCCATCGGGATTTGAGAGTCGGCCTGCGGTCAATGCCTCCATGATAACCGCCTTCGGGCCATCGGCGACCACCTGTCCCTTTTCGAATACAATTAGACGCTCGGCTAGGCTGAGTGTGGAAGCGCGATGACTGACGAGGATAAGTGTCGCGTTGTCGACGGTTTCAGGCAAATTCTTGATTAGAAATGCCTCCGTATTCGTATCTGTCGAACTGGTCGGTTCGTCGAGAATAAGAATTTTCGGCTTCCGCAAAATTGCGCGCGCCACCGAGATGAGTTGTTTTTGCCCGCCCGAAAGCCCATCACCGCGTTCGCCTACCGGTAGATCGAATCCGAGCGGGTGGTCATTCAAGAACCGGTCGAGGCCAACCCTTCGCGCTGCTTCTATGATGCGCTCATCGTCCGCCTGTGGATCGGATATGGCAATGTTTTCCCGCACCGTTCCGCGGAACAAAAACACATCCTGCGGCACATAGCCGATTTGACTCCTGAGATCGGTCGGCTCGATTTGTTGGTTATCGGTACCGCCGATCGTCACCGTGCCCGTGGACGGCGCGTATAGTCCGGTTAGGAGTTTGATCAGTGTGGTCTTACCACAACCGACCCGACCGACAATTCCAACTCGCTCACCTTCGGAAATTCGCAAGCTGACATCTTGCAACACCGGATAGTCGGTCTCCGGATAGGAGAAGCTCACCTTGTCGAGAACAATCTCCCCATTCAGGTTTGGCCGCTGCACAAAGGTTCGGTCGGCGGGCCGGTCGACCGGCTTCTTCATCAAGCTGTCGATTGATTCGAGTGCGGTGCGGGCATGATGGAAACGCGTCATCAAATGCGATACCTGCGACATCGGTGCAATCGCTCGGCCAGTCAGAATCACTGCGGCAATCAGGCCACCGGCGGAAACGGTGCCGTCCTGGACCAGATATACGCCGGCGATCACCACAACCACAGTGGCAACTTGTTGCACGAGGAGAATTGTGTGCACCGAAAGATTGGTTACGAAACGGTTTTGCTGAGCGGATTCCGCTGTCAGGCCCACGAGATTTTCCCACAGCGCCCTCATTCGGCCCGCCGCGCCGACAGTCTTTATCGTCTCAAGTCCGTTGATTGATTCTACGAGCACTCCATGACGATGCTCGTTCTGCAACAGTGCCCGCTCGGCAACCTTTGCCAGCGGCAACTGGACGAATAGCCCCATAAACAAAACGATGAGAACCGCCATCAGGACTAGGGCCCCAAGCTGCCAGCTGATGAGTGCAATGACGCCAACGAAAATTAACGCGAACGGCAAATCGATGAAGGCTGCGAGCGTGGCGGAGGTGAAGAAATCGCGCACGCTCTCGAACTCGCGCATAGTGCTGGCGGTCGATCCGGATGAGGCGGGACGATGTTCGAGACGCATATCCAGCAGGTGGTCGAATATTCTGCACGCGATCATCACATCTGCGCGCTTCCCCGCGTGATCGATGAAAACGGCACGAACGTTCCGTAACAAAAAATCGAACAGAAACACCGTAACGACGCCGGCTGCCAACACCCAACCGGTTTCCACCGCGTCGTTTGGCAACACCCGGTCATAGACGTTCATTACGAACAGTGGACTTGCAATGGCGAAACTGTTGATCAGCACTGCCGCAAGAACGACCTGACTGTAGGTCCACCAGCTCTCTCGAATTGTTGCCCAGAACCATGCTTTGGGCGAATTGCTGGCCACTGCCTGACTGTGAGAGCCGAGTTCCGCAATCGGTTTGACATATATGGCATGGCCCGAATGGAGCGCCTCCAGCTTTTCTCGGTCGATAGTTTGATCGGGATTTTTCTCTCCGGGGAAATAAATGGAAAATTCTGTCGAGGTTTTGCGTTCGATTAGGACACACGCCCTTTCGTTATCCAGTATCAAAACCACCGGTAAAACTTCGTCGGGAATTTCGTCTATTGACCGTTCGAGCGCTTCGGACTTGAAACCCTGCCGACCTGCGGCCCGAATAAACATGGTTGGAAACATAATGCCGCCATGCATCGGCAAACCGGCGCACAGCACTGACGCCGATCGAGGTCTACCGTGGTGACGACAAAGAAACACTAGGCTATCGAGTAAAAAATCCGCCTTTGGCGATCGGCGGCCCGATTTTCGTTGACCGGCCGCCGGTTTCGCCCCGGCTTGCCAAATCGAAGCGATTTTCCCTAAGAGGGAGGTAGAAACAGGCTCTTGTTTTCCACGCGTGCCGGTCGCCAAGGCAAATCCCCTAGAATCGCACTGCCAAAGGCACGCAGCTTACCGCTAAGCGCTTAAAATGTCTCGATTTGGAATTCTGTGTCTATGCGGGAGCCGTGCATGTCGCGCACGCAAAATTGCCGGAACTTTAAACCAGAAATTCGAACATAACGATGTTCGGCTCGATCACTGTTTCCGCACCGGCCCCATCGCCCAGTACCGACGATCCACCGTCGATTTTTGCCTCACTGCCGATTACAGCTGGCGCCGACCTCTCTTCTCCGCCGTATGATCCGGCCGAACCATCGAGTGGAAATGTCTGATCGATCAAACCTTCCAGCCCAGCGGTCGCTGGCATTTCCGGAGCCGATGCCATTTCCGCAGACGCAAAGGTGTCGGGTAGTGGGACCCCTGTGTCCAGCCAGGGGGACTGATCGGACATTTCTAAATTGGCAAACGATGTCCATTCGCTGACGGCGCCGGGCAGTGCGGTCGCCATATCCGGCGCCGCAACCGCTCCGACTTTTGCCTCGCTGATCGGCGTGCCGGCAGCATCAAGCCAACCGGCGGTCGCCTCACCATCCTCGCCAAAGGCAAGTTCCAGTGTAACAGCGTGCTTTTGGTCAGTTATAGAGAACCAATCCATCGCTTCGCTCTACTGACAACAATAGATATTTAGGCCTGAAAGCGGCCGGCCAAACCTATAGCAGGATGACCTCACCATTCGGCCCGACAATCTGTGTCGTTTCCGGACTGGAGCTGACGTGGCTCGCACCATCAACACCCGCACCGCCGAGATCCGCAACCGGCAGTTCGTTATTCGCCGGCTCGATAATGCCTTCGAGACCCTCGAGCGGATTTTCCTGCAGCTCAGGCGCCAGTGAAGAACCGTCGCCAGGCTTACCAGCCGCAGTCGATACGCCGCTCAGAATGTCGGCAATGGCGACATCGTCAATCGCGCCGGTCGTGTTGTCGAACAATCCAAGCGTCGAGCTTTCCGACGTCAACTGGCCACCCAAATCCTTGAGTGTGTAGACATCGCCGGTCTTGCTATTGGTAAAAGTGATATCCCCACCGGCAACGCCGACTTTCAAAATCAAGCCGCTCGCATCGACCACAACCGCACTCGATTTCGCGATTGCGAGATTCTCGCCAGGTGCCAATTCGTGAGTAGCTGTCTTACCGTCTTGGGTTACCGTTATTTTGATCGTGTTCAAGGCGGCGCCCTTTGCAATCTGTTCCATTCCGATTTCCATTTTCTAGTCCCTTTCCGCTCCTAATGGATGTCAATTGCCCCTCGGTTTCGGTCAGTGATCTAGGCGATCACATTTAAATTCCCCAACCACAAAATTCATTCACATTTGCTCAAATTGGTATCTGGAACTGACCCAAAATTCCGCCTGCTAACTACGCACTCGATTTTGTCCGGTCGGACTTTTGCGAGCCGATGAAAAACACGGTTTCCAATGGAGCCATAAATGTAGCCAAGTACCTCTTCGATTGTTCGGAACGCAGTATGCCGTCAAGTTACCCGCCTGTCGTCACCCAAACGGGTGATAAGTCGCAAAAAATTCTCAGCTGCTTCCACTTTTCTAGACATTGGAAAACTTGGGCGGCAAACATGCCGAAAATATCTTGAATCGCGTCCCGCGATAGCGAACACTGCATGCGATTATCGGCGAAACACAAGGCTTTCGAGATGCTCGGACGAATTATCTTATTGTTTTTATTTTCTTTTCCCCTTTTGGTCGGCTGCCAAACGGTCACCGAAGTAGAACAGCCCCATGTCGCTGTTGAGAATATCGAGTTCGGCGGCGGCGGCGGTTTACTCGATCAGCGTATGATTTTGACCGTTAGGCTTACAAATCCTAACGACTTCGACATTCCCATCGATGGCTTAAAGGCACAAATGGAAGTAAACGGCCGACCCTTTGCCTATGGCGTGTCCAATTACCGTACGACCCTGCCGCGGCTCAGCAGTACGGTGATACCGCTAGAAGCAACGATTTCAATGATGGATTTGGTTCGCCAGATACTGTCCCTTGGCCAGACACGCAGCCTCGATTATGTGCTGTATGGCGACGTATTTGTTGTCGGTCAAAGCTTTCGTAGCGTCCCCTTCGAAAAAACTGGAAATTTCACTCTCGGCCCGTAGGCGTGTCGACAGCACTGCACAAAACGTCGGTTTTCGCCGGCCATTCGAACTGTTTTTGCCCACCCCTCCCCCATTTCCTAGGTAATCATTCATTAATTTTTGCATGCTGTAATGCAGCAAATGTCGAGCGGATATTTAAATAAGCCGGTACGGAGCTTGTTCGAGGCGACACTGGCAAAAGAACTGGACGGGGCACTCGATCTCGATGGTCTTAGGGATCGATTCAAAAATCATCGCGACGGCGTACTGATTACCAGCACAGACCGAAGCCAGATCAAAATCCTTTATTGCAATGAATCTCTGGAGCGCATCAGCGGCCACGACGCCGCGACATTGATTGGCAACAGCCCATCGCTGTTGCATGGGCCAAACACCAAGAAATGCGTCCTCGATCACTTTAGGGATACGCTCTACCAACAGCGCGAAGCCCATATGACCGTAACCCAATGCCGCAAGAACGGCGAAGAATTCACTGCCGAGGTCTTGGCGGGCTATGTGGAACTGGACGACACCAAGGATGATAAAACGACCGCTGTCTACATTTCGTTGACGAGGGAAACAGGTGACGGCGTTCCCCCGCTTACCTTCGAGGACGTTATCAACAGTTAGTTCGACTGCTAGGTCTCCCCGGCTCCCGCCCGCCGTGCCAGCCTCACCCCAAGATAAATCAGCGGTGTATCCAGAGCTGCGATCGCCAACTTGACCGCATAGGAGGCGATAATGATTTTGATCACCAATCCCCAGTCGAGACCGAGCCCCCATTTCAGAAATATCGAATTGACGATGATCGTATCGACCAATTGCGAAACCATGGTGGATGCATTGTTGCGAAGCCAAAGATGGCGCCCCTCGGTGATGCGTTTCCAGAAATGGAACAGCCGGACATCGAGCAATTGAGCGGCCATGTAGGCGGTCATCGACGCCGCGATGAGCACACCTGGCAGGGTGAAAACCGATTCATAGGCGGTCTGCATTTCGGCGACACTGCCGTTAATCGGGGTTCCCCGAGGGCCAGGCCGGCGAGCCCGGCAATCCGAGCGCGATCTGAATCAGGACCAAACTCACCAAACTCATGCCGAAGCCGGTATAGACCATCAAATCGGCACGTTTCTTTCCGTAAACCTCGCAGACTACATCGGTAATCAGAAATGTAAGTGGGTAGGTAATCAGCCCGGTAGTGAGTGTGATGGGCTCTCCGAAAATCCCGTTCGGCAGGGTTTCGGGAAAAGCCAGGAACAGTTTGACCCCGATGATATTGGTCAGTACCAGCACGACGACGAAAGCCGCCATGAGGATGCTATATAGGCGTTCCGAAGGCTCCTGCATAAGACCGGTTCCGAGGCGCGACGACCCTAGAAATTCACTCCAACGCGCCCGCCATCAGCACGGATCACCGATCCATTGATGTAACCCGCCTGCTCCCCGCAGAGCATTACCGCCAGCGCACCCATTTCCTCGATCTTGCCGTCGCGGCCCATGGGCGCGGACTTGATCATTTGCTCACGCGCTTCTTCCGGCGTGATGCCGAGGTGCTTGGCCCGCACCTCATCGCCGGCCTTGACCCGATCTGTATAGATCCGACCCGGCACCAAGCAATTGACGGTGATACCGTCTTTGGCGACTTCCTTGCAAAGCGCTTTCGACCAGCCGACCAACGCCATGCGGAGCGAGCTCGACAGCACATTGGTAATCGCTGCGTTGTAGATGTTCGAGGAGGTCATGGTCAGCACTCGGCCCCAACCCCGTTCCTGCATGCCTGGCAAAGCTCGGCCGGTTGCCTTGACCGCTGACATGACGATGACATTGAACCAGTCCTGCCAGAGCTTTTCATCCGCCTCCGAAGGCAGTAGGCGCGGCGGCCCGCCGCAATTATTGAACTGGATATCGATACCGCCGAACTTCTCGTGCGCATCGTCAAGCATCGCTTCCAACTCGCCCTGATTTAAGAGATCGCAGGTCTTGTACTCGACCCTAACGCCATGTGCCTCGGAAATTCCTTTCGCTTCTGCCGCCAGCAGATCTTCGCTTCGCGCGGTGAGAAAGATATCAACCCCTTCCGCTGCCAATGCGCGGGCGATCCCGTTCCCCATGCCGTAGCTTCCGCCCATGATGAGCGCACGTTTGCCTTTGATACCGAGATCCATGGTGGAGTCTCCTTTAGGTGTTTCGGGCCTCTTCGATTAATTCCAGCAGGCGGGGCGGCGTAATTGGGGCTTCGGAGATACGTATGCCGAATGGCTCCAACGCATTGTCTATAGCCCCGATGATCGCGGCGATCGCTGGGATGGTGCCGCCTTCGCCGGCGCCTTTGACGCCGAGCGGGTTTTGCGGCGTGGGGATTTCCTGATGCGCCTGTTCCACATGGGGCATGTCGCTCGCCAGTGGAATTAGATATTCGCCGTAATTGACCGTCACCGGTTGAGCATTCTCGTCGTAGCGCATCCATTCGAACAGCGCGTTGCCAAGCCCGTGCGCAACGCCCCCCAACACCTGACCTTCCACCGTTATCGGATTGATCAGCATGCCGCAATCATGCCCGGTCCAGTAATTCAAGACCTTCACATAACCGGTCTCGATATCCACCTCGACTTCGGCCAAATGTGTGCCATTGGCGTATACCGCTTGCTTCGGCGTGAAGTAGCTCAGGTCTTGCAAGCCCGGCTCGAGGTCGCCGGGCAACGTGAATCCCGGCTTACCGTTTACAAACTCGGCCACCTCGCCGAGCGTCTTGCTCATTTCGGGCACGCCTTTGACGTAGACCTTGCCGTCCGCAAGTTCCATATCCTCTTCCGCGGCCTCCATCATGTGCGAGGCCGCCTTGACGATCTTCTCCCGCACATTGCCGGCAGCAACATGAACCGCATTGCCTGCGTTGACGATGGCGCGACTGGCGAAGGTACCGATCCCGTAGGGACAGCCCTGGGAATCGCCGCCGACCACCATCACGTCGTCCAGAGGTACACCGAGTTGATCGGAGGCAATCTGGGCGAAAACGGTCTTATGGCCCTGACCTTGCGCCGAAGCGCCGTAATGGATGGTTACCTTGCCCGATGGCGACACCCGCACATTTGCGCCCTCGAACGGCCCAAGGCCGGTACCTTCCACATAAGACGCGATGCCGATGCCGATATAGCGGCCTTCCTCAAGTGCCTTCGCCTGGCGTTCCTTGAAATCGTTGTAACCCGAAAGTTCGATGGCAAGGTCATGACAGCCCGGATAGTCACCGCTGTCATAGGTGATCGGGCTGCCATCGCGGAAAATTAGGCCCATCGGATAGGGCATCTTGTCGGCGGGTATGTAGTTTTGGCGACGCAAATCGGCAGGGTCGCGGCCCAGTTCGCGTGCCGCAAGATCCATCATCCGCTCCATTGTGAAAGCCGCCTGCGGTCGGCCCGCACCGCGCACCGGTGTAACCGCGACCTTGTTGGTCAGGATACAGGTCACCTTCATCTCGTAGGACGGCAATAGGTAGGGGCCCGGCACGGTGGACGCGGCGATGAAGGGGGTGATGATGCCCCACGGCACATAGGCACCCGCGTCGTGGAGCAATGTGCCCCGGAAGCCCAGCAACGTGCCGTCTTCATCGAACGCAATCTCCGCCTCCCAGAGTTGGTCCCGCTCCTGATGGGTGGCGGTAAAATTTTCGCGCCTGTCTTCCATATATTTGACCGGACGGCAGAGCCGCCGCGCGGCAGCCGCGACCGAAAAATATTCCGGATAGGTCTGACCTTTGGCTCCGAAGCCACCACCGACGTCGGGCACCAAAACACGCACTTGATTGTCATCGACACCGCGTAATTTTGCGTAGATCTCCCGCACACGATGCGGCGACTGGCTGCCCGCATAGAAAGTAAGATGGTCGGACATTTCATCGTAGGTCGCCATCATTGCGCGCGTTTCGAGCGGGTGAGCGGCACCGCGATGCTGGAAGAAAGTGTCCTTGAAGACATGAGGCGCGTTGGCAAAAACCGTCTCTACATCGCCGAATTCCTGCGTGAATACAGCGCAAACGTTATCCTCTTCGTCCACATGAGCTGTCGCCGCACCCGGTTTTGCGGCCTCACGAAAATCACCGGCCACGGGCAATGGCTCGAAATCGACAAACACCCGCTCCATCGCGTCCTCGGCGATATAGCGGTCCTCAGCCACAATCAGTGCCACCGGCTCACCCACATATCGGACATAGTCCTTGGCCAGCATG
This sequence comes from Rhodospirillaceae bacterium, assembly GCA_002722095.1. Next base: position 77,150 of record PBKG01000024.1, read on the forward strand.
TATGGCGTGACCGGTTTGGTGATCACGGGGTTCGGCACCATCAATGGCAACTGAGTGGTGCTGTATTCGCTTTCCAGATCCTTGTTGGTGAGCACCATATGCACGCCCTCCATCGCCAACGCCTCCGACGTATCGATGGAGTTGATGCGCGCATGGGCGAACGGGCTTCGCAGCATCGCCGAATAGAGAGCGCCCGGCATATGGATATCGTCGGTGAACTTGCCGTTGCCTTTCAGCAGGACAGGGTCTTCGACTCGTTTAGCGGACGATCCAAATGACGCCATTTGGGCCTAACCTCTTACTTGTAGCTGTTGTGGCGCGACTTGATCGTCGCCATCGTGTATCCCGCCAGATCGGATGCGATGTCCGGCGGCAGACCGGGCGACGTCGCAATGTATTTTTTAACCGTGGCGATATCGATCGGATCAAATTTGGCGAGCGTTTCGAGGAAGCGTTCCAATGTCGCATCGAGCTCGTCGTGGGGCACGATCTGACTCACCAGCCCCGACGCCAACGCATGCTGGGCGTCGATTTCCTCGGCCGAATAGACCAAATGCGCCACCGTCTTTGCCGCCACCTTCGAATGCGCCGAAATCGCCAATGTAGGTGGCGTCCCGTGGTGCATCTCGGGCAACGCGAATGTCGCTTTCTCGCTGGCAAACGCAACGTCTGAACCGGCGACAAGGGCACAGGCGAAGCCGAGAGCCTTACCCTGCACAGCGGTGATGATTGGCGACGGAAAGGCGCGAAAGGCAGCGTAAACGTTGAGGATTTTATCCATCGACTGAGTACGCGCTTCGTAGGCGTTTTTCGGCGGTCCCTCGGGCCCGGGCTTTTGTTCGCGCCCGTGAGAGAAGTCCGGACCGGCACCGCGCAGCACGATCCCGTTGAGGCCCCCCTGCGCCGTAGCCTCATTCACCTTGTCGGCCAGGATCACCAACATATCGTCGAGAAACTTATTGTTCTCGTCTTGTCGATTGACGGTGACATGCAGGTAAGGTGCTTTTTCTTCGAAGATCAGTCTGTCGTCGGCCATTGCGTGCCTCCCCTTAAATTATCTTCTCTTTATCTTTGTCCCGCGACCGAGAGCGCCGCGTTGACGATGCCTTGATAGCCGGTGCAACGGCAAATATTGCCCGATATAGCGTCGCGCACGTCTTGTTCGCTCGGATTGTGATTATCTCGGAGCAGCTCGGTCAGGGTCATCAGCATGCCCGGGGTGCAGAATCCACACTGCAGCGCATGATTGTCCATGAATGCCTGTTGCAAATCGTTGAGTTCGCCATCCTCCGCCAAGCCTTCGACGGTAGTGATGTCGGTTCCATCCGCCTGCACCGCCAACATCAGGCAGCTACGTGCGGTTTTGCCGTCGACCAGTACCGTGCAGGCTCCGCAAACCCCATGCTCGCAGCCCAGATGCGTACCGGTGAGTTCGATCTCGTGACGCAGGAAATCGGCCAATGTCAGCCGCCCTTCGACCGACCGGTCGTAGGGTTTGCCGTTTATGCTAAGCGAGACCTCGTGCCGCTCGTTCATGCTGCCAACGCCTCGCCATTTTTGCGCGCCAACGCCTCTTCGAGCGCACGCCGTGCCATCACCACGGCGATCTTTTGTCGGTAAGCCGCTGACGCATGCACATCATCGATGCCCGCTACCGAGGACGCTTGCGATGCCGCGTCCTGGAACAAATTGTCCGACGGGACATTGCCGACCAAACTCTCTTCTGCTTCGGCCAACCGCACCGGGCCGGTATCGACGCCGGTAAGCGCGATTGCCGCGCGCGCAATCCGATCGCCGTCGAAATGGAGCAGTGCTGCCGCACCCGCAAGCGCGAAATCGCCTTTGCGGCGCGCGAGTTCGGCAAAACCATAGGTGTGGCCTGCGGGCCAGGAAGGTACCGAAATGCCGGTTAGCATTTCACCTTCCTGCAAATTTGGTGTCATGAAGCCTTGCGACCACTCCAGTATCGGCACGTCGCGGCCGCCGCTTTTGCTTTGCACCTGCAGCACCGCATCGTAAGCGGCAAGCAGCGCGGGCCACTCGGCGGACGGGTCCAAATGCGAAAGCGATCCCCCAATCGTGCCACGGTTTCTGATCTGCACATGGGCAACGAATTCCATCCCGTAGGCGATCAGCGGGCAACGCTCGGCCACCAACGGGGATTCCTTCGCCTGGTTGTGACGAACCATCGCGCCGAATACGAGACCGTCTGAGGTGGAATTGATCTCGGCAAGTTCCCCGATACGATTGATGTCGACGACATCTTCCGGCATCACATAGCGAAAATTCATCATCGGCATTAGCGACTGGCCGCCAGCAAGAATCTTGGCGTCGTCGAGGTTCGCTAACAACTCAAGCGCCTCGGCAAGGGTCTCTGGCCGGTGATAGTTGAAGACAGGTGGCTTCACGCGCTCGATCCCTTGCCAAAAAGTGACCTTAGCCAACGCTTAAATGCGCCAAACAGAATTGCGAACCCAGAAGCTACTTCCTGGCCGCTCTCGTCGCTCTCGTCGCTTGCCGCGGGCGCGACCTCGCCGGACAAAACCTTGTCGCGCAGACATGCCGAGAATTGCGCGACCATTTCCTCCGCCACGGAAGCGATTACGCCCTGACTGCGACCATACTGGGCGACCGGACCATTGAGCGAAAGTTCGGTTTCGATTGTAACCGTGGAGCCTGCTTCGCTGGCAGCCAATGAAATATCCACATCCGCCTGCGCTCCGCCGCGTCCCTTGGCTTCACGCCCGTCGGCCTTGATCGTCGCGCTGAAGTTCGTGTCGTCGCGCTCGACAAAACGTGCCTCGCCATCGAACGCCAAGCTCACCGGGCCAAGCTTTACCTTGACCGACCCTTTATAAGCGTTTTCGTCGATGATCTCGGTCAATTCGGCGCCTGGCACACAAGGAGCAACGCGCGCAACATCCACCAACACCGACCAAGCTTCCGCCGGCGCAGCCGCCACATCGAAACTATTCTGCAATTTCATGGGCTTCCCCCCAATTTGTGCGTTGAAGCACTGCAGACTGACAACGGCAGACTTCCTACTGCCCTAACGCGCGAAAATGTTTAGTATTTGCCGTTACGTCAATGACTTTATTGTCCGGATCATTCAATGCCAACCCGCATTAAACAATTTCCCAGAAAGCTGCTTTGGATTCTGCGGCGGGGCCGCTTTGTTCCCTGGGTCCTGACGGGTATCGGCATCATCCTGAGCGGCGTAATGTGGTACAGCCTGAACGCGAACGAAGGCAGCATAATTCGCCAAAAAACCACGGGAATTGCCACCAACATTAAACGCGAAGTCGAAAATCACTTCGCGGCGCAACTCGCCGCTTTAGGCCGAATGGCGAAACGGTGGGAAGTCAGAGGCGGCACACCGCGGCCTGATTGGGAGAACGACGCTTCGGGCTTTATCGAAGACTATTCCGGCTTTCGCGCTATCGCAATTATCGACGCCGACCAGGTTGCCCGCTGGCAAGTGCCAAAGGGCAAGGGGAACAACGCAAAGGTATCCGAATTCCCGATAGGCACGGATCACAAGCGCCACTATCAGCGGGCAACGGAAAAGTTACAGATCACCGTTTTCAATATGTCCGGGAACGGAAATGACGAACACTTCGTTGTCGCACTGATCCCGATCCGGAGAAACGCTAAATCCGACGGTTTGATTGCCGCGAAAATCATTTCGCGTACGCTTATTCAAGATGCAGTGCACGATGCGGTCGCGGAGGACTATGTGCTTGAAGCGTTTCAAGGGTCACAGTTGGTTTTTCAGCAAAACCAGCACCTCCTGCAGGAAACGCAATGGCGCGAACAGATTTATATCGATTTGCCGGATATAAATTTTCGGCTCAATGTCACGCCCACAGGCCGGGCGAGCGAAAATATTCGTACCGGCTTACCCGAGATCGGACTTCTTGTGGGCATCGCGTTCTCAGGCCTCCTAGGCTACACGGTCCATATCTACCAGCGCGCCGGCCGACGGCGGCGGCGGCAGGCGGCAGCACAGCGTGAATTAAATCTGGCACTGGAACAGCTGCAGAATGCCAATAGCGCTAAATCCGACTTTCTTGCTCGTATGAGCCATGAGTTGCGCACCCCGCTGAACGCAATCATCGGATTTTCCCATGTCATCAAGGATCAACATTTTGGCCCGGTTTCCAACGACCGCTACCTCGAATATGCCAGATACATCTTCGACAGCGGCACTCATTTGCTCGATCTGATCAGCGACGTATTGGATCTATCAAAGATCGAGGCGGGCGAACGCGACATTCAACGTGCGCCTCTCAATCTCGCCGACTCTATCGAAGAGTCTGTGAAGATTTTCGAGCATGAAGCCGAGACCAAAGGAATTAATCTCAAACAGGAAACCACAAGCGACCTGCCTCCGCTCAACGCCGACCGGAGGGCGCTAAAACAAATCCTTTCCAATCTGCTTTCGAATGCCATCAAATTCACCCCCAAAGGCGGCGACGTAACGGTTTATGCCAATGCGACGTACGAATCCATTCGCGTCGATGTCATCGATACCGGGATCGGCATGAGCGAACGTGACATCCAGACCGCGCTAGCGCCCTTCCAACAAGTGACCAATCCGCTTACATCGGACGATCTCGGGACCGGTCTCGGTCTCCCGATCGTCAAGTCCTTGATGGAACTTCACGGCGGCCGGCTAAGTCTGATCAGCAATCGGCGGAGCGGCACACGAGTGACGCTGACATTCCCGCGATAGGCCTACTCAAGTGAGGTGATATGGCGCGGGCGGCCCCAATTTGCGGCCGTCGCAAGCGCCTGAGGAATATCCTCCTCCAACATCAGGCCATCAGCCACAAGCCGTTTGCACGCAGCTTCGATGGCGGCAACATAGTCCTCCTGAGTGGAATAGCGCTCCAACACCGAGGGGCGCGGATCACGAGTGAATTCCCGCTCTTCCGGCGAATCCGCAAAGGGCAGGTAGCTGCCGTTGAATTCATAGGTGGCCCCATAGCCATGGCCGCGAGCACGAATGTTCCAGCCCACATAGGTCCCCATCGGCGCTTGGACCATCGGCGCGCGAATACCCGGCACGTCGTTGCCATCTTCGTCCGAGGACGGAATGAGAATGCCATACCCCTCCGCGTCGATAACCTTTGGCGGTTCCGAGAGGATGCCTTTGTCTTCATCGGGCCCGTGATCGAGCAATTTCAGACTGGCCGGCCCCGTCGGCAGCAGGGTCGCTGGAATATCAGGGAACTGCGCTCGCCATTCGTCATAGGTCACCAGCGTGCCGTCCTTTCGCGTCGGCATGCGTGAATCCGGCGGCGACGAACCGTCGCTCGCCCAAGCATCCATCGCATCCAACATGGCGCGAAAGATCATCGATGTGGTCACGATATTCGAATAGTTGGTGCATATGCCTTTGGACGGCGCGCCGTCGATGGGCGGTGAATTATGCTGCGAACTTGCCCAAAGATAGACCCGCACCGTATCCGGCTGGGCGAGATCTTTGCCTTCCGTATCCGTATGCACGAGCGAGCCCCGCCGCTGCCAATATTCGGTCGCGGTCTGGGAATGCATCACCAGCGGGTCCGTGTCGGGCCGTTTGAGAATGGCGTCGGTTTTCCCGGTCAGATGATCGGTACATTCCGCATAGGAGAAGGGAAACCGATCAGCATATATGTAGTGATCTTCATATTGCTGACCGGCCATGGAGACCGCATTGGCGAACCGCTGGTTGAGCCACATACGCCCCGCACCGGAAACATGCGGCAACAAGCCGTCGAATACTTTCCGACCTTCCGCGTCGCCGTTGAAACCGCGATAGATGTAATCGCGAATACAGCGTCCGGTTTGGGACCGGCCCCAACCATAGGCCTTGTCGACCTGAACCGGATTATCGTTACCGCCAGCATCCTTATCGCCATATTTGAGATAGCTGACGAGATCACGCACCGCGATATGGCCGAGCCCCATCACAAGCGGATCCTTGGCTTCGTAAATTAGCTCGTAAATCCAGCCCGGCTGAAAATCCCCATGGAGATGGATGAATTCGTCCGACGGCAAGATCGCGGTCTCGCTGGAGCCGCGCGTGGTTTCACCGGAAACGCCGGCGCCGCTGACCACTTGTGCGAACTCCCATTCGTCGGCCGGAATTGGAATGCGCTCGTCTTCCGCATAACGGCGCTTGGAGAGTTGCGCCTTCGTCGTGTCGCGGGACACGGTGGGATGGCTGCGCGTACCGGCTCGGCCCGACAAGGCGAAACACGCGGTCGGGCTACCCGGAATATATTCCTGGCGCACCTTACCGGTGATCGGCTTGCCGTTATCGGTCGCCACCGGCAGCTTCATCGTTGCCCGCCCGTCGCCGGGAAGAAGATCGCCCTGCCAGGCGCCCCAAATGAAACTGTAGCCGCGGCGCATGAGATAACCATTGCCGGCATCTTCCAGGGATCGAGGATCGTTGGAATGGGGCGCGTCATTGAAAAACTGGAAGGCGCGAATATTGCCCCGATTGCCCCAATCGTAAAACAACCGCCCATTGCCTTTCGCGGCATCGACAGGCCGAACCATGTAAAACTCAGCGGAGAATTCCACCAATCCATCGGCGTTTACCGGTGCCTTGTCGATATCCGTCACGACGGCCTGAGCATCGGCCTTGGGATCGACGGCATAATGCGCCCAGCCCACAAGACGCTCGTAAGCGCCCGTCTCGCCAAATTCATGTCCGCCGGCAAATGGCGTGCGTTCGATAATTTCCAGGGTAATGTTGTTGGTCACGGTCCCCTCCCTTGCTTGCCCGACAGGTTTAGCGCCGCGTTCCGCGCTAGTCTACCGAGCGGGCGCACCGGAAGGCGATGTGGTGGTGGCCTGAAAGAGGACTCCGCGAGACATATTCTCCGCGCTCGGTCGTGCTCAGCATCGCGGCCACGTCGTCGAGGGCACCGCCGCGGGTTCCCCGATCGCCGATCACGGTCATATCTTCGCGCCCGTCCTTGGCCTTATAGGGATAGGGCCAGTACAAGCTCGAAACCCAGTCATAGGCATTGCCCGCCATGTCGAGAATGCCGTCCGGGGTAGCGCCCGTGGGATGCGCATCTACCGGTGCGGTATCGTTCCAGCCTTTGTTGAAGCGCGCCCGACCTTTCGGCGGTGCCGACCCCCAAGGAAATGGCCGACCTTCGACGCCCTTCGCCGCACGTTCCCATTCCGCCTCGGTCGGCAATCGTTTGCCAGCCCAGCGGCAATAGTCTCGGGCGCCATACCAGCTCACCTCGACCGCCGGGTGTTTTTCGAAACCCTTATGAGGCCTGAACCTGAATTTTTCCGCATGAATGCGGGCGTCCGAATCGTCCCAATCGTAGAGATTCCGGCCCCGCTTGTTCTCGGTCGATCCGACCGAATTGAGAAAGTCGGCGAATTGCGCGTTGGTAACCGGCGTCCGGTCGATCCAAAATGCCTCGAGCACGACCCGATGCGCCGGGCGCTGGTCTTCGGGGCCCGTATCGCTGCCCATGACGAACGATCCGCCCGGGATACGGATCATTTCGGTTTTCGGTACGGCCGATTGTGAAGGGACCGGCTTGGACACGGCCGCAAGGGCCGAAGACAGGCCAAACAGGAAAATTCCAATCGCGATCCCTACGGTTCGTTTCATCGAACCTCCTAGATCATGCACACATCCGCACCACAGCCGAGTTCACGCTCGGCGGTTTCCAAAAGCTCATTCAGACGTTCCGGTGTTTCGACCCTCCGCCCGATCACCGCCGGCGAATTGGCCTGAAACCAGAAATTATGGGTCGGGTGCCCGCCACCGGCGATCACCAAGGCGAGATTCTCCGGCTGAGCCGCAATCGGCCACGGGTCGGTACCGCCCGAGGCCTGAACCGTCGGATTGGAATCCATCTCAAGCCATTGTTTCAAACCGCAAGCAGCGACATCCGCCTTCGGAATACGGCTCCGCTCCCAAATCTCTTGTTTCAATCTTGCCTGATCCCAGCCGAGTTCTGCGAACCGCTCCGCGAGCGCGCCCGACATCATCAAGACACCCGGTGTTCCGTCCGTATAACCGGCGAGATAGTGAAAGGTCGCCTGGCCCAGATAACGCGCGACGCGGTTTAAACTTTGTTCCACTTCTTCTTCGGCAGTTTCCTTACCGGTACCGCGGCGCATGATATTCATCGCTCCGGAGCAAGCGACAACGGAGACCGCGTTCGTACCGGCAGCGAATCCGTGCCGGCTTTCGGCGAATGACTGCCAGCCATCGGGCAGATTATCTTCATCCTCGGCGAAGACCGCGTTTGTCGTCCGCATCGGGCCGAATATCGCCATTGTGCCAACACCGGGCAGCGCGCCGCCGACATTCTGCTGCAACAGCCGAATAGCGCGTCCGATGGCGAGCCCCGCCGGACGCTGTGGATCCGGGCCCAGCAACCCGAAACCCGAGTTGAGACGAATTTGTTTTGCGATCGGGCCGTTAACGATGACCACGGGAAACTGACTGCCCGACGATGCCTGCCAACTTGCATGTTTGAGAGCGGGATCGAGGATGGCATCGATCGCCGCCAGCAAGACGGATAAATGCTCCGGCCGGCCGCCGGCCATGGCGAGCGCGACCGCAGCGGTCTCCACGGTCACCAGGCCGCCCCGCGGCATCAGTTTGCCGACGATATGATCGCGTTCAAGATCGGTTCCTTGCAAAACCCAGCCGATGCGTTTTTCCGTCGGCGGATTGATCGGCAGCCCATCGCTCCAGTTGTTGGTCTGAAACCAATTATGAAGTTGGGTCGTCGCGTCCTCGTAATCTTCGCCGGGAACGGTGACCATGGGTGCGTTGCGTAGTCCCGTCTCGGTCGCGCTCGGCCGCCAATCCGTGAGGCCCGCGGCGAAATCATCACCGGCGCCCTCGACCGGCGCTAGGTCGCTTTCGGCCATGAACAGGTCGATCGGGAAACTCACCATCGCCGCATCGGCATCGAAGCCAAATCCGGACATGGCGTTTCGCACCACGCCCATGAAATCTTCGCGGGCGAGCAATACGGTGGGAATGCCGGCAATTTCCAATCTAGCGGCAGCACGGCCGCAAGCGGTAGCGCATCGGCCTCAGGCCGCATTCCCCATGATGACGGCATCGACCTTTTGCGCCCGAACGGCTTCGACCAACTCATCGGAATCGATTACTTCATTGCCGAGCGGAAATTTCTCCGCGGGCACGATGTCGATTCCGGGAAAGTTGGCGCGAAGCAATTCCTCGACCAACGGCAAGGTGCGATGCGCCTGCCATTCGTCGTTAGAAACGATACCCACTTTCTTGCCGTCGAGCCCATCGAGGCGCGCGGCATGAAGCTGAGTAATCTCGATTGCACCAGTCGGATCGAACACTTCGAGTTCGGTCATATAATGCTTCCCAAAATTAAGTCGCAAATTTCTAAATTAAATCAAACACATATCGTCTGCACACCCGATATCACGGTCGGCCTGCTGCAATAGATTCTGCCAACCCTCCGGTGTTTCGATCAACGATTTGCCGACGGTAAGTGCATTTCCCTGCAGCCAGAAATTATGGGTCGGATGGGCGCCGCCGCCAACCAGCAACATGATACCGTCCGGTGTTTGGCAAATCGGCCAGGGGTCGATATCGGCAGCCTGCGCGATGGGATCGGTCGAGGCGCGAATCCATTGTTCAAGGCCGGACGAGATCACCGTCTGCTTGTCGATCTTGGTATGCTCCCACAGGAATTCGCGGACCTTGGGCTTGGTCCACCCAAGGGCTGCCAATTGCTTGGCGACGACCGGCGAAATTATCACCGCGCCGGCGCTTCCCGCGCTCCAACCTCGAATGAAATGCGGATTGGCCGTCTGCATATAGGTGGCGATACGGCGAAGACTGTCCTCGGCTTCCACCTCGAGCGTTTCTTTGCCCGTTCCCCGGCGAATGATGTTGGACCCGCCGGTGGCAACGAATACGGAAACTGAATTGGTGCCCCGTTCGATGCCATGCCATTCGGTGGCATGGGGCTCCCAGCCATCGGGCAGTGCGTCCTCCGCTTCCGCGATGACCGCGTTCGTGTAACGCATGGCCCCAAAGATCGCCATCGTGCCCGTGCCCGGAAGTGCGCCGCCCACATTCTGCTGCATCAGCCGAATAGCGCGCCCGATGCTTCCCCCCGCAGGAGCCTGCGGGTTGGGACCCATCATGCCGAAGCCCGAATTAAGACGGATGTCCTTGGCGATCGGGCCGTTCACGATGATTACCGGGAACGTCATGCCCGACGTTGATTGCCATTTATCGTGGTCCATGCCGGGTTGAAGAATGGTCTCAACCGCCGCCAACAGAACCGGCAGATATTCCGGCCGACCGCCCGACATCGCCAACGCGACGGCTACGGTCTCAACCGTGACGATCCCGCCACGGGGCATGAATTTTCCAATCTGTTCGTCCCGAGACCGATCCGTCCCTTGCAGAATCCAGTCGACCTTGTCCGTGGTCGGCGGAATGACCGGCAAGCCGTCGGCCCAAAGATTAGTCAGAAACAGATTGTTGGTTTTGACCACCGCGGATTCGTAATCATCCACATCGAGGTCGATCATTTCCGCATTACGGATACCTTTGGTATCGGCCGCGGGCAGCCAATCCAGCAGACCGTCGATAAATTTTTGCTTGTCTTTCTCGACCGGCGCGAGATCGCTTTCGATCAGGAATACGTCAATCGGAAAAGTCACCATTGGCGCGTCCTGGTCGAAACCGAGACCGGCGACAGCGTTTTTCACCACACCCACGAAATCCTCGCGGGTCAGAATTACGGTGGGAATGCCTGCAGATTCTAGTCGAGCGGCAGCACGGCCGCATGCTGTAGAGCAGTTCCCTCAGGCGGCATTGCCGATGACAACCGCATCGACACCCAATTCCTTGGCCCGTACCACCGTTGCGTCCGCATCGATCACCGCGTTGCCGATGGGAAATTCGTCATACGGCACGATTTCGGCGGTCGGATGATCCGCTTTAATCATCTCGCCGACCAGCGGCAGTGTGCGGTGCGCCTGCCAGCTATCGTTCGACAGCAATGCAATTTTTTTGCCGTCCAACGTATCCAGCCGTGGCGCGTGGAGCTCGGTAATCTCCGTTGCGCCCGAAGGGTCGTAAACTTCCATCGGGGATCCTCCCTTTGTCACTCTTGAGAAAATCGTATCACTAAAAAACCGCGAAAGTAAGCGGCACTCACTTCATTTCCAACAGCACTTTCATGATTCCAGGCTCGGCGTCTTTCGCGAAAGCCGCCAGCCCATCGCCAAGCGAATAGCGGGCATCGATAAGTTCCGTCGGATCGAAATCTCCCGAGGACAACAGCGCCAAAGCCTTGTCGAATGGCCCGCAGCGAGACCCGACGATCTTGATTTCATCCACCACCACCGGTGCTGCGTCGATGGTGAGCGCGCCGGGATAAGTGCTTTTCAACACCAAAGTCCCTTTCGGCCGAAGGGCGGCCAATGCGGTCGCAAACCCATCGGGATTGCCGGTGCATTCGACGGCGATATCGAAACTGCGCTCGGGCACCGCGTCGGTTACGGTTTCGGCCACATAGGCTTCAAGCCGCTTCAATTTCTCTTCGCCGCGCCCCATCGCGGTTACCGATGCGCCGGTCAACGCCAAAACACGGCAAATAAGATGGCCGAGCTTGCCGGGGCCCACGACGAGCACTTTGTCGCCCGCGCCCATTTTCACCTGTTCCAAAATTTCCAAGGCCGCGGCCAACGGCTCGGTAAACACCGCCGCATCGTCCGAGATTTGATCTGGCACTTGGTGCAGGTTCGCCACCGGCAACGACAGGTGTTCCGCAAAAGCGCCATCGCGACCCACGATACCGAGGACGGTTCGGTTCCCGCAGTGTTTGGACCTCCCCGACGCGCAATTCGGACATCGGCCGCAGACGGCATTGATTTCGCCGACCACACGTTTGCCCACGATGTCGGATGGCCCGTCTTCGACCATGCCCACGAATTCGTGGCCGAGCACGCCAGTAAAGGGGTAGAGACCGCTGATCAATCCGCTATCTGTGCTGCAGATGCCCGCCTGTGTTACCCGCACCAAAGCTTCGCCGTCCCGTGCCGGGTCGGGAATATCATCGCGAACGTCGAGGGTTTCGTTTTCAAGCCAGAGGCCCAGCATGGATCAGATCACCCGAACGCCGCCGCCGTCCGTTGCGATGCACTGGCCGGTGACATACGCCCCCCGAGGCGATGCCAAGAAGTAGATCGCGTCCGCCACCTCTTCCGCCGTGCCCAAGCGCTGCAGCGGCACATTCTCCGTGCGCGGGCGAAAATATTCATCCTCGGTCATCCCATCGCCCCATCGTTCGTAAGAGGTCATCAAATTTGGCGTGACGATCCCTCCGACGGACACGATGTTGACCCGGATGTTCTCCGGACCCAATTCGAGGGACAATCCTTGTGTCCAATTCATACAGGCCGCCCACGCGATCGCCGACGTGGCGATACGGGGTCCGGGCTGAATTCCTTTGGTGGAGGTGATATTGACGATACTCCCCGCATCGGATTTACGAATCCATGGTAATGCGGACTGGGTCACCCGCAGCATGCCGAAAAACTTGCGGTCGAAGGCCAGTTGAAATTCGGCTTCATCCATGTCGGCAAACCGGCTCGGCGGCAAATAATCGGCACCGACCGGGTCTTCCGAAAGCACCGGACGCACCACCTTGTCGCTTTTATGTTGTTCGGATTCACCGGCATTGTTGACCAGCATATCGATACGCCCGAAGGTCTCGCCCACCTGATTGGTGAAGGCATCGACAGAGTCGCGATCCATGATATCGGCGGTTATCGGCAATACCTGAGCGCCATGTTTTTCGCGCAATTCATCCGCCGCCTGATCCAACGGCCCCTGAGTGCGCGCGCAAATCGCGATGGTCGCGCCTTCCTTGGCGAATAGCTCTACCGTCGCGCGCCCAATGCCCTTGCTGCCACCGGTCAAGGCGACGATTTTGCCGTCGAGTTCACCCATCGATCCCCCCTCTTGTTGGTTCGGTCCACTATGGCATAGTGAAGCTGCCGATAAAAACCGGAAGACTTACGATGAACCCGCTACGCCTCGCCCCTTGGCTGGCACTCTTCGCCGCATTGCTGCTGATGATGCAAACCATCTGGCTATTGCATCTGACGTTCTTCGTCGGCGGAGGTTTTCTGCTTCCGGCGATATATAGCGGTGCAATTTCGCTGCCCCTCTTCTTTTTTGCCCGCGGCGGCTGGCGGCTGTTGAAGGGCAGTGTCAGCGGCAAGCAGGATTCAATGATTGGCGCCGGGCTCGCATTGATTGTCGGTTTTCTGCTAATGGTTTTTGGCTCTGTCGCCTCGATCGCGACCGTCTATACGATGTTTTTCTGTTTTTTCTCCGCCATCGCCGGATTCGTCTCGGTGATGCTGGTCAATCGGGCGTCTAAGGAGATCGATAAAAAGTGACTGTTGAAATTACGCCACTTCACCCACTTTTCGCCGCGCGCGTAGACGGTATCGATATTGCCGCAGGCATTCCGGACGATGACTTCGCCGCTGTGCGCGCCGCGTTCGAGGAATATTCGGTGATCGTCCTTCCCAGCCAGGATCTCGACGACGAACGGCAGACCGAGTTCTCGAAACGGTTCGGACCGCTCGAAATGATGGCCCCTCACCTCGCAAATGACGGCAAACCACGCCACATCTCGGTCATGCATAACGAGAACAAGGACGGCTCGCTGATTCCGCCCGACGACGAGCGGATGGTCTACCAGTCTGCCAATATGATCTGGCACACCGACAGCTCGTTCAAGCCGGTGCCGTCACTTTGCTCGATGCTGCACGCGCGCGTGCTGCCACCCGAAGGCGGCGAGACCGAATTTGCCTGCCTGCGGGGCGCTTACGAAGCCCTGGACGACGATCTGAAGACACTCCTCGAGGATAAAGTGGCGATCCATGATTTCGCCACGACACGCAAAATGGTCGGCGGCAAACTATCGGACTGGCAAAAAGAAAACCTGCCGCCTGTGCGTCACGCCATTATCCGCCCAAATCCGGTTAATGGCCGCAAAGCACTTTTTACCGGCGGACACGCCACCTGGATCGAGGGCATGCCCGACGAGGAAGGTCAAGCGCTATTGAAGCAACTACTCGATCACGCCACCCAGGACGAATTCATCTACGCGCATGAATGGGGGGATGGTGATCTTACCATCTGGGACAACCGGGCCGTCCTACATCGCGGCCGACCCTGGGACGCCAGCAAACATAAACGCATACTCCACCGCACCACGGTCGCCGGCGAAGGGCCTACGGTTTAGAAGTACCAATCATCCTTCCACATGCATCGCCGGGTCGGCGATCGCCTCGAAACTGGGGCGCGCTTTCACCGCGTCGTAGTAGCGCGCGAGATTCGGCATATCCGGACGTTCGATATCGAATAGATGCCAGCGGTGGCAACGGATGGTGATCGGGATGTCGCCCATGGTCCAGCGGTCGGCAGCGATATATTCGGTTTTGCCGAGCTGCTCGTCGACGATGGTGAATTCTTTGATCAGCTTTTGCCGTGCCTTTTCCGCTTCCGCCGGTTCACGCTTGTCTTCCGGCAAACGCACCAAATGCATGACCAGATCGTGCATCGGCGGGATCAGCTGGTTGTTTTCCCACATCAACCAACGCGCCGCAGACGCATAAGTCTCCGTATCGTTCCCGAAAAACAGCTCCGGGTCATATTTCATTCCGAGATACTGGACGATGGCATTCGACTCCCAGAGAACATAGCCATTATCGTCGATCGTCGGCACGGTGCCGTTGGGATTCATCGCGCGGTATTCCGGCGTATCGACGACACCAAATGGCTTGCCGCCCTTGGCCACCGACCCATCCGGGCCCATGGTCGCGCTCGACAAAATATACTCATGCTCGATGCCGAGCTCCGCGAGCGCCAACATGACCTTTTCCGTCCGAGCCGATGTAGGCCGTCCCCAGAGTTTGAATGTCATTTCGATCTCCTTCGAGCCCACCATACAACAAGGCCCCTGCACGGTCTTTACCGAGCGTTGAATTGGCTTATTGTTGCGCGCAACAAACGAGGAGCGAGCCATGACCACCACCGCCCAAGCCATCGTTCAAACAATGATAGACGCTGGCGTGAAACGCGTTTTCACGCTGCCGGGGCTCGGCGTCAGCCGTACGTTGGACCGCTTCTTCGACCGCCAGGACGAAATCGACGTTCTACTTTGCCGGACGGAAATCGTGGCATCGGTCATGGCGCAAGTAACGGGCCGGCTAACCGGTCAACCGGGCATCTTCATGGGCCAAGGCCCGTTTGCTTCGACGCTCGGCGCGTTCGGCATCATGGAAGCACATATGTCGGGCTCGCCAATGGTTATCCTCACCGACGATTCGGAGTATAGCGGGTACGGCCAGTACGGCGTCTATCAAGGCATGACCGGCGAGTACGGGACCTCCGATGTCAAAGGTGCCCTCAAAGGCATCACCAAATATTGTTGCTATGCCACCGACCCAACGGAAGCGGTTTACGGACTGCAGATGGCCTTCAAACATGCCTCGTTACCGCGCACGGGGCCCGCGGCACTGATCATGAAAAGCGGTATCGTTCGCGAGGAAATTGACGAGACAACAGGTCCCAAACTCTATCCGTTGGACGGTTATCTGAAGTACACGCCCCAGAACGTGGACAAAGACGCGATCCAAGAATTAGCAAACCTCATAGACGGCGCGAAGCAGCCGGTCTTCGTCGTCGGCAACGGCGTCTTGGCGGCAAACGCGCAAGCGGCGATCAGCAAGTTGGCCGGAGATGCGGGCATAGCGGTCGCCACTAGCTACAACGCCAAAGGCGCCGTCGACGAAACGGCACCCTACGCGGTCGGCATGATGGGGAATTGGGGCTGCAAAACCGCGAACAAGATGGTCGAGGCCGCCGACCTCGTGGTGATGGTCGGCGCCAGCATGGGCCCGGACTACACGAAATTCCGCGATCCGAAGATGATCCGGCCCGGCGACCAAACCCTAGTCCAGGTCGACATCGACCCACGCAACGCGGGCTGGGTCTATCCGGTCGATCTCGCCATCACCGCGGATGCCGCCGACGCGCTCGGTGTGCTGGCCGCTATCGGGCTCGATACCAAAAACCAAAAACAGCGGCTCGATGGTATCGCCAAGGTTCAAAAAGCGAATGGCTACGGCGAGTTCCCTGAAATGACCGCTCGGCAAGGCTCGGTCCATCCGGTGGATATCGTCAAAGCGTTGCAGCGCTTCCTTGGGCCGGACGACTATCTGACCCTCGATGCCGGTGCGAACCGGATCTTCACAACCGTTCTGTTGCGCATGACCGCGCCGGGCCAACTCCTGGCGTCGGGCGGCATCGGCGGCATGGGCTGGGGGGCTCCGGCGGCGGCGGCCGCGAAGCTCGTTCATCCGGACAAACGCGTTACCAATATTTCGGGCGATGGGGGGTTCGGCATTGCCCTACCAACACTGTCCGCCTGCGTACAAAACGACATTGATGCCACCTTCGTGGTCTCGAACAATCAAGGCCTTGGCATGGTGCGCGACAATCTCGGCGACAAAGTCATCGGCGCCAATTACGACAATCTGGATTTCGCCATGATTGCAGAAGGGTTCGGCTGCCGCGGGATGACGGTGACCCATCCGGATGAAATGCTGGATGCGCTGGAGGAAAGCCATAAAGACGGCGGCACGACGGTAATCAATGTGGTGGTGGACCCGGAGGCGAACTACATCCCGGTGATGGATCCTTAAGTTCTACTCCGCATCAAGAGGTGCGGTGAGTTTCGTGCCCGGGACCAAGATTCCGCCAACGGGGCGCTGCCCCGGCTCCAAGCTGTGAAATCGTTCGCCATAAGATTCGGGAAGCGGCCGCCCGTTCGGCGTCGATAGCCATAACCGGAAAAGATGACGCCTCAACTCCGGCTCTTCGTGGTCGAAATACTCGGTTCTCGAATGCGACGTCACGTGATTATGCACCCACTGAATGTCGCCGCGTTCCAGTATCATGTCGTAAGCCAATTCCTCGTTCAGTTCGTCGATCATATCAAGGGCGCCACGCAGTTCCGGCGAAAAGCGCGGTAGGTCCTCGAACCGCTGTGCGGATTCGATGTAGCCGCGCGACATGCTCACGGAAAGATGGCCCTTGTAATAGTTGAACACCGGCAGCTGGTAATAAGGCAGTTTGCCTTCCGGTACCTCGCCGCGCCGGTCACGATAGATCGGCTCCGCCAAAGCCGCGGCGAATTCCGGATAACGCTCGGTCATAACGTTATGTAGTTCGACCGTGCTGACCACACGGCTTGCGCCGCCTTCCTTCGCCACCTGCTTGCACAGGAGGCCGGTGATGTCGCTGGAGTCCGCGTGGAACGGCAAGCCCGCGCTGGTGTTGTAGCCCCGGTTTTTGGGATTGAAATAACTGCCGCCGAGGCTTTTTACATGCCCCAACAGATGTCCCATGGCATTCTGCGAGACCGGCACGCCGATATAATGCCCCATGCCGAAATAAGCGATGGCAACCCGCTCGACGGACCACTCATCGACCGGAAAGCCGTGCATAAGGAACACACCCTTGCCGTCGAGAAGTTCGAATTTAATCCGCTCCAACAATGCGGAAACCGTGGGCAGCGGAAATTTCTCCCGATCGACGTCGATAAGATCGACCCCCGCCGCTTCGACCTGATCTACGGCAGCGGAAATCTCCGCGATATCGTCATCGGTAAAAGTGTAGGTCCAGTCGTCACTCGCTGCCAGCACGTCCGGAGTCCAGGCGGCAGGGTCGACGACTTTTTTTCCCGCTTCAGCGGTTCGACGTTCGGAAGCGGTTTTCGCGTCCATGATCTTTATCCTTCTTCCGCGTTACCTAAACGGCACGGGCGTAAAACGGCTTGTCGCCCCTCACCACGCTTCGATGCATCATGCGGATAAAACTGTCCCCATCGAAGGCATCCCGCCGATGCATGGTACAGCGATTATCCCAAATAATGAGGTCGTCGACCTTCCATTTGTGGCGCCAGGTCAAATGACTGCAGCCGATGACGTAGGCCCAAAGCTGATCGAGCAGCTCTTCGCTTTCATCGAGCCCCATACCCACCACATAGGCGTTGTTTCTTCTGCCGAGGAAAAGAGCGTCGCGGCCCGTATTGGGATGAGTGCGAATGATATGGTGGTTGGTGCCTTCCATATCGCGCGGGTCACCACTTTCGGGCTCGGTCTTTCCGTTCCGTAAGCTGCCGTCGGAGGAGTGAATGCTTTCGTGCTTGATTTCGCGATGTTCGATTTCCGCACGAAGATCGCCGGGCATTTCTTCAAGTGCCGCATACATGTTCAAAAATTCCGTATCTCCCCCTTCCGGCGGCACTTCGAAGGCATGTAGGAGACTGCCCAGGGGCGGTTCTTCGATATAAGACATATCCGTGTGCCAGAATGCCTCCCGGTCACCGAGCGTGCCGATCGGCTTGCCATCCACCATCTTGTTGGTGATCTGGCTCAATTCGGGGAAGTCGGGAAGCCATGGCCGGCCACTGAATTTGGTTGTCGGAGAAAATTCCAATTCCCCGAACCGCCGGCTGAAGTCGAGATGCTCCGCATCGCCGAATTTTTGACCGCGCACCAGTAGTACCGAATGATCGTGGAATGCCTGCTCGATCTCGGCGAATTCGCTCTCGCTTAAATTCGTAATATCGAAACCAGAGACTTCGGCCCCACAGGCCGCCCCACTCGGAATTACGGTCACAGCCATCGCTATCCCTCAGGCCGCTTCGGCACGGAAAAAGGGCTTGTCGCCCTTGATCACGGTGCGGTGCATATGGCGCACCTGGGAATCGTCAAACGCATCGCGCCGATGCATGGTGCAACGATTGTCCCAAATGACCACATCGCCCAGTTTCCACTGCTGGGCCCAAGTGAACGCCGGATTAGTCGTCGCATGCGCCCACAACAGGTCGAGCAGATCATCGGATTCATCGACCGGCATGTCGACGACCCAGCTATTTTGCCGGCGGCCAAGGAACAACGCTTGGCGTCCGGTGTCCGGATGGGTTCTGATGATCGGATGCCGCGCGCCGGGCATTTCGGTCACGTTCTCAACAGCGTCCTTGGAGTAACCTGACCGAACAACCCCGGAAGAATTCAATCGTTCGTCATGCCGGACGGATTTACCCTGGATCGCCGTTTTCAAATCGTCGGGCAGTGTCTCGTACGCGGTGTACATATTAAGGAACCCGGTATCTCCGCCGCTTTCGGGCACCTCGAGCGCATACAGCAGGCTCGCGGTGGGCGGGGCCTCGATATAAGACATGTCCGTGTGCCAAACGAGTTCGCTATTGCTCAGACTGCCGATATTCTTGCCATCCACCTTCTTGTTGGAGACCTGGCTCAGCTCCGGATACCCTTCGATCCAGCCTTTGCCATCGAAGATCGCTTTCGGTGACAATTCCAGCTCACCGAAGACTCGGGCGAACCTTAGGAACCGGTCGTCATCGAGATCCGTATCCCTCACCCTAAGCAGCAGAAAATCGAGAAAAGCCTGCCGCAACTGGTCCGCTTCGCTTTCGGACACATTGTCCACGTCGAGGCCTTTTATATCGGCACCTAAACCGCCCCCGGTCGGCACGAATTCCAAAGCCATATCAATTTCTCCCTCTCGGCTTTTCACCTTTGAGCGTCGCGCGATGCAGCAGCCAACACAGGCTTCCGTCGAACGGGTTTCGCCGATGCATCACCGCACGATTCTCCGAAGATATATCATCACCCATCAGCCAGCCCTGAGTCCATGACTCGCCATCAGAGGCATTCAGAAAATCCAACGTTTCAGCCACCCTATAGATTTTATTCGGACGAGGCGGTTAATGTAGCCTCAAGCAGCAAATGCGGCACTAAATCGAATAAAGGGGCACCAAACCATGGCCAGAACTCTCACCGTTTCAGCCGCCCAGAGCGGACCGAACCAGCCCGACGATAGTCGAGCGGAGATCGTCGATCGCCTCGTCGCGCTGATCGAAAAAGGCGCGGCTGACGGCGCGAAACTGGTCGTGCTGCCCGAACTCGCCTTCACCACCTTCTTCCCTCGATATGAAATCGACGACGAGGCGGAGCTGGAAAGCTATTTCGAGGCGACCATGCCCAACAACAATACGCAAAAACTGTTCGACGCGGCGAAGAAGCTGAAGGTTGGATTTTATGTTGGCTATGCGGAACTTGCCGAAGAAGACGGCGCAAAGAAACGCTACAACACGGCAATTCTCGTCGATGACTCCGGCGAGATCGTCGGTAAATATCGTAAAATTCATTTGCCCGGCACGGACACACCGGTGCCCGAATATGCCCGCCAGCAACTGGAGAAACGATATTTCGAGATCGGCAATCTCGGATTCCCCGTCATCGAGGCCTTCGGCGCCAAGATCGGCATGGCAATCTGCAACGATCGGCGCTGGCCGGAAACATTTCGCGTCTTGGCATTGAAAGGCGCGGAGGTGGTGGTGATCGGCTACAACTCAGTCGCGGTCAACCGCCATACCGGCGCCGACGAGCACGACTTATATACCTATCACAGCAACCTCACTGTCCAGGCGGGCGCCTACCAAAATGCCAATTGGGTAGTGTCCGTTGCCAAGGCGGGAATCGAAGATGGGTCTCCAATGGTCGGGTCCAGCGTCATCGTCGATCCCAATGGTGAGTTCGCCGCTCAGACCAAAACCCTCGGCGATGAGGTTGTGACCCACACCATCGATCTCGACGCGGCCGAGGAATCCCGTCGCCTGATGTTCAATTTCGAGAAAAACCGACGTATCGAGGAATACGGCATCATCACCGCCCAACGGGGACCGGCGGAATAAAACGTCTTACTCGTTCTGGAGCTTCAACCGCATAAGTTCATGCAGGAAATGCGTATTGTAATCCTTGAAGCCATAAATCAGCAGTTCCCATTGGTGGGAGGGAATTTTGACCGCATAGGGAAAGCCTGCATCGAGCACTGCTTTCTTCAGGGACTTTTCTGAAAAACCGGTCTTGTGGGCGAAGAAATCCTGTCCCGACTGCTCGATCTCGACCGAATAACCGTAGATCACGTCGCTTATCATGATGGGTCCCGCCGGCGACTTGTATAGTTCGTCGTCGATATCCATCTCGTCATCGATCATCGCTTTCATCACCGCCGGCAAATCGGGCACCCGTATTTCGGCAAACCCCTTCGGTTTCAGCACATGCAAAAAGCCCTTTAATACCTTGGCCACATCGTGCCGGTAGTAGTGCTCGAGATTGTGCGAGCAATAGATTGCGTCGAACTGATCCGCATCGAGCTGATCCAGCTCTCGCGCGTCGGCGACGATGTCCGGCTTACCGCGCGGGTCGATATCGAGCAGCAAATGCTCGAAGCCTTTGTAATAGGGCGGTAGCTGTATGTTCTTGTTGTTGCCACCCACATTGAGGACTTTCATCTTTTCGGCTTGATCGGCCATTGCTCTACCTTGATTGCTCTTATTTGCCCGACGGCATCTCTACCATGGGCAAATTCTTGCCCTCGAACTGGTGAAAATACTCGTAGTCGATGCCACGACTGAGGCCATGGCGCATAGCCTCGATGATATAGGCATTCTCCGAATAAACGCTCTCGATATTCACATCGGGCCCGAATTCACGGATCAGCCATTTCCCAATTTCCATCCAGTCATCATTGATTCCGACCTCGAAGATGAGGTTTTCAGGCCCCAATTCTTCGGTAATTCGATGCAACGCGTCACCGCCATCGCGCATGACGATCTTGATTTCGGATGCTTCCATCACCACCAGATGAACGCCATCCTCCAGGTCTTGGCGTCCCATATCGATGCCTTCCTGAGGGTCGAGCGGTTGGTCGGGGAATTTACGTCCCAACTCCGCGAATACGCCGAGACCGCGCTCCACCGCATGACGGATCGAGGCAGTTCGATCCGATTGGGGCAGATCGAGGGAATCGCCGCTGACTTCGACGGAGCTGAATCCCGCCTCTTTGATTCGGTCCATGAATTCCGGGACCAGGCCCTTGGCGAAGGCGATTTCAAAAGGTATGCCGCCGGTCGTCGTATCGATGCCCTGCGACGCGTAGTAGGCGTTTTTCTTTTGCAGCCACTCCAGATCCCAGCGCCACATCACACCCACATGATCGTGGATCTTCATATGATCGATAATGTCGCCGGCGGTTTCGACAATCTGCTCGCACTGAAGGAGTGAAAAACTTCTATCGGTGACGCAGGTGATTCCGAGCTTACGCGGTTTCTTCGTCCGTGGCGGCCGTTCCAGAAAATCGAATGCGTTGCCGTCTCCCATGCGCGGCCTCCCCAAATTTTCCTTGTTTCCAGCCCAGTCTAACCGTCCCCTTCCTACTTTGCACCTTCGTCCGCTTGGGCTAGGCTCGACGAAATAAAACACCATCTAAAAACCAACCGGGAGGATCACCATGGCAGACCCTTTGAGTGCGGCCGCCGCCGGCAACGACTTGCCGATGTCCGATCTTGTTGTTCTTGACCTGACGCGGGCCCGGGCCGGACCCACATGCGTACGCATGCTCGCCGACTGGGGCGCCCATGTCATCAAGGTCGAAGCGACCGCCAAGGCCGATCCGCGCATTAGGGGCCAAAACACCCAGCGCCGCCAGCCGGACTTCTTCAACCTCCACCGCAACAAGCGGAGCGTCACGCTCGATTTGAAAAAGCCCGAAGGCCACAAGATTTTCATGCAAATGGTCGAAAAGGCGGACGTCATCGTCGAGAATTTTCGCGCCGACGTAAAAAACCGCCTCAGAATCAACTACGACGATTGCGCCAAGGTAAACCCTCGCATCATCTATGGCAGCATTTCCGGCTTCGGCCAGGACGGCCCCTACTCGCCACGACCCGGCGTCGACCAGATCGCACAGGGCATGGGCGGGCTGATGTCGATTACCGGGCTGCCCGGTCAAGGCCCGGTGCGGGTGGGTATCCCCATCTGCGATCTCACCGCCGGCATGTATCTCGCCATCGGCGTCTTGAGCGCGCTCCATGAACGCCACCGCACCGGCAAGGGCCGCTGGGTGCATACGTCGCTGCTGGAAGCGATGATCGGCATGCTCGATTATCAGGTCGCGCGTTGGACCATGGTCGAAGATTTACCGCCACAAGTAGGCAACGATCATCCGATCAACGTCCCGACCAGTCTCTTCCCCACCAAGGACGGCCATGTGAATCTGGCTGCGGGCGGTGACCACATGTTCGCGCGCTTCTGCAAGGCACTCGAATGCGAAGAGCTCCTCGAAGTGCCTGAGTTCAAGTCGAACGATCTTCGATTTCAGAATCGGGATGCGGTTAACGAAGCGGTCTCCAAGGCGACAAGTAAATTCACCACCGCCGAATGCGTCGAAAAGTTAAACGAAATCGGCGTGCCTTGTGGACCGCAATACGACATCGCCGAAATGCTCGAGGACGAACAGGTCAAGCATCTTGGCGTGACTTGGAAGGTGAATCACCCTGATCTCGGCGAAACCGAAATCAACGGCAACGCAATCAACATCGAAGGCCACGAGAAAAGCGCCCGTATGCCGACGCCGGAATACGGCGAATATAACGAAGCGGTTCTAGAGTCACTCGGCTACGACGAGGCGGCCATCGATGAATTGCGCAAAAGCGAGGTGATCGTATGACAAAATTGCCGCTCGAGAATCTGACGGTCCTCGATCTGACGCGGGTAAGGGCCGGGCCTACTTGCGTGCGCCAATTTGCCGACTGGGGCGCCAATTGCATCAAGATCGAAGCGCCCGGCGATGCGGATCCGCGCGGGCATGACCCGAAAGCGCGGATCGCACCGGATTTCTGGAACCTTCACCGCAACAAACGCTCGATCACGCTCAACCTCAAAAAGCCGGAAGCCAAAGAGATATTTTTTAAACTGGTGGAACAAGCGGACATCATCGTCGAAAACTACCGCCCCGGCGTGAAACACCGCCTCGGCATCGATTACGACGCCTGTGCGGCAGTCAATCCCCGCATCATTTATGGCAGTATTTCCGGCTTCGGCCAGTCAGGGCCCTATGCGGAACGGCCCGGCGTAGACCAGATCGCCCAAGGCATGGGCGGCCTGATGTCGATCACCGGCGAACCGGGCCGCGGCCCGCTCCGGGTCGGCGTTCCCATCACCGATCTGACCGCGGGTATGTATTGCGCCATGGGCATCTTGATCGCGCTTCATGAACGCGAGCAGACCGGCAAAGGCCGCTGGGTTCATTCCTCGCTGCTGGAGGCCGAGATCGCCATGCTCGATTATCAGGTGACTCGCTGGACAATCACCCAGGAGGTCCCGCCGCAGGCCGGCAACAACCATCCGAAAAGTTGCCCGGTCGGGCTGTTCCCGACCAAGGACAGTCACGTCAATATTTCAGGCGGCGGCGATTACATGTTCAAACGCCTCGCGGACGCGCTCGACGCACCGCAATTGCTAGACGATCCAAAGATGGACAGCAAAGCCAACCGCCTCGCCAATCGCGACTACACCAACGAGCAAGTTGGAAAGGTGACTTCCAATTGGACGACCGACGATATCGTCGAGACGTTGAACGGCGTCGGCGTGCCGTGCGGCCCGGTCTATACCATCGACAAGATGCTGGAAGACCCGCAGGTCCAACATGTGGGTATGACTTGGCCCTGCGATCATCCGGAGAAAGGGGCGGTCTCGGTCAATGGCAATCCGATCAATCTCGACGGCGTGCCGAAAGGCGTCCGCAACGTGACGCCTGATCTCGGCGACTATAATGACGAGCTTTTGAATTCGCTCGGCTACGACGCGGAGACCGTCGAAAAATACCGCGCCGAGGGCGTGATCTAGGTGCCAACATGCCTCTCGCCATCGAGCCTATGCAACGCAGCGATTGGGTCGCGGTCAGGGCGATCTACGGCGAAGGCCTGAAGACCGGAATGGCGGCATTCATGAAAAATCCGCCGCGCTGGCAGATATGGAATGAGCGTTACCTCAAACCGGGCCGGCTGGTTGCGCGCCTGGACGACACGCTTGTCGGCTGGGCGGCCATGGCGCCGGTGCCCGACAATTGAGGCGCAGCAGGCGTCGCTGAGGTCAGCGTCTACGTTACCAGATCAGCCCAGGGCAACGGGATTGGTAAGGCATTGCTGGAGGGATTGATCGGCGCATCGGAAGCCGCCGGTTACTGGACCCTTCAGGGGCAAACTTTCGCCGGTAACCATGCCAGCCGGAAGTTGCACGAAAGCTGCAACTTCCGGCAGGTCGGCACCCGCGAACGCTACGGCCACCTCGACGACGTTTGGCATGATATCATTCTTTACGAACGCCGCAGCAGCGCTGCCGGCGGTCCCGGTCTCCGGACCCGAAGTTGCGACGACGATTGAAGACAACGGTCTCCTTGTCGAAACAAAGCGGACGTTCCGCGGCTAGTCGGCGACCTATTTTTTGTCGGCAGTGTCGAACGGCTTGAGGTGATCCGCTTCCAGCGCCATATATCGCTCGAGATCGACCGCGTCGAAATATTCTTCCACGCTGGACATAGTCGGAATCAGATTCTGTGCGTTCCCGGCCCGCTTAAGTTCCGCTAAGGCATCCGCTACCGCCTTCACCACCGTATAGCGAACGACACCGGGATAGGATGCGATGCCATAGCCGGCATCGGCCAAATCGTCGAGGCCCATTTTCCAGAGCCCCTTACCCTCATCCATATTGGCTTTGAGCGGGACACTGAGCCTGGCTGCCTTGATTTCGGCAACCTCCTCGGGCGTACCGAACACTTCCACATCCAACATGTCGGCCCCGGCCTCGATATAGAGGTGCGCGCGCCTAATCGCCTCTTCGAGACCGTGATCCGCAGCAGCGTCAGTACGCGCGATGATGAGGAAGTCGGAATCGTTTCGCGCCGCGCAGGCCGCCTCCACCTTGGCTGCGTGATCCTCCGCCGCGACCACCGGGTGGCCGCCGCCTTCGATCATTCGGCACTTTTTGTAGTCGATTTGATCTTCGATGATGATGCCCGCAACGCCGGCGCGTTCGAACTCTTCAACCGTGCGCGTTACCTGAACCGCATTTCCGTATCCCGTATCCGCGTCCACCATCACCGGAATATCCACCGCAGCGGCGATGCGCCGGCTGACATCGACGATTTCCGGCAAGGTGATGAAGCCCATATCAGGCATGCCCAGATATGAAGCGGCGACCGCATTTCCTGAGATGCTGATCATCTCGAAGCCGGCCTTCTCAACCAGCTTGGCAGTCAAAGCATCGTGGGCGGAAACCGACATGGCAATTTTGCCGGTTGCCAAATGTTTGCGGACTTCCGCTCCTGGGTTTTTGCTCATAGTGGGTCCCCCTGCTAGGCCGATGGATAGAACAGCGTTAAACTCAGACTAACGGTAATAGCCGACAGTCGTCGCGTATAGTGGACGACTAAAGCCGACGGAGGACAGCATGAAATACGCAATGGATTTTATCGAGGCGATCGAGCGGGATGAAAAGCCACGCAAAAGCGGACTGACCGGTGTACGCGACCCGGGCCTCGGGATTCGCGAGACCGAGCAATTTATCGAAACCGCCGGCTTCTATACGGACTGGGTCAAACATCGCAACATGATGCCGAGGTTTCTGAGCGAAGAACTTTTCATCGCCAAGAACAAGCTCTATACGGACAATCAGGTCGGCGTGTTGACCGGCGGCATCTACGGTGAAATGTCGTTCCTCCAGGGGAAATGGGATACGGCACTGAAATACGCCATCGATTGCGGCATCACCGGCATGGAGATTTCCGAGAACTACACCGTCTATTCCGAAGAAGAAAAGATGGGGCTCATCCATGATCTTCGCGATAACGGAATTCATTGCTTTTTCGAATGGGGCGTCAAAAAACCAACGAAACCGCTCGATCCGGAGGTCGCCACCAAGGATATCAAGGGACTGATCAGCGAAGGGGTCAATCACGTCATCGTCGAGGAAGGCGAAATCGATATGCTGCTGGGCGTCGACGGACAGAGCGAAAACGCGCATCTGCTGGTCGAATTGATCGAAGGGGTCGGAATCGAACACATAATGTTCGAGGCAATCCACTCGAAACAGCAGGCATGGCTACTGAAGAACTACGGCACGACGGTGAACATCGGACCCAACGTCTTGACCCATGAAGTGCTTTGGCTTGAAAGCAATCGTCGCGGCATGGGACGCGGGGTCGATTATTTCGGCCTCGACGAATGGCTGGAAAAAACCCAACGCCGGCGCGCTGACGCCTGACCTCCGTTCAAAGGAAACATCAAATGACCAAACCACTCGAGGGCAAGGTTGCCCTGTTGACCGGTGCGGTGCGACGTTCCGGCCGCGACGCGGCCCTTCGTCTCGCTCAGGATGGCGCCAAAATCGTCATCAATGCCAAAAGCTCCAAAGACCTAGCCGATGGCGTGGCCGCCGAAATCAACGAAGCCGGCGGCACCGCAATGGTTCATTTGGCAGACATAACCGACGAAACTGCAGTCGAGGAAATGGTCGAAAGTGCGGTCGCCACTTATGGCGGGCTCGATATTCTGGTCAACAATGCGGCCAATCGCGGACATAACAAGATCGTCGATATGCCTTTCGAAGAGTGGAAGGAAATCACCTCGATCATTCTCGACGGTTCGTTCCTCTGCACCCGCGCCGCGGTGAAACATATGGCGCCTAACAAGTGGGGCCGGGTGATTTTCCTGGGCGGGATCGGGGCCTATCTCGGCTACCCGGAACGCTGTCATGTATCGACCGGGAAAATGGGCGTCGTCGGGATGATGCATTGTCTGGCCAATGAATTGGCTGCCGACGGGATTACGGTAAATGTGGTTGCTCCGGGGCGGATCGGCGGGGAGCGCGCACCGAGTGCCGGAGAGCCCACAGGTGACACGCCGCCGGTCGGCTTTGTGGGCATGGCGCCGGATGTCGGGCGGACGATCCACTTCCTGTGTCAGCCGGACGCCAATTTCATCACCGGCCAGACGATCCACATCAA
This sequence comes from Rhodospirillaceae bacterium, assembly GCA_002722095.1. The sequence continues at coordinate 105,153 of PBKG01000024.1, forward strand.
TGGCGGTGGATTTTTAACCTAGGCCCTACTCCGCCGCTTGCACCGCATCGGCGTCGCCATTCTCCACCACCGCAGCGAATTCACGAATGTCGCCGCAGCTTTCGATGCTTTGAATGGCCGCATAGACCGCGTTGACCTGATCGGCGGACATGATGCGCGACGCACAGGCATCGAACTTGGCTTTCATCTTGTCGTTGGGGATGGGATCCGACGTGGTGCGCCCCCGCGCCATCTTAACCCGTTCGGAAATCATCGTACCGTCGGTCTTTTCGATGCGAACTTCGGCCCCGTAATGATCGTAAGACTCTGGGTCCATATCCGGATGCGGCGCCGCATCGAGCTTGTCCATCAGCGAACGGACGGTCGGATCGTTATAGGCCCCTTCGTCGAAATGCTCGAGGATGACGCGGCCCTCGAGCAAGCACCGGGAGACCACATACTGGACGGAGAATTTCGCGTCGAGCACGCCTTTCGGATCGGGCCGATTGGTATGCTTCAGCCGGCGCGGATGGGTCCAGACATCCACATGTTTGATTTGATCGAGCGGGACACCTTCGCTGTCGTAAAGGCCGATCGCCACGTCGGCCGCCGAATGGGTCGAGCCGCAGCAGGGATACTGTTTGACCGCGATACCTGGATCCAAGATATCGAGCGGGTCCCCGAACCCATCGAAGACCTTGTCGACATCGTAGGTGCCGGCGCCGTTGTAAACCTCGAAGAAACCCTGACTGTGCTCGAAAGCTTCGGGCGAGCCGATGAAGCCGGCCTCTGCGAGACGCGCGGCCTGAACGCCGTTGCGGCAGGCAAGGCCCGCGTGGAGCGGCTTGGTCATGGTGCCGAAGTTAGACTTGATGCCGGATGCCATCGACGCCGCGATCGCCATCGCGCATTCGGTCGTATCCACATCCAGCTTTAGGAGCACGCAACAGGCCGCCGTCGCACCGAACGTGCCCATGGTCGAGGTCGGGTGCCAGCCCTTCTCGTAATGGTGCATATGAACGCCTTTGCCCAAACGGGCCTGGGTCTCGAACCCGACGATATAAGCGTGCAGCATTTCCTTGCCCGACGCGCCGATCTCCTCGGCGACCGCGAGGATCGCCGGCAAAAGGACAGCCGATGGGTGGCCGCCCATGGAGTTGTTCATGTCGTCGAAATCATGGGCATGGGACGCGGTGCCATTGATCAATGCCGCATCGAGCGCGCTCATCCGATTGGCTTTGCCATAGATCAGCGATTGGCCGACCGAGCCGCCGCCCAACACCTTGCCGGCAATTTCCGCACACGGCTCGTCGGAGCCCGCAAGGGTCACTGCCATATAATCGAGCAGCCCGTAGAGCGCCCAGCGATTGACCTCTTCGGTCATGATATCCGGCCCGAGGCCAGTAATATGTTCGGCAAATTTGCGTGCGATACCCATAGTGATGTCTCCCTATTCCGCTGCTTGTTCGACTTCGCTGTCCGTGGTTGCCAGCAAGCCGGTCAACTGGTGAATACTTTCAACCGTTTCCAACGACATAATGGTGTCATAGGTCTGCGCCACCCGGTCCGATGGCAGAGCGCGGGCGGCGGTATTGTCGAATTTACGCTTGAGCTTTTCCTGACTGAGCTGGTTCTCGCCCCGGCCTTCGGCCATTTCGACCTCATGCTCGAAACGATTTCCATCGGTCGTCGTGACCGCCAAAATAGCATGGAAAAGGCCGTCTTTGGTGTGCTCGTTCGAAGTGACTTTGGCCAACACAGCCCGCGCATCCGGATCGTGCACCGCACCGTCTTCGAAATGCTCCATTTTCACTTCACCGTGCATCAGCGCCCGGCTCATGCAGTACTGCACCGAGAATTTACCTTCCAGTTCGGATCGCGGGTTCGGCCGGTTGGTATGCGCCATCCGACATTGATGGGTCCAAGATTCGATCTTGGCGACATTGTCCGGCGTCAGACCGTGCTTCTCACGGAGAGCCAGCATCGTGTCTACCGCCGTATGGGTCCCGCCGCAGCAAGGATGCTGTTTGATCGCAAGACCCGGATCGATAATCTTGAAGGGTGCCGCCCAACCTTCGAGAATTTTTTCAGACTGGTACGTGTCCGCGCCATTGAAAACTTCGAAAAAGCCCTGTTTGTGCTCGAACGCCTCGGGTGATCCGTCGAAGCCGTTTTTCGCCAAGATTGCGGCAAAAAGGCCATTCCGTGCCGACTGCCCCACATGGAGAGGCTTCACCATAGTGCCGAAATTGGATTTGATTCCGGCGGTTAAAGAGCACGAGATCGCGAGCGCCGTCGCGGTTTGCTCCACATCGAGCTTGAGCAATTTAGCACCGACCGCCCCCGCCCCGAAGGTGCCAAACGTCGCGGTGGGGTGCCAACCCTTATTGTAATGATGCGGGTGCAAGCCTGGGCCCATCTGCACTTCAGTCTCATAGCCGGCAAGGAAAGCAAGTAATGTTTCGGTGCCCGAGGCGTTTACCTCGTCGCCAAGAGCGGCAACCGCAGCAAATGCAGGTGCCGAGGGGTGACCGCCCATGGAGTTATTGCAGTCGTCGAAATCGAGTGCGTGCGCTGCCGTGCCGTTAACCGTCGCGGCGTCCAATACTTCGGCACGAGCCGAGCTGCCTACAATCTGCGCCGGACCGCCATTGCCGCCGCCGACCGACATCAAGGCAATTTTCGCGCATTGCTCCCGCGCACCGGCCAACGTGACTCCGACCACATCGACAATGCCGCGCTTGAGTTCCAGGAGTAACTTATCGTCCAGGCAACTCTCGTCGAGCGCTACGATTTTTTCCGCAAGTTGTTTGGCAAAAGACATGGTTTCCCCTCGTCAGCCGTTCCAAATTTTCGTTACGCCCAAGCCGGCATCGGCGCGACGCCCTTAATCTGCGCCCGGTGCATCCGACGGCGGTCGCTGTCGTTGAAAGACTCGCGATAGTGCATGCAGCAGCGATTATCCCAAATCAGCAAATCGCCGACTTGCCACTCATGGCCCCAGGACAGCGCGCTCCCGTTGCAGTGATCCCAAAGCGCGTCGAACAATTCCGTATCGGACTCGCCAATAATATTCGACGCTCCCGACTTACGGCCCAGGAATAGCGCCTCCCTGTCTGTCTCCGGGTGACGAACTACCAACGGATGGCGCGCGCCGGGCGCCTTATCGGTATCCGTATTGCCATCGAATTCTTCATAGATTTTCCGCACTTCGCCGGCACTCGTATAGGTCGCGTCATGAACCGCCACCTTGCCCCAAATCCGCTCCTTGATCGCATCGGGAAGAGTCTCATAGACCTGGTACATATCCATGAAATGAGTACCACCCCCGGCATCGGGGATTTCGAGCGCATACAGCATGCTCGCGGTCGGCGGCTTGTCGATATAAGACATGTCCGTGTGCCAAATCGCCTCTCCATTGCCGAGGCTGCCGATGGGCTTTCCGTCTTTTTTGATGTTGGAAATACAGGTCAGTTCGGGAAAGTCGGAAAGCCAGGTATCGCCGGATTTATTTGGAGGCGAATGCTCCGGCTCGCCAAAATACTTGGCAACCTCTACCAGCTGCGGATTGCTTAGATTTTGGCCGCGAAAGAAGATCACCAAATAATCGTACCAAGCCTGCAAAATCTTGGCAGTCGTCTCTTCGTCCAAAGGCTCGCTGAGATCGACTCCTACTATTTCCGCACCCAACGGCGCGTCTAGTGGGACAACCTCCATTGCGTTTGCCGCATTACCCATGTCGCCTCGCTCCTTATTTCGGCAATTGCGGCATGACCCGCGCGCCGTTCACTGAATTCGAGTTTTGCTCTGAAAGCGTCATTTTAGCACCAAGCAGCGTGCTAAACCAATGCCACCACAGCCCTTCTGACGCGAGAAATCCTGCACGCGTCGCTCGCTTTGCTATATAAGCGCGCTATGGTTAATTTATTGATCTGCGTTGGATTGAACGACACGCTACTAACCCAATGAGCCAAACTGCCAGTCCCGATTTCATGATGGTCTTCGACCAGACATGCAAAATTGTCAAAGCCGAAGGCAATACGCTGGTACCGCTTGGCGTAGCGGCAAATAAGACCGTTGGTTCGCCTTTTACCGACTACGTGGTTGCGGACGAACAATTCCTGACCCAGGAAATGGTCGCGCAGGTATTAATCACCGGCCAATCCTCGAGCTTTATCGTTTATCTGCAATCGATGAATGGAGGCATCACCGCCTACAACATGTCGGTGCTGGTCGCTCCGGGCAACAAAAGCTGCCAAGCCACATTTCAGGCGATGCCCGACATCAAATACGAGCCGTACGGCCAAGACTCCGCAGATGAACTCGGCGACGCGGTGGACTCTTTGCTCTTCGGCAATGTCGAGGAAGAACTCGATCTCACATTCGTCGATATCGGCGATCTCAACGAATTGGGTGTCGACGTCGAAGCACTTACGGATCGGGTCGAAGAATCGCTACGTGAAAGCGCGTACGAAGGAACCGTTACCCGGATCGACGACAGCAAATATACGGTTATCCATGACACCGAAATTACGAGCGAGTTGATCGAATCGGGCATGACCGAGGCGACCCAGGACATGATACCGGGGGGAACCGGCCTCAACGTCGAAACAGCCACGGTCGGCCTTAGCGATGAAAATATCGAACGCGAACAGTTGGCCGATACGATGCGCTATGCGGTCGATCAATTCAAAGAGAATGGCGTGTCCGCGGTTCAACAGGATTCGCTGGCAAACATGCAACAAGCAGCCCAGGACCAGCGCAGTGTCGATATTGGGGAATTGGAAGCTGCGGCCAAGGATAATCGCCTTACATTTCAGTTCTGCCCGGTGTTTCATCTGGGCAGTGGCAGGGCCGAACATATCCAGGTGGAACCCGCGTTAATCAACGACCAGGTCAACCTCGATCCTTTCAAAGTCGAAGGCTACGTAGCCGCGGATAATAAATTGGGTCTCTTGGTCGATACAGCGATGGCCAAACATCTTGGCGATTACGCAGCAGGTAACATTCCCGAGGGCGCCTATCTCAGCTCCACCTTCCCGGTTAAGTCGCTCACCAAAAAGGAAGTTGTGGGAAGCCTGATGGCAATAGCGAAGGCACGCCCGATACTTCGAATTCATGGAATGGATCAGGATTTGCTCCAACGGGCGACCGAATTACAGACTTTGCGCTCGGCAGGGTTTCTGGTTTGCTTGCACGGGTATGAGGTCGGCGCGGTCAATGAAGATAAGCTGAAGACATTGCCGATGGATTTTGTATCGATGGATTCACAACTGACCGGTGACACGCGGACGTTTGCGAGCCGCGTACCGATCCTCCAGCAAATGGCCGAAATTTGCGCGAAATATCATATTCGCATGCTGTTTCAGGAAATACGCGACCCTGCCATCATACCGATGCTGACGCAGATTCAAGGGTCGCTCGCCACCGGCCCTCTTTTCGGCGCGCCCGCATCCAGCGCCGCAGAAGCGGCTTCGGCGACTATGCCGGCGTAAAATGGTCGAAGCGCTGCGGGAACGGATTACCGAAAAATCTGCTTGGCAAAGTGCGGATTTCGCGAAAGACGATTCCTGGATTTATGTGCTGAAGTCCGACGAAATCGACGATCTGGAAAACGCAATAAAACAGGTGGCAGAGCGGGATCTTGCACCCGGCGAATTCGCCAAACAGGATTTTCCACTTCCCGTGCTCGGGCCAACTTTGCAGGAATGCCTGGAGGAATTGGAAAACGGACGCGGCTTCGTCCTGGTGCGAGGCATACCGGTTGATCGCTATGACGATAGTGCGCTTTATCGACTCTATTGGGGGCTTGGCACCCATCTCGGCGGGCCGATTACTCAAAATAATCGTGGCGAACGTATTGTCGAGATCACCGACCGTGGTGTCACCTACGGCCCCGGTGTTCGCGGATACACCACGCGGGCGCGGCTGATGCCCCATTCCGACGCCGCCGATCTGGTGGCGTTGTTTTGCATTCATCCGGCACGCAAAGGCGGTGAAAGCTGTATCGCCAGCGGCATGACCATTTTCAATGAACTTTTAGAAAATAATCCTGAATTCCTGCCGGTACTAGAACAGGGATTTCACCACAATATGCGTGGCGAAGGCGTCTCCGGCGATCCCAACGAAACGACCCGTAACGCAATCCCTGTCTTCAGTTTTTTCGAAGGCCGCATGAGTTGCCACTTCAATCGACGTCTCATTCTGGAAGGTGCGGAGAAACGCGGTCAGCCCCTCGACGAACACGCCCGTGCCGCGATCGAACATATTAACGAGCTCGCGTTGAGAGACGACATTCGGTTTGACATGGATTTTCAGGCCGGCGATGTGCAGCTGCTGAACAATCATATCATCATGCATTCGCGCTTCGATTACGAAGACTACACGGAACCATCCAAACGTAGGCGCTTACTCCGCCTCTGGACCAATATGCCAAACGGGCGGCCTTTGGCACCGGAATACGCGGACCGCACCAATAATGGCCCGCGTGGTGGCATGGCGGTATTGCCCGAGCATACCGCGACTTGAGAAAGAGGCCGTCTCGCGATTATAGTGAGCCGGCTTTAATTGGGTGTTGCTGGAGATTCGATGTTACGACTTACTCGCTTGATAGCCCGTCCCCTTCTGGTCACGGGCCTCGCAATCACCATACTCTTTCAGGCCGGTAGTGTGATCGCCGCCACTCCTCCTGATGCGGCCAAGGAATATATGCATAAACTTGCGACGGTGACGCTCGGTATACTCGGCAACAAAGGCATTCCGCTCGACGAACGCGAACAAAAGGTACGCAAGCTCTTGGGCGAGAACCTGGCGATAAACGCGATGGGCCGGTTCGTCGTTGGTCGAGCTTGGCGTAGCGCGACCGAAGAACAGCGTGCAGCCTATCAGGGCCTTTTCGAGCAATTCATTACATTGACTTACGCCAAACGTCTTGGCGGGTATGCGGGCGAAAAATTTGCGATCACTGGGTCAAAGGCTGTCGGCAAAAAAAAGGACGCACTCGTTACGACAGCCATTCAACGACCCAGCGGACCGCCTCTCAAGGCGAGCTGGCGCATACGTGAATCAAAAGGTGCGTTCCGAATTCTCGACGTCATGGTCGAAGGTATCAGCATGGTGGTCGCGCAACGCGCTGAATTCACCACCATTATCAAGAAAAGCGGGATGCAGGGACTGATCGAAACCCTGCGCGCAAAAGTTTCTTCGTTCGGTGTCAAGGCGCCGTGAAGAAAGCCAGGAGAAATGCAATGACGGGTAGGATGAACGAAAACTATCTTTCGGGCCTCGGCACGCGGTTGCGCGGCGTTTCTGTCGTCTTGGCAATCGCCGGGCTCTTGTATGGGACGACCGCGACACCGGCCAAAGCCGATTTCGCCGCCGGCTGGAACGCCTATCAAGACGGTGATTTTGGCGGCGCCCTGAAATATTGGAAGCCGCTGGCCGAAAAAGGCAATGCACGGGCACAGTTCAATCTCGGCGTGATGTTCGCCGAAGGTAAAGGCCTGGCCCAAAGCTTTGAGCACGCGGTCAAATGGTGGCAAAAGGCGGCCACCCATGGCGATGCCGAAGCACAACACAATATTGCGATGGCCTATATCGTCGGAAACGGAGTCGAGCAAAATTATGATGTGGCTGTTTCTTGGCTGAAAAAAGCGGCCCAGCTCGGCCTGATCCGGTCGCAATACGCACTCGGACGCATGTACGATTACGGCTTTGGCATCAATCAGGATCAGTCACAGGCATCCAAGTTCGTCACCATGGCGGCAGAAAAAGGCTTCGACAAAGCGCAATACAATCTCGGCAAGCGCTATCGCGATGGCAAAGGCGTCCCCAAGGACCGCAAACGGTCTGCAAGCTGGTTCCTGGCCGCAGCCAAACAAGGTCATATGAAAGCGCAGAACCATATCGGCGTTCGGCTCGCGCGTGGTGACGGCATCGCAAAGGACGAAGTCAAAGGCTTGATGTATCTGATATTGGCCGCGAAACAGGGTCACGGCAAGGCTGCCAAACGCCGCGATGATCTCGCCGCCAAACTGAGCAGTGCCCAGCACAAAAAAGCTCAAGATATGGCCAAATACTGGAAGCCGGTGAAATAGTTATGCGGCCTCGCTCGTCGCTTTAGCCGGCGCGGGCGGCTTTGCCCGGCCGAGAATCCAGGCTGGTACCATTGCGACGATATAAACCGCGCTGATTATCAAAAAACCATCCTTGAAACCGAGAGTGCTTGCCTGCGCGGTGACCACATCTCCCAGATAATGCAACGCGCCGGGCCCGCGTATAGATTCCGGCACACCGAATTCGCCAAGCAGATGTCCTACCTGATCGAGCAGATCGCGGCTGATCGTGTTACCGGGAGTCTGGGTGGCGACCAAAGCTTCGGCGTGAAATTGCGTACGCTGTTCCATAGCAACCACCAAACCGCTGACACCGAATGCACCGCCAAGCTGACGGAGGAAGTTCATCGTTCCCGATCCCTTGTTCAGTTCGTCCGGCGACAATGCCCGCAATGCGGCCGTATTCAACGCTGGCAGGATCATCGACATGCCGAACCGATTGATCATGACAAAAATCGCAAAAGTCCAAAACGCGGTGTTTACGTCCGAACCGTTCATCAAAAGGCTGCCGAGCGCAAACATACCCAGCCCGACCATGACCATATAGTGAGGCGAGATGGTGTCGGCGAGCCGACCCATGAAAGACACCAGACAGACCACCATAATTCCTGCCGGCAACAGCACCAGACCCGACAGTGTTGCGGAAAAATGCTGCACCTCCTGGACGAAGACGGGGATGATGTAGTTCGATGCAAAGTTGCCCATACCGAAGACGAAATAGACGATCACGGCGGAACTGAATTGAGCATTGTTGAACAGAGAAAAATCCAGCAGAGGTGATTCGCTTCGCAACTGAATGCGGACGAACCAGGTACCGAGCAAAAAAGCAAACATAAATAGGATCAAAATATAGTCAGAACCCCAGCCATAGCGTTGTCCGTTGCTAAGCGCGGTCAGCAACAAAAACACCGTTGAGACCAACAAAATGTAGCTCGACCAATCGAAGCGCGGCAGCCGCCGTAACCGCCAGCCGCCCGGCAAAAAGAAGAAGCCCAAGAACAGCGCCACTGCACAAAACGGCAGGGGAAACAGAAAAATATGGCGCCAGCTCATTTCATCGATGATGTAGCCGCCGGCAACAGGTCCTAGCATCGGCGAAATCATGAGGCCGGTGCTATAGACCCCCATCGCTAAACCACGTTTGTCGGGAGGAAACGCCCGATAGATCACCGACATCATCAAGGGTTGGATGATGCCGGCGGGCACACCTTGAATAATCCGCCCGATGATCAGTACATCCAGCGTGGGGCTCAAATAGCAAAGCCAACTCCCGAACAGGAACATGACCGCGATAACCGTGTAGGTCATGCGTTCGCCGAGCGCATTGATGAACCAAGCCGCCAATAGCTGACTCGCGACCATCGTCGCGATGAAAGCTGTTGCCATCCATTGCGCCTGATCCTGACCGACGCCGTAAGCACCCATGGCACTCGGCACCGCGACATTCACGATCGTTGCCGACAACACCATGGAGATCGTGCCGGTAACGCCAGCGGCCGCGACAAGCCATCGGAAACCCGGCCCATAGCGAGCCTCGAGTTCTGCCATGTCTCCAGCGGCCATCCGATTATCCTATTTGCGCTTTCACGCGTTCGCGCATGGCATAGGCAGGGATCAAAGCCATTAGGAACACGAAAGCGAGAACAAGGAATCCGTCTTTAAAGCCGAGGGTGTAAGCTTGGGCGTAGACGATTTCGCCGAGGTAATGGAGCGCGCCGGCAGCATGGAGCGAATCCGGCAAACCATGTTGGCTCATAAGGTTGCTAACCGCGCCCAATAGTTCGCGGCTTACCGAATTCGCCGGGGTTTGGGTAGCCGTCAAATTTTCACCATGGAACTGAGCCCGGTGTTCCATTGTCAGCACTAAAATGGAGATACCGGAGGCACCACCCAATTGGCGGAGGAAATTAAGTGCGCCGGAGCCCTGATTTAGCTCTTCAGGGTCGAGCGCGTCGAATGCTGCCGTGGTCAGAGACGGCAAGATAAAGGCAAGCCCGAAGCGGCTAATGACGATGAATATCATGAGGCTGAAGAAAGACGTGTTGACGTCCGCACCACTCATCAAAAAAGCACCGGCAGCAAAAAGAGTGATTCCGGTCATCACCATGATGTGGGCCGGCACATGATCCGACAACCGGCCCGTGAAGGGGAGCGCCGCTGAAAGGAGAATCCCCGCCGGCATCATTACCAGACCAGCATTGCTGGGCGTGAAACCCTGCACTACCTGGGCAAAAACCGGCACCATATAGCTGGATGCGAAATTGCCCATTCCGAATACGAAAGATACGGCGACCGCAGCGGTAAATCGCCCGTGACGGAACAGCGAGAAATCGAGCATCGGTACCGGCGCTTGAAGCTGAATACGAACAAACCAGATGCCGGCGATGAGGCCGATCAGGATGGTATAGAGCATGGTGTTGGATTCCCAACCCCAACGCTGGCCGTTCGACAACACGGATATCCAGCAGATCAACGTGGTACAGAGTAGGATATAGCTCGACCAGTCGAACCGCGGCAGCGGCCCGCGCGGCCTATCACCGGGAATGAAAAGCGGCCCCAAAATCATACCGATAATCGCAAGCGGCAAAGGCGCTACAAAAATGCTCCGCCACGAAAAATAGTCGATCACGTACCCGCCGAGCAGCGGCCCGAATGTCGGCGCCAACGTCGCCACCATGCCATAGAGCCCCATGCCAAAGCCGCGTTTGTCAGCCGGATAGACCTGAAATACCAGCACCATCACCAAGGGCTGCATGACGCCCGCGCCCATGCCTTGCAACACTCTACCCAGAACCAAAAAGTCGAGAGTCGTCGTGGTCGAACAGACCAGCGTACCGAACATCCAAATACCGATGATGATGACGTAGGAGAGCCGTGTGCCGAAGGCGCGCACGAACCAATGGCTCAAAAGCTGGCTCGCAACCATAGTCGCGAGATAAGCGGTCGCCACCCACTGCGCCTGATCCTGACCGACACCAAACGCGCCCATGATGCTCGGAATCGCAACATTGACGATGGTCGCCGAGATGAACATGCAGAACATCCCGGACATTGCGACAATGGTTATGATCCAGCGTTCGGTGGGGCTGTATTCCTCCGCACCGCGCTCGTCAACGCTCGCGGATGTCAATGTTGACCTCGACCATCATGCCGGGACGCAGCAGCCCCTTGTCCTGACGCACTTTGATCCGAACCGGCAATCGCTGGGTAATTTTGGTGAAATTGCCACTGGGATTAGGCGTCGGCAGCAACGCGAATTCACTGGTTGTCGAATTGCCGATTGCCTCCACGGTGCCGATAATTTCGAGATCGGGGAACGCGTCGACGGAGATGTCCACCGGCTGACCGATCTTGAGCTTGCGTATTTCGGTTTCCTTGACGTTGGCCTCGACCCAAATCGTGTTCGGATCATGAATGATGGCGAGACGCTGCGCCGGCGTTACGTATTCGCCAACATCGACAAAAATTTTATCGACCACCCCTTCGATCTTGCTTTTGATTGTGCGGTCCGCAAGATCGATTTTCTGCCGCTCCAGTTTAGCGCGCAGTTGTTCAACTCTCTGACGCAATACCTGACCTTCTTCGTCCAGCACCTGAACCCGATTGAGATTCGCGGCCGCTTCGTCCAACCGGGCTTCGGATGCCTGCAAGCTGGCAACGGCCTTATGGTATTCCACGTTAACCTGCTGCGCGCGGGTCATCGCCTGTTCCAACTGGATTCGCGGAATCACTTTCTTTTTGAATAGCGTCTGCGTTCGCTCGAGCTCGGTCCGCGCCACCTCCCGATGCACCTTCAGCGCCTCAACCACCGACTTTGCGCCGTCCAACGACGAAACGGCGGTCTGATACTGACTTTCGGATTGTTTGGAAACCAAGTCGCGACGCGCATGCAATCTTTTAATGGACGCAGCGGTTGCCCTGACCTCGGCTTCGAGCTGGCGCACGAGCAATTCCGAATCCTGCTGATCAAGCACCGTCAATACGTTCCCGACCTTGATATGCTCGCCTTCGCGTACCGGAATTTTGGTAATCCATCCGGGCACCCGGCTTGACACGGTGATCAGATTTCCCGAAATTCGCGCGTCATACTCGTAAACGTGAGTCATGCGCGAGTGAATTTCGAAAGCACCCCATACCAGGCTAACCAGCACTAATACCGCTGCCGCTAAATGCTGCAGCTTCAATCTTGGCAAGCGCTTCGGAAGAAACTTCCATCGCGACGAATTCTTCTGCGTCGACGGCGACGACGTTTCGCTGTCAGTCTGCTGTTGTTGGTCTTCCGACACGATTCCGCTCTTCGCTGTTTGCCGCCGTTCTAGTCGTCCGACGACAAGACATCGCATGATGACCGTTCATTCGGATATCGGCGTAATTATAGTGTCCGATGAGAGCCACTGTTTAAGAAGGTATTTCCGCCGCTGTCAATCGACGAGCGCCAACCGCACCAATTGGATTTTGTCCATTCTTTGCGCCGAGTTACGAATTTTCGCCGATTCGATTGGCGAGTCGCTTGTACTACGAACGGTCGTGACAGCCTTCATTAACCATATCTAGGTGCCGGTAACACTCTGGGTCCATACGCGTCATCCCATCACACATTAGGGTTGAACAGCCCCCCCTGCGTGGCAATCGCAACGGTGCAAAATAACCAAAGTGGACCCTTTTTTTATTGAATTTCAGGTAATTAGTCTAGGTAATAGGAATTGGGGAATTCATTCCATCCGATTATGGGATGAATGATTTTTTGGGAGGGGAAATTCGGCCTTGGACGACCAAGACCGCATTTCCGATATAGAGCAAGCCATTGCTCTGCTCAAATCTGCTTTGCAAAAAGCAAGCGGCAAGGAACCGCTGATTCTGAAGCAATTACAGCTCTCGTCCGAAACGGCCGAGCGTTGCCTTGCTGACCTGCTGGAATCGGAGAAAAAGCGAACCGAGGAATAAGTTTTAAATTCCTTGCAGTTTCCTCACACCGGAAATGGAATTTTATTGCTGACAGGCAAATGACGAACACAGACGAAAACTCGAAAAGGCGACCGGAACCGGCAAAAAGCGATTTTCCGCCGAGTTGCGTCAGTGCCTTTATTGCTTTGGAGACTCAAAGCTTCAAGATTCGTGCGGAGCGCCACCCATTATTTGCCCGGCAGGCAGAATGGCGCGTCCTGTGCGCCCTTACGTTGGCATCGTTGGAAGACCGGGCGACCGACATCACAACGCTCGTCGCCGATTCAGGTATGGCGAGATCAACCGTCAAACGGGTTATCGATTTGTTGGTTCAACGCAATGAAGTTCGGCTGGAACGCTCCACCAGCGACCGCCGCCGGTTGATGGTGATTCAAAACCCGGACTCTCTTCAGGCCGTCGTTGCCACATTGCAGGACCTTATCGCGGTTACTTTCGAATTTTCCGACAATAAACGGAACAGACCCGGCACCGCCTAGCCTTGACATTCGAACCCTAGGCAAAACGCATTTCGGAAACCATGGCGGTTGCGCCATCCGGGTCTTCAACCCACATCGTCGCTCCGTCACCTGCGGCATTGGGCTTGCCGGCCAGCGTGAATGGCGCGAAGTCGTACAGCGGTCGCACGAACTTTGTCGCAATTTCGGCCAGTTCCTTACCCGGATTGTTGTCGAGACAGGTCTCCATCAAGAGACTTGTGGTCAACCGCGCATTCACGATCAATCCCGGATATCCTTCTGTCTCGGTGACATATTTGTAGTCGTAATGGATGCGCGAGGCATTAAAGGTCAGCGCAGAAAACCGGAACATCTGAATAGAGTTCGCCTGATAGGACCGCTTCCAGGCAGCGTCGTCCGGCGGCGGCGCGGGCTTGCGCTTTGAATCGCTCGCTTTTGCCGCTTCGCGATAGACGATAGTGCGATCATCGATCAACGCCGGGCCGTCTTCACCGGAGATCGTGTTACGGGTGACGACGAAAACGAGTTGGCCGGTCCCGCCTTTCTTCGGCGTGATGTCATGGATCTCGGTTTTGCGGTGGACCTTCTCGCCGATATGCAAGGGCTTTACATATTCAAGCCGATTGCCCGCGTGCATGCGCCGCGCGAGTTTGACCGGCGGCAGAAACTCGCCGCGTTTCGGCAACCCAACCGTATCCAGCTCTGAATGCGGCGTGCGATCGTGGAAAAAGAACCAATGGGCGCCGGGCGGTATGGCATCGCCTTCTTTCGCGTCCGGAACCTCCCAATCCATGGTCGCGGCATAATTCATCACCGGAGATGCGGTAATTCGGTCCTCGTCTTCGACGCTACGCCCGACCCAGCTCTGCAGTTCTTCTTCGCTGAGACCGATTTCTTCACTCATTCCTCGTACTCCGCATCGACCGTATAGGCGAGACCACCCGCCGGATTGACCGCCCACAAATTGGCGGTGCCGGGCTCTTCGCCCTCTTTGCCATTGACCGTGAAAGGGGCGTCATCGTGCAGAGCCGACCTCGCCATCACTTTGATCTGCTTCAATGTCGCGTTTGGCTTGTTCGCGCGGAACAGCTCCAACAGCATGATCATGGTCAGGCCACCATTGAAGACGAGACCGGGATAACCTTCCACTTCCGTGACATATTTGCGGTCATAGTGAATACGATGGCTATTCATGGTCAGGGCCGAAAAGCGGAACAGCAGCACTGGCGAGGGGTCGATTTCCTTCGTCCATTGGGCACCTTCCGGCGGCTGAGCGGGCTTATGGTTTTGGGCCGTGCCTTCCGCCGCTTCACTACGATAAATCTGGGTTCGGTCGTCGGTAATCGCGACACCGTCCTTGTCGGCAATTTCCTGTCGCACCGTAACGAACATCAAATCGCCGGACCGCCCTTCCTTGGCGACCACATCCGCAATGCTCATGGTTTTGGTGATCGGCTCGCCGACCTTGACCGGCCGGTGAAATGTCATGGTGGTACCACCATACATGCGGCGCGGAAGCGGGCTCGGCGGCATGAAATCGCCAAGCGCGGGATGACCATCACGACCACACGCGGCGAGCGGCGAAACTTCGGGAAAGCCGACCCGATACCAGACGAACGGCACGTCGTCGCCATTCTTGAATTCGTAATCTTCCCAATCCAGCGTCGCAGCCATGCAGCTCGCGGCAAAGGGCGTCACTACGCCTTCCAGCGTTTTGGAACGGCCGATCCAGGCCTTGGCTTCTTCCAGACTTTTTTCGTCGATCATTGCGATCCTCCCGATTTTCATTTTGCCGCACCCTATTACGACTACCCGCTTTCGTCGAGGGCAGAGGTCGTTGACGGATACCCCGTTCGGCGCCATTAATCCGCGGTCTAAAAGACAGGGACGGTAGGATGAAAATTTGCATGTTCGGGGCCGGTGCCGTTGGAGGCATCCTTGCGGGCCGATTGATCAAAGGCGGCGGCGATATGTCCATTGTCGCCCGTGGTGCCCATCTCGCGGCCATACAGGAAAAGGGCCTCGGCGTGCGCGACCGGGACGGCGAATGGCGTGTCGTGGTGAGGGCTACCGACGACACCACGTCGCTCGGCAACCAGGACCTCCTCATACTCGGTCTCAAAGCACATACGGTTACCGCCGCTCTCGACCAGCTGACACCGCTGATCGGTCCCGAGACCGTCGTCATGCATATCGTCAACGGCATTCCGTGGTGGTTCTTCCACGGCCTCAAAGGAGAACAGCCGGCGGATCATTTGGAGTGTGTCGATCCTGGCGGACATCTCCTGAATAGCTTCGGGCGAGAGAAGGCACTCGGCTGCGTCGTTCATATCGCGTGCAACGTGCCCGAACCTGGCCTGGTCGAACATAACGCCGGCGGCACCTTCTTCATCGGCGAGCCCGATGGCTCCGAGAGCGCACGCCTTGCCGCCATCGTCGACGCGTTGAGTCCGAGCGGCCTTCGCATTCGCGCGACGACGGATATACGCGCCGAAATTTGGTCGAAGCTCTACGCCAACATAACTGGCAATCCGGTGAGCGTACTGTTGGAGGCGGGATTCAGCGATATTTTCGGAGAGCCGGGCGTACGCGATGTGATGCGTACCGTGATCGAAGAATCCGCAGCCGTCGCGCGCGCCTACGGCACCGACGCTAATCCGGACATCGACGAGCGGCTCGACGGGCTCGCCACCCTCGGCAACGCCAAATCTTCCACCCTGCAGGATTTCGAGGCCGGCAAGTCGCTCGAACTCGATGCCTTGGTCGGTGCGGTCGCGGAACTGGGCCGCCTCGCCGATATACCCACACCCACCATCGATCTCATTTATGCGCTGACCTGCCAAAAAGCCAAAATCGCCGGGCTCTACACACCGGCATCGGCCTAGAGGATCCCGCCATGAAAGCCATCCGAGTTACCGAATACGGGTCTGCCGATAATCTGTCCTACGATGACGCGCCCGACCTTGCGCCGGGGGACGGAGAGGTGCTGGTCAAGATCGAAATCGCCGGCATCAACTTTATCGACGTCTATATGAGAAACGGTCTCTACGCCAAGTCGCATACCTATGCTCAAACCCTGCCAATGACGCTCGGCATGGAGGGTGCGGGCACCGTTGCGGCGATAGGCACCAACGTGGAAGGCCTTAAAGAAGGCGATCGGGTCGCCTATTGCACGGAACTCGGGTCCTACGCCGAGTACGCCAAGGTTGCCGCCTGGAAGCTGGTGCCGGTGCCCGATGACATTCCGCTCGACATTGCCACCACTTTGATGCTGCAAGGATCGACCGCCCATTATCTGTCCCATTCATTGTTTCCGCTCGAAGAAGGTCAACGATGCTTGATCCACGCCGCCTCGGGAGGGGTCGGGCAGTTGTTGGTTCAGCTCGCCAAATCGCGCGGCGCGGAAGTGTTCGCCTCGGTCGGTAGCGAAGAAAAGGCCGCCATCGCCAAAGCCAACGGCGCCGACCACACGATCCTCTATAAAGAGCAGGATTTCGCCGAAATCGTCTCGGAGGCGACCGGGGGCGACGGCGTCCATGTGGTCTATGACTCGATCGGCAAAGCCACCATCGAAGGCAGCCTGAAAGCGACCCGCCGGCGGGGCACCTGCGTCAATTACGGTGCCGCTTCCGGTGCGGTAGAAGCGGTGAGCCCGCTCGATCTTGCCGAGGCGGGATCGGTATTTTTCACCCGCCCCCACCTCGCCGACTATATTTCGACCCGCGAAGAACGGTTAATGCGGGCGGATGCCTTGTTCGGGCTCTATAAAGAGGACAAACTCAGGGTCACCATCGACACCACGTTCGCGCTTTCCGACGCTGCGGACGCCCATCGCACGATCGAGGCGGGGCTGACCAAAGGCAAACTGCTGCTTCGCGTCGATTGACCGCCGCAGCCAAAGGCGCCAAAACGAGAATATCCATGAACGAGACCAAACAACCTCAAGGCGTCGGGCCGACTTTACTGTCTGCTACCGTCCTGTCGCTCGCGTTACTGGGCGATATGCTGATTTATGTGATCTTGCCGGTCAACGCCCACTTGTTCGGGGTCACCTTGTTTTGGGTTGGCGTTTTGCTGGCTGCCAACCGGCTGATCAGAATTTTTACCTATGGCGCCATTGCCGCATTGGCCGAACGGATCGGCCCCCGAAACCTTGCCATTATCGCCGCCGTCGCCGCCTGTCTATCTACACTCACCTATGGTCTCGCCACCGGATGGCCATTGCTGCTGATCGCCCGACTTACCTGGGGGCTCTGCTTCGCGGCTTTGACGCTCGTGGTGTTCGCCTACGCGGTCAAAGACAAATCCAAGGCGGGCACGCGTGTCGGCCTCAGCCGCATGGTGCAGCAGACCTGCCCGACATTGGTGCTGTTTCTGGGGCCGTTGGCCGCCATCGCCATTGGTGCGACGGAAATTTTCATCGTTCTGGGCATACTCAGCGCCGCGGCGATCCCGGTTGCTTTTCTATTGCCGAAGGAAGGCCGTAAGCCCGAACCGAAAAAAACCGAATGGCTGCCCAGACCCTATCGCTTCGATTGGTTCATGTTCATCGCCGGGCTCACGGTGGATGGCGTCTTCACCATGGCCATTACCTTGAGCGTCGCCGAGACCAGTTCTATCGGCACCGCCATGATCGCAGGCGGGGTGCTGCTGGGCATTCGGCGCGGATCCGAAGCGTTGCTCGGACCCGTAGGCGGCATACTCGGCGACAAATACGGCCCCGATCGGCTGTTATTCTGGTCCAGCCTCGCAACGGTCATAGGCTTCGTGCTTCTGGCCTGCGGTTTCATCTATGCGGGCGGCTTGCTGACGGTAATCGGACGCTCCTTCATCGCCGCCCTTTGGCCCGCCGAAATCGCGCTCCGCACGTCAGACGAAATGACGCTCCGGCGTATCGCCGTCGGCCAAACCTGGCGAGATATCGGTGCCGCCGCGGGGCCGCTGATGGCCGGCTCTCTATCGGCCACGGTCGCGCTCGATCATATGTATTGGGCGATGGGCGGCTTGATGGTGATTGGGCTTTGGCTGCAGCGACGCTAGCGCCGGGCCGGCTGGCCGGCGACCCCGTCATAAAGGATCGACTGGCGTAGATTGGTTATGCGTTTGTGTTCGGCCAAGGCCGCCTCGTCCATATCCGCCTTCGGTGGCGTTTCGTGGACGAAGTTGCCGTGGCGGTCTTCGCCCCGCACCAGCCAGGCCCCATCCCGCTCGCCGTTCACCTGCGCCACATCCGGTGCCACGTAGCGTATGGCCACCGCAATGCGCCGGTCGTCGGACAGATTGGGGGCGGAGGCATGTGCGGTCATGACGTGATGCAACGACATCTCCCCCGGCTGTAGTTCCAGCGCCACTGCGTCCGACTTGTCGACCTCGATCTCTTGGCCCCGGGTGAGCAGATTTTTCTTCGCCAGCGTATCCTTGTGCGGCAACGGTTCCCATTCATGGCTGCCGGGCAGCATTTCCATGCATCCGCTTTGCAACGTTGCCGGCGACAGCGCAATCCAGGCAGTCGTCACCGATAGTTTGTTGAGACCCCAATAGGTGGCGTCCTGATGCCAGGAGACATAAGTGCCATCGCCCGCATCCTTGACGAACAAGCTCACCCCCCAAACGAAGATATCCGGCCCCAAGACGCCTTCGACTGCGTCCAGCACCTGGGGCCGACTTGCCATTTCCGCGGCCCAGGTCTGCAAGAGGTAAATTTTCTGCCCTTTGGAAAGCTCGTACCAACCGCCCTGAGCCTGTTCATAGGCCTCGAATCGCTCGCGATAAGAAGCTGCGGTCAGCACATCCATGACCCGGATAGGCGAGAGGAAGCCGTCTCGCCGATAGGCCTCCGATTCAGTTGCGGTCAATTGGTTCGCCATGTCTCTCCCTCTCGGGTCGGGACCTTACGCGATCTTCCTGATCGATCAATAGCAAGCTGAATATAGGGCGGCGATGTTTTTGCTTGGAAAAAGAACAAAATAAGAACATAATAAATTTGGTTTGCGCGGCCCCTACGGGTCATTTTTTGTCGCCGCCGGTACCGGTTTTGTCATGAAATTCTCATGTTCTTTGTTTGTTCCGGGTGACAGAGTGCCTACATGTGGTATCATCCGCGCAAGAAAATACGAGATATTGTGTTTTATACACAATTTGTTCTTTCCACAGCTGTGGATAGGAGGAGGCATGGTGGACGCAACCGGCGCATTTGCGCGGGGGGAAACTCTAGGTAATTCGGTTGTGGATAACTTTATTGGGGATGAGGTTTCCGGTGGTATGGAAACGCCCCAAGACGGGTTATCCGAGTCGTCAACTGCAGCGAATCGTGCGGCTGAAGAGAAACTGACCGACGATGTGCGCGATATTGCGCAAAACGAGCGTGGCAACCGGGTAAAACTGGACCGAAGCCGCGACGATTTGTTGACGACGTTCGGCAAGGAAACCTTGTCGGACCGTTATCTGATGCCGGGCGAAAGCTTCCAGGATTTGTTTGCGCGGGTAGCATTACATTATGGCGACGATTCAGATCACGCCCAGCGCCTTTACGATTACATGAGCCAGCTATGGCTGACCCCGTCGACGCCGGTGCTGTCGAACGGTGGCACGAGCCGCGGCTTACCGATTTCCTGCTTCCTCAATGAAGCCGACGACAGCCTGAACGGCATCGTCAATCTGTGGAACGAGAACGTTTGGTTGGCCGCCCGCGGCGGCGGCATCGGCAGCTATTGGGGCAATTTGCGCTCGATCGGCGAACAGGTGGGCGCCAACGGCAAGACGTCGGGCATCGTCCCCTTCATCCGGGTCATGGACTCGATGACTCTGGCGATCAGCCAAGGCTCGCTCCGGCGCGGAAGTGCTGCGGTCTATGTGCCGGTCAGCCATCCGGAGATCGAAGAGTTCATCGAGATGCGCCGCCCGACCGGCGGCGACCCCAACCGCAAGGCACTCAATCTCCATCATGGCATCGTCATTCCCGACGCTTTCATGCGCGCGGTCGAAAAAGACGAAGAATGGGGACTGACCAGCCCGAAAGACGGTACCGTGCTGCGCAAGGTATCGGCGCGCGATCTCTGGATTCGTATCCTGACCGCGCGGGTCGAAACCGGCGAACCGTATCTGATCTTCATCGATCACGTGAACCGGGCCATTCCCGAGCATCACAAGCTCGCGGGCCTGAACGTGAAGATGTCCAATTTGTGTACCGAGATCACCCTGCCCACGGGCCGCGACAAGGATGGCGGCGACCGGACGGCGGTGTGCTGTATCAGCTCGGTCAATCTCGAACGCTACGCCGAGTGGGAGGGGCATCCCACATTTATCGAGGACACTATGCGTTTCCTCGACAATGTGCTGAGCGATTTCATCGAAAAGGCGCCGGACGATTTCCAGAAGGCGACCTATTCGGCGATGCGCGAACGCTCGGTGGGCCTCGGGGTGATGGGATTCCATTCCTTCCTGCAGTCGAAGATGATTCCCTTCGAAAGCGCGATGGCCAAGGTCTGGAACATGCGCATGTTTAAGCATATTCGCGAGCAAGCGGATGCGGCGTCGGTCATGCTCGCCGAAGAGCGCGGGCCGTGCCCGGACGCAGCCGAGTTCAACATCATGGAGCGCTTTTCGTCGAAGATGACGGTGGCGCCGAACGCATCCACCTCGATCATTTGCGGCGGCACGTCGCCGGGTATCGAGCCGATGGCCGGCAACAGCTTCACCCACAAAACGCTGTCAGGCTCTTTCAACGTGCGCAACAAATTCCTCAAACAATTGCTCGCCGAAAAGGGCAAGGACGACGAAGATACCTGGACCTCGATTACCACCAGCGAGGGTTCGGTTCAGCATCTCGATTTCCTTACCCAGGAAGAAAAGGACGTCTTCAAGACTGCCTTCGAGCTCGACCAGCGCTGGCTCATCGAGCATGCGGCCGACCGCACGCCCAGCATCTGCCAATCGCAATCGCTCAATTTGTTCCTGCCGGCCGACGTACACAAACGCGATCTTCATCAACTCCATTTCCAAGCCTGGAAGAAGGGCGTGAAGACACTCTACTACTGCCGTTCCAAATCGATTCAGCGGGCCGAAGTGGTGGCTACGCAGGTGGACGGCCCGGTTTCATCGCTGCCGCATCTCGGCAAGGTCAATGAAGGCGAGGGACCGACAGAACAGGTGGATTACGAGGAGTGCCTGGCCTGCCAGTAGCAGGCAACAAACCGGCGCCAACGAGTGCCGAAAAAGGGGAAGTAAAAGAATAATGTCGCTTTTAGACGCAGACCCGATCTACAAGCCGTTCAGCTACCCATGGGCGTATGACGCCTGGCTGACCCAACAACGGGTGCATTGGTTGCCCGAGGAAGTACCGCTCGCCGACGACGTCAAGGATTGGCACAACAAGGTGAGCGATGCGGAACGCAATTTGCTGACGCAGATTTTCCGCTTTTTCACCCAATCCGACGTGGAAGTGAATAACTGCTACATGAAGCATTATTCGCAAGTCTTCCAACCGACCGAAGTGCAGATGATGCTGGCCGCCTTCTCCAATATGGAGACGGTGCATATCGCCGCCTACGCGCATCTGCTGGACACGCTCGGCATGCCGGAAATCGAGTACCAGGCCTTCCTCAAATACAAGGAGATGAAGGACAAGTACGATTACATGCAGCAATGGGGCGTTGAGACCAAAGAAGACATCGCCAAGACGCTGGCCGTTTTCGGCGCCTTCACCGAAGGGCTGCAGCTATTCGCCAGTTTCGCGATCCTGATGAATTTCCCGCGCTTCAACAAGATGAAGGGCATGGGCCAGATCGTTTCCTGGTCGGTGCGGGACGAGAGCCTGCATACGGCATCCATCATCAAGCTGTTCCGTACTTTCATTTCCGAAAACGAGGAAATCTGGACCGAAGAATTGCAACGCGACCTCTACATGAGTTGCTCGACCGTGATCGACCATGAGGACGCATTTATTGACTTGGCCTTTGAGCTCGGTGGCGTCGAAGGTATCGATGCGGAAGGAGTAAAAAAATACATCCGCTATATCGGCGATCGCCAATTGATGCAGCTAGGGCTGCAGCCGATGCACCACATCGAGAAGAACCCGTTCCCATGGCTCGACGAAATGCTGAATGGCGTCGAGCATGCGAACTTCTTCGAGAACCGCGCCACCGAATATTCCCGCGCCGCCACGCGCGGCAGCTGGGAAGAAGCGTTCGACTAGTTCCTCCCTGGAAGAAGCCCTTACTCCTTTTAAGGGCTACTGACCCCCCGGCTCAATGTCCCGAACCGGGGGGCCTTTTTTTGTGGGTTTTACTCCGGATAGAGATAGACTGTGAAATCCTGCGGCAGGTAGTCATGGCGGAACAGGAAGGCCTTGGTGAGGCCGGTGCAGAACGCCATCACTTCGAGCGGGTTGGCGAACATGAAGAAATCCGGATCACGGCGCGGCGTGAAGGAAGATAGGCAATTGAAAGCAGCGCCCGTCTCGGCGGAGCGGAACATCGCGGTCACGGTTCGCTGCAGCAGCGCCATGTCGGCGAGCGGGAAGATACCGCTGGCCAGCACATACTCCGCCCGATAGTCCTCGGCGACTTCGAGGAATTCCCCGCATTCGAAACGTGCATCGGGAAATTTCGATGCCGGATGGTTGGCACGCGCATGCTCCACCAAATCTTCCTGCACTTCGAGGCCCGTATATCGGCCGGTATAACCGCGCTCCACGAGCCAATCCAACAGGTGGCCGGAACCACAGCCCACATCCAAAATCGAGGCACCGCGGATATCGCCGACCGCTGACAGCACTTCGAAGCGAACCGTCTGCAAATGTTCCGTAACCCAGCCCATGCCGCGATAGTTTTCGCCATGTTCGGTGAGCAGCGGCCCGTAATAATCTTTGAGCCGGCGGTGATGCTCGGAAATTTCAATCATTTGGGTATCGCCTAATGGGGCGGGTGTGCATAACCCGGCGCCACTTCGCCTTCGGCCATGAAGCGCTCGGCGAATTCCTTCAGGCGCACCGGCTGGCGCTTGCGGCCCCAATTGCCGGGGCGAGGCTCGAACACGCCAGCGCACGCGCTGCCGCAGCGGGTGCAATTGCCGTGTTCATCCAATTCCCAATCCGAGAGCATATGCCAATCGCGGCCGATGACCTTAAGACCGCATTGGTGGCAATAGGTCGAGTTGGTCGGCTCGTCGTGAATATTGCCCGTATAGACGTAATGGAGTCCGGTCGCGCGCGCGATTTGCCAGGCGCGAATGAGGGTCTCCTTCGGCGTGCGAACCTTATCCAGCATCTTGTAATCCGGATGGAAGGCGGTGAAATGGATCGGCACGTTGGGGCCGAGTTCACTCATGACCCATTGGCTAAGCTCGTGAAGTTCGGCTTCGGAATCGTTTTCGCCGGGAATCAGCAGCGTGGTGATTTCAAGCCAGGTGTCGGTCTCGTGATGAATATATTTGAGCGTCTCCTGCACGTCCTCAAGCCCGGCGCTACAAAGGCTGCGGTAAAATCCTTCGGTAAAGGCTTTCAGGTCGATATTGACCGCATCCATTGACGCGTAGAACTCGCTCCGTGCCGCGTCTTTAATATAACCCGCGGAAACGGCGACATTTTTTATGCCCCGCGCCTTGCAGGCCGCAGCCACATCGACCGCATATTCGAGGAAAATGACCGGATCGTTATAGGTATAGGCCACGGACCGACAACCGGTTTGCGCCGCGGCCGCTGCAATCGCCTCCGGGGGGGCGGCATCCTGCAAGGTGTCCATCTGACGCGATTTCGACATGTCCCAATTCTGGCAAAACTTACAGGTCAGATTGCAACCGGCAGTCCCAAAAGACAGAACCGGGGTCCCGGGCAGGAAATGGCTGAGCGGTTTTTTCTCAATTGGATCAATGCAATAGCCGCTCGCCCGGCCATAGGTGGTGAGCACGATCCGGTCGTCCTTGCGCGCGCGTACGAAGCAGAGCCCACGCTGGCCCTCCTTCAATTTGCATTCGCGCGGACACACGTCGCACTGGATGCGCCCGTCGTCGAGTGTCCGCCAATAGCGCCCGGGGACGCCTTCGATGACATCTTCCATAAAACCATTATAGAACGGTTCCGCCACCCCGATCAGTGATTTTCACCCGCTCCAATTCGGCTATACTGGCTCGATTAGGAGTGATTCATGGGTGTCGTAAGACCGCCAGCCGTCGCAGGTTTCTTCTATCCGGCCGATCCGTCGGAGCTGGACCGTGACGTGAGCAAGTTTCTAGCCGCCGGCCAAGCGCCCGGCGGCGCCGTGCCGAAAGCGATCATCGCTCCCCATGCGGGTTATATTTATTCCGCGCCCATCGCCGCCCCGGCCTATCTGGCCCTGAAACCGGCCGCCCGCAAAATAAACCGGGTCATCCTGCTCGGCCCCGCCCATCGGGTTGCGACCCAAAGCCTGGCGGCGCCGACGGTGGACGCCTTCCAGACACCCCTCGGGCAAGTGACGATCGATCAGGACGCAATCGAAAGCGTCATCGCAATGCCGCAGGTGGAGCGCCGGGACGATGCACACGCCAAGGAACATTCGCTCGAGGTGCATCTGCCCTTCCTGCAGCGCACGCTTGGGAATTTCTCGCTCGTCCCCTTCGTGGTCGGCGGCGTACCCGGTAACAAAGTGGCCGAAGTACTCGACGCTCTTTGGGGTGGCGAAGAGACCGCCATCGTCATCAGCTCCGACCTCAGCCATTACCACGACTATCAGTCGGCGCAGAAACTGGACGGCGCCGCGGCAAACGCCATCGAAGCGCTGGAGCCGGACGGGCTCGACCGCGAACAAGCCTGTGGCCGCATACCGATTTCGGGACTCATCCACCAGGCGCGCTCCCGCGAGATGTCGGTCAAACGGCTCGACCTTCGCAATTCCGGTGACACGGCGGGGTCCCGCGACAAAGTGGTGGGCTATGGGAGTTGGGCATTTTGGGAGAAAGGCAGAGGCGGCGATATGACAGAGGCGACGGCAGGAAAAGGCGACAAGGATATATATGGCCCCCATGCGCCGCAGCTGATTCGCGTTGCCGCATCGACGATCAATTTCGCGCTCCAGAAGGGTCGGCCGCCCGAAGTCGATGTCGGAACCTTTCCCGCACCCCTGCAAGAAAATCGCGCCTGCTTCGTGACGCTGAAAAAGGACGGCAAACTCAGAGGCTGCATCGGCTCGCTACAAGCGCATCAGCCGCTGGTCAAGGATTTGCTCGAAAATGCCTACAAGGCCGCGTTCAAGGACCCTCGTTTTCCGCCACTGCAAGCAAACGAAACCAAAGGTCTGTCGCTCTCGATCTCGCTGCTATCGCCGTCGGCCCCGATGAGCTTTAAGGACGAAGAGGATTTGCTTTCCCAACTTCGGCCCAAGGTCGATGGGTTGATCATTATGGATCAGGGCAAACGTGCCGTGTTCCTGCCGCAGGTCTGGGAGGATATCCCGCAACCGAAACTCTTCCTCACCCGGCTTAAATTGAAGGCGGGCCTTGCCGAGGATCATTGGTCGGACGGGTTCCAGGCGCACCGGTTCACATCCCTTTCGATTGCGCCAGCGGGGCCACAATCTGCCACCGTCAAATAGGGGCGATATAGAAGATGGTCCAGTTCGGTATCGGACAGCCTGTCCCCCGTCTCGAAGATCCACGCCTCCTGACCGGCGGTGGACGCTATACGGACGATCTCAAGCTCGAGAATGAGACCCATGCGGTGGTTCTACGCTCGCCCTTCGCCCATGCACGGGTCGCTTCCATCGATACCACCGCGGCAAAAGCGATACCGGGCGTGCTCGCGGTCTATACCGTCGACGACATCAAAAATGCCGGCCTGGGCACGATCCCCTGCATGATTCCGCTGGAACAGGTTAATGGTGAGCCTCTGATTGCGCCGCCATGGTCGCTACTTGCGGACGGTATTGTCCGCCATGTGGGCGACCCGGTCGCCTTTATCGTCGCCGAAAGTGTCGATCTCGCCCGCGACGGGGTGGAGGCTATCGAAATCGAGTATGAGCCCCTGCCCGCAACCACCGACACCGCAACCGCAACCGCCCCCGATGCAGCGCAGGTCTGGCCCGACGCGAAAAACAATACGTCCTTCGTTTGGCAGAGCGGCGACAAACAGGCGACCGACGAGGCGTTTTCCGGTGCTGCTCACGTGGTCGACCTAGAAATCGTCAACAATCGCATCATCGTCAATGCCATGGAGCCGCGCTCGGCGATCGGCGATTGGGACGGCGAGCGCTTTACGCTCTATACCCCGAGCCAGGGCCCGCACGGCCTGCAAAGACAACTAGTCCGCGACATATTCGATGTGGATTTCGAGGCGATGCGGGTCGTGACCGACGACGTCGGCGGCGGCTTCGGTATGAAAATATTTTTGTATCCAGAGCAACCGCTGGTCTTGTTTGCGGCGCGGGAGCTGAACCGCCCGGTACGCTGGATCGCTGAAAGGGCCGCGGACGGCTTCGTCGCCGACACCCAAGGCCGTGACAACGTCACCCAGGCCGCGCTTGCGCTCGACGAGGACGGCAATATTCTCGGCCTCCGCGCAAAAACCTACGCCAATCTCGGCGCCTACCTTTCCAACTTTTCACCCTATATCGTCACCGATTGCGGTGTCGGCATGCTGGCGGGTGTCTACAAAACCTCATCAATTCATGTGGAAGTCCACGGGCTGTTCACTCATACGGTGCCGGTCGATGCCTATCGCGGCGCCGGGCGGCCAGAAGCCATATACGTGATCGAACGTTTGATCGACCGCGCCGCACGGCAATTAGGCATCAGTCCTGCCGAATTACGGCGGAAAAATTTTATCCCGCCCGAGGCCATGCCGTTCGAAACGCCGATGGGCAATACATATGACAGCGGACAATTCGCCCGCAATCTTGAGGAAGCTCAGAAGACGGCAAAGCGGTCCGAGTTCGAGCAACGCCGCACGCAGTCGGCAAACCAAGGCATGTTGCGCGGTCTCGGCATGTCCTACTACGTCGAATCCTGCGGAAAAGGTCCGGGAGAATACGCGGAGATCCGTATTGAAAATGACGGGTCCGTTTCGGTCATGCTGGGTAATCAGAGTAACGGCCAAGGGCATGAAACCGCCTACGCACAAATAGTCTCCGATAGATTGGGCGTCGAGGTGGAGGACATTCATTTTTACCAGGGCGATACCGATACCGTGTCACGCGGCGGCGGGACTGGTGGATCACGTGCTCTCACTGAAGGCGGACATGCCTGTATCAACGCCATTGAATCGGTGATCGAAAAGGGCAAACGGATCGCGGCCTCCGTGTTGGAAGCCGCCGAAGCGGACATCGAATATGAAAACGGCCGCTTCACTATTGCCGGGACCGACCGCGCCCTTGGCCTCGCAGAAACCGCCGTGGCCGCAGAGGACGAGAAACATATCGACGCCGAAGACAAACCCGGCTTGAGCGCCAGCGATAGATTCGTCGGCGCGGCGCAAACATTTCCCAATGGCTGTCATATGGCGGAAGTAGAGATCGACCGCGAGACCGGTCGCACGCGGCTTGTTGCCTATACGGTCGTCGATGATTTCGGGACCATTCTCAATCCAAATCTCTTAGCCGGCCAAGTGCATGGCGGGATAGCTCAGGGCATTGGCCAAGCCTTGCTCGAAGATTGCCACTATGATCCGGACACCGGCCAATTGTTGAGCGGTTCACTAATGGATTATTGCCTGCCTCGCGCTGACGATTTGCCACCTATCGATCTTGCGATTAAGGAAGATGTGCCTTGCGTCACGAACGATCTCGGCGTCAAAGGTGCAGGCGAAGCCGGCGCGGTGGGCGCCCCACCAGCGGTGGTCAATGCGGTGCTCGATGCGTTGGCACCGCTCGGAATTAACGATATTGATATGCCTTTGACGCCGGAGCGAGTCTGGCGCGCCATTCGAGACACTTCATGACCGACCTACATAGACTTTTGCCTGACCTGGTAACACTTGCCGACCGGGCCGGCGACGCAGTGATGGAAATCTATGCCACGGACTTCGAATACAAAACCAAGGACGACTTTTCGCCAGTAACCGAAGCCGATCTCGCCGCCGAAGCGATTATTCTCGAAGAGCTTGCGCGCCTCACGCCCGATATTCCAGCGGTCGCCGAGGAACAAATGGCTGCTGGCAATGTTCCGAAACTGGATGGCACTCATTACTGGCTGGTCGACCCCCTCGACGGAACCAAGGAGTTCCTCAATCGAAACGACGAATTCACCGTCAATATCGGCCTGATCGAAGATGACCGGCCTGTGCTGGGCGTGGTCTATGCGCCGGCGTTGGAAACCAGCTATTGGGGAGCCGTTGAGGTCGGCGCTCATCGCCGAACCGGCAACGACGTCGCCCCCATAACCGTTCGCACACCGCCCGAGGAAGGCATCACCGTCGTCGGCAGCCGGCGTCATGGCAAAGGCGGCGA
Source organism: Rhodospirillaceae bacterium (assembly GCA_002722095.1). Next base: position 134,079 of record PBKG01000024.1, read on the forward strand.
AATGGACACCTTCCTGGAACCCTACGAGGTCAATGACACCTTGGCAGCGGGCAGCTCACTCAAATTCTGCCTCGTGGCCGAGGGCAAAGCCGATATTTATCCTCGCTTCGGCCCCACCTGCGAATGGGACACGGCCGCCGGGCACGCGGTGCTCGAAGCGGCCGGCGGCAAGGTCACAAATCCCGATGGGAGCCCATTCCGGTATCGCAAAAGCGATTTCCTCAATTCAAACTTCATCGCCTGGGGCGGCCTAAACGCCGCTTAAAGCATAGGTTCGGCACTCGCCGCTTCCCACGCCAACATTGCGCGCTTGCGGGGCGACCCCCAACGATAACCCGAGATTACGCCGGTCGCGCGGATGACCCGGTGACAGGGCACCAGCCAGGAAACCGGATTGCGCGCCACGGCACCCGCAACCGCCCGCGCGCTGCCAGCCTTGCCGATAGCGCGTGCGAGCCCGTCATAGCTGACCAGTTTCGATGGTGGAATTTTAAGCAGCGCTTCCCAAACCTTGAGCTGGAAACTGGTACCGTGCAACATGACCGGGACGTCGCCGCCCGCTGCAAAGGCTCGGTCGGCGTAAACCGCTGTCGCCCCCCTATCCTCACCGAGCGACGCCCCCTTCCAGGGGGCGAACAAATTCTCTTCGGTAGCGCGCCGGCCTGCCCCGAGTTCGAAAGCTAATCCGCAAACTCCACGGTCCGTAGCCGCGATCAGACAATTGCCGAATGGACTCGAGTGCCAACCATAGGAAATTTCCACCTTGTTGTTCGGACGTTTCCATTCTCCCGGTGTCATCGCCTCTATTGTGACGAAAAGATCGTGCAGACGGCCCGGGCCTGACATACCGGCATCGAAAGATGCCTCCATGACGCTATCGCTGGCGGCAAGGCAGTCCTTGGCATGTTCGAGCGTTAGATATTGCACGAACTTCTTCGGGCTTACGCCGGCCCAACGACTAAACAGTTTCTGCAGCTTGAAACTGTCCATACCAAGCTCGCTTGCTAGTTCGTCGAGCGATGGCTGCTCGGTGTAATGATCCGTCAACCAATGAATGGCTTTTTCTACGGTCGCAAAATCTGCGTTTTGTTCGGTCTGTTCCATCATGAAAATACACTAGCGCCTTTGCGGGACCGGCCGACACCCGATTCTTGCAGCCCGGCCTAGCGTAATAATTCGCTGAAACGGGAAACGTCTTCTAGCTTAGAAAACTCGTGGATTAGGTCGAGACTAGCCTCGATTTCTGTCGTCCCAAGTGCCGCCGGAGCCAACGCGCGATATTTTGAATCGACATCGGCCCAGTCGATCCCTCGACATCCAGCCCCGTTCGGGACCAGCACGGTTTCCTCAAATCGACCGCCGTCTGCCGTCTCGATTATGACGGTCGCACCCTGGCGATAAGCGTCGACATTCTCCGTCGGTTCGGGGCCTACCTCGGTCTTTTCGATCATTTGGTGGATGGCAGGGTCCAGGATCTTCTCCGGTGTCGCGTGATCCCAGCCGAATTCTCGATCGGCGACCGCGGCGGCGAGGAAGAACGCCGTGCTGTGTGCCATATCGATCAGGTTTTCCGGATGGCGCGGCCCGGCGAACTTCTTTAGCCCGGGCCGTGAAAGGATGATCCTGGCGATTTCATCCAGGCTAGCATCCGCCTTCTTTGCCGCGGTTGCCGCAGCTTCGGCGGTGGCATGATTGAAATGGCTACCGGGCATCAGCTTGATAGCCATATCGGTGACGATATCCCATTCGTCACCAAGTCCTTCGACGATATCCGCACCGTCGGTTCCGCCATAGGTTTCGCAAAAACCACCGGACATTTCGAAAATTCGATCTTCCGCAGTGAACCCTTTGCCCGCCGCCATTGCCGCTTCCATGCCGAGCATTGTCGCTAGACCCGCATGATATTCTCGCGCGACTGTTTCGTTGCCAGCGGCCACAAGCCCGCCGATTGATGTTGCTGCAAGCCCGATCGCATGGGTCATTCGACCCGCGTTTAGGCCGATCAAGCGGCCTGTAGCCACTGCAGCACTGAAGATTGCGTGGATGCAGGCGTGAAATCCGCGTTGACGAAATCCGGGTGTAACAGAGGCACCGATGCGACCTGCCGCTTCGTAGCCAACGACCATCGCAGCCAATACGTCGCCGCCCCTGGCGCCCGTCGTCTCCGCAACGGCGAGTGTGGTCGCGGTCAGCGGCGTACCTGCATGGGTAATATTGCGGAGATCGCTGTCGTCCGATGCCGCGGCATCGCTCATCAGTGCGTTGGCCCTCGCTGCGCCGATAGCAGGATATTTCTCCTCGCCGGCGAACCAAATCGGCGCATCCGTTCGGCCGCCCCGTTCTTGGATCAACTCACGAATAGCGACCGCGGAGCTAATATACTTACCAGCCGCGGCACTTGCTATTGTCGAGGCGATCAACATCGCCGCGTAATCAGTGGTTTGCGGGGGCAAATCTTCGGTCGATAAATCGGCAAGAAACTCGGCTAATGTACGCGCGATAGTGATTGGGGTTACTCCCTGTAAGACGCCTAAATCGGTTCGTCAGCAGCTTAGCCCACGGAACTCCACACGAAAATCCGTCAATCGGGCTCCCGCTCGTTCAATATCTCCCTGTAAAGTGCCCGGTCGACATTACCGCCTGAAAGAACCAAACCCACTTTTTTGCCTCGCCAACGCTCCCGCTCCTTCAGCAGTGCGGCAAGAGGAGCTGCCCCGGCACCTTCGGCAACATTATGGCAGTCGGTGAAGTAATGGCGCATGGCAGCCTTGATCTCCATCTCGCTTACCCGAACGACCCGCTCCGCATAATCGAGCATCACCGACAAAGCATTTTCATCGGGCACCCGACATGCCAGCCCGTCCGCCAGCGTGTCCGCGCTATTGGTGGAAACCGGTTTTCCGGCCTCGAACGAAAGCGCATAACAGGGCGCGGTATCTGCCACCACTCCGATGATTTCTGCTTTCGAACCGAGTGCCTCGCGCGCGGCTATCGTGCCGCAAAGCCCGGAACCCATGCCGATGGGTACAAAAACCGCGTCGATATCCGGTTGCGTACGAAACATTTCCAATCCATAGGTTGCCACCCCCTCTACCAGCACCGGGGCATATGGGCCGAGAAAAGTAAGCTTGTCATCGCGTGCCTTTGCGTCGGCAAACTCCCGCGCTTCCTGATAGTCGGCCCCATGTTCGATCAGCTCGACGCCGAGCGCATGCATGGCCGCGTTTTTTTCCGTGCTATTTCCATGGGGCACTACGATCACCGCGCGTAATCCCGCGAGGCGAGCCGCAAAACCGATCGACTGACCGTGATTGCCGCGGGTCGCGGTGATAATTCCGTTCGAGCCGCTGTTCTCGGTCAGGTCGGCCATATAGGTGATACCGCCCCGAACCTTGAACGCGCCAATCGGGGTGTGGTTCTCGTGTTTGACCCAGACGTCACAGCCCGCACGCGAACATATCAGTGGCCAATTGTGCAGCGGTGTCGGCACCATATGCCGGTAAACTTTTTCAGCCGCGGCTTCGAGTGTACCAAGCGTCGGAAGCGACATTGCAAACTAGGATTTTTTTGGAAAAGGCGCGACCGTATGCCCATGCTGCAAAGGCCCGTGACCGGTGCCCAATCCCGGCGCCAAACGGATCGCCTCGAATACATAGTCCCGACCCCGCGCCACCGCGTCATCAAGCACCATGCCCTGGCTCAATCCGGTGGCGATCGCGGAGGCCAACGTGCAGCCGGTGCCATGGGTATGGCGGGTATCTATGCGCTCGGATCGGTAACGCTCGGCCCCGAGCGACGTCACCAGCAGGTCTACCAGTTGATCCCCCTCGAGATGCCCCCCTTTGAGCAACACAGCTCCGGGGCCCATCGCCAATATCGCGTTGGCGGCCGCTTCCATATCATCGGGGCCGTCGATTTTCATGCCCGACAACGCTTCGGCTTCGGGAATATTGGGAGTCACCACATCAGCCAAGGGAAGCAACCGCCGTTTAAGAGCGTCGGTCGCAGAAGGGTCAAGCAGCGGATGGCCGCCTTTGGCAAACATCACCGGATCGAGCACGTAGGTCAAATCCGCCGAAATCATGCGATAAACTCCAGCCACCGCCTCGATTACCGGCACGGAATGCAGCATTCCTGTCTTCAGCACGTCGGCACCGATATCCTCCAGCACCACTTTCATTTGGTGAGCAATAAAGGCCGGCTCCACCGGCTCAACGCCGAATACGCCATTTGTGTTTTGCACGGTCAACGCGGTGACCGCTGTCGCCGCGTAGCCGCCGAGCGCGGTAACTGTTTTGATATCAGCTTGGATGCCGGCTCCACCGCCCGAATCCGACCCGGCAACGATTAATACGCGTCCTTGCTTTTCGGCCATTATTGCGCGGCCTCTTCTATAGCGGTCGAAATGTCGCCGACCACTGCAGTTACCAGTCCTTCGTCATCGCCCTCGGCCATCACCCGGATGACAGGTTCCGTACCCGACGGACGGATCAATAACCGCCCGGCCTCGCCGAGACGCTGCTCGCCCGCTTCGATTGCCGCTTGGACGGAGTCACTTTCGAGGGGTTGGCCACCATCCACCGCAACATTCTGCAATAGTTGCGGAACCGGCTCGAAAACACGGCAGGTCTCGCTTGCCGGACGTTCTTTCTCCACCATAACCGCCAACACCTGCAGGGCCGAAATCAACGCGTCCCCGGTGGTAACGTAATCCTTCAGAATGATGTGGCCCGATTGCTCTCCACCGAGGTTATATTCACCGCCGCGCATCTTCTCGACAACATACCGGTCGCCAACCGCCGTACGCACCAAATCGAGGCCGAGACCACCCAGGTAACGCTCGAATCCCAAATTGGACATCACTGTCGCAACCACGCCGCCGCCACTCAATCGTCCTTGCGCCTGCCAGCTTCCAGCAATCACTGCCATAACCTGGTCGCCATCCAGAACGACCCCTTTTTCATCGGCGATGATCACGCGGTCCGCATCGCCATCGAGTGCGATACCGATGTCCGCGCCCTCGGCGACCACTCGCTCACACATATGCTCCGGAGCGGTCGCGCCGCGATCGCGGTTGATATTGGTTCCATCCGGTGAAACCCCGACCGGCACCACCTCGGCACCGAGTTCCCAGAACACTCTCGGCGCAACCTTGTAAGCCGCCCCATGGGCGCAATCGACGACGATTTTGAGACCGTCAAGCCGCCTGCCCTTGGGAAAGGTTTGTTTGACGAATTCGATATACCGTCCCGGCGCATCTTCCAGCCGGCGCGCTCGGCCCAAATCCTCCGCCGAGGCAAGACCGTTCCCGTTGTCTTCCATGGCGATTTCTATCGCAGCTTCGTCTTCGTCCGAGAGCTTGTAGCCATCGGGGCCAAACAGCTTGATACCATTGTCCTGGTAGGGGTTATGCGACGCGGAAATGACGACCCCGAGATCAGCCCGGAGCGATCTTGTCAGCATTGCGACCGCCGGCGTCGGCATAGGCCCAACCAGGGTTACATCCATACCCATGGATATGAAACCCGCGGTCAACGCGGGCTCCAGCATATAGCCGGAAAGCCGGGTATCCTTGCCTATGACAGCGAGATGATCGTGATCGCCCCGCCGGAGATGACGCGCCGCGCCCATCGCCAACCGTAATACGGTCTCCGCCGTGATCGGTTCGCTATTGGCGGTGCCACGCACGCCATCGGTGCCAAAAAATTTGCGCCCCATTGCCGTCCAAATTCAATCAGTTACAAGAGTTCTGTCGATGCGGATGTTTAGACAACGCGATTTGGCGGCGCAAGCCGCAGCACAACACGTTTTGTTGCAGTTTATTAGCCGTAAGGTCAGCTACCTTGAGGCTCCGGCGCCGGGCCGATACCGCCGGTCGTCGGGACCGAGGACCGAACGCCGTCTGTCGGCGCCGGATCATCGTCATCGTCGCGAATGATCGGTTCACCCCGCAAGGCAGCGGTAATTTCGTCCGCGCTCAAGGTCTCGTATTCGAGCAAAGCATCGGAAAGCTTATGCAGATCGTCGATGCCTTCTGTCAGTATCTTGCGCGCGACCGCCTCGCCTTCTTCCACAAAAATGCGCACTTCCTTGTCGATCACGCTCGCGGTTTCATCGGACATATTCTGCCGCTGAGTGACCGAATGGCCGAGGAAAACTTCTTCCTCATTGTCGGAATAGCGCAATGGTCCCAAGGCTTCGGAAAATCCGAATTCGGTCACCATGCGCCGGGCCAGTTCGGTTGCCTTGCGAATGTCGTCGGAAGCGCCGGTGGTTACCATTTCTTCACCGAAAATTAGTTCCTCGGCGACACGACCACCGAACAGGCTGGCGATCATTGCCTTCAATTCTCGGATCGATTGGCTGTATTTATCGCGCTCGGGCAGGAACATTGTGACACCCAGCGCCCGGCCACGGGGTATGATCGTCACCTTATGCACAGGCTCGTGACCCGGCACCCGAAGCATCACGAGGGCATGACCCGCCTCGTGATAGGCGGTCAGCTTCTTTTCTTCTTCGGTCATGACCATGGAGCGCCGTTCGGTCCCCATCATCACCTTGTCTTTGGCCTCTTCGAGTTCGGCTATCGAGACCGCGCGCCGATTCTTGCGCGCCGCCAACAACGCCGCCTCATTGACCAGGTTGGCTAAATCGGCTCCGGAAAACCCAGGCGTTCCCCGGGCGATGACCTTTGCGTCCACATCGGGGGTCAATGGCACTTTACGGAGATGCACTTTCAGTATGCGCTCACGACCTAAAATGTCCGGATTCGGCACTACAACCTGACGGTCGAAGCGGCCGGGCCTGAGCAATGCAGGGTCCAGCACGTCGGGTCGGTTGGTCGCCGCGATCAGGATCACGCCTTCATTCGCCTCGAAACCATCCATCTCGACCAAAAGCTGGTTCAACGTCTGTTCGCGCTCGTCATTGCCGCCGCCAAGACCGGCGCCGCGATGACGGCCCACGGCATCGATTTCATCGATGAACACCAGACAGGGCGCGTTCTTTTTCGCTTGTTCGAACATATCGCGGACCCGGGACGCGCCGACGCCCACGAACATCTCGACGAATTCCGAACCGGAAATAGTGAAGAAAGGTACGTTCGCCTCGCCAGCAATAGCCCGGGCAAGCAAGGTTTTACCGGTGCCCGGCGGGCCGACCAACAAAACACCTTTTGGAATTCGTCCACCCAAACGCTGGAATTTGTGCGGGTCTTTCAGGAAATCGACGATTTCCTCCAATTCCTGCTTTGCTTCGTCAATGCCGGCCACGTCTTCGAACGTCACGCGTCCGCTACGTTCGGTTAACATTCGCGCTCGCGACTTGCCGAATCCCATCGCCCGGCCGCCGCCGGACTGCATTTGACGCATGAAGAAAATCCAAACGCCAATCAACAGCAGCATCGGGAACCAATTAAGCAAGACCGCGAACAAGGTCGGCATGCCCTCTTCGGGCGGTTTTGCCTCGACACCGACACCATGCTTAATCAAACGGCTAACCAACTCCGGATCGTCCGGCGCGTTGGTGGTGAACTGTTCGTTGGAATTCTTATAGATACCGGTGATTTTACGGTCCTGAATGGTAACTTCGGCGACCTGACCCTTCTCGACCTCGATCAGGAAGGTCGAATAAGGCACGTCTTTCGGGGCGCCGGCGCCTTGCGGTCGCTGGAACAGGTTAAACAGCCCAAAAAGCAAAACCAGAATCACGGCCCAAAGGGCCAAATTACGTCCAAACAGTGTATTAACTCCCTAAAATACCACCGGAAGCGGGGAATCATCCCACCAACCGCCACCGATCGCAAGGACTCCTAATATTCAATAGCATAGCCCGTTGGCTTCGCCTACGACCTATTCACCTCGCCCATCCGCTTCGACAGCCGCGCTAAACGGCCCTTCCGAGAGTGGCCGCCGGGGTTGGAAAACCGCCGTCAGTACCGTTTCCGCCATTGCCGAAGGAGATAAAGCAACACCCTTCAATTGGGGTAGCGATGGTGTTCCGTCAAGACCCGGCATCGTTGGCAATGCGGAACGGAATGGCGCGGGGATGCGAGAGCGCTTGTAGTCGGCAAACCCAGGGAATGTTCCACTGCCGAGCGGCACCAATGAAGCGATCTTGTCAGCTGGACCGGAAACCGAAAATCGACCGTCCCAAAGATAATTGTTACCTCTGGCCTCTATAATGTCCGATGTCGCCACTTCGCGGCAGATGAAAAGAACAGACCCCCGTTTGAGCAGACGGCAACCGCCGAGAGTACGGCCGAATGGCCCGGTTTTTCTTTCACTCGCAGATAACGCTTCGTAGCACGCAACCAATCGTTCTCCGCGCGGTGTATGGGATTTGCCACCGATAGTTCTTATCAGGCGAGCCAACGCCCGCAGTGCCACTTCTCGAGGCGCTGACAGTAAAGGCGGAATTTCGAGACGCCCGTACCCTTCCGGATAGAGAGCAGCCCCAGTTGCAAGCAATGAGGTCGTTGCCGTCTCCAACGCAGCCCGTGCCTCTGCCATGCGGCGTGCTGCTTTCGAAAGACGGTTCGCCGACGCCCCTTCTTCTGCCAAATGCGGCAGAACCTTCCGTAAGCGGACCCTTTTGAAGGCGCGATCCGAATTCGAAGGATCGTCGATGAAGGTTTGATTGCGCGCGGACAAGGTGGCTTCAAGGCGAGCTTTCGGAACGGTCAGCATGGGACGCAACAAACGATAATCGCCGCGCTCGGAAATGGCTGCCATGCCTGCCAGGCCATCGACGCCACTACCGCGCGTCAAATTCAACAACAAGGTTTCCGCTTGATCCTCTTGGTGATGGGCGATGAATAGGTGCAACACGCCGTGAACGCGGCACCAATCACCCATCAATTCATAACGCGCCGTACGAGCGCTCGCCTGCAATGACGAGATATCGGCAGTTAGTTTAGCCTCCAGTATCTCACTTGCTATGCCAAAGGTTTCGAGCCAGCCCTGCACCTCGCGAGCTTCAGCGGCGGCTTCCTCGCGAATGCCGTGATCGACGATCAACGCGGTCAAGCGGCCCCCTTGTTTCTCGACCCAATGACCAAGGAGCAAGGTCAACGCCAAACTATCGGCACCGCCCGAGCAGCCGACTGCAAGGTGTGGCGCGGCCTCGTACGGGCCGAGCCGATTCATCAAGGACGCAAAGTCGCCCGCAGAAAGACCCGTGTGATGACTGGAATTGTCCTTCGCGGACACGGGGTCAGCTACATTTGTTCTGGCTGATAGAACTTTTGGCGTTGCGGACCAGGCGCGAGTTAGCCTTGGGATAGTCCTTCAACAACTTTTTCCAGGTCGCGCAGGCGGACTTTTTCTCGCCGACGGAATTGAGCGCTTTGCCGAGCTTCAACAGGTTATCGGGTGCTTTATTGCTTTTCGGGTATTTGCGATAGCCATCCAGGAATACCCGCGCCGCCTCGGCAAATTGCCTTTGGTCATAATGGGTTTCGCCCAGCCAATACATCGCATTACCCGCGAGTTCGTGCTTGGGATTTTTCTCGATAAAGGCTTTCAGGGAACGTGCGGCATTGGCGAAATCGCGTTTTTTGAGCAATCCGAATGCGTAGGCGTATTGCTGCTTCGGCGTTCCATCAGGTAACAGCGGGACGTTGGCGGCAGACCCAGATGACTGCGGTGAACTGGTCGATACATTCGCCGGCGACGGCACTGCACTTGGGGCCGGTGCGGGTTTACTCAGGACCGGACGGATCGCCGCCTGCTGACTAGCTGCAGGAGCTTCGCCTGGTTTGACCTTGCTAATATCGTTGGGCGATACGGTGCCGAATAGTTTTTGTCCGGGCGCAAGACCGCTTCCAGTGGCAGCCCCAGGCTGCGGGGGAACTTGCCCTGTTTGTGCCGGCAGATTTCCACCAAGTGCGGGAGCCTGCAACGCAGGGCTTACGCCGGTTTTGGTTTCGATCGCACGCAGTCGCAAATCGACGTCGGACACCAACCGATTTAGCCGATTCTCACTGCGCCGGAGACCGTTCTCGATTTGCTCGAGCCGACCGGTGAGGGCCATTAGTTGTGTCTCCAATGTCTGCAATTTGAAATGGAGCCGCGTTGCCGCGTCTGCTGGCAATGGCTGGCCACTGCCGGCCAAACCCGGCTTCGGAGGCTTACCGCCAAACGATTCCGAATAGACATAGCGTTGCAGGTCTCGGATATCCTGGGTAAGACGCCGAATCTCTTCGGCATAGCTGGTGCTTTCCTGTGCCGATGCGCCGGTCCAACCGGAGACGGCCACCAACAACACGAACGCAACCATAGCGCCGAGCCGCCGACAGATTTCGGCAACCAATCTCAGTTGAGCTGCTACAGACATGCGACCCATAATATCGACCAAATACGGCTGATTTATGGCAATTCAAACCGGCTAACGCGCCATAAAAGCGTTAACCTGCAGATTAGCTCCCAGCGCCGCCCTTAATTATCGATACAGACCGTCGGTTTTGCGACCAAGCCCATTCGGTGGAACCGGGCACTGCCGGACGCGACTTGCCGTAACTTATGGTTTTGATACGATTTGCCGGTACGCCGACACTAACCAAATAGTCCTTGACCGCGTTGGCCCGACGTTCGCCAAGACCCAGATTGAATTCCGTCGTGCCGCGCTCGTCCGCATGGCCCTCGACCACAATAGAAACGTTGCCGTATTTCTGTAGCCATGCCGCCTGTTTCTTAAGAGTGGCGGTGCTTTCGGCATTCAAATCGGACCTGTTAGTAGCGAAGAACACCCGATCGCCGACATTGACGACAAAATCTTGTTGCGATCCGGGCACCGTTGTCGCGGCTGGTGCCGGCGCTGAACCGCCACCAGTTGACGTCGCGGTGGTGTCACCGGCGCCTGCGGTCGAATCTTTTTCCTCTGCCGGTGTCTCGCAGCCGGCAAGGATTGTAAGAGCAGCCAAAAGGCCAAAGACTTTCAAGTACATGTATACCCCCCTGGGGATGCTAACATGGCGCGTTTTGCAGTATCTATTCGCCAATACTAAACACGCCGATTGCGGAAAAACAACCATCCGTTCTGGATTAAATTGGCATTCGATCAGGCATTTTCATTTAAAACTGCCCCCGATCTAAGGCAATAGCGGTGACCAAGCCGGATGCGAGGCTTCGCCCGGCGTGACCACACGACGTAAATTGTGGCCCGTTAGGTCAACCGAAAAGATAAAGCTCTCACCGCCGCCGCCACTTCGGTCGGTGCGTTTCTTGCGGAAAAACATCAAAACACGCCCATTCGGCGACCAAGTGGGTCCCTCATCGAGAAAACTTTCGCTCAACATACGCTCACCTGAACCATCGGGTCGCATCACGCCGATATAGAAGCGGCCTCTGTGTTGGCGTGTAAATGCGATCAAATCACCCCGAGGCGACCAAACCGGTGTCGAATAACGGCCTTTCCCGAAACTGATACGCCGCACTTTCCTGCCATTGCGATCCATAATGTAAATTTGCGGCGAACCGCCCCGGTCGGAGTTAAACACGATTTGTTTTCCGTCCGGCGACGCGCTGGGCGAAGTGTCGATGGCCGGATGACGCGTAATGCGCTTCGCCCGGCGTGTTCGTAGATCCATGATGTAAATATCGGAATTTCCGTTTTCCGCATGGGACATCAGCACCTCGTTCCCATCCGGCGTAAACCGAGGCGCAAACGTCATCCCCCGGAAGGTGCCGAGAATCTCCTGGCGTCCCGTTTCGATATTGAACAGATAGACACGCGGCGCATCGTTGAAGAACGACAAATAGGTGATTTCCTGGGTTGTCGGCGAAAAGCGCGGTGTCAGGACCAACGCCTGTCCGTCAGTAAGAAAACGGTGATTGGCACCATCCTGATCCATGATTGCTAGGCGCCGCACGCGGCGGGTTTGGGGACCGCTTTCGGCGATATAGACGATGCGCGTATCGAAAATCCCGGTCTCGCCGGTAATCCTTTTATAAATCGCATCGGCGATGATATGGGCGACCCGGCGCCAATTATCCGGTTTGGTGAAATAGGCTTGCCCGATCATCGGCTCTTCGGCAACAACGTCCCACAAACGAAACGCGACCCGCATCCGGCCATCCTCCAGACGCTTCACGTTCCCGTTGACCAACGCCTGGGCGTTAATAACCCGCCAATCGCCAAAACTCGGCTGCACTTGCAACGAGGCCGGCGTTTGCAAAAAAGCGCCCTTGTCGATCGGCTTGAACAGTCCCGACCGCTCGAGATCGGCCGTTATCACACCTGCTACATCGCGACCGACCTGTCCTTCTTCACCCGAAATACCGTGGAAGTCCGTAATTGCGACAGGGATCGGTTTTACGACGCCGCGGGTAATATCAATCCTAACTTCCGCTCGTGCGGCCAATGCAGTCAAACTCGACAAGGCCAGCATTAGGAAAAGTCTTCCGGCGAATTTGGCGGTGATTTGAAGCGTAGATTTCTTCATCGTCCGAGCATCTCTCTTGGGTCAAATACGATCTTGAGGTTTTTTAACTGTTCATATTTCTCGAGTGGAAAATTGAGCTTGCGACAACGCGGATTGAGAACTGCGCGATAGGCGCTTTCTACCGCCGCACGGTAGAACGGATCCGAGACAGCGCGCACCCTGTCGACCACATCGACGGTCTGCACCATTCCGTCGGGATTGAGATGAAGCCGCAATTCGACCGTCAACTCTTCCGCATTTTTGGCCCCAACGGGCGGATTCCAACAACGTTCGATTTGGCGCTTGATCGCGTCCTTGTCGTTTTGCGTGACTCGGTCGGCGAGATTGGCAAGCCGTGCTTGCTTCGGTTTCGCCGGCTCGGCCTTGCGGTTCTTTAGGGTATCTAGAATTTTGTCCTCGAAGCTTTTTTCCTTCGGAGGTTCGGGTTTCGGTTTTTCCTTGCGTTCCAGATTCTCGACCGACTTCAAAACAGATGCGAACTCGTCCGGTGCCGGTGGTTTCGGTTTGAAACGCGGCCGCGGCGGCGAATTCAATTTTGGTTTCTCCTCGGCCTTCTTTTCCGGTTTCGGTTTTGGTTCGGGCTCGGGTTCCGGCTCGGGCGGTTGCTTCTCGTCCGGTGGCGGGGGCACCTCGACCACTTCGGGCTCTGGCGGAGGCGGAGGCGGCGGAGGCGGTTCCGGTGGTGGCAGCGCAGCCACTTTGGGCTCCGGTTCGGGTTCCGGCTCCTTGGCCTCGATCTCGGTCACCACTTCCACTTCGATAACCGGTTCGGGCTCGATAATCGCCTGTGGCGCATGAGGTATGCCGATCCATGACAGCAGGAAAACCGCGCAATGCAAAAATACGGAAAGGGCGAAGGGCGTGCGCATCGGAGGCCGTCATTTCTGCTTCTTCTTGTTGGACTCAGAAGCCTTACCGCCACCGCTCGGCAATTGTGCGAGTAAGGAAACCTTTTTGAATCCAGCGGCACTGACCGCGCCCATCACCTCCATCACACGGCCATAGGGGATCGCTTTGTCGCCACGGACGAAAATTCTGATATCGGGATTGGCATTGGTCACGGCGACGAGCCGCGGGATGAAGTTCTCTACCGGCACTTTGGCCTTTTGAATGTACAGCTCACCTTTTGAATTGAGGGTAATCACCAACGGCTCGTCCGTCTTGTTCAACACCGCAGCCTTGGTTTTCGGCAAATCTACCGGCACGCCAACGGTCAGCAGCGGTGCGGTGACCATAAAGATGATGAGCAACACCAACATAACATCGACAAACGGTGTCACGTTGATCTCCGACATCGGCACACGCCGGAACCGCGAGCCCGATCGGGAAAATCTTTCGTTGCTGGGAAGCGACGCACCCACCTACTCGGCCCCTTCTTCCATCTGGCGCGACAAAATTGCGCTGAATTCGCCGGCGAATGCCTCGAGCCGTCCTCCATAGCGGCCAAGCTCGGAGGAGATTTTGTTGTATCCAACAACTGCCGGAATTGCAGCGACAAGCCCAAGTGCTGTTGCAAGCAGCGCCTCGGCAATACCGGGGGCGACCACTGCGAGGCTGGTTTGTTTCGTCACCGCTATCGCCTGAAAGCTGTTCATGATGCCCCAGACCGTGCCGAACAATCCGATAAAAGGCGCCGTCGAGCCAACCGAGGCGAGAAAGGTCATGTACCGCTCCAACCGCTCCATCTCGCGTCCAAGAGTGATTTGCATTACCCGGTCGATGCGTTCGCGCAATGCTTCGGCCACCGACTGACCGATCGGCCCCTTGGCGGACGCCCGGCGCCACTCGCGCATCGCCGAGGAAAAGATTGCCGCCATCGGGTCCTGTGGCCGTTGGCCAATTCGTTCATATAGGTCGTCGAGCGAACCGCCGGACCAAAACGCGTCCTCAAACCGCACCGCCCGCTTACCAAGGCGGCGCATCCGCCAAACCTTGTCGATTATGATTGCCCAGCTCCACACCGAAGCGATCAGCAACACCACCATGACTGCCTTAACAACCCAGTGCGCGCGCCAAAAAAGGCTCATGATCGACAGGTCGGCGGCCTCTCTCGAGCCCGGAAGGGTAACCGCATCAATGACCGTTTGTTCCATACTTAAATCTCGTTCTTTCGCTTAGATTTCGGATTGGCCGGTAGCTTCGAGCGCCGCCCGCAACGATTGAGGCAGTCGCACCGGACGCCCCGCTTCATTCAGGCAAGCCAAATCCACATTCATTTCCACAAGAGATTCGCCATCGCGCCGTACGGTCTGGGCCGCAGACATCGTGGCGCCGCCGACTTTGGTGAGTTCGGTATGGACCTCCAGCATGTCATCCAGCTTGGCCGGCCGCCGGTATTTGACGTTGCAACCGCTGACCGCGAAAAGTACCCCGAAATCCGCCATCAATTGACTGTTGCCAGTGCCGATCGAACGCAAAAATTCGCTCCGCGCCCGTTCGGCGAATTTGAGATAGTTTGCGTAATACACGACACCGCCCGCATCGGTATCTTCGTAATAAACTCGGAATGGAAAGACATGCGGGGCGCTAGTCATCCTGACCCTCCCCATTTCCATCTCTAGCCGCACCCAGGAGCTCGAGTTGTTCTGCGGCACCTTTGGGTGCTTCAAGACCGAGATAGCGCCATGCCTGGATCGTCAACATTCGCCCGCGGGGAGTACGTTGCAACAAACCTTGCTGGATCAAATACGGCTCGATCACCTCTTCGACTACGTCGCGTTGCTCGGCCAAAGCGGCCGCCAGCGTCTCGACTCCGACCGGGCCCCCTCCATAATTTTCCGCGATCGCCACGAGGTAACGCCGATCCATTCGATCGAGGCCCGCTTCATCGACACCAAGCTTGGTGAGCGCCGCATCCGCCGCCGACGCATCCACGGTTTCGGCACCGTCGACCATGGCGTAGTCCCTGACACGACGTAGCAGCCGGCCGGCAACTCGGGGCGTCCCGCGGCTTCGCTTGGCAATCTCGCAAGCGCCGTCTTCGGTCAAATCCATGTCCAAGAGACCGGCCCCACGCTCGACGATCTGACGAAGTTCGGCCTCTTCGTAAAAATTCATCCGGAGCTGAATGCCGAAACGTTCGCGAAGCGGCGTCGTAATTAACCCGGAGCGCGTGGTCGCCCCAACCAGGGTAAAGGCCGGCAAGTCTATGCGGATCGACCGCGCGGCCGGTCCTTCGCCGATAATCAAATCGAGCTGAAAATCCTCCATCGCCGGATAAAGCACCTCCTCGATTGCCGGATTGAGTCGATGGATTTCGTCGATGAAAAGCACGTCGTGCGGCTGGAGGTTGGTCAATATCGCAGCCAGGTCGCCGGCTTTGGCAATCACCGGTCCGGAGGTGGCCCGAAAGCCAACGCCGAGTTCCTTGGCGACGATCTGAGCCAAGGTGGTCTTACCGAGACCGGGCGGTCCAAAGAGCAAGGTATGGTCGAGCGCCTCACCTCGCGTCTTAGCCGCACTGATGAAGACCGACAGATTTTCACGTACGGTTTTCTGGCCAATAAATTCGCCGAGACCTTGCGGCCGCAGAGTGTTTTCAGGCCTGTCCGCTTCGGCGAAGTCAGGTGTCACGACGCGATCCGCTGTGCCGCTCACTGGCTAAGCTCCTTAAGGCCGGATTTGATCAAATCATCAAGTACGGCGCCTTTACCCAGTTCTTGACTGGCCCGTGCCACAGCACCGACCGCCTGCATGCGCGAAAAACCCAAATTGACAAGGGCGGAGACCGCCTCTTGATCCGGCGTGCCGGATCCTTCAGCTGGCAAAGCGGTAGCCATTTTGGCAACGCCGCCAATTGCGAATGCACCGACCTTGTCCTTCAATTCGGTGACGATCCTTTGTGCAAGCTTGGGACCGACGCCATTAGCGCGCGACACCGTGGTCTTGTCTTCGGCGATGACCGCATCGGTCAACTCGTCGCCGCTGAGGGCTGACATAATCGCCAACGCCACTTTTGCACCAACGCCTTGAACCGTGGTCAACATCCGGAACCAATCGCGCTCCGCCGCATCGCCGAAGCCGTAAAGATGAATATGGTCTTCGCGGACATGGGTCTCGATTTGCAGCGCGACCGTCTGGCCGGTCGGAGGCAGTGCAGCCAAAGTACGGCTCGAGCAAAATACGATGTAACCGACACCCCCAACATCGACCACCACCCAATCCTCTCCGATGGAGTCAAGCAATCCGGTAAGCTTGGCGATCATGGCCGCATCCCCGCGGCTGCCTCGGAATCCTGCCAACGATTTTCGGTCTCGCGGTAATTTGCATGGCAGATCGCAACCGCTAACGCATCTGCCGCATCGGCACTGGAAAATTCACAGCCGGGCAGAATGCGCCCCACCATCATCTGAATTTGCTCTTTGCTGGCGTGGCCGGCACCGACAACTGCCTTTTTGACTCGGTTCGCGGAATATTCGGCTACCGGCAGCCCAGCCAAGGCCGGAACCAAGACGACGACGCCGCGCGCCTCCCCCAGCTTCAGTGTGGATTTTGGATTCTTGTTAACGAAAGTTTCCTCTACCGCCGCTTCGTCCGGCGAGTATTGGGCAATCGCTTCGGCGAGTCCGTCGTGGAGATCACGTAAGCGCCAGCTCAATTGCTGATTGGATTTCGGCCGCACTGTCCCGTCGGCGACATAGCGAAAACGGTTGGACTCAACTTCGATGATGCCCCAACCGGTATTTCTCAATCCTGGATCCAGACCGATAATACGCATGCCCATTCCAAGCCTCAGGCCGTCAACCGTTCCATGATCTCGTCGGCAATTTCAAAATTCGCCGAGACCGTCTGCACGTCGTCATTGTCATCCAGTGCATCGAAAAGATTGAGCAAAGTAGAAGCAGCCTTCTCATCGACCTCAACTGTGTTTTGCGGGCGCCAGACGAGCTTTGCCGATTGCGGTTCGCCAAAATCAGATTCCAATGCCTGTGACACCGTATGAAGGTCGCTCGACGCGCAAATGATTTCGTGGCCATCATCGGCCGAAACTACATCATCGGCTCCGGCTTCGAGGGCCGCCTCGAACATTGAATCCGCATCTGCAGCATCCACGCCGTAGCGAACTTCGCCGACGTGGTCGAACAGGAAACTCACGGCACCGGTTTCTGCAAGTGAACCGCCATGTTTGGAGAAGATCGCGCGAACCTCCGAAGCTGTCCGGTTTCGATTGTCGGTCAAGGCCTCGACGATCAACGCGATTCCGCCCGGTCCATAACCTTCGTAACGCATCTCTTCAAAATCTTCGCCCTCACCGCCACCGGCGCCCTTCTTGATCGCGCGCTCCATATTGTCTTTCGGCATATTGCCGCTGCGTGCGGCTGCGATCGCGGCGCGTAACCGGGGATTCGAATTCGGGTCGTCTCCACCCAACTTGGCAGCAACGGTGAGCTCGCGGCCCAATTTGGAAAACAATTTGGCGCGCTTTTTGTCCTGCGCGCCCTTGCGATACATGATGTTTTTGAACTGTGAATGGCCAGCCATACTTCTTAATCCACTCGAAAAATCTCGATTCTAAGATCGGTTGCGAACTCCTTACGAAATAGGTCACTATATCCAGCGTAAGGCTCACCAGCTTATACCAGATATAGTATTCGGAATGACAGTCCTAACGCAGTTGTTTACCGCGTCAATATGGCGAGAATTGGGCGACTTTTGCCGATTTCGGGGTTATTTCGAAGGTCAAACGCCGGTCCGACCGAGACCGTTCGGTTTAACTACGCACCCTGACCGTACTAACGCCCAGTTTACCGGCGTCACGCTGCAATAATTCGACCTGCTTGTTATCCAAAGCAGTACCGGCGGAGAGCAATTTCTGCCCCTTTCCCGACACCACGTCTTCAGCCAACACATGGCCGATTTGCACATCGTTGACATCTATCCAACCCTGCTCCGCCGCCTCGGCCTGTGCTTCCGACGCAGCATCGGTTTCTCCGTCACCGGAAACATCGAGCCCCATGGCACGCTCTTCCTCACGAAGCTGAACCCGAGCTGCCTCGATCGCCTGCAATGCCGCTTCCTTGTCGACCGGCGGCGCTTCGAAGGGGTCGTTAGATGTCAAAACGCGTGCGATTTCGGTGGTCAAATCCATGGCCGAAACCGGTTTGCCGAGAAATCCGTTGGCTTTCAATATTTGAGAGGCTTCGATCATCGGGTCTTCCGTATGCCCCGTCAGCATAATTATCGGCAGGTCGACGGGCGCATCGGTGAGCCCGGACCGGATTGCGGCCAAAAGCTGCAGGCCATTGAGAGGTTCCATATTGATGTCGCAAATCAGTAGATCCACCATGCCTTCTTCAAATTTGTCGATCGCCTTTACCCCATTTTCGGCGACAAGCACTTCCCGGCAGCCATTTTGCCGGAGTACGCCTCTTACCAGCTCAATCATGAACGAACGGTCTTCGGCAATTAAAACCGTCAAATTCGTGAAAGCGACTTGGTCGTTAGGCATTGTCTTCTCCTAAACCGGTTATGAAATCACATACCCGGCTCATTTCGACTTGAAATTTGGGCATCGTGGCATGGATGGTTTCCCAATCATGACCGGCCCCAGCTTTTTCTATCTGCTCCGCATAATCACCCAGCTTGGCTGCTCCAATCGCCCGGGTCGCCCCTTTAATACCGTGCGCAATTTTGCCCACTTGCTCCACTTCATCAGCCGCCATGGCTGCTTCGAGTTCCTTAAGATCGTTGTGATTGGTGATCTGGAACCGTTTCAGAGTAGCCAAAATTGTAGGCCAGTCATCGCCGACGATACTTTCCAAGATGCTGAGATCGAGCACACCCTTGCCACGCGAAGCTATATTCGAGGTTTGGGTGGCATCGCCGTCACTCTGGACTTGCTTTTGCGGCAAATCGGCGGGCAAACGTAGTTCGGCTGCCGCCGGCAAATGTTCGCTCAGCTTCGCATCGAGAAGTTTGGTGCTGGCCGGTTTTTGCAAAAAATCCGTCATTCCGGCGTCGAAGCATTTTTTACCGTTGGAATCGAGTGTGCCTGCCGTCAATGCAACGATCGGGAGCGGCGTATCCCATTCGCCCTCATTCGCTCGAACCTGAACAGCGAGTTGGTATCCATCCATCTGGGGCATCTGACAATCGGTCAGCAATAATCCGTAGTGGTTCGGATTCGCTTGCAACAAGTCCCAGGCTTGTTTTCCATCTTCGGCAAACTCGGCGGCAAAGCCGAGCCGGGCCAACTGCCGGGCCAGCAAACTCCGATTGGTTTCGTCGTCGTCGACTGCAAGAATTAGAAGACCGGCCTCGGCAGCTGTTTTGAAATCAGGTGCGATATAGCGCGCCATAAGAAATACCCTGCTTCATACCCGGCAATTGTTGAACTATCGCGATTGCTTGTGAGGATTTTAGGGGAAAATTCACTTGTAAGACCAGATTTGTATTTGGTTAGCCATAAATTATATCTGACTACGGCCCTTCGTGGATACGCACTTCGGTGATTCCGAAGGCCCGACCCTGCTCTTTCAGGAGTTTGACCTTGGCACTCGACAATTCGATTCCTTTGGAGAGTAGCTTTCTACCATCCCCCGCGATCACATCTGCCGCCAACACATCGCCTGCATTCAATTTATCAACCGAACGAAGATGCGTCCTACCAGCAATCCTGACTGGTGCCGAAACCGACGGCTTGCTCACCTTGCGTTTGCGCTTACGTTTGTCCTGTGAACGATATACGTGGCCGATATAGCGCAAATCCTCCTCTTCATCCTCTTTTTCTATGGCTTTGTTTTTGACCTTGGCCTCGTTCAATCCCTGGAGAATGTGCTCCTTGTTCAAAGGCGGAATTTCCAGAGGCGCGTCATCTGAAAGCACCCGGGCCACCTCTGCGGAAAGCGAATTCCACGACATCGGCTTCGGCAGGAAGCCGTTCGCCGCGAGTCCCTTCGCCGCGGCCCGCATCTCGAAATCTATATGCCCGGTAAGCATGATTACCGGCAGTTCCTTGTCGGCATCGGTGACACCAGCGCGGATTGCGGCCAACAGTTGAAGCCCGTTAAACGGCTCCATTGCAATATCGCAAATTGCAAGGTGGTAGAGGCTTGAATTGAGTTTCTGAACCGCCTTGACGCCGTTCGGGACGATATCCACGCGGTCCGCACCGAGACCACGCAAAATTTGGCTGACCAGTCCGGCCATGAAGAAGTGATCTTCTACGACCAGAATGCGTAATCCCTTGGCGATGGAGTTCTCAGAAAACATGGCTTTTTCTCAAACCAGTTCTGCCGCCTATCGGCATATCCTGTCGAACCTACGCAACGGCGATCAGCCCTGCAGTGACGCTTATCATATGATCGCTATCACAGGTTTTAAAGCGACATTTAGGCGCGCTCGGGAAGGGTGGCAGCCAGTCTGCCGCCAACTCGCACCGGCTCGATCCGCGTGGCGAGCCCGGTTGCAGTATCTGTTTCGACATAGGTTCCGCATAGAGTTGCTTCACCCTCCGATGGCGCCAATCTTTCCCGCGGAATCTTGCGGTGAAAATTGGCAATCGAATTCTCTTTTCTCATTCCGATGACCGAATCATAGTCCCCGCACATGCCGGCATCGGTTTGATAACCGGTGCCTCCAACAAGAACGTGCGCATCCGCGGTCGGCACATGGGTGTGAGTTCCAACTACAAGACTCGCATGGCCATCAGCTACATGGCCAAGTGCCATCTTTTCGCTTGTCGCCTCACCGTGAACATCGACAACTAACGCGTCAAACCCTGCCGACTTCGGCGTCCCAGGCGGAAGTTCATCCTCGAGCGCTTGGAACGGATCATCCAGCAATTCCATGAACAGACGGGTCATTATATTGACGACCTTTATTTTTCGGCCCGATCCATCCTGAAAAATGCCGACACCTCTTCCCGGTGTTTGCGGTGGAAAATTGAGCGGACGTAGGACCCTTTTCTCCTGCTCGAGATAGGGAATGATTTCCGGCTTATCCCAACTATGATTTCCACCCGTAATCACATCGACGCCAACCTCGAACAGTTCTCGGCAAATCTTTTCGGTGAGGCCAAAACCGTGAGCTGCGTTCTCACCATTAGCGATAACGAAATCCGCCTTGAGGTCACGGCGAAGCGCCGGCAATTCTTGAAGCACCACCGCACGGCCGCTTTTCGCAACGATATCGCCCAAAAACAAAATCTTCATGATTGTCCGTTCAGTGTACCCTATCGCATTTCCAGACGCCCAATTCGGTGGCGATCCAATCGAGCTTTTGATCGGTCGCAACTATTGGCACGCGGTCTATTTGCTGGCCCGAAAAGGCGATTCCGATGGCAGTTATGTGCCCGTCTTTGCGCAATGCCGCAAGCGTACGGTCGTAATACCCGCCACCGTAGCCCAACCTTCCGCCGGAGCTATCGAAGGCCAGCAGCGGCACCAAAAGCACTTTGGGGCATATCTCCGCTGCATTGGTGCTCGGTTCCTTGGTGTGGTGGAGGCCGTCCTTCAATTCATCGCCCGGCCGCCAGCGGCGAAAAACTAGCGGAGATTTGGATTTCACTATTGCCGGCAATGCCAGTTCGAGCCCCGATTTAGCCAATAATTCAAATGACGGACGCAAATCCATTTCGTCGCCGATTGGCCAATAGCCGGCAATGGTTTCGATATCGCGATTTTTGAAATGGTCGATTAAATGTGCCGCCAAAGCACCGGCTGCCGCGTGCGCTTCGTTTTGCAAATTCGCCCGACGCGCCTTGGCTTCCGCACGTAGGGACGTTTTACCATCCGTAGTCGCGCTCATCTGAAGTTTAAGCACCGCCGCGACGGCCGTTGGTCGGGTACATCCTCATGGGACCTGGATAACCAGGTGGGCACCGTATGCCGAAGCCACGACTCCGACAGTGACAGTTCCCTGAGAAACGTTATCGCCCCCGGGATATTCGAGACCTCACGCACCGCGCAGCGGCTTAACACCTCTATACCTCGGTCTCTTCAAGCTTGCCAGCAATCGCCTCAATACGCTCTGCAAGTCGCTCAAGCAGTTCAGCTGTTGTCGGGTCCTCGGCCGCCGGTGCTTGTTCGCCCTCAAGTCGTTCGAGCAGACCAATATCGGTCTCGCCACGCTCAGCCGCCAACGCGGCATAGGCATCGCCAAGCTCGTCCGCCACCAAGAGGCTGGCCATCAATATCAACCTTGATTCGCCGACTTGACCTACCGATTCGGCAATCTCGTTGACCCGTTTGTCGATATAATTGGCAAGCCGCGCGAGATGTTCTTCCTGCCCATCCTCGCAAGCGATAACGTAGCTGCGTCCGTTGACGGTAATCGATAAATCGCTCATTCGGTGCTTGCCTGTATTCTCTATCTCTAGCGCAGGGTGACCTACTTATCCGTCGCCAATATATCCTCGAGACGCTTTATCGTGGTTCCGAGTCGGGCCGCGATTTGTCGGCTTTCCGACCGCAGGTGCTCGCATTCGGCGCGGGCGGCTTCCAATTCGACGGCGAGTTCGTCTTTTTCCGGATCGTTTCCCGCTGATTCCAGACGATGGGTCAGCACTTGATCGAGCCGGTCGACCGCAGCTTCCAAACGTTCGCGCGCTTCCACAAGACGTGACATCAGAAAAACTCGTTTTTAAGCGGTTTCAAGGCTTTGTCCCGTGACATGAATTCTTAGTATGAGAAAACCTCTTGCCGATAAATTGCAAGTGTTTTTGCCTGTCGGCAATGTCTGTTTTTGAAATTCTTGAATTAGGCGCGAAATCGATTCGATGCACGGCAACGGATATTGACGGCTTTGGGGCGAGGCGGCATGGTGCGGCTCTATCCGTTCTGCGAACATTTCAGCCCATCACACCGAAATTCATATGACCGCGACAGCAGCCAAAAATAAATCCGGCGTCAGCCATGGCGAGATGGCGAACGCTATACGAGCACTTTCCATGGATGCGGTGCAGGCCGCGAATTCAGGGCATCCCGGCGCGCCGATGGGAATGGCGGACATAGCGACGGTACTTTTCACGCGCTATCTCAAATACGATCCAGCTGATCCTAATTGGGCAGATCGCGACCGTTTCGTGTTGTCGAACGGTCATGCGTCGATGCTCCTTTATTCACTTTTGCATCTGACCGGCTATGACGATATGGACATCGACCAGGTGCGCAATTTCCGTCAACTCGGTAGCCGCACCGCCGGCCATCCGGAATTCGGGCATGCCGCGGGCATCGAGACCACAACGGGACCACTGGGCCAAGGAATTGCGAATGCTGTCGGCATGGCGCTCGCGGAACGCCTTCTGAACGCACATTTCGGCAGCGATATCGTCGATCACAATACTTATGTTTTCGCTGGCGACGGGTGCCTGATGGAAGGTATCAGCCACGAGGCAATCTCGCTGGCCGGCCACCTCAAACTCGGCAAGCTGATCGTTTTGTTCGACGACAACGAAATTTGCATAGACGGTGCGACCTCAATGACCGTCACCGACGATCAGCAAAAACGCTTCGATGCCGCCGGATGGCATACGGACGCCATCGACGGGCACGACCCGGACGCTATCGCAGCTGCTATCGAAGCCGCTCAAGCCGACGGACGACCTTCGATGATCGCGTGCCGCACAGTAATTGGATTTGGCGCACCCAACAAACAAGGCAGTGAAGCCACC
The DNA here is from genome assembly GCA_002722095.1 of Rhodospirillaceae bacterium. Next base: position 158,132 of record PBKG01000024.1, read on the forward strand.
CATGGCGCGCCACTCGGTGAAGACGAAATTGCTGCTGCACGTAAGGAACTCGACTGGCCCCACGACCCATTTGTGATCCCCAATGCCATTGCAGATGCCTGGAAAAGCGCCGGCGCTCGGGGCAGCGTCGACCGCGAGGCTTGGCAAAGCCGACTGGATGCGCTCGATGCCGGGACAAAAGAACAATTTGCACGCCAAATCGCGGGCGACCTACCCGAAGGATGGGAGCAAGCGGTCAGCGACCTTAAAAAATCCATCGCTGCCGATCCGCAAAAGATTGCCACCCGACAAGCCTCCAAGCTCACCCTCGACAGTTTGACAGCGGCGGTTCCGGAAATGATCGGCGGCTCTGCGGACCTGACCGGATCCAACCTCACCAAAGCCGACGGCATGGACCCGGTGACAGCCAACGACTTTTCCGGGCGCTACATCTATTACGGCGTCCGCGAGCACGGCATGGCTGCAGCCATGAACGGCATGGCGCTGCATGGCGGTGTGATCCCATACGGCGGCACGTTTTTGATCTTTACGGATTACTGCCGTCCCTCAATTCGCCTTTCGGCACTGATGAATCAGCGGGTGATCTATGTCATGACCCATGATTCCATCGGCCTCGGTGAAGACGGCCCGACCCACCAGCCCGTCGAACATTTGGCAGCACTGCGGGCCATGCCCAACGTCAAACTGTTTCGACCTGCGGACACTACCGAGACCGCCGAATGTTGGGCTCTAGCGTTGGAGAATGCGGACGGACCATCGGTTATCGCGCTCACCCGCCAAGGTGTGGAACCGGTCCGGACCGAATTCGACCAGGATAATATTTCCGCCCGTGGCGCTTATATCTTGAGCGACGCCGATGGCGACCGCCAAGCAACGATCATTGCCAGCGGATCGGAGATCGAAATCGCGCTTGCCGCACGAAACATGCTGCAGCAAGACGGCGTGCCGACAGCAGTCGTTTCCGCTCCGTGTCTGGAACTGTTCGACCAACAGGACGAAGCCTACCGAAACTCGGTCCTCGGACCGGATCAGGTGCGCGTCGCGGTCGAGGCTGCGGCAGGCTTCGGTTGGGAACGCTATATAGGCAGCTCAGGTGCATTCATTGGCATGACAAGTTTTGGCGCCTCGGCACCGGCTGGCGATCTGTACAAACACTTCGGCATCACCGCCGAAGCGGTCGCGGATGCGGTCAAAAGTAGAATGTAGGGCTAAGATGCGTCCGACGCTTGAACCCTACGGTCATTCGGTCTAAATCACGGGCTCATCAAGCGGCCGAGAGATTTTACAACAAGCCGCGACGTCGTTTTCAAGGGGGAATTCAATGGCAGTCAGAGTTGCAATTAACGGGTTCGGCCGTATTGGTCGTTTGGTGTTACGCGCGGCCTATGAGGCAGGCCGTGACGACATCGATTTCGTCGGCATCAACGATCTCGGCTCGGTCGAAGCCAATGCGCATTTGCTTAAGTTCGACAGCGTGCACGGTGTCTTTCCCGGCGATGTGAGTGCCGGCGAAGATTGGATCGATCTCGGCAAAGGTAAAATCAAGGTCACTGCGGAGCGCGACCCGAAGAAATTGCCCTGGGGCGATCTCGACGTAGACGTGGCGATGGAATGCACCGGCATTTTTGTCACCAAGGAAGACGCCGCGATGCACCTCGAAGCGGGTGCCAAGAAAGTTATCGTGTCGGCACCGGCAAGCGGCGTCGATCTCACCGTGGTTTACGGCGTGAACGACGATCAACTTTCCGCTGATCACACGGTGATCTCCAACGCTTCTTGCACCACAAACTGTTTGGCGCCGGTAGCGGCAGTTCTGCACGATGCCATCGGCATCGAACAGGGCTATATGACCACGGTGCATTCCTTCACCGGCGACCAAGTTACCGTCGATACGCTGCATGACGATCTCCGGCGCGCACGTTCCGCGTCGCAGGCACTTATTACGACATCGACGGGCGCGGCGAAAGCGGTTGGGCTGGTCCTTCCCGAACTCAATGGTAAGCTCGACGGCACGGCGATCCGGGTACCCACGCCAAACGTTTCGCTCATCGATTTCAAATTCAACGCCAAGCGGGAGACCACACCGGAAGAGGTCAACGAAGCGATCACCAAGGCCGCCAACGGCAAGCTCAAAGGCGTGCTTGCGACGAACGACGGTCCCCTGGTTTCCATCGACTTCAATCACAATCCGGCGAGTTCGGTGTTCGACCTTACCCAGACTCAGGTTATCGAAGGGACGCTGGTCCGGGTCTTGTCCTGGTACGACAATGAATGGGGCTTTTCGAACCGAATGTCCGATACCGCTGTTGCCTTGGGGTCGCTCGGCTGAGCGGCGTCCGCAAAGCCATCACGATTCACAGCTTGGCTCACGCCAGGCTGGCACTTCAGGCCGCTTCGGAAATCGGGCGGCCTGTTTTGTTGCTAAGCGCACCGTACGCTGCCGGCACCGTAGGCCCGGGTTGGTTTCAGGCGGTGATCGCCGAGGCCGCTACCGAATTTAACGATATGGAAATTGAAGCGATGCTCGATTGCGGCGATCGGGCGGGCTACGCCTTGGCCGCGCTCCGACAGGGCATCACCCATATCCGCTTTGAAGGCAAGACCAAGGACAAGGTAACTGACATCGCCAACCAACTAGGTGCCCAAGTCAGCACAGCCCGGCCCGACTCGCTTGATCTTTACGCCTTGGAAATCCAGGGCGAGAGCCTCGACAAAGCTTGCCGGGACTGGCTTTTAGAAGTGGATTGAAGGCGTTAGCGCCTACCTTCCTGGCAAGTTGAAAATCGATACCGGCTCTTGTATGCCTCATCCGGTCTTTGACCAAAAAGATATTCGTCGATGGGGAGCCGACCATGAAAGTCACACAACTCGTCAAAAAGATTCTTGCCAATTACGAAAGCGATTGTCCCGGCACTAAAGCCAACCTAGCCCGCATTTTGATGCATGGACGGCTAGGCGGGACCGGCAAATTGCTTATCCTTCCGGTCGATCAAGGGTTCGAACATGGGCCGGCACGGAGTTTCGAGAAAAATCCGCCGGCCTATGACCCCCACTATCACTACCAACTGGCCGTAGATGCGGGCCTGTCCGCTTATGCTGCTCCGCTCGGCATGATCGAGGCCGGAGCGGACTCGTTCGCCGGCGCGATTCCGACAATCCTCAAACTGAACAGCTCAAACAGTCACGCGACGTCGAAGGATCAGGCGGTTTATGGCAGCGTCAACGATGCGCTCCGGCTCGGCTGTGCCGCGATCGGCTTTACTATCTATCCCGGCTCCGACGATCAATTCGAACTGATGGAAGAATTTCGTGAGCTCTCCGAGGAAGCCAAGGCGGTCGGCCTCGCGGCAGTGCTTTGGTCTTACCCGCGTGGCGGCAATCTCGACCGCGAAGGCGAAACCGCCATCGACGTATGCGCTTACGCAGCCCATCTGGCCGCGGAAATGGGCGCGCATATCATTAAGGTCAAACCGCCGACGGATGTTCTCTATCAACCGGAAGCGAAGAAGGTATACGAAGAGCACAACGTCGATATCTCGACGCTCTCGGCCCGTATCGCCCATGTGGTGCAGTCATCTTTCAACGGCCGTCGGCTCGTTGTGTTCTCCGGTGGCGAAGCCAAGGATCTGGATGGTGTGCTGGACGAAATCCGCTCTGTCCGCGATGGCGGGGGCACAGGATCGATCATCGGCCGCAACACATTTCAGCGCCCACGCGAGGACGCGATGGCGATGCTGAACACGATCGTGAAAATTTATCAGGGTAAAGCCTAGACCTGAGCTAACGCCTATTAAAAAGGCCGCGTGGCTTTCACCGCGCGGCCTTTTCTCGTCAAATTCGATCCTTAAGCTAATTGCTCGGCGAAGAACGTCATGGTCCGGCCGTGAGCGAGCTTGGCGCTTTCCTCATCATAGGAATCCCGGTGATCGCAATTAAAGCCGTGGCCCGCGGCATAAACGTGGTGAGTGGCGTCCGGCGTGGCGGCCTTGACCTCGCCTACCTTTTCCATCGGGATTGAAGCGTCTGTTTCACCCCAATGGAACATGACGGGAATCTTTGCGCTTTCATCCTTGAAGTCCGGAATGCGCCCGCCATAGTACGGTGCCGAACAAGCGAGGCCATCGACCCGGCATGCGGCCAGCCAGGAAACCGAGCCGCCCCAGCACCAGCCGGTGATTCCGATCTTACCGGCCGATTGGACCGCATCGCGAGCCGCTTCCACATCGCGCATGGCATCGTCGAAATCCATCGCTTTCATGCATTCGATACCCTTGTCGCGGTCCTCGCCGACATAGCCCACATCCACATCGCGCTCGACTCGGTCGTAAAGCTGTGGCGCCACTGCGAGGTATCCCTCGGCAGCATAACGATCGACCATGTCTCTAATGTGGCCATTAACGCCGAACGCTTCCTGAATTACCAATATAGCACCCTTTGGCGTGCCCGACGGCTCGGCCTTCCAGGCGCCGAAGCTGTGGCCATCGGAGGCGGTCAATTCGATTTTATCTGGCATTAAAACTCTCCCCGTGCGGTGGTTATTTGGTTGAAAGATATCGCCTACTTTACTGAAAAAATGTTTCAGGGGAATGGCGCTGAAGTAACGAGTAACCGCTATATTGCCTTCGCGATCAAATCGAAGGATTATGGAACCAGCAACGATTCATCACATAAAACGACGAGGAAACGGTCAGTGGCCTACAAGCATATTGACGTGCAGCCCATCGCAGGCGCCGGCGGCGCGGAAGTGTATGGCGTCGATCTGTCGAAACCCATCAAACGCGACGTATTCGCCGAGGTCTACAAGGCCTGGCTTAAACATCAGGCGGTCTTCTTCCGCGATCAAAAGCTCACCTCGGAACAGTACATTAAATTTGCCAAAAAATGGGGCGGGATTCACCTTCACCCCTTCGTCAAAGGCCTGGCGAAGCATCCGGAAATTCTGGAAGTCAAAAAGACCGAGACGGATACCTACACGTTCGGCAATCGTTGGCATACGGACCAGATGTTTTCACCCACTCCAGCCAAAGCGACTATCCTCTATGCAAAGGAAGTCCCCCCATATGGCGGCGACACCCAATTTGCAAATATGTATCTCGCTTACGAGGCGCTGTCGCCGGGCATGAAAAAAATGCTGCGCAAGGTAAAGACCTACAATGTGGGCGACGGCAATAAGCGCCGCGCGAACTACAACACGCGTCAGGACCGCTACAAAGGCGCCAGCGCCAAGCCCAAGGCACCACCCAAAGGATTGAAGACGAATGCGGAGCATCCGCTCGTCCGCACGCATCCTGAAACCAAGAAAAAAGCTCTCTATATTGGCGTTCACACCCAAAATCTCGTTGGGTTCGAGAATGCGGAATCCGAGTTTTTAATCGACTTACTGCGCGATCACTGCACCAGGCCCGAATTCATTTCCAGATTCGACTGGCAGAAAAACTCGATGGCGATCTGGGACAATCGGTGCCTTCAGCATTACGCGATTTCGGACTATCCGGGACATCGCCGGCGGATGCATCGAATCACTATCAAGGGCGACAAGCCGTTTTAACCGACGAGGCAACGGACATGGCTTTCAAACATATCGACGTCAAACCTTTGACCGGCGCACTTGGGGCGGAAGTCTTCGGTCCCGATCTTAGAAAACCGATCCCGAAACCGGAGATGGATGAAATCCACAAGGCGTGGCTCAAATATCAGGTGATCTTTTTCCGCGATCAGAAGATCAGCCCTAACCAGCACATCAAATTTGCCAAGAAATGGGGCGGTATCCATATTCACCCGTTCATAAAACCGCATCCGCGATATCCCGAAATCATCGTAATCAAGAAGACCGAGAAGGACACGCATACGTTCGGGTCCTCTTGGCACACCGATCAGATGTTTTCAGTGCGACCCGCAAAAGCGACGATCCTCTATGCCAAGGAAGTGCCGGAGGTCGGCGGCGATACGATATTCTCGAATATGTATCAGGCCTACAAAATGCTCTCGCCGTCGATGAAAAAAATTCTGCGCGGTGTCAAAATCGAAGCGGCGGGCAACAATCAACGGAACCGGGTACAGAAAACCCGCGAAGAACGCTATTCCAAAGGTTCATCGATGCAGTCGATCAAGCCGCCCAAGAATCTCAAGACGGTGAATTTCCACCCGCTGTTCAGAACGCATCCCGAGACCAAGAAAAAGGCGCTCTATATCGGCAACCACGTGGTCGGTTTGCAAGATTTCGAGGATAGCGAAGCGCAGCCGATCATCAATTTCCTGCGCGAATTCTCCCAACGGCCAGAATTCCTCTGCCGCTTTCGTTGGCAGCCCAACTCAATGGCGATTTGGGATAATCGCTGCGTCCAGCACTACGCTGTGCCCGATTACCAAGGCAAGCGCCGGCGCATGCATCGGATTACCATCAAAGGCGATGTGCCATTCTAGGCTTTGAGGGAGGCCTCAATTGGCGTTCCGACATATCGATGTAAGCCCGATTTCCGGAGCCCTCGGCGCCGTTATCGAAGGCGTCGATTTGTCAAAACCGTTACCGAAACCGGTTTTCGATGAAATCCGCTCCGCTTGGCTCGAGTACTGCGTAATCTTTTTTCGTGGCCAAAAGCTGGAACCCTCCCAATTCGTCCGCTTCGCGCGCAAATGGGGCGGAATACATTTGCACCCGTTCCTCGAACCCCATCCCGAACACAAGGAAATTATCGAAATCATCAAGACCGAGAAGGACACCTACACCTTCGGCGATGCTTGGCATAGCGACCAGCTATTTCAGCGTCGCCCTGCAAAAGCAACCATGCTGTATGCGAAAGAAGTGCCTGAGTTCGGCGGCGATACTCTGTTCGCAAACATGTACCTTGCCTATGACGGGTTGTCCTCCGGCATGAAGAAAATACTCGACGACGTTCGAATCGAGGCGTCCGGCGGCACCCGTAGCGCCCAGGCGGCAACGCAAAACAAGGGCTCAATGAATTCCAAAGCGCCGCCCAAAAACCTAAGTACGAGTTGTTTCCATCCGCTTTTCCGCACACATCCCGAAACCGGCAAAAAATCCCTTTTCATCGGAAATCAAGTCGAAGGCTTGAAGAATTTCGCGCGCGAGGAAGCGCAGCCAATTATCGAGTACCTTCGCGACTTTGCCGAGCGACCGGAATTCACCTGCCGCTTTCGCTGGGAGGTGGACTCTTTGGCGTTTTGGGATAATAGATGTGTTCAGCATTACGCGGTGCCGGACACCGATGGGAAACGGCGCCACATGCACCGAATTACGATCAAGGGCGACGTGCCCGTCTAGCAGCAGGAGTTCGAACCATGTTGGAACAACGGCGAACCCAATATGACACGCTCGAAGCAGTTCCCTTTGCGGGCGCGCTCGGGGCCGAAATCGTAGGTGTCGACCTATCGAAACCGATGAAACGGGAAGTTTTCGCCGACGTCCGCCAGGCCTTCCTCGATCATCAGGTGATCTGTTTCCGCGATCAGGATCTGCCGCCCGAGGCACAAGTCCGTTTCGCGCGGAAATGGGGCGCGATCCATCGCCATCCCTTCATGCCGACCATGGACGGGCATCCTGAGATATTGGAGATCGTCAAGAATCCGAAGGACCAGCGGAATTTCGGCAATCTATGGCATACGGATCAGAGCTTCGTAGCGAAGCCGGCCAAGGCGACGATCCTCTATGCGGTCGAGACACCGCCCTACGGTGGCGATACTCAATGGTCGAATATGTATCTCGCCTATGAAGCGCTTTCGCCGGGCATGAAAGAATTGCTGTCGGAGATCAAAGTCGAAAACACCGGCAACAAGAACAAAACCCGCGGCGGCATCGACAAGCGCGACCGCTACAAGGGCCACAGCCATGTGAAGCCAATAAATCCGCCACCGGAAATCGACACCATCAATTTCCATCCTCTGATCCGCACCCACCCCGAGACCGGACGTAAGAGCCTCTACATCAGCTCACACACCCAAGGTTTCGAGCACTTCGATTTCGAGGAATCTTTGCCGCTCATTCTCTATTTGCGCAAATATATCGAGAAGCCGGAATTTACAGCGCGTTTTCGCTGGGAGCCCAAATCGCTGGTTATGTGGGACAATCGTTGCGTCATGCATTACGCGATGAACGATTATCACGGTTTCCGCCGCTATATGCGTCGCATTACGATCAAGGGCGACAAACCGAGATAAACGGGCTTAAGGCCGTTGCATCACTTTCATTGCACGGCGGATGACCGCGTGCGCCTTTTTCCAAACCTCGATCCTCCAAGCGGGATCGTCGGGATAGAACATCCGCCCTGTGCTGGTGCCTAGCATCGCTTCCAACGAATAAGTGCCGAATTCCATTACCGCCGCTGCCAGCTCCGCCGGCGGCAGCGCGGCGATTAGACTTTGCGCCAACGGACCGGGCACTGCGCGCGAAGAGGCATCGTCGAGTTCGGCCCTTGCACCGAACCAAAGCCCCGCCCGCCTCCCTGCCGGCGTCGCCTTACCAGCACAGGCGATTACGTCACAACGTCCAAACTCGCCAGGACCCGTGCGGACGTCGAGAACGCCTATCCGGGTCGCCCGACCGAGGTGAACTTCCATCAACTTTTCGAGTTCCTGCTCAGGTGAAGGCGCCTCTTTCGAGTCATCTTCTACGGCATCATCTTCGTTTATGCGCAGCGTCTTTCCCTCGCGCACGAACTCCTCATAACGAGTTTCCGCCGCGACCAACAATGCATCTTCCCATGCTCGTTCGGGCACCGAGAAGGTGGCGTTCGGCAAAGTCTGTTGCCATTCGGGCGCTACGCTATGGACGAAAAGAATGCCGACCTCGCGCGGCAATTCCCGTCGCACGGGGCCAGCCAACGCGCAGCATTGGATTGCCGAGGCGCAGAGACCTTCGCCCTCGCCGGCTCCGGAAGTGAGCACCAAAACAGAGGGCGCGTCGGGAGAATCGATTCGGGCGGCGTCTATGACAAAACCGTCTTCTTCCCAATCGCCGATGGTACAGATTTCCAGCCCCGCGTCCTCACATATGCCACGGAACCGGCGCCTAGCGGCAGCGGGGTCGTCTTCAAAAAATTCAGCCGGTAGTTCGGACACGGGCGACACCAGTCGTGGCTTGGTTCAGGGGTTAAGCTATACTACGGATCGGTAAAGAGGGAGACTGGCCATGGGCAAGGCCCGCATCAAGCATATTCAGCTGAAGGTCGAGGACATGGACCGAACGGCAAAATTTTATAAATCCGTATTCGGATTCGAAGAGCCCGAGCGTCGGCATACTCGGGGCGATCATTGGACGGCACACCTTACCGACGGCACCGTCGACCTCGCTTGCACCCAATATGACGACGAAGAATCTACCGAAGCACTGGCCCATGGTGCCGGATACAAGATCGGCCATTTCGGCATCGAGGTGGAAGACCTCGAAACGACAGCGGCCAAACTAAAAGAGTATGGTTGCAGGATCGTAAGCCCGCCCGGCCAAGTGCCTATCAAGTTCTTCGTACCCGGAGGGGGCGGCATGGCTGAAATCGCACCACTCGGCGCTTTCAAACGGCCGCGCACGGGAAAATTCAAGGATATCGATAAATAGCGGCTAGCGCCGTTGACCCGCGGATTGCCCAACGCGCGCGATACGCAGAATGTTGGTCGCGCCCGGCGTACCAAATGGAACGCCTGCGGTAATAACGATTCGATCCCCGACTTCGGCAAAACCGTCCTGCAATACTCGGTCGCTTGCGAACTCGACCATCTGAGCAAAATCGCGCGCATCAAGCGTATGGACGCTATGCACCCCCCAAACCGCTGCAAGCCGCCGAGCGGTAGCAATCGACGGTGTGAGCCCGATTACGGGCACTTCGGGCCGCTCGCGTGCAGCGCGACGAGTGGTCGATCCTGAAGTGGTGTAGGTGACGATAGCCTTCGCAGAGAGAGTCTCGGCGACCTGGCTCGCCGCCGCACTGATAGCATCCGCCGCCGTTGCCTCGGGCAATACGCGTTCGGCTTCCAGAAATCGGCGATATTGGGAATCACTCTCGGTGTGTTCGACGATCCTATTCATAATGGCTGCCGCTTCGATCGGATAATCTCCGGCGGCGGTCTCCGCCGACAGCATTACCCCATCAGCACCATCATAGACTGCGGTCGCCACGTCCGAGGCCTCGGCGCGCGTGGGCGTCGGTGCGGTGATCATGGATTCGAGCATCTGGGTGGCAACAATGACCGGCTTACCCATCTGCCGGGATAGCGCAACAATGCGCTTTTGCAGCACGGGAACCTCTTCTGGCGGCATTTCGACACCGAGATCACCACGGGCAACCATCACCATATCGGACATCTCGACCAACTCGTCCAAATGCTGGATCGCCGTCGGTTTCTCGAGTTTGGTCAACAGGGCGGCGCGGTTTTGTATCAGTTTGCGCGCGTCGGCCAAATCCTGCGGACGCTGGACGAAAGACAAAGCGCAAATATCGACACCGTTATCGAGACCGAAATTCATGTCCTTCAAATCTTTCTCGGTCAGCGCGGAGAGCGGCAACACGACGCCTGGGACGTTGACACCCTTTCGGTCAGACAACGTGCCGCCGGTCACGACTTCCGTATCCGCGAAATCACCGCCGCACTCGACAACACGTAGCCGGATTTTGCCGTCATCTAGCAGCAAGTCTGTGGATGGCTCGAGGGCGGCAAAGATCTCCCGATGCGGCAGGGTTACACGTGTCTGAGAACCAGGCTTATCCTCTAGCTCTAATCGAAAGGTGTCGCCGGCATTGAGCTCAATTGGCCCATCCGGGAATGTGCCGACGCGCAGTTTCGGACCCTGCAAATCCATCATGATGGCGATGGGCCGGCCGGTCTCCTTTTCGATCTCACGAATGGCATCGATACTGGCTTTCTTATCCGAATGATCGCCATGGCTGAAATTTAGCCGAAACACATCGACGCCCGTATCAAACAGGGCACGGATGGTTTCCGGCGCCGCCGAGGCGGGACCCAGCGTTGCCACGATTTTGGTCAAATGTTGCCGTCGCATGAGCAAACCCTAGTGTAACTCGCCCCCGAAATCAGCAAGCAAATGCAACATGTTCATTAATTTTTCGTGTCTCCGATCGCTCCAAGTCGAGCAAGTGCGATACCGGCAAGTACGACGACACCTCCCACAAGCTGCCATGGCCCCAAACCCTCATGCAGGATAAAGCCAGCCAAAAGCGCGGCTGCAACCGGCTCCAATAACAAGCCAACGGCAGTGATACTGGCCGGCAGTACTGCCAACGCATAGGCGATCAACCCTTGTCCAGCTGCCTGGCTGATCCAGGCCAAGGCCAATAACATCAACCAACCCTCGGCACTCTCGGCAAACAGTTGTCCCTCGAAGATGAGTGCCGGTACCAAAAGGCAAACAGCCGTTGCAACTGTGCTCCAAAACAGAATCACCGCAGCACCATAGGTTCGGCGCAAGCGTTCCAGCGTGAGCAGGTATCCGGCGAGAAACATCGCAGTCACAACGCCGTAGGCATCGCCGGTTAGCCGGTCGGGCCGGAAACTAAGGCTCGCATGAATTAGGCAAATCGCCCCTAGTAGCGCGAGCGCCATACCCGCAACGAAAGTTTTCGTGACCGTCTGGCGAAACAATACCCAGCCAATGAGTACAACGAAGACCGGCGCGGTATTGGCAAAAAGGGTGGCATTGGCAACGGCGGTACCGAACAACGACAGATGCCAAAAAGCGAGATCACCGGCAAAAAAGAATCCCGCAAGCGCCATCAAAGCTGCATCGCCGGTGTTTTTAGGACGTTCGATTTTCCCGCGATCAACAATCAGCAGCCAAACAGCGATCGCAGGTATGGCGAGAAAGGCACGATGAAAAGCGGCGGCGAACGGCCCCATTTCGCCGAGCCTGAGGAAAATCGGCGACGCACCCACAGCCACCGCCCCCGCTGCTAGCGCAAACAGGGCGCGGCGATCCGCAGGCAAGCTCGAAAAAGGCGCATTCATGGCCGGACTATAGTAAAACATTCGAAATTGGGAAAAGAGACGGTCGAGCGCCGTCCTTTAAAGACGGAGCACAAAATGGACGAACAAACCAAAACCGAGTTGGAAGCAGCCGCCTTTCGTCGTCTGGTCGAGCATTTCCGCGAGAGGACGGACGTACAGAATATCGACATGATGAATTTGGCCGGCTTTTGCCGTAACTGCCTGTCGAAATGGTACCTCGCCGCAGCCGAGGAAAAAGGCCTCGAACTCGACTACGAGGGTGCTCGGGAGATCGTCTACGGAATGCCTTACGGCGAGTGGAAAGATCAGTATCAAAGCGAAGCCACGCCCGAACAAATCGCCCAATTCAAAGACCAAGAAAAAAGCTGACCCGCCGCTTCACAAGCCAACCCGAATCAGTCTAGCGTCGCCTCGAAAGAAAACACATCCAAGGAGGTACCGATGCCCGATGTCGGCGGGGTCGCAGGCGAACGCTTGCGGTCATTCATCGAACGAATTGAACGTTTGGAAGAAGAACGCGGCGCGCTTGGCGAGGATTTGCGCGAAGTCTACGCCGAGGCAAAAGCCACAGGGTTCGATCCGAAAATCATGCGCCAGATCGTGCGTTTGCGGAAAATGGAGTCATCGGACCGAGAAGAGCAGGAATTTCTACTCGATACCTACAAGGCCGCGCTCGGCATGATAGCGCCGATCGGTCCAGAGCCAAGCACATCGTCCGAAGGGCAATCAGAATAAGGTAAGTATCCTAGAAAGGCGGCGTTATCGGCCGATGCCGATACCAATACCGAACCCGCCCGAGCCGCCGCCCTCTTCTTTCTCTTCATCATCGCCACTGTTGCTCCCGCCACCGAGTCCGATTCCGAGCCCGAAACCGCCAGTACCTACGCCGATGCCGACGCCCGAACCTTCGTCACCGGTCGATACGCCGGCGTTAACGCCGCCGCCAGTGCCAACACCGACAGACGCGCCGCTGCCGCTGCTTCCCACACCAACGCTCGTACCGCCGGGTCCAGTTTCGACACCGACACCGTCTTCGGTCTCAACACCGACGTTCTGAGCCAATTGTTCGCTTGTGGACGGAAGCGCGTTCCACTGAACCGGTGCCGTCGGAGGCGGAGCATCCGGCGGGCCGGCCGGACCGGGCGAAGGATTTTGCGAAGACGGATTGTTCCATTTAATTCCGCCACTGCCGCTAGATTGGCTTGGGGGAGGACCGGAAGCCGGAGCACCTTGCGCGGGCGGATTACCCCATCCGCCGCCGGACCCTTGTGGCGGGGGAGAGCCTCCGGCGCTATTCCCGGATGGCGGTGGTGACGGATTGCTCCAACTTTCACCGCCGCCGGACTTGCCTTGCTGGCCTCCGCCGCCACCGGACGCAGAGACAAATTTGATTTCAGATTTAGCACCGGCCAATGGCACACCATCGCCTAAGGCCAGTATTTGCACGAATACGGGTTTGTCAGGCGGCGATTGCGGCGCGGTGTAAACCGGTTGGAAATCTCGACTCAGTTTGCCTTTTCTGTCGTCGGCGACACCTTCAGCATCGATCGACCATGTCAGTCGCGCATTCGCCGGCAGGTTTGAAAGTTTCGCGCTCAATTTTACGGTCTGCCCCGGCGCCACGACGATCGGCGAAGGCTGGATTTCAACTTTGACCTTTTCCGCGAACCCCGCCGAAGGCAGAGCAACGAATGCTGCCAGTCCCGCCGCAAAGAACAAGCCAATTAGTGAGCAATTCCGTGCATTTACAAACATGCTGATGAATCCCTTCCGGAAAAAATTAGCAGCCGTAGCAACCGCATTGGAAATCTATTTTAAAATCAGGGCAATTTTAAGGCATGCGCGATGGCGCATCAGTGATCACGGACACTGTAACTATTCAGCCGCGTTTCGTTGCGGTGTCGGATTTTCGAACTGCTCGAGAAGCGCCTCTCCGCAAGAGCGAGCACGAACAATCGAGTCGAGCTTAACGTGGCCGTAACCCCTGATGGATTCCGGAATCGATGCGATTTCCACCGCCAACTGATAGTTTCCGCGATGAAGACTTTGACCGAGCCTTTCCAAACCCTGTCGATAGTCTTCGATCAACGCACGCTCCATGCGGCGCTCCTCCGTATGGCCGAACGGATCAAAAATTGTACCTCGTAGCGCCTTCAACTTTGCAAGCATACGAAATGCTGTCATCACCCAGGCACCGTACCGTCTTTTCTGCAAATGACCGGTCTCCGGGTCGCGCTTAGCGAAGATTGGCGGCGCCAGATGGAACTCAATCTCGAAATCGCCGTCGAATGTCCGTGTAAGCTCCCGATGGAACGATTTTCGGGCATAGAGCCGTGCGACTTCATACTCGTCCTTGTAGGCCATCAGCTTGAACGCGTTTCGCGCCACCGCTTGGCTCAACTCATCTTCGCCCGGGACCCGGTCTTGCTCGATCCGGCGGACCCGCGCAACCAAATCTCTATAACGCGCCGCATAAAACCGACTCTGATAGCGGGTCAAAAACCGAACCCGATCTTCGATCAAACTTTCGAGGGACTCTTCGGTTTCCTCTTCAGGTGAGCCCGCGACCAATTCCTCAACTGCTCGCCCGTCATGTGCTGCCCTACGGCCCCAAAGAAAGGCCTGCTTGTTGGCTTCGACAGCGACATTATTCAGTTCAAGCGCCTGCTCGATCGCTTCCCTGGACACCGGCATCAAACCAAGCTGCCAAGCGTATCCCATCATGAAAAGATTTGCGGCAATGGAATCGCCGATCAATGCGGTCGCGAGACCTGTAGCATCGACGAAGTGCGTGCGCTTGGCACCCACGGCTCTGTTCAATGTGGCTCCGAGCCCTGCACCCGGGAACTCGTAATCCGGGTTGCGTGTGAAATCGCCGGTGATGATTTCGTGCGTGTTGATTACCGCCGACGTCTTGCCCTTGGCGATCTTCTCCAAGTTATCGCCGCGCGCGGTGACGATGACATCGCCTCCAAGTATTACGTCTGCACCGCCGGAGGCGAGGCGCACCGAGTAAAGCTGTTCGGAATCGGCGGCGATTTTGACATGGCTCACCACCGCACCGCCCTTCTGGGCGAGCCCGGTCATATCTAGCACCGAACACCCCTTGCCTTCGATATGGGCAGCCATGGTGAGAATGGCACCGATCGTCACCACCCCGGTGCCGCCTACACCCGTAATCAAGATTCCATACGGCTCGTCGAGGAGCGGGATTTCGGGCTCCGGCAAATCGCCGAACGACGCACCAGCACCGAGTGGTTTCGGTTTCTTAGGCTCTCCGCCGAGGACGGTTACGAAGCTCGGACAGAATCCTTCGACACAGGAATAATCTTTGTTGCAGGAGGATTGATCGATCCTACGTTTGCGCCCGAACGTGGTTTCCACCGGCACAACGGAAAGGCAATTGGACGTACGTGAACAATCGCCACACCCTTCGCAAACAAGCTCATTGATGAACACCCGTTTCGCCGGATCGGGGTAGGTTCCACGTTTCCGCCGGCGACGCTTTTCGGCCGCGCACGTCTGGTCATAAACCAACACCGTGACACCCGGAATTTCACGAAGTTCGCGCTGTACCTGATCGAGATATTTGCGGTCATGCACGGTAACGCCATCCGCAAAGCCATATTCGTCCGGATATTTGTCGGGCTCGTCGGTGACCACCACCACCTTCGCAGCCCCTTCCGCATGGACCTGCCGGGTAATCGCCGCGACCGTAAGCGGACCATCCATTTGTTGGCCGCCGGTCATCGCCACCGCATCGTTGTAGAGAATTTTGTAGGTCATGTTCGCGCCCGAGGCGATCGCCGCCCGGATCGCCAAAAGACCCGAATGGTAATAGGTCCCGTCACCAATATTGACGAATACGTGATTCTCTTCGGTGAATGGCGCCTGACCGATCCAGTTCGACCCTTCGGCGCCCATCTGCGTATAGGTCGCGGTACTGCGGTCCATCCATTTCGCCATGTAGTGGCAACCAATACCCGCAAGCGCGCGACTGCCTTCGGGTACGACCGTCGAGCTATTATGGGGACAACCGGAGCAGAAATAGGGCGTCCGCAGCACCTTCGCGCCCTCGCCCTCGAATACTTTCGACAGCCTATCCAGAAACGCGACGCGCTCATCGATGCGATCGCTCTGGTGGAACGGTGCCAAGCGCTTGGCGATCACGCGCGCGATCATACCTGGCGTCAATTCACCGTTCGACGGTAACAGCCAGGCGCCTTTCTCATCTTTCTTGCCGACAACTACCGGGCGTTTGTCTGCGACTTGGTTATAGAGCAGTTCCTTGAGCTGCCCTTCCATCAGGCCGCGTTTTTCCTCGACGACGAGAATTTCGTCGAGGCCCTCGGCGAATTTGGCGAGCTGAACCGGTTCCATCGGCCAGACCAGCGCGGGTTTGTATACCGAGAGACCCATCTCGGCGGCATATTCCTCATCGATCCCGAGATCGTCGAGCGCCTGACGCAGATCAAGATAAGATTTGCCGCAAGAAATAATGCCGAATCGCCGCTTGGGTCCGTCGAAAATCACCCGGTCGATTCCATTGGCGCGGGCATGGGCTTGGGCAGCGTCCAGCTTGTATCGATGAAGGCGCTCCTCTTGGTCGAGCCAGGGATCGGGCCAGCGCAGATTGAGCCCACCGTCGGGCATCTCGAAATCGTCCGGTGTGCGAATGGTTACGTTTTCCGGATCAATCCTGACCGACGCGCTGCTTTCCATTGTGTCGGCGACCAACTTGAACCCGACCCAGCAGCCCGCATAGCGCGAAAGCGCCCAACCCTGCAGCCCCAGATCAATGAATTCCTGCACACCCGCCGGATGGAGAATGGGAATCATCGCATCCATCAGCGCGTACTCGCTTTGATGCGCGGTGGTCGAGGACTTACTCATATGATCGTCGCCAGCCAACGCCAACACCCCACCGAATTGGGAGGTACCGGCCAGATTGGCATGGCGTAAAGCATCGCCGGAGCGATCGATGCCAGGGCCTTTGGCATAGAACATGCCGAATACGCCATCAAACTTTGCCCCTTGGAAGAGACCCAACTGCTGAGACCCAGATAGAGCGGTAGCGGCAAGGTCTTCATTGACGCCGGGCTGAAAGTGAATGTGATGGGTGTCGAGGTAGGTTCTCGCCAGCCATAATTGCTGATCGATCGCCGCCAAGGGCGAGCCGCGATAGCCGGAAATGAAGCCCGCAGTATTATGCCCGGCGGCTTCGTCGCGCTGATGCTGCAACATCGGCAAACGCACCAGCGCCTGAGTGCCGGTCACGAAAATCCGGCCCCTTTGGGCAGTGTATTTGTCGTCGAGCGTTACCGGCGCCAGCGCCATATTTCCCTAAGCCTCTTTAGGTACAATCTAGGGCAACAGCCTGTTATAGCAATTCCCCGGGCCGCAATCAGGGCCTAATTCGTAAATCTTTTCAATACCTTTGGCAAAAGGGTGATTTCCGTCGCCACTCACTGTATATCTGGACCGACTAATCTCTTCGGGCTTGAGTTCCATGAAAGTTCTCGTGACCGGCGCTGCCGGCTTTATCGGCTACCATGTTTCGCTCGCACTTCTGGCACGCGGCGACACCGTTGTCGGCGTCGATAATCTCAACGACTACTATGACGTATCGTTAAAAAATGCGCGGCTAGAGCAACTCGCAGAAACTGCGAATTTCGAATTTATTCAATTAGATATCTCCGACCGACAGGCAATAGAGGATATCGGAAGCCGCCATGGCGATCTCACTCATATGGTTCATCTCGCTGCACAGGCAGGTGTGCGTTATTCGTTGGAGAATCCGTTTGCCTATGTGGAAGCCAATATCGTTGGCCAACTTGCCATATTGGAACTCTGCCGGGCGCTCGGAAAATTCGAGCATCTGGTCTATGCCAGTTCGTCGTCGGTCTATGGCGGCAATACGAAAGTCCCGTTCGCAGTCCAAGATCCTACCGATACGCCTATCTCGCTGTATGCCGCCACCAAGCGCGCCGACGAGTTGATGGGCCATTGCTATAGCCACCTTTATCGAATTCCCAGCACGGGACTCAGATTCTTCACTGTATATGGCCCATGGGGTCGGCCGGATATGGCGGCCTACCTGTTCACCAAAGCAATGTTCGAGGGCAAACCAATTAACGTCTTCAACAATGGTGATATGGAACGAGACTTTACCTATATCGACGATATCGTCACCGGAGTGTTGTCCTGCCTCGATCACCCGCCGGCGGAGTCCGAAGACAACCCGCCGCATGCGCTCTACAACATCGGAAACAACAAGCCCGAACCTTTGATGCGCTTCATAGAGACTTTGGAAGATGCGGTCGGCAAAAAAGCCGAAATGAATTTCCTTCCGATGCAACCGGGCGACATCAAAGCGACCTACGCAGATATCGCGGCAATGCAAAGAGATTTTGATTTCGCCCCGGCGACGCCAATCGATGCCGGAATTCCGAAATTCGTCGAGTGGTTCCGCAAATTTCACGGAGTTTGATCGATGGCAACCAATGCATCGAAGAAGGTAATTTTCGCTGCCTTGTTCGGCAATCTGCTCATCGCAATTACCAAATTCGCCGCCAGCATCTTCACCGCCAGTTCGGCCATGCTGAGCGAAGCAATCCATTCCCTGGTCGACACTGGCAATCAGGTTTTGTTGCTCTACGGGCTCCGCCGGTCCACCAGACCCGCCGACGAAATGCACCCGTTCGGTTACGGCAAGGAACTTTATTTCTGGGCGTTCGTAGTAGCGATAATCGTATTTGCCGTCGGAGCCGGCGTTTCGGCCTATGAAGGCATCCATCGGGTGATGAATCCGGTTCAAGTTACCGACGCCTACGTGAATTATATCGTGCTTGGGCTCGCGATGGTGTTCGAGGCCTATGTCTGGTGGGTGGCCTATAAGGAATTCATGGTGATTAAGGGGGATAACGATTTCATCCCGGCGATCCGCGACAGCAAGGACCCGACAGTAATCACGGTCCTGTTCGAAGACACTGCAGCCATGCTCGGCTTAATCACCGCCATGATTGGTGTCTTCATTTCCGACCAGTTTCAGCTTCCGATCTTTGACGGTATCGCATCACTGGTGATTGCGTTGATTCTCGCGCTCACCGCGGCGTTTCTTGCATATGAATGTAAGGGGCTCTTGATCGGCGAGGCCGCGCACCCGGAAACCGTCACTGGAATTCGGAAAATCATTTCCGAGGACGAGCGCATTCTCACAATAAATCAAATGCTGACCACCCATTTCGGGCCGCAGGATATTTTGCTCAATGTCAGCCTCGATTTCGCCGATGGGCTTAGCTCGGAACAGGTCGAAGCTGCGGTGACCCATATGGAAACGCGGATCAAAAACGCCTATCCGGAGGTAACCCATATTTTCATCGAGGCCCAGAAAAGCGACGACGCGTAGGTCCCGGTCGCGGCGGAAGACACCAAATCGGGTGGCTAACTACTTGCCGTAAAGCGCTTCTAGCTTCTCACCATAGCGAGCACGGATAACGTGGCGGCGGAGCTTCATGGTCGGCGTCATCATTTCGTTCTCAATGCTGAACGCCTCGGCGACGAGGATCGTACGGCGCACCCGCTCGATCACCGAGAGATCATCATTTACACGATCAACCGCGTCTCCAATCGCAGCCGCAAAATCGGCATCGTCGACAAGCGTTTCAAGGTCGGTCGATTTGTTGTTTCCCTTCGCCCAGTGCTCGGCGTAATCCGCCGAGGGCACGATAAGCCCCACCAAGTGGGGACGCTTGTCGCCATGGACCATGGCCTGTTCGATTTCGGGTGTCGCGGTCAACATACCCTCCACCCTTGCGGGCGAAATGTTGTCGCCGCCGGAATTGACGATAATGTCCTTCTTGCGGTCGGTAATCTGAATAAAACCATCCTCGTCCAGAATCCCGATATCACCGGTGTAAAGCCAACCATCCCGGATGGTCTCGGCGGTTTCGTCAGGCAGGTTCCAATATCCTTCCATGACCAATTCGCCACGCACGAGGATTTCCCCGTCCTCGGCGATTTTTACCTCGACGCCGCGCAACGGCGGACCGACGGTACGAAGTTTGTTTTTTTGCGGCATGTTGCAGCTCACCACAGGTGCCGACTCGGTCTGGCCGTAACCCTGGAGAATTCGAAGTCCGAGCGCCAAAAAATCGACTCCGACCTCGTAACTCAGTGCGGCGCCGCCGGACACAAAAGCCTTTAGGCGACCGCCGAATCGTGCTCTCACCTTTTCGCGTACCAGTTTTTCCAACACCGTGTTTTGAATCTTCTCCGACATACTCAGGGTGCCGGGCGCCTCATATTCCTTCCGCCCCAACGCGAGCGCCTGCTTGAACAATTTTTCCTTGAGCCCACCCGCCTGCTCGACACCGCGATAGATGCGCGCACGAATTGCTTCGTACAGTCTCGGCACCGCGGTCATGATGGTCGGGCTAACTTCGGCCATATTGGCGACGAGCTTATCCGGCCCTTCCGCATAGTAGATTTCCGCTCCTATGGCGATCGGCAGGAATTGTCCGCATGTATGCTCGTAGGAATGAGACAATGGCAGGAAGGACAGGAATGACTCCCGACCCGGCGTAAATCCCGGGATATCCTTCAAAAACATATAGGCGCCGGTGCAGTTGCAGAGCATGGCGCCGTGACTCAGCACCACCCCTTTCGGCTTACCTGAAGTACCAGAGGTATAAATGATACACGCTGGCGAACTTCGCGAAACGGCCGCTACTTTTTCGTCACGGTCGTCGAGTTCACCGGCGTCTAACAAAGCATCCCAATGAACCAGGTCGACCTCGCCCTCCACATTCATTGCGGCGCGCTCCATAAACACGACGGTCTTCAAGTCCGCCACCTGGTCCGCCGCCGGCACCAACCGTTCGGCCAAACGTGCCGTCGAAACGATGGCCAGCTTGGCGCCGCTATCGCTCAATATATGAAGATGGTCAGCAGTTGTATTGGTGGTGTAAGCCGGAGTTGTAATTGCGCCGATACACATAATCGCAAGGTCGGCAATCAACCATTCAGGTCGGTTTTCGGCGACGATCGCCACGCGATCACCGGATTCAATGCCATGAGCACGTAGACCGTTGGCAAGCGCCGAAATTTCCGATGCCACCTCGGCCCAACTCCGCCCTGACCACTTGCCGTATTGTTTCACCGACAAGAAGGTCTCGCCGCCGAAGCGTTCAGCTTGGCTGAAAAAAAGGCTCGGCAGATTGGGAATTCCGTCGAAATCGATGTCCTGCGTCAATACACTCTCCCCGGGCGAGCCGCTGCGTGCGGCTTGTCTTATGCGTCGCGACACCATATATCGCCTTGACAGGCTTAGGAGTAAAGAAATGTCGAAACAAGCAACGCTCGGCGCCTTGCCGGAATGGGATTTGAGCGACCTTTATCCGGACCGGGAGTCGAAGGAACTTGCGAAAGACATCGAGTCGTCCGCAGAAGCGGCCGAGGCATTCGCCACGCACTATAAGGGCAAGATAGCCGAACTTTCCGGAGACGCCCTTGCCGAAGCGATTTCCGAATTCGAACGGATCGACGAGACCCTTTCGCGGATCGCCAGCTTCGCCGGTCTCGTCCATGCGGGCAATGTCAGCGACCCGGAAATCGGCCAATTCTACCAAACCACTCATGAACGGGTGAATGAGATCAGCACAGTTTTGTTGTTTTTCACGCTCGAGATCAACCGGATTGAAGAAGCCGACCTGGCGACAAAACTTAAGTCTGAAAAGCTGTCGCATTACCGCCCTTGGCTCCGCGACGCGCGGGCCTTTCGGCCACACCAACTCGACGACAAGCTTGAGGAGTTATTACACGAGAAGTCGATGACCGGACGTGCCGCATGGGTGCGCCTGTTCGATCAGACGATCGCAGAAATGCGCTTTCCCATCCGCGGGCGAAATCTGACCGAGACTGAAGTGCTCGACCTTTTGTCGGATCCGAAAACGAAAGTTCGCAAGGAGGCGGCGGAATGTTTCGGCCGGGTCCTCGGTGAGAACATCAAAACCTTCGCACTGATCACCAATACCCTCGCCAAGGACAAAGAGATCGAGAACCGGTGGCGGGGTTTTGAACGCCCAATCAGTGCGCGCAACCTGGCGAATTTCGTCGAGGACGAAGTTGTCGATGCATTGTTGACCGCGGTGCAAGGAGCCTATCCGAAACTCTCTCACCGCTATTACAAATTAAAAGCCAAATGGTTCGGCACCAAGAAACTGGATTACTGGGATCGCAACGCACCGCTGCCCGACGAAGATGATCGCATTGTCGATTGGGATGAGGCGCGGGAAACGGTTCTCGGTGCCTATGGTGCCTTCTCGGGCGAACTCGCCGATATCGGCAAGCAATTTTTCGATCACGCCTGGATCGATGCACCGGTACGACCCGGAAAGGCGTCGGGGGCGTTTGCGCATCCAACCGTTCCTTCCGCACATCCCTACTTACTTCTCAATTACCAAGGCAAGACGCGCGACGTCATGACGCTCGCTCATGAACTTGGCCATGGCGTGCACCAAGTGCTCTCCGCCGGCCAGGGCCATTTGATGTCGGACACGCCACTGACGCTCGCCGAAACCGCCTCGGTGTTCGGCGAGATGCTGACGTTCCAGGCCATGCTAAAGAAAACCGAAGAACCGGCGAAGCGGCGCGCGATGCTGGCAAGCAAGGTCGAGGACATGCTGAACACGGTGGTGCGCCAGACCGCCTTTTGCGAGTTCGAACGTCGCGTGCATGACGAACGAAAAGCGGGCGAAATAACGCCGGACCGCCTCGGTGAGATTTGGCTCGATTGCCAGCGCGAAAGCCTCGGCCCAACGCTAAAATTCGGCGACGTCTATCAAAACTATTGGGCCTATATCCCCCATTTCATCCATTCGCCCTTCTATGTCTACGCCTACGCCTTCGGCGATTGCCTGGTGAATTCGCTCTATTCGGTCTATCAGAATGCGGAAGTCGGATTTGCGGAGAAATACCTTGAGCTGCTTCGCGCGGGCGGAACGCTACGCCACAAAGAATTGCTGGCTCCGTTCGATCTTGATGCGGCCGATCCCGATTTTTGGTCGCAGGGGTTGGGCGTAATCGAAAGCCTTGTCGACGAATTGGAATCGCTCGATCTTTAACGGGGTGTGACAGAAATGGCGCGGGCGCAAACGAATGCGAAACGGGTCAAACCGCGGAAGGTTATCGTTGTCGGCGGCGGCATCGCCGGCATCTCGACCGCATTGTTCCTCCGCGACGACGGTCACGACGTAACCTTGTTCGAGATCGGCCAGCCCGACACTGGCACGTCGTCCGGCAATGCGGGTGTCATCAGCGTTGCGAGCTGCGTACCAACGGCAACACCCCGAACCATCGCCAGTGTACCGACAATGCTCCTCGACCCGCACGGGCCACTGATGATTCGCTGGAAACACTTGCCTCAGTTGACACCTTGGCTCACGCGTCTTGTCCTAAACGCGGTTCCTTGGCGAGTGCAACGCAATGCCCGACGCAAGTCCGCGTTGCTCGATCACGCCACCGAAAGCTATGAGCAAATCCTGGCCCTGACCGGACTTGGTGACCTCGTGCATCGGCCGGGTCTGTTGACCGTGTTCGAGACCGAGCGCGGTTGGCGCCGCGCGCAGTGGATCGTCGACCTTTTGCGCGACGTGGGCCGCGAGATCGAAGTCCTCAACGCTGACGAGATCGGCCAGGTCGAGCCCGGCTTGGAACCAATTTTTCAACACGCATTTTTGACGCCCGAAAGTGGGCATATTCTCAATCCCGGAAAGCTGATGTTAGGCCTCCACGAGGCGTTCCGGTCGCGTGGCGGCACCTGTATCGCCGAACGTGTTCTGGGAATAAAGGAAAGCAGGCCACGCACGGTCACCATCGCCACCGCCAACGGGGAATATAAGGCCGACCGGTTGGTCGTGACCGCGGGGGCATGGTCGAAGCAATTGCTGGCAACTATCGGCGTGAAAGTCCCTCTCGAAGCCGAACGCGGTTATCACGTGATGATGCCGAAGCCGGAACCGGGCCTGAGCCACCCGATCAACGTCTTTGAAGATTCGATGTTTTTATCACCGATGGCGCACGGATTTCGGCTCACGTCCGGTGTCGAACTCGCCAATACCGAGGCGCCGCCCGATTTCACGCGAGTCCGCCGCATGATCCCCCGCGCACTGAGAGCTGTGAAAGGATTGCGCGGCGAACAGCATCGGCTGTGGATGGGTTACCGTCCGTCGATGCCGGATTCGGTACCGCGCCTCGGATCGGTTCCGGGCCACAAAAATATTTTTGTCGGTTTCGGCGGCGGACATGTGGGCATGACACTTGGCCCAACCATCGGTCGCATCACCGCCGATTTGATTGCCGGACGCAAAACCTTCATCGATCTCACCCCGTACGCGTTGTAGCGACATGGCGGGTCCTGACGAAAACAGGGTTGGCGGCAGACTGCGCCGCTATGCGCGGGTCGGCGGAACCATGGGTGGCTTGGCGAGCCGGTTCGCGGCCGCTCGACTGCTGGGTATAAATCTCGACAGTTCCAAACATGCGCGTGACTTGGAATCCGCGCTTGGCGGTCTCAAGGGCCCATTGATGAAAGTCGCCCAACTGCTTGCGACTATTCCCGATGCGCTGCCGGAAGATTATGTCGAGGCGCTTGGACGATTACAAACCAACGCGCCGTCGATGGGCTGGCCCTTCGTACGCCGCCGCATGGCGGCAGAGTTAGGCCGTGACTGGCAACAGAAATTCGACAGCTTCGAACGTCAGGCTGCGCATGCCGCCTCACTTGGCCAAGTTCATAAAGCACAATCGCTCAAGGGCGAGACGCTCGCCTGCAAACTACAGTATCCAGATATGGCGTCGGCCGTAGAAGCGGACCTAAAACAGTTAAAATTGGTTTTTGCGATCTACGAGCGCGGGGATCGTTCGCTCTCCACCAGCGAGATCCATGCGGAGATCACCGCCCGATTGCGCGAGGAACTCGACTACGATCTCGAACGACGGCACATGGCGCTGTACGCGGACATGCTGCGAAGCGAGGCGGACATCTCCGTTCCGACAGCCCTCGAGGAGCTGTCGACGGATCGGCTGATTACCATGGACTGGCTAGATGGCGCGCCCCTGCTGAGCCTGAAAGAAGCACCATTGGAGCGCCGCAATCAGGTCGCCCACACCATGTTCCGGGCCTGGTACGTACCCTTTTACAGATATGGCGTTATCCATGGCGACCCACATCTCGGCAATTATTCGATTGCCGAGGATGGCACCGTCAATCTTCTCGATTTCGGCTGCATCCGGGTATTCCCGCCTCGTTTCGTCAAAGGCGTGATCGACCTCTACGAAGCATTAAAAACCGGAGATGACGCGCTTGCTGCCGAAGCCTATGGCTGTTGGGGATTCGAAGATATCAGCAAAGAATTAATGGACGTGCTCAACATCTGGGCCGAATTCGTCTACGCACCGCTGTTGAAAGACGAAGTCGCCCGCATCCAGGAATCCGATAGCGGGATGTATGGCGCCAAGGTCGCGGGCAAAGTCCACCGCGAACTACGGCGGGTCGGAGGCGTTACCCCTCCCCGCGAATTCGTTTTCATGGACCGGGCGGCGGTGGGGCTGGGTTCGGTCTTCATGCACTTAAAGGCCGAAACCAATTGGCATCAGCTGTTTCACGGCTTGATCGACGATTTCGACATTGATGCACTGACCGAACGTCAAACCGATATTCTCACGAAAAACTCAGTGCCGTTGCCCTAAGCTCGTAAATTAAACGCGATGCTAATTCGCTCGTCATCGATTTGGCTCGTTTTGACGCTGTGCTTCAGGTGGCTTCGGAACATCAACATAGTGCCGGCTTGGGGTTCAAACCCGACGGCGGCGTTATTGTAGTCATTGAGTTCGCTGAATTTCGGAGCCAGCATTAAATCGCAGTCGGGCGAATGAAACATGATCGGCGAAGAACCTTCCGGCGCAGTGACGTAATAGACGCCGGAAAGAATATTATTCGCATGGGCATGAATTTCCTGCGAATGGCCGCGGCCATAAATATTTACCCAGCAATCGGCAAGTCGCAGCGGATCGGGCTCCTGATCTATCGCCAATAAATTGGCAAACTTTTGCGATTCAGCGTTGATATGCTCAACCAACGTCGAAAAACCTGGCCGCTCGTGCAGCCGGCAATTGTTTGAAATCGTCGTATAGACATCGCATGACCAGGAATTCGGCAAGCCGTTCGGTGTCACTTCGCGCACATCCTCGATTTCCTTGATCAAGGTCGCATTCAAAGCTTCGGCATCGCCGAGTTCGCTTACTTGAACCGGCGTCGGAAAGACCAGATTGACTTCGGTTTCCGTCTCGCTCGACATCGATAGTTCCTTCAAAACCTCGGCGGGAAGGCTAGAACGCCAGAGTGCGCCTGTCAAAACGCATACGAAACTCGATATACGACGATTGCGCCCGGCCGGAAACACGAAAATTTGTGCAAAAGGTCTCAGGAACTTCTTGGCAAGCGCGTAAGTTTTCGGCAGTGTACGCGGCCTCAGATCTGATAGAGGGAAATTTCAGGAGTAGACTTGCAAATGAGTCTGTTCCCCAGGGACTGAATTCATGAAACTCGCCATACTGAAGGAAATACGGCCCGGCGAAACTCGCGTCGCCGCCTCACCCGAGACCGTAAAGAAGCTCGTCGATATAGGCGTTACCGTCGCGGTGGAAAAAGGCGCCGGCGCGTCAGCGTCGTTTAGCGACGGAGATTTCAAATCCGCCGGCGCAACCATCGGCGCAAGTGCAGCCGCGACCCTCAAAGGCGCCGATATTATCCTCAAAGTTCAGCGCCCAATGATTACGGGCGAAAAAAAGAACGAACTTTCTGCTTTCACCAAGGGTCAGCATTTGGTCTGTCAGATGAACGCGCTCGGGGAAGCGAAATTCGTCACCGCGATGGCAAAAGCGGGGATCACCGGCTTCGCGATGGAATTGATGCCTCGCATAACTCGAGCGCAATCGATGGATATCTTGTCGTCCCAGTCGAACCTCGCTGGTTATAAGGCAGTGCTCGACGCCACGAATTATTATGGCCGTGCACTGCCCATGATGATGACTGCCGCGGGTACTGTGCCGCCGGCGCGCGCATTCATAATGGGTGTCGGCGTCGCCGGTTTGCAGGCTATCGCTACCGCCAAACGCCTTGGCGCCATCGTGACCGCAACCGATGTGCGACCCGCGACCAAAGAGCAGGTGGAGTCGCTCGGCGGTAGTTTCATTGCCGTCGAAAATCGTGAATTCGAGAAGGCGCAGACCGCAGGCGGATATGCCAAAGAAATGAGCGCCGATTATCGGAAAAAGCAGGCCAAACTGATTGCGGAACACATCACCAAGCAGGACATCGTAATTTGCACCGCCCTCATTCCGGGCCGTCCCGCACCGAAGCTGATCAGCGATACAATGTTGAAAAGCATGAAGCCGGGATCGATCGTGGTTGATCTCGCGGTCGAGGCCGGGGGCAATTGTGCGGGCGCCCAGCTCGGCAAGGTGGTCGAAAAACACGGCGTCACCATCGTCGGGCACGCCAATGTGCCAGGCCGAATGGCAGAAGAAGCGAGCAAATTGTTCGCACGTAATCTGTTCAATTTTCTCTCGCCCTATTTCGATAAGGACAGCAAGGCGTTTGTCTTCGATGCCGACGATGAGATCATCCAGGGCATTAAAGTGACGGAGAACGGATCCATTGTGCATCCGTCGTTGAAGAAAAAGACTACGCGCAAGCGCGCGCCAACAAAGAAACCCGCACCGAAAAAGCGCACCGCGGCCAAAAAAACAACTGCCAAACGATCTACGCGCCGCTCGACGGCTCGGAAAAAAGGAGCCTAAAGGCCATGGCATCGGAACCCGCAACTTCGACGATGCAAAGCATCCCCGACACCTTGGCTGCCGGCGCCAAATCCACAGCCCAGCATTTGGAACCGGGCGCACTGGCGAGTGCGTCCGCAGATGGCGGGTTCATATCGTTATTTACGATTTTCGTACTTGCCGTCTTCGTCGGGTATTACGTGATTTGGAACGTGACCCCGGCGCTGCACTCACCCTTGATGAGCGTTACTAATGCGATTTCATCGGTCATCATTGTCGGCGCCCTCATCGCCGCCGGGCCGGCGGAAATGAGTCTCGCCAAAGTATTCGGTTTCATCGCAGTGACCCTCGCCGCGGTTAACATTTTCGGTGGGTTCATCGTCACTCAGCGCATGCTGCAAATGTACAAAAAGAAAGCACGGTAGAGGCGGGACATGAGCGAAAATCTCGCAGCGATCGCTTATCTGATAGCCAGTATCCTGTTCATAATGGCACTGCGCGGGCTGTCTTCGCCGGAAACGGCACGCAACGGAAATATCTTTGGCATCGTCGGAATGGTGATTGCCATTGCCACCACTCTCGCCTCGCCAAGTGTACTGAGCTACGACTGGATTTTGATGGGCCTCGTGATTGGCGGCACAATCGGTGCGGTTATAGCCCGCAAGATCGAGATGACGGCTCTGCCTCAGCTCGTCGCCGCATTCCACAGCCTGGTCGGTTTAGCTGCGGTCTTTGTGGCATCTGCTGCCTTTTATCAACCCGCGGCCTATGGCATCGGGAGTTTTCTCGCCATTCCCGTGCCGAGCATGATCGAGATGAGTCTCGGCACCGCCATCGGCGCCCTCACCTTCACCGGTTCGATTATCGCTTTTGCCAAGCTGCAAGGCATTATGAGCGGCGCACCGATCGTCTTTCCCGGCCAACATCTATTAAACGCTGTGCTCGGGATCACGCTTGTGGTGCTTGTAGTGCTGATCTGTAAGGAACAGTCGGTAGAACTCTATTGGGCCATTGTAGCCCTATCGCTATTGCTCGGCATCTTGATGATCATTCCAATCGGCGGCGCAGATATGCCGGTGGTGATCTCGATGTTGAACTCCTATTCGGGCTGGGCCGCCTGCGGAATCGGTTTCACGCTCTCTAATCCTGCTCTCATTATCGTTGGCGCCCTTGTCGGTTCGTCCGGCGCCATCCTCAGCTACATCATGTGCAAAGGTATGAACCGCTCTTTCATCAGCGTCATCCTGGGTGGCTTCGGGGGTGAAACAGCGGCGGCGGCGGATGCAATGGGCGATCGCAGCGTGCGGGCGGGCAGCGCGGAAGATGCCGCCTTCATTATGAAAAACGCAGCTAGCGTCATCATCGTCCCCGGATACGGCATGGCCGTCGCCCAAGCGCAACACGCGCTTCGCGAAATGGCCGACCTATTGAAGGCCGAGGATATTAACGTCCGCTACGCGATCCACCCGGTCGCGGGCCGGATGCCGGGGCACATGAACGTTCTGCTCGCCGAGGCGAATGTGCCCTATGACGAAGTCCTCGAACTCGAGGAAATCAATCGCGATTTTCCCAGCACCGACGTCGCATTCGTAATCGGCGCGAACGATGTGACAAACCCTGCCGCCAAGACTGATCCTACAAGCGCGATTTACGGTATGCCGATCCTCGATGTGGAGCGCTCCGCGACGGTTCTTTTCATAAAACGGTCTTTAGGATCGGGTTATGCCGGTGTCGATAACGAGCTTTTCTTTCGCGAAAACACCATGATGCTCTTCGCGGACGCCAAACAGATGTGCGAGGACATCGTCAAAGCTTTGGAATAGACAGACCCTGTCCTCTCAAACATAAAAAAAGGCGGGCCCGATGGACCCGCCTTTTGCTTGGTCTAAGGGGAGGGAATTAGCCAAGCTTTGCAAGAACCTTTTGAAAAACACCGCCACGGTCGATCCCGCGTTTGGCCAACTCCGCATCGTTCAATACGGCCAGCTCTTCATAGGTATCGCGGGCATCAATGGCGCGGCCAATGGTCTGTAGAAACCGGACACCGGCGAATTGACTCGCTTGCGCGTTAATCGTTGCTGCACTCATTTGATATCTCCTTTCGAAAAAACTCTGTTGAAAGGGATATGGGCCTCATGGAGCCATTCTTCCAACGCAAATGTTGCAATGCATCCATGCAATTTTTGCATGGATTAAGTTGCGCCTCTAATGAGTGATTTGCGCCAACAAAATTCTTTTATGGCTTGTGGATAGTGGCTTTTGGATAAAACGCGTGGAAGGCAAAGGCAAAATCCACGAAATAGGGAATATCCTTGCCGTTGCGCTGGGCGGTGACGTTACCCACATCGCGGCCATCGGCAATTTCCCGTGTATCCAGGGCGGAGTTTTGCCCTTTCTCCCACGCCAAAACAGTCCCATCGGCAAGCTTGATTTGCTTTTTTTTGCGTAAAAGTTCGAGGCTCCACGCTTGATCTTTTTTCTGGAGCGATACCACTCTCGCTAAAGCGGCGATCCCCTTTGGCGTTTCACCCTGATAAAGGAATGGCTGGCGCAGCGTATCGTAGCCTTCGTAAGGATTGGCGCCATAGCTCCGCAAAAAAGCGGTATCCGGCACGAGAACCTTTCCCTTTGGCGCGCGTTTCCTGAATTTTTCCCAGGACTCGAGACGCGATGGCAGCACTTTCAAGACTTTCCCGGTCAGTTTACCGGTGATCGCCTTACCCAGGAATTGCTGCCACCAGCTTTCGGTCTGGCGGTCATACATGACGAGGTCCGAATAGCGCAGCTTCCCCGTAGTGCCGAAATCAAGCACTTGTCCGTCAAGACGCCGGTCGAACACGACCACCGCGTTGCATAGCGGACAGAAAGTAACCGACACCGGCACACCGCCGATCGTGTCGTTGACGATCTCGTGCCACATCAAAACTTGAACCGGATAAGCCTTGGCTTCGCCATTGACGATCAGCCCTACCACCGGTTCGGTATCGCTCAAATTATCGATTTCCGAGACCGGCTCGAATTTGGGCTTGTCGATTGCCGGAATGCCGTCTTTGGGAGGCCCGCCCGAGAAAATTTCGCTGAATTTTATCGATGCCAGTTTTTTGGAAAAATCGGTCTTCGGCCATTCCGATTTCCAGAGACCCGGATCGGCCAACGCCTGAGGGCTCAAGCACAGAAGAGCCAATAGAATAAGGAATGTACGTCGCATCGCCCCAAGTGTGGCGTGAGACACCATAAGCAGCAACTCACAGTTCTGTGATTTGGACAAGCAAAAGCGCCCCACCGGACCTCGGGGGCGCTTCTCACGCTGAAATAACCAGTTTTAGAGGCCTAGTAGCCTTCGCGCTCCAGGCGCTTGCGCATTAGCTTGCGATGGCGGCGAACCGCTTCCGCTTTCTCGCGTGCGCGGCGTTCGGAGGGCTTCTCATAGCTGCGGCGCAGCTTCATTTCGCGAAACAGACCTTCACGCTGCATCTTCTTTTTCAGCGCTTTTAAGGCCTGATCGACATTATTGTCTCTTACGACGACTTGAACGATGGTTCTAACTCCTTACCACTTTGAAACAGTCAAAATCGTACACAAATTTGGTCTCGCCTGACGGACTTGCCCGCCCGGCGACTTGAAGGCGCGGTTTATATCATAGCTCCCGACGCCTGTGAAGCGTTAAGCAGGGCCCGACAGAAGCCAGGGAGTCCCCTATTTCCAATGCTTTACTGTCGCCTTTCACCTCTGCATAGTACGCCCCATGGCTATTTTGAAAATCGCCCGCATGGGCCATCCCGTCCTGCGTCAACCCGCTGAGCCCGTAATGGACCCGAGCGCCCCCCGGATTCAAACGCTGGTTCGTGACATGCTCGAAACCATGCAGGATGCGGACGGAACGGGGCTCGCGGCACCACAGGTACATGTGCCGCTGCGCGTTGTGGTGTTTTTCGTCGCTGGTGACCGCGCCGCCGAGCAAGATGGTGACGACGGAGCCCTGGAGGTGCCGCTCACGGTGCTGATAAATCCTTCGATCGAGCCATTGACCGAAGACAAGGAACTCGACTGGGAAGGATGCCTGTCGCTGCCAGGGCTAATCGGCAAAGTGCCCCGCTTTTCCAAGATCCGCTATCGCGCAACGGCACTCGACGGGTCCGAAATCGACGAAGTTGCCGAAGGGTTTCATGCGCGGGTCGTACAACATGAATGCGACCATCTGGACGGCGTCCTCTATCCACAACAAATGGACGATTTGTCGTTGCTGATGTTCCGCGACGAGATGCGCTATGGTGTGCCCGGCAATGATGCTGGCACAGAGGATGACGCGGGAATGAGCGATGACTGATACATACGACATTCAGCACACGCGCGACCAAATCGTGGAAGCGGCCCTACCGCACATACCATTTGATGGCTGGACCATGACCGCGCTTAACCGCGCCGCAGCGGATCTGGGGCTCAATGAGGATGCAGCAGCGCTAGCATTTCCCGTCTCGGCGACGGATGCGATCGAACATCATAGCGGGCTTGCAGACCGAAAAATGGTCGAAGCGTCGGGCGATCTCTCGGACTTACCGATTCGAGTTAAGGTCGCGACCGTTATACGCACAAGGCTAGAGCAGAATATGCCCCACCGGGAAGCCATTCGCCGTGCTTGCGCGACGTTGGCAATGCCAGCGCACGCTCCGATGGCGGCGCGCTGCCTTTACCGGACCGTGGACGCAGTTTGGTATGCCGCCGGCGATACGGCGACGGATTGGAATTT
The DNA here is from genome assembly GCA_002722095.1 of Rhodospirillaceae bacterium. The sequence goes on from PBKG01000024.1 coordinate 190,689, forward strand.
CTATTCCAAACGCGCGCTACTGGCCGGCGTTTACAGCTCGACATTGTTTTATTGGCTTGAGGACGCGTCCGATCTGGATGAAAGTTTCGAATTTCTCGACCGGCGCATCGAGAACGTGATGCAAATCCCTAAACTCACCGGCCGGCTCAAGACATTGGCCGACAATTTCCCCAAACCGGCCTGGTTTTTCCGCGCTTAAAGTATTCTGATCAATAGGATCAAAGCGACGATTACGCCGACTACCATCAGCACTTGGCGCCAAAACGCTTTCAACGCTGAGCCGATCACCAGCCACAATGAAGATTTCAAGTGGACCGGCGCACACGAAAAACTCGGCCGCTGTTTCATGCGAATATAGTAATTCTCGATATTCGGCCGGGCACCGAATGACCACATGCGCTTGAAACCCAACATTTCGAGCCGAGCCAGAAGTGCGGTCCAGACAACATCCGCCAGGGTATAATTGCCGCTCGCGATGAACTCGCGGCCGGCCAGGCGTTCTTCAAGCTTGTCGAGCATTTCCTGAAGCCGATCGACGAGCGTGTCTACCAGTTCCGTATCCCGCAGCCGGTCTTGCCAGTCGGTCACGAGGTCGAGCTTGACCTGATATATCGCGGTCATGTCCGGATTTTTTTGCATTTGTTCCTTGATCAAACGCTTCCGGCGCTCCATGTCCTTCGCGACAATTTTGCCTGTGCCTTGCTCGACCAAACCATAGGTGAAATCCGCCTCGGGGAAATCCCTCTCGAGCGACACCCATTCATCCATTGCCGCTTGGTCTTCCGCCGATATGGGCGTCAGTTTTGTTCCGGGATATTTATCATCGAGATAGCGAATGATATCGAGGGTTTCGGTGATGACGTTGCCATCATGATCCAGAACCGGCAGCTCGCCCTTTGGGTTCAGGCGCATGAACCAGGGCTGGAATTGCTCCATTAAAGGGCCGATATCCACCTTGTGCGTTCGGCCCGGGATTTCCTTTTCACACAACACAAGCCTGACAATCTGGCAATTGTACGAGACCGGATAATCATAAAGAACAAGCCGGTTTTCGGCAGTTTCGACGCTCATTAGCTAGACCCCACGTTAGCCCTTAGCGGCCCGCACGCGGTTTCAGCCGCGTCACATGACCCATCTTTCGGCCCGGACGTATCTCCGATTTGCCGTAAAGATGCAACCGGGCGTCCGCCTCCGCCACGATGTCGGACCATGTATTTACATCATCACCGATCAGATTCTTCATTTCTGCATCGGAGTGCCTCTCGGCTGATCCGAGAGGTAGACCGCAAATTGCGCGCACCAGCTGTTGAAACTGGCTGATGGCGCAGGCATCGATGGTCCAGTGGCCGGAATTGTGGGGACGTGGCGCAATTTCATTGACCAACACCTCGCCATCCCAGGTAACGAACATCTCCACCGCGAGCAGACCGACCACATCGAGCGCTTCCGCTGCCCGGCGCGCTATCTCTCCGGCCCGCGCCGCGACGCCCGGCGACACACCGGCAGGGGCAATGGTCGTGTCCAAGATGTGATTTACATGGCGATTTTCCACCGGCACGTAAGATACGATTTCACCGCCCAAGCCCCGTGCCACGATCACCGATATCTCAAGCGCGAAATCCACCCAACCTTCAAAAATTCCCGGGCCATCGCCCATTTCCCCAAAAGCCGTTGGCAAATCGGTATCCGGATGAATACGCACCTGCCCTTTACCGTCATAGCCAAACCGGGTGGTCTTCAAAACCCCTGACGAACCAATTTTGGAGACTGCCGCCTCTAACTCAGCCGCACTTTCGACAGAGGCATAAGGTGTCGTCGCGATACCGATGGAATTGAGGAAATCCTTTTCCAGCATTCGGTCCTGAGCGACCGCCAATACATTGGGGCCGGGCCGCACCGCGACAAACTCGGCAAGATACTTAACCGGTTCTTGGGGAATGTTCTCGAATTCGAGCGTCACCACATCCACTGCCTCGGCAAAGGCGCGAAGTTGAGTGCGGTCGTCAAACCCGCTGACCGTAACGTGTTCCGAAACTTGAGCCGCCGGCGAATCGGCAACATCTGAAAAAACATGGCACCGATAGCCGAGCCGGGCCGCCGCAACAGCAATCATGCGACCAAGCTGGCCACCGCCCAAAATGCCGATAACCGCACCTGGTTCAATGGTTTCCGGGCTGTCCTCAGTCATCTACCGGGACTTCGCCAACCGCATCGGTCTGTTCGGCGCGCCATGTGTCGAGTGCGGCGGCTACGTCGTCATCGTGAAGAGCTACAACGGATGCAGCCAACAACGCGGCATTCACCGCACCGGCCCGGCCGATCGCCAGGGTGCCCACTGGCACACCTGCCGGCATTTGTACGATCGACAAAAGACTGTCCATTCCGCTCAGCGCCTTGCTTTCGATCGGCACGCCAAAGACAGGCAGCGGGGTCATCGACGCGGTCATACCTGGCAAATGCGCAGCTCCGCCCGCTCCCGCAATGATCGCTTGCAGTCCGCGTTCGCGAGCGCTTTCGGCATAGGCTACCAAGCGCTTAGGCGTCCGGTGTGCTGAAACGATTCGTGTTTCATGGGCTACACCTAGTGTATCCAGCGTATCCGCCGCATGGGTCATGGTCGCCCAATCCGACTGACTTCCCATAATGATGCCGACAACGGGGTCCTTGGCCATGGAACTACCCCCTTCGCCCGATTGATCAGAAGCCGCGCATTATAAGGGTGCGGACGACTTCGGCAAGCGGACGAAATTAACGGTTGCGGGGCAGCGACGATGCACGTCATTTTGGTCATCGATATGGCCCTCGATCTTCACCGCCACCACCGGGCTTCCATAACTCTGGAGCGAGCCCGCAGTTTGATCGACTCCGGACTTTCCGAAGATGCGGTACACTTGCTAACTGATTCATTGGCGATCGACCCCAATCAAAAACCCGCCTGGCATCTGTTGTTCGAATGCTCGATTTCCATTGGACGGCTGGATAATCTCCTTCAGCTGATCGAGCAAACCATCTCAAATATCGACAATCCCGAAGACACCTTGTTGATGATGGCGCGACACATGCAGTTGCACGGTTTCTTCGAAGACGCGTCGCGAACATTCGACACTATACTCGCGGCCGAACCCACGGCCCGGCAGTCCTTCGAAGAAAAACTGTTGCACCGTCTGCTGAACGGCCACGGCGACGAAGACGGATTCGCAGCTTACAAAGAGTTTAATACGCGATTCGCGCAGCCGATCGCCGCAACGTCTGATCAAGCCGAGACCGAAAAAGATCCGAAACGACCACTGAATATCGGCTTCGTCTCGCGTGATTTTGCAAGTGGCCATTCATTGAAGTGGGCTATGGCCGCTTGGTTTGATCGCCCTGAAGGCCGCATGGACCGCTATATTCTCTATTCGTCTTCGGTACCAGACCAACCGGTCGAGCCATTTTTCGAAAAAGCAGCGGACGATTTCATTCAGGTTTATGACCTGTCGGACGAAGCGCTAGCGGACCGTATCCGCAACGATAAGATCGATGTATTGATCGATCTCATGGGCCATATGCCCGGCAACCGGTTGATGACCTATGCAAGGAAACCCGCACCAATTATCCTAAGTTGGATGGGACTCGGCACCGCATCCGGGATCGACGCTGTGGACTATTTCGTTGCCGATCCGGTCTACGTGTTGCCCGAAACCGTCGATTGTTATGTCGAAAATATAATCCACTTTGATGGGGCGGGGATTATTTGGCGGCCTCCCGCAAACTGTCCGGATGTTGCTCCAGCACCTTGCCTTGCAAAAGACGAGATTTCTTTTTGCAATCTCAATCGCACAGTAAAATTACAGGATCCTGCATTGCATCTTTTTGCGAAAGTTCTCCTCGCTGTACCTAACGCGACCATGACCTTTAAGGACATGCGCATGGATTCCAGAGCTGAGCATCGCTTGAGCGCACCGCTACTCGCAGCAGGTGTCGCGGCAGAAAGAATCAACTTTCTTGGGAAATCCAGCCAATACGATCATATGGCGACTTACAATCAGACTGATATTGCCCTCGACGGCTTCCCGCAACAGGGCGGCATCTCTAGCCTCGAGGCGTTGTGGATGGGAAATCCGGTCATCAGTTACAGCGAAACTTTGCGACCTACCACGCGAGCGGGCGCATGGATTCTGGAGATGATCGGTCTGCCGGCATTGGCGACCGGGTCCGAAGCCGCCTATGTCGCAACGGCGGTACGATTGGCCGCAAACCGTCAACGACTTGCGGATTTGCGGCCAAGACTGAGAGATGCCGTGATGAATTCGCCGCTTTGTGACCGAGAAAGATTTACCGAGAATGTCGGACAAATGCTGAACGAGATTTGGCGCCGTTATTGCGCGGACGAAGCGCCAAGCTCCTTTGCCATCTCAAACCTTACGCAATGATATCGGGGATAAGCTTGTCTTCGAGTCGACCGATTTCGTCGCGCAACGCCAATTTTCGTTTCTTGAGCCGTTGAATGGTGACTTGATCGTAGGGAGGTGCCTCGGTAACGCGTGCAATCGCATCGTCCAAATCGCGATGTTCGACTTTCAATTCGTCCAACTTTCGTCGGATCGTCTCTTGTTTGTCCACCACCGGCAGTCCCTTTTTTTTATTGGTCTATTGTACCAAAATTTGCCGAAAATTGCCGTAGGATTATGAATCTGGGTTGTTACAAATCATCTTCGCACCTGACAAATCGACCAATTCGCGCTAACCTATAGGCTAATCGGTCGGTGCCTATTCGGCCGAGCTGTTTGGGAACAAAAGGGAGCCGTACATGTTGCAAGAGAGCAATGTCAACGACAACGCCACCAGCATCGAAGACCAACTGCAATCTCTAAAAAGCAAACATTCCCAATTAGATACGGAACTAAAGAAAGAACAAGAACGACCGCATCCAGACGATCTCGCCATAAGCCGATTGAAACGCGAAAAGCTCGCCGTCAAAGATCAAATTTCGCGACTGTCGCAAAACTAATCTCCGTAAGGGCCGCTCTTTCCGGGCGGCGCTCTTTGATTTTCCATCACGCGCAACGCGGCTAAGCGCTTGCGATCTCGTATTCGAAAACTGAGGTAAACCCGCCATGGCCGGTCCGCTCGACGGCTACCGAATTCTCGACCTGACTTCGGTCATTATGGGTCCCTTTGCGACCCAAAATCTCGGCGATATGGGAGCCGATGTGATCAAGGTGGAATCGCCCAGTGGCGACCTCACCCGGGCCATCGGCCCCGCCCGCAATCCAGGTATGGGTGCGATGTATCTGAATTCCAATCGCAACAAGCGCAGTCTGGTCCTCGATCTCAAACAAACTGAGGGACGGGATGCATTGTTGAAACTTGCAGAGGGTGCGGACGTACTGGTGCACTCGATGCGCCCGCAAGCAATGCGACGTCTTGGGCTCGAATATACAGACCTTAAAAAATCGAATCCCAACATCATCTATTGTGCCTGCTACGGGTTCGGTGAGGACGGCCCTTACGCCGGCCGGCCGGCCTACGACGACGTGATCCAGGGTGTTTCGGGGTTGTCTTCCATATTGGGATTCATCACCGATGAACCGCGCCATGTCCCCGCGCTATTCGCTGACAAGACCTCTGGCATGGCCGTGACACAGGCGGTTGCTTTCGCTCTTTTGCATCGAGAGCGCACCGGCGAAGGTCAAGAAATAGATGTGCCAATGTTCGAAACGATGGTGCATTTCAATCTGGTCGAACATTTTTACGGCGCCATTTTCGAACCGGCGGAAAGCGAATTCGGCTACACGCGCCTGAAAGCTCCGGACCGTCGCCCCATGCCAACCAAAGACGGTCATATCAGCCTGATGCCCTATACGGACGATCATTGGCGACGATTCTTTACCGCCGTAGGGCGCGAAGACATGTTGGATGACCGGCGCGTCACCGATGCAACCTACCGTGCGCAGCATATCGCGGAGCTATATGCGATCGCCGCAGACATCGTAAAGGATCGCCCCTCAAATGAGCTGTTGGAGTTGCTGGTTGAGGCAGACGTGCCGTGCACACCGGTAAACCGCTTGTCCAACCTTATGGAAGATCCGCATTTACAAGCGGTCGAATTTATTCGCGAGACCGAACATCCAAGCGAAGGAAAAATCAAAAATACGGGCATCCCGACTCAATTCTCGAAATCGCCGGGATCGCTGCGCCGCCACGCCCCGACACTCGGCGAGCATAGCAAGGAAGTCCTGGTCGAAGCCGGCTTTAAAGATGACGAAATCGAAGCTTTGGTCGAAAAAGGAATTACCAAAACCGCCTGAGCCGACGCTCAGTCGCTATTCGCGCGCTCCCGCAAAACATACTTCTGCACCTTGCCGGTCGAGGTTTTGGGTAATGGCCCGAAGACCACGTGTTTCGGGCATTTAAAATGGGCAAGATTATCCCGGCAGAACTCGATCAAAGCCGCTTCATCGGTATGCGCGCCGTCCTTCAAGGTCACGAAGGCACAGGGCACCTCGCCCCAATGATCGTCCGCTTTGGCGACCACCGCCGCCTCTAGCACCGCATCGTGCCGGAACAGCGTATTCTCCACTTCAATGGTCGAGATATTCTCACCGCCGGAAATGATGATGTCCTTCGAGCGGTCCTTGAGACTGATGTAGTTGTCCTCACCCCAAACCCCTAGATCGCCGGACCGGAACCAACCGCCTTCGAAGGCTTCTTCCGTCGCGTCCGGGTTTTTGAGGTACCCCTTCATGACGATGTTCCCTTGGAACATCACTTCTCCGATTGTCTCCCCATCCTTCGGAACCGGCGTCAGCGTTTCCGGTTCGGCAACCATGAGATTTTCCAGCGACGGATAGGCGACGCCCTGGCGCGCCTTCTTCTGCGCCTGATCTCCCGGAGGCAACTGGTCCCATGTTTCATGCCAAACACATGAGACGGCGGGTCCATAGGTCTCGGTGAGACCGTAGACGTGGGTCACATGAAATCCGGCTGCCTGCATTTGTTCCAACACAGATGCGGGCGGCGGGGCCGCAGCAGTCATCACCCGCACCTGATGGGGCAATGGCCTCCTCTCAGATGACGGCGCATTCACAAGCATATTGAGCACCACCGGCGCGCCACAGAAATGTGTTACCCGGTGCTCTGCAATCGCCGAATAAATCGGCCCGGCTTCGACCTGGCGCAAGCAAACGCTCGTCCCCGCCATTGCCGCCAAGGTCCAGGGAAAACACCAGCCATTGCAATGGAACATCGGCAGCGTCCAGAGATAGACCGGATGCGGATCCATCTCCCACGCGAACACATTGCCGAGCGCAAGCAAATAGGCACCGCGATGGTGATAAACAACTCCCTTAGGGTTGCCGGTGGTTCCCGACGTGTAATTAAGCGCGATCGCGTCCCACTCGTCTTTCGGCAAGGTCCAATCGAAATTCGGATCGCCCTCGGCAAGCAATTCCTCATATTCAACCTGTCCCAAGCGCTCACCCGACCCCGCGAGCGGATCATCGATATCAATGACCAGCGGTCGCGCGCTGCAGCGCTGCAACGCTTGCTTGATCGTTGCGGAAAACGCACGATCGGTGATCAACACCTTGGCCTCGCCGTGATCGAGGATGAAAGCGATTGTCTCCGCATCGAGGCGAACATTGAGCGCGTTCAACACCGCGCCTGCCATCGGCACACCGAAATGAGCTTCGAACAAGGCCGGCACGTTGGGCGCCATCACCGCAACGGTTTCGTTTTTGCCGACGCCTTGCGCCCGAAGGGCGCTCGCCAGCCTGCGCGCGCGCTGGTAGGCGTCCGCCCAGGTAATCCGCCGCTCGCCATGTATCAACGCCAACCGTTGCGGATAGACATCCGCCGTCCTTCGCATAAAGGAAAGCGGACTCAACGGCACAAAGTTGGCTGGCGTTTGATCGAGACCGTTTTCGAATGCTTTTAGGGACACGACAGGAATTCCCCACTGGCCCGCGACGTTGATTACTACGGATTTATCGGTATTTGTTATGCTAGACAGCATTCAACGATACAAGGTCCATCACGCGGATTTACGGACCGCACCCTGGGGAGAAAAAGAAATGGCATCCTCCTACGACGACGTATACCGGCGTTCGCTCGAAGACCCGGAAGGGTTCTGGGCGGAGGCCGCCGAAGAAATTCATTGGACCAAACGTTGGGACCGAGTTCTCGACGACTCCAACCCACCCTTCTACCGCTGGTTCGAAGGCGCAGAAACCAACACCTGTTACAACGCGGTCGACCGTCACGTGGAAGCCGGGCGTGGTGATCAGCCCGCCTTCATCTATGACAGCACCATGACCGACACCAAACGCGTCATTACCTATGCCGAACTGCAGGATGAAGTGGCGCGGTTCGCAGGTGTACTCAAAGCCCACGGGGTCGAGACCGGCGATCGGGTAATCATCTATATGCCGATGGTGCCGGAAGCGGCGGTCGCGATGCTGGGCTGCGCGCGCATCGGTGCTGTTCATTCGGTCGTCTTCGGCGGTTTTGCACCCCAGGAACTTGCGACCCGCATCGACGACAGCACTGCGAAGCTGATAGTCACCGCCACCTGCGGGCTCGAGCCCGGGCGAACGGTGGAATATATGCCGATGGTCAACGAGGCAATCGAGATGGCATCGCACAAGGTCGAAAAGGTGATCCTGCTGCAGCGGGACGTCCATCCGGTCGATCCGATCGCCGGACGGGATATCGATTGGCATGACGCGATGGCCACAGCGGACCCGGCCGATTGGGTGCCGGTCAAGGCCACCGATCCGCTCTACATCCTTTATACGTCGGGCACCACCGGCCAGCCGAAAGGGGTCGTGCGCGACAATGGCGGACATATGGTCGGTCTCAAATGGTCGATGAAGAACGTCTACGGCATGGACCCCGGCGACGTTTTCTGGGCCGCATCCGACATCGGCTGGGTCGTGGGCCACTCCTATATCGTCTACGCGCCACTGTTTCACGGGTGCACGTCGATCATGTTCGAAGGAAAGCCGGTCGGCACGCCGGACGCGGGCGTATTCTGGCGGATCATCTCGGAACACAAGGTGGCAGCCCTATTCACCGCGCCGACCGCGTTTCGCGCCATCAAGCGGGAGGATCCGGATGGCAAACTAATCGGAAAATACGATCTCAGCCAATTCCGCACTTTGTTCCTAGCGGGCGAACGCACCGATCCGGATACGCTGCACTGGGCGGAAGATAAGCTTGATCGGCCGGTGATCGATCATTGGTGGCAAACGGAAACCGGCTGGGCCATGGGCGCCAACTGCATCGGGATCGAAATGCTGCCGGTTAAGCCCGGCTCACCTACAAAGGCGGTGCCCGGCTACGATATTCAAATTCTCGCACCAGACGGTGCGCAATTACCGAACGGAGAAATGGGGGCGATCTGCGTCAAACTACCGTTACCGCCAAGCGGTTTCCCGACTCTTTGGAATGCCGAGCAACGCTATATCGACGCCTATATGAAGGAGTATCCCGGTTATTACCAAACCGGCGATGCAGGTCATCTCGACGAAGACGGCTATATCTTCGTCATGACCCGGACAGACGACGTGATCAACGTCGCGGGTCATCGTCTATCTACCGGCGCCATCGAAGAAGTGCTCTGCGCCCATCAAGACGTGGCCGAAGCGGCAGTAATCGGTGTCGCGGATCAGCTCAAGGGGCAGCTGCCGCTCGGCTTCGCGGTGTTAAAAGCCGGCGTCAACAGACCCCACGAAGACATCACCACCGAGCTTGTGCAGATGGTGCGGGCTGACATCGGTCCTGTCGCCGCATTCAAGACTGCAGCCGTCGTCGACCGGCTGCCGAAAACGCGGTCGGGCAAAATCCTCCGCGGCACGATGCAAAAAATCGCAGATAAAGAAGACTACAGGATGCCGGCGACAATCGACGACCCGGTAATCCTGGAGGAGATCGAAACGGCTTTGAAAACGGTAGGCTACGCCGGCGGTTAGTTAAGCGGGATCCTTCTCGTCCTCTGCTGAGGGTGCCGAAGGTGGCCAGGCCGGCGTTTCCGCAACCGTTTCGGAGGCGTTGTCGGGCTCCGTTGATTGAGTAGCCCCCGCTGTGGCCGGCGCTTCGTCGGCGCCCGCGTCTGGTGCGGGCGGCCAAGCCGGTGTTTCCGGTGCCGCTGCCTCTTCCGAGGCTGCCGGTTCCGGCGTCGCCGCTTCCGCAGCGGCGTCTGCCGCCGCTGCTTTTTCGCGAGCGGCCTTCTCAGCGGCCTTGCGTTCCCGTTCAGCCTTGCGTGCAGCCCGTTTACGCGCGGTCTCGAGATTGCTCTCCAGCTCGTCCATCGTACAAAGGCCGATTTCTACCGGGCTCCGAGGACGAAGATTGGGCGAATTCCAATGCGTACGGTCACGAATCGAGTTGATCGTCGGTTTGGTGGTACCGATCAAGCGGCCCACTTGCGCATCCGAAAGCTCCGGATAGTGGCGCAGCAACCATGCAACGGCATCGGGTTTATCCTGGCGTTTGGAAAGCGGCGTATAGCGCGGGCCCTTGGATCGGGCCTCGGGCATCGGATTGTCGGATGTCAGCAACTTCAATCGCTCCGCAGTGTCGCCCTCGCAGCGGCTGATTTCTTCGCGAGTCAATTGGCCGTTTGCAATTGGGTCCAGCCCCTGCATCCCGATTGCCACCTCTTCATCGGCGATCGCCTGTACTTCCAGAGCGTGTAAACCACAAAAATCGGCGATTTGGTCGAAACTGAGCGCGGTATTGTCCACCAGCCATACGGCCGTGGCCTTTGGCATCAATGGCGCGGTCATCAAATTCTCCCTCAAAAATGCTTGCGCCGCCTAACTCAGGCGGCGTTTTACAAGAATTGTTAATTTGTAGCCGCAATATGAGCCTTCCGAGCGCTGCCTGCAAGCGCGATCACGCATTTTTGCCTCGGCCATATAGACCGGACGACCCTTCCCGAAGCTCGCCAAGGACGCTAAAAACGGGCGTGAAGGATTTTGCCAGCGTAAAAAGCGAGGCCACGTCATGGATACCGATGATCTAGAACCTATCGCAGGGCCAAAAAAACCCAAGGATCTGGAGGTCATGTCTATCGAAGCGCTAGAGGAATATGTCGCTGAATTAAAAGCAGAAATCGAGCGCGCCGAAGCCCAAATCAACGCGAAACAATCGCACCGCAGTGCCGCAGACGCAATTTTCAAGAGCTGAGTTCCGCACTAATATCCCGTTAACCGTTTATTATACTTTTAGCTATAAAACCAAGAGTGCGCGCGATGACCTTTTCCCCAATATTGCCGAATTGCGCGCAACATAAATTGCGAGTTGCTCCGCAATGTTCCTCCCATGCCGGATCCAATATCGGGTCCGGCATTTCTTTGAGCGGGCACCTCCTCTCCGTTGGACCCCAATAGCATGAAGATTTCCGTCGACGGCGCATCGGTTCACACGGTCGGCCGTACCGACGGAGACCCGACGCTGATTTTTCTCCATGGTGCCGGAATGGACATGCAGATTTGGCATAGCGTGACAGATCTGCTGGACCAAAATGGCCACGCCACTTTGAAGATCGACTGGCCCGGGCATGGAGCCAGCGCCGGCGCCCCGTTAGCGACCATTCCTAAGCTCGGTTATTGGCTTGTCGCCTCTCTCGATGCACTTGAAATCGCTCGGCCGGTCCTGATTGGTCACTCCATGGGCGCTGCGGCTGCCGGGTGTGCTGCTGCACTGATGGGATCAAAGGTTGCGGGCCTCGTACTTTGCGGAGCTGCGGAGCGAATGGCGGTTCATCCGGATTTGCTCAAGCTTGCCACCGACAATCGCACTAAAGCACAAGAGCTGATCTCAAAATGGGGGATTGGTTCGGAAACGGCGAACCGCCCGAACGGAATTTCTCTCGCCGAGTCCTTCGCCAAACAAAAGGATGGTGTATTGGCCACGGACCTTTTGGCCTGCGATACCTATGAGTCAGCACTTACCGACGCAGAGAATTGGCGTGCCCCGGTTCTGTTCGTAACAGGCGGAGAAGACAAAATGACCCCTCCGGAAAACGCTTTGCCATTGCTGGGCGCCGCTAACGATGCGCGCGAAATTCAAATCGATGGAGCGGGCCATATGTTGCCCCTCGAAATGCCGAAAGAGCTTGCCAGTACAATCGAAGCATTCTTAAAAGATCAGTTATGACCGATACAGAAATTCCCGGCCGCGAGGCCTTTCGCTTTTTTCTCGACATACCCACCCGTTGGATGGACAGCGATGTCTACGGCCACGTCAATAATGTCGAGTACTATTCCTACATGGATACGGTGGTGAACATGCATCTGGTGGGGTCCGGCGTGCTCGATTTCGAAACCTCTCCCGCATTCGGCGTCGTGGTTGAAACCGGATGTAAATTCTTAGGCGAAATTCGTTACCCTGAACTCATCCAGGCGGGCATTCGCGTCACCAAACTCGGCAATTCGAGCGTCACTTATCAGATTGGACTGTTCCGCGCGTCCGATGACGAGCTTGCCGCGCTTGGTCACTTCGTCCACGTCTATGTCGACCGCGGGTCCCGCCGCCCTGTGCGCGTTCCGGATGACTTTAGAGCGATACTCGAGCCTTTAATGGACTGACCGCGCCCCAAACCAAAAGGCGCGCCCCAATTCGGGACGCGCCTCGGTTTGAACATTTATCTGCGGTCGGTTAGGCCGCTTTCTTTTCGATCTTCTTCTGCTTGTTGGCGCCAGTGCCGATCGCAATTTGGCGCGGCTTCAGCGCTTCTGGAATCTCACGCTCGAGATCTATATGCAAAAGACCGTTTTCGAGATCGGCATTCACGACCTTGACGTGATCGGCGAGGCTGAAGCGGCGCTCGAAAGCGCGCTCGGCGATACCGCGATAGACCACGGCACGGCCCTCTTCGCTATCGCCTTCCTCGTCCTTCTCGACCCGACCGGAAACGACTAGCTGGTTCTCACGGGCCTCGATATTGAGGTCCTTCTCGCCAAAACCTGCTACCGCGATCGAGATGCGATAGGCATCGTCGTTGACCTTCTCGATGTTATAGGGCGGGTAGCTCGTGCTCTGTTCCTGCTCGATATTATCGATCAGGTTAAACAGGCGGTCGAAGCCGACCGTGCTACGGAATAGTGGGGAAAAATCATAACGCATCGTCATATCCTCCTATGAGCGACATGGGTTTGAGACGTCCGCCAATTGGCCAAACGTCGGCTGAAATTTGCCCGGACCCGACTCAAGCGGCATCCGAACATCCCTCATATGGGGAGTATTTCCGCAGGTTCAATAGAAAAGGGCGCAGAAATATGCGCCCTCTGCACCCAATAAACGCAGGAGATTCAAGTCTTTAAACCGAAGCCCTCGAAGCGCTTGTTGAACTTGGCGAGTTGGCCGCCGCTATCGACAAGGCGATGCACACCGGTCCAGGCGGGATGCGAGGAGGCATCGATTTCGAGCTTCAACGTGTCACCGGGCTTGCCCCAGGTGGACCGCGTTTTGTAGCTCGTCCCATCGGTCATTTCGATGGTGATCTCGTGGTAATCGGGATGAATTTCTTTTTTCATCTCTCTTGCTCCGTAGCGAGTGCCGTCTTTTAATGAATGCAGAAACAAATAGCAACCGTTGAAACCGGGTTTTCGCACTGCGACCGGCGCCGGTATTGGGGGGAGACGAGACATGAAAGACAATTTCGAACAGGCGTTGATCACTGCGGTCGAAGAATCGATGGAACGGGCGGATGAGTTTTTCCTCGAAGTCGAGAAAAAAACCAAGGACGGACCCGGCGTCACTCGCGTCGCATGGGGCGAAGGCGAACAAATCGGCCACGATATGTGCGAGGAATGGGCAAAAGAGCTCGGGCTCGAAATTTCCGGTGACGTGGCCGGCAACCTCTATATGACCTTTCCGGGCGAAGATCGTGACGCACCCCCGTTTATCGTCGGCTCGCATATGGATACCGTGCCTTGCGGTGGCAATTACGATGGGGCCGCAGGCGTAATTTCCGGGCTCGCCGCTATTCAAGCCTTTAAAGCAGCGGGCATCACCCCCGCCCAGGATACCGTCGTGATGGCGATCCGGGCCGAAGAGGCCGGCAGCTGGTTCTCGGGCCTTCACGGTGGCCATCTCGGCAGCCGAGCTGCACTGGGCCGATTTATGGATGACGAACTGAACACCGCCCACCATAACTATTTCGGAAAATCCCTCTATGAGGTGATCAAAGCGGCGGGGTTCGATCCCGACGCAATTGCCAACGACCCGCCCCACCTGGACCCGAAAAAGATCAAAGGCTATTGCGAGCTTCATATCGAACAAGGGCCGATATTGATCGCCGAAGACAAGCCGGTCGGCGTGGTCAGCGGCATTCGCGGAAACCGGCGCTTCCGCAATTGCAAAGTACTGGGCGAATACAATCATGGCGGTGCCACCCCGCAATCCTTTCGCAAGGACGCGGCATTGGGCGCAGCCGAATTTCTCTACAAGTTCGAGCAGGAAGGCCTACAGATACTCGCCGAGGACGGCGACCTCGTTTTCAATCCCGGCATCGTCCATACGGACCCGGATGTAAACGGGCTCTCGAAGGTTTGCGGCGAAATCGACTTCACCTTGGACATGCGGAGCGAGAATTCGGAAACCCTCGACATTCTGAGAAAGAAAGCACAGGACATTGCCGCCGAAATCTCCGAGCAACGGGGCGTAAATGTCGATCTTGGCGATTTCTCCGTATCCGTTCCCGCCGCGCTCCATGATGGCGAGAAAGACCGCATGCGTGAGGGCTGCGCCGCGATGGGCCTCGATGTGTTGAATCTCGCCAGCGGCGGCGGCCACGACGCGGCCGAATTCCATCACGAGGGCGTGCCCTCTTCGATGATTTTCATTCGTAATGAGAACGGCAGCCACAACCCCGACGAAGCCATGGAGATGGAAGATTTTTGCGAAGGAACGAAGATCCTCGCCTGGATGATGGCGACCGCCTAGGTGGCAGGCTCCAGCTTGATCGCTTCGGGAATAACCTCTTCGGCCAACCGTTTGGTCTGGGCCATCAGCTCATCATCGCCGTCGCCGATGGGTCTTAGAACGAATTTGTAGACGCCCGCGTCCACATATTCTTTTAGACGCTCGATGATGTCGCCCGCATCGCCAACGGCCCAGCTTTGCTTGGGATCGCGGGGCGGGGTTCGCTTGGCGTATGCCGCGACGCGCGTCTCGACGCATTCTTCATCCCATTTACCAAAGCGGTAAAAAAAGCCCGATCCGTAATGATCGTGATCGATGGAGCGGCCATTTTCCACCACCGCCTGTTTGATCGCTGCGATTACCGGCGCTACCTCTGCAGGGGTTTCGCGCCCCGCCTGCCAGCCGGTGCCGAAACGCGCAGTTCTACGGATGGCGGGCTTGCTCGAGCCTCCGATCCAGAGCGGAAATTTCTTTTGTGCGGGCCGAGGCGATATATGAGCGTTGTCGTAACGATAATGCTCGCCCTCGAAGCTCACACTGTCTTCTGCCCATAGGCGTGAGATGATCTCGAGCGCTTCATCCACCTTTTTGCCGACGCCTTTAAACTCACGGCCCGTCGCGCCCCAGTCCGCCGCATCCCGACTTCCAATACCAAAGGCGGGCAATAGCCTGCCGCCGGACAGGTAGTCGATCGTCGCGCACTGCTTGGCGGTGACCAGAGGATCGCGCAAGGCGACCGAGCACACATTCATGCCGAACTTGATACGTTCAGTGGCGCCGGCAATCGCGGCCATAGCCGACAGGCATTCAAGAAACGGCTGATGGGAAACAAGCCTATCGGTTTGCCAGAGCGAGTCGATCCCGCCCTCTTCGCAAAGCTCGACCCAATCCCAGAACGCCTTCGCTGAGGAAAATGGAAAATCCGCAATTCCGAGGCCGACCCCGACACCCATTTTAATCTCCTTTGAATTTCCGCGACCCTATCAATGGCTAACGGCGGTTGCCAAGGGTATGGGAATTCTGACTCAAATCCGCTAAAGCCATAGCAAAGAAAAAGGGAGGTCGGCGATGCCGAAATCACCAGATTATTTCAGGGGCAAAACACTATTGATGACCGGCGGCGCCAGCGGAATCGGCAAAGCCACCGCAGACGTATTCGCACGCGAAGGCGCCAACGTTGTGGTGACGGATATCGATGAAGAAGGCGCTATCTCGGTTGCCCAGGCCGTAGATCAAAGCGGCGGATCAGGCCTTGGTCTCCGTTGCGATGTGACCGACCGTGCCGACGTGGACAAAACGGTCGCCGAAACGCTGGACCGGTTCGGCAGCATCGACTTTCTTTTCAATTCCGCCGGCTCGGCCATCAAACGGGCCAAATTTCTCGATATCGATATCGACCTTTGGCAAAAAACTTACGATCTGAACGTCACCGGCACCTTTCATTGCATGCAGGCGGTTATTCCCCAAATGCTGGAACAAGGCAAAGGCGTGATCGTCAATATGGCGAGCAACGCAACGCGCACCGGCGGCGCTGCCAAGTCGCCTCATTACGCGTCCGCAAAGGGCGCCGTCCATACGCTCACGATCGGCGTCGGACGCGAATTCGGCGCTCAGGGCGTTCGATGCCTGTCCCTCTCGCCGTCTGCGGTCGATACGCCTTTTCAGGATATCTCAAGCCAGGAAATGCTCGACGCGTCGATCAGCGGCAACCCGATGAACCGAATGGGCCGGCCCGAAGAAATCGCCGAGCTGGTTCTATTCACGTGCTCGGATGCGTGCGAATTTATCAATGGCGATACGCTCTACGTCACCGGCGGCGCGAAAGCTTAAGGAGAAAAAAATGCCCAAGACACCCGATTACTTCCAAGGCAAGACGCTGTTCCTGACCGGTGCGGCGAGCGGCATCGGCCAAGCAACCGCCTATATCTTCGCGCGCGAAGGCGCCAACGTGATCTGCGCCGACGTCGATGGCGAAGGAGCGGACCGGGTCGCCAAGGAAGTCGATCAACTGGGCGGAAAGGGGTTTGCAATAACCTGCGACGTCACCAGCCGCGATGAAGTAAACGATGCGGTCGCCCAAGGCATCGATCAATTCGATAAGATCGATTTTCAGTTCAACAACGCGGGATCGGCAATTCAGCGTTCGAAATTTCTCGATATCGACGACGACCTGTTCGAGAAGACATATGACCTTAATGTCAAAGGTGTGTTCTACGGTATGCAGGCCATCGTACCGCACATGCTGGAGAACGGCGGCGGCGTCATCGTCAACACGGCCTCGATGTCGTACATCCGCGGCGGCGGCGGGCACTCGATCCATTACGCATCCGCCAAAGGCGCCGTGGTGACTATGACCATGGGCGTTGCCCGCGAATTCGTGAAGCAAAATATCCGTTGCGTATCGATTTCGCCGGCGGCGGCTGACACTCATTTTCAGGACGTTTCGACCGAAGAACTCAAGCAATCCATGGTCAACGACATCCCCATCGGCCGCATGGCGGAACCGGACGAAATCGCGGAAGTGGTGCAATTCCTATGTTCGGACGCGTGCCCGTACATCACCGCCGATACGATCCGAATTTCCGGCGGCGGCGGATTCCGGTAGGAGGCTAGGATGAAGGTCAATCCTTTCGACGCACCGCTAGGTGCCGAGGTCACCGATATCGACCTTGCCGCCGATCTCGATGCAGAAACCGTAGAAGCGCTCAATGCGGCTTGGGCCGAACATCTCGTACTGTGCGTTCGCGATCAGGACCTCTCGCCACCGGATTTTCTCAAGGCGGGCCGGATATTCGGTGACCCTTTCGAGCAGCTTTATGGACAGTTCAATCATCCGGACTATCCCGATATCGGCCTCCTGACTCATAAGGACGGCGATACCGCAGGTAGCGGCAAACGCAAAATCCGCGGCACCTCGTGGCATACGGATGCATCCTATTTTGAGCACCCACCCGCCGGCACCATGCTATTCGCGCTGGTGGTCCCCGAGGGCGGAGGCGACACCGACTTCATGTCGACCCGTGCTGCCTATGAATCGATGTCGACCGAGATGAAGGCAAAGCTGGAGGGTTTGAATGCGATGCACGTCTATGAAAGCAGCCGTTCACCGCGCAAGCTCATTAAGCGGACCCAAGATCAGGTAGATAAGTTCGGCGAGCAAATGGCCCATCCTATCGTGCGCACCCATCCCGCCAACGGGCTGAAATCGATCTTTCTCAATCCGATCCGGGTCGAGTGTATCGATGGCATGGACCGCGCCGAAAGCGATGCGCTTTTGGATGACATCCAAGATCACCTGTTCCAACCGCAATTCCACTATCGCCACAAATGGCGTGTTGGTGATTTTCTGATCTGGGATAACCGCAGCATCCTGCATCAAGCCAACGACGATTACGATTGGCGCAGTCAACAGCGAAAGCTCTATCGCATCATGACCAAAGGCGAACGACCGGTTTAGGTGCTAGTTAGGCAGCAGGCACTTCACCGTGCCGGCCAACGTCTTTTCCCCATCGCTGCGTTCGCCCCACGCCTCGAAAGTAAAGGTGATCCCTGCCTCGCCCTCTTCGCGATCGGTCAACTTCATTTTCGGCTGCACGGTGCTGTCGGCGAAAACCGGCTTGAAGAATTTTATGTTGAGCCAACCGTGATGCCACCAGGCCTGGCCGAACATTTGCAGCAACATGTTA
Organism: Rhodospirillaceae bacterium; assembly: GCA_002722095.1. The sequence goes on from PBKG01000024.1 coordinate 209,288, forward strand.
ATGAGTTGGCCTTGCGGCTGCTGCCCCGATGCGATCGGTGCCGGCAGCCCCGCCTCCTCGGCCTTGCCTTGGTCCGTATGGAGATTTTTCTTCGGCCATCCTTCAGCCGCAAACGGGCCGCCGGAATGGGCCCATAGGCGTTCAATCGCCATATGGTAGACCGGACCTTCATAGAGCGTTCCGATCTCCGCATCGCGGTCGATGAGTCCGGTTACCATCATGCGGGCTTCTCCTTCCGCATGATTGCCACATGGGTATGACGTTTCAGGATCATCCTGCCCTGATCGTCGGTCATTTCCGTGGAAACCGTTTGATAGGCACGCCCGCGTTTTTCAAAAATCTTGGTGATGTCGTAGGTGCAGGTAAGCGTGCTGCCCACATAGGCGGGATTATGGAATTGGCACTCGGTCTCCGCCATTACCGTTCCGGTATTCTCCGCAACCTTGAAGCTTGGCGAGCGCGTGAGCGAGCTTAGGTTAAGTATCATCGCCGCATGGACTTGCGGCGGGCTGCCGTCGACGCCCTCTACATAGCGCGCGTCGAAATCCTGCGCCGCGTAGAGATATTGCTGGTGATATTCCGGCGTGATCTCTATTTCGAGCGGCGCATAGGCATCGCCGACTTCCATTTCATGGGCGAATTTGTCCATAAAAAAAACGAGGTTCCCGTAAGAACCCCGCCTCTTCATCAATGTACGTCTAGGTTGTCGCGGAACCGCGTCTTCCAAACCGACGCGTCCCGTTCGGCCGGCCCGGGCAGCTTGCCCGGATCGGTGGCGGCGACCTTCAACAGCACAAACGCGGTGCCGTTCGAATTGCGCAACAAATCGCTCGCCTCCTTGAATTGGCTCTTCTTGGTGACGGTACGGACCGATCGAATATTCGCACCTTCCGCCATCTTGGCCAGATCGATACCGCGCAACGTGTGACTTGGTTGCCAGCCGGTTTCGCCATAGCGACCATTGTCCACGCACATAATACGCAGGTTGGGCGGGTCCATCGCGCCGATGGTGGCCAATGTGCCCACATTCATCAGCAACTCGCCTTCGCCGGTCACGACGACGACGGTTTTCTCCGGCTGCGCCAGGGCCAAACCGAGGCCGATGCTGCAGGCCGCCCCCATGGCGCCGCTTAGCGGAAAGACATTGGAAGCAAGCGGCCCCGTCGCGTTCAGAACATCGTCCTTGGAGCCGGCGAGGCCGGTGACGAACAAAAAATCGTCCGTATTACCGAGGATCGCCTTGGTCGCCGCGCGGCGTTCGAGTTCACCTGCCTTCAATCTAGCATTGGGCTTACTGACGTGTTTTTTTGCTGCTTTTTTAGCCATCGTCATATCTCCCTTTAAGCAAAGAATTTCGCGCCGAGCAGCTTCTGTGTGAACAGAACCGCCATCGGCTGAAGTGAGCGGAACGCCATCGCACTGGCCGCTTGAACAGTATCGTTGACTTCATCGGGATAGTCGCAACGCAAGACCTTGAGGCCACACGCTTCGCAAACCGGCTGAACGGCTTGACCCATCGGCACTTGCCACGGATTTGCTTCACCGAAATCGCCGCGCATGGAAACCAGCATCAGCAGTGGAATGCGAGCATTGATGTTGAGACTGAAAAAGTTCACGCAATTGCCGACACCGCTGCTTTGCACGAGGACAACGGACTTCTCGCCGCCCAGCCATGCACCCGCTGCCATGGCAACGCCCTCTTCCTCGGTCGAGAGTGGAATTGAATGAACGTCCGGATCTCCCAACGACCGGTCGATAAGAATTCTATGACCTGCGTCGGGTACGTATGAGAATTGCGTAACCCCTATATCCTTTTTCAGCAGATCGTATAACTGATCTTGCCAGGCTTTCTTCTTACGCGCCATGAGTGTCCTCCCTCGTTCGAGCTTGGCCGGTTGGCCAGATTGGCCGCGATCATAAACGAATTTTATCCCCGCGCTAGCCCCTGACGGCGCCCTTTAAACCAATCGAAATTAAGCTAGAATGTCGTAACAGCAATCGAAGACATTTGAGGAGGGAGACCCATGTCGCAGACTGCAGAAGACGCTCTTGCCCCAAAACACGAGGCCCCTTTTGACCCACAGGTCGAGCGCGTCCGAAAACCTCAGACCTTCCATTACGCAAAACCCGAGTTCGACGAGGGCAAAGGACTGGTCAAGCTGGCCCAAACCGACCTCGTCAAAGGTGCGGTCCAGATCGTCAAGGCGGATGGGCGCAACAATCTCCATTCCCATGCGGCGGCCGACACTTTCTGGTTAGTGTTGAAAGGCCGTGCGCGCTTTTATTCCGATGAAACCGAAGTCTTCGGTGAATTTGGCCCAATGGAGGGTATCGTTACCCCGCGTGGCTTCGCTTATTGGTTCGAAAGCGCCGATCCCGATGCGGACTTGGAATTGCTGCAGGTCGCCGGCTTTGAAAAGGGCAAAAAAGACATTCGCACCAACCACATGCCGCGAACCGAACGTACGAAAAGCAAAAATCATCGCTTTAGCGGCCGGCTGAGCAAGTAGCCCTTACCGGCTGGCGAACATGGCAAAGCAAGCCCGCTCCGCACGCTTGCGGGTGGCATCGACGATCCTGCGCGGAACTATACTCTGCCAAGTCGGTGGCGGTCCGACCTTGGCCTCGTGAATAATTTTCTGCAGTATGTGATACCCAATTCTCAGGGCCGCGCTTGACGCTAACCCACACGAATCACCAGAATATCGTCCAATGACAACAGAAAAGCACGCAACATTGGATGAACCAAGGATGCGCCGCCGCCACGCGGATCCGGATTTGCGGGATCCCTATGACGGTATAGCCGACCTGGAATCCGTCCTTGCTAAAGTTAAGAGCGCCGAAAGCTATTACACCCACCTCTTTGAGTGGCGGACCGATTTCACACCGAAACTTTATCTGTTCACCCATGTAGCGCCCATGATCAATGGTAGGTTTCTCGTTTACCCATATGACAATCCAAGAAGTAAATTTGGAATTATTCTTAATAAAAATGAACTAAATAATTATCTTAAAGAAGAAATAAGAAAAGATGATACAGAAGCTCATACACCAACCATGAGTATTGTTGCTTGGTCTATTTTCTTTTTTATGATTTGTGTTTATTTTTTTCCAATATACACCGCGTTATTTATTGGCATTGCTGTATTTACTTTTTGGATGTTTCTGCGAAATCGCAGCAAGAAATCTTTATTTACTGAATTTAATGAACAATATGGAAAATTTGATAAATATTATGGAGATAATTACAGAAAAATTAGACCAATAATTGGAGATTTCATATATAAAAGAAGAGTTATCTCTAATATATATATGGATTTATTTTTATCTATTTCTGCATTTATTTGTGTATGTTATGTTCTTTACTTCTTTTTGGCCGCCAAAAACTATTTTGTGGCCGCCGCAGCCCTGGTCGGACTGCTGTATCTCGGCGCAATCTGCTTTCGAGCCGCCCGATCACTGGTCGTGATAAGCCGGTTCCGTCGAAATGTCAGACGGGATCCTACTTACCGCGATCTTGCCGACCTCACTCCGGAAGCGCCGCGCGCACCGCGATTCAGCTAAAGCGCGAACGCCAGTATGACGCCGACGCCCGAAGAGACCGCCAAGATGCGGGTGATCCCCCAATGGAACTTGAACAGCAGTACCGCACAGATTGTCGCCAACGCGATTACCCGCCAATCGACGGTCTGCAACTCCGGCGTCCATAGTAGGAGCGGGCCGTGTTTCACGGCTTCGACCTTGGCGAACAATACGTGGAGCGCGAACCAGATTGAGAGATTCAAAATGACGCCGACCACCGCCGCGGTTATGCCGGTAAGCGCCCCCTTGAGGCGCGATTGAGCGCAAATCCATTCGATGTAGGGGGCGCCGGCAAAAATCCATAAAAAACAGGGTGCGAACGTGACCCAGAGCGTGACCGCGGCACCCGCCAAACCGAGCGCATAGCCGCCATCGCGAAAAGCGGCGAGGAAGCCGACGAACTCGGTGACCAGAATAAGCGGCCCCGGCGTGGTTTCGGCGAGCCCCAGTCCATCCATCATCTCGCCGGCACTCAACCAACCGAATTGGTTGACCACGTCCTGCGCCATGTAAGCCAGCACCGCATAAGCGCCACCAAAGGTCACAACCGCCAATTTGGAAAAGAACTGACCGATATCGGCAAGAATTCTGGTGCCGAACAGAAAGTCGATGGCAAAGATCGGCACCCACCAAATCGCCAGCCAAATGACGATCGTCGCCAGTGTGCCTCCGAAGGATTTTTGGATCGGCTCCGGCGCGCCCGCTCCTTCATCCGGTTCCGCCCCGCGCAGAGCACCGAACGCCGCCGCCGCAACAACGATCAGCGGATATGAGAGATCGAAGAAGAAGATGCCGACAAAGGCCAGAGCGGCGATGATCCAATGTTCGGTTCGATGTAGCGCCCGCTTGGCGACCCGCAACAGCGCCTCGACGACAATGATCAGCACGGCCGCCTTGATGCCAAGAAAGATCGCATTGACCAAAGGCACGTTGCCCGCCGCCGCGTAAAACGCCGCCAACGCCAAAATGATGCATGCGCCGGGCAATACAAACATCAACCCGGCGACCAGACCGCCTAAAAGGCCGTGTAAGCGCCAGCCCGCATAAGTCGCGAGCTGCATAGCCTCCGGCCCCGGCAACAGCATGCAAAAGCTGAGCGCATTCAGGAATTGTTGCTCCTTGAGCCAGCCCTTTTCCTCCACCACCACTTTGTGCATCAGGGCAATCTGCGCCGCCGGTCCGCCGAACGACAGAAACCCGATCTTGGTCCAGGTCGGGAATGCCTGGCCAAGTGTTAAGTCAGCGACTTCATTGCCAGAATTTGATGAATTTGACTCGCTCATTGGTTTGGCTTTCCTTTTTCGGCGCGCAGATGTGTACCCGGCCAATCATGATCCTCATCGGTAGCATCCCGTGCCCAGCGATAAAAGGCGTCGAACAGCGCCATAGACGCATCGAGTTGCTCGATATCATCGCGGTACATGCGTGAAAAGCCGAGCGATGCCGCTAAAAGTCCCGAAGACTGAGGCGTAAGGTCGAGCCGATTTGTATCGGCACCACGAACGATATCGGCGAGCCGATGCAATGCATCAGAGTGCAAACCGAATTCCTCAATCATCGTATCGAAGGTGCAGTATTCGCCACGATGCGACCAAAACACATCCTCCATATCGAATGGCGTCGCATTGAATTTATCGGCGACATTGAGCACCTCGGAAGGCGCGACAAACAAGAACTGGGCATTGGGATCGACAAACCGGCGTATCAGCCATGGGCACGCGATACGATCTATCTTGGGGCGGTGGCGCGTAACCCAAACCGTTTGCCCTTGAGCGTTGCGAGGTGGGATTTTCTCGACTGGGACTAACGGTGCTTGATTTTCGCGCCAGGCAACGATGCCCCCGCTCAAATATTCCGCAGCGACTCCGTTCGCGCGTAAGATCGCTGCCGCGCCCTGGCTGAACTTAAATCCTTTGACGCAATAGACGACTGCGCGCGCATCCTTCAACTGGTATTCCAGTGCGGCAATGTCATCCGGCGAATGCCAAACAGCACCCGGAATTAGAAATGGATCCTCTCGATACGCTTCCTCGGCACGCGCATCGATCAATACGGGCGCGTTCGGTGTTCCGATAAGACGGGATAATTGTGAAACGGTGATTTCTGATGGCGATGCCATAGTGCATCCTCCTCTAAAATGAGTTTAACCGGATGCGAAACTTGGGCTGTCGCCTCACGGGGCGTTCGCAGCCCCATGAACAAGGAATACCCGGAGAAGATTCGGCTGTCAAACAGGCCCCGCTAGCTTTCCGATTTGATATTCGGCAAAACTAAAAGCGCTGTCATACGTTCGATGGAGCAGAAATGTGAATTCGCACAAAACCCCATCAAATCAACGACCTGAAGGCCTGCCCGACGGCGTCGAACCGTATCGCCAGAGCCCGGTATTTACCCAGGACTCGGTTCCGGATGCGTTTCTTCAAGAGCACAACACCAAAGACGGTGTCTGGGCTGTCATTCACGTCGACTCCGGCAAGCTGTTTTTCGAGGTTCCCTCGACAGGGACCGAAAAAACACTCGAGGCCGGCGACATTACCGTCGCCGAGCCGGTCGTGCCCCATAGGGTCGAGCCAATAGGCGCGGTATCGTTCTGGGTCGAGTTCTGGCGCTGACGCTTATCGAACGATCTAAAGCTATTGAGCCGCGGCGGTCTTTTTGGCGATATTATCGGCGATCTTGATCAGATTTTCCGCGCGGTAGACGATCGGATAGTCGACCATTTTACCGTCGACCTCGAGCGATGCCCGGCCGGCTTTTACCGCCTCGTCAAACGCATCGATGATCTTGCGCGCGTTCTCTACTTCCTCTTCCGGCGGGGTGAATTCTTCATTCAGGATCGGTACCACCGCTGGATGAATGCAGGACGAACCGGCGAAGCCAAACCGTCGCGATTTTTTCACCACCTCACGCATTTCATCCAGGCGAGTGTAGTCCGCACCCGAACTCACCAACCCCATCGGCAATACGCCTGCGGCGCGCGCGGCAATGATCGATTGTTGTTTCGGGAAGAGCAGCGTTTCGGTCGAAGGCTCGACCCCGATCGAGAGCGTAAAATCCTCGCTGCCCAGGCCGAAGCAGGCGATACGCGGATGCGCCTTGGCGATTTCGGCCATTTTGAAATAGGCCTCGGCGGTCTCGACACGTACGCTCATAATCGTCGAGCCCACTTCCACGCCACGCTCCGCTTCCAGTTCGGAAATAGCCTCGGCGATTAGCCGGACATGCCCCGGCCCGTCACATTTCGGCAAGGTAATGCCGCGGATGCCCGGCCCGATCACCGCCTCGAGGTCGGGAATACCGAGCCGAAGCGGGCTGTTGATACGCACGAAGACGTCGGCGCCCTTTTGGCTAACGACCTTCGCCGCATCGGTGACGAGAGTTCTCGCCGTCGCTTTTTCGGACGCGGCGATACTGTCTTCGAGGTCGAGAATCATTGCATCCGGGCCCCGCGTGTGGGCTTTTTCAACATACTTGTCGACATTCACGGGCACGAACATCATGGACCGCAAGACCAGACCTTCTTTGGCTTTGGTAGTTACATCGGTCATTATTTCTCTCCCCTTTTTTAAAATTCTGGCTTCTATTCGTAGACGTCGGTGTGGCCGATGGTAATTCGCCACATCATGCGCCGTTGATGCAGTTCGTAATCATGTGAAGCAAGGTGCTGAACCGCGCAATTGTCCCACAGCAGTACATCGCCCACCTGCCATTTATGGCGATGGATGAATTCTTCACGGATTACCGTCATTGCCAATTCATCGATCAATTCGAGCGCATCGTCCGTATCCATTCCTTCGATATCGACACACTCGCCATTGACCACATAGAGCGCCTTTTTGCCGGTAAAGGGATGCGTACGAACCGCAGGATGATTCATCAGCGGTACTTGTTCTCGCTTGGCGTTGTCTTGAGTGCCGGACCCGCGGGCACGTCGTCTGCCGAGTACGTCATGGACCACCTGCTTGCCTTTGAGTTTTTCCTTCAATTCCTCGGGAAGCGACTCATAGGCCTTGACCGCGCTCGCGAACAGCGTGTCGCCCAAAATCGTGCCATCTTCAGCCGTTGGCACCTCGCGCGCATAGAGCGCGGTAGCCCGTGGCGGGTTTTTATTGAAGGACATGTCCGTATGCCAGACGCACCCGGCATCCGCATGGCCAATGTCCTTACCGTTTTCTTGAATATTGGAAATGTAGAGAATTTCGGGATAGCCGGGCATGGCATAATTATTGAGGAAGAGATTCTGAGGCTCCCCATAGCGTCCCGCATATTCGATATAAGCCTCAGGCTCGAGCTCCTGATTCCGGACACAAATGACCGAATGCTCGTTGAATGCCGCCTCCAGAACCGAGAAAGTATCGTCATCGAGCGGTTTCGAAAGGTCGACCCCACGCACTTCCGCCCCTAGCGCATCGCCGGACGGAATGACTTCAATATTAGCGCTCATGTCTCTCCCTGATCCCTTTAACTGTTCCACTGCCTATTCGTAAACGTCCGTATAACCGACGGTGATACGCCACATCATGCGCCGTAGCGGCAATTCGTAATCGTGAATTGCCAAATGCTGAACCGCACAATTATCCCACATCAACACGTCGCCCATTTGCCATTTATGCCGATGGATAAATTCGTCTCTTATAATTGTCGCCGCCAACTCATCGATCAATTCCACGGCCTCTCCATCTGCCATGCCTTCGATCACCTCGCATTCCCCGCTAGAGACGTAAAGAATCTTCTCGCCCGTATAGGGATGGCGACGCACCACAGGGTGAACCGTCAGATCATGGTTTTCGTGCTGCTCGTTGTCCGACGAAACACCGGTCCCCGTCTTTCGGCGGCGCCCGGCTGCATCATGAACGACGCGAAGCCCATTGAGCCGCTCCTTCATGGCATCACTCAAAGAGTCGTAGGCCTTGATCGCGCTTGCAAACAGCGTATCGCCCAAAACGGTGCCATCTTCGGTGACCGGAATCTCGCGCGCATGCAATACGGTCGCCCGAGGTGGCGTTTTTTCGAATGACATATCCGTATGCCAGACAATACCCGCATCCGCATACCCAATATCGCGCCCGTTCTCCTGTATGTTGGAGACATAGAGGATCTCCGGGTGTTCTTTCATGGCGTAATGATTGAGAAACAAACGCTGCGGCTCGCCATATCGCGTTGCATAAGCAACGAGTTGCTCTGGCGTTAGGTCCTGATCACGAAAGCAAAGCACCGAATGCGTGTTGAAGGCGTGTTCGATAATCGCGAAGTCCGAATCCTCCAACGGCCGGGACAAATCGACGCCCCGCACCTCCGCGGCCAAGGCGTCCCCAGAGGGCACTATTTCAAGCTCACCGCCGTTTACAGGCATTTTCGGCAATCCAATGTGTAACGATGACCCATCGGCGCTCCTATAGCACATGATTGGCGGATTCGGCAGATGCCTGCTATAGGAACTGCCATAGGGTGAGGTTTTATGCGCCATAAAAGTTATGCGGACAGGGGCGACACCGACGCGCGAGCGAAGGCTGGAGATCTTAAGGTCCTGACGGGCCTGTTTGCTTACCTGCGTCCCTACCGATGGGGTCTATTAGGTGCGTTTGTCGCGCTGATTGTCGCTGCCACGACGGTGCTGTCTATCGGGCAAGGTCTACGATTCCTGGTCGATGACGGTTTCGGACAAGGCAATAGGGCCTTGCTCGATCAGGCTTTATTAGTGCTTTTCGCCGCTGTCGTGCTGCTCGCGGTGGCTACCTATGCCCGCTTCTTTCTAATCTCATGGGTTGGCGAGCGAGTCGTTGCCGACATTCGCAAACGTGTCTTCGATCACGTCATCGGTCTTGATCCCGGATTTTTCGAAGTCACCCGAACCGGCGAAGTCCTTTCCCGGCTGACCACCGATACGACCTTGCTACAGGTCGTGGTCGGCTCATCGGTTTCGGTGGCGTTGCGGAACCTCTTGCTACTGATCGGTGGCATCGTCCTGTTGGCGATCACCAGCCCGAAACTCACCGGATACGTAATTGCGGTCGTGCCGTTGGTCGTCGCTCTCATCGTCAGTATCGGTCGAATTGTCCGTCGGCGAAGCCGCGCCGCGCAAGACAAGGTCGCCGAGATAAGCGCCTATGCGGGCGAAAACCTCGATGCGGTCCGCGTCGTCCAGGCCTTTACCCATGAAGATGAGGACCAGGCCGCCTTCGATGCCATCGTCGAGGATGCCTATCGGAGTTCGATGCACCAGGTGCGTGCGCGTGCCGCGTTAACAGCCATAGTTATCATTTTCGTCTTCGGCGCCGTTGGCACCATTCTTTGGTTTGGCGGCACCGATGTTATCGCTGGCACCATGAGCGCGGGCGACCTTTCCGCTTTCGTCTTCTATGCCATCATTGTCGCCGGTTCGGTCGGCGCGATATCAGAAGTGTTGGGCGAGTTGCAACGTGCCGCCGGCGCTGCGGAACGATTGTTCGACCTTCTGGCCACTAGACCGAAAATTACCGCCCCCGAAGATCCGACACCGCTGGTCGGACCGGCGAAGGGCGCGGTCGCCTGCGAGAACGTGACCTTTTTCTATCCTACCCGGCCGGAAATACCCGCACTCAGGGATTTCCGCTTCGACATTGCCCCCGGAGAAATGGTCGCCTTGGTGGGACCATCGGGTGCGGGCAAAACGACCGTTTTCCAACTGCTTCTCAGGTTCTACGACCCCGCCGCCGGACGCCTTACATTCGATGGCGTGCCGATCGCGGAGACCGATCCGCTGGCGCTTCGCCGCCACATTGGATTAGTGCCGCAGGAACCTGTGATCTTCTCGGCGAATGCCGCCGACAATATCCGGTACGGCCGCCCCGATGCCGACGACGCAGAAGTAAGAACCGCAGCGGATGCCGCCGGGGCAACCAACTTCCTTGAACGGTTGCCGGAAGGCTTCGCCACACATCTCGGCGAAAAAGGGGTGCGCCTGTCGGGTGGTGAGCGTCAGCGGATTGCGATCGCGCGCGCCATCCTGCGTGATCCAGCGCTTTTGCTACTTGATGAAGCCACAAGCGCCCTCGATGCTCAGTCCGAACGACTAGTGCAACAGGCGCTGGAAAAACTGATGCAAGATCGCACCACCCTCGTCATCGCCCATCGGCTGGCAACCGTGGTGAAGGCGGACCGAATTATCGTGATGGACGAAGGCGAAATCGTCGCCACCGGAAGCCACGAAGCCCTACTCGCTGAGGGGGGCCTCTACGCGCAGCTGGCGGAATTGCAATTCGGCCTCGACGCGTATCCGCCACGGGCGGTCGCTCAACGCTGATCGAACTTCATTTCGATCCGCCGGTTACGACGATAGGCAATTTCGTCTTTCCTCGAATCAAGCGGATACGAGGCCGCAAAGCCGGCCGCCGCGAAACGTTTGGCGGGAAGTCCCTGCTGACGTAGGAATTTAACGACCGATATTGCCCGTGCGGCCGAAAGCTCCCAATTGGATGGGAATTGAGCGGTCCGGATACGCCGCTGATCCGTATGCCCGTCGACCCGTAGCACCCAATCGATATCCTTTGGAATCTTGGCGGCAATCTCTTTCAGCGTATCGGCAAATCGGGCCAGCTGTTCTTTACCGCCGGGACCGATCTCCGCCGATCCGCTCGCAAAAAGCACTTCCGATTGGAATACGAAACGATCACCGACGATCTGAATATCGGACCGATCGCCAAGCACTTCGCGCAAACGGCCGAAAAACTCGGAACGATATTTCGCCAGCTGATGCACTTTGCTCGCCAGTGCCGCGTTTAAACGTTTGCCCAGATTGGCGATCTTGGCCTGAGCCTCTTTGTCCTTCTGTTCAGAAATCTCCAAAGCTTCGCTTAAATCGGACAATTGCGTTCGAAGCGCGGCCATTTGCTGATTGAGCAAAGACAGTTGCGCTTTTGCCGCCGCCGATATTTCCTTTTGTTCTCCAAGCGCTTTGGATTTAGCGCCGAGATCGGTTTTCGCCTCTTTGAGGTCGTTTTCCAGCCGATTCTTCAGCGCTTCCATGGCGAGAATATCCTGCCGCAACACAGTCAGTTTTTCCCGACTGACCTCAATCTCACCTTCAAGTTTTGTACGCGCTGCCTCGCTATCTTCATGCTTGAGCCTGAGCGACCCCAAATCCGAAGCCAATGAATCCCGCTTTTCGATCGAGCTTTCCAGTTCTCCGGTTAATTGGCTGACATTAGTCCGTAGCGCGCTATTCGATTTCCGCTCCAGATCGAGAAGGTCGGCCAATTCGCTGACCTTATCATTGAGTGTTGCCAGAGCCTTGTCGCGGCCAACCAAAGCATCGCTAAGATAGAACTGCGAAACCACGAAGATCATCAAAAGGAAGATGATCACCATCAAGAGGGTCGCCAGCGCATCGACGAATCCTGGCCAAATGTCGAGGTTGGTTCGCTGTCGTCGCGCGAGAGCCATTGTATCGGCCTAGTTGTCGCCTTCGGAGAGCGCCGCGATTGTGCGGGCCAGTAGGCGAATTTCCGATCTGATTTCCGAGATCGTTTCCGCGCGCCCACTCTCCAGTTCGTCGGCAATACGAGTCAAAGTCGCTTCCATATTTTTTAAATCGCCAGCGCCCGAAGCGCCGCTTGCCGACGGTGCCGCGATATCGGTCTTGGCGAGTTTTTCAAGTATCGGCTTGAGGTCTTGCTGGCCTTCGGCAAGTTTCAGCATTAATTGTTGTTCCGCTTTCATAGTTTCGCCGAAACCGACCAACGTATCGGTTAACTCGACGATTTTCTTATTGGCCTCCAGACGGCTTGCTTCCCCCTTTTGCAGACTGCGCTGCAAGCTTTCCAGGCTATCGGCGGTCTGTTCGAGCAGCGCCTGGATGAAAGCGGGCACCGTTTGATCGCTCTCGCCGCCGAGAAGACCGGAGCCGAGGCGTGTCTGACCCGAGAGCCAATCCTCAAGTTCGTTATAGAAACGGTTTTGTGCCTGACCGACCTGCAGTGCGAGGAAACCTAAAATCAAAGAACCCGCAAGCCCAAAGAGCGAGGAACTGAAAGCCGTCCCCATGCCGGCCAAAGGCGCTTTCAAGCCGGATTTCAATTTTTCGAAGAAATCCGCCGTATTCTCACCACTGACCGCCAAGCCGCCAATGACCTCGCCCACTGAATCTATGGTCTGCAAGAGGCCCCAAAATGTTCCCAGCAATCCCAAAAACACCAAGAGCCCGATCATGTAGCGCGACGTCTCGCGAATTTCGTCGAGCCGTGTCGCGATACCATCTAGCAACGTACGTAGCGCCATGGTCGACAAACTGAGCCGGCCGGCCATCCGTTCGCCGAGCATACTGGCCATAGAGGCGAGAAGCCGTGGTTCCGCTACCGAGCTGGTAACCGGCCCGTCGCGTTGAAAACTTTCTATCCAAACCACTTCGCGCTGGAGCATCGCCGCGCTTCGAAAACTATGGCCGATGCCGATTATCAACGCGCCAACGATGATGCCGTTAAGCACCGGATTGGCCATAAACGCTTCGAATAACGAGGGTGCCAACAACGCAATGCCCGCGACGATGATCGCCAAAAACAGCATCATGCGTATGAGATATTTAGCCGGCCGAGTCATTCTTTAGGCTCCGCATTGGTTTATCTACAATCTCCTCGGCTTCATGTGGCCGAGTTTGCCGAGTTTGCAATGTCACTTCTTAACTTCGATATCGACCCGGTCCGGTTTCCCGCCCTTGACCTTATTGCCGAGGGCTCGAACGTCCATCCGCGTGCTGCGTACACCGCGTTTCATCAGATAAGTACGTACCGACAAGGCACGGAACAACGACACACGGCGCGCCTGACTGGGTGAGCCCTTAACGCTGCCCGCATAACCTTTTAATTGGAGCCGAAGCGATTTGTCCGATTTCATCTTCTTGATCAGATTGACGAGGAATGGCCCAGCAGTCGGTGGAATATCTGTCGCTTTAGTCGCGAAATTCACTGTCACCTTTTGCCCATCCTCACTGGCAACCGCAGGCGGTGTGCCGGATGGCAACGAGGCCACTTGCGGGGGCTTAGCGGGTTTTGCCGACGGCGGCGGCGTAATCCTCGGTGGCGCTGCCTTAGCCGCTTTCGGGGGCAGAGGAGGAGCAACGGATTTCGACTTGGCCGGCGGTGGAGGGACAGCCGGTGCCGATGGTGCCGCGACTTTCGGCGATATCGGCGGCGGTGGCGGCACCGCAACTTTGGGTGCTGCGGCAGGCGGCGGCGGAACAGCCACCTTCGGTGCCGAGGGTGTGGCGCGTGGGACAGATGGCGGCTTAGGCGTCGGAGGCGATACCGCGACCTTCGGAGGAGCGGGTTTGGGAGGTGTGACCGGAGCGGCAACCTTGGGCGGCGGCGGTGTAGCTACCTTAGGTGCCGACGGAGCCTTGGTTTTGGCTGTTTTCGGTAACGCTGGCACGACCGGACTCGGGCGGGCGGGCGGCAAATTTACCCCGGGTACTCCGGGTGGAGGTGGGGGTGGTGCAGCGCGCGCGGCGGCAGGCGGAGCAGCCGGTGGCGGCGCTGTTCTTTTAGCACCGAGGTTATCGACCTCGCTCTGTCTGATTTGCCCGAGAACACTAGGGCCCTTGCCAACAACTTGCTTCGGTGGAGGTGGCCGCTTCGGTGTCGGCCGCGCCAATCGTGACGGAGGCAACGGCGGTCGCGGAGCCGTCACGCGCGAACGCGGCATTCGCCTCGGTGCCGGCAACAATCGGCTAGGTGCACCGGGAGCGTAGCCCCGGCGTGGCGGAGCGTATGGGCGACGATACCCCGAAGGAGGCCAATGCCGCGCATCTTCGCGGCGAATCATGCCCGGCAGATTGGGGGGAGGTCCGAGTTCCTCTAAAACCGACTCATCGACGATAACATTTGGGGAAACCGTGGATTGCGCCATCGCTTTTTTGCCGACAGCGACCGAAAACAGCGTGACCGCCAAAATCACGGTAGCGAACGCAGGAATCCGGACAAGAGCTGGATGGATCATATCAGCCTAACTCGTATACAGCGTGGTATTTCCAGGCCGTTCCACCCGAACGGACAAACATATTTGCCGACAACACTACCCTCTCAAGTCCCGGCACCTTACCCTAGCCAGGCATTGTCAGACAACCGCCGTAAACCGAAAATTTCTTTAGGCTCAAGAATTTGCCCCGCTTAAGAGAAGCTGCAGGGGCTGATGTAGGCTATCGTTGGCAGCCAATATATTCGGCGCTCCCAATCCATAGCGTTTACCGTTGATTTCACTCACAAATCCACCTGCTTCGCGAACCAGCACTACACCGGCAGCGACATCCCATGGATTTAGCCCGTTTTCCCAGAATCCCTCATATCGGCCGGCGGCGACATATGCCAGATCGAGTGCCGCAGCCCCATACCGCCGCACTCCGGCGATCCGATCCATCACGGAGTCGAGCTGTGCCAAAAATTTACTTCCCGTATCGGTTTCGCGATGGAGTCCGAAGGGTATTCCCGTCGCCAACAATGCTTCGTCCATACGCCCTCGCCCGGAAACGCGTATCCGGCGATTATTGAGATAGGCGCCAAGATTTCGTTCGGCCCAAAATACTTCGTCCTTTACCGGGTCAAAAATGACCCCGGCGTAAGGTTCCCCGTCCCGCTGCAAACCGACCGAAACACAAAAATGCGGTAAGCCATGGAGAAAATTCGACGTTCCATCAAGCGGATCGACGACCCAGATATTGCTCGTATCTTTGCCATCGACCTGTCCGGACTCCTCCATTAGAAAACTATAGTCCGGGCGGGCTTTTTCGAGTTCGCGCCGAACTATGCGCTCCGCTTTCAAATCCGCATTTGACACGAAATCCGCCGGTCCCTTGCGACTGACTTGGAGCTGTTCCACCTCGCCAAAATCACGAATCAACGCCCGGCCCGCACGCTCGGCGGCCCGCACCATGACATTGATTAATGGTGAACGACTGGCCATGGCTGGCCTCAGTCCTTGGCGCGCTCCACGTAGGAGCCATCCTCTGTGTTGACGACGATACGCGTACCCGTCTCGATGTGAGGCGGCACGAGAGTACGCACACCATTTTCCAAAACCGCCGGCTTATAGGAAGACGACGCGGTCTGTCCCTTAACCACCGCATCCGCCTCGGTGACTTCCAGTGCCACAGTATCCGGCAAGGCGACGCTGATCGGCGATCCTTCAAAACTCTCGATGTTGACCGTCATACCGTCCTGCAAATACGCCACGGCTTCTTCGCCTACCATCTCCTTGTCCAAAGTCATTTGATCGTAGGTCTCGTTATCCATGAAGGTGTAGGCATCGCCATCCGCATAGAGGAACTGATAATCTTTCTGGTCGAGCCGGACACGCTCCACGGTCTCGGAGGAACGGAATCGCTCGTTGAGCTTGGTGCCATCGCGAATTTCTTTGAGCTCGACCTGTAAAAACGCGCCACCTTTGCCAGGCTTCACATGCTGCGTTTTGATCGCTCGCCAGAGGCGGCCTTGATGCTCGATCACATTGCCGGGCCTGATTTCATTTCCGTCGATTTTCATGGCTCACCTCTGCCGAATTCGTTGGAGCAAATACCCGACGGACAGTATCTTCCGCGACGAAGCATTTGCCTGAAAATCAATAAGATAGAGCGTTTCACGTGATCGCGAGAAAACATGAAATGGTCTACGGCGCAAGGATATAGCTCGTCGATAGCGACCCCGCAACCGCGAGCGTGGCTAATTAGCCTCGCATAGCTACATTTAAATCCTTAACCGCCGCCGCCGGGCCGGCTGGATAACTCCAAACACCGGCAATTACGCAGAGCATATTCGCTCCCGCCTCGACCAATGAACCACAGTTCTCCACAGTTATCCCGCCGATGGCGACGCAGGGTACGTTGGTTGTCTCAGCCCACCAGGTAAGAATCTCGGGATTTGCGCGTTCGGTTTTTTCCGAGACTTTGGTCGTCGAATGAAAAAAACCGCCAAAGGCGACATAATCCGCCCCCTGATCGGCTGCCTCGATCGCAAGGTGCCGGGAGCGCTTGCAGGTCACACCGACGATAGCATCGTCGCCGACCAGCGCTCGGGCTTCCGCATAGGGCGTATCCTCCTGGCCAACATGGACACCGTCGCAACCTAATTCAGCCGCGAGATCCGGGCGATCGTTCATTAACACAGCCACATCGTGACTTTGTGCGATTGGTAGCAAGGTCTCGGTCGCGCGCCGGATCGAATCATCATCGACATCTTTCAGGCGAATTTGCAGACAAGCTACGTCGCCGCCATCGAGCGCCATTTTAAATTCCTCGGAAAACTCCGCCGCGTCGAACTGCGGCGGCGTGATGAGATATAGACGGCAGGATTCGTCTTCCATCGGCCTACTCCGCAGTCCCAGCGGTCTCCGCAGAGCGCGGCATAGCCGGGCCGAAAGGCCTTTCGCCACGCAAAATTACGCGATGAAGAACCCGCTCCTGATTTTCGATCTTATAATCCTGATAAGCCTGATAAAGAGCGCAACGATTGTCCCAGATCAACATATCGCCCATACGCCATTTGTGGCGGTAGATGAATTCGTCTTTCACCGTCAACGTCAGTAATTCCTTGAGCAAGGACTGACTTTCCTCAGGGCTCATACCGACAATGTGCTCGGTCTTGATCGGATGAAAATAAAGCGCGTCCTCACCGCAATCGGGATGGGTGCGGACCAACGGATGCAACATGCCTTGATCGTGAACACCCTCGCCCGCTTTCGGAAGTTTCGATGTCGGCCGCGGCGACGCACTGCCCTCGATTACGTTTAAAGTCTGCATGGTTTTGAGACGTTTTTTCATGTCGTCCGACAAGGACGCATATCCGGCCCGCATATTCACCACGCCGGTATCGCCGCCTTCGTCCGGCAACACGATAGGATAAAGCACTGTGCATTTTGGCGGCTGTTCGTGATTGGTATGATCCGTATGCCAACCGGCCCCGCGTACGACCGGCTTTTTACCGCCACGGTAGGCATCCCGGTTCGAAACGAAATTCACCAGCGGCGTCTTTTTAAGCTGGTATTGGGTGAAATGCTGCATCATCGGCTCGCCGAAGATGGAGACCGCTTCGAGGTAATCCTCAGGCTCGAACTTTTGGTCGCGAATGACGAGGACGATATGGTCCGTCAGCGCCTGGTTCAGCCGGTCCTTGGTATCCTGATCCAGCTTTTGCTTCAGATCGATACCGGTGATCTCCGCACCGATATGTTCGCGAAGTTTTCCGATTTTCACTTCAAAACCCCTAACGGCCGATTGTCGGCCTTAGTTGGGATGGAATATGTCATAGTATCAATCGCGTTATAGAAAATCGATCCGTGTCCCAACCCACATCACCGATCATGGCCGAACCCGACCGTAATTTCATATTCACCTTCAGCACCGGCAGAAGCGGCACCGCGTATCTCGCGAAGCTGTTAGCGGCAAATCTGCCTGCAGCGGAAATACATCACGAGCGCACAGGGTATCAGAGTTTTGGCGTCGATACGCCCGATGCATCCCATTTCACTCTGTTCAATTCGGTCGGCAATGTCGCCAAGGTGCAGGAATTCTGGGCCCAGAAGCTCGTTCGCATCGGGCGAACGCAAAAACGGTTTTATGGCGAAGCTTCCCACTTCAACGCCAAGGCGGGTTTGCTTGAGAATATCCATCGCCTTGCAGACCAAGGTAAAACTCATATCGTTTTTCTGGACCGGGACCCGTTCAAAATCCTCTGGAGCTATCACAACCGGTTCGATTTCGCGAACGTAGGCTTCACCTGGTTGTTTTCGCTCGACCCCAATTATCCGAATAAGATCGTCCCGTCGGATGATCACAAAAAATACGGCCAAGCCGGCATCGCCTATTGGTACATCCAAGAAATGCTGGCGCGCGGAGAATATTACCGGCATCTGTTGGCGAACGCGCCCAGCGTGACCCTTCATCATTGGGATTTGGCGGACATCACACAACAAGCGGGTGCGGACAAGCTGATCGGCGCCCTTACGGGCACGGCCCAGAGCGCGACGATCCCTGCGCCGGAGAACACCAGTCAACGTTGGTTCTTTGGCGAGAAAGTAAGATCGAAACTGCAAGAAATGACCGCATTACTCGAAAGGGATTGCGCCAAGCTAGGTGAAGATTTTTTCAAGAGCGGTCGTCGCCTCGCTACCCCCAAACGAACCCGTAGAGCGGTACGCGCGCAAAACATCACGATCAATGCCGGCAGGACGGCAAGGCCTAGGGTGCCCCGCGCCACGACCGAAAAAGCAATTAAGGATGCGGTCGGATTGGTGCATCAAAACAAGTTCGCCCAGGCGCAAAAGATGCTGGAAGACGCGCTTGCAGGTGCGCCCAACGATCCGGATGTGCATTGCCAACTCGGCCTGGTGCACGCCCGGCGCGGGGACATGGAAAAAGGCTGCGCCCATCTGGAAGCGGCGTATAAACAAAAACCGAACGACCGCATCGTATTGCGCAGCCTGACCGCCGTCCTGATGCGCATCGAAGATTACGGGCGTGCCGCAAAATTGTTAGAGCCCGTTATCGAGAAGGCATCTGATGATGCGGCAATCCTGCGCAACTACGGAACCGCGCTAGGGTTCCTGAAACGTTATGACGAATGTTTCCCGCCCCTATTGAGGTCACACCAACTGAGCCCCGATCAACCGGTAGCCTACAATACCTTGTCGCGTTTTTACGATGAAAGCGGCGACACTGCGAACGCAATCAAATACGGCGGCGCCGGTCTTAAACTCAAAGACCAACTTGCGCATAAAGCCTTCGCTGAAATTATCGAAAACCGTCCGCTCACACTCAACGACCAGGGACATGCCGGCGATAAGTCCGTGATCGCATTTTCTCTCTGGGGCAAGGCCGCGACGTACAATGTCGGCGCGATAGAGTATGCGGAAAAGGCGAGGGAGTTTTTTCCGAACTGGATCTGCCGCTACTATCATGACGAAACCGTACCATCCCGCACGCTCCACAAGCTTGAAGAGCTAGGGGCGGAATTGGTGGCGGTCACTGCCAATCAAAAAAGAGTCCACGGCGCATTTTGGCGCTTCTTCGTAAGCGACGACCCGACTGTCGCCTGGTTTCTTTGTCGCGACACCGATTGCCGCCCCGGCCATCGCGAACAAGCTGCGGTGGAGGCCTGGCGAGAGTCAAACAAGGATTTTCATATTGTTCGCGACCACGTTTGGCACTCGGATTTAATCTTGGCGGGTCTTTGGGGTGGCCGCGCGGGTGTTTTGCCGAATATGGAACGTCTGGCTCTGGAACAATATGGAGAGCAAGGGGATCGTTATGACGATCAGCTCTTTCTCGCCAAAGCGATCTGGCCGTTGATCAAGGACCGCAGTCTCACCCATGACAGCGTGTTCGACGTCCTTCCGGCGGAGCCGTTTCCGACCGGGAACGATCGCGATCCGCCCGACCATGTGGGTTATTCCCACGTTCTTGCCGAGCGCACCTCGAAGATGTCGCTGTCATTCAATGCAAAAACGATGAAACTGACCGCCGCCGAAAAAATAGAATAGGCTGAAGCCTTAATTTAGAAGGGCCTATCGCCCTCGATCAGCAAACGATACATCTGCCGGCTTTCTTCGGGGTCGGAATCATGGACCGCCCGGTGCATGGCTTGGCGATTGTCCCAGACCAGCATGTCGCCATCGCGCCACTGATGGTAATAGACGAATTCTTCCTTGATCCCTGCTACCAACAAATCCGCAAACAGATCTTTGGTCTCCTCGGGCGTGTAGCCCGTGAGATAGTCGGTTTTGATCGGATGGAAGAAAAGCGCCTTACGGCCGTTCTCCGGGTGGGTTCGAATGATCGGATGATTGATCGGCACAGACTTTTGCCGCTTTTCACGCTCGAGTGCCTTCGGCGAGATGCGCACCGAAGCGCGACCTTGGTTGACGTTGACCGTCTCGCGCCCGTCGACTTTGTCTTTCAAATCTTGCGGCAGGTGCTCATAGACCTTCTGCATGTTGCAGATCGCCGTACTGCCGCCCTGGCTCGGTACATCGACCGCATAGAGCACCGTGCATTTCGGCGGACACTCGTGATTTGTGTGATCCGTATGCCAATTGCCGCCGCGCTTTATGCGCTTGCCGTCGTCATCGCGGTGCTGGTTCGAAACGATATTGATCAGCGGCGCGTCCGGGTGATTGTACTCGACGAAATTTTGCGGAAACGGGTCACCCAAAACCTTCACTGCTTCAACATATTCCTGTGGCGTGAAATCCTGATCGCGTACCACAATCGCCACGTGGTCGCTGAGCGCCTTATTGATGGCGGCCTTGGTTTCTTCAGACTGCGGCTCTTTGAGGTTTACGCCGGTGATTTCCGCGCCGGCATGTTTCCCGATTTTATTGATTTGCATTGTCATCGGAATTCTCCCCCTAAGCTACCTTCGCCTCAGCCCGCTTGAGTGGCGCTTCCGGGGCGCCAATGATTCGAAACAGCGTCCGCGTCTCGGATAGATCGTAGTCCTTATAGGCCTGATGCATGCTTTGCCGATTATCCCAAATCAGCATATCGCCCAGGCACCATTGATGACGGTAAACGAATTCAGGCTTCAAGGTCAGCTCCAACAGGTCGGACACCAACTCATGGCTTTCTTCGCCGTCCATGCCGACGAAATTATGCAGCTTGCCCTGATGGAGGTAGATCGCCTTTTCGCCGTTGTCCGGGTGTATGCGAACCAGATCGTGCGTCACCGGCACGTCCTCAACTAATTTCGCCGAAACATCCACCTTGAACGAGACCGCAGTCTTCGACGAACCCTGATAGCCGTGCACACCCTCTAAGGGATCCAGCTTCTCTTGCCATTCCTTGGACAGCGAGGCGTATGCGGCGCGGGTATTGAACACGCCGGTGTCGCCGCCGCCGCTTTCCGGCAGTTCGAGCGCATAAAGCGAGGTGTATTTCGGCGGCGTCTCCCGGTTGGCATGGTCGCTGTGCCAATAGGTCGAGTGATAGACCCGCTTTCCCTTCGCACTTTCGAAAGTGTTGGAAATGTAGGAGACCAGTGGCTGCTCCTCGCAGGCGAATTTGGTGAAGTTTTGCCGCATCGGCTCGCCGAACAGCGAGGCGGCGTGGGCAAACTCGTTAGGTCCGAATTCCTGATCGCGGATGACCAGCGCCACATGCTCGACCATGGCATCGTAAAGCGCCTGGCGCGTCTCTTCTTCGACCGGCTTCGACAGGTCGACACCAACCGCCTCGGCCCCCACAAACTCGCCTAATTTCCGAATTTCCAACGCCATGGTCTCCTCCCGACGAGACAGGCCGATTTTTCGATCAAATTGTGAGCGGGATTCGCATTTGTTGCAAGGGAGGTGCAGGCGATAGGAAGCCGTGAAGGCCAAAATCCCCTGCCCCCTTGCCATATTTCCGCGACAGCCCGATGATGGCGACCGTTACAGGGGAGGATTTCGATGACCGTGAAACCTAACAAGCTGAAAGAGAAGCTCGCCGCCGGCGAGATGGGTCTCGGTTTCAGCGTCAATTATTTGCGCTCGCCGGACGTGTCCAAGATCGCCAATGCCTGCGGCTATGACTGGATCAAACCGGACATGGAGCATGCCACTTACGATATCGATATGGTCAGCCAGATGTGCATGTCTGCGCTCGATGTCGGCTGCACGCCGGTGGTACGAGTCCCCGGCAAACAGCATTTTCATGCCAGCCGCATGCTCGACGGCGGCGCGCAGGGGATCATCATCCCGCATGTGGATTCGGTCGAAGAGGCCAAGGCCGCGGTCGATTGGTGCAAATTCCCACCGATCGGACACCGCTCCTCGCCGGGCCCGGTGCCGCAACTCTCCTATGGCAAATATAACCTCGCCGACACCATGCGAATCTGTAACGAGAACACCATGGTGGTGATCATGCTGGAGACATGGGATGCGATCCAACTGGCGGACGACATCGCTGCGCTCGAAGGTGTCGATGTTCTCCACATCGGTTCCAACGATCTCACCGCCGATATGGGAATCCCCGGGCAATACGATCATGAAAAACTGATCGAATCTTTCAAGATCATGACCGATGCCTGCAAGAAGCACGGTAAATTCGCCGGCATGGGCGGCATCTACGACGAGGAAAACGCCACCCGTTACATCGGGATGGGCTGCACCTTCATTAATGCCGGCGGCGATCTCGGTTTCATGGCCGCCGGCGCCAATAAGCGCTCGGCCTTCCTGAGCGGCATCGAATTGTAGGGAGGCGGCGATGACACTCATACCCAACACCACCAAAGAGAAACTCGAAGCCGGCGGCATCGCCTTTTGTTTTGGGCTACGCGTCGGTCGGACGGTCAACGCGGGCATGATCGCAAATACCTGCGGCTTCGACTGGCTGTTCATCGATATGGAACACGGCACCTTCGATGTGGACCTCGCCAGCCAAATCGCTTCGGCCTCGCTTAATACCGGGGTCACGCCAATCGTGCGCATTCCCGGCCATCAGCATTTCCATATTGCGCGAGTTTTGGACGGCGGCGCCCAAGGGGTAATCGCCCCCCATGTGGATACGGTCGAACAGGCCGAAGCCATCGTGCGGGCCGCGAAGTATCCGCCGATCGGCAAACGCTCCATGAGCAACAACCTGCCGCAATTCGGCATGGCGCGCATGCCCGGTGGCGACCTCGCCGAACAACTCAACGACAACACGCTCGTTATCGTCATGCTGGAAACGCCGGAAGCGATCGAGAACGCGGATGCGATCGCTGCGGTCGAAGGAGTCGATGTTTTGATGATCGGCACCAATGATCTCTGCGCGGAAATGGGAATTCCCGGCCAGTTCGATCACGAGCGCACGAACGATGCGTACAAGACCATGATCGACGCATGCCACAAGCACGGCAAGTACCCAGCCATGGGCGGCGTCTACGATCACGCGCTGATGGAAAAATACATCAAGATGGGCGTGCGATTCATGCTGGGCGGCGCCGATCTCGGTTTCATCATGGGCGAAGCGACGTCGCGAGCGAAATTCCTGCGCGAATTGGTGAAGTAAGCCGGGTGCGATCGAACGGAGTGCTTAGCACTTCGTTAGCCATTTTGTTGCCCTGCCTCGTGTGGCTTATTTACAGGGATGGCGAACATGGAAGCGATCATAGCCAAGGGCAAACGTGGGCAGTTTTTCATAAACCCCCACGATACGGTTATTAGCCGTTCCCTACAGATATACGGGGAGTTTGCCGAACACAAAATGATGCTGCTGTCGCATTGGCTGCAGCCCGGGCAAACGGTTTTCGACGTTGGCGCAAATATCGGTACACACGCGGTGTTTTTTTCCCAAAAGGTCGGGTCATCCGGGAAGGTTATTGCACTGGAACCGCAACCGGAAATTTTCACGCTATTGCAAAAAAACCTGGACCTTAACGCCTGCCAAAACGTGAAAACTATTAACGCCGCCTGTGCGGCAAACAAAGGCGAAGTCGAGTTCCCTGCGCTCGATTACAATCGAGATGCGAATTTTGGCGGCTTTACGTTATTACTCGACGACGTTGCCCGCTTTTTTCCGGTAAACAACGATGGCTCAAAGATTCGGGTGCCCGTAATCACTTTGGATGATCTGACCGATCACGGTGAAATGACAAATTGCGATCTAGTGAAAATAGACGCCGAAGGCATGGAAACCGACATTATCTCAGGCACGAAACGGACCCTCGAGAAGTATCTTCCAATTCTCTATGTCGAGAACAACAACCAGCGCAGATCGCCACAGTTGATCGAGGCCGTTCTATCTCTCGGCTACAAAGCCTACTGGCATGTGATTTCTTATTTCAGACCCGAAAACTTCGCCAAAGCGACGGAGAATATTTTTGCCGCGCCCTTGGAACTGAATTTGCTTTGCGTGCCGAAAGGATCGGATGCGAGCAAGTGCGATGATATGGGATTGCCCTTGGTTAAAGGGCCAAACCAATGGTTACCGGAAGAAATTGGACAAGGTCTGCACAGCGCCAATGCGCTTATAGACATCGCAGAATCCTTTGGCGACGAATAGCAAACCGCGCTTTTACAGGACCGCCCGCAACAACATTCCGGCACCGACCAGGAGCACGCCGAACGTGCACAGCATGCCAGCCAAGCGCGGTGGCATTTTTTCACCGACGATGCTGTAGAAATGCAACAAGCGGCCGACGACAAGCGTTATGCCCAGCCCGTGCAGTAGCGTCGCGCTTTCGCGATTGAGTTCGAGCAAAAGCATCAGGATCAGCGCCATCGGAACATATTCGATGAAATTACCCTGCGCCCGAATGGCACGCAGCATGACACCTTTCCCGCCATCACCGAGATCGACTTCGTTTTTTACCCGATTACGAATGACGTTGATCGACGCTGCGACCAGCAGTATCGCGAGAATTGCAGCGTATAGACCGGTTATTTCTAAGAGTGAGAGATCAATACCTTTCATCATATCCTCCCTTGGAGAACCTGAGGCGATTTTACCTTAGCTTTGGCTACAGCGGTTCATTTTCGTGCGCCAAAAGGCGCGACGCTGGCGGCCGTCTCGATCCGGTCTCGAATATTTAAATATTGAGGTCATTGTTCGACTGTGGCGTCAGCCGAACGCGCCCGCGTGAACACAAACTAAAAGCGCCGCACAAACGCACGACGCTCAGGGTACAGTTAAATATAAATGCTGTGCCTTAGCCTTGCCGCGCCTTGAAGCGTGGGTTGGTCTTGTTGATGACATAGACCCGGCCACGGCGACGTACCACGCGGCAATCCTTGTGGCGTTTCTTCATCGATTTCAAAGAATTCACGACTTTCATCGTCTTATTCCCTATCGCTAGAATTGGCGGCGGACATTAATTGTGCCGGCTCGCTCTGTCAATGGCACTCGCGCCCCGCGGGATTACTACCAGTCAGAGAGCAATGTATGGGTTTTGCGGCGGGTGAGCTCGATACGTACCAGTTTTAAAATCCCAGCGTTAATTGCGTCCGTGCGCGCTTTATTGACCTCTGCTTCATCCATCATGATATCGACGAATTCTTGGTCGAGCTCTTCTTTCTGCAAACTACGAGTGAACCGTCTCCAATCGCGCAAAATCGCGTTCTTATAGTCATCGCTGTCGTCGTAGTAACCATCGAGCTCAAGGCCGAGATGATAAATCGCATCTTTGATATCGTCTTCGCTCCACAGCGATAACTCGTGATATTCCGATTCGGACCAATTTTTAACCAAAGCATGCTTTTTGGCGTCTTCGTCAACTGCGACAAGCTCGATCAACATCATCTTCCCGCCCGGCGTCAGCGCTTCTGATAATTCTTTAAGTAGTCGAACCTTGTTCTTCACCGTATGAAGTCGCTCGCGCATCAAGATGAAATGATAGCGACGATCCTGAATTTCGACGTTTTCCGGATCGTATGGCTTGACCGGAGCCTTATCTTTCAGATTCTCCGATCGCGACATCCGCATGCCCGCATCCGCCAATTGGCGTTCCATTTCAAAACCACTAATCCAAGAGCCAAAATTACGGGCCATCAATCGCGATGTGCCGCCCAATCCGGCACTCATATCCAGCACCGACATTTTTTCGTCGAGCCCCATCGACTCCAGACGGCGCTCCATAAAACTTTGCCCGCCTATCTGAATGAAACCTTCACCGTAAATACGGCTGACTATTTCGATTCGCCTTGGCGTCCAACGCTCGCTAACCTCACGTATCGCCTGCCGAGACCTGACATCGATACGTTTGCTCCGTCGAGGCTTGGCCCTTTGCCGCCGGCGCATCAACGAACCGGGTTCGACGCCTTCCCACCACGCCTGAAAACGGATTAAAAACGGAACGTAGTCATCAGTCTTGCCGGCGGGAGAAGGGCCGGCAGAGGCAATGGCGGATCGCCGCTGACTACCAATTTTTGCCACAGTTGAAGAGCTCCGAACGACATAAACGTTCGATTATTACACCACAGGAATATGACCCCGAAAAGGTTAACAAATTGTAAACCGTCCAGTCAGACTGGACTATCACAATCGCTATTCAAACGATTTTCTTTGATTTTAAATCGGCGATTTCGTCTTCGGACAACGATAACTTCTCGCGCAAAACTTCGTCGGTATGTTCGCCTAGCATCGGCGGCGGGCGGCGGTAGCTGACCGGCGTCTCCGACATTTTGAGCGGGCTAGCTATTAGTTTCGCTTTTTTGCCCCCGGTCGCGGGATGATCCATTTCGAGTAGCATCTCGCGTGCTACCACGTGCGGATCGCTGAATACTTCGGAAAGATTGTTAATCGGACCGCAACCGATTTTGTGCTTTTCGAGATTTTCAAGCCACCAGGTAGACGATTTCTGCCGGGTGATCTCGTTCAGCACCTCTGTCGTATGGGAGCGATTCTTGACCCGATCCACATTGGTCTTGAATCGGTCATCCTCCAGCAACTCTCGGCATTCGGCCAAATCGCAGAATCGCTCGAAAGTATCGTCATTACCGACCGAAAGCACGATATAGCCGTCGGCGGTGGGCATTACCTGATACGGCAAGATATTGGGATGATTGTTGCCCAACCGCTCGGGGTTTTCTCCGGTCGCGAGAAAGTTCATGCCCTGGTTGGCGAGCCAAGCGACATGGGCATCCAACATACTGATATCGATAAATTGGCCTTCGCCGGTAAGCTGCTTATGGCGAACGGCAGCTAGAATTCCGACGCAGGCGTACATGCCCGCCATTAAATCGGCGATAGACACGCCGACTTTCATCGGCTCCCCTTCCGGTTCGCCGGTCAAGCTCATGACGCCGCCCATCGCCTGAATTAACGCATCATAACCCGGACGATTGGCGTAGGGACCGGTCTGGCCGAAGCCGGTTATGGAGCAATAAATAAGCCCGGGAAACTCGTCCTTCAGTTGCTCGTAGCCGAGACCGTATTTGGTCAACGTTCCGGTCTTGAAATTTTCCGCAAGAATATCGCAGTCCGCGAGAAGTTTTCTCGCCAGAGCCTGACCCTCGGCGTCCGCCAGATTTAGCGTCAGCGAACGTTTGTTGCGATTGGCACCGGCGAAATAGGCGCTTTCGCTGCTATCTTCGCCATCCGCGTCAGGCAAATAGGGTGGCGCAAAGTTGCGCGTATCGTCACCAACCTCGGGCCGCTCGATTTTGATGACTTCAGCACCGAGATCGCCGAGTATCTGCGTACAGCTCGGACCTGCGAGGATACGGGTGAGATCGAAAACTTTGAGGCCGTCTAACGGACCACTCATGATAGATTCCCTTTTGTTGGCAGCGAATTTACGCCCCGACGCGCCGCCCTTCTACCGCAGGCACGCGGGGTTTCACAAGACAGAGGTCGCCGTCTTTTCATGAATGCGATTTTCTTTTTCATCGTCGTCATCGCTTTTCTCGTCGCGGCCTACCGGCAGGTGACCGAATCCGTCGTCGCAGGCACGCCCTCTGCGATGGAAGCACTCGGCACCGGCATGATCGAAGCCGCCAAGGGTTCGGTAACCTTGGTCTTGGGACTGATCGGCGTGATGGCGTTATTCCTCGGCTTGATGAAAGTGGCCGAGGCAGGCGGGCTGCTCACCATTATCGCGAAGTTGCTGCGGCCAATCCTCGTGCGTCTATTCCCCGACATCCCGGCTGAACACCCCGCGATGGGGGCGATGATTATGAATCTGTCGGCCAACGTCATGGGACTCGGAAACGCCGCAACTCCATTCGGTATTCGAGCGATGCAGGAACTCGACAAGCTAAATCCTCATAAGGGTACGGCCAGTGATTCAATGGTGCTGTTTCTTGCCATCAATACCTCATCAATTACTCTGCTGCCGACAGGCGTGATCGCGCTTAGAGCGGCGGCGGGTTCAAGCGACCCTGCCGGCATTGTCCCGACCACGCTGTTCGCAACACTTTGTTCGACCATCGTTGCCATTTTTGCCGCGACCTATTTCGCGCGCTTATGGGGAAAGCCGAAAGTCACCGCGGGTGCTCCCGCGAAAATTGATCAGCCCTCTTCGGCGCCAGAAGAACTCGAACCCGATACACCGGCCACTGTTGGCGAAGCAGCGCAGGCCGCTCAACAAGGAGCGGCCTACCCCCTCTGGGTGACGGTAGCCACCCTGGTAATGGTTGTTGCAATGATCCCACTCACGATTTTTTACGGCAGTAGAATTTCGCCTTGGATCATTCCAGCCCTAATGTTGGGCCTGCTCGCCTTTGGCTACTTCCGCGGTGTCGCCGTCTATGAGGTTTTCGTCGAAGGTGCGCGAGACGGTTTCGAAGTCGCGGTCCGCATCATTCCCTATCTTGTCGCGATCCTGGTCGCCGTCGGCATGTTCAGAGCTAGCGGCGCAATGGAATTACTGATAGGCCCGCTTGGTTCGATAACCGCACTCTTCGGTCTCCCCGCCGATGCGCTGCCGATGGCAATTCTGCGACCGCTTTCCGGCTCCGGTGCGTACGGCATCCTCGCCTCGACAATTCAGAACCCGACGATCGGGCCCGACAGCTACACCGGCTATTTGGTTAGCACCTTGCAGGGCTCGACGGAGACAACTTTCTACGTGCTCGCGGTCTATTTCGGCGCTGTGCAAATCCGCCGCGTACGTCACGCACTTGCGGCGGGCCTTACCGCCGATGTTGCGGGAATCGCCGCGGCCATCCTTATCTGTACGATATTGTACGGTTCCTGAAGAACTGTCCCTTAAGAACTTCAGCAAAACGGTGGACCCACTCGCATGGGAATGGCCCCGGGCGCATAGCCGTGAAATCCAAATTATCTCGCCGCACCGTTATCTAAAAAAATTCGGACTCCGAATTTTAGGGAAATTATGCCGAACAATTTCTCTATCCAGCGTTAAAGGTTCGTAAATAAATTTATGGTTAATTTCCCGCAATAAACAAAAATAAGCATGTGGATTTGCGGAAAATGAATGTAATGACGCCTGAAAACTCCGCGTTTTCGACGGTTTTCCGCCATGCGGGCTTAGGCATGGCAATCCTCGACGAAGCCGTCCGCATCGTCGACGTCAATCCTGCTTTACAAAATTTATTCGGTCGTTCTGCTGAGGAATTACTGGGGCTTTCGCCGTCGGAACTGCTCAATCCGGAAAGTTCAACCGGATGTCAGCAATTGATCGACGAATTTTTTACCGGCACCGATACAAGTTTGGAATACGACCAAACCTACACACACGCCAACGGCCAGAAATTCAGTTGCATGCTTGAAATTTGCCGCACTCGTGATGAGGGTGGACCAATGATTATCGCACTCTTTGATGTCAGTAGCGTGAATAGTACGAGTGTACGCCAGGCGGAAAAGCGATATCGAGGATTATTCGAGAACGCCGTCGAGGGCATTTTTCAATCGACACCCTGTGGCCGTTATCTTGCCGTCAATCCGGCACTGGCAACAAAACTCGGTTATGAATCGCCGGAAGACCTTATCGCCGGTATCGAGGATATCTCTTCGCAAATTTATGTGGACTCAGAAAGCCGCCGCGAATTCGAACAAATGATGCGCACGCACGGGACCGTCAAAGAGTTCGAGTCCGAGGTCTACAAGAAGGACGGCAGCAAAATTTGGGTCACCGAAAGCGCCCGGGCGGTTTTGGATGCCAGTGGCAAAATCAGCTATTTCGAAGGTCGGCTCGAAGACATCACTAAACGCAAGCACGCGGAGGAAGAACTTCAGAAAAGTGTGTTTCACGATGGACTCACAGGGCTTCCCAATCGTGAGTTTTTCATGGATCGCCTGTCGCAAATGATCGCGCGAAGCAAACGCCGCGGAAACAGTCCCTATGCGGTGATGTTCCTCGACGGCGATCGTTTCAAACGCATCAATGACAGTCTCGGCCATATCGCCGGAGATCAGCTGTTGATGAGCCTTTCAACCCGCCTGAAAGACTGCCTGCGCGAGGAAGACACGTTAGCGCGTTTGGGCGGCGACGAGTTTGGTATTTTGCTGGAAGATATCGAAGATCCGGATTTCGCTATCGTTGTCGCAGAACGGATCGAAAAAGCACTGGACGACCCCTTTACCATCGAGGACCAAGAAATCGTCTTTGGAGTCAGCATCGGAATCGCGATCGGACAAACCCACTACGAGGACCCTACAGCACCACTTCGGGACGCCGATATTGCAATGTACGAATCAAAGGCGAAGGGCCGTCAGCGCTACACACTGTTCGACCCTACTATGGGAACCCGCGCTGCGCACATGATGCAGATGGAAAACGATCTCCGCACGGCTCTCGACAAGAATCAATTCACCGTTTTTTACCAACCGATCATGGCTCTCGATGGCGAAAGCATCAGTGGATTTGAAGCGCTCATCCGTTGGCAACATCCCGAACAAGGACTCCTAGGCCCCGACAAATTCATTGGCATCGCCGAAGACACCGGCATGATAACGGAAATCGGCGACTGGATTTTACATGAGGCCTGTCGGCAAATTGTCGCCTGGCAGAAGGAATTCGAAAACGACGAGTTGACCATCAGTATCAATCTCTCGCCGGAGCAATTGAATAAGCCTGACATCGTCACGCGAATTTGGAACTGTATCGCGGATACTAAAGTTCGACCGGCATGCGTTAAGCTCGAAATCACGGAATCGACGATCATGCGGAACCCGAACGAGGTTCGAAAAAAACTCGAATCACTGCGTGAAATCGGCCTTCGATTTAGCATTGACGATTTTGGCACCGGTTATTCGTCACTCGCTCAACTTGGCCAATTCCCGGTCGACATCCTAAAAATCGACCGTAGTTTCATTAGTGCAATGGGCGATCCCGACGGCGGCATCGATATCGTACGTACCATTTTGGAACTCGGCAAAGCGCTCGGCATGGAAGTCATCGCAGAAGGCGTCGAAACCGAATGCGACCAAAGTACATTGCAAACATTGGAGTGCCCCTACGCTCAGGGCTTCCTGTTCTCTCGACCGATCCCCGAATCAGACGTAAGGGCGCTATTGTCCGTCGCCCAATAAAATCGAATCTATCTTACTTCCCAGCAGTTTCCATAAAACCATTGCTTGTGCCGACGCGGCTTGACGGGTTATCAACGATGGGAACATGTCCAATGAGCGCGCGCCCAAAGCACTGAAGGACTCCATCAGGTCCGACCCGGACCAATGGACCGAGCATCTCATCGAACCGACAACACTGGAGGCCTTTTTTAAGGACTGCACAGGCATGCTCGCGACCGGATGCGGACATCGCGAACAACGTGAAATGGCCGACGCGGTAATCGGCGACATCGACGACGTTTGGGCCGCCATCGAGCCTGACCAGCCCTCATATGCCTGCCACAAAGGTTGTTCGTGGTGTTGCCATCAGAACGTAATGGTCACATTTCCGGAACTATTGAAAGTGCTCGATTTTCTCGCTGACCCACGGGAAAATCGAACACGCGATGGACTTCGGAAACACCTTGACGAACGTGCAGGAGAAATAGCGGGCAAAACATCAAACCAACGATTTGACGAACAGATTGCTTGCGCATTTCTCGAACAAGGAAGTTGTTCGATCCATCCCGCAAGGCCACTGCAATGTCGCGGGGGCTTTTCCGAGGACGACAATTACTGCCGCGATTTGCTCGAAGATCGAGAAACTACGCAGGACGCAATACATAATGGCGCCGAAGCCGGTAAATTTTTGCTGGCCCCCAAAATGATTTACAACAGCGCCCAACTCGCCATGGCTTCGGCACTCAAGGATGCGGAACTCGACGGGCGTGCCTATGAACTAACCATGGCAGTGGCAATACTGCTCGAATTTCTGGAGGCCGATCGGTTAGGCGAACTCACACCTGACGATCTCTCTCCGGCAGCGCTGACCAAAATTGACGACAATTTCGCCACTCCGCCCAGCGATTCGAATAACAGATAGTTTTAGCGTGCGCGTTGCCTGAGAAAGGTGAGTGCATAGTTGAGCTGGTCGTCGCCTTTTTTCTTGTCGCTCATTTTCACGACAATGTGTGGCGAAATTCCGCCATCAACCGTACTACCTTTCGGAGTCAAATATACCGCCGTCGTGAGCTTGAGTCGGTCTTCGGTCGAAAGCGGTAAAATCGTTTGCACCGAACCTTTGCCGAATGTGCGCGTACCAATTAGGGTTGCCCGCCGATGCTCTTTGAGCGCGCCGGCAACGATCTCCGCAGCCGACGCGGATCCCTTGTCGATTAGAACTACAACCGGTTTGCCTTTAGCCTCGTCTCCCGAGGTGGCGCGGTAATGACGTTCGTCCGCTCGCGAACGTGTAGAAACGATACGTCCACCGTCGAGGAAAAGATCTGCAACTTCGATGGATTGGTCGAAAAGACCGCCTGGGTTGCTTCTCAGGTCGAGAACATACCCCTTGAGGCGTCCGCCCAACTTGTTTCTTATTTCACCGATCGCATCCAGCACTTCCTCACCGGTCCGTTCAGAGAAGCGACTGACGCGGATATACCCGATATCCGGCTCGACCCGATAGCGCACGGAAGCAACCTTGATGATGGCACGCTTGATGGACAGGTCGAAGTGCGGACGCTGCTGGCGCCGCAGCGTCAAAGTGACCACGCTGCCAGGCCGCCCTCGCAGCACCAGAACCGCATCGCGCAGTAGCATTTTGGCGAAGGATCGCCCATCGGCACTCAAAATATGATCGCCGGGCTGGACACCCGCCTTGGCTGCCGGAGTACCGTCTATTGGTGAGATGACTTCTATATAGCCCTCACCCTTGCGCACCTGTATGCCAATGCCCCCGAATTCGCCGCTGGTTTGGTCGCGCAATGCGCGCCAATGGGCATCGTCGAGATAGGCGCTATAGGGGTCGAGCGAAGAAAGCATGCCGTGAATCGCCGCTTCCACCAATACGCGAGTACGCACTTTAGCTGGATCGGGATGAGCCCGACGCATACCTTCCGCCGCTGCCGACATCAGCGATTTCTCATTCACATCGCGCACATAGTGCGTACGCACTCGATCGTAGACCCTAGTAAAGAGTGACAAATCCTCTTTCGTAAGACCCTTATGGGGAAGCTGTTTGACAGCCGGCGCTGCAGCTCGACGATATTGCGTGATATCGGTGGCTAGCCATTTACCAGCGGCATCGCTCTCCGGCCTTACGGAAGACGCATCGCAGCCAATAATCAGGATGCAAATTCCCGCGGTCAGAAACGCGCGTGCAATCTTCATCAGCTTCACCTGATCCTTTCCCGAAATCGGCACGAACTTTATCGTGAGAGCCCTGTAGATACCAGTTTCATGGGATTTGCCCCAGCCTCCGTAATATACATCTCCGGGAGCTTGATTTAAGGCAATAAAGAAGATTAGGGTCCGCGCCTACGGCAAAACTTCGAGGTCGTGAAAATGCTAAATTGGCTGAAATCCGCGATTAAAACGACGTTGTTAATGGCTCTGAGTTTCCTTTTGGTGTTGGAAATTTTTAGCGTCATTGCAACGCGGCTATTCGATTTACCTGCTAATTTGCCTAACTTCGAGGTTCCCACCTTCAAACCTTTTTGGGCCGATCTAAGCCCGATTTGGGGCGTCTGGCATGCGCCGAATTCGCGATACGACCACGTGCGCAAATGTTACCGCGCAGCCTATTCCGCAAATTCCCATGGTATGCGCGATCGCGAACGCGATTTCGCAAGCGACAAAAAACGTATTCTGGTCTTGGGTGATTCTTTCACCGAAGGGTTTGGCCTCAATGATCACGAACGCTGGACCAATATGCTTGAGACCAGCACTGGCATCCCTCATTTGAATTTTGTAAATGGGGGAAATTTTGGCCCGACCCAATATCTCTTGCTGTATGAGAACTTGGCAAAAAAATTTAGCCACGACGGCATTATCATTGGGTTTTTTCCCGGTAATGATTTTCTCGACGACAGCCCGAAATTCGGTCATGCGGCGTTTGGCCATCGATACCGACCATATTTGGCGGAAAAAGACGGGGCCTACGAACTCTATTATTTTAACAAGGATGAATTAGGCGACGCGCCCGAACGGCAAAAGAAAAAATCGCTTTCCCGTGGCATCCGGCAAATCTTCCGGAATTTCACCCATTCGGTAAATGTCGTCGAATATGTAATCGGTCTCGTCCGGCAGTGGACGGGAGCGAAAATCCACAGCCGCAAATTCATCTTTAATTATTCAGGCTATGCGGATTACACCGACGCGGATTGGCGGCGTTTCACCTATATTTTCTCACGGCTGCGAAAAGCCGCGGGAACACGGCCGATACTGATCGTATTGATTCCCCGACCCGGAGACTTTGCTTATTTGCGCAAGGGCAGGAAGTTTAAACTCCCGAGTGATCTCAAGACCCTAATTGCGAAACACCCAAACACCAGTGTGCTGGATTTATTGCCGGTTTTTCCCGAGACAGAGGACTGGAAACGCTACTATCAAATTTGCGACGGGCACTGGACACCGCTCGCCAACCGAATAGCTGCGGACAAAATCCAAGCAGATACATTTTATCGTGCGCTGGAGTCTTATTATCGGACCCGAGTACCTACGCGACCAACCCAATAAGACCTTGAAAACGTGAGCTCAAATAACAAAATTTCAACCATCCTCCATGGCGATGCGGCATTAAATCTGTTATGGTGCGACGAGCGAGCTGAGTGATAGTGACTGAAAACATAGGGCACGAATTGTGTTCCAGACACCCTGAATACGAGTAGGAGATAACGGTGCGGAATAACGCTTCGAATATTGGAGGAATGCTTCGCCTCGCTACAATCGCTGGCACTTTTGCGGTCTCCACTGCCGCAACGGCCATGGCAGCCCCTGCGGCCTCGCCGACAGATACGCCAAACGCCGCTTACAAAGGTATCGACCGAACAATCTCGGTTGCGCAAGCGAATACAGATACCCTGGCAAAGTTTAACCGCGACCTAAAGGAAGCCGAACGAGGCTTAGCGCGAGGTCAAAACAATGTCGGGCGCGCGTATATGAACGGGCGCGGCGTAAACCGTGATTACAAGAAAGCGCGAGAATGGTTCGACAAAGCCGCCGCGCAGAATTACATGTTCGCGTTTTACAATATCGGCGAGCTTTATTCCCGTGGATGGGGCGAGAAAAAAGATTTTATCAAAGCGAAAGAGTTCTATCTCAAATCCGCCGCTTGGGCGGTTTCGGGCTGAAACGCGACAATAACGAAGCCTACAAGTGGTTCACCAAAGCGGCGGAACGTGGCAATCCCCTGGCTTTAAACAGATTAGGCCGAATGACCGAACGCGGTCGCGGCACCAAACCTGACCCAGCTAAAGCATTCGAATTTTTCACCAAGGCCGCAGCGAAACAGGACCGTCGCGCCTATTACAATGTGGGTCGGATGTATTTCAAGGGTTCCGGTGTCAAAAAAGATCTTAAAAAAGCGGAAGAATGGTACGTCAAAGCCGCCGAAGAATTCGAACGGCGAGCGCAAAACATGATGGGGATTTTCCGTCAACGCGGGTACAACGGAGACAAGGATCCTCTGACTGCCGCGATCTGGTACAAGCGGGCCGCTGATCAGGGCTATCATATTTCACAGTCCAACCTCGCAGGTATGTACGAAACAGGGCTTGGGCTGAAGAAGGATTTGGGTAAGGCCTACTTTTGGTACAGCTTGGCTGCGAAACGGGGCAACAAGAGGGCTGCCGGCAAAAAGCTGGATATCGGCTCCTCATTGTCACCGGGCGAACTCAAAAAGCAGGAAATTCTTGTAAAAACCTGGAAGCGCAAAAAACCTAAACGACGAAAGAAGAAGTAGGCGTTCGTATGGTTGCGTATACAAAGCTGCTTTGAGACTTTCACGGCAACCATCGCTTTCAGTTCCGGCGCGCTTTGCCCGGTATTCGCATTTCTTTCCGAATTTCCTTGCCGCAATCGCAGCAATGGCCCTGTTGCTCGTAGGCACCGCCGCAAATGCGCAGCCAGCAAAATCCAAGGGCGAAATTTTTCGTAAGCACAAGGGAATTACATTCTTTGCCCAACCGCCGCTCAAGGGGGTGCGCTACGACACCCCAAACATGCCAGCGGCCAAAGGACTTGCGAAGCTGATCCGGTCCATCGACCTCATCTACAAGAGATTACCAAAATCGCTGATCGCCATCGAACGGCTGAAAAAGGCCGGCGACGTCTATATTGGGTACATCCCGGGGGCGCTGGAGAAGCGCCTATCGGCGTCGGTTCGAGTTGCAATTTACGCACCCGACTATTTCAAGCAACAAGGTGCCCGCCGCCGCTTCGTTATTATTGTCGGCCGCCACGGCATCAAATGGCCGCTAAAGCAGATGACCGCCGTTATGGTGCATGAGATCGCCGGTCATGGAATCCAGGATTTGGAAGGGCGCCTCGACAAGATGCGCACTGTCGATGCGGAATGCGAAGCTTGGTTGCTAGAGGAATACGCAAATCAGCGTTTCGGCTTCGATAAGAAGCAACGCAAGATGATCAACTTTCGCAAACAACTCGAACTGCAATACTGCAAACCGTTTAAGGCCTATGTTAGCAAAAACAAACCGAAAATTTTGAAGGCCTGGAATCGGCTAAACCCGCAAGTTTTTACCGTCCTTTCCGCATTTCCGTCCTATCTGGCTCATCTCCGTAATACCGGTGCCCTCAAACGCGAAAAAGATCTGACCCAAAAGCTTCAAAACGAAGCTCTCGACAAATCCATGAAAACCGCCAAACCGGCGGAAGCCTATAAGATGGGCAAGCGGTTATGGACTGGCGACGTCAGTTTGCCTCAGAACAAACCGAAAGCGGTCGAATGGATCAAACATGCGGCAAAAGGCGGGCACACCGAAGCACAGTACACGCTTGGACATTTCTATCAGACAGGTCAAACCGGCAAGCGCGACTACCGCAACGCGTTCAGATGGTATCAGCAAGCGTCAGCCGCCGGACATAAGGGCGCGCGCACTCGATTGGCGGTAATGTATCTAACCGGCAAGGGTACCAAATTAGACAAACGACAGGGTTTGAGCCTCCTGTTGAAGACTGCCAACCAGAGCTTCGTCCCGGCCCAACGGTCCCTTGGCTTCCTCTATAAGGACGGTATCGGCGTCAACAAGGATCCGGTCAACGCTTATGTCTGGCTGTCTCGGGCCGCGAGCCAAGGGGACGCCAAATCCAAGAAACAATTGCTCGACTTGCAAAAGAGTATTACCGCGGAACAACGTGCAGAGGCCGAAGCACGCCTGAAATCCAGTAATAAACGCTGATTTTTTGCGAACTGCGCCCGCAACGACCGAGGGGCATGGTCTTGCGCCCTAAACATGTCTATGGTGGCTCCGCTTTATAATCCTG
This sequence comes from Rhodospirillaceae bacterium, assembly GCA_002722095.1. Next base: position 247,080 of record PBKG01000024.1, read on the forward strand.
TATTAGCGAATGCAGCACATTTTGGGGAGGAATGGGCCATGAATGGTGGCGAAGTTCTTGTTGATGTCATGTTGTCCCGCGATGTGGACACGATTTTTTTCGTACCCGGCGGCACCAACACCACGGTAATGGAAGCGCTCAGTCGCAATCAAAACAAAATTCGCGCGGTACCCACCCGGCTCGAATCATCCGCTGCCTTTGCCTGCGACGCCTACGCTAAATTCAAGAAGAAACCTGCCTGCATGTTGGCCAGCCGCGCGCCCGGCGCCTGCAATGCCACCGTCGGCATTCACAATGCCATGCAGGCCTCGCGCCCAATGGTGTTCTTCATTTCGAATATCCCAAAGCCCCAACAGGGCCGCGAGGCATTTCAGGAAGTTAATTACCATTTGATGTACAAACCCATCGCCAAAGCGGTATTCGACGTTCATTCCTTCAACGAATTAGCCGACGTTACAGCGCGCGCGCTCGATTTGTCGGTCAGCGGCCGCCCGGGACCCGTGGTCGTCGCCGTATCGAAGGACATACTGGATGGGCCGGAAGGAGAGCCTGCAATTCCCGTTATGCCAGCTCCGGTCCGAGTAGGCGCCGACGCGGAAGCAATCGATGAGGCAGTTAAACTGATCGATGCGGCAAAGCACCCGATTGTCATCTCAGGCGAAATGGTGAGCTGGGAATCCGCTTTCGACGAGCTTACCGAATTCGCCGACGCCAGTGGGGTCGGTGTTTTGACCGCCTATCGCCAACAGGACACATTCCCGAGCGATCACGCTGCCAATTTCGGCCATCTGTCGATCAACCGTCTTCCGTACCAGGAAGCCGCGCTAGCGGATTGTGATTTGTTGATTTCCATCGGAAACCGCTTGGATAGTGTCACGGTCGACGATTACACGATGATCCGGCCCGATCAAAAACTGATCATGGTCTATCCCGAGCCATCGGAGTTCTCGCAAGTTCAATGTGATGTCGCCATCGGCTCGAATGTCACCCCGGCATTGAAAGCACTGACCGAAAAGGTCGGTAAGCCGTCGAAGGATCGGCTCGCCTGGCGCGATAACGTGCATGCGGAAGATGTCGAGTTCGCGAAGCCCGGGGAAGTCGAAATCCAGGGCGACGTCGACATGGCCCAGGTAATTTCCCATTTCATCGATACGGTTCCGAACGACTGCATTAACATTTCAGACGCCGGTACTTTCGGCCGTTGGATAGCGCGTTATTACCGCTTCAACCAACCGGACATTGAGTCTTCACCGGTATCCGGTTCGATGGGATATGGCGTGCCAGGTGGAATAGGTGCACAGGTCGCCAAACCCGATGCAACGGTCTTTGTTTGGGTTGGTGACGGTGGATTCACGATGACTGGGCATGAATGTGCTGCCGTTATGCAGGCGGATCTACCGGTTAAGGTTATCATTTGCGACAACAGTGCCTGGGGTTCGATTCTGACCCATCAGCAGAAACGGTTCGGAGAAGACTTCAACTACGGCACCATGCTCGACAGTCCGGATTTCGCCAAACTCGGCGAGGGTTACGGCATGGCAAGCTTCAAAGTCACCAAGACCGAAGAGTTTCCCGATGCGCTTGCGGGCGCCATAGAACATGACGGAGCGGCGATGATCCATTTGGTCCTCGATAGCCGCGACGTCTCGCCCTTTACCGGCAGCGCCCGGTAGACTCGGCCCAGGTGTCCGAACCAGGAAACGATGCCTGGAAGGGCATCGCTTTGATGATATTAGGCGCCGGACTGGTCATCAGTTGCGACGTGCTGTCCAAGCTGCTGACCGTGAATTATCCGGTCGAACAAGTGCTGGGGCTCCGCCAACTGATTGCCACCATTCCTTTGGTCTTGTTCGCTGTCTTCCATGCCGGCCTTGCAACATTGAAGGCCGTAAATCTGCCCGGCCAACTCATACGCGGCGTGTTGTTTTGCGCAGCCACTTGGCTCGTCATCCTCAGCGTCAAATATCTCCCGCTACCAACAGTCAATGCGATCGGATTTAGTGCGCCGGTTTTGGTCGCCGCCTTATCGATACCCGCCTTGAAGGAAAGTGTCGGCCTGCCCCGTTGGCTCGCCATACTAACTGGGTTCGCCGGTGTTTTACTGATCGTACGTCCGGGAGGTGCGTCCTTTGCGTGGGTCCTGTTGCTACCGGTCGGGCTCGCCATTTGTAACGGCGTGCGGGACGTCTTCACCCGGAGCTTGACCAAGACGGAATCCTCCGTCGGCATGTTGTTCTGGTCATCGCTGGTGGTCCTGGCCATTAGCCTTCCGACCGCGCCCTTTACCTGGACAGCGCTGGATGCGGAAGGGGCGAAATTATTCGTTCTGTCGGGGCTGCTATATGCGGCGGCACATGTCGCCATGATCGAAGCCTTCCGATTCGGCCGCGCGGCCGCCATTTCGGGCTATCGATATTCGTCGCTAATTTGGTCGGTCATGTTCGCCTATTTGATTTGGGACCATGTACCGGATCTATTTGTATTCATCGGCATGGCGATGATTGCCGGCAGCAGTCTATTCATGCTGCGTCAGGAGGTTCGCCATGGCGCCTGAACGCGTGACGGACAACGTTCGCGGCATTTGGCTGATGATTGTCGGCTCGGCCGTATTGGTCACCAACGACGCGGTAACCAAACATCTCACCGAAAGCTTTCCCATATGGCAGATCCTCACCCTGCGCCATATCGCGGCAATCGGCGTAATCCTGCTTTACGCCCACTACGTCACCGGCTGGGATGCTTTGAAGGTCGGCCATTGGCCATCGCAGTTTATCCGTGGTTTCACTTTCATCGGGACCACATTTCTCGTCACCCTAAGCCTGTCGCTGCTGCCGCTGGCGACCTTTACCGCAATTGTCTTTTCGGGGCCTTTCTTCGTCGCTGCCCTTTCGGTACCGATGCTTGGCGAGAGTGTTGGTTGGCGGCGTTGGGCGGCGATCGGTGTGGGCTTTATCGGCGTCTTAATTATTGTCCGGCCGGGCAGTCAGTCCTTTGAGTTGGCATTGTTGGTTCCCGTCGCAACCGCAGTATTCGCCGCGCTTCGGGATATCGTAACGCGTAAAATTTCGGTTACCGAAACGTCCCTTGGCATTTTGTTCTGGTCGACGATGATTGTGATCGGCGCCAGCCTTCTCGCCCTACCCTGGGGCTGGAACGCCTTCGGCTGGGTGGATACCGGATGGTTCATACTTTGCGGTATTCTCAACGCGGGGGCGCACTTCCTGATAATCGAAGCACTGCGCTACGGCGCCGCGGCAACGGTCTCGCCATTCCGCTATTCCGCCCTGCTCTGGTCGATACTGTTCGGCTTCCTGTTCTGGGGACATCTACCGAGCGTTTGGGTTTACGCCGGTAGCGGGCTTATCGTCGCCAGTGGCGTCTATATGATACGGCGCGAGTCCCGTCTCAAAGCCGAAAAGAACTAGGCCGCCTGGGCCTGTTCCTTCCATTCCCGCGTGAGATCGAGCACCCGGTCCACATCTTCATCGTTATTGTAGAAATGGATTCCGAAGCGCAATACACCACGCCGTATCGATAGCCTGACATCGTTAGCCCACAGCAAATCGTATAGGCCTTTCAGCTCTCCATCACCGACACCGTCGTGATTGTCGAGATCCATATCGCCAACGGTGACGATATGGGTGCGAAGCGGGTCATCGAGATCTCCGCAAACCGGCAGACCGAGTTGGTGCATGCCGCTCGCCAAACGTCGGGCAAGGCGGCAATTGCGCTCTTCGATCGCATCGGACCCGAGTTCAAGCATCCGATCCAATGCCGGTTCCGTCGCTGCGGCGGCGGGGAAGTTGTAGTTACCGACTTCGAACCGGCGTGCGCCCGGCATGAAATCGAAGGCCTGATCGCCGGTCGCCGCTTCGTGTGTATCCTCGCCAAGATTGACGCCAAACCGCGCAAGACGTTCCGGCCGCAGCGCATTCGCCGCTTCCATTCGGCAATAGAGGAAACCCATGCCATACAGACCTTGCAGGCCTTTTTGGGTCGACACTGCAAGCGCATCGACCATTAATTCCTCGACGTCCGTTTTCAGCGAGCCGCAAGATTGAACCGCATCCACCAACAGGAACACGCCTTTTTCACGACAAGCGCGGCCTAATTTCGATACATCTGTCCGCAGTCCGGGGGAAAATGTAACGGTAGAGCAGGTCACGACCTTCGTGCGGTCATTAATGGCCGCGATCATGGCATCGACATCGATCCCGCCGTCCTTACTCGGCACGTCGATAATCTTAGCCCCTACTCGGTCGCGGATGTTGTACCAAGGATAGATATTGTTCGGATGCTCGAGATCGGAAGTGAGAACGATATTATCCCCGGCCTCGAAAGGGATTGAACCCGAGATGGAATTGAGGCCATCGGACACATTCTTGGTGAAAGCGATCTCGTCTGGTGCTGCGTTAATAAGCTTGGCGAATTTCTCGCGCACACGCTCAATCAACGCCATCATCGCCGGCTTATCGCCGCCGTCATACATGCGCGAATCTATGAGCTTATCGAGCGCTTCCCGGCTTTCGACGGAAACCAGGGATCGCGCGCCTCCATCGAAATAGGTAAGCTTGTCCGTTGCCGGATAGTGTTTGCGAATTTCGTCAAATTTTGCGTCGCTGGCCATTTCCCTGTCCCGATCTCTGTGAAACTTTCATCAGACTATCAGAACCGGACGCGAAACGGGAGAGGCGATGCCGTGACCCGCGCTACGCTGATGTGATACATCTTTCGCCGTTCCAAACGGTCGATACACATGAACGACGATATCATTTCCAATTTGCAGGCGGGCTTCAGCGCTCATCAAGCAGGCGACCTTGATCGCGCTGCTGGTCTTTACCGCAATGTACTGGCGCATGTACCCGACAATCCGGATGCGTTGCACCTTTTGGGGGTCGTTATTCTGCAACAGGGCGATCCAGCCGGCGCCATCGAATCAATCGAGAGGTCCCTTGCCGCCGATTCGGAGAACCCGCAAGCACTCGATCACCTTGCAACTGCGCTGCAGGAACTGGGACGCTTCGAAGAAGCCGCTACCGCATTGGAAAAGGCACTGGAGATGGTGCCGGAATTTGCCGAGGCCTGGTTCAACCTCGGCAATGCTCGCGAAAGCTTCGGCGAATTTTCCGGTGCCATAGAGGCCTATCAAAAGGCAATCTCGCTCGAACCCGAATTTGTCGAAGCGCACGCCAATTTAGGGAGCGCCTATGTGGAAGACCGCCGGTTTGAGGATGCTCTTTTGGCGCTTGAGCAGGCTCTCACGCTCGAGCCCGGCCTCGCACCGGCCTGGCTTAGCAAGGGCAATGCATTACGAAACCTAGGCCGAACGGAAGAGGCGATTGCGGCCTATGGCGAGGTGCTATCGCGGGATTCGGAAAATAGCATGCTGCATTGTCTCATTGCCGACTGCCATCACGATCTGGGCCAGGATGCGGATGCACTTTCTCACTTCGAGAGCGCACATTCCCTGGACCCATCCGACGAGAATGCGCTCATCGGCATCGCCTTTTGCCAAATTCGCGACAACGATCTCGCTAACGCCGAAACAACACTGGAAAAGGCAATTGCTGCCGCGCCCGGCAACCGCCGTGCCCTCGCTTATAAGTCAGTGCTGCTCAATCTTGCGGGGCGTAGCGGAGAAGTCGCCGCGTTTGCCGATTACGAATTGGATGTCGCGGTGCTGGATTTGCCGGCGCCTGAGGGTATGGATAGCTTAGCCTCCTTCAACCGCGTACTGGCCGACGCATTGAAAGCGGATTCAACCCTGATGATCGATCCGGGCAATAAGACCACGCGCGGCGGATTGCAGAGCGGCGAGCTGACCGCAACGACGGACCCAACGATCCTTTCCTTCCATCAAGGCCTAACCGCGTTGCTCGATCAGTTTTTGCCAGCACTCGAACCACGCCCCGGCCATCCCCAGTTCGATACGATCCCGAGTGATTATCGGATCGAAAGCTGGTCCACTATCCTAAATGCGGAGGGACACCAGCTTTCTCACATTCACCCGACTGCCTGGCTGAGCGGCGTTTACTACGTGCAACTGCCGCCGGAAGTTTCGGAGAACGATCCCGACCACAAAGGTTGGATCGAATTTGGAGGGTCTGGCTACGATCTGCCGGAACATGACGGCCCAGTACGTTTGGTGCCACCGGCCGAAGGCCGACTGGTTCTCTTCCCGTCCTACTTTCTCCACCGTACCGTTCCTTTCCAATCGGCGACGCAGCGCATCAGTATCGCGTTTGATCTGATACCGATCGATCCTGCGAACGAAACAGACTGATGGAGGAAAGACTCCGTTCCATCCTTGAGGCAGGCTTCGGCGCTCATCAGGCCGGTGAACTCGAGATTGCCGAAGGTAACTATCGACACGTGCTCGAAGCCGATCCCACGAACCCGGATGCGCTGCATTTGTTGGGGGTCGCCCTGATGCAGAAGGGCGAGACCGATCCGGCCATAGACTCGATTCGCCAGTCATTGGAACACGAACCCGACAATCCAAGTGCGCTCGATCATCTTGGCGTATTGCTCGCGGATCGGGGCGATCTCGAAGAGGCGCTTGAAGCTTTCGAACGGGCGGTTGTGCTGGCACCGGACTACGGTGCCTGTTGGCGGAATCTCGGCCATACAAAAGAACTCGCACGCGATTGGACGGGCGCGCTCGCCGCCTACGAGCGTGCCATCGCACTCGAACCCGATTACGCGGCCGCCCACGCCAGCAAGGGCGCGGCGTTGATCGAGACCGGCGCATTCGAAAAAGCATTGAGCGCTTTCAACCAAGCACTCGCGCTCAACCCGGAACAACAGGGTGTCGCTATCAAACAGGCGGAGGCGTTGAGGGGACTTAAACGTACAGGCGAAGCCATAGCCGCCTACAGGGATGCCCTTTCAGCCCCGGGACAAGAAGCTGTTCTTGCCCGAATGATTGGATTTTGCCACATGGAAGCCGGCGACGACACGGAGGCTATAAAGCATTTCTGCGCGGCATTGGATGCGCAACCGGATAGTATAGATGCCTCATTGGGAGCCGCTGCCTGTTTCATGCGCGAGGGCGATCTATCGACTGCGGCGGAAAAGCTCGACAACCTGCTCAACGAAAGGCCTGGCCATCGCCAGGCTCTTGCCTATCGGACGATTCTTCACCATCTCGGCAGAGAGACCGAATCTGCGCAGGCGATTACCGACCTCGACCGCGATGTCGTCATCCACCCCCTGCCGACACCGGACACCTTCACCGACACCGAAGAATTTAATAAAGACCTCGCTCAAGCGTTGTCGACCAATCCAACACTACGATACGATCCCCATGTAAAATCGACCCGCGGGGGCCAACAAAGCGGTGAGCTTGCGTTGCTCGATCACCCGGCCGTCGACGGTTTCTTTGCATCGCTCAACACATTGCTCAAATCGCATCTAACCTCGTTATCGCCAAGGCCGGAGCATCCGCATTTCGCCACCGTTCCGGAAAGTTTCCGCCTCGATTGCTGGTCTACTCTGCTCGATGCGGAAGGCCATCAATTGGCCCACACCCATCCCGGCGCCTGGCTGAGCGGTGTCTATTACGTCCAACTTCCGCCGGAAGTGCGACCGGACGATGACAGTCATGCCGGTTGGATCGAATTCGGCGGATCGGGATATGGGTTGCCGGAACATGATGGACCGGTGCGTCTGGTTCCGCCGGAAGTCGGCCATGTGGTATTGTTCCCATCCTATTTTCTTCACCGGACGGTTCCGTTCCAATCGGCGACGCAACGGATCAGCATCGCCTTTGACCTGACACCGGCCGACTAAGTGGGCGAGAAAAAAGAGATCGAATAAAAAGGGGACACCATGGCCTTCGAAGACAAAGTGAAGGAACTCGCGGAACGGCGCAAACAAGCCGAGGCCATGGGTGGCCCCGAAAAGTTGAAACGGCGAAAAAATGCCGGCGTCCTCAATGCAACGGAACGGGTCGACTATCTTTTCGACAAAAACACCTTCCGCGAAGCCGGCCTTTTCGGTACGTCCTACTTGCCCGATATGAAAGACCAAACCCCGCGCGATGGAAAGCTTTGCGGGTTTGGCCAGGTCGATGGTCGTAAAGTGGGAGTCGTCGCTTACGACTTCACCGTCAAAGGATCGTCGTCTAGCTATACCAACAATAAGAAGATGTCTCACATCAAGGATACCGGTGCGAAGCGCGGTATTCCGGTGGTTTTTATCGGCGAATCCACCGGTGTGCGCATGCCCGATATAATGGGCGAAGGGATGGGATTCACCGCCGAGGGCACGCGGTTTCTTAGGCGACGGAAAGCACCCTGGGTGTCGGCACAGCTGGGTATGTGCTTCGGCTCCAGCGCCTGGCATGCGGTCTGTTCCGACTTCAACGTAATGCGCAAAGGCTCGGTAATGGCCGTCGCCAGCCCGCGCATGGTCTCGAAAGCGGTCGGCCATGAGGTCACCGGAGAAGCACTGGGCGGTTGGCGCATTCATGCGAACCAAACCGGGTTCGCCGACGCGGTCGCCGATACGGACGAAGAAGCGATCGATATCGTCAAAACTTTCCTGAGCTATCTACCCAGCCATCAAAACGAAACACCGCCCGAAAGGCCGGTACCAAAAGGTTCGGGCGAGGCATGTAAGAACCTCCTCGACATGATGCCCGAGTCATTAGCTCAGACCTATGACGTGCGCGAGATCATCAAGGCGGTTGCGGACAATGACAGTTTTTTCGAGATCAAGGCGCGCTTCGGCAGTTCCATAACAACCGCGCTCGCCCGCATCGACGGCAAATCGGTCGGTTTCATCGCCAACAATCCGCAATTCAAAGGCGGCTGCATGGATGCCCAATCCTGCGAAAAAGTCACCAGCTTCGTTGTCCTTTGCGACTCCTACAACATTCCGCTGGTCTTCCTGCAGGACCAGCCGGGATTCCTGATCGGCCCCGACATCGAGAAGACCGGAATCATCGGCAAGGTGATCAATTGGATGAACGCGATGCTGCAGGCGACGGTCCCGAAAATTTGCATCATCCTGCGCAAGAGCTATGGCCGCGGATTCATCAACATGGGTGCCGGTGGCACTACGGACGAAGTCTCTGCCTGGTTTACTGCCGAGGTCAGCTTCATGGACCCGCGCTCGGCGGTCTCGGTCGTCTATGGGGAAGATATCGAAAAAGAGGACCCCGAGAAGTACCAGGAACATCTCGCTGAGATGGCCCGGGATTCGTCGGCCTACGGATTGGCATCGGTCTACGGTGCCAAGGAAGTGCTCGATCCCCGTGAAACACGGGAGTACCTAATCGACGCTCTCGATACCCATCGCAACAATCTCACCGGTGGCATCGGCGAACATCTGCTCGAAGCCTGGCCGACCAGCTACGTGTAGGTGAATTTAACGCCGCAATCAGAGTGCTTGCGCAACGATATCTCGCGTCACGTCGAGCAATTCATCGAAGCTCGAAACGACATGGGCCCCTGCCTCCCGAAGCATTTCCTTCTTCTTGAAGGGATCACCTTCGCCGCGAGCGATCAATGTGCCCGTATGGCCGAAGCTCATGCCCTTGGGCAAGGCTGCCAAACCATCGCCAACGACCATGGCAATCAACGGTTTGGCAAAACGCTTTTGAGCCAGCATTTCCGCCACCGCCTCTTCGTGACCGGTTCCCGCTTCGCCAAAGATAAAGACACAACCGGTTTCCGGATCCGCCTGGAATTTCTCCAAAAGCGGCGTAAAGCCGGTCCCAATCAAAAGATCGCCGCCGATTGAGACGTAAGTACTCTGGCCGATATCATGTCGGGTCAGGAAATGCGCTACCTCGGCTCCCATGCCGCCGGACCGCGACAAAATACCGACCGGGCCGGGCTTAAACATCAACGACGGGTCCGGCCCGCCGGTCGCACCCAGCTTCGCCTTACCTGCCGATAGCATGCCCTGACTGTTGGGCCCGATTACCATCACGCCGGCTTCGTCGGCAGCAGCGAGAATATGCGCACTGTCGTGATAGGGCACGCCCTCGGCCAAAATATGTATATGGGGAATGCGGGCCTCGACCGCCTCCAACGCCGCCGCGCGGACAAACCTAGATGGCACGAACAACACGGTGACATCGATTTCGTGTTCTGACCGGGCCTCACTGATGGTGCTGTATACCGGAATGTCGCCAACGTTCTGCCCGCCCCGCCCCGGGGCAACACCGCAAACGATGTTGGTGCCATAATCCCGCATCGTATCTGCGTGATGGCGGCCACGGTCGCCGGTCAGCCCTTGCACCATGACCCGGCTTTTGCCGTCGAGCAGGATACTCATAGCGCTTTCACCCGCTCGACAATCCGGCACGCCGCGTCTTCAAGCGATTTGGTGCCATCGAAATAGTCGATACCAGGCAACGCCTCGGCGGCCTGTTTCGCTTCCGCCAGTTTCTCCCCGTCGAAGCGGATCACCACAGGGAATGTTGCCGGGTCGATCTTTGCATCGATCAACGCTCGCACGACGCCCCGAGCGCGTGCGTCGATAGCACGGAAGTTCCCGTAATTACTGCCGGCGACAAGGCCTTTAAGTCCCGGCTTCTTCAGCAGTGCGGAGGTCGCCCGATACATGCTTTCTTCGTCGTGGGGGCTGGACGTCCCGTCCATGGTATTGGCCGGCTTGCCACCGAAATACAGAACCCGGTCAAAAACGTAGTAGCCGGCACCGCCGCCGAGAAAAACAAAGCCAATCTCACCCTCATCCAATTCGTTGAAGCGAATTTCCGAATGGTCGGGCAACTCGTTTATTTCCGCCACAGCGCGCTCGATGTCGGTCAAAGGGCGATAGCCGTTGGTTGCCAAGGGATCGGCAATTTCGGAGAGTTCCGGGTGACGAAACGCCGCCTGATCGTCGGTGAGGATGACGCCGGTCGGCGCCACCACGCGCCCGTCCGTTGTGACCGCCAACGGATTGACCTCGACCGTTTCCGCTTCCAGTTCGGCGAACAGCTCATAGAGTTTGACCAGCGCCTCGGCAATAGCGGGATCGCCGGCGATTTCAGCTGCATCAGCGGGGTCTAATCCCTGACGTAAATCAATCGGGTGGCGGCAAATCTGATCTTCCGGAATCGATTCGATCTCGACGCCGCCTGCCGCCGAATACAACAGCACAGCGCCTCGGCTTTTACTGTCGAAACAAAAGGAAACGAAGAGTTCTTGGGCGATGTCGAGCGCTTCGCTCACCAGCACCTGTTCGACCGGGAATACCAAATCGCGATTGCCGAGAATGTCTGCTGCGGCCCGTATTTCCGCATCGTTTGACACCAATCGAATCAACCCGGCCTTTCCCCGTCCTCCGCTCGGAATTAATGCTTTGACCACGGCGCGACCGCCGAACGAGGCAACTGCTTCGGCGATTTCGTTGGCGCTGGCTGCCACCCGCCATTGGGTAACCGCTACTCCCTTATCGGAGATCAGCCGAAGCGCGTCATGTTCGAGAATGCGAGCCATATCAACGGATGGTAAAGCTGCCGCCACCGATCAGGACTTTTTGCCAGTCCTGATTATGGGTCCAGACATCGATGCCGTAAGTTGTACCGTCACCGCCCTCTTCTTTGGAGGTGATGACGAAAGCTGGCGAGACCGTATCGAGATCGAGCACGGTCTTGATAAGCTTGAAATCGAGCTTGCCGGTGGTGAGAAAATCCATACCGAACATATCGATCATCAACGCAACCAGATGACCCTGATACTGAGTTGCCGACGCACAGATCGTCGGCAAACCACGTTCTTTCGCATAGGCATAGTCCGTATGCTGGTTCGGCTTTGGCCAGTTGGGCGCGTTCGACAGCGGTCCACCGGAAAATGTTGTGAGACGCTCGAAGGTGATGTGTTTCGGCGGCCCGCAGAACACGTCGCCGACTTCGGCCGACTTCGCTATCTTTGGCGATCCTTCCCGCATAGCCTCTCGATGTGCCTCGTCCACCAATAGCGGCGGGCGTTTCGGTTTCTCTCCGCTCTTTTCTTTCTTTTTGCGGTCGTCGGCGAGTGCCTTCGAATAGGCGCCGGATTTCACATGCCTGTGGAGCCGCACCTCGCCCTTGTCATCCAATACCTTAGCTTCGGTGAAACGAAACAACCGCCCATGGTCTTCGATTTTATCAACGATCTGCCAAGTGACCTTAAACTTTTCGCCCACATACATCGGTCCGAGAAAAGTGTTCTCCTCGCCCGCTTGCAAGCTGGTGTAGCCTTCCTTCATCGCGTGGCTGGGCGATTTCGTGGCGTTGCTCATATTAAGCATGAAACCGGGGTGCGCCATCGGTGCGCTGTCACACTCGCCGGTGACGTAGCGGGGATCGAAATCGCCTTCCGCAAAACAATATTGCTGATTCAGCTCGGGCGTGACGGTGAATTCGAAGGGATCGAAAAAATCGCCCGGTTCCATATCGATGACATTGTCCGCGCGCGCCATGTTCACTCCTAATTCCTTATTTAACGGTAAAGGTTCCACCACCGATCATGGTCTTATGCCAGTCCTGATTATGGGTCCAGATATCGACGCCGTATGTTACGCCATCCGCCGTCTCATCCTTTGCGGTCACGGTGAAACCGGGCGTAACCACATCGTCCTGGAATACGATCTTGATGATCTTGAAATCGAGCTTTCCGGTGGTGAGAAAGTCCATGCCGAACATCTCGATTAGCATAGCCACCAGATAACCTTGATATTGCGTGCCTGAGGCAAAAATCGTCCGAGTGCCCCGATCTGTCGCATATTCGTGGGTAGTATGATGGTTGACCCGCGGCCATTCTGGAACCAGCGATAGGGGGCCGCCGGAAAAGGTGGTCAATCGCTCGAACGCCACGACGCGGCTTTGTCCAATAAAACTGTCGCCAATCTCGGCGTTTCTGCCGACGCCTATCTCCAACCCTCGATGAGATTTCTGAATTTCACCATCGACAAGCGCAGGCGGCCGTTTCGGTTTCTTCCCCGACGCCTCCAGTTTCTTGCGTTCTTCAGCCAGCTCTTTCGAATACGCACCCGACTTCGAAAACCGTCTTAGGCGTAGATTACCGTCATCGTCGATCACCTTAGTATCGGTGAGCCGAAAAATCCGACCATGATCGACCCAAGTCTTGGCGATTTGCCAGGTAACCTTGAAATGTTCGCCTTCGTAGAAAGGCCCCATGAATTCGTTGTCTTCACCCGCCTGTAAACCCATATAGCCGGGCGGCATCCAATGGCTCGGCGATTTGGTGCTGTTGCTCATATTGAGCATAAACCCCGGATGGGCGATCGGCTTCTCGCCTTCCGACCCGATGACATAGCGCGGGTGAAAGTCCTCTTCGGCGAAGCAATATTGCTGGTTCAATTCAGGTGTAACAGTGAATTCGAAAGGGTCGAAAAAATCGCCCGGCTCCATGTCTATGACGCTTTTGCCCTTCGGCATGCCACCCCTCCCCTTGCGCCGCACCTCTCAACCCTTCACGGCACGGGTCCCTCTATAGCATACTGCCTGCCGGCCCGGGAGAGCGCGGGCCTGACCAGGAGGACCCGACCATGAGGCAACTTAAGATTCCAGCCACATTCGTTCGCGGCGGCACCAGTAACGGCATCGCCTTCCGGCGTGACGACCTGCCACCGGACCGCGAGGACTGGACGGAAATATTTCTTGCCGCGATGGGCAGCCCCGACCCCAACAGCCGCCAATTGAATGGTATGGGCGGGGGCATTTCCTCGCTGTCTAAAATTATGGTGGTCGAAAAATCCGAAATGGAAGGGGTCGATGTCGACTATACCTTTTGCCAGGTCGCCCCTCGAGACGATTGGGTCGCCTATACCAATATTTGCGGCAACATGGCATCCGCCGTGGGTCCCTTCGCGGTCGATGAAGGGATTGTCGAGGTCGATGGCGACGAAGTCTGTCTTCGAATTCGCAGCACCAATACCGGTGTTCTCTTCGATACTCGTTTTCGCCTCGACGATGGCTTAGCCGAAGTCGATGGAGAATTTGAATTACCGGGCGTTTCCGGCACCGGCTCTCCGGTACGGAACGAATTTCTCGATCCCGGTGGCGCAAATACCTCTGCTCTTTTACCGACCGGCAATATTATCGACGAATTGGAATTACCGAACGGGCAAAAGATTGAAGCTTCACTGGTAGATGCGGCCTTGGCGGTCGCCTATGTAAATGCCGAAGACATCGGTGCCACGGGAAAAGAGCTTCCCACCGAGGTCGACAGTGATCCGGAGCTCATGGAAATTCTTGAGCATTTGCGGTGTCAGGCAGGTGTATTGATGGGACTTGGCGACACGCTGGAAGACGTGCACGAGAACTCCGCCGTTGTGCCGAAGATTTGTTTCGTCACCCCGCCGCAAGACAATCCGTCGATGTCGGGTGACGTCCTGAAAGCCGACGAATGCGATGTGACCGCGCGGATGATGTCATCTTTCAATTGCCATCGGGCATTACCATCGACCGGCTCCGTTTGTATTGCCGTCGCCGCCCGCATCGAAGGCTCCACCGTGCACCGCGCAACCCGAACTCCGGACGACCCCAAAGACGATGTGCGAGTAAGCCACCCTTCGGGCATTCTTAATGTCACCGCAGACGTGGAACTCACCGACGATGGCTGGCAATGCAATCGGGTTGGGGTCTACCGAACACAGCGGCGCTTGTTCGACGGTTACGTCTACGTACCAGCATCGAAAGTGCCAAGCCTGATCGCTGCGCGCGCAAAAATGAATCAGGCTGCCGAATAGGAACCCGCCATGAGCAACGCCACACCCGATTGGGCCAGTCTTCGCAAACTTTTTCCGGCAACCGATACCCATGTCTATTTGGATGGTGCCAATAAAGGTGCCTTACCGCGCTGCGTCGAAGAGGCGACGCAAGACTGGCTCCGTATGGTCTACGAGGAAGCCGGCGTCGGCGCGTTTTCGATGGACGAGATCGAGCGCACTCGTGAAGCGATTGCCGCCACCCTCGGCGCACCGTCGGAATGCATCGCACTCACCAAGAATACCTCCGAGGGAATTAACATCCTGGCGCAGGGAATTGGTCTCAAAGCGGGTGAAAATATAATTCTCAGCCGCGGAGAGCATGAGAACAACACTTTCCCGTGGCGTCATCTCGAAAGCCGTGGCGTGGAAATTCGCTGGGTCGAAGAAGACGAACACAACACCTATCCGCTCGACGCCTATGAAAAACTGATCGATGGGCAAACACGGGTCGTGACCGTGGCCTGGGTTACCTATGGTGTCGGCTATCGTGCCGACCTTGCAGCGTTATCCGAGCTTTGCCGCAGCCGAGACGCGCTTCTTTTTGTCGATGGCGTGCAAGGAGTGGGAATCCTGAACCACCCGATTTCGGAGCTCGGCGTCGATGCGCTGAGTGCGGGCGGGCACAAGGCGATGTTCAGCCTTGCAGGCGCTGGCTTTCTCTATGTTCGCAAAGAGCTGATTGCCGAGATCGACCCGCCATATGCGGCGAAATTCAGTTTTACGTCGAATGACCGCATGCGGGAAAAAGTGGAACTCAGTGCCGACGCGCACCGCTTCGAATATGGCAACCCCAATTATCTCGGCACCTATGTGCAACGGCGGGGTGCGGAGTTCATTCAAAGTATCGGGCTAGAACATATCGAAGGGCGTGTGCAGGAACTCAGCACGTTTTTGATGGAAAGCGCGCTACAGCGCGGGCACGCCGTCCGCACACCCCGGGAGTGGCATCAGCGCGCCGGCATCGTCAGCCTAGATATGGGCCGCGACGCGGGATCTATTGCCGATACCTTGGCGGAAAAGAATATCCGGGTGAGCAATAAGGATGGTCATTTGCGTGCGACCGTCCATTTTTACAATAACGAAGAAGACATCGTCCGTTTCTTGGATGCGCTCGATAGCCTCAGATAGGCTGGCCTAACCCGCCTTCAATTCTCCGTAGAGCCATTTAAAAAGATAGGTCGCAGCAACGGCGCCGATAATCTGCGCAACGATGAAAGCAGGCGCATGGTCCGGGAGAATTCCCGAAAAGCTATCGGTCATGCTGCGTGCGATGGTAACTGCTGGATTAGCAAACGAAGTGGACGAGGTGAACCAATAGCCTGCGGATATGAATAGACCGACCGCATAGGGAACTGCATCCGGCCGAAGCCGAACACAGCCGAGAATAGTCGCCAACAAACCAAACGTCGCAATGAATTCACCGGTCCACTGGCCGAGTCCGGTACGTGCTTTGCTCGATGCCATCAGCAGATCCGGGGAGTCAAACATTAGATGGGCAAGTGCCGCGCCTCCAATCGCCGCAACAGTCTGAACCAGCACATAGACAATCGCATCGCGCCCCGAAATCTGTTTTTGAAGCCAGAAAGACAGCGTTACCGCCGGATTGAAATGCGCACCGGACACCGGACCGAATATCAGGATCAACACCATAAGAATGCAGCCGGTTGCCACCGTATTGCCTAATAGCGCAATGGCGACGTTCCCGCCCGCCAGCATTTCGGCCATGATGCCCGATCCGACCACGGTCGCCAGCAGAAATGCGGTGCCGATCGCCTCCGCCACGAGTTTGCGCGCGAAACCATAGTCGGTCATTTCAAAGTCCTACTTATCGGAAGTTGGTAAGTCAGATCGGCTGTTCGACAGAAGCTTTATCCACTGCAGCAGTTTGTCTCATCCGACCTTGTACCGCCGCAACATTCGATTTCGGTCGGCACCGCGCCGGTGCAGCAGTCCTCGTCCTCCGGCCTATCCGAATTTCCTTCGTTGTCGGAGGCAAGAGAAGAGCGCTTGACCCGGTCGCCGCCATAGACCGCTTCTGCGCCATGGCTCAAGAATGTCTCCCACGGTACGCCTTGCGGATCGGAGACCCACGCCTTGTCGGATCGTGCGTAACAGCAAACCGCGTCTTCCTGTTCGATGACATTGCGTCCGGCAGCCTCCGGCTTTTCCGCGTAATCGGTAAGCTCTTCGCCGCTTTCCACTTGGACGCCCAAATGATCCACACCGAAATTTGCTTTACCCGGTGAGATCGCGAAGTTTACTCGCGGATCGTCGAGCATCCATTTCGCATAGTCGCCTTTCAATACGCTCGGCTCCATATCGAACATGGTCGAATAAAACCCAACCGACTCATCCAAATCCTTAACCCGAACGTGTACGTGCAACCGTTTCATTGGCTTCTTCCTTTCCTGGCCCGCCGCAACACAGCACGGGCAGTTCGCATAATAAAGTTTCGCATGCCGACGCCTGACCCTGACAGCAATCCTCGACTAAAAATTCGAGTAAAGCCTTCAAGCCCCCCTGGTCGATCGAATAGATGATCTGGCGGCTTTCACGCCGGGACTGCAATAAACCGGCCCGCTCCAGGTGGCCGAGATGGAACGACAAGGTTGCCGGCACCACGTTCAATCGAGCGGCAAGGTCACCTGCAGGCAGCCCTTCCAGTCCTTCGCGCACCAATACCCGGAAAATGCCCAATCGGGTCTCATGCGCCAGCGCGCCAAGCGCTCCAATAGCGTTTTTTATTTCCATAATTTGAATATAGTCAAATTATCAAAGTGTGCAAGAGGCCGAATGCAAAATTGTTAAATTTACTGGATGTCGCCTATTCAGCCGGCCAACGCCAGCAGCTGATCTCGCCCATATTCTTCGCGGCGACCGGCCCCATCGCTTCGAACATGCCAGCACGGTCTTGCGAAAGACGGCGGTAGAAGGTGTTGGAAACGATCACTTCGTTTTGCCCTGCCTCGCCCATCAGCCGCGCCGAAAGGTTCAACGAATCCCCAATGAAGCCGATGTTGGTGCGCGAAAACGGACGATACTGAACCAGACTCAAATCGCCGATCGATATGCCGATATGGACACCTTGAGATTTTTGCACTCGGTCAATTTCTCGTTGCCATTGCTGCGAAACCGATGTGCCGATTTGGCGTAAGGCATTTGCACAATCGAGGACGCGATGAATCTTTGCATCGCTGGTATCGTGAAGACCGAACAAGCCGACCACTTCGTCGCCGACGATCTGGTAGAGCATGCCTCCGGCATTGTGGATCGCGTGGCGGGCCTTGGAATAGAACGTAGCCAAACAAAGCCGGGTCACTTCGTTATCGCGAGAGTCACGCACATAACTCGAAAACGAACACATATCGGCCATGATAGTGACCACGCCGGGATATACCCTGGGCGCCAGCACGTCCCGCGGCCGCAGCTTTTGCTTACACAGGCGTTGTAGATACCAGGAGCTGAAATGCCAGAGCAGCGCCTGGCCGAATGGATTGTCGGCATATTCCTCACCATAGGCATAAAGCCATTTGGCCTTGTCGATCGCGACGCGGACGTCGAGGAGACAATCTTCGTTGGAATCGTCTATCTCAACCTCGAACCGATTTTTCAGCAGTTTGTAAAATTCGTCTTGCGTCCATACCTCGAGATTAAGGTTTTTCGGTAGCGCGTCCTGCAGGGTTTTCTTGAGTGTAGGCCAGTCCGAATAATCGCTTTCGCGCGCAATCAGCAAAACCGTATCTGCCTCGGGATCGAGAGTGACATTCTCTGCAGCGTATTTGCGGTTGAGGCTGTTAATCAGATTTTCTTCGGTATAACCGAATTTGAGCTCGACATAATAGCTTCGCACATTAGGAATCTTGACCAGCAGGTCGGCATAACAGCCTGGCGCTCCGAGCGAAACTTCGCGATAGATGCGGATATCTTCGGTGGAAAGGCCGGTCTCTTCCATATGCTGGAAACGAGTTGCCTCACAAAACACCTCTTCCAGAAACAGCCGCATTTGCCCCAATTGGGCACTATTATCGGCAACCGATGTGGCTTTGTCGGCAGTCGGGAGTTCGTTATTGTCATGCACCAATGTAATGCTCATGGCGCCGCTCCACTTTTTCCCTGTTGCGATGCGCGTACCCTAGCACCATTCCCGCTATCGAGAAAACGGTGGCTTTTGTAAAATAGTGTTAGTGGAACCAACAACCGCGAACCGGTTATTCAATGCATTCACGCCGCCAAATACTGAAATTGGCTATTGCCATCGGGGTTATGATTCCCGCTGCCGCTCGAGCGGAAGGAAGCTGGCTTGACACCTTGAAAGGCGTATTCGGAAGCTCCTCGAAACCGCCGGCGCCCGTTGGCGAAATCGCCGCCGCGTTGAAACAAGCGCTCGAAATCGGGAGCCTCAGGGTCATCCGACAAGTCGGGACGCGCGACGGCTTTCAAAAAGACCCCCATATCCACATACCGCTACCAGGCGCTTTGGCAAAAGTGCAGGAGGCACTTCGCCATATAGGCCTGTCGGGCATGGCGGATGACCTCGAACTACGCATCAATCGTGGCGCGGAGCAGGCTGCAAGCGAAGCCAAAGATTTGTTTGTCGATGCCTTGCAACGAATGACCGTGCAGGATGCTGTAGAAATTCTGAATGGGCCGAAGGATTCTGCCACTCGATATTTCCGACGCACAATGACGCCCGCCCTACGAAATCGGTTCAGGCCCATAGTGCGGCGTAATCTCGCAAAAGTGGGCGCAATCCGCTCGTTCGATCAAATGATGAAACAATATCGGCAATTGCCCTTCGTGCCGGACATCAACACCGAGCTATCTGATTATACGGTCGAGAGAACACTCAGGGGTATTTTCCACTATCTCGCACGCGAAGAGGCGGAAATTCGTACGAACCCCGTTAGGCGCACGACGGCGCTACTTAAAAAAGTTTTCGGATCGAAGCGTTGAAAGTTCTGGGATTTGTCCTAGACGGCTTTCAAATTGCCCGCCGCGGTTCGGCCGCGATTGTCGACCAACTCGTACTCGATCTTTTGGTTTTCCTGTAATCCGTCCAACCCGGCTTGTTCTACCGCCGTGATGTGGACGAACACGTCGCTACCCCCATCATCGGGGACGACAAAGCCATAGCCTTTTACGGGGTTGAACCATTTTACGGTTCCAGTCGGCATGGAAATTCTCCTTAAAAACATTGGCGCATCACGCGCCCAATTCATGCTTGCGCACCTTAGGGTAACACATTGTTGGTGAAAATGCCCATCCCGACATTCAAAATGTACGAAAAATGGCACACTTTGGTCGAACGGGCCGGCCAGAGTCAAAAATCGTGCCTGATTGTGAAAAAACCTTCCAACAGCTCTTTTTTCGGCGCCATCCAAAGATTGTTGGGCGCATACATTTTGCCGCACTGCCGATTTCGAAAACGAATGATAGACTACTGATCAATCGGCGAGATTATGCCAAAAATACAACCAGTAAAATAGTTTTTCAGGACTTTTACGTCTATAAATATAGGAAATTGGGAGGAGTTAATCATGGAAGAGTTTGACAATACTCCCGAGTTAACCGGCACACCGGTTGGCGAGGGCGAAGAAGGGTCGCCAAAGGAACCCACGCGCGCTGCCAGAAAGAAGAAATCCGCAGCGAAAAAACCCGGCCGCAGTGCCCCGAAGCGCGCGGCGAGTGAAAAACTAGAGCGGCCAACGCAAAAGGACGCAGTGGAACCGCGCCGCGACCCGGATGCGATCCGGCACGCATTCGAATCCGGCGCTTTTCCATATGATTCGAAACTGAAGCGCAAGGCATACGAAAAACAGAAGTTACCCCTGCAAACCGAATTGCTAAAGGCGCAGAAATGGATCGAGGAGACCGGCCAAAAGATCGTCATATTGTTCGAAGGACGCGACGCCGCCGGCAAGGGAGGCGCGATCAAGCGCTTCACAGAACACCTTAACCCGCGCAGTGCACGGGTAGTCGCCCTGAGCAAGCCAAGCGACCGAGAAAAGAGCCAGTGGTTCTTCCAGCGTTATGTGGGACATCTACCGTCCGCGGGCGAAATGGTTCTTTTCGACCGGTCTTGGTACAACCGCGCGGGCGTTGAGCGTGTGATGGGATTCTGTACTCCGACCGAATATCTGGAGTTCATGCGCCAAGCGCCGGATTTCGAGCGCATACTCGTACGCAGCGGCATTTGGCTGTTTAAATACTGGTTTTCGGTAACCCAGGACGAACAACGCCGCCGCTTCGATGCGCGCGAGACGGATCCGCTCAAACAGTGGAAGCTGTCGCCCATCGACCGCGCATCGCTCAATAAGTGGCAAGACTACACGGAAGCAAAAGAGGCGATGTTCTTCTATACGGACACTGCCGATTCTCCGTGGGTAATCGTAAAGTCCGACGACAAGAAACGCGCCCGCATAAACTGTATGCACCATTTCCTGTCATCCTTGCCCTACCCCAACAAGGATCAAAGCATCGTCACCGAGGCGGACCCGTTGATTGTCGGTGCGACAGGACATGTTATCGTCAATAGCGAGCATATTCTCGGCAAAAGCCTGCATCCGGAGATGCGGCAGTCCGACTGACAAGCACCGATGTGTTGCACCAAAATAGCTTACAAAGGTGTCCAGCTTTGTCCTAGTTTCCTGTCTGGCCTTTCAGGCTCGATAACCTATTTCGTATTAGGTATTCGAGGCTGGATGGGCTGGGTATTAGGGTTAGTGCCCCAGTGAGGATTTGTGGATAGGCGAACGGCTATTTTTTCAGGCGGCGCGGCACTTTCAGCCGCTGCCGCTGGCCTTGGTGTGCCGGCGGTAGGAGATGTGAAAACTCCGTCGCCTGAAGTTCTAAGTCTAAAACCGCAAAATGCGCGATACCGCCTGACGGAAACGATCACCGAAAAGATGGTCAGCCTCTCGCCGGACGCCCCGCCACCGGTCATTCGAATGAAGCAAGGGGTTCCGTTTGCAGCCGATTTGACCAACGGCTTATCGGATTACACCACGATGCACTGGCACGGCATTCGGGTTCCCAACAAAATGGATGGCGTACCCTACCTGACCCAGTTTCCCCTCGTGGAACACGAAACCTATCGATACAGCTTTATGCCGAAAGATGCTGGGACCTACTGGTACCATCCCCATTGCATGACCATGGAACAGATGGCACGTGGCATGACCGGGATAATCATCGTAGCGGAGAAGAAAGACCCGGGATTCGATGCGGATATTCCCATAAATCTGCGTGACTTCAACTTGCGACCCGACGGCCAATTCTCACCGCAGCTTTTCTCCGCCAAGGGCGCAGCACGGGCCGGCACGTTAGGGACCTTGATAACGGCGAATTGGCAACGAGAATACGCCACAGACGCGCCGGCAGGCGGACTGGTACGCCTGCGCCTCGCCGCGACCGACCCGACACGGATTTACAAAATTGTTTTGTCAGGCGCGGACGGAAAAATTATCGCGCTGGACGGTCATCCACTGGGCGCCCCTTGGCCGCTCCCGACGCGCAGCAACCCCTTACTCCTATCGCCAGGACAACGGGCGGATTTCGCGCTCAAGATGCCCGAAACGGAAGGGTATGAAGTTTTGGTGGCGACCATGTTGGGCGAAGAAAGACACGTCGTTTCGCGCCTCCGGAGTGTGGGCACCACATTACATCGCGCATTGCCGGACCTGCGCCCACTGGGGCCCAATCCTTTGTCGAAGCCGAACCTGAAAAAGGCCGAAGTCCACGAACTTGTCTTAGGGTGGTCACCGGAGGGGAATGGCCCCAATAACGGTTTTTGCGGCTCCATGGGGGCTACCTTCTGGTCCATCAACCGAAAGCCTTGGCCCGGAGACGCGGTCAAGAACACGGGGCCCATACTGACTATGAAAATGGGCAAAAGTTACATCCTTCGGCTTCGCAACGAGAGCCCCACCCATCACCCAATCCACCTGCACGGCCTTACCTTCAGAACACTACGGTCGAACAAACGCAAAATCGTTCCGACCTGGACCGATACGGTGCTCGTCGGCAAGAACGAAACCGTGGATATCGCGGTGGTTGCCGACAATCCCGGCAACTGGGCACTTCATTGCCACGTGATCGAACATCAAAAAAGCGGGCTGTCGGGCTTCGTGAGGGTTGTATAAGCGCCCGAACCTAACGACGTAGCCTGTCGAACGGTCGTCTCTACTTATACCTGGAATAACAGAGGATGGTGGGCGCGGCTGGGATTGAACCAGCGACCCCTACGATGTCAACGTAGTGCTCTCCCGCTGAGCTACGCGCCCAATAAGCCTGACGGCCTATATAAATTCTGTTGCGGGGGCCAGCACTTACCACCAAATTGGAAAGCATGGCAAGGCCCACGACAACGCCCGAGCACACTATCGGTCTCCGCGATGCGAAACCCGAAGATTTCGCAGCCATCGCCGATATTTACGCTCATCACGTCCTTCACGGCCTGGCATCGTTCGAGGAGGAACCGCCCGATGCCGCCGAGATGAAGCGCCGGTGGCAGGCGTTGACCGGGGACGATCACCCTTTTTTCGTCGCCGAATGCGCAGGTCGCATAGTCGGCTATGCCTATGCCGGGCCCTATCGCCTGCGCCCCGCTTACCGCTACACGGTGGAAAACAGCGTCTACATACGTCCAGGCGAAGAACGCCAGGGTGTTGGCAAAGCCCTGCTGGAAGCGTTGATAGAAGCCTGCGAGGCGCGCGGCCTGCGCCAGATGATAGCCGTCATCGGCGACAGCGATCACGACGCTTCGATCGGGCTCCATGAAGCACTCGGGTTTCGCCTCGTCGGCACGTTGGACGCCGTCGGTTTCAAACACGGGCGATGGGTGGATTCGGTCCTGATGCAGCGCGCCCTCGGAGCCGGCGGCGACACGCTCCCCGAGGCCTGATTTCTTACCACTTATGGCACAGGCCTTGCGTCTTTTAAGGCGCGAGGAGTGGAAATATGTTCAAGTCACTGAAACGATTTGGCGGTTGGGCAATCGCGACGCTATTGGCGCTGATCATTATCGCAGCCCCGTTGCGCCTGACCGCAGCCCCGATGAACTATTCTAAGTTATTGAAAAACGGCAATCTTTGTGCGCGAGCCATTGCCGCGCAAGAGCGCCGTTCGGGCATACCCGACAAATTACTGTTCGCGGTAGCGATCAAGGAAACCGGACGCTGGATCAAGCAGGACCGGGCAAACATTGCCTGGCCCTGGACCGTCAATGCCGGTGGCGCCGGTAAGCATTTCGACACTAAGTCGGACGCGCTGCGTCACGTACGCGCGCTCAAGAAAAAAGGGCAGAAGAACATCGATGTCGGCTGCATGCAGATCAACCTGCATTACCATCCGGATGCCTTCGCCACGCTCGAGGCCGGTTTCGACCCGGCGACAAACGTCGCCTATGCGGCAAAATTTCTGACCGCGTTGAAAAACAGCCATGGCAGCTGGCAACAAGCGGTGCGCCATTACCATTCCGCCAATCAGAAAAAGAGCGCACCCTACCAAAGGAAAGTTTTCAAAATCTGGAAAGCGGCGTTGGGTAACAAAAAACCGACGACCGCTGTCGCCCAAGCGGACAAACAAAAAACACGTCCGGTGAGCAAATCAGCCCGCCGAGCCGCCCAGAAAGTTGAACGTTCCCACCGCAAATTCTTGGCCGAGCTACGCCGTAAATTCCCGCACCGATTCGGCACGCCTGCCCGCAGTGGCACACCCAACAAAAATCAACTTGCCAGTCGGTTTATTTCGAGCTGGCCGCCCCGCAATTACGCTGCCCAGCGTCGCGCCGAGAATCTCGCCCGAGCCCTGTCATTCTCGAAACAACGCCGCCAATGGCCACGTAAGCTAACCCCATAGCTCCGCATCCGGCGGTTCGACAAAGCTACCGTCAAATTTAAGCCCGTTCGGCCGGTCCTTTGCCAGCAAGAGCGGACCGTCGATATCCACATAGGCCGCTCCCTGCGCCACCAAGTGCGCCGGCGCCATGGCAAGCGAGGTCGCGACCATGCAGCCGACCATTACGCCGAAGCCCATTTCCAACGCTTGCTCTTTCAACTTCAGCGCTTCCGTCAGCCCGCCGGTTTTATCCAGCTTGATATTGACCAAATCGTAACGTCCCTCGAGATGCGCCAAGTCGGCGCTGGTGTGACAGGATTCATCGGCACAAAACGGGACCGGATGCGGAATATCGGCAAGCGCCGAATCCTCGGCCGCCGGCAAAGGTTGCTCGATCATTTCGACCCCCAGTGAACCAAGTTCGGTTCCGAGCGGCGTCACCATGTCCGGTGTCCAGCCTTCATTGGCATCCACGATCAGCCGGGCATCGGGGGCACCGTCACGCACGGCCGCGACCCGCGCAACATCGCCATCTCCGGTCACTTTTAATTTCAACAACGGCCGATCCGCATGTCGCCGTGCGGCTGCTCCCATATTTTCGGGCGTGTTGAGACTTAGCGTATATGCGGTGGTCACAGAAACCGGCGCCGACAAACCCGCTATCTCCCAAGCTCGTTTGCCGGCCCGCTTTGCCTCCAAGTCCCAAAAAGCGCAATCGAGGGCGTTGCGAGCCGCACTTGCCGGTAGAAGCGTCTGCAGCTTTTCCCGGTCCATGCTACCGCCCAGATCGAGATCATTCAGCGTGGCAAGCACACTTTCCTGCGTTTCGTCATATCGTGGGTTCGCCATGCATTCGCCGCGTCCGACAACATCGCCATCGGTCAATGTTACCGAGACCAACTCGGTCTCGGTGCGGCTACCGCGCGATATCGTAAATACTTCCGCGAGCGGCCAGCTTTCCGCTTCGGCGGTAATTTCCATCACAAAATATTATCGACGATGGGGCCGACACCGTCTTTAACCGGATCGACCGCCGGCAAGCCGGTTTCTTCCGTCGCCGCGGCCAATAATTTCTCCGTTTCGGCATCCGATACCTTGGACGTATTGATCGCAACGCCGACAGTTCGAACATCGGGATTGGTGAGCCGCGCCGCGCGTTCGCAAGCCTCGATAGTATCTGTGAAACTATGGGTCGGAATACTAGGCGTGCCGCGCATGTGCGGTCTGCCGGGATCATGACACAGCACAAGAATATCCGGCTGCGAACCATGGATAAGTCCCAGCGTCACGCCCGCATAGGACGCATGATGAATAGAGCCTTGCCCCTCGATCAAATCCCAATGGTCTTCTTCATTTTCCGGGCAGAGCCATTCGGTAGCCCCTGAAATGAAATCGGCAACCACCGCATCCACCGACACGCCTTCACCGGCAATAAAGATGCCGGTTTGGCCAGTGGCACGAAACGTACATTTTGCGCCACGTGCAACCATTTCCTTTTCGAGCGCAAGCGTCGTGAACATCTTGCCGACCGAGGTGTCGGTACCGACGGTCAGCAGCCGCTTGCCCCCACGTTTATGGCCGCGTCCCACATCGAAGGTTTCGGTGGGATGGCGAACGTCGGAAAGCTGACACCCCTTGGCTGCCGCGGCGTCCGCAAGCCCCGGCACAGACGCCAAGCTTGCATGGAGTCCGCTTGCAATATCGAAACCGAGATCGACTGATTTCATCAAGGTCTCGGCCCATACGTCGCTGATATATCCGCCCTGATTGGCAACGCCGACAATCAGCGTCTTCACGCCCTTCTCCGCTGCCTCGTCCAGCCCCATATCGGGCAAGCCGATATCAGCTTTGCAGCCATCAAGCCGAAGCTGACCAAGACACCAATCAGGACGCCAGAAGGCGACACCGTTCGCAGTCTTGGCCGCAAGCTGATCGACAGCATCGCCCAGGAACATCAAATATGGTGGTGTGATTTTCATCATCGCGCTCCCGCACGGGCTGGCTTACGCCGCCGCTTACCCTTGGCAACAGATTTGAACGCGTCATACATGATCGACATTGCCCGGTCGACCTGTTCTTTCGGCGTCGTCATCGGCGGCACGAGACGAATTACATTTTTCATATCCCTGACGCCGCGAATTTGAAAGATAAGGCCTTTGTCCATGCAGTAGTCGAATATCTTTTGCGTTTCCTCGTTCGCCGGTTTCTTCGTCCTACGATCTTTGACCAGTTCGATTCCGAGCAGCACGCCCCGGCCTCGAATATCGCCGACCAGTTCAAACTCGCGCGCCATCTTGCGAAACGCACCCTTGATCTTCTTTTCGATCTTGGCCGCCTTACCCGGCATATCCTCATCGACCACGATATTCAGGCTTTCCTCGCCGGCGGCACACAGTACCGGATCGGTAGCGTGGGAGCGGGTCGCGAAATATCCGTTATCGACAGCCTTCTGGGCCACCTCGGCGGTGCTGCAAACTGCCGAAATCGGCAGTCCGCCCCCGAAATGTTTCGAGATCGCGATGATATCGGGTTTGACGCCTTTTTCATGTTGAAACCCGAATAGTTTGCCGGTCTTGCCCAGCCCGGTTTGCGCTTCATCGAAAATCAACATCATGCCGCGCTTGTCGCAGGCCTTACGAACCGCTTTGTAGTATCCTTCCGGCGGCACGATCACCCCGCCAGCACTTAAAATTGGCTCGGCGATAAATCCCGCCGGTTTGGCGGTGAAGTTTGCATCTGCCAATTCCATGCTGATACGCAAGCATTCGAAGCCGCATTTCTTTTTGTGGTTCTGACCAACCGGGCAGCGATAACAGTAAGGGGTCAGCACCGAATTGGTGCCCGGCGCGACGGCGCTGTGTTTCCAACGCGACCAATTGAAGGACAATGAGCGAGTGACATAGGACGTCGATCCATGCAGGCCCGCATGCAATCCGATGATATCGAGCCCTCCGGTTGCCTTGCGCGCGAGGTCTACGGAACCTTCGATCGAATCCGACCCGCTGACCAGAAACAAAGATTTTTCCAACGGCTTGGGGAGCAGTTTGCCGAGCGTCTCGTGCAACTTCAGCCGGGGCACGTGGAGCATTGTATTGGTAGAGTGCATCAAAGACTTCATGGTCTTTTCGATGACCGCAACAATGCGGGGGTGCTGATGGCCGAGCGCGGCGCCCATCTGACCCGATTGAAAATCGAGATACTCCTTCCCGTCCGTATCGGTGACAACGGTGCCTTCGGATTTGGCCAGAACCGGGCGCTTTTCCAGGCCACCCATATAGCTTCCGGACTCGGTCGGAAACATCCAACGATTAACAACTTCGCGTACTTTTTTCCTATTCATGTCACGTGGCCTCCCTAATTTCGCCATATTTGGCGGGCATCCTAGCGGACAGGATGGGATACGGGAATGGACTATGGAAACCACGATAGGTAAGGAGTGGAATAGTGCCATCTCACGAAGCTGCCGTTGCCGCGAACAGGTTCGGTCTCGGTGCCCGTCCGGGCGAACTCGATCAGATCGGCCGTGATCCGAAGGCCTGGCTCGCCAATCAACTCAACACGCGCCAAGTGCTGCCGCCTGAGCTGAGGGATCTGCCTCACAGTTCGGAGAACGTTCGGCTTTTCTTCGTCGCTAAAAAAATGATGCGGCAAGCGAAGAAGAACAAAGACCGGTCGCGCCGCAAGATGATGCGGAAAAGAATCCGTCGCGCCTTTCAAAAAGAAGCCGCGGCGCACAGTCTCGCCGCAGTCAATTCGGATCAGCCGTTCCGGGAGAGGCTGGTGCGATTTTGGGCCAACCATTTCACCGTGTCAGTCCGCAACGGCAAGGTTCGCCCGGTTGCCTACGCTTTCGAGCGCGAGGCTATCCGGCCCTACGTCACCGGACGCTTCGCCGACATGCTTCTGGCGGTCGCTCGACATCCGGCGATGCTGGTTTATCTCGACAACCAAAGGTCAATCGGACCGAACTCACGTGCCGGTCGACGGCGCAAAAAGGGAATCAACGAAAATCTCGCCCGCGAGATCCTCGAGCTCCACACCATGGGGGCGAGCCGGGTCTACACCCAAGACGACGTGATTTCCTTTGCCAAGATGCTGACCGGCTGGACCATGATGGGTCGTAAGAGCGATACGCCGGGCCGTTTCACCTTCCGGCAAGCGATTCACGAGCCGGGCCCGAAGCGGTTTCTGGGTCGCGTGATCCCGGAATCCGGCATGCGCGAAGCGGAAACCGCGATGCTGATGATGGCAAGCCATCCTGAAACCGCCTGGCACGTAGCGACAAAGATGGCGACACATTTTATCTCCGACAATCCGTCACCGGATGCGATTGCCCACATTGCCAGCGCCTTTTCCAAAAGCGGCGGTGATTTGCGGGCTACTTCGCTGGCGCTGCTGCAATTGCCGGAAGCTTGGCAGCCCAAACCGATGAAAATGAAATCGCCCGCGGAGTATGTCATCTCCGTCGCCCGCGCGCTCGACACCGATCTCAACGAGGGCAAAGGAATGGTCAGGGCGCAGAACATCCTTGGTCAGAAGCCTTACGCCGCGACCTCACCTGCGGGCTGGCCGGACAAAGCGGAGGCCTGGGCCGCACCGGAAGCGATGCTCGAACGCCTCGAATGGGGCGCTTCGATGGCGGTACATGCGAAGCGTGATCTCGATCCGATATCCTTCGCCAATTCAATCCTCGGCCCCACGGTCAGCCGAAAGACGCTGACCTGGATCGCACGAGCGCCATCGGTACGCGAGGCCGTCGCGCTCATTTTCGCGAGTCCCGCCTTCCAGCGCCGATAGAGACATAGGAACAGACCCATGAAGACCACCAGACGCAAATTTCTAAAAACCGCATCCGGCACCGCACTCGGCGCTGCCGCTCTGAGCTCTACTTCACGCATCGTACTTGCCTCGGCACCGACGGACCGGCGCCTTGTCTTCGTAATCTTACGGGGTGGCCTCGATGGGTTGGCACTCATTCCACCAATCGGAGACCCCAACTATCGCGCGGCCCGCGGCTCCCTGGCATTCAATGCTCCAGGCCAAGCGGACGGAGCTTTAAACATCGACGGCTATTTCGGCCTTCATCCGTCGGCGTCGCCGCTGGTGGAATATTTTCAAAAGGGTGAGATCGCAGCAGTGCAAGCGGTTGCGACACCTTACCGCCGGCGATCCCATTTCCAGGCGCAGGACATTTTGGAGAACGGCGCGGGCTCGCAAACAGGCGCCCGTGACGGGTGGCTCAATCGGGCCGTACAGGCAATGGGCGGCGAATCCGGATTTGCCGTCGCCGTCGGCCGCGGCGTGCCGTTGGTTCTGCAAGGCAATGCGCCGTCGTCGTCCTGGGCACCTTCGAAACTGCCGCAACCTATGCCCGGGTTTTTCGATCGGGTGGCAAAGATCTATCAGAACGACCCGCTCTTGCGGACCGCGCTCGGCGAAGGTCTGAAGACCCGGGCAGCCGCCGACGCGGCGATGAGCAAGGAGGACCGGCGCTCGGGTCGGGGCGCGCGAAAAGCACGCGACCTCGCCGGCATCGCCCGCGTCGCCGGCGCATTCTTAAACGACGAAGGGGGCCCGCGCGTCGCAGTATTGGAAACCTCGGGCTGGGATACCCACGCAAATCAGGGCACGACGCGAGGCAATCTAGCCCGTCGTATCGGCAATCTCGCCAATGGCCTCGCGACGCTGGCCGAAACCATGCAGCCGGTTTGGCACAAGACAGCGGTAGTCGTAATTTCCGAATTCGGCCGTACGGTCTCTCCCAACGGAAGCGGGGGCACAGATCACGGTACCGCAGGCGCCGCTTTATTGATGGGCGGCGCAATCAACGGGCCGAATACGGTTACCAAATGGCCCGGGCTTGCTCGCCACCAGCTTCATGAAGGCCGTGACCTTATGCCGACCATGGACACACGTAACCTTTTCAAGGGCGTACTGGCAGGCCATTTCGGCCTGTCGCGCCGCATGCTCGACAATCAGGTCTTCCCCGATAGTGGCCATGTGGCGCCGATTGGCAATCTAATTCGGTGACTTCGAAAGCGGTTCTACTCCGCAGCAAGAGCACCACCGTTAGACACATACCATTCATAAGTTTGTGCCAAGCCATCCTTTAGTCCGATCTTGGGCCGCCAACCAAGCTCGAACAACTGCGTCACATCGAGCACTTTTCGTGGCGTCCCATCGGGCTGGCTCGGATCGTATTTGAGAGCCCCATCGAAACCCACCACCTCGGCCACTGTCTCGGCCAACTCGCTGATACTTATATCTTCACCACAGCCGACATTGATCAGCTTTGGCGAATCATACCGGTCCATCAAAAAAAGGCAGGCATCTGCGAGGTCATCCACATGCAATAGCTCGCGTAATGGCGCGCCTGTGCCCCAGACCGAAAAGTTCGACGCGCCGGAGATCTTGGCTTCATGAGCCTTGCGAATAAGCGCCGGCACCACGTGGCTGGTCTCGAGGTCGAAATTGTCCCCCGGCCCATACAAATTCGTCGGCATGATCGAAATCGTATTGAACCCATATTGCCTGTTGTAAAACTCGCAGAGTTTCAGGCCAGCGATTTTGGCGACCGCATAGGCTTCATTGGTCGACTCCAACTGGCCCGTCAGCAAGCTATCTTCGGAAATCGGTTGCTTAGCAAATTTAGGATAGATGCAGGACGATCCTAGGAAGGCAAACTTTTTGACGCCATGATGGTATGCCGCATCAACGACATGATTCTGGATCTTTAGGTTTTGATACAAAAAATCGGCCGGAAAACTGTTATTGGCGTAGATGCCACCGACCCGAGCCGCCGCAAGATAGACATAGTCTGGCCGTTCCGCGTGAAAAAAACGGTCGACCGAGATTCGACAGGTCAGATCGAGTTCCGAGCGAGGCCGCAATATTAGATTCTTGAAACCGGCTGCCTTCAGCGACCGAACAATAGCACCACCGACCAAACCGAGATGACCAGCCACATAGACACGCGCCTCGCGGTCGATCTCAGCCATTCGCTACCCCAGCCTGATCGACAGTATGGCCGGCGTCGACGAGAATCTTCTCCCGCTCCGCCTGCTGCATATCGTAATCAACCATCATTGCCACCAATTGCTCGAAATTCACTTTAGGTTTCCAGTTCAGAACTTCGGCTGCCTTTGAAGCGTCGCCGAGCAAATGATCTACTTCGGTAGGACGGAAATAGCGCTGATCGATCTCGACATGCTTCTGCCAATCGATGCCCGCGTAGCTGAATGCCGCTTCAAGAAACTCGCGCACCGAATGAGCTTCGCCCGTAGCGACGACAAAATCGTCCGGCGAGTCATGCTGAAGCATTTTCCACATCACTTCGACATAATCGCCCGCGAAACCCCAATCGCGTTTTGCATCGAGATTTCCGAGATACAGCTTATCCTGCAATCCGAGCTTTATGCGGCCTACAGCGCGCGTAATTTTGCGCGTAACGAAAGTTTCGCCGCGCAACGGACTTTCGTGATTGAACAAAATGCCATTGGCGATGAACATGTCGTAGGCTTCGCGGTAATTACGCGCAAACCAGAAACCGGCCACTTTGCTGATCGCATACGGGCTCCGCGGCTCGAAGGTTGTCGATTCCGATTGCGGAGGGGGCGCGCCTCCAAACATCTCGGACGAACCAGCCTGATAAATTCGCACCTGCTGATTGTTGTTTTGACAATGGTCGCGGACTGCATCGAATAGTCTGAGCGTACCGGTTGCCACGACGTCAGCGGTGTACTCAGGTTGCTCGAACGACACCTTCACGTGGCTTTGCGCCCCGAGGTTATAAATCTCGTCCGGCTGTACCGCTTCCAAAATTCGGCGTAATCCAGTGCCATCGGATAAATCGCCATGATGTAGGAAAAGATGTGCATCGGGATCGTGCGGATCACGATAAAGATGATCGATCCGTTGCGTGTTGAACATGCTGGCGCGGCGGATGATGCCGTGTACCTCATAGCCTTTTTCCAAGAGGAATTCGGCGAGATAGGCCCCATCCTGACCGGTGATGCCGGTGATCAAAGCTTTTTTCATCAGATTTTCCGTAAGCGCTTTCCACTCTGCTAACGACTTAAGTCGTTGCGGTCAAGCGACACGCTCCAACGCCACCAACAAGCGAAAGCCCATCAATCGGGCAAAAATTGGTTCACACCAACGTTCTATCGCCAATAACGGATCGACTATTCCCGTCGGCACAAAACACCAATCGCGAAAGCCCCCTGACAGCGGATACGTCGCAAATCCAAAAACCTGACTGGTTACGGGTTTTAGCGTCGGAAAAGAGGCCTCGAACGCCGCACACCTTGCGGCATTGCCAAACAACAAAGTGGGTATTGCCTGGTTCGAATCGAACGGATCATCTCCAGACTGACGATGGTCCGATAGCAGAGGCTCGGCCCCCATATCCACCGGCTCCGGATGAAAATAGGTGTAAACGAGACGGCTTACCGGTGTGATTGCCGGATCCAGCATTACCAACCGTCCACCTGGCCGCAGCACTCGCGCGGCCTCGAAGAAAAATTCCATGGGCCGTTCGATGTGATGCAACACGTCGAGCATGACGATGTTGTCCAGAGATTCGTTAGCGAATGGCAGTTTTTGAGCATCCGCAGCAAGGTCGAGCCAGGGCACCGGCAGGATATCAGCCGTAAAGACTTGATCCACATGATCGCGAATATGGCCCGAGCCGGAACCGATTTCCAAGGTAACACCTTCGCCAAGGAATTCCGCCATTCGACGGTAATAGTCACCATAGATTTTCCGGAGCGTGGGTTTTTTGTCCCAGACCCGGCGGTGTTCTGCGAGACGCGGGTCTGCCTCCACCTCAGAACGCCTTCAATTTACGCCAGGCGAAAACCACCATCTTGATAAGTTCCCAACCGTCGCGAAAACGCGAGATTTGGGTTTCTCCATAAGTTCTATCCGCGTACCGAATTGGAATTTCGGTGATCTTCATATTCAACTTGGCGGCGCCAAAAATCAGGTCGAAATCGCCGAACGGATCGAAATCGCCAAAATAGGCACGATTTTTCTTAATGCGGTCATAGTCGGATTTGCGCAAGACCTTGGTGCCACAAAGGGTATCGGTGAAACGCTGATTGAGCAGGAAAGAAAAAATATGAGCAAACATGCGATTGGCGATCAGGTTCAGGAAACGCATAGCGCCCCGCTCCATCGGGTAGACGAGCCGCGAACCGTTTATGAACTCGCCTTTACCGCTTGCGATCGCATTATAGAATTTCGGCAATTGTTCCGGTGGCATTGTCAGGTCCGCATCGAGAATCATCAGAACATCTCCACGCGCCATATCGAACCCTTTCCAGACCGCATCTGCCTTGCCTCGGCCATCCTGGGTGGTGACCTTAATATCCCAGTCGGGATAGGCTTTCTGCACACGTTCGCATTCATCGAGAGTGCCGTCCGAACTGTGACCCTCCACATAGATCACCTCCATGTCTTCGGCGAAACGGTCGAGGCGTTGAATCGCAGGCTCGATATTGCCCTTCTCGTTGCGGCAAGGAATGACGACACTTGCAGAGAGACCGGGTTTCTCCGCATCGCGGATAGGACGTGCCACCACGTAGGTTTTAAGGCAAAGCCTGCGCAATAGCGGCAATGTGCCGATAAACCGATTTATTAGTCCGCCTAAACCCAGCAATCGCTTCGGGATCAATTGGCGCCATTCCACCTTGATCGCCTCGAAGTCCGCAAGGTGGAGCAAATTCGCGATATCCGCAGTCGACAGGTAATTCACTTCCGGCTGGGGCATGCGGAGACCGAGCTTGTCGCCGATCCTTAAAATCGGTTCCCAATAGGGCGAATAGTAAGAAACCACCAGCCGAGTATCGGGCGTTGAGACCTCATGCAGAAAGGCGAGACTCGCCTCGCAATCCTCTAGCAGCCCCACCGTATCCGAAAGCACGATGATGTCGTATGGGCCGTCGAGTTTTTTTACAAAGCCGGGATCTTCGATATCGGCATTGATGAAATCGAGCTCAGGGTATTTTTCTTTGGCAATCTCAACCATGCGTTCGCTGAAATCGACACCAACGCCACGGGCGGGTTTTAAGCTGGCAAGAAGATCGCCCGTACCGCAGCCGAGATCGAGAATCCGCAACCCCTCCGGCACCAAAAACCGCATATAGTCGCGGTCCTGTTGGTAATAGAACGCGTTGCGCGCGATCCATTTATCGCGCTCCGGCGCAATTTTATCCGCCGCTTCGCGAATTACCGTTTTTCGATCTGACTGGTGAGCGTCGGCCACATCTACCTCAACTGGTATCACTATCTTGCATTTCGGCTATCTCGGCTGCATCAGCGACACGGTGATCGGGATTTAGGAACCACAATATACCGCCCGGCAAACCAACACCTATCAAACAAAGACCGAATGCAACGGAAAGCGCAGCAACTTCGTCGGTTGGCGCGCCAAGCAATCCGAATGCGGTCACCATGGCGCTTTCGCGCAAGCCCCAGCCGGCGATTGAAATCGGGATCGTTGCGACCAACATCACCGACGGCACGATAATTACGCAATCGATGAGACTAACCTTGATGCCGATATCCATGGCGATCAGATAGATCGCAGATATCATCAATAAATGACCGATCAGAGAATAGCCGAGTACGGGAGCGGCAATGCGAGGCTGTCTGAGCATTTGCCTGGCGCCAAGAGACAATTTCATCAATCCCCGCACCGGACGCCAGCGATCGAAGGTTCCGGGTAACGAAGCCAGCGCGAGTATGGCTGTAATAGAAAAAACACCGAACCCTGTGATCACGCCAAAGGCGAGCAACGCCTGCGGGTCATTTATCCGCTGATGCAACAAGGGTTGAGCCGCCACCACTAGAAGAATGAGGCTGATAAACCCTGCAACCCGATCGAGCAACACACCATTAAATGCCGGACCAAACGGTAGCCCTAGTTTGTAGACCCGATAGATGCGAACGCCGTCACCTCCGATCGTCGATGGTAGCGCTTGATTGAAAAACAGACCCTCGAAATAAATCCGCACCACTACCGGCAATTCCAATACCCGGTCGAATAAGCGCATGACGATACGCCAGCGGATGCCGGCAAGCAGTGTTTGGATGCCCAGCAATATTAGTGCGAAGACGATCGTATCTCCGCCGATCGCAGCAAAATGGCGCTTGAGATCGGAAAGCTCTACCTTCCGCAGTACCAGCCAAATCAAAAAGGCGGTAACTGCGGCCTTCAAGAAAAACAGCAGGTATTTTTTCAATGAAGCTTTCGACATGCGGTGAGATTCGTTCTTTCGCGCGTTTGCCTCTTAGTACAGCCACGCCAGCAATGGCAAGCGCCTTTATTCACATTGTCGGTAAATGGATAAATCTCGGGTTAGACGAGAATATCGACAAGTTTGCTCCCGCCGTCAGGCCCCACCGCCGCCGATTCCGCGGCCGACTGAACCGCCTCCTCAACAATGGTCGCGGTCGTCGCTTCCTGCTGAAGCTGCAGGCGTAGCGTAAAGATACTCGCCTGAAGACGGCCCGCTAGTGCCGACGCTGCTGCAATATCGTCCATAAAATTTACCCTGCTCGGATTTGTTCCTTAAGGTCCGAAATCCAACCGAAATCGTAACACAAACCTCGCTGTCAGGCGACTCGCCGCAAGGCCTATGAATTACATAATTAATTCAATTATTTGGCCTTCTTCTCGACATCGGCAGCTACCCGCATTTTTATAATCTTGTCTGGGTTATCGACCGAGCCGTTGCGATTTCCATCGCCTTTCTTAATGTTGTGAACGAACTCCATACCCTCGATCACCTTACCCCATGCGGTGTATTGGCCATCAAGAAAGGGAGCCGGGGCAAAGCAAATGAAAAATTGGCTGTTGGCACTGTCTGGATCGCCGGAACGCGCCATTGAGAGCGTGCCTTCGACGTGGAATGAACTGTTGAACTCCGCCGGCAAATCGGGCAATTCCGAGCCTCCGCGTCCCGTACCCGTCGGATCGCCGGTTTGAGCCATGAACCCCTCGATGACACGATGAAAGACCACACCGTCATAAAATTTTTGCCGTGCCAGTGTTTTGATTCGTTCCACATGCTTCGGCGCCAAATCCGGCCAAAGCTCGATGACCACGCGCCCATCCTTTAAATCCAAGTAAATCAAGTTTTCCAAATTCGCCGTCCGTCCTGTACTGGGTTGAAGGGTTAGGACGAACAATGCGCAAAACACTGGCGCCCAAAACTTAAATCGCAAGAATTTCATCTATTTTCAAACTCCGGGAACAATTCCGCCAAACCGGCTCGGCTCGCTTTTGCGATACCGCGCTCGGTGATTAATCCGGTTATCAATTTTGCCGGCGTCACGTCAAACGCATAATTAGCGACCTCCGTTTCCGCGGGCACCAAGCATACGCTTTCCACCGTCCCCGACGGAGTGCGTCCGCTTATCCACGCTACTTCTTCCGATGCACGTTCTTCAATCGGAATTTCTTTGACTCCGTCTCCGATCTGCCAATCGATGGTTGGCGACGGCAGAGCCACATAAAACGGAACCTCATTGTCATGTGCCGCCAATGCCTTCAAATACGTACCGATCTTGTTTGCAACATCACCATTGGCCGCCGTTCGGTCGGTGCCGGTAATGCAGATGTCGACCTCACCACGTTGCATCAAATGTCCGCCGGTATTGTCCGCAATAACCGTATGGGGCACGCCGTGGCGGCCCAATTCCCAAGCGGTCAGGCTAGCCCCTTGGTTTCTCGGTCGGGTTTCATCGACCCATACGTGAAGGTCTATGCCTTGCTGATGCGCCATATAGATCGGCGAGGTCGCCGTCCCCCATCCGACCGTCGCGAGCGCGCCGGCATTACAGTGGGTCAATAGATTGACGGGCCCGGCACCGGCTTTCGCCTCGGCGAGCGCCTCGATCAAAGGCAAACCACTTTCACCGATACCGCGATTGATGGCGATGTCTTCTTCTGCAATTTCAGCCGCCCGCTTGTAGGCAGCTTCCCGCCGTATCTCGGCACCCAAGGGCTGCAAAACACGCCGCATCTCATCGACCGCCCAAGCAAGGTTGACCGCTGTCGGCCGTGTGCCACACAGCATCTCAGCAGCATTGGCAAGATTGTCGTTGCCCGGATCCTCGTTCATCGCAAGCGCCATGCCGTAGGCGGCAGTCGCGCCAATGAGCGGCGCGCCCCGCACCCGCATCGCTGAAATCGCTTCACCGGCAGCATCGGCGGTTTCGAGACGCGTCATCACATGCTCATGGGGCAGCCGGGTCTGATCGAGAATATCAACCGCCCACCCGTCCTCGGCCAGCGCAATTGTGTCAAACAAAATGGAGTTGTCGCCATCTTTGGTCATATCGTCAAAATGTCGGCAACCTCTGATGTTGTAAAGCAAGGACTTAATAACCCGCAGCGAATGCCCCGGGCCGCCGCGGGTCCGCGGCGCCATAAAATCCGTCTTCACGCCGCATGATAGATTGGGTACTTCCCATTGCCCGGCTTACTTTGAGGCGATGACCGCGTTGTTCGAGCAATCGCCGGGTATCGACGCCGATACCGCGTTCGATACGCACTAAATCCGGCAGCCATTGATGGTGCAGACGCGGTGCTGCCGTGGCTTCGGCGATATTCATGCCATGATCGACCACATTGATAACAAGATGCAGCATGTTGGTAATGATGCGACTGCCGCCAGGACCACCGGTCGCAAGCCACGGTTTGCCATCCTTGAAAAGGATAAGCGGCGTCATCGAACTCAACGGGCGTTTCATAGGCACAATTGCGTTAGCCTTTCCCCCGACCAACCCGAACGCATTGGGAACGCCCGGCTTGGCGGAAAAATCATCCATTTCATTATTCAGAAGAATACCCGTACCGTCCGCAACAGCCCGGCTACCGTAGCTAAAGTTAAGCGTCGTGGTGTTGCTGACAACATTGCCCATGCGGTCCATTACGGTGAAATGGGTGGTATCCGGACTTTCGAAAATTGCGGGCTGGCCCGGCGCGATGTCTTCCGAGCGCGAGGCCTTTTCTGGATCGATCGATCCTCGCAAACGATCCGCATACTTCTTGGCTAGGAGCCCTTTAACAGGCACCGCCCAGAAATCGGGATCGCCCAAATGCTTCGATCGGTCGGCGAAGGCACGCCGCATGGCTTCGATCATCAAATGGTAGCCAGCGGCACTGCCCACTCCCATCGAACGCAAGTCATAGGATTCCAGAATGTTCAGCATCTGTATCAGGTGGATTCCGCCCGAGCTGGGTGGCGGCATCGAGCGGATTTCGATTCCGCGATAGGTGCCGCGCACCGTTTGCCGCAGCACGGGTTTGTAAGCCGCAAGATCGTCTTCGGTAATTATACCGCCATGCTTTTTCATCGCAGCCGCTATGCGACGGGCTATCGCGCCCTTATAAAAGTCGCCTGCGCCATGTTCCGAGATGCGCTCAAGCGACCAGGCAAGATCTTTCTGCACCAGGATTTCGCCAGCGCGCAGCGGCCGGCCATCTTTGAAAAAAATCGCCCTTGTCGCGGCAAATCGCCCGAGGGTCTCCCTCCGCCGCTCAAGTGCACGCGCCATAAAGCGGGTAACTTCAACCCCCTCCCGCGCGAGTCGAATGGCCGGCCTTACCAAATCTGGCCAAGGCAAACTTCCGAATTTGCGATGTGCGAGGGCGAGCCCCGCTACCGTGCCTGGCACCGCCACCGCGCGATATCCAAACCGCGATGCTTGTTTGTCGACCGTCCCATCGGCTCGAACATACATATCTCTGCTCGCCGCTTTTGGCGCCCGCTCGCGATAGTCGACGGCGACGGTTTTGTCGGATTGCGCATCATGAATCAGCATAAACCCACCACCGCCAAGATTGCCCGCTCGCGGTAGTGTCACGGCCAACGCGAACGACATGGCAATTGCCGAATCGATGGCATTTCCCCCTTCCCGTAGTACATCGCGGCCGATCCGGCTCGCGGTCGCTTCTTGGCTAACCGCCATGCCGTTTGCGGCGAAAACCGGATGAAACACGTCTTTCGGGGATAGAACCGCACTTTCCTGAGCAGTGCCTTGGGCGCTGGCATGCATACCGACGCCATGCCAGACTAACGTCAGACCAATGGCGAACGCGGTGAAAAATCGACGGTCCATGACACCGCACCATAGCGAGCACAGGGGAACGGGGGAATGTTCTAGTGGGCGAATATTTGTTGGCAATCGATCAGGGGACCACCAGCACCCGCGCGATATTGTTCGAGAATTCGGGTCAAATACTGGGCACCCGACAGTTGGAATTGCCGCAAATCTTCCCGAAACCGGGGTGGGTCGAACACGACGCCGAATTGATAACCACACACGTAATCGAAACCGTGAAAGGCGTCATGGCAGACCGGGAGCTCAGCTCCGGCGATATTGCCGCAATCGGGATCACCAACCAACGTGAAACTACGGTTCTCTGGGACCGAACAACCGGCAAACCGGTCCACAACGCAATTGTCTGGCAGGACCGGCGGACCGCACCACTCTGCGAGCAACTCCGGCAGGAGGGCCATGAAGCGACAGTAACGGAAAAGACCGGCCTATTGCTCGACCCATATTTCTCCGCAACCAAAATCGCCTGGATACTTGAAAACATCGATGGGATACGGACCCGGGCGGAAGCGGGAGAAATCCTGTTCGGTACCATCGACAGCTATTTAATTTGGTGCCTAACCGATGGCGCAGTGCACGCCACAGACGCGACCAACGCATCGCGGACAATGCTTTACGACATTCATGCCCAGGAGTGGGACGACGAATTGCTGGCACTTTTCCATATCCCCCGCGCCATGCTGCCGGCAGTTCATGACTGCGCCAACGATTTCGGCGACACCGCCCCGGAAATATTCGGTGGTGCCATAAAGATCGGCGGTGTCGCTGGCGATCAGCAGGCAGCAACCGTCGGCCAGGCATGTTTTGAACCGGGACAGGTCAAAAGCACCTACGGCACCGGCTGCTTTGCCCTCATCAATACTGGCGACACAGCGGTAGCGTCGAAGAACAAACTACTCACCACCATTGCATATCGCCTGGACGGCAAACCCAAATATGCGCTCGAGGGAAGCATTTTCGTCGCCGGAGCGGCAGTGCAGTGGCTGCGCGACGAGCTTGGAACCATAACATCGGCTGAAAAGACGGCCGAAATGGCGGCCAATGCCAATCCGGAAAGCCAGGCGGTGATGGTACCTGCCTTCACCGGGCTCGGTGCACCCTATTGGGATAGCGAAGCACGGGGAGCGCTGCTCGGGCTAACGCGCGATACCGGACCCAACGAAATCGCACGCGCGGCTTTGGAGGCAGTGTGCTTCCAAACTCGCGACCTGTTCGAAGCGATGACCGCCGACGGTTGCGCGCCACCAAGCGCAATTCGGGTCGATGGTGGCATGGCTGCCAACGATTGGTTGCTGCAGAGGCTGGCGGAAATTGTCGGCATTCCTGTCGAACGCCCACACGTGATCGAAACCACAGCGCTCGGCGCGGCCATGTTGGCGGGTCTCCAAGCAGGCATTTCCACAGACCTCGAAGATATCGATACGGAATGGCGATACGAAAAACGCTTCGAGCCCAATCTCGATAATCTGGAACGTCAGCGACTTTATGATGTTTGGCAGGACGCGGTCGCACGCACGCGTAGTGCTTATACCTGAAGCTGAAACATCGTTTTCCTCTATGAACCGCTTCACCTTGGTGGCAGATTGGACTATTTTTTCGTCATTCATAAACGAGCCGGGCGACTAAACGCCGGGCGCTTTAGGGAGGATCGCCAGCGATGGGCACATCAGCGTTGCAAATCGAAGCGGTAAAGGGTGACTTCGGCGCCCGTTTGACAGGCGTCGACCTGTCTGCCGGCGTGTCTGACGATCTTTTTTCCGAAATTCAGGACACGCTGCACCGTTTCGGAGTGATCTTTTTCCCCGGTCAAGAACTCGATCCTGAGAGTTTATCCGGCTTTACCAGAAAGTTCGGCACGCCCGACATCCACCATTTAGCGGAACATACTTTTCCGGATTTTCCGGAAGTCCGCGTGCTGTCGAACGTAAAAAAGGACGGCAAGCTGGTTGGACAATTCAACGGCGGCCATTACTGGCATTCCGATCTCTCCTATTTGCCTGAAACCGGCTACGTGACGATTCTATTCGGTGTTGAATGTCCTCCCGTCGGTGCCGAGACACTTTTTGCGGATATGCGCGCGGTTTACGACTCGCTGCCCGATGAGACGATTAAAAAAATCGAAGGGAAGACGGCCATTCATGACCGGAACTTCCGCTATTCGGATCTCTATCCCGAGCTTCCGCCGCTAACCCCCGAGCAAATCGCCAAAGTACCGCCGGCCCCCCATCCGGCGGTTCGTACCCATCCCGAAACCGGGCGCAAATCTGTTTTCTTGGTTAAGGAAATGGTCAGTCACATCGGCGAACTGGATGAAAAGGCATCCCGCGTCTTGCTAGAAGACGTGGAAGCAATTATGGAACGGGACCAATTCATCTATTCGCATAAGTGGGAAGCTGGCGACCTGGTAATCTGGGACAACCGCTGCACGCTGCATACCGCAACGGGATATGACGCAGCCAAATACCGCCGAACACTTTATCGAACGCAAGTAAAGGGCGATGCGCCCTTTTACGCCGCCTAATACCGTATCGAGGTTTAGAGGAGACCACAGATGTCGGAGAAATTTGGAACTTATAACGAAGGCAAGAAACAGTACGTCTATCAAATGGACTCGCTGGATTCGGAGCCTGATAACGAAACCAGCGCCGACGTAATGGTTAAGCGGCGCCTATCTGGTAAATCGTCATCCTTCGGCGGCGCGCTTTTCGGGGAGAAAGTGATCGTCGGCTACATTCATAAAGCTGCGGGTACCGGCTCCAAGCGCCATACGCACCCTAACGAACAATATAATTTTGTTCTCCAGGGGACGCTGCAATGTGACATCGACGACCAGACTGTCCTTTGCCCGGCCGGCCATTGCGTACACATTCCCGCAGGCACCGAACATAGCTGCATGGCAACGCCGGAAGAGGACGTGATCTTTTTCGTCGCCAAAGATACGCGCCATGGAATTTCGGGTCCGCCGGTTGACGGCATCGAAGACGGCCCCCGGGTCCACCCAAACGCAAAACCCGGACAAACCGATCTCGACGACAAACCGATTTAGCAAGGACTCCCAGATGCCTTATTACCGCTTCGAAGATATGGAGCAGCTCCGCACCAATCCACACCTGTCTTCGGGTAAGGGTGCGATCGTAACCGGGACCTATATGACGCTCCGCAACAACAATAAGGAAGCGGGTACCGGATCGCAGCTTCACTATCATCCGAACGAACTGATGGTTTACCCGATCTCCGGCAAAATTAACGCGGTCGTCGGCAAGGATCACCGAATTGTCGAAGCCGGCACTTTCGTTCACGTACCGCCCAACGCGCGCCATTCGATGAGGGCGTGCGAGGACGGGCCTATCAGTTATCTGTATTGCAAGGATAATACCTGGACCCTGGCAGGCATCGCCGCGGACGAAGCTCCTCCGGATGAAGCTCCGACCATCGAGGAGCTAACCGAAAAACACGATGCGGGGATTTACCCCGGACAGGAGAAAATGCCCGAAGCCTCGGAAGCAATCATTGAAGGATTGAATGATTGTTATTACCCGCTCAATGCGGAGCCGGGGGCGCCCGCGAGCTCCACCCGCTCGGTTAAGATCGTCGAAGGAGTTCGCATCAACTTCGTGCTGGTAGATTCGCCAGAAGGCTACGAGGACGTGGAGAATGAGTCCGCTCACGAGCGGTTCCTCTATGTGATGAGCGGGGATGCGGATGCCGATATCGACGGCGAGGCAAAATCCGTTGGCAGCGGCGACCTCCTGCATGTGCCCAAGGGAGTCAACTTCAGTTTCAAGACCACCACAGGACCGACCCGATACTGCTATTTCGAATCGACGCCGTTCCTGGAATCGAAAATCTAAAACTAAAACAACCCAGGAAGGGAAAAGGGAGAGAACATGGAATTCAAAGACATTCTCTATGAAGTGAAGCGCCCGCACGTGGCGACAATCACGCTCAATCGGCCTGAAATCGACAATGCCACCACCGGTGACAGTTTCGTCGAAATCATGACTGCCTTTCACGAGGCGGACTCGGATACTTCGATCGGCGTCGTCGTTTTGACCGGTGCCGGTGACACCCACTTCAACGAAGGCGGACAGGTCAAACAACATCTGACCAAGCGCCCCGGCACTCACCGCACTCATTTCCGTAAACTGTTGGGCGCAGCCCAGGCCATCCGTGGTTGCGGCAAGCCGGTGATCGCCGCCGTCAACGGACGCGCCATCGGCAGCGGCAATCAGCTGCAAATGCTCTGCGATCTGGCCATTGCGTCCGACAAGGCAATTCTCGGCCAACATGGTTCGAAGCGAGCCGGTGCGCCGATGTTCTGGGGTACGACGCTGATGTCGCATTTCGTCGGCGAGCGTAAGGCACGGGAGATTATCTTCCTGTCACGGGAATACTCCGCTCAGGAAGCTCTCGAAATGGGATTGGTCAATAAAGTGGTCCCCCATGACGAGCTCTACGACGAAGTCGATCGCTGGTGCGACGAAGTCCTCGAACAAAGCCCGACCTCGCTCCGCATCCTCAAGACCTCGATGAACCTCAAGAGCGATATGCAGTATCCGGCGCTGTTCCATGCCCG
This sequence comes from Rhodospirillaceae bacterium, assembly GCA_002722095.1. Next base: position 291,358 of record PBKG01000024.1, read on the forward strand.
GGATATGATCGACCTGTTCTCGGATGCACCGGAGCGTATGGAAGGTACCGAGGCCTGGGTCAATGGCCGCAAGCCGGACTTCAACAAATTCCGCGTCAAATCGGACTAGTCATCCTATAGATCTTTCAAAAGCCCGGCGCCGGAGGCGATTTCTCTGGCGCCGGGTGTTTTGTTTCTATAGACAGAGTGCATCCTTTCTAATTTCCGATAGCCTTAATGGAATCCATCTTTAGCCCTGCCGTTATTGCGTTTCTCCAGGTCGTCGCGATCGATCTGGTGCTGTCTGGTGACAACGCGGTGGTAATCGGCCTCGCGGTTGCGGGTTTACCTCCGGATCTCCGCAAAAAAGCGATCATTTTCGGCATCGTGGCTGCCACCGTTTTGCGCATCATATTCGCAGCCCTTACGGTCTACCTGCTGAAGGTGCCAGGCCTGCTCCTGATCGGTGGGCTTTTATTGGCCTGGGTCTGTTGGAATATGTGGACAGAATTGCGGGGCGGCAACGAGGAGGTCGAGGTCGCCCAGACAGAGGATGATGTCAAAATCGGCATGCGCCGCGCGCTGATCAACATCATCATCGCCGACGTTTCCATGTCGCTCGACAACGTGCTCGCCGTCGCCGGTGCTGCCCGGGATCACATCGAAATTCTGATTTTCGGCCTGGCTCTATCCATCGCACTGATGGCGTTCGCTGCCAACTATATCGCCAAGCTTTTGGACCGTTACCGCTGGATCGGATATGTCGGCCTCGCGATTATCATCTGGGTCGCGGGCGATATGATCTATCGCGGTGGCATCGAAGCGTATCAATACTTTTTGGCCAGCTAATATCGACACCGATTCGGGTAGCAGGCCATGAAGCTGAGACTCCCGAAAATAATCAGCCATCGCGGTGCCGCAGGGCACGCGCCTGAAAACACTCTGGTCGGGATTCGCAAAGCGGCCGAATTGGGCGCGACTTGGGTGGAATTCGACGTCAAACTCACCAGTGACGGGATACCAGTGTTATTTCACGATGACACGCTGAACCGCACAACCGACGGCGCGGGCTTGGTTGCCGAGCACACCTTCGCAGAACTACAGGGGCTGGATGCTGGTGGTTGGTACGATACCAAGTTCACCGGCGAAAAAATTCCGACTTTGGATAACGCCTTGGCAACAGCTGCAGAGCTAGGCCTCGGGTGCAATATCGAGGTCAAGCCGAGCGAAAACCGTGAAGAGGAAACCGCGACCGTTGTTGCCCAAAAACTCACCGATAAAGCAAACACCGCCGGCCCTCCCCTGCTTATGTCGAGCCTCTGGCGTAGCGTGTTGGAAATTCTCCAGGCTACGTTACCCGCCATCCCACGAGGCTTCGTCGTACGCGAAATCCCCGACGATTGGCATTCGGTACTGGACCGTTCGGACTGCGTCTCACTCCATGCGGGTGAATGGGACTTGAGCAAGGACAAAGTGGCTATGGTCCACGAGGCTGGCTACAAGCTGTTCGCATTCACGGTCAACCGGCGCCGACGTGCGGAAAAACTGTTCTCCTGGGAGGTCGATGGCCTGTTCAGCGATAATCCGGAGCGGATCGGCTAAGAGCGATCCATAGCGGAAAACTCATGAACTAAGGAAAAAGTACGCGTTAGACCCTAAGCGGCCGCACTCACGTCTTTTTCCGCATCATCGGGCGCCAAACGTATCAGATAGTCGAACGCCGAAAGAGCGGCGTTTGCACCGTCGCCCATGGCAATGACGATCTGCTTGTAAGGCACCGTGGTCGCATCACCAGCGGCGAAAATACCCGGAACGGACGTCTCGCCCCGGTTATCCACCTCGATCTCGCCGTACTTTGTCAGTCCGATCGAACCTTCGAGCCATTCGGTGTTCGGCACCAAGCCGATCTGAACGAATACGCCTTCCAGCTCAACCTGACGTTCCTCTTCGGAATCTCGGTCCTGATAGGTAAGGCCCGTCACGCGTGATCCGTCGCCGTTGATCTCGGTGGTTGCGGCCGAGACGATGACATCCACGTTCGGCAGCGAATCCAACCGGTTCTGCAAGACCGCGTCAGCGCGCAGCTTCGCATCGAATTCGACCAGGGTGACATGGTCGACGATGCCGGCAAGATCGATCGCCGCCTCGACACCGGAGTTACCGCCGCCGACGACCGCGACGCGCTTACCCTTAAACAGAGGGCCGTCGCAGTGCGGGCAATAGGCAACGCCTTTGTTCTTGTATTCCTCTTCGCCCGGCACACCCAATTGGCGCCAACGCGCACCGGTCGACAGCACCAAAGACTTCGCTTTAAGCGACGCACCGTTTTCCAACACAATTTCGTGCAGGCCGCCGGGTTTGGCGGCCGGAATCAGCTTCTCCGCCATCTGCAGGTTCATGATATCCACGTCGTATTCTTTGACATGGTTCTCCATCGCGGTCACCAATTCGGGCCCTTCCGTATGGGGTACGGAGATTAAATTCTCGATATCCAACGTATCGAGTACTTGGCCGCCAAATCGCTCGGTCACGATGCCTGTGCTGATGCCCTTACGAGCCGAATAGATAGCGGCTGCCGCACCGGCCGGACCGCCGCCCACCATGAGCATGTCGAACGGATCCTTTGCGGCAAGCGCATCCGCCATGCGCGCACTGGCATTGCTATCGAGCTTCGCCAAAAGCTGTTCCAGTTCCATATGACCTTGTGCGAAATGCTCCCCGTTCAGGTAGACCGAGGGCACCGCCATGATTTCGCGGCTCTCCACCTCTTCCTTAAAGAGCGACCCATCGATCGCTTCATGGGTCACATTGGGGTTAAACACGCTCAAGATATTGAAGGCCTGGACCACATCGGGGCAAACCTGACAGGACAGAGAAAAATAGGTTTCGAACTTGAAGTCGCCGGTGATCGACGCCGCGCTATCCAGCAGTTCCTGGTCGACTTTTGGCGGGTGCCCGCCCGCATGCAAAAGAGCGAGAACGAGAGAGGTAAATTCGTGTCCGAGGGGAATACCTGCGAAAGTGACACCGGTGTCAACGCCCTCGGCGCGGATACTGAAGGAAGGCACACGGTCGTTTTGCTCTCCCTCTGCCGCATTTCGCCATTCGACTTTGTCCGAAAGTTCCGCGATTTCCCCCAGCAGGGTTTCCAAATCCCGGGAGGCCTTGGAATCGCCGAGCGATGCCACAAGTTCAATTGGCCGGCGCAGATTTTGCAAATAGTCCTTCAACTGCGTTTTAAGGGTATCGTCCAACATATCTTTTGCCTCACTCGGTTATCCGTTAATCGGATGTCGGATCTTTTGGTAAGAAACGGGGTGCCTCGGGAATGCGAGAACACCCCGCATTATGGATTTAAATTTTTCCGACCAATTGCAGCGATGGCGCCAACGTGTCCGCGCCTTCTTCCCATTTGGCGGGGCAGACCTCTTCCGGGTTGGCCCGGACGTACTGAGCCGCTTTTACCTTGCGGACCAATTCCGCCGCGTTCCGGCCGACGCCTTCCGACGTAATTTCCACCAACTGAATGATGCCGTCCGGATCGACTACGAAGGTGCCTCGATCCGCCAAGCCCATTGCTTCGCGCATGCACTCGAAATTGCGGGTGATCGCACCGGTCGGATCGCCAAGCATCGCAAAACGGATTTTGCCGACCGCATCCGACGTATCGTGCCAGGCCTTGTGGGAAAAGTGCGTATCGGTGGAGACCGAAAAGACTTCCACGCCCATACCCTGAAGTTCGTCATATTGATCCGCCAGATCCTCAAGTTCCGTCGGGCAAACAAAAGTGAAGTCGGCCGGATAGAAAAAGAAGATGGCCCATTTGTCCTTAATGTCCGCCTCGGACACGGAAATGAATTTGCCTTCTTTAAAGGCCTCGGCGCTAAATGGTTTAATTTCAGTACTAATTACAGACATTTCGATGCAACTCCCTCACTGAGGTTAAAGGTTTACGTAACGGACCTGCCTAGGCTCGCGATCCGCTATGAACGAGATACAACGCGGCTATGGATTTGTGAAATTGGTTATTTTTGTATAATTAATCGATTATTTCTATTTTAAAATAACCAGCAAGCGATCGAACATCGGTGCTAGCGTCCGACGAATTTCCGCGGATACCTTTGACTCCAGACACTCAATAATTTCCGTCAACCTGCTAGGCAGTATCCATTTGTGAACGCGGAAGGTACAAAAGGGCAATCTCGGCGCACCTAAAGGCGCGCCCAAAAAAAATCAAACACTGGAGGGACTGGAAATGGAAAAACCGAAAATATTCGTCTTTGCGCCGGATACGGAAAAGCGAGCCGGTGACACCTACGTCAAATTGGAAGAAGCGGGTTGCGAGTTGGCGATCGGGAGCCAGGACTGGCGGACCCCTGGCTTGGACGCCACCGAAATACAACATGAGATGGCGCAAGGAGCGGACGCCTATATGGGAACGTCGAACCGATCAAATCCAGTGACCCGCGAATTGATGGAAGCATCTCCTGATTTGCGCATCGTTGCCAAATATTCGATCGGCGTCGACGACGTCGACGTACAAGCCGCGACCGATCTCGGCATTATCGTCACCCACGGACCCACGGAAGCGAACTGGGGCGGCGTTGCCGAAGGAACCATCGCGATGATTCTGGCCGTGCTGAAAAAAACCCGCGAGCGAGATGAATATATGAAGCAAGGCGAATGGCGGCATCCGGCGCATCAAGGTCGCTATCTCGGCTACCGCCAAGACGGCAATGAAGGCATCACCATCGGCATCGTGGGCCTCGGACGCATCGGACGGCGGGTCTGCGATCTTCTGGCGCCGTGGCGGGTACGGTTACTCGCCTACGACCCTTATGTGAGGAAGGCGGACTTCAACATTCACAACGCCCAAGAGACCGATTTCGACACGCTGCTTGCGGAATCCGACGTTGTGAGCATGCATGTGATCCATACGGAAGAAACCGACAAGATGATTAACGCCGAGACGCTGGCGAAAATGAAACCGTCGGCGATATTGGTCAACACCGCCCGCGGCGCGGTCGTAGACGAGGCGGCGGTCGTCGAGGCCTTGGAAAATGACACGATTGCATCGGCCGCGCTGGACGCGTTCGCCGATGAACCGCTATCGCCGGAGTCACCGCTTCTGAAACTCGGTCATAAAGTGCTTCTATCACCCCATGCGGTGCAGAATAACGTGGAACCCGGCATCCGGGCCGGCATCGGCTGGGCGCGAGACGGCGTGCTGAAAGCACTTGCCGGCGAGGTGCCCGACCACGTTTACAATCCGGAAGTCCTTCCCCGCTGGCGCGAACGCTTCGAAGGCAAAAAGTTCCAGCTCTGGCCGGCCAACCGATAGGGAGCGGTCGGATTTCGGATTTGTTTCCAGAAATAGGCGTGCTTTCGATTTATCAATAGCAAATGCTGAACGGATTAAACGTACTTCAACTTGGACCCGGCCTTGCGGCAGCTGTCGCGGGCCGGTCGTTTGCCGATTTGGGTGCGGACGTTCGTTGTCTAGCCGCAACCCATACGACACCGCTTTCCGCCTGGCTCGATCAACCCAAAACGAGTATCGGCGATTCCATCGAGGCTGATCTGTTGCAACAGGCGGTAGCGGCAGCCGAGCTGATCCTTTGTGAAGGCGGGCCTGCGGCGCTACGCGATGCTGGCTGCGATCCCGAAACGTTAGGGTCTCTCAATCAGGACGCGGTCATCGTTGCTATCAGCCCGTTCGGCCAAAGCGGCCCACGCGCCGACGAACCGGCCACCGACCTGACTTTGTTTTGCGCCAGCGGTATTGCACGGATGCTTACCGGACAAGTGGACGACATTGCCGAACCACCGACACGCGCCGTGGGCCAACAATCCGCTTTCATTGGTGGATTGGCGGGCGCGGCAGCGGGAATGCATGGGCTCTTGGCAGGCAAATCAGGAACCGTCATCGACGTTTCGATCCAGGAGGCGCTTGCAACGATTGCAATTCGCGAGCTGAGCCGCGCCAGCTTGAACGAAAAGCCATGGACCCGCAAAAGGCTCACCGACGGGAACGGAGCGACGGTGACAATTTTACCGGCGAGCGACGGCTATGTAGCGATTTCGCCGCGCGAGGAACACCAGTGGAAGGCTTGGGTCGCCGCCATGGGCTCGCCAGCATGGGCGGCCGAAGACCGATTTAAGACCAAGCCTGACAGGGTCGAGAACTGGGATGAGCTGCATTCCTTAATGTCCGATTGGTCACGTCCCCAAGACAAACAATCCATCGCCGATATTGCCCAGGCTGCACACGTACCTTCGTTTCCGCTCATGGAACTCGCCGAGCACCTGGATGCGGAGCAACTGGACCATCGCAATTTCTTTCGTTCGTTCTCACTAGATGGCAAGTCGCTCAAAGCACCGGGGCCAGCATATGGCCTGCCAGACGAAGCGGAAGACCACAAGCTTACCAAGGCACCTGCGGAGGCCCGTGACATGCCCCTATCCGGCATACGCGTGCTCGATTTTAGCTGGGTGATCGCGGGACCCACCACGACACGCTATTTGGCCGCCTTGGGGGCCGACGTGATTAAGGTGGAAGCGCCGGGGGCCGGCGATCCGAGCCGGCGCAATGTCCTGCACACGGTTTTGGGTCAAGGAAAGCGCGGCATCATTCTGAATTTGAAATCTCCCGAAGCAGCCGAAACTGCGCGTAAACTTGCTGCCAAGTCGGATATCCTAATAGAGAATTTCGGAACCGGCGTAATGGAACGGTTCGGCTTGGGCGCCGACGAACTGCGTCGCATAAATCCGAAGCTGGTTTACATTTCCGCATCGGGGATGGGGCGTACCGGACCACAGGCAAAAGCTGTCGCCTACGGCACCTTGTTGCAATGCTATGCGGGTTTCGCTGGTCTCAATCGTCAGCCCGACACCCCACCTCGCGTCGGAATTGCCTGGCTCGATCCGATGTGTGCTCTCAAACTCACTTTCGCGGCAGCGGCAGGACTTTGGCAGCGAGACCGCACCGCCCACGGGGCACGTATCGATTTCTCGATGCTGGAAGCGATGCTGTGGACGATGGCCGAGCCGGGCCTAAAGACGCAGCGCAGCGCAGAACTTTTGCCGATGGGCAATTTGTCGGACGTATTCGCACCACACGGCATTTTTCCGACCGACGGCGGTAGCGACGCGGACCGGTGGATTGCTATCGCGGTGACTACAGATGGCCAATGGCAGGCCCTATGCACGGTCGTACCGGGGCTCTCGCAATGGAAAGAGGCGGACCTGAGTTTACGACGCGCCAAAAACGCCGAGATCGAGAGCATCATTGCCGAGTGGACTCGGCCTCAAGAAGCGGAAGTCGCCGCACGCGCTCTAACCGGTGTCGGCATCCCGGCCGCATCGTTGGCCACCATGATGGACCTAGCTGGTTGCGAACATCTAGAAGCCAGAGGTTTTTGGGAAAAAACCGAGGCCGGCCGCCTGCCCGGCTTGCCATGGCAATCGAATTTGGGCCGTTGCAATAGCCTTGCGCCCGGTCACGGCGCCGACACAGACACGGTGTTGAACGAGGTTCTCGGTATGGACGACGCGGAAATTTCGGCGCTGCGCGAGGCCGGTGCACTCGGCTAACCGCCCCCGGCTTAAAATTCTCGGCTGCGATAAATCTCGTCGAGCCTCTCGATATCCTCTTCGGCAACCTCGGCGAATTCCTCGCCGCGCTTTCTGAGCGCACCGGTGAAATTCGGCTCGCGCTTTTCTTTGAAAGCCTCGCGACCTTCCTGACCGTCGACCGTGTTTTGGATCAACATCGAATTGATCAAGGTCTGGACCTGCCAAGCCTGATCGGTCGGCATTTCGCCGAAGCGTATGACGAATTCCTTCATCATCCGCGTCGCCACCGGCGGCATTTTGACGATGTGCCGCGCTATCTCTTCGGCCCGTTCGAGCAACTTCTCGTGGGGGACAACTTCATTGATCAGACCAATTCGGAGCGCTTCCTCCGCATCGAACGGTTCGTCGGTGAGGAGGATTTTCATCGCATCTACGTAGCGCAGCTGCTTGGTCAGCAATGTCGCGCCGGGGCCGTTACCCAGCCACCCCTGACTCAACAACGCAAACTTGAAACGCGCATGTTCGGCGCTGGCAATCCTGATATCGGTCGATGCGAGCAGTATGTAGAGGCCAGCGCCCGCAGCCCAGCCGTTCACGGCGGCAATCACCGGTTTCCAGACCCGTGGGTAATGATCCCCCATCCGGCCGTCAGCTCCGGTTTTCGTGCCGGCGACGGTGCCTCCCAGCGGCCAGAACATACGCTGGGTTTTGAGATATTCGCGCTCTTCCTCGCTCATGTCCGGCCGGGGCGCGAGATTGTGGCCGCCGCAGAAATGACGGTCGCCGGTGCCGGTGAGGATCGCGCATCGGATATCGCGATCCTCCCAGACATCGGTCCAAATTTCCGAAATGGCGTCGGATGTCGTTTTGTCGAGGATATTCGCCTTCTCGACATTGTTGATGGTGATATAGCCGACCCCGTCGCGCTTTTCGTACTCGATCGTCATTTTCTACTCTCCGTTGGTTCCGGCCAATTCACCGAATTGGACACGCTATGGGATTTTGTGTTTGCGGTTAGTTCTGTGGTTGCCGCTCTGGCGGCGACTGCATTCAATTACTCCGCAGCCGCTCCGAGCTCTTCTTGATAACGTATGAAATTCGGAACTTTGGATGCGGGCAAGAAAACATTACCTTCGAACAGGCGGCGCTGCGTCCGGTAGAAAGTGACCGATTTCGCATGAAATTTATCGTCCTTGTTCTCCACGTCAGCGGCGATTACCAGCACGCCCGATGGCTGAATAATCCGGATATCCTCGGTGGGATCGTTGGTCCTGCGAGCAACACGATTGACCACTGTGCCCGTGATACGCGTTGCAACGGCGGTCGAGATCGACCGCGTGCCAGGTAAAGCGCGATGCACATTCCCCGAAGAGACGATGCGGCAGACGAAATCGCCTTCCTCCGCGGAAATCGTTTCGCCAGTTAATATCTTGGAGTCCTGCGCCGGCGCGACAAACCCCGGAGAAATGGCAGTCGGTTTTGCGGCAACCTCCTCGACCGTCTCTGCGAGGCCCGCGAGCACGCCGGCATGGCAACGGATCGCTTCGAGCTTCGCCATCACGTCGGTCATGGCATCGATATCGGCGGGAAGTTCCGTGCCCACCAGACCAAGGACAGGCGCATCGACAAAAACCGCAGGGTTTGCCGCGTCCACAATCGAAACCTCGATTTCACCCAGCCCGGGCACGTTCAGCGTATCCATCACATTGCCGGTGGGAAGTAGCTTCCCGGTGCCGGCACCGCCTGGATCCATGAAATCCAACCGCACCTTGTTGCCCAGATCCGCGACGCCAGGCATCAGGTAATCACCGTCGATCCCCGCGAAGCCTTCATCCATGTCGAACTGTGAAACGATGATTTTATTCGTGTTGGTATTGTGAATCCGCACCTTGGCCATATCGCCGTCGGCCGTGACAAAACCCTCATCGACCGCAAACGGGCCCATGGCGCCAGACATATTTCCGCAATTGCCGTTTAAGCTGACCGTTTCGTTACGCACTCCGATTTGCGCAAAGGTGTAATCGATATCCGCGTCCTCGCGGCTCGACGGCCCGACCACGCAAACCTTGGAGAGCGACGAAATTCCGCCCCCCATTCCATTCAGTTGCCGCCCGAATGGGTCAGGGCTGCCGTGCGCCGCGAGAAAAATTTCCGGCCAAAGCGAACGGTCTTCGGGCAAATCCTGTTCCTTAAACACAATCGCATTCGACGTGCCGCCTCGCATGAAAACGGCTGGGATTTTGAGTTGCTTCATGGCGCGGGTGCCCTCGCTCTATAAAATGCCGCCAGCCCAAGCGGCTACGATTTATTCGCCCAACTATATCATTCTTCTCCGTGCGCTAATATGGAGCTACAGGCAGCTCATGCCGCTCCACCACTTCCCATACCGGATTGGCGTCACGCCTTCCAACGGCTAGGTTTGGCGCTAAATTTTATTGAACGAGGTAATCCCATGAGTATGGCGGAAACAGATTCACACAATTCCTATAACCTGGAAACGCTTGCCGCCGTGGGCTTTCCGGTGATCAACTACGACATTCTCGATATCGGCCGCGAGTTCCGCTCAGACGATCAGCTAATTCGGCCCGAAGACGTGGAGGCCTATGCCTACGCCGTCGACGATTACGACCCCTTCTTCTTTCATCCTGGCCCGTGGGGGGAGCCCGTAGCGCATCCGACGTTCCTGGCCAATCAGGCATTGTTTCTGCGTCATAATCATTTCGTGGTACCCGCGGGGCTTCACGCGCGGATGATCTATGACTTTGCGGCACCTTTACGGCTTGGCAAGCGGGCACGGACCGTTGGCACGCTGGCGGACAAGTATCTGCGACGCGACAAGCCCTACATGGTCACGGAATACCGAACCGAGACCGAGGATGGACAAGCGCTCGTCTCGGGCCGTTTTGTCCAAATGATTTTCAAGGACGAGACGGTCCCCGCATCCGGCACCAGCCGCAAGCCGGAACCCGAACCGCCCACTTTCGATGCCATCATCGAAAAAGCGGAAGGACGCGGCGGCGAACTCGAGGTAGGGCAATCGCTGGCGCCGATTACGCGAACTTTAGCGCAGCGCCAAATCGATATTTATTCCGGTGTCAGGCCGCTATCCATCCATACCGACCCGGATTGGGCCAAAGCCAAAGGCTTCCACACGACGATCGCTCAGGGAATGATGAGCACCGCCTACGTTTCGGCGCTGATGACACAAAGCGTCGGCGAGGGTTTCGTGGTTGGCGGCAGTATGGATTGTAAATTTCTGCGCCCGGTATTCTGCGGCGATACTTTGACCATATCCGGCACCGTCGAAGGCTTCACCCGCGAAGAAGACCGAATTCGCGTCCATGTCACCGTCGCGGCACATAACCAAAATGGCGAGCAGACCATGGCCGGAACCAGCAGCGGGCTCTGTTACTGACGAAACGCTTCGATCAAAAAGGCTTATCGCCTTCGATCATGGTCCGATGCATGTGCCGAACGTATTTCGGGTCGTTTATGCGCGACAGATCAGCTTTGTGCGCCGTGCAGCGGTTGTCCCAAAAGGTCAGATCGCCTTGCACCCACCGGTGCACATAAACGAATTCTTCCTGGAAGCAGTGGGCGAAGAGGCGTTCGAGAATTTCCTCTCCTTCATCTTCGGGCAGACCCTCAATTGCGACCGTTTGTTGTTGGCTCACGAAGAGTGATTTTCTTCCGGTTTCGGGATGGGTCCGAACGAGTGGGTGTTGTTGCATTGCCTGCCGTTGCTCCGCATTCGGTTTACCGCCTTGGGCGCGGCTGTTCATAAAAATACCCTTCCGCCCTTCGACAGCGCGGCCCAGGTCGGACGGCAGAGCGTCATAAGCGGCCCGCAGATTGGCGAAGGAAGTATCTCCGCCGTCGTCGGGAACTTCGATGGCAAAAAGCATCGTCCCGAGCGCCGGTCGCTCCCGGTAGCAGTGATCGGAATGCCATTGAGGCCCGGCATCGGCGACGCCGATAAACTCACCCTTTTCCCGTCTGGTGGAAATCATGGTCACGCACGGATGTCCCGGAACCGCCGCCTGGGTGAGCGAATACTCGATGAGCGGGCCAAACCGTCGGGCGAAAAGACTCTGCTGCGACGGCGAAAGGCTCTGATCTCGGAATACGATGACGAGATGTTCTAGATGCGCTCGATGCAGTTCGGAAAAATCCTCATCATTCATGGCTGCGCCGAGATCGAAGCCAATGATCTCGGCACCAAGAACGTCAGATAAGGGGCGAACTTCAAATTTCATGATCGATCTTCATTAATCGATCGCCTGAACCGAAGCCGGAAAACCGGCGTATCGGTCACTTGCCCCGCGGACGCCATTTTTTCGCTTCCACCTCGGCGAAGAAACTTTCCGTCAGGCGTTGGAAAAGCTCTGGCTCTTCCAGATTCACTAGATGGCCGGTCGCGGGCACGACCGATAGCTGTACCGCTGGGCTGACCTGTTTCATGAATAGGCTTGCATCGAGAGCGCTGGGATCCTCGTCACCTGCGATCACATGGGCGGGGGTTTTCATCGCCTGAAGAGGCTTTTTCATCCCAAAGAGAGACCTGCGGGGCGCCATTACCCGGCGCGTGATATGGGCACAGCCCTGCGCTGAATGTTGCATGAAACGTTCGCAAAAGTCGTCGAACACTCGAGGGTTTTTACGCTTAAGCCGCACACGATTGTCGGCCTTGCGGAGCTCTTTCAAGGCGGCGGACAGGCCACCCTCCTCATAGAGCTTGGCGCGGGCTTCGGCCTGGCGCCGAAAAGCTGCTGCATTACGTGGATCGGCACCGCTGCCGATTCCGATCATAGTCAGCGACATGGCCATACGCGGATATTTCAGGCCAAAATCCAGCGTCGTGCGCGAGCCCATAGAACAGCCGACAATATGCGCTTTCTTTACCTTGAGGTGGCGCATAACGACGGCCACATCCTCCACCGCAAGGCGTTGGGAGTAGCGAGATGGCGACGCCGGTACGTCCGACGGCGGATATCCACGGGCATTAAATGCGATACACCGATAACGCCGGCTGAAATGCTGAATCTGTTTTTCCCAGCTCCACAAATCGCCAGAGAACTCGTGAACGAAAACGATCGGCGTTCCACTACCGGCTGTCTCGTAGTAAAGGCGTGCACCGTCGGACTGAATGTATGGCATGGCAAACTTGTCCTCGCTAATTGCGAAACAAGTCTACCACCTGCCCCGCCCTTGCAGCAGGTGTTTGCTTGCTGGGTTTCTCACCCACGAAACACCGAGGTTATGCTGGCACCGGCCCTTGGACGGTGCTGCGGCGAATGACCCTCCTGAGTGGCAGATCGTAATCGAAGCTGGCTTTGTGATTGGTGGTGATGTTGTCCCACATCAAAATGTCGCCGACCTGCCAATCATGGGCGTAAATGAATTGCGGCTGCACGATATGATCCTGGAGCTCTGCCAGTAGATCTTCATCGGAGGCACCGTCGGGATCGAGGATTTTTATCGTGTGCCCTTCGCTAAGAAATAGTGATTTTCGCCCGGACAAATGATGCGTTCGAACTAAGGGATGCACTGTCTCGATACCATTGCGTATTTGATGTTCGTTCAATTCGCCTCGTTTCAACACGCCCGCAGCTCGTTTTTTCTCGACCTGATGCGCCATGCTGTTGACGACTTTCATTCCTTCGAGCCGCTTTTTCATCTGATCCGGGAGTGCCTCGTAAGCCGCGGCCGTACTGCTAAACCGGGTACTTCCCAGCGATTTGCCGTTTTTGGCGGGTATCTCGAGCCCATATAAAATCGTGAAATGGGTTGGCTTCGGCGTATAGGCGCCATCCGAATGCCAATAGACGCCGGCATCCATATTACCGATGTGGCGGCCATTTTCGATTACGTTGGAGAGGGTATTCAGTTCGCGAAGCCCCGACACCAGAGCAAATTTAAGGTTACTCTCCCGTAAGGTGCCAAAATTCGCACTGAAGTCTCTGAACCCTGTATCGGAAAGTTCATTATTTCTTAGGAAAATTACAGAGTGCCGGAGCAACGCATCTGAGACAAACGCCACGTCATCGCTTGAAAGTGGCACCGTTGTATCGAGCCCTTTTATCTCGGCGCCTAATGGTCGGTCGCAAGTTACGAGTTCCAATGCCACTGCATCTCACCTTTGTTTGCTTGATGGCAATGTGGTCCGCTCGGTCAGTCCTCATTGAAAGGCCGGCATCACCTCTTCGTGGAAGAGCCTCATGGAGCGCATGACCTTGTCATGTTCCAAGTCCCCGAACCAGAAATTAGCGTTGAAGTGATCGATACCCATCACCTCTTTCAACGTATTGATCCGGTCGATACAGGTCTCGGGCGTACCCATGACGAAAAATCGTTCGAGCAAATCTTCGTCGCTCGGCTCCTTATCGAATGGAATTGCGATTGCCTTGCCGTCCTCGACCCGTTCGAGGCCCTGACGCAGGCTCAAGGTGACGCGCATGTTCCAACGCGCATGTTCGATCACCGCCGGCAACTCCGACTCATCCTTGGTGACATAGACAGGCCGTTGCGTGCTGATGCGAAAATCCGCCGGCGATTCTTGCTGCGCAATCACTTCATCGAGATGTTGACGGAAATCGCGGAGCATTTCGATAGGTACGCCGAAACCACCCGAAACCAGATTGAACCCCCGCTTGAGAGTAGCTTCAATCGAGCCCTTGCTTTGCCCGACGACCCATATCGGCGGTCGTGGTTTTTGCACCGGCTGCGGATAGACCGATGTTTCCTCGAAGCTGTAATACTTCCCGTCGTAGGAAAACGGCTTGCCTTCGAAGGCTTTCAGCAAAATATCGACACCTTCATCGAAGCGGTCGCGACTTTCCTGCAAATCATTCCCGAACCGCTCGAACTCGTAGGTTTGATAGCCACGGCCCAGGCCGATATCGAGCCGCCCGCCGCTCAGGAGATCGGCAGTGGCGATTTCTTCGGCCACGATCAAGGGGTGATGCAACGGCAGGACGACGACCATCGAACCGACGCGAATTTGCTTGGTGTGGTTGGCGAGATGTAACGCCGTCATCATCGGGCGCGATAAATAGCCATAGGTCGAAAAGTGATGCTCGGCGCACCAAATGCTCCCAAAGCCCATTTCATCGGTGGCTTGCGCAATCTCAACAGCGCGACCAAAGACATCCCCGTGCGATTCCGCCGTCGGCGATTGCATCAAGAGAAAGGTGCCAAATTCCATAAAAGTCTCCCCCGTAAGAGCCGCAAATTGAATTTGTGAATAGGCGCCAAAGATGTTCGGCGCCCGTTAAGCGGTCCGGGCAGATGTTAGTGCATGGCCGGCCCGGTTGTCATGGGGGCAGCGCTAGAGGAAATATTGTTCATCCTGTGAAAATACGATCAAAAATTTGCATCCAGCGATCTTTCAACTTTGTGCGGCATTGTTTCATAGACTTCACGATGCGGTGACCTCCGCACCTCACACAGGAGCAGTCGACCAGCAAACCGTACTTTTGGAGATCGTCTTGCAATTTGCAATGCCTGCCAAGTAGGATAATGCGGTCAGGCAATTCATAAATTTCGTTGTGTATTAGATACTGGATTTTTTTACCATGGGAAAAATTCGCAATTTCCTACTTTGTTTCATTTTTGCATTGTTGTCTGTCATCTGCCTTGAAATTTTGCTCGGGTATTCGAACCATCTTAGAATTTTCAACAATACATCAGCGATTTACGCAACAATCAGAAGCGTCATCGCACAGTTTGACGAAGCACCTCGTTCTCGTTCCTCGCCCTTGTCAAAGCATGAGATCACGGGTGATCTACCAACACTAAATTTGTCAAAGGACCAAAACCCTTTTGCCGCCTATCCCGCTACAGTAGGTTCATATCGTTATCACCCATTTTTCGATTATTCGGGTGTTCATCTCATGGGGGCTGCTCCGATCCGTCTCGACTATTTCGGCTTCCGCAACCGCAATTCGGATACCTATTTCAACGTGGAAGATGATTTTGTTGTCATCCTCACCGGAGGATCAGAGGCGGCAGGTTTCGCACATGAAACTACTATCGCGGAACACCTGGAGCGTTTTTTAGCCAAATCGCAGAACCTGAATGGACGGCGGGTACGAGTTTTAAATCTGAGCATGAATTCTTTCGTACTCGGAAACGAGATAAATGCGTTTGTTCATCTTGGTTACCGACTAAGGCCAAATGTCGTGATCACTCACTCCGGTTGGAACGATATGATAAATGGCGCACGGGTACCTGGTCCTTTTCAGGTTTTGGGCCTCAACTATATGAACCCAATGATCAATTGGCTGCCCCGTCTTTACGATCTAGAAAACAAGACACTCAACAATTGGAACCATGTGGTTGAAACCGCAATCTCATCGGTTGTCGAAGCTTATCTAACAAACCTAGAAAAGTATCGTGCCATAGTGGAATCATCGGGCGCATATTTCATTGCGGGAATTCAACAATACGACCGAAGACCACGATCAGATCGATTGCATTTCACAACCCACAATTTGATGGAAGAACTGGCGAAACAAATCGACCAGCAACCGTCTTATTTTAGTTTTCTTGGCCGCAGCGACTTGGGTTTTGTCGATACAATTCACACTGATTCCAAATCTGCACACAAAATTGCGAAAGCCTATTTCGATCATATTGAATATGCTATTGCTGAAAAAAAGATTCCGACCACCGCACCGACGAGAACAGCAAGCGCGATCGTAGTTGATGAACCCACCAGTTCTATCCAGCCAACAGTTACAAGTATCAAGCAACCGATTAGCTCGATTACCAACCAACCACCCGATTTGTTGGTTCAGGTATCCCAATTCGAAGAAATCGTCAAACTTTTCCGATCGTCCAAAGGACTAAAACTCAGAAAATCAGAAAAGGGCAGCGGAGCTAGTTTCCAAAGCGACCTATCCACAGGCGAACATTATGCGATCACTGAACCTTTCAAGTTAACAGGCTCAAGCGAAATAGAAATTTCAATTGAGACAACCCGCGCAAGCAAGTCCCGAATGATGATTTATCTGCTGGGGCAGAGAGCAACAGCGTTCCAACAATTTTGTGCGCGACCGATCAAGCCGTGCCTTGATGGGCATTTTGGAAATGACCTGAGTATCAAAAAGCGGACAGTCAAAGAAACTTCAGATGGTAGGATTCAAGCAAAGATTAATTTCGTTTCAGCCGCAGGCAACAAATTTTTCAGGCTACGACTACAACTTGCGGAACAGGCAGGTGGGGAAACAATCTACACTGGATCTGAAAATGCTGGCTTTCACCTACACAAATTGGAAATTAAGGTTTCTAATTCCGGCAAAATGCCGATTCAAACGGAAGATCAATAATCTTCGCACTATCGACCTTTCTCCTAAATTTTTGAATCAAACGATCGTGTAACCGCCAAAGGAATCGAATGTTTCCGATCCACTGTTTGGGTTCCGTTTCGCGGAATGATCGTTTGTCAGCGTTGAGGTTACATTACCCATCGATCGCATTCACGCAGGCTTATCGATCGAACTTTCCCAATCTGTATTCAAAAATCGGCTTAACGCACCACCTGTCGGATACGGGAACAAATATTCGAACACAAAATTTATCGATCGACCCCTGATAAAATCATATAGCCAATTTCGCACAATGCCCTACCGGTTCGTCGGCATTGTGAACTGAGCGCCATCCTTAATTCCGCTCGGCCAACGGGCCGACACGGTTTTCATCTTGGTGAAGAATTGTACCGATTGCGGCCCGTGCATTTGGCTATCGCCGAATTTCGACCGTTTCGAGCCCCCGAAATGGTGGAACGCCATGGGCACCGGGATCGGCACGTTGACACCGATCATGCCGACATCCACTTGCTTCGAAAATGCTCGGGCCGCATCGCCGTCCTGGGTGAATATGGCAACGCCATTGCCGTATTCGTGGCCGTTGACCATGGATACCGCCTGATCGAAATCACCCGCGCGAGCGACGCTCAAGACCGGCCCGAATATCTCTTGCTTGTAAATTTCCATATCGGGGGTGACCCGGTCGAACAGCGAACCGCCGAGGAAAAATCCGTTCTCATAGCCCTGCAGGCTGACACCGCGGCCATCGACGACAAGCTCCGCGCCCTCCTTTTCACCCTGGGCTATGAAACCTTCGATCCGAGTTTTCGCTTCACCGGTGATCACCGGGCCCATATCCGCTTCGCGATCATCGTAGGCGCCAATCCTCAACGCTTCGACCCTGGGCCTGAGGCGATCAACCAACGCATCCGCCGTGCCTTCGCCTACAGGCACCGCCACCGAAATGGCCATGCAGCGCTCGCCGGCAGAGCCGTACCCCGCTCCCATCAATGCATCCACGGCCTGATCCATATTGGCATCGGGCATCACGATCATATGGTTCTTGGCACCGCAAAAGGCCTGAACCCGCTTATTATGGGCTGTCCCGGTCTGATAGACGTATTCGCCGATTCCGGTCGAACCGACAAAGCTAATCGCCGGCACATCCGGATGCGTAAGCAATCCATCTACGGCCACTTTATCGCCATTCAGTACGTTCCATATTCCGTCCGGCAATCCCGCCTCGCTCCAAAGCTCGCCTAACATCACCGCCGAGGAGGGGTCACGTTCGGAAGGCTTGTTGATAAACGCATTCCCGCAAGCAACCGCCATCACTCCCATCCAGCAGGGCACCATGATCGGAAAATTAAACGGTGTGATGCCGCCAACGACACCGAGCGGCTCGCGGATCGAGAAGGTATCAATGTCGCCACCGACATTTGGCGACAGTTCGCCTTTCATCAAATGAGGGATACCACAGGCAAATTCGACCACATCGATACCACGCTGCAATTCGCCGAGCGCGTCTTCCAAGGTCTTGCCGTGTTCCAGGCTAATTGCTTCGGCAAGCGCTTCCCTTTTGTCGGTCATCAATTGGCGCATCGCGAACATCACTGACGCTCGCTTAGGCGCCGGCGTTTCCGCCCACTCGGAGAAGGCAGCAAGCGCATTCGCAACGCATGAATTTACTTCCTCGTCGCTTGCTAACGGCACCTGTCCCGAAACCTCCCCGGTCGCTGGATTGTAGACGTCGCCAAAGCGACTGCTGGTGCCTTTGACGTTCTTGCCACCGATATAGTGAGTGAGTTCCTTAGCCATCTTTTGCTCCCTTGGGGGGCGCCCAAATTCGTCGCGCCTTAAATTTTTCGCTTTGATGTAACGCCGCGGCCTGACCGGACGCAAGAGCTTTACCGTAGCTACATTTCTTGGTTTTCGAAAAGATTGCGTTCTTCGCGATCCTCGATTTCGATTACCCAAATGTCCGGGTCGTAATTCCGCTGTCGTTCGATAAAGGCATCCGCGTCAGTCTCCTGGACGCGGCGACCTTCCAAAGCCGGTTGCCATACAACCGCGCCGTTTTCATCACGGCCCTGCATTTGCACTTCCCAGCCCGCCTCGAAACGATTGAGTTTTAAAATTACGATACCGCTGTCCGGATCACCGCGCTTGATTACGGTAATCGGCACACCAATCGACGAACAGCGCGCGATATGGGCTTTGACCCAAAGCTCGGTTGGTAGTCTGGCATTACTCATTGGAAAACTTATAAAAGCGAATCCCGATCAGTGGACTGTATCTTCTTTCGCCTGATCCGAACGATCCGATCCGACAACCTGCGCGGTGTCGGCAGATTTTTTGATCCGGGAGCGTTTCGGCCGCGACACCTTCGGGCGTGATCCGGGCTTGCGAGCAACCAGTGCTTTGACTTTTCTGTCCGCAAGCGATTTGGAATCGGTGTGCTTGTAAAACCCGTTTACCACCGCACCGGGCTTAACGCTGAGCGTCTCGTGATTGACGTCGCCGGTCACTTCCGCGGTCTCCGCCAGCTCCACGTCGTTGGCCGACAATGCGCCAATCACCTGACCGTGTATCGACGCTTCTTTGCAGTGGATTTTACCCTTGATATGGCCCGCACGCCCGACGGTAAGCTGTTCACAGCTAACATTGCCGTCGATACGCCCTTCGATATGGACTTCGCCATCGCCTTCGATATCGCCTTGAATATGGAGATCCGCCGACAAAATTGACGGTGCGGTATTCTGCGCCACGCCGTTTTTCTTTTCGACCGGCTGTAATTTGTTTTTTAGTTTGTCCGCGATGTCCATTCCGGTGCCCTCGCTGGTATTTTTGTTATTGATTTCATAGTACAGCCTTAATGTTGCCTAAACAAGAAAGCTGACAACTTTTAAAATCAGTAAAATCAAATAAATAATTAGAGGCAGGCATTGAATTCCTGCTCGATTCGGCTACAAAAATAGTTAGCGAAATCCTAAGAAATACCAATCCGATAAAGAAAAGGGGCACCAAAATGAAAATCGGCTATATCGGCCTCGGCAATATGGGCCGGCCCATCGCGGCGAACCTCGCCCGTGCCGGCCATGAAATGATCGTCTTCGATTTGAACCGGGAAACGGTGGACGGCTTTGTCGAAGAATTCGACGCACGCCCGGCAAACGGATTGGAAAGCCTCGCACAGAGCTCCGATGTGGTGATTACCATCGTGCCGACTGGCCGCGACGTCCGCCAAATCATGCTCGGCGCCAAGGAGGGGGACGATTGCTTGCTCGCTGGGCTCGATGACAGCAAGCTTTTTATCGATATGAGCTCGTCCGAACCGACCGGGACCTTGGAGCTCGGCGAAGTGTTGAAAGAAAAAGGCATCGCCTTCATCGACGCACCGGTTTCCGGTGGCGTTAAACGCGCCGAAGCCGGCACGATTGCGATTATGGTCGGTGGCGAAAAAGAGTCGGTCGAACGCGCCCGGCCTCTTTTCGAAGCGGCAGGCCAGGATATTTTCGAATGCGGCCCACTCGGTGCGGGTCACGCCACAAAAGCGCTCAACAACATGCTGTCGGCGCTCGGCGTGCTGGCAACGACTGAAGCGCTCCTGATCGGAAAACGGTTCGGGCTCGATCCGGCGTCAATGACCGACACGCTCAATAAATCCTCCGGTCGCAACAATGCGACCGAGCTAAAATGCCATCAATTCATCCTCAATAAGAATTGGGCCTCGGGATTTTCGAGCGGGTTGATGCTGAAGGATCTCACCATCGCCCAAGACCTCGCTCGCAGCACCGGTCTAAATGCGCCCTGCACCGCACTGGTTCGGGATGCCTTTGCAGAGACGGTCAATCATTACGGCCCGGACTCGGACCATACCGAGTTGGCGCGCCTCCTGCAGGAAGTGCGCAAGACCGAGCTTTAAAAAGAAAATTTATTCCGCTGCCGCGCTGACGTCCTGTTCGGCGACAAACTTCTCCGCCTCAAGCGCGGCCATGCAGCCCATACCGGCCGCCGTCACCGCCTGACGATAGGTCTTGTCCTTCACGTCGCCGGCAGCGAAGACTCCTGGAATATTGGTCGCGGTGCTGTCCGGTGCGGTCAGAATATAACCTTCGTCGTCCATATCGACCTTGCCTTTGAAAATTTCGGTGGCCGGGTCGTGTCCGATGGCAATGAAGAGCCCCTGCAGGTCCAAATCGGACGTTTCGTTGGTTTTGACGTTCTTCACTCGCACGCCGGTCACCTCGAGCGGATCGCCACCACCCAACACCTCATCGAGCACGCTGTCCCACATCACTTGGACTTTTTCGTGATTAAACAGGCGGTCCTGTAGAATTTTCTCGGCGCGCAATGCATCGCGGCGATGAATGAGCGTAACCTTCGTCGCGTGATTGGTGAGGTAAAGCGCTTCCTCGACCGCAGTGTTGCCACCGCCGACCACCGCCACTTCTTGATCCTTGAAAAAGAATCCGTCGCCGGTCGCACACGCGGAGACGCCGAAACCCTGGAATTTCTCCTCGGATTCGAGACCAAGCCAGCGGGCCTGGGCGCCGGTGGCAATGATTACCGTATCGCCCGTATAGGTATCGCCCATATCGCCGGTCATTTTGAACGGCCGCTGGGTGAAGTCGACGTCGTTGATCATATCGTAGATCATCTTCGTGCCGACGGCCTCCGCCTGCTTCTGCATCTGCTCCATTAGCCACGGGCCCTGAATTACCTCTTCGAATCCCGGATAGTTCTCCACATCTGTCGTGATCGTCATTTGCCCGCCGGGCTGCATGCCGGCGACAATCAATGGTTCGAGACTGGCGCGCGCGGCATAGATCGCCGCCGTGTAACCCGCCGGCCCGGAGCCGACGATAAGAACTTTGCTATGATGATGGGCCATGCGATTTCCCCTTAGTTTTCCGCAGCCGAGCTTACGAGGTAGCGTTTAGGTGTCTGGCTTTCAAGCCCTCAATCCCAACTGGTCGGTGCCAAATCGACGCGCACACCAAATTCCTCGGCCCCCTCGGCGGCGGGGAAGCGTTCGAGTACCAGCGGATCATGCCCCGGTATGATGTGTTCCGGCGACTCCGCCAGTTTTTCGATGGTTTGATAACCATTGAGCATATCTGCAACGTTAAACACGAGCGGGAACGGATTGCGGTCGTTCATATTGGCGTAGAGATGAACTGCATCCGCCGCCAACACCACCCAACCGCGCGCTGTCCAGATCCTGACAATTTGCAGGCCATCCGTATGGCCGCCCACGTGATGCAGGGTAACGCCAGGGGCCAGCTCACCCATACCCTCCACGAACTCGACCCGGTCGCCATAGAGCGCGCGCACCATATCGACGACATAATCGACCGCGTAAATATCGCGAAAGGTGCGGTGTTTCATGTGACGGCCGGTGGCAAATGCCATCTCCCGGTCCTGGACGTGAAATGTCGCCTTGGGAAACTCGTGCGCATTGCCGCAATGGTCGTAATGCATGTGGCTGACGATTAGATCTTCGACTTCGGACGCGTCGATGCCGACGGAAGAGAGCGCTTCCGCCGGTGTCCGCAACAGCTGACGGCCGCGCCGTTTCGCTTCCTTTTCTTCGAAACCCATATCGACGACGATAACCCGCCCGGCCTCGTTGCGAAGCGCCCAGACGAAATAATCCATCGGCATCGGACCATCGTGAGCATCATTGAAAATGAAGTGCTCATGCTTCATCGCGTCCGGCCTGTCGGCGTATTTAAGCGCGAATATTTCCCAGAGCTGGGGTTCGCTCATGGCTTAGGCATCCAGATATGGGCGCTGGCCGCGAATAGTGGTGCGGTGCATGCGCCGCCGGGCATTTTTCTCGTCAAATGGTAACGCCTTGTGGAGGACGCTTCGGTTATCCCACAGGACAACATCACCGGGCGTCCAGCTATGGGCGTATTCAAACTGCGGCTGACTGGCGAATTCGATCAGCTCTTTGACGATCGCTTGGCTTTCCTCGTCTCCCATACCTTCGAAGCATCGGACAAAAACAGCGGAAAGGTAGAGCGCTTTGCGGCCAATCTCGGGGTGGGTAACAACTGCAGGATGGCTCAGCGGCGGGTTCGCCGCCCTTTGTTCATCGGTCAGCGGCGGGCGTTCCTGGTGATGGTTCTCGTAATTCCAAACGTAATCATGCACGCCCATTTGCTTTTCAAGCCAAGCTTTACGTTCTTCGGGCAATGCGTCGAATACGGCAAACATACTGGTGAAGCAAGTCTCACCTTCACCTTCCGGGCATTCGACGCAATGGAAGATCGAGCCCATGCTCGGCTCGGTCACGTATGACAGGTCCGAGTGATATCGTTTCGAGCCACCAAATGCGCCGATATGCTTTCCGTTCTCGATGATATTGGAAACAACGAAAATTTCCGGATGTCCGGGCAAGCAATAATTGCTCAGTACATGACTTTCGAGCGGGCCGAAGCGTTTGGAAAATTCGATATGCTCTTCCGGCGACCAGTGCTGACCGCGAACGACGAGAACACTACGTTCGCACAGTTCGCGCCGAATTCGCTGAAACACCTCTTCCGACATCGGCTGGGCGAGGTCGACACCCGACACTTCCGATCCGATATGGTCCGTCACCGGCGTAAAGGTGATCGACTCGTTCACGCGATTTTCCGCAACTGCCATGTTCCCTCTCCTCTATACCGGCCGCAAAAAAGGTTTGTCGCCTTTGATCGTGGTCCGATGCATCAAACGCCGCGCATTCGTTTCATCGAATGGCTCCGCTCGATGCAATAAACAGCGATTATCCCAGATCACCATGTCTCCTGGCGTCCAGCTATGGGTATAGCCGAATTCGGGGCGCTTCGCGAAGTCCATGAGTTCGGCCAGAATGTCTTGGCTTTCTTCTTCCGAAACGCCGACAAATTCTCGAGCATGAAATTCCGAAATATATAACGAGCGCCGACCGCTCTCAGGGTGAGTTCGGACGGCCGGATGGACCACCGGCGGCGTCTTCGCGCGCTGTTCTGCGGTCATCGGTGGGCGGTGCGCGTGTTCCCGGTCGTGATGCCATCCATAGTCGTAGACAATGTCCTTTCCCTCGAGCCACTGCTTTTTCTCAACCGGCAGCTTGTCGTAGACCGCGCTCATACTGATGAAAGACGTTTCGCCCTCTCCTTCGGGGCACTCACGGCAATAAAAAAGCGAGCCCAAGCTTGGCTCAGCGATATAGGCAAGATCGGTATGAAATTTTTTCGACCCTCCATACGCACCGATATGCCGGCCTTTTTCTTCGATATTCGAAACGACGAGAATTTCGGGGTGTTCGGGGAGGCAAAATTGATTGAGCACGTGACATTCCAGGTCACCAAAATGCCGGCTGAACGCGATTTGAGAGTCCGGCGTTAAAGTTTGCCCGGGGAGTACCAGCAACCCATAAGCAACGAATGCGTCGTGGATTGGTTCGAACTGAGCGCTCGATACCGGCTCGGACAGATCGACGCCCTCGACGCGCGCGCCGAAACTCGGTGTTAAGGGCGATACGTTAACTTGCTCGTCATTCACTTGGGGTATTCCCTCTTTCGCCGCTGCGGCAGCCCTAGGACGATGACAAAATGCGCACCAGACCTTCGGCCGGAACCACCTCGATCTTGTCGCCGGATTTAATTGCTCGAGTTATGTCGGTTTCGAATCGATCCATGAACGGCAGCTGCGCGAAAGCCGCGCCTTGCGCCATTACCGGATTGGCATCGTTGAGCAGCAGGCCGAGCGGCGCCTTCTCCTTTTGCACCATTTCGCGCAGCATCCAGGCCGACGCCACTCCGCCCTTGGCAGCATTCAGCACCAATATGCGCCCGACATAGGATTCCCCGTACAACAGATGACTGGGACGCGAGACAATGCCCCGGTCGCGATCCAGATCGTAGCGCGTGCTGAAATTATCGGATGCCGCAAGCGCAATGCCTTCCACCGCCGGCCCGATCCCCACATGGCCTTTGATCACCGTCTCGCTCATGACCCGCTCCTGGGAAGCACTTTTCCGGCAATCGCAGACTCGATGCAGCGCGGGATAGAAGCAGGCGTCGGCTTATAGCCGTAACCTTCGCAAATATTCACCATTTTCACCGAATGGGTCATCAGGCGCGTCCAGTCATGGGCTTCGCGAATTTCCTTGGCAAACGTGGCAAAAAAATCATGCCCGTGGACAACACGCCCGCCCGCTTTTTCGATCGCTTGATTGAGCCCGATGCGCGCGCAAGCTTCTTTGATTTCGATCGGCGCATAGACCAACAGCGTGGTGTCGTCGTGAACTTTGCGACCTTCCAGCATGGCGGCAATTTCGACCAATTCTGGAATATCCAATTGCGGTGTCGATAGCGCGACGACGTCGAGCGTATCTCCCTCGCCACCCCATTCCTCATAGAAAGCGTCCAAATCGGTCTGGGTAATCACCTCAGTATCGAGGCTTTTCCCTCCGGCCGCGCTTTTCCAGTCCGGCGCCTCCGGAGTGATGCCGATGACATGGAACATGGCGATCGAGCCATAGCTCGCCATCGCAAGCGCCATATGATTGAGCTCGAGAACAGACGGACGCGGACCGGTCAATTCCAATGCCGGCACGGACCAGTAGGAATTGAGCTTACGACCGATCAACGCGCCGACAATTCCCCAATCCGCCACGCTGTCCGGCGTGAAATCGAGCTTGAACCCGTGGGTGGCCCCTCGTTTTTCGTCCAAGTGGAATCCGTAGCGGGGCACCCGTCCGGTAAAAAAGGCCGCCAGGCTCGATGGCCCAGCTTCGAAGTTGCAGCGCGCGCCTACAATGCCATTCATGTAAACCACCGACGGCGTGCCGCTATAACCGCATGCCTCGCCGAAGGCGGGAGCGGTTACCGAATGATCGTTTACATAGGCATGGGAGGTGACCACACCGAGCTTGCCAAGCGCTTCCACCGCTTCTGCGCTTTCCGCCGCCAGGTCGCGGCCGGGCAATAAAAACCGAAAGGTTTCTTCGTCGAACCCTCTGAAGTCAGCGGTCGCGAAGGCGCGCGGGCGGCGCTGTTCCGGCGGCAATTCGCCGAGTTCCTGGATAAAGGCAACGCCGCTATCGCCCATGGTTTCCCGGTCCGTACTGATATGGATTACACGCACCGGCACGAAATCTTCGGCATCGAAAAACGTACCGACGCTTCGTTGATAATCGATCGCCCATTGAGCCGCCTTGCCATGCGCCCCGTCGAGCATTGCCTGTTCGAGATCGTTCAGTTTCATTGCGTTGTCTTAGCACGGGGCCGCAAACATGCAACTAGGCTCGCTTCCAGTGCGTCCCAATCAGGAGCATTTTCCTCTTCGGCAATGCATTCGATCCGGCTATCGCGCCGATAGGCGATTGTCGCCCTGCTCAATTCGTCGCCAACCCTGTCGATTAACATCCAGTGGCGCCCGGTTCGGAAAACTCCCTTCAGCCGCAAGATACCTTCCAAATCCGTTAGCAATCCAAGCAGGCGCCGACGGTCGAAAACTTCTTCCGGTGCGAACAACCAGCCACACGAAACGTGACCCTGCCCCTGATTGATCGCCCGCAGCGGACGGCCCGGCGCTAATTCGTGGTTCGGATCATGAGCGTGATGATAGTGAGGGTCCGCATGCGCTTCGGGGAAAAGTGCCACCCGCGTCGGATCAGGGTCCAAATCGAGCAACGCCATATCGAACTCACCTTGGCTCGCCGTCGTCAAATGCCCTTTGGGAGGAAACAATTTTTTCGCCCAATCATCGAATGCTTGTCGATCCGTATCATCCGCCAGGTCCCATTTATGGCCAATCAGTACGTCCGCCATGTGAATTTGATCCTGGAAGACTTCGGATTCAGCGTCGCTCAGCTCGTCGATGCGGCGCGGGTCGACGAGGCAAATCGTGGCATGCAGCGAGATTTGCCCCGCCTGCTCTGCCTCCCGCAAAAGGTCGAGAATACCAGTGGGATGGCCGAGGCCGGTCGGCTCGATCAGGATTCGGTCCGGCCGCTGTTTGCGTATGAGATCGGCGAGCGCGACGCCCATCGCGACATTGCCGACACAGCATATGCAACCGCCCGGCACCATGCGCACCCGGTCGCTATCACCGCCTAGCTCGGCGCCGTCGATCCCTATATCTCCGAATTCGTTGACCAGCACCGCCCAGTTCTGGTCCGTAGGCTTGCGGTCCAACAAAGAACGGATCGCCGTCGTCTTGCCGACGCCAAGGAAACCGGTAATGAGATTGGCCGGCGCTGCGGGCATGGCTTTTCAGCCCTAACGACCGACGGCGTAACCCTGCATGCCGCGTGGATTCGCCGCCGCCTTGATGAGGCCGCCCTCCTGCGAACATGCGCACATGCGCCCTTCGGACCAATCACCCCCCACTTCGAGATCGTGGCCGCGTTTTTTCAAGTCTTTTTCGGCCTTCTTCGAGAACCGCCCCTCGATCACCAGTCGGCCCGGTGAGGCCTGACGGGGATAGAACGAGCTAGGGTGGTGTTCGTTATGGAAAGACGGCGCATCGATGGCCTCTTGAAGATTTAAACCGTGCACCGCATGGCGGATCAGGAAATTGGTTTGCCACTGATCCTGCTGATCACCCCCCGGCGTGCCATAAGCCATGTAAGGCTTACCGTCGCGATACGCCATTGACGGCGTCAAAGTAGTGCGCGGGCGCTTGCCGGGCGCGAGACTTGCGGGCTTGCCATCCTCAAGCCAGAACATCTGCATGCGCGATCCGAGGCAGAAGCCCAATTCGGGGATCACCGGGGAACTTTGCAGCCAACCGCCCGACGGGGTCGCGGCGACCATGTTGCCGTCCTTGTCGATGACATCGATATGGCAAGTATCGCCTTTTGCAGGGCGCCCGACCGTCGGCTCGCCGATCCCTGCCAGGTCCGACTTCTTCGAACTCGCGTTGTCGACGGCGGCTTGATAGTCGACCGGCGCACCATACCCTTCGATCTCGCCGGGCCGGAATTCGAGCGAAGCGTCCTTGCCCACAAGCTTGCGGCGCTCGTCGTTATATTCGTCCGACAAAAGGGTCTCGATAGGAACTTCGACGAAGTCGGGATCGCCGTAATAGGTCTCCCGGTCCGCGAAAGCGAGCTTGGCACATTCGGTCACCGTATGGACGAATTCGCCGCTTTCGGTATCCATATCCTCGATACCCAGACCCTTGAGCAACGCCAGTTGCTGCAGTTGCACCGGCCCTTGGCTCCAAGGTCCGATCTTGAAAATAGTGTGGCCGTGAAAATCGTATGACAGAGGCGTGTCGTAGGACGCGCGCCAGCCAGCCATGTCATCCCCGGTCAAAACGCCTTTATGCGGATCACCGGAAACGTCCATGACCTCGTTCTCGCGACAGAACTTGTCGATCGCTTCTGCGACGAACCCATTACCCCACGCATTGCGTGCCGCCTCCACCTGGGCCTGACGGTCGCGTCCTGCGGATTTTGCTTCGTCGATGAGCCGTTTCCAGGTCTTGGCGATCCCCTCGTTACCCAAGAGTGTGCCCGCCTCCGGCACTTCTCCGTTCGGCATGTAAACCGGCATCGAGGTCGGCCAATGGTCGCGGAACATCTCCTCGACACCGGAAATCGTCTTGCAAATATTGGGAACGATCGGCGCGCCGTTTTCGGCATAGTGAATGGCGGGCGCCAGAACCGTCTCCAGATCGAGCACGCCGTGATCACGCAAGATAAGAAGATACCCATCGACGGCACCGGGCACCGCCGTTGCCAGTAATCCCGTTCCCGGCACAAGATCGAGTCCGAGTTCATCCCGGTAATGCGCCATGGTAGCGCCCGCGGGTGCCGGCCCTTGACCGCAAACCACGCGCGGCGTGTCTTCCCCCGCAACATGGAGAATGGCCGGCATATCCCCACCTGGCCCGTTCAAATGCGGCTCGGCGATGTGCAATACGAACCCGGCACAGACGGCGGCATCGAAGGCGTTGCCACCCTTTTCCAGCATCGACATAGCCGCCGCCGAGGCCAGCCAATGGGTCGTGGACACCATGCCGAAGGTACCGAGCAGTTCCGGGCGCGTGGTAAACATGGGATTTTTCCTCTCGTTAAAATTCAGGGCGGGACTTTAACGGCAAGCTTGTCGGGGAACAATGCAAAGAGCGAGACAGAGCCCGCTCTTGACAGCAGCCGGGCCCGACGCCTAAGCCAAGACACTTCAAAGAAAAGGGCTTCGCAAATGGGACAACGGGTGGTCATTCCCCACAATCGGGAATTGGAATTTGAATATGGGGTGCCGGACACGCTGTCGCCCTTGATCCGCCGGGTCGTCGCCAACAATCCGGGTCCTTTCACGTTTCATGGTACCGGCACCTATATCGTCGGCCGTGGGGAAGTGGCGGTCATCGATCCCGGCCCGTTGGATCAGGATCATGTGGATGCGATCTTGAAGACCACGGAGGGTGAAAAGATCACCCATATCATTATTACCCACACCCACCGCGATCATTCGCCCAACACCCAACTGCTGCAACCGGCTACCGGTGCCACCACCTACGGCTACGGCCAGCACGGCAAGGACCGCGGCCTGGAGATCGGCACCGGCACAGGCGACTATGACTTTATTCCCGACATCCACCTCAAAGACGGAGATGTGGTCGAAGGAAACGGCTGGACGCTGGAAGCGGTGCACACGCCGGGCCACGCCTCGAATCATTTGTGCTTCGCCTTGAAAGAAGAGAACATTTTGTTCAGCGGCGATCAGGTGATGGGCTGGTCGACAACAGTGGTTTCCGACCCCGACGGTCACATGGGCTCCTACATCGCCTCTTGCGAGAAGCTCCTCAAACGCGGCGAGGAACGATATTGGCCCAACCACGGCACCTGCATCGAAGATCCGCAGAATTACGTAACCCAGCTAATCGCCCACCGCCGCGACCGTGAGGAACAGATCACCCACTGGCTCGGCGAAGGTCTGGAAACCATCGCAACGTTGGTGGATGAAATGTACAAGGGCCTCGATCCGCGCTTGTATCGCGGTGCCTGCCGAGCCGTGCATGCGCATTTGATCCATATGGTCGAAACTGATCGCGCCTTGTGCGACGGCAAGCCCACCGAAGAATCGATTTATCGACCCGCTTCATAAAGCGCGTCCCGCCCCATGAAAACCGATACGCCGAAGACCATTCACCTCAAGGACTATCGGCCACCCGATTTTCTAATCGACGAGGTCTTTCTCGATATCACGCTGGGCGAAGAGGCGACCCGCATCGCAGCCCGGCTATCCATGAGGCGCAATCCGGCGGCTGAATCACCGGATGCTCCGCTCGTTCTGGATGGCGAACACCTAGAGACCGAGAGAGTTGCCATCGACGGGGTCGACCTGGATAGCAGCGCCTTCACGGTGAGCGAGAACAAGCTCACGCTCGCCGCACTACCGCCCAATGCGTTTACCCTCGAGACCACGGTTCTAATCAAACCGCAGGAAAACACGGCGCTCGAGGGCATTTACAAGTCCGACGGCATTTTCTGCAGCCAGTGTGAGGCGGAAGGGTTTCGGCGCATTACCTGGTATCTCGACCGGCCCGACGTGCTGGCCCGTTTCAAGACTCGCATCACCGGCAATGTAAAATCATATCCGGTGCTGCTTTCGAACGGCAATTGCATCGAAACCGAAACTCACGATGACGGGATCCATAGCGCGCTTTGGGAGGACCCGCATCCAAAGCCCAGCTATCTCTTTGCCCTGGTTGCAGGCGATCTCGGCTGCCTGGAAGATAGTTTCACGACCGCTTCGGGCCGCGAGGTCGTGGTCCAAATTTTCGTCGAGCATGGCAAGGAGCCCCGCGCCCGGCACGCCATGGACTCGCTAATAAACGCGATGAAGTGGGACGAAGAGGTTTTCGGTCTCGAATACGATCTCGACATCTACATGATCGTCGCGGTCAGCGCCTTCAATATGGGGGCGATGGAAAATAAGGGGCTCAATCTATTTAACGATAAATATGTGCTCGCCGATCCCGAAACTGCCACGGACATGGATTACGTGCTGATCGAAGCCGTTATCGCGCACGAATATTTTCATAACTGGACCGGCAACCGCGTCACGTGCCGTGACTGGTTCCAGCTTAGTCTCAAGGAGGGGCTCACGGTCTTCCGCGACCAGCAATTCTCGGCCGATATGCGTTCCGCGGCGGTGCAGCGGATCGGCGACGTGAGAGCACTACGTGCGCGCCAGTTCCCCGAGGACAGCGGTCCACTCGCACACCCGATACGCCCGGACTCATACATCGAGATCAACAACTTCTATACCGCCACCGTTTATGAAAAAGGCGCCGAGGTAATCCGCATGATGCATGCATTGCTGGGCGCTGACGGTTTTCGCAAAGGCATCGACCTTTATTTCGAACGCCATGACGGCCAAGCGGTCACCTGCGACGATTTCGTGGCCGCAATGGAAGATGCGGGCGACACCGATCTCGGACATTTCCGCCGCTGGTACTCCCAAGCGGGCACGCCGACGCTGAACGCGGATGGCCGTTATGAGGAGGTCAGTCATCGTTACACGCTCACCCTGACGCAAGAGACGGCACCGACACCGGGCCAACCGGAAAAATCTCCGCTTCATATTCCGGTCCGCTTCGCCCTGATGGATACGGAAGGGAAAGAACTGCGGTTGGGGGCGGACGGCGAAACGGAACGGGTGCTGCATTTGACCGAGCCGGAACAAAGCTTTGTTTTCGATGAAATTCAAAATCCGCCAGTTGCCTCGCTCCTCCGCGGATTTTCCGCGCCGGTAAAACTGAAATGGCAAGAGCGGTCCGCCGACGAATACGCCTTCCAGATGACCCATGACAGTGATGCTTTCAATCGCTGGGAAGCGGGACAAAATTTTGCCAAGCGGCTTGTCACCCGGGCACTGGAAACCGGTGCTGCCAACCAAACTTTGACCGATGCGTTTGCCAAGGCGTTAGCAAGTACGCTCGAGGATACAGCTACAGACCCGGCTCTCGTAGGCGAGATGTTAGCGCTGCCATCCGAAGCCGATCTTGCGGAACAACAGGTGGTCATCGATGTCGATGCCATTCACGAGGCGCGGGAAGAAATTCGAATTCGCATTGCCGCCCAACTCACCGAGCAACTCATCGATACCTACGAACGCTGCACGATTGCCGAACCCTATCATCACGGCCCCGAGCAATCGGGAAAACGCCGGCTGCGCAATGTGGCGCTTTCATACCTCACCGCGCTCGACGACGACGAAGCGATAGCCCTCGCCAAGGCGCAATTCGACGATGCGGCCAATATGACCGACAGCATCGGCGCCCTCGTGGCACTGAACGATTGCGACACCCCCGTTCGCAGCGAAGCATTGTCAGCGTTTTACGATCGCTGGCAGGGCGACGCGCTCGTGATCGACAAATGGTTTACCTTGCAGGCGACCTCTACCCGGCCCGATACTCTCACGCGGATTAACGAGTTGATGGATCACGAGGCTTTCTCGATGACCACGCCAAACCGGGTACGCGCGTTGATCGGCGCCTTTTGCAGCTCGAATCAACTAAAATTCCACAACGGGGACGGCAGCGGTTATGAATTCCTCGCCGATCGGGTCGTCGAACTTAACGGCATCAATCCGCAAATAGCCGCGCGCCTACTGACACCGCTATCACGCTGGCGCCGCTTCGATAGCGACCGCCAGGCCCTGATGAAAGCATGCCTCGAGCGTGTCTTGGCCACTCCCGAGCTATCCCGCGATGTCTTCGAGATCGCATCGAAGACACTTGAAAGCGATTAGCTTCCTCACACTCCGATAACATCCTTGTCAAATAGATGTGACGAGACGGCATTCAGGGGCTGTGGTATGGGGATACCGAAGCTAACCTCACGGCTCAAACGGCCAAGGAGTGTCGGTCATGGCTGAAATTTTGAAACCTGATATTTGCGTTATTGGCGGCGGTTCGGGCGGTTTGTCCGTCGCGGCCGGTGCGTCCCAGATGGGTGCCGACGTAGTACTGCTAGAGCGCGACAAGATGGGCGGCGATTGCCTAAATTACGGCTGCGTCCCCTCGAAAGCGGCGATCGCTGCCGGTCATGCGGCGCAGATCATGCGAACCGCCGATAGGTTCGGCATCGCCAATGTGGTTCCCAGTGTCGATTTCCAGGGCGTGCACGACCATATCCATGGCGTCATTGCCGGAATCGCGCCCCATGATTCCGTAGAACGCTTCGAAGGGCTCGGCGTCAAGGTTATTCAAGAGGAAGGCCGGTTTACCGGCCCGGGCGAAGTTACCGCCGGCGATACGCGCATCCAGGCGAAGAAGTTCGTTGTCTCCACGGGCTCGTCGGCGGGCGTCCCGCCTATCCCGGGCATTGAAGACGTGCCGTACCTCACCAACGAGACTGTGTTCGACCTGACGGAGCCTCCCTCGCACATGATTGTCGTCGGGGGCGGGCCCATCGGCAGTGAATTGGCGCAAGCGCACCGGAGGCTCGGTGCCGAAGTGACGATGCTCGAAATGTTCACAATTCTCGGCAAGGACGACCCGGAAGTGACCGAGGTGGTCAAGAATCGCATGGCCGAGGAAGGTATCGACCTTCGCGAAGGTATCAAAATCGCCAAGGTGGCGAAGGACGTCGATGGCGTTACGGTCACCCTCGACAAAGACGGCACCGAGGAAACCGTGACCGGATCGCACCTGCTGATTGCCGCCGGCCGCAACCCCAACCTCGACGGGCTCGATCTCGAGGCCGCGGGCATCGACTATGAGCGCAAGGGCATCAAGGTGGATGCAAGACTGCGCACGTCGAACAAGCGGGTGTTTGCCATCGGTGACGTCGCCGGCGGACTACAGTTCACCCACGCGGCGGGCTATCACGCGGGCATTATCATTCGCAATATTCTGTTCAAAATGCCGGCCAAAGTGAATTACGACGCGTTCCCCTGGGTCACCTATACCGACCCCGAAATCGCCCATGTGGGCCAAACCGAAGTGCAGGCGGCCGAAACCCACGGCAAAGACATCCGCATCCTTCGCTTTGCATTTGCGGAAAACGACCGGGCCCAGGCCGAGCGCGAAACCGACGGGATGATCAAAGTGGTGACCGACAAGAAAGGCCGTATCCTTGGCTGTTCGATGGCGGGCACACGGGCGGGAGAGCTAATCCTGCCCTGGGCATTGGCGATTTCACAGAAAATGAAGATCGGCGCCATGGCCGGTGTCGTCGCGCCCTATCCGACATTGAGCGAAGTGTCGAAGCGTGCAGCAGGCAGCTACTACACCCCTTCGCTGTTCAGCGAACGGACCAAAAAAATCGTCCGGTTCCTGTTGAAACTGCCGTTCTAGGAGTCTTCGATCACCACTTCGTGGCTGATCTCGGCGGTTTCTCCCAGCATGATCGACGCGGAGCAGTATTTCTCCGCCGAAAGATCCACCGCGCGCTGTACCTTTTCCGGCGACAGCCCGTCGCCTTTAACACGATAGACAAGCCGAATTTGGGTGAAGACTTTCGGGTCGTCCGGAGCCCGATCCGCCTCCATCTCGAGCACGCAGTCGGTCACCGTCTCGCGGGATTTTTCGAGGATATGAACCACGTCGAAGGCGGTGCAGCCGCCCATGCCGAGCAGCAAAGTTTCCATCGGACGAATACCGAGATCGCGCCCACCAGCATCGGGCGCTCCATCCATGACCAGCGAATGGCCGCTACCGGATTCCCCTAGGAAGGTCCGCGCCTCGACCCATTTGACCCGCGCTTTCATGGTATCCGACATTGTTAGCGCTCCGCACTAAAGCCGTAAGGAACGGCCCAGCTGAGCCCTTCCCAACTGTCGCCCTTGGGGCCGTATTCGCAGCCGACCCAGCCGTCATAACTGGTGCCGTCCAGATGCTCGAACAAGAACGGCAAATTCACCTCACCGTGCTGCGGTTCGTGGCGGCCGGGCACGCTCGAAAACTGGACATGACGGATGATGTCGAGGTTTGCCTCGAGGTTTTTCGCGAGCGCGCCTTGCATGATTTGCATGTGATAATAGTCGTATTGCAATCCGACATTCGGCGCGCCGACCGCCTCGATCAAGCGTCTTGTGTGATCGGTCCTGGTATGGAGATAGCCGGGCACGTCTTGGGTGTTTAACGGCTCGAGCAAAAGCGTTACCCCTTCACCGTCGGCAACCGGAGCGACGACCTTGAGGTTTTCGACGAAGCATTCTTCGCAGGCTTCCACGGCGACCCCGTCGGGCACGCGCCCCGCGGTCACATGAATGAATTGACCGCCCAAATGGCTGACATAGTCGAGCGCCTGATCGAAGGACTTACGAAAATCCGCTTCCTGTCCCGGCAGCCCGCCAAATCCACGATCCGCATCGCCTTCGCCGGGGTTCGTGTTCAACAGCAAAAACTGAAGCCCGTTGCCCTCGAGCCAGGATTTTACTTCGTCTTTCTCGAAACCGTAGGGACGTAAGAATTCTACCGCTTTAAAACCGGCCTTGGCGGCAGCAGCGAAGCGCTCCTCCGGCTCAAGCTCGGAAAACATCGTGGTGAGATTGGCGGCAAATTTCGGCATCGTGACCTCCCATATCCTCCTGCTTTTATTAACTAAATCGAATAGGAGGAGGATTTCATAATTTCATGCTAGGTCTTTATCACTTTTTCCTCACCAACACACCGGACAATCCATGCTCGACGGAAACCCTTGGACGATCGCTGGCGTCGCTGCCGCCATGATGATCGGTGGCTTCTGCAAAGGAGCGTCCGGCATCAGCCTCGCGCTAATCGCAGTTTCCCTTGCGGCAATCTTCGTGGACATACCGACCGCTGTCGCCCTGATGACGGTGCCGGTATTGATCGCCAACATTTGGCAAGTCGGCAGCAACGAGTTCAAGGGCGACGCTTGGCGAACCTATTGGCCCTTATATGTTGCCATTCTTCCCGGCGTCGCGATCGGCGCCAAGGTGCTGACAACGGTCGACCCGCTGCTGATCAGCGGCGTGGTCGGTGTGCTCGTGGTCCTGTTTGCGATCCTGATCTATAGCCAGCCCGATTGGTACCTGCCCCCAGAAAAAGCGCGTCGCATCGGCGTGCCGGTCGGATTCACCGGTGGCCTGGTCGCCGGCATCTCCGGATTTTTGCCACCGGTGCTGATGTATATGGTGGCCCTAAAACTACCCAAGGAACGCTTCGTCGGTGCCATCGGCATTGCCTATCTCACCGCCGTCGTCGCGTTGATGTTGTTTCTCGCCGGCTACAAATTTCTGACCTGGGAGTTGGTGCTGTGGTCGGCAGCCGCCGCGCTGCCCATGTTCGGGGGCCAACTCATCGGCCATTTCACCCGCCGCCTCATCGCCGAGACTCCGTTTCGGCTAATGGTCCTAACGCTAATGTTGGTGAGCGGTGCCAACCTCATTCGGAAGGCGTTGGTCTGATTTAGATCGGCTTGTCGCCCTTGATCTGAGTGCGATGCATGACACGGCGCTTGCTATCGTCGAAGCTGTCGCGCCGATGCATGGTGCATCGATTATCCCACATCAATACATCACCCGCGTGCCATTGATGGTGCCAGGCGTATTTCGGCTGCGAGGCATGGGCCCAAAGTTCGTCGAGCAAGGTTTCGGACTCTTCCACCGGCAAGCCCATGATATAAGCGCTTCGCCGGCGCCCGAGATAAAGCGCCTTCCGGCCGGTCTCCGGATGGGTACGGACGATAGGGTGAACCGCACCGGGACAGGTGGTGATATCGGTTACCGGCTCCGCCCCTTCCCGCAAAAAACCGCCGCTATTGGTCGAATTGTCGTGCTTGATGTTGAGACCGTCGATCTGCTCACGAAGACCGTCCGGCAAATCGTCGAGCGCGCGGTACATATTGCAAAAGCCGGTGTCGCCGCCTTCGTCAGGCACTTCAACGCTGAGCAACACGCTTCCGGTCGGTGGCTCGTCGATATAGTTCATATCGCTGTGCCATTGGGCTTCCGCGTTGCCGAGCGCACCGATCGCCTTCCCGTTTTCCTTGACGTTGGAAAGCACCAACACCTCGGGTAATCCGTCCACACCCACCTGACCGTTTTCGTTCGGCGGTGCGACATCGAGATCGCCGAACCGCTTGCTGAACGCTACCAATTCCTTTGCCGAAATAGTCTGACCCCGAAACAGGAGCACGCAATGATCCATCCAGGCGCGATGAATTTCATCGAATGCTTGGTCGTCGACCTTTCCCAAATCGACACCCTGCAGTTCGGCGCCAATCGGATCGGAAACCGGAACCACTTCAATCATAGTTGGACACCTCGACCAAATTTCCATCCGGGTCGCGGAAATAGACCGAGGTAATCGTCCCCACCGCGCCGGAACGCTCGCCGGGCCCGACCTCGACACGAACCCCTTCCGACTCCAGATGTTCAATCACCTCGGAGATTGGCGTCTTCGTTATCAGGCAGAAATCCGCGCCTCCGACCGAGGGCTGCTGCGCGCGATGGGTCGGGCCGGTGCCGACCGGCGGATGCACGTTTATCTTCTGGCTACCAAAATAGAGCGCCTTGCGACCTTCGGTAAATTCCTTAACCGTCATACCGAGCACGCGCGAGTAAAAATCGCACGTAATGTCCACGTCCGCTGCGGTGATCACGAAATGATCGATATGGTCGATCTCCATCGGTCCTGCCCCTATTTCTTCTCGTCTCCGAGTCCCTGACGATGGCCGTCATACTCGTCCCGGATCGGCTCCCACCAATCCGGATTTTCTAAATACCAACGAACCGTTTCGGTCAAGCCCGTCTCGAATGTGCGTTGCGGCGCCCAACCGAGCTCACTCTCGAGCTTGCTGCCGTCGATGGCATAGCGGAAATCGTGGCCGGGCCTATCGGAAACGAAACGGATCAACTCACGATGCGGCTTATGCTCGGCCTCGGGCCGCAATTCGTCGAGCGCATCGCAGATGGCTTCGACGACTTCCAAATTGCGCCGTTCCGAGCCGCCACCCACATTGTAAACCTCGCCGGGCCGGCCCTTGGTAAGCACGCAATAAAGCGCGGCCGCGTGATCCTCCACATGCAACCAATCGCGTACGTTCGAACCGTCGCCATAGACCGGCAGATCGCGCCCTTCGAGAGCGGCCAGAACCATGGTCGGAATCATTTTTTCGGGGAACTGGTAGGGCCCGTAATTGTTCGAACAGTTGGTCACGAGTACCGGCAACCCATAGGTACGATGCCAGGCACGGGCGAAATGATCGGAGGCAGCCTTCGATGCCGCGTAGGGCGAGTTCGGCCGGTATTGGCTGTCCTCGCTGAATTGGCCGTTTTCGCCGAGGGCGCCATAGACTTCATCCGTGGACACGTGAAGGAAACGGAATTTTTCCTGCGCCGGCGCGGCCAAACTCTGCCAATATTCCCTGGCCGCCTCGAGCATGGTGAAAGTACCGCTGACATTGGTCTCGACGAAGGCAGTAGGCCGATCGATCGATCTGTCCACATGAGACTCGGCGGCGAGATGAATGACGCCGTCCGGCGTGTGCTCGGCAAAAATGCGCGAGACCGCAGCGCGATCGCAGATATCGTGTTGCTCAAATGCGTAGCCCGGCAGATCGACCACCGGCGCGACGGAAGACAACCGCCCTGCGTAGGTAAGCTTGTCGAGATTGACCACATCGCACCCGAGGTCGCCCGCCAAATGGCGCACCACCGCCGAGCCGATGAAACCCGCACCGCCTGTGACAAGAATTTTCATCCGTCTTGCTTGGGACAAACGCGCCCGCCGGTCAAGAGCTATTGCCAAGGCGCAAGCAACGGGGCAGGATCGCGCCGCTCAATAAAACAATTACTTATTCTGGAGGACTCCCAAGATGCCGACCAACACGCTGAATTCCGCCAACGATAATCCCGTTTGGCGCTCGCTTATGTTCGTGCCGGTGAATGTGGAGCGCTTCGTGTCGAAGGCGCATACCCGCGGCGCCGATGCCATCCAACTGGATCTCGAAGACAGCGTCGCCATTGCCGACAAGCCGGACGCCCGCAAGCTTGTTCAGGAAGCGGCGGAAACGGTCGCCCAGGCTGGCGCCGATGTGGTGGTACGCATCAACCAACCGCTCCGAATGGCGATCCCCGATCTGGAACAATCTGTGTCTCCCCGGGTACAGGCCATCGCGGTTACCAAGGTCGATGGGCCCGGCCACCTCCGCCTGCTTTCCGAGGCAATCGACGAACTGGAAGCAGAGCGCGGCATGGAGAACGGGCAAACCAAACTGATCGCGATGGTCGAGACTGCCGAAGCGTTTTTGCGAATTGACCAAATCGCCAAAGCGCACCCCCGGGTCGTCGCCATGAGCCTGGGCAGCGAAGATTTCGCCACCTCCATCGGCACCGACCCGATCGCCGAAGTCCTGACCTACCCCAAGCAACACGGCATCATCGCCGCGCGGGCCGCCGGCATCACGCCGTTAGGCCTGATCGGTACCGTTGCCGACTATAACGATGTCGACGGCATGCGGGAGACGATCCGCCGGTCGCGTCGGTTCGGTTTTCAGGGCGCTTCCTGCGTACATCCAAAAATCGTGCCTCTGCTTAACGAGGAATTCCGCCCGACGCCCGAAGAAGTGGCAAACGCGAAAAAAATCATCGATGCCTTCGAAGAGGCGGTCGCCAACGGCCGTGCCTCGCTCGAGGTGGACGGTAAGATGGTCGATTATCCGGTCGTCTACCGGGCCGAAAATTTGCTCGCCATCGAGGAAGGCGTCAAAAAGCGTGAGGCGAAGATGGAAGCAGCGTCATAGCCACGTTGCACATTCTTTGTTGACAGAACCCGCCGCCCCGCCCTACCGTGCCCTCAACGTGGTGATTTGGCCCGACCGGCTTGCGGCCACGCAAAACAACCTAGCTAAAAGGTCGGAGTGTCTTCTCGAAAGGCCCTGACCGAACCGGTCGGGGCTTTTGGTTTTTGCGGGGCGCGCGCACGTCACGCGAAGGAGGATGACATGGCTGGCGACGGCAAAAAGGTGGATCCGAACTGGCGAACCCAAACCAAGATGGTCCGCGGCGGTCTCGACCGCAGCGAACATAGGGAAACCGCCGAAGCGATGTATGTCACGTCGGGCTTCGTTTACGACAATGCCGAGGACGCGGAAGCCGCCTTCAAGGGCGAGACCGATCGCTTCATCTATACTCGCTACGGCAATCCTACCGTGGCTGCGTTTCAGGACCGGATGTGTCTGCTCGAAGGAGCCGAAAGCTGCACCGCAACGTCGAGCGGCATGTCGGCGGTGTTCAATTCGCTATTAGCCCTGGTGAAAGCGGGCGATCGCGTGGTTTCATCCCGCGCCCTGTTCGGCTCCTGCGATTACATCGTCGCCGAGATTTTACCCCGCTTCGGCGTCGAGACCGAATTCGTCGACGGCACCGATCTGGAGCAATGGGAGCAAGCGCTCTCGAAGCCGACCCAAGCGGTGTTTCTCGAAACCCCGTCGAACCCGACGCTCGAGATCATCGATCTCGAACGGGTCGCAGAAATGACCCACGCCGCCGGCGGACAACTGATCGTCGACAATGTGGTGGCGACCCCGGTGTTGCAAAAACCGCTCGAACTCGGCGCCGATATCGTCGTCTATTCGGCGACCAAACATATCGACGGACAAGGACGGGCGCTGGCCGGCGCCATTTTGGGCACCCAGACCTACTATGAAGAATGTCTTCAGCCGTTCATTCGCCATACCGGCCCGTCCTGCAGTCCTTTCAACGCCTGGCTGATGTTGAAGGGATTGGAAACGTTGGACCTTCGCGTCGAACGCCATTGCCGGAACACGATTGAAATTGCGCACTGGCTCGAAGATCAAAAGGGCATCACGCGCGTCATCTATCCGGGCCTCGAAAGCCATCCTCAGCATGCTTTGGCGAAGAAACAGATGCGAGATTTCGGCTCGGTCGTTTCCTTCGAACTCGAAGGAGGCAAGGAAAAGGCATTCTCGGTGCTGAACGCTTTCAAGGTGATCGATATCTCGAATAATCTCGGCGACACCAAGAGCATCACCACCCACCCGGCGACGACGACCCATCAACGGCTGACGCCCGAAGGGCGCGAAGCGCTCGGCATTTCCGACGGGCTGGTAAGGCTCTCGGTCGGCTTGGAAGACGTGGAGGATATCAAAGACGATCTGGCCCAGGCTTTGAAGGCCTGAGCACTGGAACTTTGGCTTCTCGCGCCTATTTCTATAGGTAGTCAACTGATTGGAGCGCCCCATGACCCGCGTTGTGAAATTTCTGCTCTTTTTCCTCTCCTCGGTCGGCATGACGAATACCGCCCTTGCCGAACGTGCCGTCGTCGGCGACGCCGCACCGGCCTTCACCGGCACCGATGCTGACGGCAAACCTCATAATCTCGCCGCTTACCGCGGGAAAACCGTGGTGCTGGAATGGACCAACCATGATTGCCCCTTCGTCGGCAAACATTACGACTCCGGGAACATGCAAAAGCTGCAACGCCGGGCGGTGAAAGACGGCGTGGTCTGGCTGTCGATCGTTTCCTCGGCACCGGGGACCCAGGGACATGTGAGTCCCGACGAAGCGAAGGAGATCAGCGCCAGCGATAAGGCTGCCCACACGGCGAAAATTCTCGATCCCAGCGGCAAGATCGGCCGGCTCTATGGCGCCACTACGACGCCGCATATGTATATCATCAAACCCAATGGCAAACTTGCCTATGCGGGCGCGATAGACAGCGAGCCGGGCTGGGATGAATCCGAGATCGCCGGTGCAACGAATTACGTCACCATGGCTCTAAAGGCGGTCAAAGCCGGTAAAGCGCCGAACCCGTCTAGCACCAGACCCTATGGATGTTCGGTGAAATACGATTAAAGTGGCGCCTCGAGTGACTTCCACTCGGGGAGGACTTTATGATGATCGACCGCATTACGCTAACCCACGCACAAATTCCGCTCGTGGTGCCCTACAAGATTTCGCAAAAAACCTTTCATCATTTCGACCCCTATATCGTCGAGGTCACAGATCGCGACGGTAAGACCGGATTCGGCGAAGGACATATTTCGCCGGGCTATAGTTTCGAGACGATGGAAGGCGGCTGGGAGTTTTGCCGTGCGTGGTGCGAGAAGATCATCGGCATGGATCCAACCGACGCCCATCGGGATGTTCTGGCCGTAAGCGCCGAGTATCCGACCGCCTCCTCGGCGATACTTGGCGCACTCGAAATGCTTATGGGTCACTCGCTTCTGGATATCGAAGAGGAAACCCGCCTGCCCCTGCTCGACCCGGTGCATGAAATGGATTTGGAGAAAATTCCGGCCGAGATCGATGAACTCGCGGAAAAAGGATTCAAAACTCTAAAGGTCAAGGTCGGCTTCGACGTGGACGAGGATTTGCAGAGAGTAACGGTGATCCAAGATGCGATCGACGGCAAGGGCATTCAGATTCGCCTGGACGCCAATCGCAACTTCGATGCGGACCAGGGTTGCCGCTTCGGTGCCGCCCTCGACCCAACCAATATCATGCTGTTCGAACAGCCCTGCGGCTCAGCCGATTGGGAGGCCAACGCCGCGGTCGCCAAGGTGTCCACGGTGCCTGTGATGATGGATGAATCGATTTACGGCATGGAGGATATCGACAAATCGGCCGCCATGGAGGGGGTCGGATTCGTCAAGCTGAAGCTAAAGAAGTTTCCGGCCATGGATATGCTTAAAGACGGGCTGGACCGCATCCGCGACAAGGGCCTGACCCCTGTCCTCGGCGACGGCACGTCTACCGATATCCAGTGCTGGATGGAAGCGTGCGTGGCCCGGGCCACCATCGACAACGCAGGGGAGAATAACGGTTTCCTGAAACTCACCCATCCGGTGTTCGAGGAACAACTGCCCTTCGATAATGGCGATATCGTGATGCCAAAAGGCTACCGGCCAGCGCTGAATCACGGCGTAATCGACGCGCACTTGGTGAAATCGGAGAGCTTCTCCGCGCAATCGTAAACTGGCGCCTAATCGGCGAGATGACTAACCCGGAACTGCTCCACATGTTTGAGAGCTTCCAACGCGACGGCGATATTACTGAGCTCGGCAAAGACCGGAATACCTGCCTCCAAAGCCATATCGGTATATTTTTTCTTACTCGCTTCGACATTGGGGTTACCGTCGGAGCGAAGCGCCAATAGGAAATGCGCCTGTCCGGGATAGGCCTTCTGGATGCGCAGTGCGGCACCGATCAGATTTTCCAGCGGATCGACGGGACCTCGTCCGACAAAAGCGGCGAGATTCAAATGCATCGCCACCGCATCTGGTTTGAAATGGGTGTACACCGCATCTAGTACCTTCTCCGCGATCAGGCCGTCCTCCTGCTGCAGTGTGCCCACCGGCGCGTCGACCGGATTGGCGATCGAGGTTCCAGGTGGCATGTTCAAATCGGCCAGCGCCTGCACCGCATCTTCATCGAACGGTTCCACCGATAAACCGTGCCGGGCGAAGAAGTCCGTCGCCAGCACGCTGGTGCCGCCGCCGTTGCCAAACATGGCGATAC
Organism: Rhodospirillaceae bacterium; assembly: GCA_002722095.1. The sequence continues at coordinate 334,670 of PBKG01000024.1, forward strand.
GGTTGGTCGGCCGGTCGGCACGCGGCGTCAGGATTTGCAGCGCCATCAGGCAATCGAGGAAATCATCGAGCGTATCCGCCAGGATGCAGCCGGTCTGTTGGGTTAGCGCCTCCCAAACCCGCTCGTTGCCCGCAAGCGACCCCGTGTGCGAGGCGGCGGCCTTGCGCCCTTCGTCCGTACGCCCACCCTTCAGCACCACCACCGGCTTCTTGCCCTTGGCCCGGTGCAGAAGCTCGAAGAAACGCCGCCCATCCTGGACCCCTTCGAGATAAAGGCCGACCACGCGGGTTTGCTCGTCGGCGAGATAGAACTCGAGCACGTCATTGGGATTGATATCGGCGCAATTGCCCACCGTCACCAGGCCGCTGTAGGCGATGCCACGCATCTGCCCGCGCTTGACGATATCGGTACCGAGCCCGCCGGACTGACTGATGACACCCACATGCCCGACCGTATTGGGCGCGTTCTCGGGGAAAGTGAGCTTACCGCGCGGTGAATAGGTGCCGAGACAGTTGGGGCCGATAGCCCGGCACCCGCCGGCCTGCGCCGCATCGACCAACGCCTGCTGCAACGCTATGCCCTCCTCGACTTCGCCGAAGCCGCTCGAAATTACCTGTGCGTAGGCAACGCGTCCCTTCGCCGCCTCGACCAGCGGCGGCACCGCGCCGGAGCCGATGGCGATATAGGCGAAATCCACTGGTTTCGGCGTTTCGCCGAGCGACGGGTAGGCTTTCAATCCGTCGACTTCGTCCGCCTTCGGATGAATGGGATAAATATCGCCTTCGAATCCAAATTCCGTTACTCGGCGGATAAAGGTATTGGCAATGGTGTGGCCGGTCGCCGACGCGCCGATAACGGCGACGGTTTCTGGTTCGAACAAGGGACGGAAGCGTTCCTTGACCTCATCATCGGAAAGCGGCGCCTGTGCTGGTTTAGCCGCCGGTTCGTCGGCGAGGATAAAGCGCGCATCGACGGCGACCGCGCCTTTCTCGGAAACGATCAGCGGATTTATATCCGCTTCGGCGATATCGTCGGCGAGTTCGGTCAACAAACCATTGTCGCCACCCACCTTCAACAAAACGTCGATGATTGCTTGCCGGTCGACCGCCGCTTGGCCCCGCGCGCCGTCGAGAAGGGCTGAGCCTTTAAGTTCGTCCAACATTTGGCCTGCATCGGCGGCACTAATGGGGCAGACCCGAAAGGCCACGTCGGCAAGCACTTCGACGAAAATACCGCCCAAGCCCACCATGATCAGCGGGCCGAATTGCGGGTCGCGCACGCCGCCAACGACGAGCTCCTGACCGGCCGGCGCCATCTCTTCGATCAGATATCCTTCCACATTGGCTTTTTTGATCGCCGGCTTTTCAGCCATCTCGGCAATTGCCACAGCGACCGCCTCCGCGTCCTCGAGACCAACGGCAACGCCGCCCGCATCGCTCTTATGGAGGATATCCGGCGAGACCACCTTGACCACGAGTGGAAACGCCAATCCCTTTACCGCATCCGCAGAGGCGTCGGCATCGGCGACGACCACCGTCTTCGGCACCGAAATGCCGTATTCGGCGAGTAGTTTCTTGCCGCTCTCTTCGTCGAGCGCAGCCCGTTTCGCCGCCTTGGCGGCGGCTATGATTGCATTTTCCGTCATGTTCGAACTCAGTAGCTGGTGGGCCAGGTCTGCATCAAATGCTTCCCGACACCATTGGTTTTACGTAGCTGGTAGACATCCAGCATGCGGATCAGATAATCGCGGGTTTCTTCCGGCTTGATAATGTCCTGGACCGCGTAGATGGACGCCATGTCCCAGGGCTCGATATCCTGCTGGATTTTCGCCAAGGCCTCGTCATAGCCGTCTTCGCCATCCTTGACGCCGTGGACGATGCGAGTGGCAAAGCGCGGATCCATGAAACTCACTTCCGCGCTCGGCCAGGCAACCAGATCATCCGAATGGCGGCCGCCGCCCATCGCCACATATGCCCGGCCATAGCTCTTACGCATGATCACGGTCAATGTCGGCACGGTCAGTAAGCAGGTGGAATTCATGAAGTTCATGATCCGCCCCGGTGCGCGTTTCTTTTCCGCCTCGACGCCGATGATGAAGCCCGGCGTATCGACGAATTTGACGATTGGAATGTTGAAGGAATCGCACATTACCTGGAAGTCGGTGCACTTCTCGCAGGCGTCTGTATCCATCGCCCCGCCACGGTGGAGCGGATTGTTGGCGATAACGCCGACTACCCTGCCGCCGAGCCGCGCGAGCGTGGTCACCACCGCCTTGCCGAAACGACGTTTCAACTCAAAACAGCTATCCTTGTCGACGATGGCCTCGACAACCTTACGCACGTCGTAAACCTGGCTTCGCTTTTCGGGAATGATCTTGGAGATATTCTTCATCTCCTTTCCCGACCCCTTGGCCATCTCGGCTTCCGGTGGCGCTTCCATATTGTGCGACGGCATATAGCTCAAAAATTTGCGCACCGCGTCGAGTGCCTCTTCGTCGGTATCGACGATCATATCCACAAGCCCGGTGGTATCCGCATGAAGACGCCACCCGCCGAGTTCCTCCAGGTCGACTTCTGCGTGAATGGCCATCGAAATCAGCCGCGGGCTCGAGACCGCCATGGTCGAGCCTTTACGCATAACTGCGAAGTCCGAACAGCAACTAAGCCAAGCCGATGATCCGAACGAGTAGCCAAGCGCGGCCGCGCACCAGGGCGTATCACGCATGCGCTGAAACTGGGTGATGTCGTTGCCCAGCAGCGCGCCCATGCCTTTCGAACCCATGGCGTCGGGCAGGCGGGCGCCGGTGGATTCGCCGACGAAGATCACGGGCATGCCGCAATCGGTGCCGTATTTCCGGATGTGTCCGACTTTCTTGGAATTGGTGGCGCTGGTGGATGAACCTTTGACGGTGAAGTCATTGACGCTGACCGACACCTCGCGCCCGTCGATCTTGCCGAAACCGCAGACCTTACCGTCCGCCGGTGTTTTTTCCTTATCCGCGGCATAAACGCTCGATTGACCGAGCAAACCGGTTTCGATGAACGAGCCGTCGTCGAGCAAATAATCCATCCGCTCGCGGGCATTCAACACGCCTTGGTCCTTGCGTTTTGCCAGCTTCTCAGGCCCGCCCATGCCAAGCGCTTTTTCGCGCTTCGCGTCGAGGTCTTTGCTTAACTCGTCGAGGCTTTTTTCGTGCTCGCTCATATTCCCCCCCAATTATTGGGCTTTTGATTGGACGCCCGGATCATGCACTTGAAATTCTATCCGTCAACGGCTGCGTTGCCGCAGCACCCTACGGTAAGTAGTAGCCGCCATTGACGTGAATGGTTTGGCCGGTGACGTAGGATGCTTCCGGCAGGCACAAATATCTAATCATGCTTGCCGGCTCTTCGGCCCGTCCCTCGCGACCCCAGATCGGTTTTCCGCCGCTGGGATGGGGGATACGGGTATCCCGTGACGTGCCCTGCGCCGTATCGATGGTTCCGGGAACGACGCAATTGACCCGAATTTGTTGGCTTGCGAGTTCCACCGCCAGCCCCTTGGTAAAACCGACGATTCCGGCTTTGGCCGCGGTGACGTGGCAACGCTCGATATGACCCTGATGCCCCGAAACGCCACCCATATTGATGATTGCTCCGCCGCCGGCGGAAATCATGTGCGGCACCGCCGCGTGCGCGCACAGAAAAGCGCCTTCCAAAATCACCCGGTGCGCATCGCGCCACCGTTCGAGGGTCATCTCCGCAAACGGAAAGTGGCGACGCACAGCGGCACTATTTACGAGAATATCGAGCCCGCCCAATTCACCAACCGCTTCGGCGACGAATGCTTGCACTTGATCCTCTTCGCGAACGTCCATCAACCGGTGAAAGCAGCGGCTGCCCTGCGCCTCCACCAATCGGGCCGTTTCCGCCAAATCATCGGCGCTTTGCAATGTACAGATGGCGAGGTCCGCACCTTCTTCGGCCATCATCACCGCCGCTTCCCGCGCGATATTGTTTGCGGCGCCAGTGATCATTGCCACTTTGCCGGCGAGCTTGCCTTTGCCTTGGTCAGCCATTCTCTTTCTCCTCACGCAAGATCGTACCCGTGTTTTTTAAGAAACGCCGCGAATCCCGCCCGCTCCGGCAGAGATAACTGCCGCGTTACGTTCTCGGCCCACGGACAGAAATCCAACACCCCGTACTTATCCGTATGACGCTGTTTGTCGGGCCCGATAGGCGAACTATCATGGCGACGGCGGCCATAGTCTTCGACCTGGGATTCGAGATCGCCATCGTCGTAACTGTCCCAATGAACCACGGTTTCCTGTGGCAACCGCATGGAGACACGGGGCGTTTCGTATTTTGGCCAACCGACGGCAAAGCCCGCTATTGGAAAGACCCCCGGGGGCAACTCCATAATTTCGCAAGCAACGTCGATTTGATTGCGAATCTGGCTGATAGGACAGCAACCAAGCCCCTCCCCTTCGGCGGCATACATGAAACTCAACATCGCCAGCGATGCATCGACAACACCGTTCATGAAAGTGTCGAGATTATTGTTCTGATGATCATGGCCTTGAACCGCAGCCAGCCGTTGAATGCGCCGCATATCGGCGCAAAATGCCAGAAAGACCGGGGCCTTGGTTGGCCAGTCCATTCCCGTATTCATTTCGCCCAGCGCTTTCAGCTTTGTCGCGTCCCGAACCACGACTATGGAATATTGCTGCAGGTCCGACTTGGCCGGTGCGGACTGCGCGCAGGCGAGCAACACTTTCAGTAGGTCGTCGGGCACCGGTTGATCGGTAAAATGACGTTGCGAGCCGCGGGACAAAATTTGGCGGATCGCACCATCCGCCTCCATGTCGCCGCAATAGGCCGTTTCGGTGCCATACCGTGCGGCAACCAATTCCGCGACTTTGGTCATATCGCTGTCCTCCGACTATTTTGTTCTGCACTTTCGAGCGACCGGGATTCCGCAGTCCGCCACAACGCATCCATATCGAGATGCTGCTCTAAATGATCCGCCAACAGGTCGAGACATTTGTCCACGCCGGCCTCATAGGCAAGACCTTCATTCGCACGACCACCGAGGTTGGCCAGAAATTGGCGACGGAATTCGTCGCTCGCGAACAAACCATGCAAATAGCAACCCATCACCTTGCCATCGGCAGAGACCGCACCATCGGCCCGATCGTCGAAACGCAACATGGGGCGAGCTGTATCGGCACCTCCCGTGCGACCCATATGCATTTCATAACCCGAGACCGCGATGCCTCCAGAAATTGCCACACCTTCTGTTTCCGCCAACCTCTTCCGTTCGGTCAAAACCGTCTCAACCATGAGCAACCCGAGACCTTCGGCTTCACCCGGCGAGCCTTCGACCCCCTCTGGATCGGCGACAGATCGGCCCAACATCTGATAGCCACCGCAAATCCCCAATACCCAGCCGCCACGCCGGAGATGAGCGGCGATATCGATATCCCAGCCCTGGTCGCGGACCATCCGCAAGTCCGCGAGGGTCGATTTGGATCCCGGCAATAGCACCAAGTCCGCATCCCCCGGCAGTGCCGCGCCGGCGCTAATGAAGTCCACCGTAACGTCGGGTTCCGCCAATAGCGGGTCGAGATCGTCGTAATTCGCGATACGGGACAGAACAGGTACTGCGATCTTGACCGTACCGTTCTTTAGTTCTCGATCACGCTCCTGAAGTCGCACCGCATCCTCCGCCGGCAATTTATGCGCATCCTCGAAATAGGGCAGCACTCCAAAACATGGCCAGCCGGTGCGTCGCGTAATCTCCGTGATCCCATCATCGAAAAGCGAAACGTCGCCGCGGAACTTGTTGATTACATAACCGGCGATCTGGTGTCGGTCATCTGCAGATAAAACTTCATGGGTGCCGACAAGATTGGCAATGACCCCGCCGCGCTCGATATCGGCGACTAAAACAACTGGCGAATCCGCGGCGAGCGCGAACCCCATATTCGCAATATCACCCGTGCGAAGATTGCTTTCCGCCGGGCTGCCGGCCCCTTCGATGACGACCAAATCAGCCTCGGCCGCCAATCGATCGAAACTTTCCAGAACCGTCGGCAAAAATTCAGCCTTTGAAGCAGCGAACTCTCGCGCCTCCATATCGCCTCGACGCGTGCCCTGAACAACAAGCTGCGCCCCTTTTTCCGATTGCGGTTTTAGCAGCACGGGATTCATATGAACCGACGGGGCTACACCGCAGGCGCGCGCCTGCAATGCCTGTGCACGGCCGATTTCGCCGCCATCAACGGTAACCGCTGCGTTGTTCGACATATTCTGTGGCTTGAATGGGCGAACCGCGAGACCACGCCGGGTAAAAGCACGACAAAGCCCCGCCGCGAGCAAGGATTTGCCGACTTCCGAACCGGTTCCCTGAACCATCAACGCAGAGGCGTTCAAAACTCGATGCCTTTTTGTGCTTTGACGTTTTGTTCCCGGAAGGGATGCTTGATCGCGGTCATTTCGGTCACTAAATCGGCAATATCGATCAGCTCCGGCTTTGCATTCCGTCCGGTAACGATGAGGTGCAAATCCTCTGGCTTAGCTTTTAGAAACCCTATCACCTCATCCAACGGCAGATAATCATAGCGAAGTACGATATTAAGCTCGTCCAACAGCACCATGTCGTATTTCGGTTCGGGCCCGCGCGAGGCCTCGATCATTTCCTTGGAAACCTCCCATGCTGCTTTGGCGGCGGCTATGTCCCTCGCCCGATCCTGTGTATCCCAGGTGAACCCTTCGCCCATCGTGCGAATTTCGACCTGATCGGGAAATTTCTCCAGCACATGGCGTTCGCCGGTTTCCCATTTGCCTTTGACGAACTGGACAACGCCGACCCGCATATCATTGCCGATCGCGCGCGTAACAAGCCCGAAAGCCGCGGTCGACTTTCCCTTGCCCTTGCCCGTATGGACAATCAGAAGGCCTTTCTCGACGGTCTTGGTCGCCAGCATCTTGTCGCGTGCGGCCTTTCGCCGTTTCGACTTTTCGTTGGCGCGGAGATTTACTTCTTCTTCACTCGGCAGCTCTGCCATCGATTTTGCTCCCAGTTTCTCCTGCTAACGCGGCAAGCTTGGCCGGCGCCGAATTGGACTTCGGTTGCCATAGGCCGCGATCCAAAGCTTCCAAAAATCGCGCGGCCATTTCAGTCAAGGCGGCCGCATTTTTATCTTGCAGGAATTCTAACACCTCTCGGTCTTCGATATAGGCATCGAACAACAGATCGAAATGAGTGTCCGACACCGAACCGGTAGTTGCCGCAAAGGCAAAAAGATAGTCCACCGTCGCGGCCATTTCGAACCCGCCTTTGTAGCCGTGGCGCATGACACCGGCGATCCATTTAGGATTGGCGGCCCGCGCGCGCACCACGCGTGCAATCTCTTCATCGAGACTACGGATTTTGGGGCTCTCGGGTCGGGAATGATCGTTGTGATAGGCCTTTGGCCGGTCTCCCGACACATGCTCGACCGCCGCCACCAAGA
>PBKG01000025.1 GCA_002722095.1 Rhodospirillaceae bacterium
GCAAGTCCGGAGCGCGGCAGCGCGTGAGCCCCGATTAAGCAAGTCCGGAGCGCGGCAGTGCGTGAGCCCCAATTAAGCAAGTCCGGAGCGCGGCAGCGCGTGAGCCCCAATTAGGCAAGTCCGGAGCGCGGCAGCTATTTGGTCAGTGAATTCAAATAGACCAAGAAGGCGACCACGATGACGATGGCGCAGGCCACCGGCACCATCCCGGCAGCACCGCCTTCGCGCCGCGCACGAAAGATCAGCAGCAACACGCCAATGCCGGCGGCGAGGTAGACATAATAAAACCAGCTCGGATCCATGGGGTGATTATAACCGAAACAGCGTTTGTCCGTGGGGTGGCGCTCGACTACACTGCCTCCACATGCGGACGTGGTGGAATTGGTATACACGACAGACTTAAAATCTGTTGGCGCTAGCGCCGTGCGGGTTCGAGTCCCGCCGTCCGCACCACCCGAAATGATTGACTACGAAGCCGAAAGCATGCCCATGACGACCGACTCCGATCCCGTAATGGTGAAGACGTTTGCGGTGGTGGAGCTAATCCTGAAGGAAAACCGACCGTTGGGACTACCGGAGCTTGCCGAGTTGCTTGGGCGCCCGAAGCAGACGGTGCATCGCACGGTTCGGCAGTTGGAAGCGCATGGGTTTCTCGCCAAAGAACCCGGGCGTAATCGCTATGGCATCGGCCCCCGCATGAGTGCGGTGGCGGGCGAGGTGTTGGAATGGTGCGCGCGCTACACGCCGCGTCATGTTTCGCTCACCCGGCTTGTGGCCGAGGTCGGGGAGACTTGTAATATCGGCATCGTCGATGGCGATGCGGTGAAGTATCTCGACAGGGTGGAAAGTGATTTTCCGCTCCGGGCCGAGCTTCATCCGGGCAGCCGGGTGCCGTTGCATGCGACCGGCCTCGGTAAGTTGCTTCTTGCCCATCTGCCGAGCCGCACCCGCCGGCGTTTGATTTCCAATCTCGATTTCGAACGATTTACCGACCGCACCATCATTGAGGCGAAAGCCTTCGAGAGCGAGTTGAAGGAAATTCGCAAGCGCGGTTACGCTATCAACGATCAGGAGTTTCACGACGGAATCATCAGTGTTGCGGTGCCGATCCGAAACTCCGGTCGTCGTGTCGTTGCCGGTCTCGCTTTGCATGCGCCTTTGGCTCGGGTCAGTGTTTCTGAAGCCGTGGAACGGGTTCCGGTGCTGGAGCGTTATGCCACGAGCTTTGCGGAGGATTTTGGGTGGGAAGGGGAGTGAGGTAACCGCGTCAGGCGGCTTTCAGCGCTTCCACCATCGCCGAGCCTGCATCGGAGGGCGTGTCGATAACCCGGACGCCTGCCTTTTCCAGCGCCGTGCGTTTGGATTTATAGGTGCCCTTGTCGCCGGTAACGATGGCGCCCGCGTGACCCATCTTCTTGCCTTCGGGCGAGGCGCCGCCGGCAATGAAGGAAACAACCGGCTTCTTCATCGTTGCCGCATATTCCGCCGCCGCTTCCTCCATGGTGCCGCCGATTTCCCCGAGGATGAATACGGCCTTGGTCTTCTCGTCCTCGTCGAGGCATTTCAGCGCTTCCAGGGTCGTCGTGCCAATGACCGGATCTCCTCCGATGCCGATGAAGGCGGATTGGCCGAGACCGGCTTGGGTGATGTTGAGCGAAATCAAGGTACCCAGGCTGCCGCTGCGTGAAATCACGCCCACTTCGCCTTCGCGCATGATGTTCTTATTGAAGGCAGGCATGAAGCCGACGAAACACTCGCCCGGCGTCGCGACACCGGTTGTGTTGGGGCCGATGATTTGCGTGCCGCTGGCCTGGCCTGCGGCGACGATGTCCATCACGTCCTGAACTGGAATATGTTCGGTGAGGATCACCAGTTTTTTGACGCCGGCCTGAATCGCGTCGATCGCGCCGGCCTTGGCGAAGAAGGGCGGCACGAAGAGCCCGGCAACGTCGAAAGGGACAGCCTCCATCGCATCGAACGCATTGTCGAAGACCGGCACGCCGAGATGTTCCTGGCCGCCTTTCTTGGGCACGATGCCGCCGACGATGGTGGTGCCGTATTCCTGCATACGCTCTGTCCAAAAGGTGCCTTGCTTGCCGGTAATGCCCTGGATCATGACCTTTTCGTGTTTTCGTACGATCATCAGTCGTCTCCTTAACTGGCCTGCTGGGCCGCATCGACGGCGGCTTTGCAGGCTTGATCCATGGTGTCGTAGGGGGTGATGTCGAGACGGTCCTTGAGGAGTTTGCGCGCCTCTTCGTCACCGGTGCCGTGGACGGAAAAGAAGACCGGCAGGGTCGGCTGAATTTCTTCCCAGGCCGCGACGATGCCTTCGGCCATTACGTCGCAGCGGGCGAAGGCGCCGCAAAAATTAATCACCAGGCTTTTGACCTTCGGGTTGGACAAGACCAATTCCAATGCCGGCTTGCCCTTGGTATAGGCTTCGCCGCCGATTTCCATGAAGTTCGCCGGCTCGCCGCCGAAATGCTTGACCACATCCATCGTCGTCATGGTCAGGCCTGCACCGTTGGCGAGCACGCCGACCGACCCATCCAGTTCGATATATTTGAGTCCGAGTTCCTTGCCGCGGTCTTCCAATTCGGTCGTCTTTTCGGGACTACCCAACGCCGCCAGCCTCGCATGTCGGCCGGTACCGGAATCGTCCATGGAGAATTTGCAGTCCAGCGCGACCAACCGGCCGCCTTCGGTCACGACCAGCGGATTGATCTCGATCAATTCCGCATCGTTTTCCCGATAAACGTCGTAGAGTTTTGCCATTACCTCGGCGACGGCGATGCCCATATCGCCGAGATCGAGGTCGCCGAGGATTATCGCGCCGGTGGCGAGATCGAGTCCCTGACGAATATCGATCGGTTGGCGTCGCACCTGTTTCGGGTCTTGCACGGCGGCTTCCTCGATATCCATGCCGCCCAACGTGGAGAACAGCAGCATGGGGCCGCGGCTTTCGGAATCGTTTAGAAGTGCGAGATAGAGTTCCTGCTTGATATTGCGCTGCTCTTCGACCAGCACCTTTTCGACCGTGTGAATGTCGATCGTCATGCCGATAATTGCCTCGGCCGCGGCTGCCGCCTCTTCGGGGGTCGCCGCGAGCTTTATGCCGCCCGCCTTGCCGCGTTTCCCAGTCGGCACCTGTGCCTTTACCACGCACGGCCCTATGCTCGCGGCAATGTCTGCTGCCTCTTCGGGGCTCATCGCCAGTTGGCCGCGTGGGATATCAATCCCAGCGGAGGCTAGCAGCGGTTTTGCCGCATATTCTTCGAAATCCATATCGGGTCCATTCGCTCGGTTGGATCAGTCTATTTGCCGTATTTTTCCCAATGGGTGCCGAACAAGTCTTCTTCGCTGGGCTTGTCCTCGGGAATTGTTTTCACCAGGTGGGTGATGTTGATGAAATGGTGATAGCCGAGATTCTCGCTGATCGAATTGCCGGCCCAAGTGCCGCACCCCATGGTTAAGGTAAATCCGAGCCCGTTGTCGAAGCTGCCGCCATTGCCGAAGGTATGCGCTTGATTGACGAGCACACGAACCACGTCGAGCCGCTCCGCCAGCATTTGGGCGTTGGTGGGTTCTTTCGTGTGTATACCGACCGAATGGCCCATGCCCTGATAATTGAGCACGTCCTGGACGTGGTTCATGGCGGCTTCGATGTCGGGCGCGCGATAGATCGTCAGCGCGAGCGACAGTTTTTCGCCGGAGAGCGGTCGATCCGACCCCACACCTTCATCTTCGACCAAGAAGAATTTCGAGTCTTTCGCCGCCGCGTCCAAATCGCAGACATCGGCGAAAACGCTCGGGTCCTTGGCCAGCACATGGCGATTGAGGTGGCCGTCGACCCAAAGATTGTTGAGTATCTTCTCTTTGTCCTCGCTGTTGCAGAGATAGCCGCCGGCACGTTCGAGCGCGGCTATCGCGTCGTCGTAAATTTCATCCACGATCGTGACGGAATTCTCGGACGAGCACGAGGTCGCATTGTCGAAACATTTCGAGGCCATGATCTTCTGTGCCGCATCGTCGAGATCGGCGCTGGCATCGATGATCACTGGTACGTTGCCGGCACCGACGCCAATCGCCGGGGTACCGCTTTTGTAGGCGTTGCGAACGTTGTTCTGAGAGCCTGTGACGACAACCAGATCGCACTCTTCCATCAACGTGTTGGTGAGCGATTTCGAGATTGGTGCCGGCAGGATTTGAACCAGATCGGCGGGGAGCCCGATTTTCTCAAGCTCGATCCGCATCAGTTCCACCACCCGTCCCGTTGCGGTGAAGCCGGCAGGTGAGGGCGCGATGATTACCGCATTGCGTCCCTTGATCGCCATCATTGCCTTGTTGACCGGTGTCGCGCACGGGTTGGTGGACGGCACCACCGCACCGACGACGCCGACCGGCTTGGCATATTTCACCAGGCCTTTTTCGGGAATTTCCTCGATTACACCGACGGTCTTAACCCGCAAGAGATCTCGGAGGGTGCCGAAATTCTTGCGTTGGTTTTTGATGATCTTGTCTTCCACATTGCCGAGCCCGGTTCCTTCGACGGCGAGTTCGGCGGTCTCCCGTGCATTTTCAGGCTTGTAGATCGACCAGCAAAGTGCGGTGACCGCTTCGTCCACGCGTGCCTGGTCGGCGCCGGCGAATTGCGCCATAGCCCGTCGGCCATTTGCCATTAGCTCACCGATGATGGCTGCATCATCGCGGTCGGTCGCTGTCGGTTGTGCCTGGCTCATGATTTCACTCCCTAAGACGTTCGCCGGGACTATAGGTGAATGATTGTCCTAGCAAAACATTTTCATCGGCGAAGTCCCGTTTTACGGGATAACGAAGACAAATCAGGCAACGTATGCTGCATAATCCGAAAAAACGAGACGTATAGATTTGTAATTTGAAAAAATGGTGTCGATGCAGTATAGGCGGCAGAGCGGTTTCGAACGAGTCGACCGACGGATGAAACCCGCGACAAGCGCGGCTGCATCCGCTAAAACCTAGCCAACGGAAAATCCAGGGAGGTCCGATAAATGACCAAAATGACGACGGAAGAAGCCTTTGTAAAAGTCTTGCAACGGCACGGTATCGAACATGCGTTCGGGATCATCGGTTCGGCTATGATGCCGGTTTCCGATCTTTTTCCAAAAGCCGGCATCACATTTTGGGACTGCGCCCATGAGTGCAATGCGGGCATGATGGCGGACGGCTTTACCCGTTCCAGCGGCAAGATGAGTATGATGATTGCTCAGAACGGGCCGGGCATCACCAACTTCGTGACACCGGTCAAGACCGCTTATTGGAATCACACCCCGTTGCTTTTGGTCACTCCGCAAGCCGCGAACAAGACCATGGGCCAAGGTGGCTTCCAGGAAATTCCGCAGATGGCTTTGTTCGAAGACATGGTCTGCTATCAGGAAGAAGTACTCGACCCCAGCCGGGTCGCGGAAGTTTTGAACCGGGTCATCGAGCAGGCATGGCGCGGCAGCGCGCCGGCGCAAATCAACGTGCCGCGTGATTTCTGGACTCAGGTGGTCGATATCGAACTGCCGGATACGATCAATATCGAACGTCCGTCCGGCGGCCGCGATGCCATCGTCGAGGCAGCCGAATTGCTGTCGAAAGCGAAATTCCCGGTCATTCTCAACGGCGCCGGTGTGGTGTTGAGTGACGGTATTGCAGCGTCCGCCGCGTTGGCCGAGAAGCTCAGTGCTCCGGTCTGTTGCGGCTATCAGCACAACGATGCCTTCCCCGGGAATCATCAGCTGTCGGTCGGTCCCCTCGGCTATAACGGGTCCAAGGCGGCCATGGAGCTGATCTCAAAGGCGGATGTGGTTCTCGCGCTCGGTACGCGCCTCAATCCTTTCTCCACCTTGCCCGGTTACGGCATCGACTATTGGCCTGCAAAGGCAAAGGTGATCCAGGTCGACATAAATCCCAACCGAATCGGTCTTACCAAGAAAGTCACCGTCGCCATTCAGGGTGATGCCAAGATGGTCGCCGAACAGCTCAATGAGGTCTTGAAGCCGACTGCCGGTGATAACGGACGCGACGAGCGTTTGGCGCTGGTTCAGCAGACAAAATCCGCGTGGCTACAGCAGCTGTCTTCGATGGACCACGAAGAAGATGACCCCGGCACCACTTGGAACGAACGTTGCCGCGAAGCCGAGCCGGACAGAATGTCGGCTCGCATGGCATGGCGGGCGATCCAGGCTTCCCTGCCGACCGAAGCGATCATTTCGTCGGACATCGGGAACAACTGTGCCATCGGTAACGCCTATCCGACCTTCGAAGATGGCCGTAAGTATCTTGCCCCCGGCTTGTTCGGGCCTTGCGGTTACGGGTTTCCGGCTATTATCGGTGCCAAGATTGCGTGCCCCGATACGCCGGTAGTAGGCTTCGCCGGTGACGGTGCATTCGGAATTTCCATGAACGAGATGACCGCCTGCGGTCGTGACCCGTGGCCGCCGATCACCATGGTGATTTTCCGCAACTATCAGTGGGGCGCGGAAAAGCGCAATACCACGCTTTGGTTCGATGACAATTTCGTTGGTACCGAACTCGATCTCGATGTCAAATATGCCGATATCGCGCAGGCGTGCGGTAGCAACGGCGTCCAGGTCGCGACAATGCAGGAACTGACCGATGCCCTGGCGGTAGCCGTCGAGGCGCAAATGGAAAAGAAGGAAACCACCTTCATCGAAGTCCTGCTTAATCAGGAGCTCGGTGAGCCGTTCCGCCGGGATGCGATGAAAAAGCCGGTCATTGTCGCCGACATCGATCCGACTGATATGCGCCCGCAATAAAAGTGCGCAGATTGTGTTAGAGAACGGCCCGCCGGTTATAGGCGGGCCGTATCTTTATGTGAGTAGCCTCGTCGTGGAAATCTTGGTCGCCCGAAACAGATCAAGTAGACTGCGTTTCCAGAACGAATACAAAACCAAGACCGTCGCATCGGTAACGAGCCATGCGATTAGAGACCAACGGGGAGGATCAAAATGTCCGATTTCCAAAAACCGATTTTTATCGTGAGCTCACCGCGATCCGGTTCGACGTTGCTTCGATTGATTTTGGATGCGCACCCGAATATTGCCGTCCCGTCGCCCGCTTGGATTTACGAATTTGTCTATCCGTTCCTCTATAGCTATGGCGATTTGTCGGACGAGACGAATTTTCGCGAGCTGGCCCACGATATGATCGATATGCCCACCATCAAAGAATGGATGGTGGACTTCACCGTGGATGAGGTGGTCGAGAAATGTGCCGAGCCGTCCTTCAAGGAAGCCTACGCCTATCTTCACGAAAAAGATGCCGCTGCCAAAGGCAAAGTCCGGTGGGGGGAGAAGTCGCCCCGCAACGGCTACTGGATTGAGGAAATCAAATCCGATTTCCCCGATGCCCAGTTTGTTCACATCATCCGCGACGGTCGTGACATGGCCATAGACATCAGCCAATCGCAGTCGATGCGACCATGTTCTGTGCTGATGGGTGTGCATTTCTGGAAACATTATGTTTCAGGTATTACGACGGATCTCGCCAAGCTCGACGCAGGGGATGCCTTTACCATCAAATATGAATCGCTCTGCGCCGATCCGGGAACGGAATTGAAAAATCTCTGCGACTTTCTTGGCGAAGATTTCGACGAGACCATGCTCCGGCATAACGAGACGCCGAGCACCAAGAAATGGGCGGCGATCGGAAATCATAAAGCGACCGGCGCGCCGATCAGTACCGATTATTGCGAGATGTATAAGACCCGCCTCAAGGGCACAGATGCGCAAGTACTGGAAAGCGTTATCGGGGATTTGCTGCAGCAGTACGACTACCCGGTGAGTGGGTCGCCGGAAACGTTGCCGACGCGTCTAGAGGCGCAGATCATCGAATCGGATATGATTTCCGCGCCCCATAACGATATTTATCGTACCGAGCTGGAAAAAAAGCGGCTCGCGCGTAAGGAACGTGGTGTCTATAGCGACGATGATCGAAAGTCGATGCTGCGCTCGCTGTTTTAGAACCTGAAGGGAAATTTTATGAGCGAACAAGCGTTAGGTGGACTGGTTAGCATTCCGATCAAGCCGCCAATCAAGCCGGAAGATTTGGGCAGCGTATCGCTGACTCCTGACGGCGAATTTGAGGCAGGTTCTTTTCAGACCTTCAAGCTTGTCTATACGGCCGGCAAGTTCGGTGTAGACGATTCCGGGTCGATGCGAATTTGTTTTCGGTTTGCTTCCGACCAATCACGGCCGCAATTCGACGAGCCCGATAAGGCCAACTACACGACGATCGAGGCCAGCAACAAAGCGGTGCTGGAATATCGCTATGATCCTAAAGGAAATGTGCGGCCGTGGGACCGTTGCCTCTACATCAAAGTGGTGAACGGGTATCTGAGCGAGGGAGATACGATCACAGTGACCTTCGGCGATACGACCGAGGGGTCGCCGGGTATCCGGGTTCAAACGTTCCTCGAGGATACTTTCGAATTTCACACGTTGGTCGATCCCATCGCCACCTTTATTTACCAGCCCATGCCCGAACAGCCGGTTATCGACATTGTGGCCGGTCCGCCGACCGACTATGTCGCCGTGTTGCCGACCTTACGGCGTGTTGGCGAGAGTTTTTCCCTCAAACTGAAGGGCGAGGATAATTGGGGTAATCCGTCCGACAAATGCGATGCCACTTTCGCGTTGAGAGCGCGTGCACCGGTCGATGGTTTGCCCGATAGCGTGACCTTCGTGCCGGGTGAAGACGCGGTCATTATCGAAGGGTTGAGCGTCGCGAAAGCAGGTGAAACGGTCGTCGAATTGGTGGATGACAATGGCGAGGTGGTTGCCCAAAGCAACCCGCTTCGTATCGTCGAGGAAGCGGAGCTGCTGCATTATTGGGGCGATCTACATGGCCAATCCGAAGAAACCATCGGTACCAACAGCGCGCGGCAATATTTCGCCTACGCCCGCGACAAGGCTTTTGTCGATGCGACGTCGCACCAAGGCAATGACTTTCAGATGACGACGCCTTATTGGGATGAACTCAACGATCTCTTCGCGGAGTTCAATGTGGATGGCGAGTTCGTCGTTCTCCCCGGTTACGAATGGTCCGGCAATACGGCTCTTGGGGGCGATCGAAACGTTTTTTTTCCTGAAGAAGGCCGCCAGATACGCCGGTCTTCCCATGCGCTAATCGAAGACCAGAGTGATATCGATACCGATTGCGATACCGCCGCCGAGTTGTTCGAGGCCTTTGCCGACAATAACGAGTTCGATGTGCTTACCTACGCGCATTGCGGTGGGCGGTATGCGGATGTGAAGCTTGCCCATGATGGGCGTTTCGAAAAATCGATGGAGGTTCATTCTTCCTGGGGCACCTTCGAGTGGCTGGTGCAGGATTCGTTCGAGATGGGGTATCGCAGCGGCATCGTCGCCAATTCGGACGGCCATAAGGGGCGGCCCGGTGCGAGCTATCCCGGCGCATCCATGTTTGGCGCGATCGGCGGATTGACATGTTTTCTAATGCCGGAATTGAGCCGTGCCGCGTTGCTCGAATGCATTCGCAAACGTCACCACTACGGTACGTCCGGCGGTCATGGCGGACGCATGGTGATCGACGTAAATGCCAAATTCGAAAATGAGGGCACCCTCTATCACGACGACCCAAATCTCGGTCCCGCCGAAGGGGTTGCCGCCAAATCGGCCATGATGGGCGATATCGTCCATCTGCCGGATGGCGGTGCCGAACTTTCGGTGGATATCGTTGCCGCCGCGCCGATCGAACGGGTCGACATATTCAACGGTCTCGATCATGTGGAGACGATCCGGCCCTACACCGAAGACGATCTGGGTAATCGCATCCGGGTCATTTGGGAGGGTGCTGAGTATCGTGGTCGGTTCCGGCAGGTAATCTGGGATGGCGAGGCGCAGCTCTCCGGCAACAAGATTGTCGATGCGGCGCCGATCAATTTCCTCAACCGCGACAAAACGCTGGATCGCGTCGGCGACACCGGTCTCAAATGGCGTTCGCTGACCACCGGCAATTTCAGCGGTTTCGATCTTTGGGTGGACGAGCCGCAGGCAGGTTCGCTCAGCCTGAAAACCCCATTGATAGAATGCGATGTCTCGTTGGGTGATATAGGTATGGAAGATCAGGTGTTCGATCAAAGCGGCGTGTTGCCGCGATATTTGAAGCTTTTCCGGCTGCCGCCCGAGAATTCTCATCGCACCATTAAATTCACACAGGCACTCGACCTTAAAGAGAAGGGCGACAACGGTATTTACATCCGTCTGACCCAAGAGGACGGTACCTGCGCCTGGACCAGCCCCATCTATATTTATCGATGAGTAGGCAACCGTTCGAGATGGTGCCGCTGCCCGACGATCGCAGTACCGAGAAGCCACGCAAAACCGGGATTACCATGGTCGTCGATTTTGGCGAGCCCGTGGAGCAGGTAGAGGCGTTGCTGGGTATCGCCGGAGACTATATCGATCTCTGGAAAATCGCCGTCGGGTCCGCGCGGCTTTATAAAGAAGCCTATTTCAACACCAAACTTAATGTGTTGGCGCGTCACGATGTGGCGGGCTTCATCGGCGGGCAATTTCTCGAGTACGTCTTCGCAACCCAGGGCTGGCAGGGGGTTACGCCATTTCTTGCCGAGGCCAAAAGGCTGGGGATCAAAGCGATTGAGGTTTCGGACAATTGCGTGCCGCTCTCCGATGACGAGCGGGAACGAATGATCAAGATGGTCGCCGATGCGGGCATCGAGGTTCACGGGGAGGTCGGCTCTAAAACCACCAAACAAGCGGTAGGCGAACTGATCGGTCAGGCCGAGATTTGCTTGAACGCGGGATGCGAGATCGTCCTCGTGGAGGCGGCGGAACTTGTTATCGACGGTGAAGTTCAGGCGGATCTGGTCGAGGCCGTGCGAGACGGTATCGATCCCGAGCATCTTCTCGTCGAATTGCCCGGTTTCTGGATCAAGGGCACGACCAAAAACGACGTGTTCGAAATGATGAAGTTCCTGGTGTCGAGTTTTGGACCCGATGCGAATATCGCCAATGTCCCGTCGGACATGGTGATGGTGCTCGAAGGGCTTCGTTCCGGACTTGGTGTAGTCGGGCCCGAGGAACGGGTCGACCCGGGAACGTAAATTTCGTTAAGTCGAATCAGTTAATCGCGAGGGAGGGAAAAATGTTGAAAATTTGGGGACGTAAGACGTCCAGCAACGTCCGCAAGGTCTTGTGGTGTGCGGACGAATTAGGTGTGGAATTCGAGCGTGAAGATGTCGGCGGCGACTTCGGCGGAAACGACGAGCAATGGTATCTCGACATGAATCCGAACGGACTGGTGCCGACCATCGAGGACGACGGGATGATCCTCTGGGAGTCGAACGCGATCATCCGTTATCTCTGCTGCAAGCACGACCAAGGCGGCATGTATCCGGCCGATATCCAAGAGCGTGCCGAGGCGGAAAAATGGATGGATTGGCACTTAACGGTCGCAGTCCCCAAGACCGGTCCTATCTTCCGCGGCATCGTCCACACGCCGGAAGACCAGCGCGATCATGCGGCGATGAAGGAATGCGGTGAGGAACTGACCCGCATCTATCAGTTCGTGGAGAAGCGTCTCGAAGGCCGCGACTACATCATGGGCGACCGGTTCACCATGGTCGATTGCGCGCTCGGGGTGCATGTGAACCGGTATTACGTCTTGGTCGAGGAGCGCCCCGCGTTCAAGTACATGGATGCCTGGTACGAACGTCTAAAGGCGCGGCCCCCCTTCGATACGCACGTAACTATTTGTCCATGATCTCCGGATGCGCTCGTAGATAGTCGGTATAGGCGCTCAAGCCCTTATCCAGGTCGTATTCCGGCTTAAAGCCCAGATCCTCTCGGGCCCGAGTTATGTCGAGTTCGCCCCGGAGGCTGCCCGATAGGGCGACATGGCTCTCGAATGCGCCTGAGCCGACGGTGAGGTCGGCGCCCGGGACGATCCGGTTCAGAGCATCGCCCACTTCGGCGACGGAAATCAGTTTGCCGACGGAAATATTGTATTCGTTGTAGGCCGGATCTTCCTTTCCGTAAGCGAGTAAGAGGCCGAGCGCCGCATCGGCGCCATAGGTGAAATCTCGTTTGTAATCGCCACCTTCGGTCATCTCGTACGGCTCGCCCTGGAGTGCGTGGTAGCAAAGCCGTTGCAGTGGATAATTGTCCATGTTCCAGACCTTGCCCGGGCCGTACACCGCCGAAATTCGAAGGGCGATCGATTGAACCCCGAATTTGTCGCGATACTGATGCATCAGGCGTTCGGAGATGTTTTTTGTTTCCGCATAGAATCCTTTCGGGTCTTCATCACCCTCCACCAGCGGTTGGCCCGCATTCGGTCCATACATGGTGCCCGACGAACAGAAGATTACGCGGCGCAGGTCGTGTTGCCTGGTGAGCTCCAGCATATTGGCGGTGCCGATGGTGTTGACGCGAATGCCCAACAGCGGATCATCCAAAAACACGTACTCGTTCACGACGGCCGCCGCATGGATGATGCCTTCGACTTTATGTTCGCGAACAAGGTCCGAGAGGCTTTCGAAATCGAGGACATCGCCTTGTTCGTGAGGAATATCCTTTGCCTTGTCGCCCAGAATATAGGCGGCATGTGCGGGTCGCGGGACGCGGTCCAAACAAATCGGATTTTGTCCGTCCTCGGCAAATCGGCGCGCCGTATACAGACCAACCAGGCCGGCGCCGCCGGTAATCAAAATCGTCATCTTATTTTCCTCGTTTAGGTTTGTTTCCAGCTCTCGGTGGATGTGGAGCCGGTCATCTGGAGTTGGGTTTCGGCTGCCGTTCGATAGCCCTCGAATTCCAGCGGCACTTCGATGATCGTGGTCTTGTCCGCTTCGAGCGCTTCTTCGATCGCTGGCACCAGTTCCGACATGTCGTCGACACGCTTACCGTAAAAGCCGAAGGCCTGCGCCAGAACAACATAGTCGGGATTTGACAGCACGGTGCCGATATTGCGCCCGTAACGTGCGTCCTGGCGCTGGCGAATGATCGAATAGCCGCCATTGTTAAAAATCACGATCGGCATGGCGAGATTGTACTGCTGCAAGGTCGCCAATTCGCCACAGCCGAACATGAAGCCACCATCACCGCAAAAGCCGACGATCTTGCGCTCGGGGAAGGCAGCCTTGGCGCCGACTGCGGCGTGGAATGCGAAACCCATCGAGCCGTAGGTGTTGGCAAACAGGAAACAGCCCGGCTGGTAACATTCGAACCCGAACCGGGTCCAATGCCCCATAATCGATTGCGATGCCACGACGGCGTCCCGCGGCAATATCGCGCGAATATCTTGAATCGCCTTGAACACTTCCGGCTGGCGCTGTTTCATTTCGTCGATGGCTTTTACCTTCAGGCCTTGTGTTTGCTCGAAACGGTTTTCTGTTGCCTGATAGCCATCCTTCTCCAGCGCATTCAGGAGTGTTTGCAAAATTACTCGGGCATCACCCTCCACGTTTACCGAGGCTGTGTAGTTGCGGCCGAATTCCGCTGGATCGATGTCGCAATGAATCATGTCTTTCGGCATCGACAGGGTCCATTGCTTCGTCGCCCTTTGCGAAAAACGGGTGCCGACCGCCAACAGTACGTCGCCTTTACTAAGGACCTCGTTCTGTAGGGTTTCGCTCACGGTCAAGAGATTACCGAGCGCGAGGGGGTGGTCTTCGGACAACACGCCTTTCGAGCCATTGGTACAAAAGACCGGCGACTGAAGCATCTCCGCCATGGCTTTAACCTCGGCGATTGCGCCGGCTTTGACCGCGCCGCCACCGACCCAAAGAATGGGTCGCTTGGCTTTCTTCAGCAGTTGCACCGCATCTTTGATTTGGTCCGCGTCGGCCGGTGGTGGCGTAACGTTCGACGGCGGTAGAATTTTGAAGTCCGCTTCGCCGTTCAGAAAGTCGGTCGGAATCTCGAGGAATACCGGCCGCGGTCTGCCAGTACGCATGCGCCGGTAAGCCTCGTTGATGGCTTCGGGAATTTCACCGATCGAAGTCACGGTGTGGCGCCATGAAGTGACAGGCACGAACATTTCTTTCTGGGCGGGGCCGTCGTGATAGAAGCCTTTTTCCTTGCCCATATGTTCGCTCAGAATTTGCGTCGAAATATGCAGCAACGGCCAGGATTCGTTGTAAGCCTCGCCCATGGCACAGGCGACACCACCTGCGCCGGGCCCGACCGTCGTCAGGACGACCCCGGGATTGTTGGAAATACGTGTATAGGCATCCGCCATATGACCGGCGGCATCTTCGTTGCGTGGCGTAATCAGTTTTATCCGGCTATCGAAAAGTGCGTCGTAAGTCGGCATCAGGTGGCTACCAAGGACGCCGTAAGCAACCTCCGCACCCTCTACTTCCAAGGATTGTACGACTGCTTGCCCACCGGTCATTTTCGTCATGATGCCACTCTCCCCGTCGTACTATTTTCTCAATTGTGATCAATTAAGGGGCCGTGGCAAGGGTGCATTCGCTTAGATTCGCGTTTATAAATCCGCCGAATTGCGAAAGACCAACGTTGGTGTGAGATGGCTGCAATGGAATTGCCGTTAGATAACGTGCGGGCGCCCGATGTCGCGCGGTTGCACCCGAGGCTGCAGGGCTTGGCGGATTTGCGTCAAGGAGAGTGCAAATGAGTGGTTACGAGCTTTCTTACGTCGCCCTGTCGAGCAGGGAACCCGAGCTTGTGGTCGAAATTTTGGGTGGCGATCTTGGTTTGAACGGCGGGACTGTCGATGCGCCGGGCGGCAACGTGCAGCTGTTTGGGGCCGGCCAGACGGGCATTTGCGTGTTCGACGCGGAGCACCCTCTGCTTGAGACGCCGGGCCGGACCGGGGTCGATCACATGGTGCTTGCGACCGAGGCTCCATCGGATGCTGCCAAGAAACACGGACTAAAGGTAACAGGTGAGGGTGAAGGCGTCGGCGGGTTCAATGAGGTGCGTGTGGCACGAGACGAAACCGTTGGGATCTGCACGAGGTTCGCGCCCAAGCTCGAAATTCCCGACAGCAAAAGCGAATTCATCGAGCGGATCGACCATCTCGGTATCGCCAGCGCAGACGTTAGCGAAGACGAAAAGGTGTTCACGGGCAATCTCGGTTGTCCTGTGGAAAGCCGACAGACCGACTTCGAAGTCAGTATGGCGGTCGAAAGCTTTACTTCCGACAAGTACGGCGTGATCTATCACAACCGGCCTCCCGAACAGGTCGGCGGATTACGGGTGTTGTTCACCACGGTCGGCGATCTAGAACTGGAATTTCTGCAGGATATCGATCCCTCTACGGAACATGTTGTGGAACACGGCCGGCCCGGTAACACCAAGCAGGACCGAGGCGTAATCGGCCGTTATGTGGAAAAACATGGACCGGGTTTGCACCACGTTGCGTTGAAGACACCTGATATCGGAAAAACACTACGCCACCTGGAGGCTAAGGGGCGCCGAATGATCGATCTGAAAGGCCGGCCCGGTTCACGCCGGGCGTTGATCGGCTTTGTCCATCCGTCATCGTTGGGTGGAGTGTTGCTCCACTTTGTCGAACGGGATGAGTTATAGGCGCTCTGTGATCAAGACCGAACAACAGGGCACTGCACTCGTCCTCACCATCGATCGGCCTGAAGCCGGCAATGCGATCAATGGCGCCGCTGCCGAGGCCCTGGAAGCAGCGGTTGTCGCTGCCGCCAAGGATCAAACCTTACGGTCCGTCATCCTCACCGGGGAAGGGGAGAAATTCTTCTGCGCCGGCGGGGATATCAAAGAATATCGCGCTGTTCAGGATCGCGCCGCGCTCGATGAAGTCATGGGCCGAAGCCGAAGAGCATTGCGGGGATTGGAGGCTCTGGACATTCCGGTAATCGCGGCAATCAACGGGTACTGCCTCGGGGGCGGGTTCGAGATGATACTCGCGGCAGATATTCGTCTGGCCGATGCTGAGGCACGGTTTGCGTTACCGCAGGCCCGGCTTGGCATTATTCCCGGCTGGCACGGGCTCGAACGGTTGGTAGGACTGGTCGGACGGGGACAAGCCATCCGATTGGCGGGTGGCGGTGCCGGGTTCGATGCAGCCGAAGCGGCAGGTCTGGGGCTGATCGATGAGGTGGTTGCGGACAAACCGGTGTTGTCCCGCGCGTTGGAAATCGCTGCTGAATTTAACCAGGCTGCCCCCTTGGCTTTAAAGGCGGTCAAGAAGGTAGCCGCTATGGCGTCGCCGTCGGCGGCGAACGTTTCCGAGGATATTTTTGCCGAGCTTTGGTTTAGCGCCGATCACCGTGAAGCCGAAGCTGCTTTCGCTGAAAAACGATCTCCGAAATTCGAAGGACGTTAGACCCGCACCGTCTGGGACAAATTTCCGTGTAAATCGCGTTCCGCCGTTGTGTTCATGGCATAATGGGATGGGATCAGTGAAATCGACATGAAAACGATATTCAAGAAGCTTGGTAGTGCCTTATTCCCCGGTCGATCCGGTGCCAAAACGGCGGTGCCAGAATCCGATACGGCAAATGAATCTCCTTATGCCTGGGAGAAATCCTACGCACCGGGCGTTGAATGGGACGCGCCAATTCACGCCGCACCGCTTTGGAGTTTGATCGACGAGGCAGTCGCTCATCATCCCGAGAGACCGGCTGTCGATTTTCTCGGCCGAAAATACACCTATAAGGAACTCGGAGATTTGGTCGACCGGGCGGCAGAGGGTTTTCGTCAGCTTGGAGTCCGAAAAGACATTCGTGTAGGTATTTGCCTTCCCAACACGCCCTACTCGATCATCTGCTATTTCGCTGTCCTCAAAGCCGGCGGCACCGTGGTCAACGTCAATCCGCTCTACGTGGAACATGAATTGGAGCAGATCGTCGGAGACTCCGATATTCGGATTATGGTGAGCCTCGATTTACGGCAACTGTATCCCAAGGTTGCTGCGTTACTGGAAGAGAGCGGGCTTCGCACCATAGTGGTCTGCAGCATGAGCGATATCCTGCCGCCGGTCAAAAGTGTGCTGTTTTCTATCTTCCAACGCAGCAAGATCGCCGATATTGCCGACGACCTACAGCATGTGTCCTTCGATAAACTGATCGACAATGATGGCTTGGACGCGGTCGCCGAAGTCGATCCGGTAAACGACATTGCGGTGTTGCAATATACCGGTGGCACGACGGGCATCCCCAAGGGTGCGATGCTGACCCATGGCAATATCCTCGCAAACGCGCAACAAATTCGATACTGGATGCGGGGGCTCGGAGGCGAGGTAGAAGCCGAAAACGAGAGCATACTCGGCGTAATTCCGCTTTTTCATTCTTTTGCGATGACGACGGTGATGAATCTCGGCCTCTGCTGCGGCGCGGAAATGTATTTGTTGCCCCGCTTCGAGCGCGAGCAGGTTTTAGAGACCATCGCCAAGAACAAAGTCACACTGATGATGGGGGTGCCGACGATTTTCACCGCCATCAACGCATGTGATGAGCTGGAGGAGTACGATCTCACCAGTCTGAAATTTTGTATTTCAGGCGGCGCACCATTGCCCGGTGCCGTGAAGGAGGAGTTCGAAACGGTCGCTGGCGCCAAACTGGTCGAAGGTTATGGCTTGAGCGAGTGCTCGCCGGTTGTGACCTGCAATCCGGTTGGGGCGGAAAACCGGGCGGGCTCGATCGGCTTGCCGCTACCTGGCACGGTGGTCGAAATTTGTTCTATCGATGAAAAGCACGACGTCCTGGCGCTCGGCGAGCGGGGGGAAATCTGCGTCCGTGGCCCTCAGGTGATGGCGGGCTATTTAAACCGTGAAGACGCGACGGCCGAAGCCTTGATCGATGGACGGTTTCACACCGGGGATGTCGGTTATATCGATGAAGACGGCTATATATTTATTGTCGATCGTATCAAGGATTTGATCCTCTGCAGTGGCTACAACGTCTATCCCCGCACAATCGAGGAAGCGATCCAGCGCCACGAAGCGGTGGAAGAGGTGACGGTCATTGGCGTGCCCGATGAATATCGCGGCGAGGCGCCGAAAGCATTCGTCAAATTGCGACAGGGTGCGAAATTAAGCGAACCGGATCTGCTCGCGTTTCTGAAGGACAAGCTCTCGGCGATAGAGATGCCGGACTATGTGGAATTCCGAGACGAATTGCCGAAAACTATGATCGGCAAGCTGTCGAAAAAGGAACTGGCTGCCGAAGAGGCGGCGCGGCGGGAAAGCGGAGAGGCTGATCCGGTCGAAAACGAAGGAGTGTAAAGGATGAAATCCGTTGTCATAGCCGAATATTTGCGTTCGCCGCAGACCTTCGCCAGTAAGGGCGCTATGGCCAAGATTCGGCCCGACACGCTGGCGGCGCAAGTGGTTGGGGCGTTGGTCGAGAAAACCGGCGTCGATCCGAACGAGATCGAGGATTTGATCCTGGGCTGTGCTTTTCCCGAGGCCGAGCAAGGGATGAATGTTGCGCGCTTGGTGGTGCTCGACGCAGGACTGCCGATCACTGTCGCGGGCGCCACCATTAACAGATTCTGTGGCTCATCGATGTATGCGATCCACATGGCTGCGGGGGCGATTCAACTTGATGCCGGAGACGCCTTTGTTTGCGCTGGCGTCGAATCGATGTCGCGGGTGCCGATTGGCGGTTACAACCCGATGCCGAGCCCCAGGCTCAACGACGCGATGCCTGAAGCCTACATGTCCATGGGCGATACGGCCGAGAACGTTGCGCGCGGGTATCAGCTGACCCGTGAAGAGCAGGAGGCTTTTGCTGTTTCGAGCCAAGAGAAGGCGGCAGCGGCGCAAGCTGACGGCAAGCTTGCCGACGAAATCGTACCTATCGAAACGGAGCAGGGTACGGTCAGCGAAGACGGTTGCATCCGCGCCGGTACCACGATGGAAGGCTTGGCCGATTTGAATCCGGCCTTTGATGAAACGGGAACCGTCACCGCAGGGACGTCCTCGCCGCTCACCGATGGCGCTGCGGCAACACTGGTTTGCACCGAAGAATTTGCCGCCGCCAACGATCTCGAGCCTCTGGCGCGGATCAAATCGGTCGCGGTTGCGGGCTGTGCGCCGGAAATTATGGGTATCGGCCCGGTCGCCGCGACCCGTAAGGCGTTGGAGCGGGCGGGCCTCACAATCGACGATATAGATGTGGCCGAGCTCAATGAGGCCTTTGCGTCGCAATCGCTCGCGTGTTTGCGCGATCTTGAACTCGATCAGGCAAAGGTAAATCTGGACGGCGGTGCCATTGCACTCGGCCACCCGCTCGGGGCAACCGGCGCGCGTATCACCGGCAAGGCTGCGCAGTTACTCAAACGCGAAGGCGGGAAGTACGCGCTGTCGACCCAATGTATCGGCGGCGGCCAGGGAATCGCTACGGTAATGGAGTCGCTGTAGGTGACCGATTCGCCCGACATTAGAAAAGTTGCAGTTATCGGCGCCGGTGTGATGGGTGCCGGGATCGCCGCGCAAATTGTTAATGGGGGCGTGGACGTACTGTTGCTGGACATCGTCCCGGAAGAGGGTGGTGACCGGAGTACGATCGCCAAGGGCGCAATCGAAAAGTTGTTGAAGGCCGATCCCGCTCCCCTGATGCATCGAAAGTTCGCCAAGCGCATTACGCCCGGCAATATCAAGGACGATCTCGACCAATTGGCGGAATGCGATTGGATTATCGAAGCGGTGATCGAGAATCTCGAAATCAAACACTCACTCTATGGAATCATCGCGGCGAGCCGGAAGCCGGGGGCAATCGTTTCTTCCAATACGTCGACCATTCCTCTGAACCAACTGACCGAGGGAATGGCGGAGAGCTTGGCGGCGGATTTCATGATCACTCATTTTTTCAATCCGCCCCGATACATGCGGTTGTTGGAGCTTGTATCGGGGCCGTTGACGCGGCCGGAAGCGACGAAGGCGATGCGTGATTTTGTCGATCGCACGCTCGGTAAGAGCGTCGTCGATTGCAACGATACGCCCGGGTTTATCGCTAACCGCATCGGTATTTTTTGGCTGCAATGCGCCGTCATCGAGGCGATGGACCGTGGGCTCTCGATCGAAGAGGCGGATGCGGTAATTGGCCGGCCGGCGGGAATTCCGCGCACCGGTGTTTTCGGCCTTTTGGATTTGATTGGTCTCGATTTGATGCCGAAGGTGCTGGCGAGCATGTCCGATAGTCTCGGTGCCGACGATCCGTTTCACGGTGTCTATCGCGAACCGGAATTGATCGAAAGACTGATTGCCGACGGGTATACGGGCCGCAAAGGAAAAGGCGGTTTCTATCGCCTGAACCGAGAGGGAGGCAAGCGTATTAAGGAGGCGATTGATCTTGGCTCCGGCGAATATGCGCAGGCGAAAAAACCGAAACTCAGTAGCGTGGAGGCGGCAAAAAAGGGTGGTCTCAAAGCATTGCTCGATCATAGTGATCGCGGCGGCAAATACGCCTGGGCGGTTTGGTCGAAAACACTCAGCTACGCTGCAAGTTTGGTCCCCGAGATTGCCGATGATATTGCCGCTGTCGATGAGGCGATGCGGCTCGGCTATAACTGGAAATTTGGCCCATTCGAATTAATCGATAAAGTCGGTGTCGATTGGTTCGCGGCCAAACTTGCCGCCCAGGGCAACGACGTACCATCGCTACTGCGACTGGCGGCGGGTAAATCCTTCTATCGGACCCATAAGGGTACTCTTCAATATTTGGGCACGGACGGCGCTTACACCGATCTGTCTCGAGCGGAAGGTGTATTGCTGCTTGCGGATATCAAACGTCGGACTAAGCCGGTTGCGAAAAATATGTCCGCCAGTTTGTGGAATATTGGCGACGGAGTGCTATGCCTTGAATTTCATAGCCGGATGAACGCTCTCGACCCATTTTCGCTGTTCATGGTCGACAAGGCGGTGAAGCTGGTTCCCCGTGGCTATAAAGCGCTGGTGATTCACAACGAAGGCCGCAATTTCTCCGTCGGCGCGAATATTGGCATCGTTATGATCGCGGCGAAAATTTTTGCCTATTTCTTGATTGGCTGGGCGATAGGGAAGGGACAACGCAGTTTCAGAGCAATGAAATATGCACCCTTCCCGGTCGTCGCCGCGCCTTCGGGTATGGCGCTCGGTGGCGGCTGCGAAGTGCTCCTTCATTCTGATGCGGTGCAGGCACATGGGGAAACCTACGCCGGTCTGGTCGAGGTTGGCGTTGGGCTCGTCCCGGGGTGGGGTGGATGTAAGGAGATGTTGCTGCGTTGGGCCGCCAATCCCAAAGGGCGGGGTGGACCGATGCCGCCAGTGACTAAGGTGTTCGAAATTATCGGATTGGCAGCGGTGGCGAAATCGGCCGAAGAGGCGCGTGATCTGCAAATTCTTCGGGACAGCGATAGCGTGACCATGAATAGGGATCGCGTGTTGGCGGATGCCAAGGCGCGCGCGTTAGCTCTGGCCGAAAATTATGCGCCGCCGGAACAGGCGGAGACTGCGTTGCCCGGGCCAACCGGTCGTGTCGCGCTTGAAATGGCAATCGATGGGTTTCGTAAAAGCGGCAAGGCGACGCCACACGATGTGGTCGTCAGTAAGGCACTGGCGCGGGTCGTGTCGGGAGGTGAAACAGACATTACAGAAATCGTTAGCGAAGATGACCTGTTGGCACTTGAGCGCGAAAGCTTTCTCGAACTGGTGCGCCATCGCGGCAGCAAGGCTCGTATCGCCCATATGTTGAAAACCGGCAAACCCTTGCGCAACTGATCATGTTCGGATGGCTTGCGAATAAGATCGGTGAGGCGCTGGCGGGGTATCTCGACAAGGAATCCGGCAGCTATTCCAGCGTTTCGGTGACACCGTTACGCCGTTTGCGTCGGACGTTGCAGCCCGGCGATATTCTTCTGGTCGAGGGCAATCAACGCGTCTCGACGGCGATCAAATACCTGACCCAATCCTCGTGGTCCCATGCCGCTTTCTACATTGGCGAAGGCTATGATCTTGCGGAGAGCGGAGCCGAGCCCAATTCGCTCATAGAGGCGGATTTATCGAAAGGCGTCGTGGCGGTCCCTCTCTCGAGATACCAACATCTCAACACGCGGATTTGTAGACCAATGGGATTGAGCGATCAGGATCGACAGACGGTGATCGACTATATGATTAACGCTCAGCGTCGCGGCATGAAATACGATCTTAAGAACATCATCGATTTGATGCGGTACCTGCTGCCCAAGCCGCCGGTCCCGAAACGCTTCCGTCGGCGAATGTTGGCGCTCGGAAGTGGCGATCCGACGCGCACGATCTGTTCGTCGTTAATTGCGCAGGCATTCCAGCAGGTTAAGTATCCGATATTGCCGAATGTCCGTGAACGCTCGATCTACGATAGCAAGCAGCAGCAATTCGTGGCCCGCGAATACCTTCATATTCGCCATCACAGTCTCTTTGCGCCGAGGGACTTCGATCTATCGCCCTATTTCCGGATTGTAAAACCGAGCCTCGAGACTAACTTTAATTATAAGGAGCTCGAATGGTACGAGGATGCCGCAGAGTCCGACGAATCCGATAAAGGAGATGGCGAAACGTGTTGAGCGGACTGCCTTTGGTGCTGTGGATTGCCGGCCTGATTGCCTTCGTGGCGCTACTCTATTGGGGGCGCGGTTATTGGGCTTGGGTATTGGCCACAGCAGCGATCTTGGCTTCGGTTTGGATCGACGGCGTTTCGAGCCAAAACCTCTTCTGGACGGCCGCGGTCATTTTGGCGTCGATTGCAGTCCTATTCGGATTCCGTCCGTTCCGCCGAACCTTGATTTCACCGGCACTTCTCAAGGTCGTGAAACGTATTCTCCCAAGTATGGGAGAGACCGAACGGATCGCCCTCGAAGCGGGGACTGTCTGGTGGGACAGGGATTTGTTTTCCGGTCGGCCGGATTGGAAAAAGCTGCTCGCCTTTCAACCAAAACCGCTGACCGATGTAGAAGAGGCTTTTATGGAGGGCCCGGTCGAAGAATTGTGCCGTATGGCCGACGATTGGCAGATCCACCAGGATCGCGACTTGCCGCCGGAAATTTGGAATTTCATCAAGAAGCATAAGTTCTTCGGCATGATCGTGCCGGAGGAATATGGCGGTCTCGGGTTTTCCGCTATCGGTCATTCCGCAGTGATTACCAAGCTGTCCAGTCGCAGCGTTCCGCTCGGCACCACGGTAATGGTGCCGAACTCGCTAGGTCCGGCGGAGTTGTTGCTTCATTACGGCACCGAAGAGCAGAAAAAACACTACCTGCCGCGGCTTGCCACCGGCGAGGACATCCCCTGCTTTGCCCTCACGGAGCCCGAAGCCGGCAGCGATGCCGCCTCGCCGCGCAGCCATGGCATTGTCTGCAAGGGCGAAGTCGACGGCAAAGAAGTGCTCGGCATGCGGCTTACCTGGAACAAGCGCTATATCACCTTGGCGCCGGTGGCGACGGTTGTAGGACTGGCGTTCCGGCTGTTCGACCCGGACGGCCTGCTGGGTGATGAAGAGGACATCGGAATCACCTGCGCGCTTATTCCCCGCGATACGCCGGGCGTTGAGATCGGACGGCGCCATGATCCGATGGGGGTGCCGTTTCAAAACGGGCCGATTAGCGGCAGCGATGTGTTCGTGCCGCTCGATTACATCATCGGCGGTGAAAAGGGCGCGGGCCAGGGTTGGCGCATGTTGATGGATTGTCTCGCTGCGGGCCGATCCATTTCGCTACCGTCGCTGTCGGTTGCGGCGGCGGAGATGACCGCCCGAACCGCAGGTGCTTACGCGACGGTTCGTGAGCAGTTCGGTCTGCCCATCGGGCGCTTCGAGGGAATAGAGGAGCCATTGGCGCGCATCGGCGGTTATGCCTATTTGATGGATGCGGCACGACGGATTACGTGCGGTGCAGTCGACGCCGGCGAAAAACCTGCGGTGCTTTCCGCGGTCATCAAGGCCTATTGCACCGACGCCATGCGTCATGTGGTCAATGACGGCATGGACATTCAGGCCGGTGCCGGAATCTGCCGAGGGCCACGAAACATTCTGGGGCGGAGCTTCATTGCGGTGCCGATTGGTATCACTGTCGAGGGTGCGAATATCCTTACTCGCTCGATGATCATTTACGGGCAGGGCGCCATCCGCGCTCATCCTTTTGTTCACGACGAAATGGAAGCGGCGGAAGCGGGCGACGTCCGAAGGTTCGATAACGCCCTTTTCGGGCACATCAATCTGGTCATGTGCAATGGTATGCGGGCCTGGATTTTAGGACTAACCGGGAGCCGGCTGACGCGCGCGCCCGTATCCGGACCTGCGGCACGTTACTATCGCTCGCTAAACCGCTTCAGTGCCGCATTCTCGTTAATGTCAGACGCCGCTATGGCAACCCTTGGCGGGTCTTTAAAACGGCGAGAGAAGATCAGCGGCCGTTTTGCAGATGCGCTTGCCTGGCTCTATCTCGCGAGCGTCGGTTTGAAGCGCTTTCATGATGAAGGGCGGGCCCAGACCGATCAACCGTTATTCGATTGGGCCATGCAAACCGCGCTTTACGAAGTGCAGCAGGCGTTGGTAGGAGTCCTGGAGAATTTACCGAGCCGGCTTGTGGCGTGGAAACTTCGCTGGGTTATTTTCCCTTGGGGCGCACGCTTCTGTCCACCGTCGGATGTGCTCGGTGCCAAGGTTGCCGGGTTGTTGCTTGACGGTAATCCGGTGCGCGAGCATCTGACCCGAGATATTTACGTCCCCGACGATTCCGAAGACGCACTTGGTCGCCTAGAGGCGACCCTTGCCAAGGTTGTTGAAACGATCCCGATCGAAAACAAACTCAAGGACGCGATTAAATCCGGAGCCCTCGACAAGGTTGAAGACGATGCGCTTGCGGATGCCGCTCTCGATCTCGAAATCATTACCAAGACCGAGCACGCGGCCATGCGTGCGGCAGCGGATGCCCGTACGGATCTTATCCAAGTAGATTCGTTCGAGCCCGCTGAGTTTAAGGAATTAAAGGGCTAGGTCGTATTCTTCCGCAAGAATTCGTCCAACGAATCTGCCCAGCCCTGCCAATCGACCGACGGTGCCCGATGCCCGTTATCGCTATCGAGTTCGAAAAAAGTCGCATCGACACCGTTTTCTCTTAATAGCTTGATTGTGTCCGGCGCAATCGATGGCGGGAAAAGATTGTCCGAGCGAGAAAGTACGTAGTGCAGGGGCGCCCTGGCGTTTGCGATATGAGGCCTGGCATCGAACTGGATTGCCGCTTTGCGGAGTACGATCAATGAATTTGCATCGAATTGGGTGGCCCAGGGTTTGGCGAGCTCGGTCAATTCTTGTTCTATGACTTTGGGGTCGTCGCCCTTTTCCTGACGGATTTTATTGTCGTAACCATATTGCTTCAGGGTTTCGATTCGGATTTTCATCATTTCATCGAAAACGCCGGCTTCTTTTTCTTGGCCGTAATATTGCCCGCCGTTCCAGCCTGGGCATTGTGAGAAGCGCGCAAGCAACGAGTCTACAGTCGATTGATCGCCGCGCCCGACGATGGCGCTGACCACAACGACGACCGCGCGCACTTGATCCGGATGCATGGTCGCCCAATGAAACGCATGATGGCCGCCGAAGGAATTTCCAATTACCGCAGCGAGTTCGGTTACACCGAGATGATCAAGCAACTGGCGCTGGCTGTTGACCATGTCGCCGACGGTGATGTCGGGAAAATCAAGCCCGTATGGATTGCCGCTCGCAGGATCGATACTGGCCGGCCCGCTGCTACCGTAGGCGGACCCCAACATATTTGCGGCGACGACGAAGTATTTCTCCGTATCTACCGCTTTACCGGGCCCGATAAGGCCTTCAAACCAGCCCCCCGCGCCGGCGGCATGCTGATTGTTGGTATAGCCATGGCAGACCAGCACCGCATTGTCCCCAGCCGCGTTCAACGTGCCCCAAGTTTCATAGGCAACGCTGAGCTCCGGTAGTATGCCGCCTTTTTCAAGCGTGAAATCGTGGCTTTCGAAAAGATCGGAGGTGGCGAGCAGCATCAAATCTCCCCGCCGTCCTTTTGATCGTCGGGCCCCGCATCGTCGAGCATGTCGTTATCGCGGAAGAACCGGCGCGCGACCTTGAACGCATTTACGCCGCAGGGCGCGCCCGCATAGGCAGTTACCTGCAATAAAACCTCGCCGATTTCCTCCTTGGTCATGCCGTTTCTTACCGCGCCGCCCATATGGTTATAAAGGTCGGGGTAAAAGCCATTTGCGGCCAGTAGCGCGAGGTTGATCATGCTGCGTTCCTTGCGGCTAAGACCCGGGCGGGGCCAAATCCCTCCCCATATGTTCTCGACCAAATATTGATTGAGGGGAGCGGAAAATGCGTCTTCGCCGTCGCGCTCTATCGTATCGTCCACCCATTTGTCGCCGACTACCTCGCGGCGAGTTTGCTGTCCCAGAAGAAATTTTTCCGTTTCATCGTAAAGGTTGTCATTGGCCATGATGCTCTCCCCTGCCAATTTCTTTGTTGCGTTGCGGGCTACGCGGTTATCAGTGTTATTATTGCGATTGCCCTAGTGGAAATTGTAACCGAAACTGTCCCTATTGTGGCTCAAATGAAAGTTAAAGAGCGAATACCGGGATTTGTAGGCGAAATCACGGGCCTCGATTTAGCGACAGGAATCAGCGAAGAGGAGGCCGAGGGGTTGCGCACGGCTTGGGCCAATACGCCTGTGCTGGTGCTTCCGAATCAAGACCTGTCGCCGGTCGCTATGCGCACTTTTGGCGCTGTATTCGGTGATCTGCAGCCCGAGCCGCCAATGAACCAAACATATCTGGAAGAGGGCGAGGAAGCCGTTTCCTATGTGGGCAATATTCACAAAGACGGCACGCCCTATCCATTTGGTAATTTACGCGCGACGGCTTGGCATTCCGATCAGTCCTACCTCGAGGAGCCGGTTGCGGCTGGCATCCTGCACGCGCTCAAATTGCCGTCACGGGGCGGCGGTACGCTGTTTTGCAATATGTACGCGGCTTATGAGGCATTGGATGAGGAAATGCGCCAGCGTCTCGATGGTATGATCGGGCTCCATGGATACAATGTGGGCCGGCAAGGTGAGACCGGACCGCCGCTAGATGAAAACAAGCATGGCTCCTGGCCGACCGTGCGTCATCCGATTGTCCGCACTCATCCGGTCACCGGGCGCAAGGCACTTTACGTCAATCCGGCCCATACCTACGGCATCGACGGAATGGCCGAAGACGATCCGCTGTTGGATCGATTGCTCGACCATGCGAGCGACAACGCGAACTTTGCTTATTATCATGACTGGGAGATCGGTGACGCGGTAGTGTGGGATCAACGTTGTTTGATGCATAGAGGTGCAGGCGATGCGCCATCTGATGAAATTCGATTTTTGATGCGGGTTAAAATTTCTGGCGATCGGCCTTTTTAGGAGATCTCGTTGTTCGATGATTACAAAGCCTTGCGAGCCTTCCGTGCGGTCGTGGAAGCTGGGACGCTTACCAAGGCGGCCCGTCGTCTCGGTGTGACCCAACCGGCAGTCAGTCGCCTCGTCTTCAGTCTTGAACGACAGACTGGCCTCGATCTCTTCAAACGAGAACGGCAACGGCTTCATCCAACTGACGAAGCGATGATCTTTTACCAGGATGTTGTGCGGGTTTTGTCGGAATGGGAGGGCTTGCCGCAGCTCGCCGCGGATATACGCAATAACACCGGCGAACGATTGAAAGTCGTCACTATCCCAAAACTAGGCACGGGTTTTTTCCCAAACATCATGGCTGCGCATGAATCCAAATTTCCCAAGACGCAATTGACCGTGCATGTTTGCCCGAACTTGGAACTCGAGAAATTGGTTGCGTCGGAGCAGGTCGATGTCGGGATTTCGCGGTTTCCCTTGAATGGGTCAAATATCAAACAAAAACCTTTGTTCGCTATGCCGGCAGTTATCGTCGCCGGCCCAAATCACTGGTTGGCGGGACGCAAGAGCGTTGGGTTCGACGAGTTGGTGGGCGAACCCATAATTGCGCAACCACGCGGTCTCTATATTCGCGAAATGATGGAACGCGAATTTCACAAAATGGGCAAAGAACTCAATATCAAGACCGAATCCGGCTCGACCACGTTCGCTTGCCGAATTGCGTCGCAAGGAATTGGCATTTGTATGGCCGATGCGGTTACCGCGCGCTGGGTGTCGGAAGGTCCCTGCACGATCGTCGGATTCCACGAACCGATCATGCTGCAGTTCGGAATTACCTATCACGAAGAGCAAATTCTTTCGGAAGCGGTGGAAAGTTTTATCGCAACCATCGAAGACGTCGTGGCCGGAATGCTGGAAAAAACCGGGTTACCCTACGAAATATATCCGTACCAACCGGCGTGAATTTGGATGGCGGGTGGCCGGTTTCACGTCGATATATTATGCACAAAAGTAATAAGTTGTTGTGTGCTGCGCAGACGTGATTCTATTTTTACGCGAAATTAACCTTAAATATTTCCGTAATTCCAATGTTTTGAAGCCAAAAAGGGTTTTGCATGCTGCCTTGAAACATGCATGATATATCCAAAGTTGTTATAAATTTTGTGTATAGGTCGATGCTGTCGAATTTGAAGGGTCTCAATGCGTTTCGAGCGGTGATGGAATCGGGTTCGCTAACCGATGCCGCACGTCGCCTTGAAATTACCCAACCGGCGGTTAGTCGGCTGATAGCAAACCTAGAAGAAGAAACGTGCCTAACACTATTTAAACGCCAGCGTCAGCGGCTGGTGCCGACACCGGAGGCCGAGGCTTTTTACCGAGAGGCGGTGCGAGTGCTGTCCGCTTGGGAGCAGATTCCCAAACTCGCACAAGACATAAAGGCGCGTCAGGGAAGCCAAATTCGCGTCGTTTCTATCCCGCGCCTGGCGACCGGCATTTTGCCGGATATCTTGCAGACTTTTTCGGTGCGCTATCCCGACTCGGAATTGAACGTCGATGTGTTCTCCCGTCGCGATCTAGAGAAATGGTCTCATACTCAGCAATTCGACCTGGGTCTTGTGAATTTACCCATTCAAAATCCGGTCATCGAATGTGTTCCAATTTTTGCGGTACGTGCGGTTATCGCAATGTCGCGGGATCATCCGCTCTCCAATCGTAAAACCGTCGAGTTGCGGGAGTTGTTGGAAGAATCCTTCGTCGCGCCGGCCGAGGGAACGATCATGCGTGAACATTTGGACAAGGTGTTCATGTCGATCGGATGCCGTCCCAATATCAGAATGGAAACGAGTTCGTCTATTTTTGCCGCCCGCTTGGCAACTCACGGCTTTGGCGTCAATCTGATCGATCCCTTCACGGCGCAATGGGTCGGAGGCGATAAAATGGCCATGGTCGAACTAGAGCCGACGTACGAAATTTCTTTTGGGTATATTTACCACCTTTCGCATCCGCCGAATGTGGCGACCAGTCAGTTTATCGAAGTGATGAAGGAGATCACGCCGAATATTCTGGATCGGACGGGAGTACCCTACAGATTGCTGGCCGGCGCGGAACGGGATCTTGCCGTCGCCGAATAGGCGCGCTCCTTCGACGCCAGAAGATGCGGCGAAAGCCGTTGGGCGTCTGCGCAAAACCGTAGTTGCCGGCAAAGCATCCTCAAAAGACTACCTCGACTTGGCCAATGCGGAAGCCCTGCTGGGGCGGCCCGATGAAGGGGCCAAGGTCTTGCGCGAAGGGGTCGACAAGTGTCCCGAAGACGCAATCCTTCCCGCCCAACTCGCGCTGATGTTTGCCCGTGCCGGCCGCGCGGACCTTGCCCCCAACGCATTTGCGGTAGCGTTGCAACGAAAGGACCTAGATTGGATTCGACGGCAAGCGGCGTTCTACGAGACTCAGTTGGGCGGTCTCGCGAACGCCGACCGATTGCTGGGATCATTGATTGCCGAAAACCCCGAAGACACGGAAACCCTATTCGTGCGCGCGCTGCTGCGATTTGCCCAAGGCCGTTATGGAGATGCATGGACCGACTACC
Organism: Rhodospirillaceae bacterium; assembly: GCA_002722095.1. Next base: position 29,980 of record PBKG01000025.1, read on the forward strand.
GCGCACGTTGGCGGGTGGAAGGATTTTTTTCGCCGCCCAAAGAAACAAAACGCCCGGCGTGGGACGGTGGGACAGCGGAACGCCTTTTGGTGTGGCGCGAGCAGGGGATCGGCGACGAAATTCAATTCTTGCGGTTTTTGCCGCACCTGAAAGAACATACAACGAAAGTCTTATACGAGTGTGATCCGCGCCTTGCGGGCTTGCTCAAGCGTAGCTTCCCCGACATTGAAACTCGGCCCATCATGAATGGCGAGCTTTTACCCAACGCGGTGGAAGATTCCGATTTTGACTGCCAGGTGCCGCTTGGCGATATAGGTGATCTGTTGGGTGGCGTCGGTTTTGGTTCCGCCGAGCCTTATTTCGTTGCCGATGCAGGAGTTACCTCCCAATTACGGCAACAGTTTGAGGGCAGTTTCGGGTCCAAAAAGTTGATTGGGCTCGCTTGGTTCAGCAAGAATGCGGAGCACGGAGCGGGGCGTTCGATCCCGCTTGAATCCCTATTGCCCGTATTGTCATGCGGCGAGTACGAATTTGTCTCGGTCCAATACGGCGATGTCAGCGGTGTGTTGGAGACGTTTCGAAAAGAAACCGGCCAAGTGATACGCGGTTTTTCGGGAATCGATCTGTTTAACCAGGTGGATCATTCGGCGGCGGTCCTGTCGGCCCTTGATGGCCTCATTACCATCGATAACACGTCAGCGCATTTGGCCGGCGCGCTCGGTGTGCCGACTGCACTGCTGTTGCCGAAAGCCGTCGATTGGCGTTGGCAATGCCCCACCGATGCCGGCGATGGTTGCATTTACGCTTCTCACCGCTTGTTCAGGCAAACCAAGCAGGGAAATTGGGATCGGCCGGTAGCCGAGCTCACAGCTTCGATGGAAGACCTATTTCATCGCGCATAGGCAATGCCGCCGCCGGCCCGGGGGTCGGCCCCACCCCGTACTGTCCCGTCTTCGCCGATGGCAATGACATGAGCCATTGACATATCCATGGCAAAACTCTCGTGCTTGTGATTGACCGTATGGCCCTTTGCACCGAGGCCTTCGACAACGGATAGCGGCACCGTTGCTTCCGCATGTATGCCTTTGCCTTCGCAATGAATACGCGGCACGGTAACGGCTTCCACTGCCGACATGCCGAAATCGACTACATTCAAGATCGATTGCAATACGGCACTGATGATGACGCTTCCACCCGGCGCGCCTGCAATGAGGATCGGTTTGCCGTCCTTCAGGACCATGGTCGGCACCATGCCGGTGGTCCGTGCTTTTCCCGGCTCCATGGAGTTGCGCTGGCCCGGGAAGGGGTCGAACAGCTTCATCGAGTTGTTGTAGGTAAACCCGAGACCGGGCGTGGTAACGCCGGAACTGGTACCCAACGTATGAGTAACGGAGACTGCGTTCCCCGCCGCGTCATAGACACATAGATGAGTGGTGCAAGAGGGTGGCGCCTCTTGCTCTGCGTTAGGAATTTCTCCTGCTTTGATCCGCTCGGCCCACATCGCCGCGCGTTCCTTCGAAATCAATAGATCGGTCGGCGTTTCCGTATAATCGGGATCGCCCAAATGCTCGTTCCGATCCACATGGGCCGCGGCCATGGCGCAGCCGACCGCATCGAGATGGTCCACGCTGGTATGGTCGAAGGACTCCAAATCCACATGGTCGAGAATTTGCAGCATTTCGATCAGCGTCGCCCCGCTGCCGGGGGGCGAATTGGAGCGCACTTTCAGGCCGCGATACTGTCCTTCCAACGGTGGGCCGACCTGAGGTTTGTAGTTGGCAAGGTCTTCGGCAGTTACATAAGATCCATTTTCGGCGAGGTCGTCGGCGATGATTTTTGCCAATTCGCCGCGATAGAAATCTTCCGGTCCTGTTTCGGCCAGCCGCTCCAGCGTGTCCGCATAGTCCGGTAGCTTGAAAAGCTCGCCCTCATTGTAGAGCCGGTCTTCGGGATGCAGGTAGACACGCGCGCACTCATCGCTGGCTTTTATCCGGGTCATTCCGTCGGGAATGCCTTCCATCCGATAGCGGGTCCAAACTCGGCGGGTGTACGGGGTCATCGGAAGCCCGTTGCGGGCATAGTCGATTGCCGGCTGCAGCAGTTCGGCCCAAGGCCGCGAACAGAGCATTTCGTGAAAAAGCCCGAAGCCAGCCGGTGTTCCCGGCGTCATGATCGATGTGTAGCCGAGTTCCGACCGGAAATCGTCGAACAATGAGTAGCCCGATACCTCGGTTCGCCCCTTGCTATCGGCGGCCCACATGTCGGGCGTTACCTTCGCGCCGGCGCGGGCGTGAAAGTCGATCATCCCGCTTTCGCCCGTATCGGCGCGGAAATAGTGCAGCGTGCCCATGCCGCCGAGGCCGCACATGAAAGGATCGCAAATCATCTGCGCGAAAGCTGCCGCCAGTGCCGCATCGAAGGCGGTACCTCCGTCGCTCAGAACCGCCGCGCCCGCATCCGCTGCGCGCGGCTGCGGACAAACCACCACACCTTTCATGGGAATCTCCCTAGTTCGATTTTCGCCATTGCAGCACCGGATAGCGCATGGGGCAAGAGAGGGGTAGGATACGCCAAACAATTTCACAGGGGAGAGACGGCGTATGTCCGACGAACTGCATTTCCTGACCATTGCCGAAGCCAGCCGGCTGATCGAAACTAAAAAGCTTTCGCCGGTAGAGTATGTCGATGCATTGCTGAAGCGGATCGAGGCATTGAACCCGATCTTGGACGCGTTCTTGCTGGTCACTGGCGATCAAGCGCGTGACGCGGCGAAAGAGGCGGAAGCGGAAATTGCCGCCGGCCGCTACAAGGGGCCGCTGCACGGCATTCCGTTTGCCCTTAAGGATATCTACGAGACCGAGGGCATTCGCACCACGGCGCATTCGAAAATTTTGATGGATAATGTGCCGGACAAGGACGCGACCTCGGTTGCCAATCTCAAAAAGGCCGGTGCCATTTTGCTCGGCAAGCTGGCGACCCACGAATTCGCCCATGGTGGACCGTCGCTGGACCTGCCATGGCCCCCGGCGCGCAATCCTTGGCAGCTCGATCGCTTCTCCGGCGGGTCGTCGAGCGGCTCCGGCTGTGGCGTCGCGGCGGGGTTGTTCCCGCTCGCGACAGGTTCCGATACGGGCGGATCGATCCGCGGGCCGGCAGGGTTATGCGGTATCGCGGGGTTGAAGCCCACATACGGTCTGGTGAGTCGCGCCGGTGTAATTCCCAATTCCTATTCCTACGATCATGCGGGCCCGATGGCCTGGAACGTGGAAGATGTCGCCATCGGCCTTCAGGGAATGGCGAGCTACGATCCGTTGGGTGACCCGGCCAGCGCGAAAGTCACCTATCCCGATTACCGTTCGGCTTTGAACGGAGACGTGAAGGGACTTCGTGTCGGCGTTATTCGCCATTTCTATGAAGAGGAACACAACTTCGCCGAAGCATCGATTAACGGCATGAACGAGGCCATCGCCGTGTTCGAGAGCCTCGGTGCCAAGGTTTCGGACGTGCGTGTACGGCCGCTGCAGGATTACCGAATCGTCAAGCTGGTAATGGGTGAATCGGAAATCTTCTCGGTCAACTATCCCGATTTGATCAAACGGCCCGGTGATTTCGGTCACGATTTCAGAAGCCGCACCATTCCCGCCTGTCTCATCCCGGGCGTCGACTATGTTCAGGCAAGTCGTCTGCGCCGAATCATGATGGCGGAGATGGAAGAGGTCTATAAGGACTACGATGTGCTGATTACGGCGGGGCAGGGGCCGGCACCGGTATTCCCTGCCTACAATTCGATCAGCAATTGGACCGGCGGAAAGGCATCCGTGCATTACAACGTCGTTGCCGGGCCGTCGATCTCGGTCTGTAACGGATTCGACGAGGATGGCATGCCGGTTTCCCTCATGGTTTGTGGGCGACCGTTCTCTGAGACTGTGGTGCTGAACGCGGCCCATGCCTTCGAGAAAGCCACCGCCTGGCGCGATCGGCGGCCGGAACTGTCACCGGATATGGAAAAGCTTCCCACCGGCGAAATTCCCATCATCCCCGATGTCAGCGGCGTCGATGAGGCGACAAAGGCCCGGGCTGCCGCTGCGGTAGCAGGGGCGGGCCTCACGCTGGATGGTGTCATGCTCGACGAGGTGTTCGAAGCAGCACCGTATATTTTCGAAATGTCGGCGCGGCTGCGTCAGGATTTGATGCGGTTCGACGAGCCGTCGTCGATCATGGTTGCTCAGCCGGCGAAGGAGTAAGGACATGACCGAAGCCTATGAATTGACCGCCACCGAAGGCTTGAAGGCGATGGAAGCAGGCAACCTGACCGCCGAGGCCTGGGTCGCAAGCTGTTTCGAGCGCATTCAAGACCGCGAAGAGCAGGTTTTGGCCTGGGAGTATCTCGACCGGGACGGTGCTTTGGCCAAAGCGCGGGAGATCGACAAAGGGGGCAATGGTGGGCTCGCGGCAGGCGCCCCCTTCGGTGCCAAGGACATTATCGATTCTCACGACATGCCGACGGGCTACGGCTCGCCGATCCATGAAGGATTCCAGCCGGGCCGGGACGCGGGCTGCCTTGCCATTACCCGTGCGTCGGGAGCGGTGTTGCTAGGGAAGACGGTCACGACCGAGTTCGGACACCGTTTTCCCGGCAAGACGCTCAATCCTTTCAATCCGGCCTTTACGCCGGGCGGTTCTTCGTCAGGCTCCGCTGCCGGTGTCGGCGATAAGATGATACCGATGGCGCTTGGCACGCAGACGGGCGGTTCGGTCATTCGGCCGTCGACCTATTGCGGGACGGTCGGCTACAAGCCCACTTTCGAGGACATAAATCGAAACGGTGTGCTGCCCAATTCGCCGAGCTTCGACACCATCGGCATCATCGCGCGGTCGGTGGAAGATTTGGCCTTATTCCGTTCGGTGGTGCTGGAAGAGGCATTGCGGCCCCTATCGGCGCCCGCAGTCGCGGATCTCAAGCTTGCCTTTTACCGGACCCCTAATTGGGATCAGGCGGACGGCACGACCCATGACCTGCTCGAAGGCGCTGCCTCTGCATTGTCCTCGGCGGGGGCCGAGGTAAGCGACCTTTCCCTGCCCAGCGAAGATGACTATCAGGCGTTGCACACCACGATCGCCGGTTGGGAGTTCGCCCGCACGGTGGCGTGGGAGCGATTCAATCGTCTCGAACAACTGAGCGACGATCTTCGCGACGGGCGGATGCAAAACGGCGTCAACACTTCTTACGAAGAATACCGCGAAGCGACCATGCGGTTGGAAGTGATCAAACGCGAGGTGGATACGGTATTGGCCGATTACGACGCTGTCCTATGCCCCGCGGCACCGGGCGAAGCGCTCGAAGGCCATTCGCGGACCGGCAGCGCCATCTTCAATAGTCTCTGGACCATGCTCGGCACTCCGGCGGTGACGCTACCGCTCTGGACCGGCCCGCAGGGGCTCCCGATGGGGATGCAGTTGATTGCCGGACGGACCAAGGACCGGCAGCTGTTCGATGTGGCGGAAACGGTTTGGCAGGCGTTGCGGTAGGACAGCAAAGATTGCTTCAACGCACTTGAAGTAATCCAGTAAAAATTTATCGCTTAAACCACTCGCGGCTATCTCGAGTGAAAAGATAGTACGTGCCGACACATTGGGTAAAAATAATTCCAATTAAAATCGGTCCGCCGGTGAAAAAATTATTAAATTTGGGTGGGTAAAAGAAATACCCAGCAATGGTAAGCAGGATAAGTGCCCACTTTGCGATATTGTTGCGTTTCCGGGATGCAAGAAGAACCAAGGCCAAAGTGACTATGATGAATCCTGCCTTGATGCCTGAAAAAATGAGCACAGGTTTTATCGGGCCCAGGAAATGGAACAAAAGCAGCAGCATGATGGCGCTGAGGCCCAAAGCAACAAACCACGCTCTTTCGAAATATTTAATCGAAGCTGGTATGGCTCTCACCTTACGCCGCGACCGGTGTCCTGAGGTCGTCCGGTAGATGAAAGCCCGTCCGCTTGTGGAAGCGGGGCTGGGTCGAGGGGAAACTGTCGCGCCGGTGCATGACCTGGGTGTTGTCCCACATGATTACGTCCCCCGATGACCAACTGTGCGAATAGACATAATTGGATGCATGCACGACCAGCTCTTCGAGGAAGATTTCGCTTTCTTCTTCCGAGAGATCGCCGATTTGGGTGATGTGATTGGGGCTTAGATAAAGCGCCGCGCGGTCGAGATAGGGATGTTTGCGCACCAGCGGATGCCAGGTATGCGACAGCTCGTCCGCCTGATCGTCCTTCATCGGCCGGCGGCGGGGCCGCCCCTTCTTGACCGGCGAATAGCAGGCCTGAATTCCGTCCACTTTGGTTTTTACGTCGTCGGGCAACGTCTCGTAGGTCTTGGTAAGGTCGGCAAACAGCGTGTTGCCGCCGTCTTCTGGGATGGTGATGCCGTAGAGAATGGTCGCGAAGACCGGACCCGAGGTGTAGCTCTGGTCCGAATGCCAGGCGAGATTGCCTTTCACAGGCGCTTCCTTGGCCTGGCTCGACATGTACATCACCTCGTCGGGGCCGTCGCCGAGCAGGTTTTTCTGAACATGAACGAAAACCGGACCCAACCGTTCGGCAAATGTCACCAGGTCTTCGTCTTCCAGTTCCTGACCGGTAAAGACAGCGACCTTGTTTTCCATCCAGAGCTGTTTGATTTCGGCCAGTTGATCGTCGCTCAAAGCTTTAAGGTCGATCCCGTCGACCCGGGCCGCAAAGTCGTCCTGCAAGACTGTCACTTCCATGACGTTTTCTCCCTAGTATACCGGGTCAATAGCCCGGTCCGCGGGCGTCGATGCGCCAAACATCCTCCACTTTATCATCTCGCACGCAAACAACCCAGTCATGGAGGTTGAAGGTGGGGTCCACATGGCCCGGAATAAGCTTGACCTTTTCGCCGATGGTGAGCGGCTTGGCGTTATGGCCCAGCGAGAGCTTGGTGTGTTCGTCGGACTGGCCGTCGACCTCGATACCGTCGAGCTCTGCGACCGTAGCGAGGCCGGAGTCCTTGCTGTGTCCTTTATGGCCGACATCGAGAAAGGCCTCACCGGCCCGGGGGGCGCTGATCACCGTCGTCCATAGAAAAAGCGCGTGGTTGAAGGTGGCGAAGGGGTTGCCGTCGTCGCCCTCGATTGTGGCGTAGTCCGCATCCATGAAGGCGAACGAGCCGGCCTGAACTTCCGTATAAAGCCCGCTATCGCGCTCATTGGGGAAACTTCCGGTGCCGGCACCGGTTACCCAATCGCGGTCGAGCCCGACCTCTGCGAGCGCGGCCTTGCTGGCCTTAACCTTTTCGATGGTCTTCGCGATGGCCGATTTGCGGTCGGCAGCGGAAACGAGATGCTGTGCGCTGCCGTGATAGGCCTGTAGGCCCGCGAAGTGGAGTCCCTTGGCCGCGTCGACTTCCTTCGCGAGGACGGCGACCGCGTCTCCCGGCTCGACACCGCACCGTCCGGCACCCACATCCACTTCGACCAGAACGTTGAGCGTAATGGCCGCGTTCTCTGCTGCCGCATTTAGCAATGGGATTGCCGCCGCGTCATCGCAGAGCACCGCCACGTCCGCCTGTTTGGTAAGCTCGCAAAGCCGGCCCAGTTTCGCCGGATCGACGATCTGATTTGTCACCAAAACATTTTCCACGCCGCCTGCGACCATCGCCGCGGCTTCGGACACTTTTTGGCAACAGACGCCGACGGCCCCAGATGCGATCTGGCGTTTGGCGATTTCGCTGCATTTATGCGCCTTGGCGTGGCCACGCAGACGAGCATCGGAGCCTTCTAAAGCCGCTGCCATGGTGGCGAGGTTTTGCTCGAAAGCGTCCATGTCGAGGAGCAGCGACGGCGTATCCACGTCGGCTAAAGACATGCCGGGTTCGGCGGGGCGGTAGGGGGGCATACGAATCTCCTAAATCGGTACGTCACCGCTGATTTGGGTGCGGTGCATATAGCGGCGGGTGGCGTTGTCGAAGGGGTCGCGACGGTGCATGGCGTTGCGGTTGTCCCATAGCAAAATATCGCCGACCTGCCATTCGTGGTGCCAGATGAAGCGGTCCTGGATGACGTGGGCCCAGAGCCGGTCCAGCAAAGCTTCGGAGTCTTGCAGCGGCAGGCCTTCCATATATGCATTGGGGCGTCGTCCGAGGAACAGCGATTTGCGGCCGGTCTCGGGATGGGTGCGGACGATCGGGTGAAAGGCGCCGGGGCTGCTGGTGAGGTCGTCCGGTTCGGGCATGCCCTGGCGTTTTTGTCCGGCGCTGTTGTGGGTGGCGTCGTGTTTGATACGTTTCCCGTCTACGGCGGCCTTGAGGTCGTCGGGCAAGCTCTCGTAGGCGCGCTCCATATTGAGAAAGCCCGTATTGCCGCCTCGGTCCGGTACTTCCATGGCGTAGAGACAACTGCCTTTGGGCGGCATCTCGTTATAGGACATGTCCGTATGCCATTCGCATTCGAGATTGCCGAGTGAGCCCACCGCCTGTCCGTCTTCCTCGATGTTGGAAATGATCAACAGCTCGGGGAATCCCTCGACCATCATCTTGCCGTCTTTGTCGAGGGGCGTTTCGTCGAGAGCGCCGAACAACCGGCTGAAATCCACATATTGTCGGTTTGTAAGCTTTTGGTTGCGGAACAGCAGCACCATATGGTCGTACCAAGCCGCTTTCACGGCGCCTTCGGTAGCCTTATCCAGCGGTTCGCTTAAATCTATGCCCTCGACTTCGGCGCCAAGGACATTCGATAGGGGACGAAGTTGGAGAGTTGCTCGCTCAGTACTTGTCATTACGGTGTTCGCTCTTAAACCGGCTTGGTGCCCTTGACCTGGACCCGGTGCATCAAGCGGTGTTCGCCGGGATAGTCGTTAAGCGCCAAGTGCTGGCAACAGCGATTATCCCAGAATGCGACAGAGCCTTTGCGCCATTGGAAGCGGCAGGTGAGGTGATTTTGGGTCGAATGACGAAACAGCGTGTGCAGGAAAGGTTGGCACTCGAGCACATCCATCCCCTCGATACTTTCCGTATGCGCAATATTTACGTAAAGGGCCTTTTTGCCGGTTTCGGGATGTGTACGAACGATCGGGTGAGAAGACCGGTCGGTGCTGTGGGCCGCGGATACCGCTTCCTGGCCATATACCGGTAAGGTCCCGCTTTCCAGAACCCGCAGAATGCGCCCGTTGCCGTGCACCGCGTTCATGCCGTCCAGGGTTTCCCGCAGTCCTTCCGAGAGGGTGTCGTAAGCGAGGTATTGGTTGGCGAACAAGGTATCGCCGCCATGTTCAGGCACTTCCATTGCGTAAAGAATGGACCCCATCGGCGGTATCGGCAGATGGGTGGTGTCGGAGTGCCACTCATATCCGAAATTGACTGTGTCTTCGGGCTTCTTCTCGACCACGAGGATTTCCGGATACATACCCGGGTTCTGGCGGTGGGGCGGCAGCGGCGCCAACTCGCCGAAATTCTTCCCGAAGCGGATCAGGTCGTCGTCGGTCAGCTCCTGATCTCGGAAGAAGATCACCAGATGGTCGAGCAGTGCCTGATGGATGCCCTTGACCGTGGCGTCGTCGAGTTTTTTCGAGATATCTACGCCGCCAATTTCGGCGCCAAGGGCGCCACCAATCTTCGTAACCGTTATTTCGCTCATATCAGGGTTCCGTTTAGGTCATGAAAACAGGATCGTGGCCTGGTGCGGGCGTTCCTTGGTACTTGCCGCGCGCCATCAACGCTTCGCGTCCGCCAGCGGCTTCCACCTTTGCACATTGGGAAACATAAGCGGCTTCATCGACGGCTTCCGGATCACAAATCTCGCGCAGTGCACTTTCAAGATCTTTTAGCGTATCCGCATGCGCCGGGTCGTTGTGGAGGCTGGTCAATTCTTCCGGATCGGCATCGAGATCGAACAGCTCCGGCTCGTAAGAAACATAGTGGATGTATTTGTATTTGCCTTTGCGAATCATGAAGGCAGAACGTTCCGCTGCCGCGGCGTGATACTCGGTGAAGGCGACCCGGTCGGGATTGCTGTCCGCCTGCGCGATCCCGATCAACGACGCACCGGGGAGTTTCTGCGTCTCGGCAACTTCACTGAGGTTTTGGGCGTCCAGTATCGTTGGCGCGATATCGATCAATGTCACCGGTGTTTGGGACACCTTGCCCGCAGGAATGTCCGGGCCCGAAACGATCATCGGAATAAAGGAGGCTTCCTCGTACATATTGGACTTACCCCATAGGCAACGCGTGCCCAGGTTTTCACCGTGATCTGAGGTGTAGATGATCAGCGTATTGTCGCGAAGCCCGGTTTCTTCCAGCGCCGTGATCACCTTGCCGATATTGCTGTCCAGGTAGGAGGTGCAACCGTAATAGGACTTCATCAGGACCGGCAATGATTCCTCGGTGACGAAATCGTCATAGTTCCGCATCCATTGCGACTGCTTGATCCAGGGATGATATTCCGCCTCTGGATCGCGCAATTTCGGCATCGGCATCTCCATCTTGTCGTAGATGTCGTAGATGTCCGGTGGCGCGATATAGGGCGGGTGCGGGCAGACGAACGAGACGAAGGCACAGAACGGGTCTTTGTTCGGGACCGCCGCCTTGGCACGCAGCCATTCGCATGTTTGTTCGGCGATATCGTGGTCGTACTGCAGATATGGGCTTTCGCCCGGACCGCATTGGGTCATGGTTCCGCTTTTTTCCATCGGCGGCGTCATCGGACGCTTGATGCAACCGCGTGCGTCGCCCTTGCCCTCGACCACATGCATCGGGATGATTTGTTCCTCGAAGCCGGTGTCGTCGGACTCATTGCGGAAATGGAGCTTGCCGATGGAGGTGGCCGACGCGCCATTCTCTTTCAGCATGTGATGCCAGGCCTTCACTCTGCCTTCGTAGGGGTGCCCGTTGTCCCAATATTCGGTCTGATGAACGTGCCTGCCGGTGGCAAGTGCTGCGCGCGCGGGCACGCAAATAGCGGAGTTAGTGAAGGAACGGGCAAAACGGGTGCCGGATTCCGCCAGTGCGTCGATGTTTGGCGTTTGTATGAAATCATGGCCGTAGCAGCCGGACGCCTTGCCTTGATGCTGGTCGGACATGATGTAGAGAACGTTGATCGGTTTCATCTGGTCAATCTCCCTCTGACCGAAATCACTAAACGTATTCCGCTTTTTCGCCCGGTGCCGGCGTGCCCTGGAAGGAGCCTTTGGAGAGCACCGCCTCGCGCCCTCCGGCAGATTCGACAAGGGCTGCTTGCGATGCCTGCGCGGCCGCATTGACTGCTTCCGGATCGATCCTGGCCATGAGTTCCGCTTGCAGATCGGCCAAGGTTTCCGCGTGATCCGGGTCCGAGGCCAAATCGTTTTCCTCTTCCGGATCGTTGACCTGATCGAACAGTTCCGGTTCGTAGCCCACATAGTGGATGTATTTGAAATCACCTTTGCGGATCATGAAGGACGCGGTGTCCGCGCCGGTCGCGTGATACTCGCTGAAGGCGACCCGGTCCATATCGTCGTCGGCATTTGCGATCTCGCGGAGAGATGTGTGACCGTCGAGCGATTCTTCATCGAGGCCGACCGCTTCCAGAATTGTCGCGGTGCCGTCGGCGAGCGTGACCGGCGTATTGACGACCTTGCCGGAGGGCACGCCGGGGCCCGACAGTATCATCGGCACGGCCGCAGCTTCTTCATACATATTGGATTTGCCCCATAAACGCCGGGTAGCGAGATTTTCCCCGTGATCGGCGGTGTAGACGATCAGCGTGTCGTCGCGCAGGCCGGATTCGTCGAGGGCATCGAGTACCTTTTTGATGTTGGAATCGAGGTAGGAGCAAAGCCCGTAATAGGAGGCGATGGCGACTTTTCGCGTTTCTTCGGTGAAGAAATCGTCGTGGCACTGCACCTTTTGAAATTTGTCGATCCAGGGATGCAGCTCGTAATCGGGATCGTTGCCCTTCGGATGCGGCAACATATCGTGGGGGTAAAGATCGTAAAACTCTTGCGGGGCAATCAACGGAAAGTGCGGGCAAACCAAAGAGCAAAACAAAGCCCACGGCTTGTCCTGGTGCTTTGGCGCTTCGTCTTTCAGCCAATTGACGGTGTTCTCCATGATCGACTGGTCATAGCGGATGTAGCCGGAATCGCCTGGGCCGATATTAGTCGCCAGCTTGCTTTTCTGGATCGGCGGTCCGAGCGGCTGCTTGATGCTGCCACCGACGCTGCCTTTGCCTTCGACGATATGCAGCGGCACGATTTGCCGGTCGAAGCCGGTGGGATCTTCTTCGCTCCGATAATGCAGCTTTCCGATAGAGAGACAGTGATAGCCGGCCTTCTGCATCGCATGGCCCCAGCCATCGACGCGACCTTCATAGGCATGCGCATTGTCCCAATATCCGATCTCGTGCACGTAACGTCCGGTGGCAAAGCTGGCACGGGCCGGAACGCAAATCGGCGAATTAGTATAGGCGTTGGTGAAACGGGTGCCGCCTTCGGCGAGTTTGTCGATGGTCGGCGTTTTTACGAATGGATGCCCGTAGCAGCCGGCAGATTTCTGCTGGTGCTCGTCGGACATGATGAACAGCACGTTCAAGGCCATGAAACGGTTCCTCCCTCAAGGATACTTCGCTCTATTCTACCACGTTAGAAGCGACTGTCAGGACCGACGTCGGGCTGATTGTCCGGGTGCGCTTTTTCGAAAGCGGGATGCGCGAGACAGTTATCGACGATGCGTTTCAGGGTCGGTGTTGCGGAAAAATCGGCGGTGCGATAACTGCCTTGGTAGAAATAAGGGACCAGAAAACAATCTGCCGCGCCCGGTGTATCACCGTGAACGAATTCGCCGGTCATCGGGTGATCCGAAACGAGGTTTTCTAGCATTTCGAGACTGCGCGGGGTCCAGTAGTCGTACCATTCCTTCAATATCTCGAGCCCGAAGCGTTCCTCGACATAGTCGCGAATGCGGCGGCCTGTGCGTTGCTGGGCCTCGCAGGTGCAGGTCAGGATAAATCCACGAACGCGCGCGCGTTCTGCCGGATCGGCCGGGTAAAGCGGCGGAACGGGATAGGCTTCTTCGAGATATTCCACGATCGCCATGGTTTGAAAGATGCGGTGACCGCTATCTTCAAGCACGGGCGCTTGGCTATTGGGGTGTATTTTGCGGTATTCGCTGCTGTGCTGTTCACCGTGGCCGAGATCGACCGGCGCGTATTCCCAATCGAGACCCTTTAGATTGAGAGCTATACGAACACGGTAACTCGACTGAGATCTCCAGTAATTATACAGCTTCATTAATTATTTCTCATATATTACTTCATAACCTACGGTATCGCAATCAATATAAATATCTGGTTTATTCGTAGAAACTACAATTTTTCTAAATCCATTTTTGTCTTTACATATTTTTACTATTTCATGACATAGGGTTTCTTGTAAATTGAAATGCTTTTGCTTTGCGAGTTCTTCGATTTCCGTGCGAAGGAAGTCGTAATTCACCGTATCTTCGATTTCGTCGCTGGTGTCCAAACTGTCATCTTCGAGGTGCATTTCGATATTTATTACGACCGTCTGCGGTTTCGCCTTTTCGAATTCGTGGATTCCGATGGAAACCGGCAGGGCGAAATCCTTGAGGAAGAATTTTTTCGACGTCACGGGCACGGCGGAAGCGCTTTCGATATTTAGGTCAAAAAGGCGATGTCGCGGGGCAGCTTTTGCAGGCGTTGCCCCCCATCGATGGTGATGATTTCGCCGGTCATGGCCGGACAGTCAAGGATAAGCTTAAGTGCGGCAACGATCTGGTCCGGCGTGCAGCCTTGATTGAGCGGGTTGGTGGCATGGGCCTTCTCGAAACGGGTCTCCGATTGTTCGCCGGAGAGAAGCGTGATGCCGGGCGCGATAGCGTTGACCCGGATTGCCGGTGCCAGCGCCATGGCGAGGGTTTCGGTGGCTCCCTTAAGACCGAACTTGCTGAGTGTATAGGAGAGATAGTCGGGGTTGGGGGACAGCACCTTGTTGTCGAGAATGTTGATGATATTGCCCGTCTCCCCATCGGGAATTCCTGCGGCGAAGGCGCGCGCGAGGAGCATCGGCGCGCGCAAATTGACCGCATGGTGTTTGTCCAAGGTCTCGGCATCGAGACTGTCGAGCGCGTCATATTCGAAGATCGATGCGTTATTGACGAGGCAGGTGAGCGGGCCGGCAGCTTCATTGCACGCAGCGACCAATGGTCCGATCGTCGTTGGATCGGCAAGGTCCGCCTGTAGTGCCGTCGCTTGCCCCTCCGCATCAATAATTTCTTTGGCCACGCTCTCGGCTTCGTCTTTGGAGCTGTTGTAGTGCACACACACATGCCAGCCTTGCTCGCCCATTCCTTTGGCGAGAGCAGCGCCAATGCGCTTGGCGGCGCCGGTGATGAGCATTGTGCCCGTCATGATCAATCGAGCAGGTCGAGGCCCAGAGTTTTCGCACACCAACGCCCGGCTGCAATCAGACGAGCCTCGTCATTGAGTGGGTCGACGAGCTGGATGCCGATCGGCAATCCGTTGGGGCCCTTGGTTACCGGGAGATACAGGCATGCGGTTCCGAGTAAGGTCCAGGCCCGGTTGAACATGGAATCGCCGGTGGACGTAAGGCCTTTCGGCGCTTCGCCGGGTGCGCCAGGCGTGAGTAGGATTTCGCCGGGCTCGAACATATTGGGCAGGTTGCTGCGGGCATGTTCCAGCAGACCTTCGGCTTCTCCCCGTTCTTCCGGCGTGACGTCGAAACCGCGCGTGATCAGGCCTTGGAACGGCTCGCTCAACAATTCCCGATGGTTTGTCCACTCGGGCTGGAATTCCCGGCACGCTTCGATCGCCATTACGACCCGCTGCATCGCCTGCAGATTGTCATAGGGCTCGTCGAAGGCGTAATCGCGTATCGGTGCACCGGCGGCGCTGAACTTCGCCGCACAATCTTCCAATAAATTCTGCACGTATTTTTCGGCAACGTCCCATTGCGCCGTGCGGTGGAGCAGTAAATTGGGTGCGCCATTATTGGTGACGGTTACCGGTTCGCGTCCGGCGAGCGCGGCGGAAAGCGGTGCCACGTCGTTGATGCTTCGGACCATAAAGCCGACCGTGTCCAGGATCGGCGAGAGGGGTTTGACACCGGTGGTGTCGTAGCTGCCATAAGCCGGTTTGTAGCCCACCGTGCCGCAATAGGCATTGGGGCGGATAACAGAGCCGCCGGTCTGAGTACCAAGCGCGCCATGGACCATGTGATCCGCAACTGCCGCTGCCGAGCCCTGTGACGATCCACCCGGCGTGTGTTCCGCGTTGTGCGGATTGGTCGTGGGTCCAGGAAAGGTGGAGGCAAATTCGGTGGTCACCGTTTTACCCATAATCACCGCGCCCGCCGCGCGCAAGTTGGCGACGCAAGCAGCATCGTTCGCCGGACGATGATCCTTATAAATCGGCGAGTTGCATTCGGTCGGCATGTCCGCGGTGTCGATGATGTCTTTGATCCCGATGGGTACGCCATGCAGGAGGCCCTGCGCCGGCTTGGCATCGCATTCGCGGGCTTGGGCGAGGGCGAGGTCGGGGTCGAAGAACGCCCAAGCCTGGACGGTGCACTCGCGGTCGTCAATTCGATCGATGCAAGATTGCACCAGCGCTTCCGATGTCAGCGTACCGGCGGCAATGTCCGTTGCTGCTTGGTTCAAAGAAATTTCGTTCGGTGCCGTGCCCGCCATGCTCCCCCTCCTTTTATTCCGTTTTATAGAGCGCTACCTTGTACCACGGGCATTCAAGGGGAAACAGCGGATACGCGCCCATGGCAGAGGACATTTTTACAGCTGACGTCAAGTTCACACCGTTCTGGTGGTTGGCGGCACCGCGGCCGGATGAAACCGTGGCGAACGTACCGCACACAGCGGATGTTGCGGTCATCGGTGCCGGCTATTCAGGCCTTTCAGCGGCATTGACCATCGCCCGGGACGGGCGCAGCGTCGTCGTTCTGGAGGCCGACCGACCAGGCGAAGGGGCAAGCTCTCGAAACGGTGGCGCGGTCGGCGCGACGTTGCGTCACTCCTTTGCCACGCTGAAAAAGATGCATGGGCTCGAAACCGCGTTGCGGTTCTATCGCGAAACGCGGGCCGGCCGCGCTTGGCTCAAGGACTTCATCGCCAAGGAAAGGATCGATTGTGATTTTCATCCGGTCGGTCGGTTCATCGGTTGCCATCGAAAAAAGGATTACGAAATTCTCGCCCGCGATCTCGATCTGCAGGCCAAGCATCTCGGGACCGAAGGCGAGATGGTGCCGCCGGAGGATCAGCATCGATTCGTGGGCACGGATGCCTATTTCGGCGGGCGATTTTTGGCTGAAGATGCGAACCTACATCCCGGGAAACTGCATCAAGGGTTGCTTCAGCGTGTACAGGCGGAAGGAGTGCCGGTGGTCGGTCGCTCGCGGGTAACGGCGATCAACCGTGAAGATGACGGGTTTTCGCTTGAATACGGCGTTCGCACCCTGAAGGCCCGGCAATTGGTGATCGCGACCAACGGATATACGGGAGGTGAATCTCCCTGGCTTCGGCGCAGGGTGCTGCCGATGCAGAGCCAGATCATCGCCACTGAGCCTTTGGACACCGAGGTCATGACGCGGTTGATGCCGGACAATCGGCAATTGGGCGATACCTGCCGGCTTCACTATTATTACCGCGCTGCGCCGGATCACGATCGCATTTTATTCGGCGGCCGGGCAGGGGCGGCGGAGATCAACGACCGGCGCAAGAGCGGGCGTTTGCTCTACCGTCGTTTGGTGCAGGTTTTTCCCGAATTGGCCGGGACAAAGATCACCCATAGCTGGGGCGGGTTCATCGCCTATACCTTCGATCACATGCTGCATCTGGCGGAGAATGACGGCATTTTCTACGTCGCTGGCTTTTGCGGATCCGGCGTGGTCAACGCCAATTATCTCGGCCACAAAACCGGGCTCAAGGTGCTGGGACAAAAGGACGGCGAGACCATCTTCGATAGCGAACATCCGACCCATCCGGTCTATGCGGGTAATCCGTGGTTCCTGGCGCCGGTGATTGCGCTGAAGAATTGGCAGGACCGGCTGCGGATCTGAGGGACGAGCGGAGATGAAAGTCACCCTTCTCGGTACCGGCAGCCCCGTTCCCTCGCTGAAACGCGCCTCGGCCGGCTATATGGTCGAGGTCGGCTCGGACGTGGTGCTGATCGACCATGGCCCCGGCTCCTTTCGAAATTTGATGAAAGCGGGCAAGTCGCCGACCGATGTCACCCATGTAATTTTCAGCCATTTGCATTTCGATCATTTCGCGGATTTTATCCGCCTCTTTTTCCATCGTTGGGACATCGGTCGGCCGGGGCTGAAACCGATGAAGGTTTACGGACCCGAGGGTCTGAAGGAGATGGTGGTAAAGCTGTTCGGGGCTGACGGAGTCTTCAAAATCGACCTGACCGCGCGGACCAACCATCCGAATTCGCTCGCGATCTATGCGAGCCGGGGCGGTGAGGGGCAGCGCCCCTGGCCCGAAGCGGATGTCAGCGAAGTGCGCGAGAGCGATACTGTCTCCGGCGATGGCTGGAAGGTGAGTTTCGCTACCGTGCCCCACCATCAGCCCTATCTGCAGTGCCACGGCATGCGCGTCGAGGCGGATGGCGCGGTTTTCGCTTTTTCGTCCGACATCACTCTCCCGGCGGAAAAAGGTCCGGCAAAGCCGCTTTATACGCTCGCCCAAGATGCGGATTTGCTGGTCCATTATCTCAACAGCTTCTCCTTCGACATGGAAAAGCCGGGCCCGACCAAACAGGAAATCGTCGGCCAGCTAGCCGAGGAGTGTAACGTCAAAACTCTCGTCACCACCCACCACGGCCCGACCATAGACCGCGACGGGACCCGCGAACGGGTCATTGCCGGCGTCGCGAAAACCTATTCGGGCCGGTTGATCTGGGGCGAGGATTTGATGAGTTTTGATTTGGGTGACGCTTAACCGTCCCAATTCTCCAGCGCACTCGTTTCCCGGCCCGAGACGCGCCCGCCGACGAAGCATTCGGTCAGGTTCGCACCTGCCAGATAAAGAAAACCCCAAATGCCGCCGCATTCGCCGGCTGCGTAGAGACGCGGGATCGGCTCGTTGTAGGCGTTGCAGATTTGGTATTTTTCGTTGTGGCGAGGGCCGCCTTGGGTATTGGAAACGACGGGCCAAATTTCGCCGAGATAGAAGGGCGGGCGTTCGATCTTGAGGCGCGTTTTCGGCGGACGGCCGTATTTGTCCTCGGCACCGCTCTCGGTGATCTCGTTATAGGTATCGATGGTCGCCTTCAAGTTGGCCGGATCGCAGCCGATGAAGCCCGCGAGTTCCTCGATCGTATCCGCCTTCTTCAAGAGGCCGTTTTGGACCTCCTTGAGATTGTCCTTACTCCACTCATAGGGCTCGATGGTGCTGTCGTTGTAGATCGTCGCTCCAAACGGATAGCGCTCGCGCCCGTCTTCGTCGGCGATCATGTAACAAGGCACATATGGGAATTCCATTTTACCCGTGTCGTAGAAATCGAGCGGGCGATGCCCCGTATCCTGCGTATAGGGCTGGTATTCGTTCATGAACCGATTGCCGCTTTTGTCCGCCAGGATCCAAGCCATGGGGATGTCGGCTTCCTTCTTCGTCGGCACCCAGTCCGGGTGACGCTTCATACGCATGCCGAAAGGATAGTCCGGATCCGGATGCCGGAATCCGTAGGTGCCGTGGTAATGCCACATATGCCAAAGATCGGCGCCCACGTCGGTCGCCATTTTAATGCCGTCGCCCGTATTGCCTTGATGGGCGGCGGAAAGAACCGGATTGATTTGCCAGAACTGCCGCTGCATTTCGGGCGCCGCTTCGAAACCGCCACAGGCGAGAATGACGCCTTTATTGGCTTTGATGGCCTTCAAGCCATCGGGGCCGTCGATCCAGATGCCGCGCACTTCGTTGGTGTTTTGCGTGATGAGGCGGCGTGCGGGGGTGTCTAGGCGAACCTCGATGCCGCGCGCATCCACATTGTCATGCACCACTTTGAAAAGTTTGGTGCCGTTACGGTGCGACCGTGCGTGGGGATATACTTCGAGACAATCGACGCCGGGAATATTATCCACCTCGACGAATTTCATCTGGTCGAAACCGGTGAACGGATAGTTCGCGCCGCGGCCTTCGATGGTTATCGTCGTGGCGTCGTTCACTTTGCAAAGCTCTTCCAGATAGTCGTCGAGCAGCATCATTTCGTCTACAAAGGCCTCTATGATCGACCGCGGCGTGGTGCCGTCATTGGTTTCCCACAAATGCTCGACCACCGGATCGCGCTCGACCGCAAGCCGTACGCCGCCGCCGGCGCATATGGAGATGCCGCCGGGCATCGGCATTTTTTCGATTAACAGCGTCTTGGCGCCACCATCATGAGCAGCGATTGCCGCGGCGCCACCGGCATAGCCGAAGCCGACCACGACGACGTCGAATTCCTCGTCGAATTTTTCGACGAATTGCGGCGGTGTTTCTTTTGCGGTCATTTCTGGACCCCCCGGAAAGTTTGACGCCGGAATGTCGCGGCGGCGGGGGCATCTGTCAAGGAGTGAGGCGCGCTTGCTGGACAGGGTGTGCCGCCGGGTCTAGACAGGGTGACACACAATATTTTCAAGATTTTTCAACCGGAAACGGCATTCCCTTGCAGAACGATTTTTTCGCCGCCTTCAATGCCGATGCGCTCAAGCGGCTTACTGTCAGTTTGGCGGTCGGCTTGGTCGGTGTGCTGGTTTTTCTGTGGGCAACGCTCCCGGTGCCGTGGATGCTGGGCGCGATGAGTTTTACCGTCATCGCTGCGCTTGGCGGTCTTAAGATCGGTGTGCCGAGGCCGTTGCGCGACATCTCGCTTGCCATCGTCGGCAGTATGATCGGCACCGCCTTTAGCCCGGCGATCCTGGATCACCTCGCAACCTGGCTGGCCGTCATCCTCTACAATTATGCCTACCTCGTTGCGGTGATCGGCACCGGCACCTTGTTTTTCATGAAAATTTGCCGGCAGAATTTTACCACCGCGTTTTTTTCGAGCACGCCCGGTGGATTGATGGAAATGCCGTTCCTGTGCGATGCGCTCGGCGGCAATGCGCGGTTTGCCTCAATGGCCCATTCGGTGCGCGTGGTCATTGTCGTGCTGGCGGTACCGCTTTTCATACGATTCTCCGAAGCTGATTCCTACGCGGAACGGCTCTCGGTAACGGTGACTGCCCCGGAACTCACCGCAGTCGATGCCTTGATGCTCGTGGTCGCCGCGTTCGTCGGTTTTCTCTGCGCCAGACGCGCGCGCATTCCGGCGCCGGCGTTGGTGGGGCCGATTCTGGCCGGTGTCATCATACATCTCGCGGGCTGGACCGAAGCGAAACCGCCCGAAGGGCTTTTCTCTGCCGCCCAGCTCGTCGTCGGTGCGTCGATTGGCAGTTACTTCATCGGCGTTAATTTACGCCAACTTGGCGTCATTACCGTCTATTCGGTGGTCTGGACGGTTATTTTACTGGCGATGGCCGCAGGGTTTGCAAGTTTGGGCGCTCGCTTGCTCGACGTCGAATTCAAGGTGTTGCTGCTGGCGCTGTCGCCGGGCGGGCAAGCGGAAATGGCGCTGGTGGCATTGTTCATGGGGATCGAGGTTCCGTTGATCGCGACGGTGCATATTTTCCGATCGATGTCGATTTACGCCATCGCCCCGGTGATTTTTCGCAAGATGGAGAAATCGCGGAAAGACTAGTCCCGGCGCTTGCCATGGAGGCGGTCAGCTTTCATACTGGGGGCCGATTAGAGGGAGAACGCTCATGGCAGAACCTTTATATGTCTATTGGCAGCCCGGATGAACTAGCTGCCTGAGACTCAAAGAGTTTCTTACGACCCGTGGGGTCGATTACGAATCAGTTAACGTGCATGGCAATCCCGAAGGGATGGCGATGCTCAAGCGCATTGGCATCAAACGCATTCCCGCGATTTCCCGTGGCATGGACTATGTCATGGGCCAAAAGCTCAAGGATGTTTGCGATTTCGTCGGTATTCCGCTGGGCGACGTGAAGGAGTTCACCGTCGACGAGTTGGCGGCGAAGATGGATATCATCCTGACCGCGGTGATGGGTTACATGCGCGAGATGACCATCGACGATCTCGAGCCGAAGCTGCCGAACCGGGACCGCAAAATTCGCCAGCTTTGCTATCACGTTTATCGCATCGTCGAATCCTTCTGCGAAGTAATGGAAGGCGAAGCGGACGAGTATCACACCACGATCGCCGACATCCCGCATCCGGAGCACATCGTCACCGGTGACGATCTTGCCGACTATGGCGCGGGCGTATTGGCGCGGTTCCAGAAATGGCATGCGTCGTACGAAGGCGACGGCAGCGAACCTGCCAATGCCTATTGGGGCGAGGTGACGTTGCGTGAATTGCTCGAACGCGTGACCTGGCATCCGGGTCAGCACGTACGTCAGCTCAAGATGTATATGGAAAATCGCGGAAATC
Organism: Rhodospirillaceae bacterium; assembly: GCA_002722095.1. The sequence goes on from PBKG01000025.1 coordinate 51,500, forward strand.
CGCCGTCCAAGCCCATCGACGACAGCGTCTTCGAGGGCCTGCCCATGCCGAAAAAGGTCTGGGATGACGAGCCGATGGACGAAGACAACGAAGCGATGCAAGCGGCCGAATAAACCACGCTGCATCCAATGGATTTAATGGAAGCCTGCCCCTGCAAGGGCGGGCTTCTTCTTTTGTCGGGGCCCCTTTTGAAGTAAAGTGCGGGCCAAGAATTTCACCGAATCCGAGTTTAGGGAGTCACATTATGAGCAACGTCGTCACGCCGGCTGAATTTCAACAGGCCGATGCCGAGGAAATCCTCACCGTTTCGCAAAAAGTGTCGAAATTCGCCGAGAGCTTTTCCCTCGCCGATGCGCCGAAGGAAATTACCCATCTCGCCAAGCTGCATGTTCTCGACAGCATAGGCATCGGGCTTGCCTCTTCGACCAAGGATTACGGCCATAAAGCCGCGAGCGCGGGCCTCGATCTCGGCGGCGAAGGAGATTTCCCGATTATCGGTCTCGCTCACCGCTTACCGGTTCGCGATGCGATCATGGTCAACGGCGTGTTGATCCACGGTCTCGATTTCGATGACACCCACACTACTGGCGTGATCCATATCTCCGCGAGTACGGTGCCGACCGCTCTGATGCTGGCGATGGCGAATGCCAAGAGCGGCTATGAAGCGCTGGAGGCCTATCTGGTTGGCGTCGAAACCGGCACTCGGGTCGCCAAGGCCACTGCCGGCGGCATTCACGCCAACGGTTTTCACACTACCGGTATCGTCGGCGCCTATGGTTGCGCCATGGTTGCCGGCAAGCTCTCCGATCTCACGGTCGATCAGTACACCAACGCCCAAGGGCTGGTGGTGAGCTTCGGCGGGCCGACCCGCGCCTATCACGCGAACGGCGCCTGGGCCAAGCGCATGCATACGGGTATTGCGGCGGTCAACGGCGTCAATGCGGCTATGTGGGCGCGTCACGGATTTACCGGGCCGGATACGGTCTACGAATATGATCAAGGCCTGTACGGCTGCTACGCGCACGGCCAGGAGGTCGATCTCGACGTGGTGACCGCGGGCTATGGTGAGGAATGGGAGATGACCAATGTCGCCTACAAGCCTTACCCGGCCTGCCATTGGCTGCATGCGTTTATCGAATCCGGAATCAGGCTGCGGGAAGAGCATGGTCTGACACCGGATCAAATCGAGTCGATCATCGTGCTGGCGCATCCCAATCAGGGTGCGGTGTGTGCGCCGGAGGAAGCGAAGCGCCGGCCGCAAAGCTCCTATCAGGCGCAGTTCAGCGTTCATTTCGCGACTGCCGCCGCCATCTGCCGTGGCAAGTTCACCCTCGCCGAAATCGAGCCCGAGACCTATAGCGATCCTGCGGTTCTCGAGCTCTGCGACAAGATTCACTATGAGACGACCACCGAGACGCTTTATCCGGATTATTTCTCGGGCACCGTCATCGTACGCACCAAGGATGGCCGCGAGCTCAAACATGCTCAGAAACACAATCTCGGTACCGACGAGCATCCGATCACCGAGGAGCAGGTTCAGGACAAGTTCATGAGCAACGCTACCCGCGCGGTTTCCACCGCACGGGCCGAGGAAATCCGCTCGCTCATCCTGGGCATCGAAGATCAGCCCGATCTCGACGAGTTCGACGCGGCGATCAGCCTGTCTTAGGGGAAACGCTTACTTCTTGAGAACGCCCGGACTTTCTTTCGTGTCCGGGTGCAGGAGCTTGTAGGTGCACTGACCGGTGGTCAGCAGCTTGTCGGTGTCCTTCTCGCGAATCCAGACATTCGAAAACAACGTGCTCTTGGTCATATGCGAGCGCCGGCCTTCGGCGACGATCACGTCGGCGGTGGTGCCGGCGATGAAGCTGGTATTCAGATTTATCGTGACCGATCGGCCAGCCCCGTCCGGGGTCCAGGCACCGCCGAGGAAGCCCGCAAGATCGACCAGCGACGCCAGCACGCCGCCATGGACCGAACCGCCGAGATTGCGGTGTTCCGGCTTCACTTCCAGTTCCACCAGCACGAATCCGTCGCCCCATTCGACGACCGTGTAGTCGAGCACTTCGTGGAAGGTGCCGCGAATATCCTCGCGTTTGAAGCCGAGTTCGGTCATCCCTTCGGCTCCTTATCTGGCGAGATGCCGGGCGCGTGGGTGGTGCCGGGGCGAAGCAGCTTGTAGACCCCTTGGCCGTTGGCGAGCAGCTTGCCCGTGTCGGGCTCGAAGATTTCCGCGTTGGAAAACAGCGTTCCCCGGGTCGCGTGCGCCCGCGTGCCCCGGGCATGCACCAGGTCGGTGCTGGTGCCGGAGATGAAATTGACGTTGAGATTGATGGTCACCGTCTTGCGTTCGCCGTCGGGTGTCCAGATTCCGGCCATATCGCCGGCAATGTCGATGAGCGACGCGATGACGCCGCCATGAATCGAACTGCCGCGATTGCGATGCTTCGGCTGCACCGGCATTGCGATCAGCGCGTGGCCTTCTTCCCATTCGAGCACGGTGTAATCCAGCACCTCGTGATAGGTGCCGTCGGTGCCTTTTCGCTTGTAGCCGCGTTTCGTCATAGCGGGCGGAGACATCGCGCGAATTTTATCTTGCGTCAAGGCGCCCTCTGGACAGGTGATCGCCGGGCGCTGTAACAAGACGCGTCCATTCAAGGGGAGGATTACACATGGCCGACACTTCGCGCGACAACGCCCGGCGCATCTTCTGGTTTAACGACCTCAAGACGCCGAACGTCCACGATGCGTTGTCGAAGATCGACACCGTCGTAGCCCACAAACTCTTTTTCGACGCGCCCGAAGATGAGAACTGGGCGATCATGGAAACTTGTCACGCCTACTGCATCACTGCGGCTCGGGACGAAGTGCCGGACCATTACAAAGGTCATGGAGAGTTGCTCGACCGGTGTCAGAATATACTCGTGCTGTCCTCCTCGGGCGCCGGATACGACCCGATCGACGTGGATGCGTGTACCGAGCGCGGCGTGCTGGTGGTCAATCAGTCCGGCGCGAATGCGGAAGCGGTTGCGGAACACGCGGTCGGCATGATGATGAACCTCACCAAGCAGATGCTTCAGACCGACCGGTCCATGAGGACCGAACGCGGCGTCAGCCGGGAGGTTTTCAAAGGCTGGAACATGGAAGGCAAGACCGTCGGCGTCGTTGGGCTCGGCAATACGGGCCGCAGGGTTGCGCGCATCTGCAAGCACGGCCTCAGCATGCGGGTGCTGGCCTACGATCCCTACATTTCGGATGCGGATTTCGAGGAGCGCGGCGCGACAAAGGTCGCGCTCGAAGAATTGCTGGCGCAGTCGGATTACGTGTCGATCAATTGCCCCTTTAACGAAGAGACGAAAGACCTGATCGACCGGGCCGAATTGGCGCTGATGCAGCCGTCGGCTTTCCTCGTCAATTGTGCACGTGGCGGCATTGCCAACGAGGAGGCCATGACCGAAGCGCTGGCCGACGAGCAAATTCGCGGTATCGGGCTCGATGTCTGGGATTTGGAGCCGCCGCCCCTCGATCATCCGCTGCTCAAGTTCGATAACATCATCGCCACCTACCACACCGCCGGCGTAACCGTGGAATCCCGGGAAAATATGGCGAATTGGAACGCCGATCAGGTCGTCGAAACGCTCAATGGCAAGCGGCCGGAACGGCTGATCAATCCGGAAGCATGGGATAAATTTTGCGACCGCTACGAAGCGATGTTCGGTGAGCGGCCGGAGGGGTAGCCGCGCTCTTGACCTCGCGTCGCGAATAGCTTTTGTTAACCAGAATAATGTGCCGCTAATGGGGTGGCGGCCTTAGCTATTTCTGGGGGATTTTATGGCTAGTATCGATACTTCCGACATCGACGTAATCGTCGTCGGCGCGGGTAATGCGGCGTGTTCATCGGCGGCATCTGCGGTGGAAAACGGGTCCAAAGTTTTGATGATCGAAACCGCGCCCGAAGACATGCGCGGCGGCAATTCCGCCTTCACCGGCGGCGCATTCCGGTTTTCCCATAACGGCGTCGACGATCTGATGGAACTCTGCCCAAGCCTGGCGGATGAAGATTTGGACAATATCGATTTCGGCACCTACACCCACGAGCAATATTACGACGATATCTTCCGCATGACCCAATACCGTGCGGACGGTGACATGTGCGAAATTCTGGTCACCAACTCTTTCGAGACTGCCAAATGGATGACTACGTATGGCGTCGATCTGATCCCCGCGACTGGCCGTCAGGCTTTCAAGGTGGACGGCAAGTTCCGCTTCTGGGGCGGCCTGGCGTTGCGCATCAATGGCGGCGGCGAGCAGCTGGTCTTGAACTGGCACGAGCAGATGAAAAAGATCGGCGTAAAGGTGATTTACGAATGCACCGCCATTGGTCTTATTCACGAAGAGAGTAAAGGTGTTACCGGCGTTCGCGTGCGCTATCAGGGCGAAGAGCATGATTTGACCGCAAAGTCGGTCATTCTCGCCTGTGGCAGCTTCGAAAGTAACGCGGAAATGCGTGCGCGCTATCTCGGCCCCGGCTGGGATTTGGCTAAGGTGCGCGGCACCGCCTACAACAATGGCGCCGGCCTGCAAATGGCGCTCGATCTCGGTGCCATGCCCTACGGGCATTTTTCCGGCGCCCATGCGGTGGCCTGGGACAAAAATGCGCCGCCCTATGGGGACATCACCATCGGCGATCAATTCCAGAAGCATAACGTGCCGTTCGCGGTCGTGGTGAATGCAAACGGCGAGCGCTTCCGCGACGAAGGCGAGGATTTCCATTCCTACGTCTATGCGCGCTACGGCGGCGAAATCCTGCAGCAGCCCGGCATGTATGCGTTCCAGATTTTCGACGCCAAGGTCCAGCATCTGCTGCGGTCCGAATATCGCTGCCGCTTCCTGACCAAATACTCCGCCGACACGATCGAAGAGCTGGCCGAGAAGATGGAAGGCGTCAATGCGGCGAATGTGGTCAAGACGGTGAAGGAATTCAATGAAGCCTGCCGCACCGACATTCCGTTCGACCCGAATGTGCATGACGGACGCTGCACCGAAGGCCTCGCCATCAACAAGTCGAACTGGGCCAATCCCATCGACGAGCCGCCTTTCGATGCCTATGCGGTCACCGCCGGCGTCACCTTCACCTTCGGCGGCGTCAAAGTCTCCGGCCAAACCGAAGTGGAACGCTCCGACGGTTCCGTCATCAAAGGCCTCTACGCGGCCGGCGAGATGGTCGGCGGCCTCTACTTCCACGGCTATGCCTCAGGCACCGGCCTGATGGCGGGTGCCACGTTCGGCCGCATCGCCGGCAAACAAGCCGCGATCCATGCGGGGACGTCGAACTAAGGGATTTAGCTGCTGAATTGAACGGCGCTGCCGGATTCAAGCAACGCCGCAACCTCATTGGCTCCATACCCGAACCCCGCCAGCAACTCTTCCGTATGCTCGCCGAGATGCGGTGCATGCGACATCGGGCCGGCTTCGAACGGCGTGTGGCCGGGGATCGTCGCCATGGGGATGCTGCCGAGCGCCTCGTGCTCGATCCATTTGATGTAGTCCGCCGCGTCCGTTTGCGGGTGGCTTAGGAAGTCGTCGAAGGTCGCGGTCGGGCCGTTGATGATGTCGAGCTTGTCGAGCTCTTCCATCCAGTAGGCGTTGGGTTTCTGTTTCGTGTGCTCGGAAATGATTGCGGTCAGTTCGGCCACATTCGCGATACGCTTGTCCCAATCGTCGAAGCGGGGATCGGTCACCAGTTCCGGCATGCCGATCAGATTGCTGAGCGCCTCGAACTTGTCCGGCTCCCGGGCGCTCATGTTGATCGAGCCGTCTGCCGTCGGGAAGGTGCCCGTGGGCGCGCCGAGGACGGTAATTTCACCGTCCTGTTTCACGTGTTCGATGATCTTTTGGCCCATGAAGGCGGCCGCGGCCTCCATCATGTTCATCTCGATCAGCTTGCCGACGCCCTTGGTCGCGCGGCGGTACAGCGCGGTGGATACAGCCTGATAGGCGTAGAGCCCGGTGATCACGTCCATCGCGGTCATGCCCACCTTATGGGGCACGCCGTCATTGCCCTTATTCAGGGTCATCCAGCCGGTGAAGCTTTGGGCGACCACGTCGGTTACCGGCTTGTCTTTGTTGGGGCCCTTGGTGCCGAAGCCGGAGACGGAGCAATAAATGATCGTCGGGTTGTCCTCGGCGATGGTGTCGTAATCGAGCCCGAAGCGGCCCATGACGCCGGGGCGAAAACTCTCGATCAGGATGTCGCACTGGGAGGCGATCCGGCGCGCGACCGCGAGCCCGTCCTCGGTTTTGAAATCGAGGCAGATGGCGCGCTTGCCGCGGTTGAAATTGACGTAGCCGGCGGCGAGGTCGCCATATTTTTTGCCCGCCTTCCGCACCCAGTCACCCCGGGGCGGTTCGATCTTGACCACATTGGCACCGTTTTGTGCGAGCAGGAATGCGCAGCTTGGCCCGGCGACTCCTTGTGCCGCATCGAAAACGGTGAGGCCTTCGAGGGGTAGGCCTTCGTCGGTGTCTTGGTTGGCGGGGCTCATGCGGCCTTTTCCGCCCACTCGGCGACGCTGACGCAGGGCTCGCCCTCGACCGAGGTGCGGTAGAGCGTGCGCCGCTGTTCCGGGTTGTAGTAGGTCGCAGCGTGGATCAGGCAGCGGTGATCCCAGATCACGAAATCGCCCACCTCCCAGCGGTGGCTGTATTGGAACTCGTCGCGGGCCTGATGGGCGAAAAGACGGTCGAGCAGTTCGTTGCTCTCATCCTCATCCATACCCTCGATATGGGTTGTGAAGCCGGCGCTGACGAAAAGCGCCTTGCGGCCACTTTTGGGATGTACGCGGACCACCGGGTGGGTGGCGCCTGCCAGCTTCTTCTGTTGCTCCTCGTCGAGCTCGGCAATACGTTCCGGCGATTTGACCTTGTGCCATAGATGGCGCGCGGTGAGCCCATCGATCCGCTCTTTGGTGTCCGCATCGAGGGTTTCGTAGGCCGCATACATGTCGGCGAATAGCGTATCGCCGCCTTCTTCCGGGACTTCGACCGCATACATCAGCCCGAGCCCGCTCGGGATTGTCTGATAGGACTGATCCGAATGCCAGAAGCGCCCGCCGGCGGGATTGCTGCCCTGCAGAGTGTTGCCGAAGATGTAGATTTCCTGCGCTTCGGGCACCGTATATTGGGTTTGGGCGTGGATTGCCGTCTCGCCGAAGCGCCGTGTGACCTCGATTTGGGTCCCGTGATCCATTTCCTGGTTTTTCAGCGCGATCAGGCCGTAGTTGTATAGCGCTGCTTCGACACCGGCGAACGCCGCCTCGTCGAGCAGGTCTTTCGCATCGACACCGGTCAAAACCGCGCCGAAGCTATCGGTGATCGGGCTGACGTTGATGCTCGGCATCTTCCCCCCTCCCGGCTCGTTGCCGCCTCTAATTACTGGCCCAAATCAACCATACGGATGGTCGGGCAAACTGGTCATGATGTGGCTCGACCAGACGCTCGGCTCGTGCACCGCGTCCGCCTCGACGAGGCAATCGCGGGTGACGTCGGCCCAGCTCTGTGCGCCCATCAGTGCGAAAGCAATCCCGAGTTCTTCTTCGAGGATTTCGAGAACACGGACCAGACCGTCCTCGCCCGCCGCGCCAAGGCCGACGCATTGCAGACGGCCGATGCCGACCATGTCGGCGCCGATCGCCATCGCTTTGACGATGTCGGTGCCGCGCTGGATGCCGCCATCGACGATGATCTTGGTTTTGCCTTTGACCGCATCGACGATTTCGGGCAGCACCTGGATCGTGCCGCGCCCGTGATCGAGTGCGCGGCCGCCATGGTTTGAGATATAGACCGCATCGACGCCTTCTTCCGCAGCCCGGACCGCGTCTTCCACGTCGCCAATACCCTTCAGGATGAACGGGATATCCCATTTGTCCTTGAAGCGTTTGACATTGTCCCAAGTCCATTTGGCTTGCCAGATATGTTCCTCGTTGGAGACGTTGGCGCGCCATTTTTTCATGAACCGGTTGGCGAGGTCGCGTTCGCGCCGGCTGTAGGAGGCGGAGTCCACGGTGACCGCGAAGCCGTCATAGCCGTTGTCGATGGCACGCTGAGCGTATTCGTCGACGAATTCGTCGTCGCCACGCACATAAAGCTGGAAGATACGAGGATTGTCGGCCGCCGCCGCCACTTCTTCGAGGCCCGGTGCGCAACGGGAACTCAGCATGTCGAATACGTTGTAGCGTTCCGACGCGCGCGCGGTTACCGCACCGCCACCGGCGGCAAAGCTTTCGATCGAGCCCACCGGTGCCAGAATGAGGGGCAGGCGTACTTTCTTGCCCAGAAACTCGGTGGATGGATCGAACGTGGTGACGTCCCGCATTGCCCGCGGGCGCAGGCCCAGCTTGTCGTAACCGTGACGGTTGCGGCGGAGCGTGGTCTCGCTGTCGGTTGCACCGGCCATGTAATCCCAGACGCCCTGGCTCACCGTGCTGTGGGCGTGCTGGATGATTTCGTGGATGGTGGCGAACCGGAACGATAAGTCTTCGTTGCCGGCCAGGCGTTTTTCCGCCGCTTCCAGTTCTTGTTCGGATTGCGTTTTCATATCTGCCATCGCTTTGCTGGTGTTACTTGCCCTTGAAGACCGGGAAACGCTTCTCGAGGAAGGCGTTGACTGCTTCCGTATGGTCTTCGCTGGAACGCGCCAAGGTCATATGGGACGAGATCTGATCGAGATGGGCGCGGATATCCATATCCATGCCCTGATAGATCGCGCGTTTGATGAGACGGACCGAAATCGGCGCTTTGCGGGAAATTTTCCGCGCCAATTTGTAGGTCTCTTCCAGAAGGTCTTCTTTGGGATAGACATGATTGACGAGGCCGATGCGGAGCGCTTCTTCGGAATCGATCAGATTGGCCGAGAAGGCGAGTTCGAGCGCCATCGGCAGCCCGACCACCCGCGGCAATACCCAACACCCGCCGGCGCCCGGGACCAAGCCCATATTGACGTAGCTTTCGGCAAAGCGAGCGTCGTCGGACGCAAGCCGGAAATCGCAATGGCATGCGATATCGAGGCCGGCACCCGTTGCCGGGCCGTTAATCGCGGCGATGATCGGCTTGTCGAAATCGACCATTAGGCGCGGAACCCGCTGAATGCCGTCATAAAGGCTGTACTTCGCGATCATCGGGCTTTTCTTTTCGACCGCCTCTTTCATCGCTTTGATGTCGCCGCCGGCGCAGAAGGAATCGCCGTGGCCGGTCAGCACCACCACTTTGACATCGTCGTCATCCTGAATTTCCTCGAGGCGCTCGACCATGGCATCGAGCATTTCCGGCGACAGCGCGTTACGCACGTCGGGCCGGTGCAGGGTCAAAGTGGCGATATTATCTTCGACCTCATATTTAAGGTGGTCGGTCATGGTTTCCCCCTGAAGGTTGGTTTTCGAATTTGGCTAGGAAGTAGCCCGGAATCCGCGACTTGTCCAGACGCCGGCCTGAAGGCCCGAACAAGGTAAAATCCACCTGATTGCGGAGAAAAAATATCTAATTAATTGAAATACATAGATTAAATCTATTGGTTCCTTGGCTCCATTTGTGTCAGCATAATCAGTTCGGCGCGCGCCTTTCGAATATAAGTGCGCCGGAATGCATATGGAGGATGTCATGGCCCTGTCGAAAAACGTGTTGATGTTCAGCCAATCGAGGACGTTAGAGCGCCAAATCGATGAATTTCTCGATCGTTTGTCGGAATCTGCGCTGCTGTTCGATCTGGCAATCAAATCCTATCTCGCCGACGGGTTCAGCAAGGATTTTGCGGCCAAGCGTAAGGACGTCAACGAAAACGAGTCGGCGGCGGACGTGTTGCGCCGGGAAATCGAATCACAGCTCTATTCCCAGACTTTGATCCCCGAAAGCCGGGGCGATGTGCTTGGACTGGTAGAAACCTTGGACGACGTGTTGAACCTTTGCGAAAGCTCGTTATGGGCGTTCGATATCGAAAAGCCGGATATTCCCGAAGAATATCATCCGCTGTTCAAGGAACTGACCGAAATGGTGGTCCAGGCGGTGGAGGCGCTGGCGCGCTCGTCGCGGGCGTTCTTCCGCGATTTCGAGCGGGTCTCCTATCACAACCATAAAGTCATGTTTTACGAAAAGGAGGCGGATAAGGTTTCCACCAAGCTGAAACGTAAGATCTTCGACTCCGATCTCGACCTCGCGCACAAAATGCATCTGCGATATTTCGTCGAGAGTATCGATAACATCGCCGACTGGGCCGAAGACGTAGCCGACCGTCTCGCGATTTACGCCATCAAACGCTCGGTCTAAGTGCCTTGGAAATCGGCGTACTCATATTCCTGACGAGCGGGCTGTTTCTCGGCTGGGCGCTCGGTGCCAACGACGCGGCGAACGTATTCGGCACTGCGGTCGGCACGCGCATGGTGAGCTTTTCCACCGCCGCAATTATCTGTTCGATCTTTGTGATATTGGGCGCAGTGGTGAGCGGCGCCGGCGCCGCCCATACGCTCGGTAAGCTGGGCGCGGTAAATGCGCTGCCAGGGGCGTTTATGGCCGCATTTTCGGCGGCACTTTCGGTTTATCTGATGACCAAGGCCGGGTTGCCGGTATCGACCAGCCAGGCGATCGTCGGCGGTATCATCGGCTGGAACCTGTTCAGCGGTACGCTCACCGATGCTGCAACCCTAACCAAGATTATGAGTACTTGGGTCTTATGTCCGGTGCTGGCGGCGGTATTTGGTGCCGCGATCTTCAAGCTCACAGTCAGGGTATTGCGCTGGGCGAAGATGCATTTGATACGGGTCGACGCCTATACCCGGCTCGGACTTATCCTTGCGGGAGCGTTCGGATCCTACAGTCTCGGCGCCAACAATATCGCCAATGTGATGGGCGTATTCGTGCCGTCCTCGCCTTTCAACGACATCTCGGTCGCCGGCCTGTTCACCATGACTTCGGCGCAGCAGCTTTTCCTGATAGGCCCTATAGCCATCGCGGTCGGCGTCTTTACCTATTCCAAGCGCGTCATGTTGACCGTCGGCAATGAACTGTTGCCCCTGTCGCCGATCGCCGCGTGGGTCGCGGTGGTGTCTCATTCGATCGTGCTATTCCTGTTCGCTTCCCAAGGATTGAAACACTTGCTTGAGAGCAGCGGGCTGCCGTCGATTCCCTTGGTGCCGGTATCGAGCTCGCAGGCGGTTGTCGGTGCGGTTTTGGGGATCGCTCTGGTGCAGGGCGGCCGCGGATTCCGCTGGCGGGTCTTCGGGTCGATCAGTCTCGGTTGGGTGATTACGCCGGTGATCGCGTGTGCGATCTGTTTCGTCGGATTGTTCTTTTTGCAGAACGTGTTCAATCAGAATACCTATCGCGAGGTGCCCTATTTGGTTTCCCAACAGGTCATCGACAAACTCGCCAAAGAGGGGGTTGCGCCCTCAGCTCTCGGGGCGGTCAAAGGCGAGCGATACGAGAATGCAATGGCGCTGGATGAGGCGCTGAAAGATATCGGCCACTATGGCGAAGCAGATCATAAACGGATCATGCGATTTGCCCGTAGAGATCCGGTGGTTATCGATAGGGCGCATTTCACCGAACTCAACCGGGGACCGCTGTCGTCTGAACGGTTAGAGGTCGTTCATGCCATCAATGGCCAATACTATCCCTATGAGTGGATGTTGCGTGAAGATTTGGCGAAGCGGTCGAAGGCTTGGCGGCAAAGCAGCGACAAAGAATATAACCGTCAGCTGGAGCGCGATTTACAGTTCGTTATCAGGCTGTTTCGGGCGGAGTAGAACTCGCCGTACGGTCATACCTGGCTAAAAATCGCTGATGTTCCTCGCGAAAACCGCGGAATTTTCGATAGTCGGAAATTGCCTCGAAATACGGCGCTAAAAGTATAAATAAAATAAAACAGTTAGAAAGACAGAATATATTAAAAGTAATATTGTGGGGAGTCTCATAAGAGAATAAATAAAAAGCAGAAAATAATATAATAGAAGATATTAAATACACAGTATAAAATATAATATAGTAAAAATTTTTATTTAATCTCTCTTCGATGAATTCTTTCTCTTGTTCGGCATAGACCAGCCGCAAGTTCTCATCGCGCAACATGCCGTAGAACTGATTTGGGCTGACCACGGGAATCGTCTCCTTTCATCGATCCGTCATTGAACATCGTAAATAAAACCGCCCGCGGGGTCAGTGCGGGCGGTCACATGAGAGTATTTTTTGGGCGCAACCTTTTAGATCGTATAGCCGTAGCGCGTAATTGCGGTTTCCTGCTGTTTCAGCGCCTCCGAAGAAACCATGGTGCCGGAACACACGTCGAGCACATAGTCGTAGAGCTGATCGCCCATTTCGGTGACGGTACCGTCCGCCTCGAGGATATTCGAGCAGTCAAAATCGATGTTATCGGGGAAGTCGGTGATCGTATTGATGTTGCCGCTGATTTTGGCGGTCGGCATCAGCATGTTGCCAATCGTGTTGCCCTGGCCGGTGGTGAAGACCGTCATCTGGACTCCGCCGCCGGCGAGGCCGGTCAGCGATTCCACTGCCGGCGCCGCGCCCTCCATAAAGTGCAGGCCCTTTTTGATTGGCTCTTCGGCATAATCGAGCACGTCCACCAGCGGTGTCGTGCCGGATTTTGCCATGGCGCCCAGTGCTTTCTCTTCGATCGTCGTCAGACCGCCTTTGATATTGTCGGCAACCGGGTTGGCGCCCCGGATATCGACGCCGAAAGACATCGCCTGCTCTTCGCGGTCGAGCACCATGCGCAGAAATTCGTTTTTGACCCGATCGTCGACCGCACGTTCGGCAAAGATATGCTCTGCACCGAAGAATTCTGCGGTTTCGGTGATGATGCAGGTGCCGCCACTCTCGACAAGACGATCGGCACAGCGCCCGAGGGTCGGGTTGGAGGCGAGACCGGAGGTGGTGTCCGAACCGCCGCATTCGAGGCCCACTACGAGTTCCGACACCGGCGCCTCCGTGCGCCGTTGTTTGGACGCTTGTATTGCCATTTTGGAGGCGAGACGTGTGGCTTCGGCGGTTGCCGCGATCGAACCGCCCATGGGCATGACGCAGACGGTTTCGACCGGCTTACCGGTGTTGCGAACCCGGTCGGCAACCTCGTTGGTGGTTACCGGCTCCATGCCGACGAACACGCAACCGGCAATATTTGGGTTGCGGGCCATGCCCGATAGGGTGCGGTAAGAGACCTCAAGATCGTTGCCATACATGCCGCGTACAAAAAGTGTCGTGATCGGCACCGTGCCGCGAACCTGATCGCAGACCGCGCGGGTAACCGGATTGACGTTGTCCATGATCGAAATGACCGCAATATGGTTGCGGACACCGAATTGGCCGTTGGCGCGTTCGTAGCCAAGGAATGTGTCGGTCATAATCTCAAGCTCCCTCTTTTTCTTTGGCCGCTAACTCGGCTGCAAGTTTGTCGCCGCGGCCCCGTTTGGAATCCACGTTGTGGACGTGAACGTGCTCGCCCTTTTTGATCGGTGCGGTCGTCTCGCCGACGATCTGGTTATATTTGACCACGTCGGCGCCGAGCTCGAAGTCCGACAGCGCGACCTTGTGCCCGAAGGGAATTTCGCTGCCTAACTTGATCGTGCCTGAAAGCTCGCCTTTGAGATCGACCTCGGTGCCTTTTTCGCCGCCTTTGTCGATTATGGTCGCCACATTGTCGTTTTCATTGAGAACGATGGCCCGGACCATGGTCTTCTCCCCAGTTGTTTTTTTCGTACGTCATCTTACCGGTTATTCGATTTCCCGATAGGTGTCATGCTGCCCCGACCGGCTCGGCGAATTCGTTCAGAACCACGCCGGGACGTTCGTGCATCATGTCGGTCAATTCCTTGCGCGCTGGCCCGCCCGCATCGTCTTCATAGAGGTTGTCCATTTCGAGCGGATCGTTGACCAGATCGTAAAGCTCGCCGGCGCCACTTTCGAGCTCGAACGTGCATTTGTGGGTTTTTGTGCGAATGGTTCGAAGCGTGAGAGGCACACCGCAGCGGGAGGCATCGACGTTCCATTCATTGTAGGCAACATCTCGCGAGCCTTTGCCCTCGATCATGGCTCGCACACTTTGACTCTGAATATTTTCGGGTTTTTCGATGCCGGCATAGTCGTAGAAGGTTGCCGCGAGATCGAGCGTCGAAACCGGCTCGTCAACCACCTTCCCAGCCGGAACTCCGGGCCCATGGAAAATAAGCCCCACATTCAGCAATGCTTCGTAGTGGGTCGGCCCTTTGAGATATAATCCGTGATCGCCTAATAGGTCGCCATGGTCGGTGGTGTAGACCACAATCGTATTGTCGTCGAAACCGTGGGTATTCAGCGCGTCAAACACGCGGCCCACATTGTGATCGATCAACGAGATCATGCCGTAATAGTTGGCGGTCATGTCGCGTAGTTCTTTCTCGCTCTGGTCCGGACAACGCGAACCATGCTTGCGGAACTCAAGCAATTCGGGATCATCGAGATCAGGTTCGCTTTCCAGCGAGGCTTTATGCCACCACGGCCGGCGTTCGAGATCTTTCTTGTGGATAGTCGAAATATCGACCTCGTCGGGATGATGGAGCCGGCTCCAGGGCTCAGGGCAGTCGAACGGGTGGTGCGGATCGGGAAATGAGGCCCAGAGGACGAATGGCTTGTCGGACTCATGACGGCTGAGGAAATCCACCGTTTGGTCTGCAACCCAAGTCGAAGTATGCCATTGCGCTGGAAGCGCAGAATGCCAGGTTTGAGCAGCGGTGGTGACGGGCTCCAGTTCCTTGGCCCACAGGTCCCAGACTTCCTGCCCGCTATCACCATGACCATAATACCAGCGTTCGAAATGCTGGCCGGTCGGCGGCATGACCGGATTTCGTTTCTTGTGGAAATGGCCGTTTACCATCATTTCCATATGATCGAATCCCATATAGGGCCCGAACCAGTCTTCTGGAAATTCGGTGGAACTGTACTGGCACTCGGGCTTTCCAGTCGGGTGGAATGTGCCTTTGGTCGCGAAATGGGTCTTGCCGATAAAGGCAGACTTGTAACCCGCGTTCGCGAGGGTGCCTGCGAATCCGGTCTCGCCCAATCGTTCGTCGAGATCGATGCCGTTATCGATCGCGCCGTGGCTCAACGGCAGCAATCCAGTCAATATCGATGCACGGGACGGCTGGCAGACCACATTCGGTGTAATGCATTGGCTAAAATGCGTGCCGTCGGCAGCCATCCTGTCCAAATGCGGCGTTTTTACTTTTCGGCCTCGAAATCCGTAACAATCAGCCCGTTGCTGATCCGATGTGATGAGTAGAAAATTTGGTCGCCTCGCCATTGTCTCTTCTCCCTAGAATGGTAACTCTCCCTCTAATCCCATATGATCGGCGAGTTTACGGAGATCGCCAAGAGTATTATCGGGAAGCAAAACGCCATACTTGCGGTTTTCCGCATCGTTTCGCTGTTCCAGCTCGCCCGGGAAGAAACATTCGTCGAAACCTTGCGCCAACGGCACCGCTTTGACCTTGGCGATCATCTCTTCCATGTCCGCATTGAATTCGTCCAGCGGCCTGAATGCCGCGATGTCGAGTGCGATCATCAATTGGCCGGTACCGCCCTTTTTTTCCGATTGATAGGGGCCGAAGACACCATCGCAGAACTGGCTGCCGGACAGCACGCCCGACAGCACGTCCATCATATAGGTGATGCCGTAGCCCTTATGATCGCCGACCGGCAGGATCACGCCTTCCGCGCCCAGCGCCGCATCCGTAGTTGGGGCACCGTCCGGCGTCAGTGCCCAACCTTCCGGGATCGGTTCGCCCCGCTGGCGCGCCAGATAAATTTTGCCGCGAGCTACTTTGGTGTTTGCAATGTCGAGAATGGCGAAGCCGTGCTTGCCGGCGGGCGCGGCAAAGCTCAGCGGGTTGTTGCCCAGCAGTTTCTCTCGCCCTCCCCAGGGGGCAATCGCGGGACTGCCATTGGTGGTTAGAAAGCCGATACAGCCCGCTTCTGCGGCAACGCGCGTGTGGTACATCGCGGTGCCGAAATGGTTCGAGTTGCGCAACGACACAACGCCGACGCCGTGCTCTTTCGCGCGTGTGATCGCTTCTTTTGCCGCCAATTGCGCGAGCGTCTGCCCGATCCCGTCACGACCGTCGATCAGCGTAATAGCGCCCGCATCGACGAGTGTTTCGGGCTCGGTCACCGCGCGCATGACCCCGCTTTCGAGCCGGGCGGCGTACCAAGGTAGGCGCATTACACCGTGGGACTGGTGGCCCCAGAGGTCGGCCTGCACCAAGCTGTCGGAAATCAAATGGGCTTCTTTTTCTGATGCGCCAAGCTGTTTGTAGACGTTGGTGCCGAACGCAATGAGCGGTTCGGCCGCGATACGGTCTTGAGCGGACATGGATTAGCTTTCCTTGGTTGGGTCGATAGTGGTTACGACATACCCGGCGCTACTGGATCGGGCAGCGGGTCGCGGATGACGCCGGGTCGGTCACGCATCATGTCTTTTAGCTCTTTCTGGACTGATTTGACGCTGTCATCGTCATAGAGATTGTCCATCTCCAATGGATCGTTCACCAGGTCGTAGAGTTCGCCGGCCCCGCTGATCAGTTCGAATGCGCATTTGTGGGTTTTGGTGCGGACGATGCGGAGATCCAGCGGCACACCGCACCGATTTTCATATAAATGCCATTCGTTGTAGGCGACGTCTCGCGAGGCACCGGCTTTATTTTCGAGCAACGGTTTCAGGCTTTGACTTTGGATGTCTTCCGGCTTTTCGACTCCGGCGTAGTCGTAGAAAGTCGCTGCCATATCCAATGTGGATACCGGGTCTTTGATACGGCCTCCGGCCGGAACGCCAGGCCCCCGGAAGATAGCGCCCACATTGAGGAGCCCTTCATAGAAAGTGGGACCTTTTTTGTAGAGCCCATGATCCCCAAGCAAATCGCCGTGGTCGGAGGTGAAAATTACCAGAGTGTCGTCGGCGATCCCTTCAGCGTCGAGGGCGTCGAGCATACGCCCGACATTGTGGTCAATCAGCGAAATCATGCCGAAATAGTTCGCGGTCATCGCGCGGAGTTGTTTTTCGGTTAGCGGATCGCTACGCGAGCCTTCTGTGCGCCATTTGACGATCGCCGGATCGTCCGAGATCGGTTTGCTAAACAGCGTTGCTTCATGCCACCAGGGCCGCCGCTCGAGGTCGCGCTTGTGGCTTTGGGAAATGTCGACTTCATCCAGATCATGCAGATAGCACCAGGGTGCAGGGCAATCGAAAGCATAATGCGGGTCCGGGAAGGAAGCCCAAATGCAGAACGGTTTGTTTTTGTCGCGGTGGGTGAGCCAGTCGATCATACGGTTGCCGACCCAGGTCGACGAATGCCAGGCGACGGGTAGGGCCGAATTGTGGACGTCCTTGGTGCCGTAATCGGGTCCTAAATCGGTTTTCCATTGATCCCACACGTCTTCGGCGCGGGAGAAGAACCAGCGTTCGAAATGTTGTCCGGCCGGCGGGCGCATTTGTTCGCGGATGCGGTGAAAATGTCCGTGCACGATCAGTTCCGTATGCTCGAAACCCATATAAGGGCCGAACCAGTCGGGCCCATAATCGGCCGAACTGTGTTTGCATTCAGGTGTGCCGGACGGGGTCAGTGCGCCCTTGGAGGAAAAGTGTCCTTTGCCGATGAAGGCAGTATCGTAGCCGGATCTGGACAGTGTGCCGGCGAAGCCTCTTTCGGCATAGGCGGGCTCCAAATCGCAGCCATTGTCACAAACCCCATGGGTGAGGGGCAGCATGCCGGTCAGGATCGAAGAGCGGGAAGGCTGGCATACGAGATTGGGCGTAATGCAGGTGTCAGCTGTAACGCCACTAGCAGCGAGCCGGTCGAGATGCGGTGTTTTCACTTTGCGGCCGCGAAAGCCATAGCTGTCGCCGCGGTGTTGGTCGGACGTGATGAATAGAATATTCGGCCGCTTTGCCATGGCCGGGCTCTCCCTCTGATTTATCGCCCGGCTATTCTATCGCAGTCCGTGGCGATGGCTAGTTGGCCCTCGCCTCCGGAAGGTTGCGGACAATTCGGTGCAGAATTCCGCCATGGGCGACCGTGGTTGCCTCGTCGCCGGTGTCGACCCGCACGCGAACCGGTATTTTGTCGGTTTCGCCGTTGGCCCGATTGATCGTGAGTGTGGCGGTCATGCCGGGTTCCAGCCCGTCGGCCACGCCGGTTAGGTCGAATGTCTCGCTTCCGTCCAGATTGAGCGTTTCGCGGTTCGTACCATCCATAAACTGGATCGGTACGATGCCCATACCGACAAGGTTGGAGCGGTGAATGCGTTCAAAACTTTCCGCCAGCACAACTCTTACGCCGAGCAGATAAACGCCTTTTGCCGCCGTGTCGCGTGAGGAACCAGTGCCGTATTCCTTGCCGGCGATAATCATCGACGGGATGCCGCGCGCCTTATAGGCAGCCGCGGCGTCGAAAATACTCGCTTCCGTACCCTCGGGCATGATCCGGGTCACACTGCCTTCGGTTCCCGGCGCCATCTCGTTGCGAAGCCTGACGTTGGCGAGCGTTGCGCGTTCGACCATCTCGAAATTACTGCGCCGAGTGCCGTAGGTGTTGAAGTCGATTTCGGGAACCTGGCGTTCCTGCAAGTAGAGGCCGCCGGCGCTGTCCCGCTTGATCGCGCCCGAGGGCGAGATGTGATCGGTGGTGATCGTATCGCCGAGCATGGCTAGTGGGCGCAGCCCTTGAATGTCATTACGCGTTGGAGGTGTTGAAGGGACACCATCGAAATAGGGAGGTTTACGAATATAGGTGCTCGCCGGGTCCCATTGGTAGGTCGGGGTCGGCGTCGGGTCGAGTGCCTCCCAAAGCGCATTGCCTTCGAACACTTTGGCGTAGCGCGCTTGGAACATATCGGGCGTCAGACAGCCTTCGAGTGCGGATTGAATTTCATCGTTCGACGGCCAGATATCTCGCAGATAGACCGGATTTCCGTCTTTATCGGTACCGAGGGGGTCGGTCTCCAGATTGGTCAAAATCGTGCCCGTAAGCGCGTAGGCGATCACCAAGGGAGGCGACGCCAGGTAGTTCGCTTTTGCCAGCGGGTGGATGCGCGCTTCGAAGTTGCGATTGCCCGACAAGACCGCACAGCAGACTAGGTCGGTGTTTTCCAGAACCGCGGTCATTTCGTCCGATAGTGGGCCGGCCATTCCGCCGCAGGTGGTGCAGCCATAGCCGACGATATTGAACCCGAGCTGGTCGAGGTAAGGTTGAAGTCCGGCCTTCTCTAGATAATCGCCGACGACCTGACTTCCGGGCGCGAGCGACTTTTTGATCCAGCTTTTAGCCGATAGGCCCCGTTCGACAGCTTTCTTTGCAAGTAGGCCGGCGCCGATCAGTAACGGGGGGTTGGAAGTGTTCGTGCAGCTTGTAATGGCTGCGACGACGACATCGCCATCGCTAAGGGAATGTTCCTCACCGTCGATATGCTTCCGACGGCTACCGGCTTTCTCGGCGATGTCGTAATAGCCAACGAGTTGACTCTCGAAATTATCCGGCGCTTCCGCGAGCGGTACTTTGTCGTGCGGGCGCTTCGGCCCGGCCAATGTGGCGCCGATGGTGGATAGATCGACTTCGACGATGTCGGTGAAGTCGAGCGGGTCGTCCGTTCGCCAAAAGCCCTGTGCTTTCGAATAGGCCTCGATAAGAGCGATTTGCTCTGAACCGCGGCCGGTCTGATGCAGGTAGCGGATTGTCTGGTCGTCGACTGGAAAATAAGTGCACGTGGCGCCGTATTCCGGAGTCATGTTGGCGATAGTCGCGCGGTCGGGCACGGGAAGGGAATCGAGGCCGGGACCGAAGAACTCGATGAATTTGTCGACGACACCAACCGAGCGCATTTGTTCGGTTATCGTTAAAACAAGATCCGTCGCTGTGATTCCTTCGCGAAGATCACCGGATAAATTGACCCCAACCACATCGGGAGCCTGCAGGCTGGCGGGAAAGCCCATCATTGCCGCTTCCGCTTCGATGCCGCCAATGCCCCAGCCGACAATACCGAGACCGTTGATCATGGTGGTGTGACTGTCGGTACCGAGCACCGTATCGGGAAACACCGTGCCCGGTGCCGTCGTGTCGTCCTGCCAAACCACCTGGCCGATATATTCGAGATTGATCTGGTGCATGATGCCCTTGCCCGGTGGGACAACGCGGAAATTATCGAAGTTTTCCTGGCACCACTTTGCAAGCGCAAAGCGTTCCTGATTGCGTTCAAACTCGATGCTTTGGTTGCGATTCTCCAGGTCCGCGCCTTCCGTATGAACAACCATCAGCGAATGGTCGATGATCAAATCGACGGGAATCTTTGGATTGACGATTGCCGGGTCCCGGTCGCCCGCTGCAGCGGCATCGCGCAAACTCGCCAAATCGGCCATGAGCGGAATTCCGAGCAAATCCTGAAGATATAAACGCGTCGGATAGAAGAAAATCGCGGTCGAATCGTTAGCGGTGAAGCTTTCGATCATCTCTCGGGTAACGAGCTCCCCATCCTCGTGGCGAAGCAGATTTTCCAGCAGAATGCGTCGGCTGATCGGCATCTTTGCGATTCCCGCCAAACCATTCGATTTCGCGTGTGGCAATGAAAATATCGTCCGATTCTTGCCGACGATATCAATAGTCTGTTTTGCATTGAAACTGTCCATAACCATTCTCCCTCTGGCATTTTCATCCAATGGCTAGGGGCGATTTTAGGATTTTTATAAAATCAAGAAAAATTGTTTCTGATAAATTAAAAAGATATAAAATATTTAGTTATGGATACGCGATTCTTAGCCAGTTTTGTCGCTGTCGTTGATGAAGGGTCGATGGCCGCTGCCGCTCGATTGCTGAATATTACACCGGCCGCGGTGGCGCAGAGGGTGCGTGCGTTAGAGGGCGAAATCGGTACCGCGTTGGTTTCACGTGCCGGGCGAACGGTGGCGCCGACGGAAGCGGGCCTTGCCATATTGGACCGGGCACGCTCTTTGAGCCGTGACGTGCGCGACCTACAGGCAGTAGCGGCCGGTGATCAGCCGGCCGGTGAACTACGGGTAGGCGCTAATTCGACCAGCGTCAGCGGTTTGTTGCCGGCTGTTCTGAATCGGTTAAATAAGCACCACCCGGCTGTTCGTGTGATTTTGGGGCGCGGCCATTCTTCGGGGCTCTATCAGCAATTGGTCGACCGGCAAATCGATGTTGCCATGATCACCGAGCCGAGCTTCGTCCTGCCAAAATCTTGCGATTGGCGGGAAATTCGCCGCGAACCGTTGGTCCTGATTACACCGTCGTCCCTGCGGAGACGCGACCCGGTGCGCATCCTCAAGTCCGAACCTTTCATCCGGTACAATCAAGGCCGTTGGGGGCGTGCGAATATCACCAATTATCTCCGTGCCAATGACATCAAGCCGCAGCAGCGTTTCGAGCTCGATTCACTCGATGCCATCGCGATTATGGTCGACCGTGGATTGGGCGTTTCACTAATCCCCGATTTCGCCGGCCCATGGCCCGAAGGGCTTGCGGTTCGGAAACGGGCGGTCGGCGGTGATACCTACGAACGGCGGATCGGCCTGGTTTGGCTTCGAGCGTCAGCCAGACTTAGGCTAATCCGCGCTTTCGTCGAAGAGTTCGAAAATGCCTAGGCACCAATTTTGGGATAGTCATCAGGCATGTTGGTGCATTTCAGTGTCATCGCGCCGTCGAGTTTGATTTCGCTACCGGTTACGAATTTGGATTCGTCGGAAGCGAAATAAACCGCGGCGTAGGCGACATCGAATCCATCCCCCATTTGCCCCATCGGAATGCGCGCGTTGCGGCTCGCGATCAGCGCATCAACGTCGCCGCCGGTGCGTTGGCCCGCGAGGCGGGTTTCCACCATCGGCGTGTGGAGCTGGCCGGGAATGATCGTGTTACAGCGAATGCCGCGGCCGGCGAATTCGATTGCCACCGCCTCGCTGAACCGGCGTATCGCGGCTTTTGTGGTGCAATAGGCGATTTGGAATGCGCCGCCATAGGTGAGACCCGACGTCGAGGACATGTTGATGATCGAGCCGCTTTCCTGCTCGACCATGTGGGGCAAAACCTCTTTGGTAACGAGAAAGACATGTTTGAGGTTATGGTCCATTTGGCGATCCCACACCTCTTCTTCCATATCCATAGCGCCGCCGGCGGCCGAGCCGCCGACATTGTTGTGCAATATGTCTACTCGGCCATAGGTTTTCACACAGGCCGCAACCATCGATTTGACCTCGTCTGCCTTTGTGACGTTGCAGCAATGGGTCGTGCATTCGTTGCCTTCATCGCGGATTGTCTTGGCGGTTTCGTCGAGAGCGTCCTGATCGAGGTCGATCGCGAAAACCTTCGCGCCTTCCCGCGCAAACAATGTCGCGCTCGCGCGACCGTTTCCCCATCCGGGTCCGCACGATCCCGCGCCCGAAACCAATGCAACTTTGCCTTCCAATCGACCTGCCATGATGTCCTCCTGTTGAATTGTGATTTCTCTGGTAGTTGGCATAGGCGCGCGCAAATGAAAAGGGCCGGCGCGATGGCCGGCGAAAGAGCAATTGCGGCGGTAGCTGAATTTTAGGCGGCGAGGCGGGTTTCGGCGCGATAGGTGCCCAGCATTAGCGTGCAGTCTTTATCTATCCCGTCGGAAAGCTGGTCCGATCGTAAGAAAGCACGGATACCACGATGAACGTCATCGTCGGTTTTGGCGAGCGCGGTGCATTGATCCAATGGCCGAAAAAATGGCGTGCGTGGTTGCCGTTCCGGTTCGCGAATGGATAACGGTTTTAAGGCGTCGGTCGAGGCGCAAAGGAATTCAGCCATGCCCGGTCGTGCGGAGACTTGCATTTTCTCGGCCGCATCTTCGGCGGTCACGAATGCGGGAGGTTCATCTGGATTGCGCCGCTTGAACATCATCTCGTAACGCCGTCCACTTTGCCGATACACGATAAAACCGTCGCCGATCCGCATTGCGGCGAGACCGTTGGGACTTGCGACCATGACGATGAGCGTTGCGGAAAGTGCCTCGAGCGGCGCTAATCGGTCTGCGGCAACCGCTTTCAGTGCTGATCGTACTTCTTGGCAGAGTGCCGCGAAGAGCGGTTTTGCGAATTCCGATTTTGGCTGCCGCGCGACGGTTTCGAGATCGTCGCGGCGGCGAGCAAGTTCCGCAAGGGCGCTTCGAACTGCCGTTTTGGCGCCGATATGGGCAAAGCGAGCTTGGTTCGTGCCGTCGGATAAGGCTGTAACGATCATATCCGAGCCGACCTTCAATACTTTGCCGTAGTCATGGAATGGCGCCCGATCGGTGCTGCGCGCTGAGGCTTTTTTGAAATCGACCGCGGCATGCCAACTCATTGCACTGTACTCCTAGACGTACGAAGCGACCGGC
Organism: Rhodospirillaceae bacterium; assembly: GCA_002722095.1. The sequence continues at coordinate 74,936 of PBKG01000025.1, forward strand.
AATGTTTGTCAAAGGGCACCTACTGGATGCCTTTACTTATTGTATATATAAAACGTTTATATGAGTATTATATTACATATATAATTAAAGTAAATAATTTTATTTAATAAATAATAATATCGAAAATATATAAAAATCCCGCTCTGTTTTATTGAATAGTTTAGTGATTATCATCGGACCGGTAGGGAAATCGCGACGTTGTCGATGAGTCTCTGTAGACTGACTATCAGGTAAGCGGGAGAACAGATTATGGCTGAGGCACCATTCGAGCTTTCCGGTCTCGATCATCTGGTTCTGAGAGTGCGCGATATGCAAAGCATGATCGCGTTTTATTGCGAGGTTTTGGGATGTGGTCTCGAACGTGAGGTCGAGGAAGTCGGACTTGTGCAGCTTCGGGCCGGGGCGAGTTTGATCGATCTTGTCGATTCCGAGGGCAAGATAGGCCGAGCCGGCGGCGCGGCTCCCGGGCCTGCGGGGCGCAATGTGGATCATTTCTGCCTACGCATCGATGGCTTCGATGAGGGTAGCTTGACCGCCTATCTGACCGCTGCCGGCGTGCGGCTCGGCGAGGGAGGCATGCGGTATGGTGCCGACGGAACTGGTCCGTCGCTGTACATTTATGATCCGGAAGACAATGTGGTCGAGTTGAAAGGGGCACCGGTACGTCCGGGCCCATAGGCGACTCACCGAACGAAATATCCGCTCGAATGCCGGACAGTCCGGCTAAGGAAGGGTGAATACTGCTTCCAGCATTACAGCGATCAATTCATCTTTCGCGGCACGTCAGGAATAATAAATAATTATCAGTCACTTAAAGGGTCGCCATTAAAGGCCGGTACGATGACTTCTTGAGGTTTCGATTCGGCTATTGGCTGTGCGCGCGAAACTTGACTCGTTGGGCGCGGCGCCTGAATTTGACCCGATGCATCTCGACGTGAAAACCCTTGTCGGTAAGCTCAATAGCCCTTGCCGCGAGGCACTCGAAAACGCCGCCCATCTTGCGCTTGATCACACCCATTATTGTGTCGAAATCGAGCATTTCTTGTTGAAACTTTTCGAACGGGGCGAGACCGACATTGCTGTTGTGGTACGCCAGTACGATGTCGATGCGAACCGTGCGGTAAAGGAGCTTACTAAAGCCGTCGAGCGATCTGACAAAGGCAACGAACGCACACCGTCGCTGTCGCCAGCGATCAGCGCCTTGCTTCAGGAAGCCTGGGAGCATTCTTCGCTGGCATTAGGCGCATCGGCAATACGCAGCGGTGCGATTCTTCAGGCGGTGCTAGACGACCCCGACCTCATCGCCCGTCTCGACGATACAGCGCCCACCGTCGCCAACATGTATCGTGAGCGATTGCGGGCCGATTTGCCGGATTTGATCGAATTATCCAAAGAAGAGATGCCGTTGACGCTTGATGAAACTCCCGAGGGCAAGATCGCGAAAGTAGCGGAGGAGGAGAGTGAAGAGGAGAGGTCGGCTTTGGAGCGGTTCACTCAATCACTGACCGAACAGGCGGCGGTTGGATTGATCGATCCGATTATTGGGCGCGACGGAGAAATTCGCCAAATCATCGATATCCTAATGCGGCGGCGCCAAAACAATCCGATTTTAACCGGAGAAGCCGGTGTCGGCAAAACCGCCATCGTAGAGGGCTTTGCACAGCGAATTGCCGCGGGCAACGTGCCGGCACCGTTGGCAGACGTAGACGTGCGTGTTCTCGATGTCGGCTTGTTGCGGGCCGGTGCGGGCGTTCAAGGAGAATTCGAAGCTCGATTGAAAGAGGTTATCGCCGAGGTTCGACGCTCGGCGCGTCCGGTCGTTTTATTCATCGACGAAGCGCATGGCCTTATTGGCGCCGGCGACTCTAGCGGTGCCGGCGATGCGGCGAATTTGTTAAAGCCTGCCCTTGCACGCGGCGAACTTCGAACAATCGCTGCGACCACCTGGGCCGATTACAAGCGACACGTCGAACGCGATCCGGCTTTGGCGCGGCGTTTTCAAGTAGTGAAGGTCGTAGAGCCGACTTCAGACGACGCAATAGCGATGCTCCGGGGCATTTCTCTTCGGCTCGAGGAACATCACAAGGTGCGCATTCTGGATGAAGCTCTGCAAGAAGCAGTGCGCCTGTCCGTCCGCTATATCTCCGACGGATATCTACCCGACAAGGCGGTCGCCTTGTTGGATACGGCTTGCGCACGGGTTGCGATTGCGAGACATGCGGTGCCCCCTGAACTTGAGGCAGCAACTCGTCGGAGCGAACGTCTTCGTCGCGAGGTTGAGATTCTCGCTTCCGAAACCGAAGCCGGCGAGAATCATGGCGACCGCCTGGCGACTCTGAAAAGGTCTGTGAAATCTGCTGAGAAAGAGGGATGGTCGCTTGCGGCACGATGGGATCAAGAGCGGGACCTGGTTGCCGAAATCGACGAGCTATGGGCAGAGGCGGAACGGGGGCATACCAACGGCGCCTTGAAGGCTCGACGGGCTGAGCTCTCGGAGTTGCAGGGAGACGCGCCGATGGTACCTGCCTGTGTCGACACCGATGTAGTCGCCTGCATAGTTGCCGAACGCACTGGCATTCCTCTTGGACGGATGAAGCGCAATGAGATCGACGCGATCGTTCATCTAGAGGAAGGCCTAAGTAGCCACATTATTGGCCAACAACCGGCGTTGGCTCTGATTGCCGAACGGTTACGTAGCTACCGCGCCGGGCTCGACGAGCCGTACAAACCGGCGGGGGTTTTTCTGTTCGTAGGACCGAGCGGCGTCGGAAAAACAGAAACAGCCACGAGCTTGGCTGAAGTTCTCTATGGCGGTGCGGATAATCTAATCACGCTCAATATGTCGGAATACCAGGAATCCCACAGCGTCTCCAAACTCAAAGGGGCTCCTGCCGGCTATGTTGGATATGGCGACGGAGGGGTACTGACCGAAGCCGTTCGGCGGGCACCCCATGCGGTTATATTGTTGGATGAAGTCGAGAATGCCGATGCAGATGTGTTGGCGTTGTTCGACCATATTTTCGATAAAGGAACACTCGAAGATGCCGAAGGGTTGGAGGTGGATTTTAAAAACTGCCTTTTCGTTTTGACCACCGATCTCGGAGCGAATGCGATTGCTGATGCTGCGGGCGAAGGTAAATACGATGCGGTTGCGCTCGCAGACCATGCACGTCCACATTTACTGAAACAATTTAAAGCCGCATTTTTGAATCGTGTTTCATTGGTACCCTTTTTGCCACTCGGGCGTGCGGAAATTCGAGCCATCGTGGCTCAAAAACTGGCGCGCCTACAAACTCGGTTTGAGAAGTCGCACGGCGAATCGATATCTGTGTCTGGTGGTCTTATGGACATGATTGCACGTCAATGCGTTGAGGCGGGCGGCGGAGCGCGCCAAGTCGACCAAATTTTGGAGCGTGAGGTTTTGGCGAAATTGTCTGGCGAGATATTGCGTCGAATGGCTGAGGGTGAGGCGTTCGGTCCGGTTAATCTCAGCCTGACACGTAACCGTGCCGTCCAGGTGCGCATCGGGGAGGATAAAGGCTAGCAATTTGTAAAATTCGGCAAGCCAAATATCGAGAAAATTGGGTTCGAGCAATTTTTATTAGGTTTGATTGCGGAATTTACGAATGTAATGGCAATATATTGTTAAACTTATTAAATAATATCGAATACTTAGTATTTAATTATTCACCTTTACTAAGATATACTTTGTTTGATATAGTAAGTGTCAATAGAAGCTGAATGGTCCGATGGATTAGTTCGGTCACAATACAGGGTATTACCGATGTCGTTATTCGACGAATTCGATAGGCTTACGCCTAATCCTGACAAGGATAAGCGTGACACGCGTGATGCGAAAGATGCATCCGCGCCGGTTCCCTTGCGTGATCCGTTGGCGTCCCGAATTCCGCCCGAACGTAAACCAGAACCGGGAATGGCTGCTGGTCCGATGACGCCTCCGATTGGCGCACCGGAGTCGGCCATGATACGGCCGGTGGAATCGATACGGTTTTCGCTCAGCCGTGGCGCGGTAGCTGCAATTTTCGTCGGTAGCGTGGTCGCGGCGGCATTACTTTATGGCGGCGGATATTTGACCGCATATGTGGTTTATCAGCCCGGCACTGAACGACAGGCAGAGCAGAAACATCCCGAACCACCGCCTTTGGTGGATACGGATCGTCCACATTCGAAATCCGCGAAGGCAGGAGATGGCAAGCGTGCGGCGGACCCCTTGAAAGTAGTGATGTCGCCGAAAACTTCCGGTGGCAGAGCGGTTGTCGCGCCCCAAAGCGAAGTACCCGAAACCCAGCCATCTGCTGCGCCGGTGGAGCCACCGGTTGCCCGCGCTCCAATTACTTCGCCCGCGCAGGCGAAACCACCTGCTAAATCGGTGACGCCACCGCCGCCCGTTGCTGCGCCGACCGTGCCGGTCGTAGCCGCGCCACCGGCGTCGAATCCAGAAAAATTACTGGATACACCGAAAGCGAAGGCAGACACCGTTTCGGCTCCGTTGCCGCCTGCTCCTGGTGGATTGGCAACGGTTGCGCCACCGCCACCGCCGGTGTCGGCTAAAAAACCTACCACGCAAGCGACGCCCGCGGTTCCACTGAAACCGAAGAGCGAGGCGGATGAGGCGGCACGGCTGGCCACGACTAATACATCGGAAAATCCGGTCAAAAGTGCTTTCTCCGGCAGTGTTGGATATACGGTGCAATTGGGTGCCTTCTCCTCTGAAGCCAATGCGAACGGATTGCTGAAAAAATTAGGTGGCGATATCGGTAATCTGCGCGTTGAGAAAGGTGTAACTCCATCAGGCCGGACTTTGTTTTATCTGCGAGCTGGTTATTTCGGGAAACGGAGCGAGGCGTCCGAATTAGCAGCCCGCCTTAAGGCGGATGAAAAAATTAAGGCGGGCTACGTGATGCGGGTAAAGGCACCTGCCGCAACCCCGTAATCGCGCTGACCTAATTTCCGAGCATGATTGGACAGGCTGGTGCCGTTATACCGCGCTGGTGATTGTGATATTGTTGATGCCAGTTAAATCGGAATTTCTGTCACATGAAAGAATGCAGCAAGGCGATTAATCGGCGTATGGCCGACCCCAATTTCATGAACCGTTATTTTTCCGGGGACGGAATTGATATCGGCGGGGCTCCCGATCCATTGTTTTTATATGCGGAACTTTTTCCTAAAGTCGGCGAAGTTAGAACCTGGGATTTGGGCGACGGCGACGCAACTTATATGGAGGGAGTCGAGGATGAAACCTATGATTTTGTCCATTCGAGCCATTGTCTGGAGCATTTAGAAGAACCGGAAACGGGCCTCAAAAATTGGTTCCGAATTCTGAAACCGGAGGGTTATCTAGTCGTCACCGTGCCCGACGAGGATCTTTACGAGCAAGGCATTTTTCCGAGCACATTCAATCCTGATCACAAATGGAGCTATACCATTTGCAAGACGGAATCCTGGAACGACCGGTCGATTAATATATTCGATCTTCTTCCGAAACTCGGTGAAGCGGCGGAGATCGTCAAGGTAGAGCTTTTGAACCAGACCTATCGCTATGTCTTGCCGCGTTTCGACCAGACATTGACCCCGATCGGGGAGTCGGGAATCGAATTCATTGTGCGCAAACGTAGCCAGGAGGAACTTGCCTTCTGCGGTCTGCACAAACACCCCGGCAATGTCGATGGGGCGCTTTTCAAACTGCTAACTGGAATTAACAAGCCGAAGCGTAAACCGGCCGAAGAGGAAGAATGACCGCCGAGCGGTTGGAAAAGTCGATCGCGGACCATCAGGCGGGACGGTTTAAGGAGGCTGAAGCGGGTTATGAGGCGGTGCTGTCCGAAGACCCGCGGCATCCAGATGCCAATAATCTTCTAGCGGTTCTTTGTTGTCAGCGTCGTGAGTACGACCGTGCATTGACCTACGCCAAAATCGCAATTGCGGTGGGCAGAGCGGTTCCGGAATTTCACAACAATCACGGCCTTGCCTTAAAAGGGCTTGAGCGCTTCGACGAGGCAGTGGTGGCGTTCGAAAAGGCGCTCGAGCTTGCGCCACAGTATGCGGACGCACTTTATAACCTCGGCATGGTCGAGCTTGATCGACGCAATTACGAGGATGGCTTGGCACAGCTAGTGGCGTGCAAGGAAGCCGCTTCCCACCATGCGCAAGTGCGTAATGGAATGTCGCTCGCATTTTTGCGGCTCGGTCGGTCGGATGAGGCAATCGCAATCCTCGATGAGCAATTTGAGATGCGGCCCAAGGATCTGGACGCATTCAACAATCTTTGCGTTGCCCACACCATGCGCGGCGACTATGCGAAAGCGCGGGCGGTAGCGGAAAAGTCCGTTGCGTTGAATGGCGCTCAGGTCGACATACGTCTCAACCGCGCTCATTTGATGCTCCTGCATGAGGAATTCATTCCGGGATTTGCCGAGCATGAGTGGCGTCTTCGACGTCATGATTATCGACAGAAATTTCACGTACCCCGTTGGGAGGGCGAAGCGCTTCCCGAGGGAAAAATAATGATTTGGGCCGAACAGGGATTTGGCGATGCAATCCATTTCATTCGCTATTTGCCGATGGTCAAGGAACGGGTAGGGCAGGTGTTGTTGAAATGTCGTGCGCCGTTACGGCCGCTTTTCGCCACGCTGCCGGAAGTAGACCAAGTAATTATGCCTCGTACCGCGGTTTCCTATGATGTTCATGCGCCATTGATGAGTATGCCTTACATATTTAAGACAGATGCGGACACGATTCCGGCCCAAGTGCCCTATATTCCACGCCCCTCACCAATGGCTTTGGCTGGTGATGATACTAAATGCAAGGTTGGCCTGGTATGGGCTGGAAATCCCGATCATGCGCGCGATCAGTTGAGGAGCCGGGCCTTAGCTGACCTAGCGCCTTTGGCAGCGGTAGAAAATACCGAGTATTTCAGCTTGCAGTTTGGTCCTGCCGCTAGTCAGACACCGCCCTCCGGCCTCGAGGTGACCGACCTCACACCGAATATTGACGACTTTCTCGGTACGGCGCACGCATTGGTTGGGCTCGATCTATTGATTACCGTGGACACATCTGTTGCCCACCTCGCAGGTGCGCTGGGCCTGCCGGTCTGGATTGTTATTGCTGAAACGCCCGACTGGCGTTGGCAACTCGGGCGCGCTGATTCACCGTGGTATCCGAGTGCACGCTTGTTCCGATCGGATGGCGACTACGAAGGGCTGTTCAGTTTCATTGCGGAAGAATTGCAGAAATTCGCGGCAAAATGAAAATACCGTCGCTGTTAACTGCGTTGCCTCAGCTTTATGAGAGAAATGATATGCAGGATAATCCAGAACGGAACGAAAAAGGTCGGGATTAAGGCGAGGGGCAGTGTCTGCATGATGTCGGATGTAACGGCGCCGGGTGCTGTTAGGATGCCCGCAGGCGTGCCTCCGCTTAAAACACCACCTCCGATCGCACCAACAAAATCCAGCAATCCTAAAATATTCAATATGACCGCTTGCCGGTGCCAATTGGCCGAATTATTGGCAATGGCGACAACGACAAAGGGTGCATACAGCCCGACGATAATGTCGCCGACACCGGCGGGCCAGGCGAAGCTGCCAGGCAACATATCGAACGAATAAAGTACCAGAAACATAACGCCGACGAGGCGCCAGGCTTGAATCGCGGTGAGAAATTTCAAGTCTAATGCAAGCGCGGACTCTCGAAAGGCGGTCCAACGCGCATACAAAATGCCAAATAAAATGGGTGGCCCAATAACACTAAGACCGAACGCGATGGGCGGCGCATCGGCACGTGCTTCAAAAACGCCGAGAAAATTCAGAGAAAGCGAAAGGAGAAACCATAACCCGAGAATGATCGGAATCATCACGGTCTGTTCCCTTTCGGTTGGCTACTCCGCCGCCTCCGCCTGACGTACATCGCCAGTCCATTCGCTGACGAACTCCATCGCCGATGGCCGCGGTTTTTCACGCGGTTCTTCGACAGGCGTGCCGAGGTAGAGGAAGCAGATAATTTGGTCCTTTTTCTCTAGCCCTAGCGCTGCTTTGACGTGCGAGTCATGCGCCGCTGGGCCGGTCAGCATGATGCCACCATACCCTTTGGCGTGCGCCGCATTAATGATGTTCTGTGCAGCCGCACCGACGGTGATGATCTGTTCGATTTCAGGTGCTTTAGGGTGATTCTCGGTTACGTCCGCACAAATTGCGACGATAAGCGGCGAACGGAGCGGTTTTTGCCGTTGCGCCTCAAGCCGTTCTTCACTTGCTGTAATGTCGCAATTAGCCATTGCTTCGGCCATTACATCGCCTAGGCGATTGCGGGCTTCTCCGCGAATAATCAGAAAGCGCCACGGGCGGAGCGCTCCATGGTCGGGCGCGCGCATACCAGTCTCGAGTATTTCCTCGAGTTCGCTACCTTCGGGGGCTGGGTCCTGCAACAGGCGTGCCGGTACCGAGTTGCGGTTCATCAAGGCTTCCATCGCATCCATGTCAAAATCCTCAAATTTTGATTTGGCGAATTTATAACGTACTGGGGGGCGGTGCGATAGGTGCGGGTAGTCCGCGTCCGTCGAAAAAATGGCCGACGAGGAACCCGAAAATAAAGCCACCGATATGGGCCTCCCAGGCGATATTGCTGAGGCCGAACGTACCTTCGGCGGCGAAAATGGAAAAAAGTAAATTCATGCCGAGCCAAAAAGCCGCGAACATGAAGGCGGTTTTGGGAGGCATGATGGGATAGTGCATGTCGTGGGGGAGTTTCGGTGCCAACGAGATACGCACCAGTGCCCCTGCCGCGGCTGACAGCGCCCCGGACGCGCCAACCAGTGGAATGACCGAGTCTGAATTGAAAGCCATCCAGAAAAACGCAGACAGAATGGCGCCAGTCACATAGAGGAGCATGAAATACAGCCACGACATGCGGCGCGCGACAGCCGTACCGAAAGCAAGCAGAAAAAAGACATTCATCAATAGGTGATAGCCGTCGGCATGAATAAATGCGTAAGTGATGGGTGACATGGCGAGCGAGAAACCTTCGAACTGCCAAACATCGGGAATCTGAAACCGCTTCGCGATGAAGGCGAAGTAACGCAGCAGTTCGTTGTTTTCGAAGGGTGTCAGAACCAGTTGGCGAAAATGGATAAGGATGGTCACCGCCGCCAACACGCGAATCACGCCCGGCAGGTTGAAGATCGGTTGTTTAGGGCTGGGTTCGCGGATCATGCCGCTATGTACTGAAAAGTCGGTGCCGCCGGCAACCGCCTACGCCGCATCGCAGACCTGTTCGATAAGGCGATCCATAAAGGCTTCGCATTTTGTGACCTGCGCGAGTTCGATGAACTCGTTCGGTTTATGCGCTTGGGTGACGCTGCCCGGTCCGCAGACGACGGTGGGTATGCCGGCGCGGTGTTGAAACAATCCGGCCTCGGTTCCGAAGGCGACTTTGCCGTGATCGTTTTGGCCGGCGAGTGATTTGACGAAACTGACTACTTCCTCACCGGGATCGGTGTTTAATCCCGGCATTGCCGATCGGATATCGATTTCAAATCCGGCGCTCGCGCTGATCGACTTCATTTCGGGCTCAAGATCGTTACGGATGAAGCCCTCGATCTCTTCGAAATAAGTTTCGGGTTTTTCGTCCGGCAAATAGCGAATCTCAAAATCGAAAATACATTCCTTCGGCACGATGTTGAGAGCGGTTCCCCCCTTAACGGTACCGGTATGAATGGTGGTATGGGGTACGTCGAAGAGCGGATCAAATGGCCCCTCTTTGGCAATTCGGCGGGCCATCGATTTCATATGTGCGATCAATTCAGCGGCAAATTCGATCGCGTTTACCCCATGAGGAGCCAAACTCGAATGGGCTTCGAGGCCGCTCACTCGGCAGCGATAGCTGGTCTTACCCTTGTGGGCGATGACGACTTTCATGTCGGTCGGCTCACCGACGATGCAAAGCTTCGGTTTGATGGTCATTTCATTCAATACCGCTATCAGACGCCTGACGCCGATGCAGCCGATCTCTTCGTCGTAGGAAAACGCGAGATGTATCGGTGTATTGAGACCACGGTCGAGAAATTTCGGCGCGTAGGCGAGTGCTACCGCCAGGAAACTTTTCATATCCGAGGTGCCGCGACCGTAAAGGCGTTTATTTTTTTGCAACACTTCGAACGGATCGCTGTCCCAATCCTGTCCGTCGACGGGCACCACATCCGTATGCCCCGACAACATGATGCCAGGTTTGTCGAGCGGGCCGAGGGTGGCATAGAGATTGGCCTTTTGCCCCGTCTCGTCATGGACTAACCGGCTCTCCACGCCGAGGTCGTCCAAATAGTCCTGGACGAAACCGATCAATGCGAGATTTGAGTCCCGACTGGTTGTGTCATAAGCGACAAGGTCATGGATGAGGTCTACGGCTGAGATATTTCGTATCCTTTCGAATTATATCGTCGGCCGAACAGATAAAATCAGCCGGTGGAATTGCGCATGCTGCTGATGATCGATTCCAGACTTTCGAAAAATCCTTCGACACCGCGCTGGCGGATGACCGTGCGAAATTCCGAACGCTGGGTTACTGCCATGCTAATGCCCTCGACGATCACGTCGATTACATAATAATGATCGTCTTTATGGCGAATTCGCCAGTAGGTTTTTAGGGGCTGCCCGGAAGGTTGATTAATCAGCGTATAAACAAGGGCGTCCCGCCGAACCGGCTTCGACTTTACGACGTTGAATGTTTCGCCCGCATAGGTCAGCAGTCGTTTCGAATAGGAGTAAAGAACGTAATCTCTGAATAGCCTCAGATAGCGATCCTGCTGATCCTCATCGATTTCGCGCCAGGTTTTGCCCAGTGCAAACCGACCAATGGTCCTCATATCGATACTCTTTTCGAGAATCTGACGAAGTTCCGCTTCCTTCTCCGATTTAGGTCGCGAAACGTCTTTCAACAAAACGATTGTTTCATCGCCGACCTTGCGCAGAAAATCTGCTGCCCCCTCCGGCGAGGTCTGAGCCTGCGCTGTCGACACGACACCGACAAGCAATAGCGCGAAACAAACACGTAGGCAGTGCTGAAACATAATTCACCCCGGTATTCTACGGTTGCTACCTGATTTTTTTCTTAAATCGGACGCGATCATAATGAATTTGTGCCTTGAATCACAATCCTGTCGGTCGCACATTCGGTAACTATTTGATGAACAAGTTAGGATTTTCCTTTGACCGAACTTCCACAGTATCTGAATCCGCGTACTGATTCGGTTTGGCCGGTTGGCGAGTCGCTTTGGTGTGCGCCCGATGACGGTGGTTATGTCAATTTGACACCCGGAAACGGCCTCGATCAAAAGTCCATAGAAACCAGCCTTCCGTCACTCTGGCGTTACCGTGACGCCATTCGATTACCAGGGACAGAAGTCGCTTCGCTAGGAGAAGGTTGGACGCCGATGGTTACGGGCCGTTGGGCAGGCCAGGATATTTCGATGAAGATGGAGTATCTGATGCCGTCCGGTTCGTTCAAGGATCGCGGCACGGCGGTGATGATGAATTATCTCAAGCAGGTTGGCGTGACAACCATCCTTGAGGATTCGTCGGGCAATGCGGGTTCTTCGGTTGCCACCTATAGCGCTTATTTGGGCTTTGACAGTCGTATCTTCGTGCCTGCCCAGGCTCCGCTCGCCAAGCGGCGTCAGATGGCGGCGCTTGGAGCCGATGTGGTCGCCGTAGAAGGCAGTCGAGACGATGTGGCGGCTGCTGCGCGCCGTGAAGCGGAATCGCGATTTTATGCGGGCCATAATCTGCAGCCTTATTTTCTCGAAGGCACCAAGACGCTGGCTTTTGAAATTTGGGAACAATTTGGATTTGATCTGCCGGATGCGATCGTCATTCCAATGGGGCAGGGCAGCAACGTAATGGGGTGCCACATCGGTTTCGATGAATTGCGGCGCGCCGGTATGATCGACCGATTGCCCCGAATATATGCGATCCAAGCCGAGAACGCGGCACCTTACTACGCTGCATGGGCGGCCAACTCGGAGACACCTGTCGAAATAGAAGCCAAGCCAACCATTGCTGATGGTATCGCTTCATCAAAGCCAGTACGCCTTCGGGAGGTTCTCGCAGCGTTGCGTGAGACCGGGGGAGACGCAATTGCGGTCTCGGAAATCGAAATTCGAGCGTCCCTTGGTGAACTTTGCCGAATTGGATTCTTCGTCGAGCCCACGACGGCCGCTGGGGCCGCAGGTCTTACCCGGCTTATCGAGGACGGATCGATCCGCGATGACGAGCGGGTTGTCTTGATACTTACCGGAAGTGGCTTAAAGGCGGTGGATGTAATTGGTGAAACGTTGCAGCTCTAAGTGTCGAAACATCTGCTTACACCCCGGTTGCAATAGCCGGTCGCTTGCGACACACTTCGCGCACAATAATTTGAAAAGAATCTTCCCCGGTTGAGGTATTTGCCGACCGCCAGGGTGAGAAGGGCAAATATCTATGGCCGAGAACACCCCAAACGGAAGTCTTGAAAGCGCATCGGCACCGTTTTGCGTCCCTGGTGTCTTGCAGCGTAAAAGTCCTGAAGCTGCGGGAGTTCCAGTCGTTTTGGATTCGCCCCATAGCGGGCACGATTATCCGGAAGATTTCGGCTGCCTGGTGCCGAAAGCGATGTTACGGCGGGCGGAAGACATGTATGTGGGCGAATTATTCGCAAATGGCCCTAATTTTGGCGCTACGTTGATCGAGGCCTTCTTTCCGCGGAGCTACATTGATCCAAATCGTTCGCTGGACGATCTAGATCCCGATCTGTTGCCTGATGATTGGCCTCACCCTGTGGAAATGGGTGAAAAAGCCCGCCTCGGTCATGGTTTGATTTGGCGATTTTGCCCGCCTGACATGCTGATGTATCGCAACCGGCTATCGGCGGATACCGTGCGCCACCGGATCGATACTTATTGGCGGCCTTACCACCAATGCTTAGCCGAGACGATCGACGAGGTGCATAACCAATTCGGTGAGGTATGGCATATCAATTGTCATTCGATGCCGGCAGCGAGCGGCCCTGGCGTATTGCGTCGCAACGGGAGAGCACGAGCAGACTTCGTTCTCGGTGATCGGGATGGCAGCACATGCAGTCGATCTTTTCGCAATCTGATCGCTGAAACTCTTGAGGATATGGGCTATGTGGTCGCGCTAAACGACCCCTATAAGGGGGTCGAGCTAGTTCGAGCATATTCGAACCCATTGCACGGCCGCCATTCCATTCAAATCGAAATCAACCGTGCTCTCTATATGAATGAACGTACGTTGGAGCGTCATCCTGGTTTCGACGCGTTGCGTGCCGATTTGGACCGCCTGGTATCGGCGGTGGCCGATTTTTCCGTGACAAGATTACCGGCAGCTGCGGAATAAAAACCGTCAGGGAGCGAATTGCTCGTTTAAAATCCGGGCTTCGAGATTATGTTCGGGATCGAACAGTAGGGTCATTGAGACCGATTCATCCTGTTCGATATCGACGCTAACCACATCGCGTACTTCGAAATCATCGGCGCTGGCGCAAACCGGCCGCTTCGACGATTCCAGAATTTCGAATCGAATTTTCGCGGGGCACGGCAAAATTGCCCCGCGCCATCTCCGGGGCCGGAAGGCACTTATCGGCGTTAGACAGAGTACATTGGCGCCCACCGGCACGATTGGTCCGTGGGCGGAAAGGTTGTAGGCAGTGCTGCCGGCGGGCGTAGATACCAATACGCCGTCGCAAATCAGCTCTGCGATACGTTCGATACCATCCACCAACACTCGAATTTTTGCGGCCTGCTGAGTTTGCCGGAGTAGGGCGACTTCGTTGATGGCATGGGAGGTTATGATCGATCCGTCATCCAACTCCGTTTTCATTAGCAACGGATAGACGGTCACCGGTTCTGCTCTCGACAGGCGCTCTTCCAATTCGTCTTCTTTGAACTCGTTCATCAGAAACCCGACCGAGCCGCGGTTCATGCCGAAAATTGCCGTATCTTCGGCCTTATAATGATGCAAGGTGCGGAGCATGAAGCCATCACCGCCAAGCGCCACGATAATGTCAGCCTCTTCTGGGGGGACGTGGGTGTAGCGCCCTGACAGCGCGCTAAGCGCCTCGGCCGCCTCGGGAATATCAGCGGCAACAAAGGATATCTTGTTTTTTTTCATTTATTTTTCCAAAACCGATATCGAGCGAGCCAATGGTTCAGTATAACCAAGCATAATTTTGCTGCGAGCGACTACCCTAAATGAGTACCGAAGGAGATTAGGTGATGCGGAGGGGCATAATTTTTAGTGTTTTTGTCCTACTAGGATTTTGGGTTTGGTCGCCGTCGGGCCAGGCCGCCGACCGGCACGAGGAGTACTACTATCCAAAACCGGTGACCGAAGAAACCTACACAGCTCGGGCCACAACGGTGACTGAAGCGAACCGTCGGCGGCGCATCGGCTTTATCACCCATGTCACCAATTCAATGATACAGAACAACCCGTATCCTCCCGACTATGCGATATTTGCAAAAGGATCGAATGCGGAAAAAATGATCATCGTCGGCTTGAGCGACGTTCGTTACAACACGCTCTATCGAATGCGGGGCCTATTGGCGAATTTGACGGCAGTCGCGCGGGTAAGCCCAATGTTCAAAGATGCGCATATGGAAGATTTCTACACTTTCCTCGATTTGTTGAAGATGATGGGGTTCAAGAAAGTCACCGTCACCGACGGCAAGAGTTTTTCGCATCGCATAATTGTAAAATAACCTGGTAGTCGAGGCCGTAATGAGTGAGCGCGACGCTGTCCTTTTTTGCAACGACGCCTTCTATGCCGCCTTTGCCGGACGCGATGTCGATGCGATGGAATCCTTATGGGCGAAAGTCGATGATGTCAGTGTCATCCATCCGGGGTGGGAGCCTTTATTCGGACGAGACGCGGTGATTGAAAGTTGGGTTGGGATATTGAGCAACGAGAATTCGCCCGCGATTGAATGTCGCGCTGCTCGTGCGGTTGTGCGGGGCGAAAGCGCGACTGTCGTCTGCTTCGAGGAGATCGAGGGTAATTTTCTCGTCGCTACCAATCTTTTCGTAAAGCAAGATGGCGCCTGGCGCATGACCCACCACCAGGCTGCCCCGACCAGCGGCCGGCCATCGCCTGAAGATCAGGATCAGCCTCCGTCGATCAACTGAGTTTAAGAGTAGGGTGCAAAGCCTTTGTCTCCAAAGGTGCCGGTCTGACAGACCGAGCTTTAGCCGCCGGTGACGCTCATATGACGGTTGACGGCAGCCGTATCGTGACGCCGGTCTATGGCGAAGTCGTGCCCCATCGGTTTCCGCGTAATGGCTTCGCGGATCGCGGCCTCCAAATGCACAGGATCATCGCTTTCGCGTAAATAATGGCGGAGGTCGGCGGCATCCTCCTGGCCAAGACACATATAGAGAGTGCCGGTGCAGGTAAGCCGGACACGATTACAGGATTCACAAAAATTATGCGTCATTGGGGTGATGAAGCCGATTTTTTTGCCGGTCTCCGATACGTTCCAATATCGCGCCGGGCCACCGGTCTTGAAGTCAGTTTCTTCAAGTGTCCAACGCCGCCGTAGTTCCGCACGTACCATAGAAAGCGGCCAATATTGGTCGAGCCTATTCTCGTTCCCGATGTCGCCCATGGGCATTACTTCGATGAAAGTGAGATCGAATCCTTTTTCGCCGCACCAGGCGACCATATCGTGCACCTCGTCGTCATTGACGCCTTTCAACGCGACGCAATTGATCTTGATTTTAAGCCCGGCTTCGGTGGCGGCATCGAGACCGCGCATAACCTGGTCGAATTTGCCCCAGCGAGTGATGAGGGTGAATTTGTCTCTATCAAGTGTGTCCAGGGAAACATTGACGCGCCGAACGCCCGCCCGCACCAATCCGGCCGCATGTTTTTCCAATTGGCTTGCGTTGGTGGTGACCGTCAATTCTTCGAGGAGGCCGGACTTTAGATGCCTCCCGAGCCGATCGAACAACCACATGATGTCGCGGCGCACCAATGGTTCTCCACCGGTCAGGCGAAGTTTTTTCACGCCGAGATTTACGAATGTGCTGCACAGCCGGTCGAGTTCTTCCAGACTAAGTACATTGGCCTTGGGCAAAAATGTCATGTCTTCGGCCATGCAATAGACACAGCGAAAGTCGCAACGATCGGTGACCGACACGCGCAAATAAGAGATCGTGCGCTCGAAAGGGTCGATTAGCGGTGCCGGTCGTGGATATTTCGCAATTTGCTGCATAGGTCACTTATAGCAAAAGTTACTGCTTTTTTAAGTGTTTCGGAAAACGATAGGCATTTTTAGTCAATCATTTATCCAAAAAAAGCAGCCATTTTCGCTAAAATGTGCGCTCTTAGAAGTTTCTGCAAGCCCTTTGGATGCCGGCTGGCCGGCGAATTGCATTATCTGGTGCAAAATATACCGATTGCCGAATGAACGAAAAAATTTCGGATATGGCTGGAATTAACGAACGCAACGAAGAGTCGCAGGCGGTTCTGAGAATGATCGCAAATGCGCTGGAGGAGCACGAAAATTGGCTCCAAAGATGGCACCGTGCGGTCGTATGTGGAACCGAACCGGACCGTGAAATCGTTTCCGACCAGGCCAAATTCTTGGGCCCGTTCGGCAGCTGGCTTGCGCTCAATGATAATGATGGTTTGCTCGACCAACCGGTCTTCAGCGAACTCGGTGCCGCGCATACGGACATGCATGAATTCGGCCGGTTGTTGGCATTGCGTGCGGTCGATGGCAAGCCAATCCCGCCAGAGGATTACGAAGCCTTTATAACCAAGGTAAATCCTTTCAACTCTGTCGCCCGGCGCATTCGAGACGCGTTCCAACAAGCTACAACGCAGCTCGATCCGTTAACCGGTATCCACAACCGCCAGACAATGATGTTGGAGCTGGAGCTCGAGCGTGAGCGTGCACTTCGTACAGGTACGCCGCTTTGCATCGTGCTAGCGGATATCGATCACTTCAAAGCTGTAAACGACACCCATGGTCATGCCGCCGGTGATGCGGTGCTGCGTGCCGTTGCCGGGTCCTATTTGTCGCATCTACGGCCCTATGACAGCATATACCGTTATGGCGGGGAGGAGTTTTTACTAAGCCTGCCGAATGCAGATGAAGACACGGCGTTTAAGGTTGTCGAGCGCCTACGGGAAGCCTTGGGTCGAGAAGAGATCGCGGTCAATGGCAGCGACCGGCTTTCGGTCACATCATCATTTGGGCTTTGTATGGTCGAGGATGAAAGGTCGATCAAGCAGACCATTGAGCAAGCAGATCAAGCGCTATATGCCGCCAAGCGAAACGGCCGCAACCGATCGGTGATCTGGAGGCCAGGTTTGGAACTCGACTCATGACAGCACCGGTCGTCGGAGTCGTCCTGGCAGGCGGAAGCGCTCGGCGTATGTCAGGAGCGGAAAAAGCGTCACTCGACCTTGATGGCCAATCCTTATTGGAGCGGGTGGTGTCCCGGATCGCACCGCAGGTTAGCGCGTTACTGTTGAACGCAAATGGTGATCCGAGCCGTTTCGATGACATTGGATTGCCGGTGGAAGCGGACAGTTGTGCCGATGGATTGGGGCCGCTTGCGGGTTTGCTCACCGGCATGGATTGGGCGCGCAGAATGCACCCCGCGTGCGAGTGGCTCCTCAGTGTGCCGGTGGATACACCCTTCTTGCCCGTGGATTTGGCCAAACGGCTGAGCGACGCGCGTGAGATGGAATCAGCGGAGGTTGCCCTGGCGGTGTCTGGCGAGCGGTTGCACCCTGTCGTCGGGTTGTGGCCGGTCGCGCATGCCGATGAGCTGCGTCACGCTTTGGAGAGCGAAAATCTGCGCAAAGTGGATCGTTGGACCGGCCGTTTCCGGGTCGCAGAGGTTGCCTATGATTGCATACCTGTCGATCCATTTTTCAATATCAACACGCCTTCAGATTTAGAGGCCGCGGAAGCATTTCTCGGCTCTTAGGCATTCATCAGACAAACATTGCGTCCGCATTCACGCAGCGCCCGCACTGCACCTCCTTGCATGATAATATCGATCGCTCGAGCCGTGTCGGAGACTACGAAGCCGGCCAATATATCTATGCCCAAATCAAATAAGCTGGGTGCCATTGGCGTGCCAGGGCCGATCAGCATTGTGCGGGCATTGGGTGCCAGGCCAAGATATTCCTTCAGGCTGCTATCGTTGAGCGTCGAGGCGGTAATGAGTAGTTGATCGGCTGCTGGCAACAGGTCCGGCGCCGCGCTGAGCGGGAAATCATTTGGGCCCGGGTCACGTTCAATCACTTTAATTCCGGTAAGCCGATTTTCGATGCCCGGGAATCGCCCGATCGCTACCGTGGTCGATGCGTCGCTTTCGGCGAAAAGCTCGATGCCGTTAGCGTTACGGCCTTCAAGGTTGGGGCGATTAAAATGTGCATTTATCGCCGCCTGCGCCAATGCGCGGTCAAATGGGTTTTCCGATTTGGCGCCTGCTGCCAGTTTGGCTAATGGTTGGCCGCGGCGCGTACCTGCATCGGTAAGGCCGAAGCAGCCCGACGTCCCGCGGGCAGGACTATGGGCGAGACCGATCCCGGCAGGACCTTCGACCAACGTCCAATTGAGGCCGACCGCGACGGTGCCGGCATTTCCTGCAACGCCATCCGCGAGGTTTTCCAGCAGTGTGTGTTTGTCGGCCATGATGTGGAATTCTACTTCTGCTTTGCCATCAAGGGTAGCGTTGGAGACAGAAAAGGATATGCTCTTTGCTGCAGGAGTGGAGGAATAAGTGACAAGTGAATTACGAGTTTCCGAACTGTTGGCTTCGCGCATGTGTCACGATCTTGCGGCCGGTGTCGGAGCAATCCGGAATGGGATCGAGCTGGTCGCTGATTTTGATGAAGACCTAAGTGCGGAAGCGATGGATTTGATCGGCATGAGCGCAGACCAGGCCGCTGCCCGCCTCCAGTTCTATCGTATGGCCTACGGAGAAGCGGGGCGGCGGGGCTTGTCGACGATCCATGGTGTCCTCGATATCGCTCGGGCGATAGCGGAATCGCGTAATGTTACGATTGAAGGCGATGTTGGAGACCCAACACTACGCGAAGGCTTGGGAAAGTTGTTACTGAACATGTTGGCATTGGTATTCGATGCTCTGCCACGGGGTGGCACGGTGACTCTTATCCTTGCATCGGGTGGTTTTCGATTTGAAGCGGCCGGTCCGCGTGCGGGACTGGATACGGCTCTCCGGGATACCCTCGATGCGAGGTACGATGTTTCCAAATTGGCGCCGGCGACGGTACACGGGTTCTTCACCCAACAGTTGGCACGAGAAGTAGGGCGTCAGGTCGGTTTCGAACAGGTAAATGAAGATTTGTGTGCCCTATTCGAGCGAACCTCGCCGACCGCATCGATTCCATAAATTTTCCAGTGTTTACCGGATATTAAGGTAATATGCGTCTATGATACCGTTTCTTGGCCATCGCAGACCGAAACGCTTCGAGACGCATTATGGATGATCTGCTTCAGGAATTTCTCGCCGAAGCCGACGAGGCGTTGGAGGCGCTCGACGGTAACTTGGTGAAGCTTGAGCGGGCACCCAACGATCGGAAGATTTTGGACGAAATCTTTCGTCTCGTGCACACCGCAAAAGGGACATCCGGATTTTTAGGGTTGTCTCGGCTTGAAGCATTGGCGCACGCAACTGAAGACCTCCTAGGTCAAATTCGCGATGGTAAACGAGCTGCAACATCCAGTGCGATATCGCTGATCCTTGAAGCACTGGACGGCATAAAATCTTTGTTGGCGGCATTGCACCAAACCGAGACTGAACCCGCTGGCGACGATCGCGCGCTCATCGACCGAATTCAAAAATTCGCTGATTTACCAACCGAAGCGGTTACGGAACCTGAAGCCCAGTTAGAGGCTGCAATAGTCGAAAAAAGCGACGACCCTGTCGGCTTGGTTGAGGAACTTGGAGAAACCGACGAGGGTGTGGCGGGCTTTCCCGATCGCAATATAGAAGAAAAAATTAAGGCGGATCCGCCACCGCCTGTGCGGGTTCAAAATTCCGGAGTACGGACGACAACATCTCGTCCAGCCAAAGGTAGCCTGCGGGTCGATGAAACGCTCTTGGATCGGATTGCCGAGCTGGTCTCTGATCTCGGGCTGACCCGGAATCGGCTCATTCAGGCATCCGGGACGGTCGCTGATAACGATCTTGCAGAGCCACTTAAGCGCCTTTCCGAAATTACAGCCGATCTACAAGACAGCGTGCAGCGCACACGCCGCCGACCGATCGGAGATAGTTGGGCTGGATTACCTCGAATGGTGCGGGATTTTTCGATCGAGCTCGGAAAACGAATCGATCTCGAGATGATCGGTGCGGAGACCGAAGTGGAGCGACGCGTCCTAGCGCAGATGCGCGACCCATTAGTTCATATGGTTCGTAATTCCGGCGATCACGGCATTGAGTTGCCGCAGGATCGCCAAGCCGCCGGAAAGCCGGAAGCGGGCAGGATCACGTTGCGGGCATTTCAGGATGACAGCAATATCGTGCTTCAAATTGGTGATGACGGGCGCGGGTTCGAAACGGAGCGGATTGGCCAAAAGGCAGTGGCTTTGGGACTGATTTCGGCCGCCGAGCTGGCATCGCTTGGCGAAGACGAGATACATGATTTCGTGTTTGAGCCCGGCCTTAGCACCGCCTTGTCGGTGACGGCGATTTCGGGACGTGGCGTTGGAATGGATGTGGTGCGCGACAATGTCGAGGAGCTGGGCGGTACCGTAGAGTTGGAGAGCGTTGCAGGGGAAGGCATGACTGCGACGCTTCGAATTCCCTTATCGGATAGTATCGGTGGTGCACTGGTTGTGGCCAGCGGTGGCATACGGTTCGCGCTGCCGCAAAACGAAGTGGTCGACACTCTAAGTTTGAATAATGGGAGTGGGCACAGGCTTGAAGATATAGACAGCGGTCCCGTACTGGTTATGCCGGACGATCGGCGTTTGCCTGTCATTCGCTTGAACGAGATGCTCAAAATCAACACGCCCGTTTCCGGCGACGGTACCGTGATCGTGACCAATGCAGGTGAGGCGGAACTTGGAATTTTGGTCGATAATATCGAGGAAAAAGAACAATTTGCCATCCATCCGGTGCCGCCTGTGTTAAGGCATCTGGACGTGTTTTCCGGCGTCAGCGTCCGGGCCGATGGATCGGTAGTGTTGATGCTCGATACCGCCGTTCTGGCGCGTCGCTAATGACAAGCTGCCTCGTCATCGACGATTCCCGTGTTATCCGTGCGGTTGCCCGTCGAATTTTGGAAACACTATCCATTCAAGTGGGTGAAGCGGAAGATGGGCAAGCCGGCTTGGCCGCATGCAAAGAAAAGATGCCGGATGGCGTACTGCTCGATTGGAATATGCCGAATATGGACGGTATGGAATTCCTGCAGGCTTTGCGGCGCTTGCCGGGCGGAGATCAGGTCAAAGTGGTGTTTTGCACGACTGAGAATAATCTCGCCCATATCGAAAAGGCAGTAGCTGCTGGTGCTCAGGAATATGTAATGAAGCCTTTTGATCTGGAAATTCTGCATTCAAAATTTTCTCAGGTCGGTCTTCTGTGATGACCCCAGCTAATGGATAACTCGGATTTCAATTTCCTTGCCGACCTCGTGAAGCGTCGATCAGGCATGGTGCTGAGCGAAGACAATGCCTATTTACTCCAAACCCGGCTACAGCCGGTACTCCGTCAGTGTCGAATGGTTGCGATCGATGATTTAATGCAGGATTTGAAACAGCCAGATAATGAGAATTTGGCGCGTATGGTGACCGAGGCGATGGCCACCAACGAGACGATGTTCTTTAGGGATGCCGAAATTTTCGATCAGTTTCAGAACATGGTTTTGCCGCGTTTAATCGAAAGTCGAGATGAGACCAGGTCGATCCGGATTTGGTCTGCAGCCTGCGCGTCTGGACAGGAACCTTATTCGCTGGCGATGATTCTGAAGGAACAGTTCGACGAAATTGAGGATTGGACCACGGAGATTATTGCTACCGATTTGTCCAGTTCACTGCTGGAAAAGGCACGCGCTGGGCTATATAGCCAGATTGAGATTCAGCGCGGCTTGCCGATCAAAAAACTGACGCGGCATTTCACTCAATCGGGAGACCAGTGGGAAATCGATGCGTTGCTTCGCGAGATGGTGCATTTCGGGGCGCTCAACTTGATGGGAGACCCCTCGACCGTGGGCAAATGCGACGTAATATTTTGCCGTAACGTATTAGTTTATTTCGACCTGCCAACGAAACGTAAAGTCCTGTCGGGACTGGCGTCCTGTCTAGCCGAGGACGGTGTATTATTTTTGGGTAGTGCGGAAACCGTGCTTGGTGTCAGCGAGTTATTTAAGCCATTGGCGACAGGACGCGGCATGTATGTACATGCGGCGTCTGCAGAACAATCGTCAGCGTAAATTTTGCAGGGTTACTCGGCTGCCGCCACGTCGGCCGATAGATCAGGCATTTGCTCGCGCAATACGTAGCCTCGGCCCCAGACGGTTTCTATATAGTTTTCGCCACCGGTGGCCTTTTCGATTTTTTTGCGGAGCTTGCAAATAAAGACGTCGATAATCTTGTGCTCCGGTTCGTCCATGCCGCCATAGAGGTGGTTTAGGAACATTTCTTTAGTGAGCGTTACGCCATTTCGCAGGGCAAGCAATTCCAAAACACCGAATTCCTTCCCGGTAAGATGTAAAGCGGTCCCATCTACTTCGGCAACTCGGGCCTCAAGATTGACGGTGAGACGTCCGCATTTGATTACCGATTGCGAGTGGCCTTGCGAGCGTCGAACGATAGCTTGAATCCGTGCCGATAGTTCGCGCCGGTCGAAAGGTTTGGTCAAATAATCGTCCGCACCGAATCCGAGGCCCTTCACTTTGTCGTCCGGTGCATCCAGCCCGGATAGGATCAGGACCGGTGTACTCACTTGTGCTTGTCTTAGGCTCTGCAGTACCTGGTAACCGTCCATATCGGGCAGCAATAGGTCGAGTAGTATGATGTCGTACTCGTACAGCTTACCGATCTCGAGGCCATCCTCGCCCAGCGGAGCCACGTCCAAAATATGGCCTTCGCCTTTGAGCATAAGTTCGACGCTTTTCGCCGTGGTCGAATCATCCTCGATCAAGAGAATACGCATCTAGAAGTCCTTTGTTTCACAATGAATTGCCCGTTAATAAAGGTTAACGGGAAAAGATTAACAAATTATTAATTTTTGTTAATCGCCGCATTTCCGATTGAGTTTCGTGACTGTTAATCAGGGGAATAGATCGTGGTGAGGTGGTGGATATGCTATATCTATAGCCACGGTGATTCGTCTGAATGAATGACATTCTTGAACATGTAATTGATGGTGTATCTCGGCTCGACGAGCTTAAGCTCTACGGTCGGGTGAAAGCCATACAAGGCATGCTGATCGAAATCGAAGGGCTCGGCGAACGCCTTTCGGTCGGCGAAAGATGTCATCTCGAGGTCCGCGACAAACCCGCGGTTGCCTGCGAAATTGTCGGATTTCGGGACAATCGTGCGTTGGCGATGCCTTTTGGGCCGCTCGAGGGCGTAGGCTTAGGCTGCCGGGCGTTGGTGGGCGAAAGTCAGCCAGTTGCCTATCCCGATGAAAGATGGCTTGGCCGGGTAATCAATGCATTTGGCGAACCGCTCGACGGCGGTGCCCCGATTGTCAAAGGGCAGGCTGCATACCCACTACGTGCGTCACCGCCCCCTGCTCATCAGCGCCAACGTGTTGCCGGTAAAATCGATCTCGGCGTACGCGCGATCAATACCTTTATCACTTGTTGCCGCGGCCAACGGATGGGTATTTTTTCCGGTTCCGGTGTCGGCAAGTCGATTTTGATGTCGATGCTATCGCGTTATTCGACCGCCGATGTAATTGTGATCGGGCTGATCGGTGAACGCGGTCGCGAGGTCAAGGAATTCATCGAAGAGGATTTGGGGGAGGAAGGACTGGCGCGGAGCGTCCTCGTCGTGGCGACATCGAATGAATCGGCATTAATGCGTCGTCAGGCGGCCTATATGACCATGGCGGTGGCGGAATATTTCCGCGATCAAGGTCGTGATGTGCTTTGTCTCATGGATAGCATCACCCGATTTGCCATGGCGCAGCGCGAAATCGGTCTGTCCGCCGGTGAGCCGCCGGCAAGCAAAGGCTACACGCCGACGGTGTTCGCGGAAATGCCCAAGCTGCTGGAACGTGCAGGCCCCGGTACCGGTATGGGTAGTATTACAGGCCTATTCACGGTTCTGGTTGAGGGCGACGATCACAACGAACCTATCTCGGATGCGGTGCGCGGGATCGTTGACGGTCATATCGTGCTTGACCGTGCAATCGCCGAACGCAACCGTTATCCGGCGATCAATATTCTTCGCAGTGTTTCGCGAACTTTACCGGCGTGCAATTCCGAGATCGAAAATCAAATTATCGACCGTGCCCGAAGTTTGATGGCGGTCTATGAGGACATGGCGGAGTTGATCAGGCTCGGCGCTTATCGCCAGGGTAGCGACCCGGCTGTCGACGAAGCCATTCGGTATTATCAGGGTATGGAAGATTTCCTCCAGCAGGGAAAACTGGACCAGTCTTTCCTTGAAGATGGATATCGTCAACTTGCGGAAATTCTTGAAATGTCGGTCCAGGAAACGCCAACTGAGCCTGAAGCGCCTGTTGGCGAAGAGCCCACCGATGCGGCCATGATAATTCCGGGCCCCGACCTCACGCAGGCGACGGCCCAGGCATCTCCCGCTGAACCGCCTGCGCCCGTTGCCGAAAACGACTCAGTAGATGTTGACGAAGAAATCACCGAACCGGAAGAAGTGCCAGTCGTTCCGGCGGACCCGGAGGATCAGGTGACGATTTCGTCACAACCGGAAGCCGGGGCAAGTGAGGAACCGGCGACGTGAGCGCAATTCAGAAACTGATCCGGTTTCATCGTTTTCAATTGGACGAAAGACGGCGCGGCTTGAAGCGACTTGAGGACGAACTTGCTGCGGCCGAGGAAAAAGTTGTGGCTTTGACTGTACAAATCGAAAAGGAAAAACTCTTGGCCTCGCAAGATTTTCAAGCGAGCCGGGATTACGGTAATTTTATCGAAGCGGCGCTCGAACGGTTAAAGGCCATGGAGGGGGAACGAGAAATTGCTGCGGGTCGTGTCGATGCGGCGCGCGAAGAGGTTCGGGAAGCATTCGCTGAAGTGAAAAAATACGAGATAACCCAGGCGAACCGTGATGCGGAAGCGGCGCGGGAGACAGAAAGGCGCGAACGAGTTGAGCTTGACGAGATAGCGCTCAACAATCATCGCCTTCGTCGGTAAGCGCAATTACCCGGCCATCACCATTGGCTAAGACGTGCAAGTAGCGGTGGGTTATCCCATTTCGGCTGCCGATCTTCCGCAAGCACCCGATGGCCATGTTCGGTGCCGTCCGTTGTCCGTTGTACCGTGATTTGAACCCAACGTGGCACAACTTCATTGTTGATATCGTCGAGAATAGCGAGCGCTAGAGTTTCGAGATTATCCCAATGTTCCAAGTCCAACGCCGATAGATATGCGGCAAAGCCGTTCGGTTGTAAGACAAATTTGTCGGGTACGTAGAAAATTCTCACTGACGCATCTGTGGTCTCTGCGTCTCCGTTCAAGGTCACTAGATAGTCGGCAGCAGTCTCGGGGTTGGTGTCGGTCACCAAATGGGCGCGGCGATTAAGTCGGTTGTCGATATTTTCGGATGTTACGGGTGGGCTGCTCATACGGTTATGCCTTTCGCGGACAGGCCTGCATCCGCAAGGGGCGCAGTTTCGAATTCCTTGGTTTCGCGATAGGCGAGGGTGCCGGCAAATCCTAACGCCGACAATGTGTCGATATAGATTTCGTTTATCCGATTGCGCATGTCATCGGGGACCGGATGCTGTGAGTTCATCACCAAATCTATATTCTTTTTGCGAGCCCGACCGTCGAATTGGACTTGCCCCAGTCGTTTTAACAATACTTCAATTATAAAGCGGGTCGTCGAATCTTCAGGGTCTTCTTCATCTTCGTCGTCCTTCTCGTCACGTACGAAAAGTTTGATCTGTTCGAGCCCTGTATGCGTCAAAAGCGGGATCATGAAACTGCGCCATTCCTGGCCGGGTCGGTCCGTAGCCAAACGCTGTAGCTGACCCGCATCCTCTTGCAGGCGCCGGAATAGATCTCCGTTGCGTTCGAGTGCCCGGCTTGCCTCTTCTCCGAGCAGCCGCCGGACATCGCCCGACGTTATGGCGGACAGGAAAAACAACAACGACGCGGTGAGCTGCGCGCCCGGTTGTGGAATATTTTGAACCAGTGATTGGGTCGCTGTCGGGTTCGCTGTCTGAACGAATTGCAATGCGTCGCGCAATGCCTGCCATTGTCCATGTAAACTGGACGATTGCAGGTCAGCACCCGCCGCATGTCGAGGAGCACCAATGAGTTCCAAGGAAAGTCGTGTTCCGACCGGTATCGGGCTCCTCGTTTCGAGTGTCAAAACTCCCGATTGGCTTTGGAAGACGGGCCGTCCGTCGACGGTTGCACCGGTGACGATACCGTGAAGTGCCGGATTGCCAGCTGTCGGGATAGTGGAGGTCGAACCGGGTGGTGTGATCGAAACCAGTTGCAATGAGACGGTTGTGCCCGTGGGTAGTGGCAGGGGAGTTGCGGCGCTACTGCCTGTGGTCGCTGCCGTTTGCGATGCAGAGCCCGCAGTTGCCGCCGAACGGGCGGTTGCTGTGTTGGTAGAGGTGGTTGCTGCTTCGGTTGAGGCGGACACGTGCCCGGTCAATTGTGCGCCGGGTGCAATTATCCCAGATACATTGACCGGCGTTGCGCCACTGGCACTAGGGGGAGCAGTAGGGGCTGCCTGGGGCGCAGACTGAGTTGGTGTCGGCGATTGTGCCTGTATCAGCAATTGTGGGTTTGCGCCGCCGGATTGCACTTGGACCGTCACCGGCGTGCCGGGTGGAAGATTAAGCGGAGATTGCAGCAATAGCTGGCCTGCCGGCAATTGCACCGTAACCTGTCCGTTAGCAGGGTTGCCAAGGATGGTACCGGTCAAGGACTGACCACTTTGTAATGTAGCTTGGCCGGGCGGCAGCCGTACCAAAGTCGCATTTTGCGCCGCTTGCGACTGCTGGGCCGCGGATTGGGCCGGACCGACCGGCGGTGTTTGGATCGGTCCACTCATATCAATTCGTTAATTTGCGCGCGATGGCTTCGATATCGGTCGCGGCCTCTGAAGTGGGGAACCGCGTCAACAACGGCATTTGGTTGCGAATAGCTTCGCGCACCTTGTTGTCGCGCCGAATGATACCTGCGAGCGGTGGCGCTTTATTGAGGAAATTCTTACAGGCGCTTTTTAGCGTGTCGTAGGTATCCATACCGCGGGCCTTACTTTCGGCCATGTTGACTACGATCCGAATGTCCGCGTTCGGTTGTTCGCCATAGGTTAGTTTGATGAAAGCGTAGGCATCCGTAATAGCGGTCGGCTCGTCGGTGGTAACGACCAAGCAGTGTTTGGCACGAAGCCCGAGCACGCGAACGGTTCGGTCAACACCTGCGCCAAGATCCATAATGATCCGGTCGTAGTCCGACTCCAGATCGAGCAAATTGTCTCCTAGCGCTGCGAGTCTTTGGCTCGGCAGTGTCGACAGTGTACCCGAGCCCGAGCGGCCGGCAATGATATCGAAGCCTGCATCGGTGAATTTGGTGATGGATTGTTTCAAGGTCATCTTGCCCGCCAAAACAGATGCGAGATCCTTTTCGGGTAGCAGACCCAGTTGGATATCAACATTGGCAAGACCGAGATCGCCATCGAACAATAGCGAATGCTGGCCGATCCGACTGAAGGCATGTGCCAGTGAAACGGCGAAAACCGTCTTGCCGACGCCGCCTTTTCCCGAAGCGACGGCAATTACTCGGTCGCTTGTGGCTATGTCGGTCGTCGAGGATGGTACCATTTCGAGGGCCATAACTTGTCTATCCAATCTATTCTGAGCCGGTTGCTTGGCGCATTCTGGCCTCCGGGGACGGCAAGACCGTGCCGTATACGGAGTCTGAGAGCAAAAGCTGGGCCAAGGCCACCGGGTTCAAAGATTTTAACCCATCAGAGATTGCAGGGCATACGCCAATATCGCTTAAAACGAGTTTAAATTGAGACGCCACGGTGAGCAGAGTTCCCAAGCGTCCGGTAAGATCGAGGCCAGTTGCAGCCAGGCGCTTCGGTGCGATGGGGGCGAAGGCCTCGGTTAAGCCACAGGCTTCTTGCGCATCGAGTATACCTGGCAGAACCAGGATCGTTTCCCCGTCGACGGCGTCGGAGAAAGCCCGCAGGCGAGATATTTCGCCTTCCGAATAGGGGGTTGGTGCTGGTGGTATCGACCAAGGTTAGAGTCCCATTTTGGCGCTGATTGACACGCTCGGTAAGGGTTGCAGGGTCGTCTGCGATTTCTGCGATTATGCCGAGACGTTCACCGTAACTTTTGAATTGTTCGATCGCGCCGGCGCGAAGGGTATCGGTGGTGATCAGCTTTACCGGGACTTGTTCGAGCAGGGCTGCGGCGGCGAGCTTGGCGATGGTGACCGTCTTGCCGCTACCGGGTGGGCCGATGAAAATCAGCGGCCCCGAATGATCGCGCTCACCAAGCGATTTGAACGCGAACATCATATCGAGTGCACTGGCGAGTGCTACCGCCGGGTCCTGTTGGTTCAATAATGAAATCGAACTAAGGATTTGATCGGAAAGGCCAATGGGAGTCCCGTGCCGGTCGAGCGCTTCGCCGATGAGATCGATGAGATCGAGCGCAGGTTCCGGCGACAAAATGGTTTCCGGATCTTCTTGTTCAACCGCTGCGGTGATTCGCACTCCGCCGCCATTATCGTCCTCGTTCGTCGAAACGATAATCGCGTTCGCACCGAGGCTTTCGCGAACCAGTTCCATCGCTTCCGCCATCGTCTGGGCTTGGAAGTTTTTCAGCCGCATTACCGAGCCTCGTTTTCGGCGCTTTGGTTAGATCCGATCTCTCTAAATCTGATCCAATGTTTTGATGCGCGCTTTCGGGTGAATTTCATTCTGTGACATTACCACGGTTACCGGCCGGAAGCGCTCTACTACCGAGCGCACGAAGGGACGGATTGCCGGGCTCACAAGCAGGACGGCGGTTTCGCCTTGCATCGCGTGCCGTTCGAAGGTGGTACGCACGTCATTGATAAATTGCTGTAATTGGCTGGGCGCCATGGATAGTTGTTTTTCATCGCCTTGGCCGACGATCGATTCCGCAAACGCCTGTTCCCAGTCGGGCGAAAGCGTGATCAACGGAATGAAACCTTGCTCGTTGGTCGCCGCATCGGAAAGCTGTCGCGCCAGCCGGGCGCGCACATGTTCCGTTATCTGGCCGATATTGCGGGTATAGCCGGTGGCTTCGGAAATACCTTCGAGGATGGTTGGCAAATCGCGAACCGAAATACGTTCGCTCAGCAGATTTTGAAGGACCCGCTGAACGCCGCCGACAGAGATTTGGTTTGGAATCAGATCGGCAATCAGTTTCTGCTGCGGCTGATCGAGTTCGTCCATCAGTTTCTGCGTTTCTGCGTAGGACAGGAGCTCCGACATGTTGTCGCGGATAATTTCGGTCAAATGCGTGGTGATTACGGTGGGCGCGTCAACAACCGTATAGCCCCGGAACATGGCTTCTTCGCGGTGCTGCTCGTTTACCCAAACCGCGGGCAGTCCGAAGGTGGGCTCGGTGGTCGCCTCGCCCGGAAGCGAAATTGCTTCACCTCTCGGGTCCATGATCAGCAAAAGATTGGGGCGCAATTCGCCGCCGCCGCTCTCGATTTCCTTAATCCTGATGACATAGTTGTTGGTCGGGAGTTGCAAATTGTCTTGAATTCGCACCGCCGGCATGACGAAGCCCAGCTCACCCGCCAATTGTCGCCTGAGCGCCTTGATTTGGTCGGTAAGGCGACGTTCTTGGGTATTATTGATCATCGCCAACAAGCCGTAGCCAAGCTCAAGGCGAATATTGTCGATTTGCAGTGCGGCAGAGATCGGCTCTTCGGCCGGAACTTCCGGTTCCTCCTCTGCGGCTATAGCAGCGGCTTCTTCGGCTTCGGTCTCTACTTCCCTTTGATAGATCAAAAACGCGAGCCCACCGGTGAGCAGCGCAAGGCCGATAAAAGGCAACATGGGAATACCGGGCAGCAATGACATGCAGATCAGCAGGATCGCGCTCATTGTTAACGCGGTCGGGTAGTGGCCAAGCTGACCGAAAACCACCTTGTCCGTAGAGCCCACGGTACCGGCCTTTGTTACCAGCATGCCCGCGCCGGTGGAGACGATAAGTGCCGGAATCTGGCTCACCAAACCATCGCCGATGGTAAGCAAGGTATAGGTTTGGGCCGCGTTGGCGAGCGTCATATCCTGCATCGCGACACCGATGATGATGCCGCCGACGATATTGATCAGCGTGATCAACAGGCCGGCGATTGCGTCGCCGCGGACAAATTTGGACGCGCCATCCATGGCGCCGTAAAAGGAGCTTTCCTCTTCGAGTTTCGTACGCCGGTTGCGCGCCTGATCCTCGTTGATCAGTCCCGCAGACAGGTCCGCGTCGATCGCCATTTGCTTGCCGGGCATCGCATCCAAGCTGAAACGTGCGGCAACTTCGGCGATCCGGCCCGCGCCTTTGGTGATGACGACAAAATTGATGATCACCAGAATCGAGAAAACGATTATGCCGATAACGTAATTGCCGGCGACGACGAAATTACCGAATGCTTCGATGACCCGACCGGCGGCATCTGTGCCGGTATGGCCGTCGGTAAGAATAAGCTTGGTCGAGGCAACGTTGAGGCCCAAACGCAGCATCGTAGCGATCAGCAGGATCGATGGGAACGAATTGAGTTCCAGTGGATCTTTAAGGAACAGTACCGTCATCAAAATGACGACGGAGAAGGTGATCGACATCGCGAGGCTGGTGTCCAGGAACCACGTCGGTACCGGCAGCAGCAACAAGCCCAGCATAAACACGATAGCCACAGCGAGCATGATGTCGCTGCGGCCACTGATCACATTGAGCAGACTATTTTCGGAGGCGCCTGTCGCCGTATCCGGGCTGGTGTCGGTCATTTTTTAGAGCCGTTTCCCGGGCGTTCCATATCCGGTAGCTTATCCTTCGCCCGGCATCGGTACGGCAATCCCTTCTTCGGTGTATAGCTTCAGCTTATTGCGAAGCGTGCGAATAGAGATACCGAGAATGTTAGCCGCATGGGTGCGATTGCCGAGGCAGTGTTCCAGCGTGCCCAGGATCAGATCGCGTTCGACTTCGGCAACCGTTTTGCCGACCATGTTTTGAGCTGTGTTTGCAACCGAGGTGGCAACCGAGGTCGCATTATCGACTTCTTCGCCTTCGGTCAGGTTTAGCATGATCGCGTCGGTATCGATTTCGTCGCCTTGCGCCAAAAGAACCGAGCGGTGAATGGTGTTTTCCAGTTCCCGCACGTTACCGCGCCAACTGTGACGTTGCAGTGTCTCTTCGGCGGATTTGCTGAACGGACGTGCGTCGACGCCGTTGGCCTCGGCATATTTCTTGGCGAAATAGTTGGCGAGGGCCAACACGTCCTTCGGCCGCTCGCGGAGCGGAGGTAGGGTGATGTTGACGACATTAAGGCGGAAGAAAAGATCCTCACGGAATTCACCATCTTGAACCGCTTGTTCCAGATTGCGATTTGACGTGGCGAGAATTCGGACATCGACGGCGATTGTCTGGGTACCACCGACTCGATCGATTTCACGCTCCTGAATGACCCGCAACAATTTTGCTTGCAGACGAGGGTGCATTTCGCTGATTTCATCGAGCAGCAGGGTGCCGCCATTCGCTTCTTCGAATTTTCCGATCCGGCGGGCGACGGCGCCGGTAAAGGCGCCTTTTTCATGGCCGAAGAGTTCGGATTCGAGCAGATTCTCGGGGATTGCCGCGCAATTAACCGCGACGAACTGAGCCGTCGAGCGCTTACTCTTCTTATGAACGTGATGGGCCATCAGTTCCTTGCCCGTTCCTGATTCACCGGTGATCAGCACTGATGCCTCCGATGGCGCGATCTTGTCGGCAAGTGCGATGACGGAGTCCATTGCCCCGTCTCGGAACACGATTTCGCTGCTTTCTTCGGATACCGCCTCTAACACTGCCGCAATCAATTCGGCGTCGGGGGGGAGCGGAATATATTCCTTGGCGCCCTTTTCGATTGCCGCCACCGCAGCGTCCGCATCGGTGCCGATACCGCAGGCGACGACCGGGACCGCAATGCGTTCCGAGTCCAGCCGTTCGATCATTGAGCCGATATCGAGTTTGACGTCGATCATCACCAAGTCCGCAGCACCTTGGCCGGTGCGAAGCGCATTTAATGCGTCGTCGATACTACTGGCCTGCGCGACCTTGGCGCCCCGCGACATTGCGATCTTACCAGCAGTGGTGATGTGTCCTTCAAGGGTACCGACAATCAGTAATCTCATTTTTCTTTCCGATCTTGCGCGCTTGTGCGCTTTCGTTGAGTTCGCACGGATCAGCCGAAGTAGTCTATGCGGTGATCCGGCGGCAATACGGTGTTCAGCAACATTTCCAACCGTCTTGGATTTTCCTGCCGACCGACCGAGGCGACGGCCATTACGTAAAGAGTATTGATCAAGGTCTCTTCCGACGAATTGCGCTCGAGTTTGGCGGCAAGCGGGGTAAAGACCATGTTGGAGAGGATCGCGCCGTAGAAGGTGGTCAAAAGAGCGATCGCCATGCTGGGTCCGATCGTACTCGGGTCCTCGAGATTGCCGAGCATCTGTACCAGCCCGACGAGCGTACCGATCAGGCCCATCGCGGGAGAAATGTCGGCGGCTTTGCGTAGCACGCTGACGGTGCGCGTGTTGCGTTGTGCGGCGGCCTGCAGTTCCCGCTGCATGATCCGTTCGATTTCGTCGCCCGGCGTGCCGTCGATAGCCATACTGACGCCGCGGTAGAACATTCCGGTACTGGCAAGGCCCGGAAGATATTGCTGCAGCGCGAGGACACCCTGATAGCGGGCGATTTCGGCAATTTGTAAAACGTGGATGGCGGCCGCGGATGGGTCGCGTGCGGTATGGAAAACTGCCTGCAAAACGACTTTGAACGCCGATGTCATATCGCGAAGCGAGAAACACGCCGTGACCACACCGAATGTGCCGCCGATAACGATGAAGATCGATCTTATGTCGAAGAAGGCATCCGGCGAGCCGCCTAATATGATAGCGGCAATAACCAGCAAAAACGCAGCTGAGATGCCGGCGATGGTCGCGATATCGATCGACGATTTGGCGCGGGGCGCTTGCAGGTTTCCGCGTGGGGCCGCACGTCCGCCGGAATCTATGTCTGAAACCATTGCCTAATCGTCTTTCTTAATTGTTCTGATCGGCCTTGATGATTTCTGTCATGGTAACGCCGAGTTTATCCTCGACCACCACGACTTCGCCGCGCGCAACCAAACGATTGTTGACATAAATATCGATCGCTTCGCCGACCTTACGGTCGAGTTCGACGACCGCGCCGCGGCCAAGTTTTAAAAGTTGGTTGACCTGCATGCTTGCGGTCCCAAGCACCGCGGAAACCCTGACGGGAATGTCGTAGACAGCTTCCAGGTCACGTGCACCGGTCGGTGACTGCATATCGTCATCGTCAGCGGCCGGCTGATTTGGCGTGCCGTCATCGATATCGTCGATTTCCTCCAAATTCAGATTGTTCTCATCAGCCATCTTGGCCTCCTAGCGCCGTCACGTGGCGGCAGTTTCAGGTTCGGACAATTCATTCTCTGGCTCGGTTGGCGCCGCTTCTTCGGCAATCGCACCCTCCGTTACGACCATTTCGGCGTTGTCATCGGGTTCGACGGTTTCGCCAGCTTCGGTCGACGGCGGCGACTCCTGTTCCGTCTGGATTTCTTGTTGGGCATCGCTGAGGATCGTTTCGATCTTGGCCCAGAGTGCGTCGTAATCGCGTTCGGCGCCGCCATCGCCCCAAGCGAGCGTGCAATCCGAAGGTCCCATATTTTCGTCGCCGATTACCGAAAGCTGCACGGCCCGACCGGTCTGTTGCAAAATTTCCTGCAAACGTTTTTCGATATCGGTGGCGGAATCGCTCGGGACATGCAAGGCCAGTTTGGCATCTTCCGTGATTAACGGCAGACATTGGCTGAAAGCATGTTCGATTTCCGCCAAGCCGTGGGTGGCCGTCATATTCGGCAATAGTCGCTCGACGACGCGCCGCAATAGTTCGAGCGCCATAGCTTGGATATGGTCGTTGGCCGCGCTTTGATATTGTTCGACGTTGGCAAAATTCAGTGAAATTGTGTCGATAGCTGCAGCAATGCGTTCTTCCAGGCCGCCAATCGCGGCCTCGCGGGCGGCCTGTTCGCCATCGGCGAAGCCTTCTTGGCGCGCCTCTTCCAAATCCTTCAAAGAAAAGGTCGGCGCCGGGCCTTCGCTCTCGAGATTCGGCTGTTCGTCGAAGCGCGGTGTGTCGAAAGACACATCGAAAGTGAACGGTTGTGCGTTTTTCAGGCTATCTGCCATATAATCGTTGTTTGAGGTCGCGTCCATTTTCACCCGCAGGCCATACGCCCTGCCAAAATCCCGTCAAACTCTCGCCATTCCCTAACTCAAAACCTAGTAAATCAACTCGTCGTCCGCCTTGCCCTCGGAAATAAGGATTTCGCCCTTCTCTGCGAGGTCTTTGGCGACAATCACCATGTCCATTTGCGCTTCGTCCACATCTTTGAGCCTGACCGGCCCCATTGCCGCCATATCTTCGCGAAGAATCTTTGCCGCGCGCTCGGACATATTGCCGAAGAATAGCTCGCGCAAACTCTCCGATGCGCCCTTCAGCGCGACACTGAGCTTGTCATTATCGATGGAGCGGAGCAACGTCTGAATACCCGTCGGGTCGAGATTGCCCAAATCCTCGAAGGTGAACATCAGTGCCTTGATCTTTTCCGCAGCATCCCGATTCCGTTCCTCGAGCATGGTAAGGAATCGGTTTTCGGTATTGCGGTCGAGACTATTGAAGATTTCCGCCATCATTTCATGGCTGTCGCGGCGCTGCGTACGCGCGAGGATTGGTCATGAATTCGTTGCGCAGTGTCTTTTCGACGTCGTCGACGACGTCTTTTTGTACCGCTTCCATCCGCAGCATGCGCATGATCACTTCCATAGCGAAGTTTTCCGGTAGGCAACCGAGTACTCGCGACGCATGATCGGATTTGATCTTCGACAGCACCACGGCGACGGTTTGCGGATACTCGTTCTTGAGGTAATTCGCCAGGACGACTTCGTTCACATTGGCCAACTTGTCCCACATCGTGCGGCCGGCGGGACCTCGGATATCCTCCATCACGTCGCTGACGCGATCCGTGCCGAGTACTTTTTCCAGCAAGCGTTCGGTGCTCTCGAAGCTACCGACCAAGGAGCCGGTGGATGAAATTTGCTCGGCAAATTCCACGAACAACCTTTCCACCAAGTTCGAGCTGATGGTGCCGAGGTTGGCCATTGTGGTCGACAATTCGCGAATCTCGTCGTCGTCGAGAATGGAGAACAGCCGCGACGCATGTTCGTCGGTCAGAGCAAGCATCAAAATCGCCGCTTTTTCAGCGCCCGATAGGCCTCTCACATCTTCCCGTACGCGCATCTACTCTATGCCTACCTTAAATCGCATCAGGCCTGATCCTGATACATCCAATTGCGGATAATCGCCACCGCTTCTTCAGGATGCTTGTCGATAATTTCGCCGACTTTCTTAAGTGAAGATTCTTTCACCCGACCTTCGATATTCTCGATATTGATTGGGCTGCCTGGCGCCTGCGCGACCGGCATTCCGCCTTGGGCAGTGCCGACCGTCGATGTCGCATCTTGTGGAATTGGCATGCCATTTTCGTCCACCGGCGCTTCGATTTGCGCCATGCCGGCGTTCGCCAGCAACTGCTGGTCGCCCGTCGCGCCCTCACGCGCCCGCGCGATCGCCTGCGGCGTCACTTCGAAGATTTTCAAAACCAGCGGCCGTACGAACAGCAGAATGACCAATATGCCTACGAATGCGAGTGCGATCACCTCGACCAGACGCCGAATATCCGCAGTGGTAAAGCCAAAGAATGTGGTGCGCTCTTCCTCGACGGTTTGCGGCAAGGGCGCGAACCGCATGTTGACGACCTCGATCGTGTCGTTGCGGTTGGCATCGAAGCCGATTGCCGATTTGACCAGCTTCTCGAGGTTCTGCAGTTCTTCCTTGCTGCGGGGTTTGTAGGATTCCGCCCCGTCGGCACCCTGGGTGATAGTGCCGTTGACGAGCACCGCGACGGACAAGCGGGTTACGGTGCCCACTTCCTTCACGTGGTTGGTGACGGTTTTGGATATCTCGAAATTGGTTGATTCTTCGCTTCGCTGACTGCCTGATTGGGTTCCGCTCTGACCGGCATTGAGATTGGGTGCGTCAGGCAAGTTCTGACCAACCGAGACAGCGTCTTGGCCGGCCTCGGTCGCGTTCGAAGATTCGGTGATGTTTTGCGATGAGCGCACCACTTGACCCTCGGGATCGTACTTTTCCTCCTGGGTCACGATACGATCGAAGTCCATATCCGCCCGGACCTCGGCCCGTACATTGCCGATCCCGACACTGGGCTCCAGCAATTGTTCGAGTGTCCTCGACATTCGACCCTCGAAGGCGACCTTCATTTCGTTGGAGGTTTCGCCGGCTTCCCGGCCATCGCCTTGTTCGGAGCCCCGCGCCAGTAACGCGCCACGATCATCGACGATTGAAATCCTGCTCGCCTTAAGGGATGGGACTGCGTTGGCGACCAAATGCTGGACGGCTTGGACCTGTGCTCGGTCGAGGCGCACAGCGCCCCGCATACGGAGGATCACAGACGCGCTCGGCTCGACCTGTTGGCGGCTGAATAATTCGCGTCGCGGCAGCACCAAATGGACGCGCGCACTACGTACCGACTGAAAGCCGGCAATGGTTCGGGAAAGCTCGCCTTCAAGAGCGCGCACCCGGTTGATGTTCTGAACAAAACTGGATGTTCCGATCGACTGGTCCCGATCAAACAATTCGTAACCGATGGAACCGGAAGCGGGGATGCCTTGTTGGGCGAGGCTGAGACGGAGCTGATTGACTTGATCGCTGGGGACCCTGATCTGGCTGCCGTCCTTTGAGACCTTATGCGACACGTTGGCGGCTTGGAGGTGGGCGACAATCTGATTGCTGTCACGGTTATCCAGATCGGTAAACAACACCGCCAATTGGCCAGTGCTGAGCCTGTTCCACATGAAAATGAAAAAACCGATCAGCGCCAGCGTAATACCCGCCATCGCGACGAGACGACCGACACCTAGATTCCTGACGGATTCGAAAAATGAGTTCACGGCAAATTACCTGCACTTCGGCTTATGCGGCACGCCTGTTTCGGAAAAGATTTCCGGTCAACCATTTTTGGATGCCTGAAAAATCTCCAGCTCGTACCGAATTTTTCGCATTCAACCATGCAAAAGCGTCGCCAAGTTCCACCAAACCATACCCGCCGAAAACCGCCATTTTTGCGTTTCGACGAGACTGTATTCGGGAATTTAAAGCAATTCGAAATAAAAATGAAGTTAAAACTGGGCAAAAATTGCCGAGTAGGCCAAATAAATTAAGATTATTTAAACGAAACCAAACGTAAGACACTAATTATCCGCAAATAGCGTAAAAGAAACTCGTTCAATTATGAATAATCAATAAATTTAGTATTTGGGTGTCTTTTTGAAAAAAAGACCCTCGAAACGTCGGCCGGTCGGTCGAAGGTACTTCTATTAGCGGGCGTCTTCGGCGGAGCCGTCGCGATATTCCTTGAGCCGTGTGACACGAAGGCCGCGTACCCCATGGCGATCGATAAGCTGAGTCCAGCTCTCGAATTCTTCCTCGCTGAGGCCGTAATAGGTGCAGGCCTCTTCCAGATTTAACAGGCCGCCCCGCACACCGAATACGACCAGTGCTTTTCGACGGATAACCCAGCGGGTCGTATTTTGAGGCGGCAAGTCGTCGACGGTCATCGGCTGCCCGTCGGGGCCGGCTATGGATGCGGTGTTTGTCTTCCAGCTTGGGGTCAAAACGCTGCGCCATATCGGTTGTGAAGTAGCGCTAGCCTAGGTGGAAAGCCTTAATAAAGCGTAAACCAAGCTGTTTTAGTCGTATGACGCACAAGAAAACGGCCCGCAATTGCGGGCCGCATCCTAGCGTATGTATCGAAAATCTAGGAACTAACGGACGATTCGCACCAGTTCGTCGAGCATTTCGTCACCGGTGGTGATCACCCGCGTA
The DNA here is from genome assembly GCA_002722095.1 of Rhodospirillaceae bacterium. The sequence continues at coordinate 113,389 of PBKG01000025.1, forward strand.
TTGGCCGAGAAGGCCCGCTGGGTAATGATCATCCGGGTGAATTCATCGGCCAGATCAACCGTCGAGGCTTCGAGCGACGATGCAGCGATGATACCGGCGCCGCCGGTGTTTGCGATCTTGATCGTCGCGGTACCGGAATTGACGGTTTCCTCGAAGACATTGCCCGATTTCTCTGTCAGACCATTCGGATTGGTGAAGGTCACCACCGGCACTTGGCTGATGGTGCGCGATTCGCCGTTGTCGAAGACCGCCGTTACGATGCCATCGTCGCCGACCGAAACACCGGTAATCGAACCGAATTGGCGACCGTTTTGAGTAATGAAATTCGGGGTGAAGGCACCTTCAAATTGGGTCAGGCCAGTCGCCGAGCCAACGGTTCCAAAATCTATGGTGACGTCAACACGATCAGGGAAAGTAGGTCCCGCGTCCTGATCGTAGTCGACTGTGAAGGTAAATCCGTCGGCTGAACCGGTTGGGGTCGCGTTTGTGGTTGGCGCAGCCGGCAATGCAACAGATGAAAGCAGCCCGGCTGCATCAAATGTGATTGTCGCCAAGGGCGCCGCAGTTGCGCCCGACACGTTTGCACCTGCCGCAATAGTGCCGCCGGTTGCTACAAAATCAGCGCCGGTCAGTGTGCCAGTAAGATCCCAGGTGTTGGCCGGTGTTGCGGCCTTCGTAAAGGTCAATGTGAAGGTGTGCGACGTTCCCTGTTGGTCCAAAAGAGGTACAGACAAATCAAATGTTGCGCCCGTGGCAGCCGATGCTTGCAGATTGGCGCCGATATCGACAGTCGATGTTGCGGACGGTGCTGCCGACTGGTTGGCAATGTTAACCACCTGAAGCTGGCTCAAAACGTTGGTCTGTTGAGGTATCTGGTTGGTTACCTGGAAGCCGAGCAGGAAAAAGCCCGCGGCATTGACCAGATTGCCGTCTTCGTCGGCACGGAAGGAGCCGGCGCGGGTAAACAGGAATTCGCCGGTGGCTGTAGCGTTCGAATTAACCGGGAAGAAACCGTCGCCGGAAATTGCGATGTCGGTCGAGGAGTCGGCTGCTTCCAACAAGCCTTGCTGATCGATTTCGCGGAGCACATTGGATTGCACACCGCCCGGTGAGTGCAGCGTTTCAGAACCGGACGCGGTGACCAATGTGGAAAAACGCGGGCGGACGGCCTTGAAGCCGACCGTATTCACGTTGGCGATATTGTCGCCAATCATGCCTAGCGATTGGCTTTGCGAGAAAAGTCCCGATACCGCTGCGCGAATGCCGCCGAATAAGCTCATGTCATTTTCCTCTTAGTCTCGAACCTTATTATAGCTCTCTTGGTCGATGTTCCCTGTGACTGGGGTCACGGTTTGCTCTGTGACTGGGGCCCTGTAATCACTCTTTTGTTAAGACGACTCCGGCTCTGGATCGTTGATGCTGGTTATGTCTGAAAGCGGCACTTGCACGGACCCGATACTGAGGATCGCGGTGCCCCCCTCGAACTCGACGCCGGTGACGGTGCCGGTGATGCCGTAAGTGGGCGTTATCGGCTGATCGTCGGCGTTGGTGGCATTGACGGTAATCGAATATTTTCCATCGGGTTGATCGATGCCAGTGGTCGATTTGCCGTCCCAGACGAAATCATGAGTGCCCGATTGGGTATTCGCCGGGCCGAAATAAACCACGGTGCCGCTCTCGTTGGTGATCGAAATTGTCGCTGCGCTGGCAGTTTCGGGCAAGGTATAGCTAAAGGTCGCCTCACCGTCCTCCAGCATGTTCTCCTGGCCGGTGGCCGTGATTTCCTTGCCGATATAGGAGACTGCGGAAATCGCCATTGAGTTTTGTTGCAGTTCGATAAGGCTTTCCAGATTCCTATTCTGGGCGATCAACTGCTCGACCGAACTGAACTGCACCAATTGCTGGGTGAATTCGTGGGTATCGAGCGGTTCCAGCGGATCCTGGTGCTGGAGCTGAGTTGTCAGGATGGTCAGAAAGTTATCGAGGTCTTCGGTCAGTTTCGACAAGGCCGCATCCGATTGCTGAGTATCGGCGCCGGCCAGTGCCGTGGCTGTCGATGTAAGGGCTGCGATATCTGACATGTTTTATTACTCCGGCGTTTTTGCTTTCGCTGACTAGACTTCTAGGTCGATTTTGTCGTCGCTGATGATGTTGCGGGTCACGACGGTTTGTTCGCCATCATCCCCATCGGTGCCGTCGGCATCATTTGCACCCGACCCGCCATCCTTGCCCATGGCTTCTTGGAAGCTGCCATCCTGATTCTGCAGGGTGAAGCTGAGGCTGGACGAATCCGCGTTCAAACCTGCGGATTGGAGCGATTGCTGCAAGTGACGCGCGTCTTGTCGTAACAGATCCAGCGTATCTTGCCGTTCGGCGGAAATCACCGCGTTGACTTTGCCGTCATGGGCGACTTCGAGTTTGACTTCGACCCGGCCCAACTCGGCAGGTTTAAGCTGAATGTTGATCCGGTCGGTTCCTTGGCCGACCGCACGTTGAACCTGGACCGATACCTGATCGCTCACAAAACGGGGCGGCAGCTGAGGCCGGGCCCGCTGAGGTTGCGGCAAATCGGCGGCGCGCTGGGTTTGCTGTTGGCCGTTATTGGCGGAACCGAGCCCGAGGTCACCACTAAGCGGTTGCAGGCTCTGTTGTCCCTGTCCAGCGCCAGCACCGGCCCGGGCGAGGGTCGCGGCAAAGAGATTGTTGCGCTGTGCGGCGGCGGCCGCTGCCTGTTCGGCGGTCTGTGCGGCGCCAGTGGCAACGCCTTGAGCATCGCCCTTGGCTTGACCGGCGCCCTTATTAAAGAGATTGCCATGCTGATGGCTGCCGGCCCCTTGCTTGCCGTTTTGACGGGTCACAAGGCCGTTCAAGCTGGCTTCGCCGTCGCCGGCAAGATCGCCTGCCGGCAACCGCGTCGCTTCGCCGCCAATTCGGCTCTGCTGGTTCGCTTGTGCGGCGATCGCCGTGCTGGCCGCGAGATTGACGCCCGGTTGCGAAACCAGTTCCTCCGGTACGTCAGTAACTTTCGCCTTTAGCTCGGTACTGCCATTTTCCTTCGACTGGCGCAGTACGGCATTGGAGGCGATATGTTCGGCTTTTTGACTGGCGGCTGCCGCGTCGCGCGGAGCTTGCGATGTAGCCTGCCGATCGGTCTTTTGCGCTACCACCGGCGCTGCGTCGTCGGCCTGCTCGGAGGTACGCGCCAATCCATGTTCGTCGATTTCGTGGGCGTCAGCCTCGATAACAGACGCGTCAGCCGGACGGCTATCGTCGATGGTTACTGTTTCACTGTCGAGGTCATGGATCGATCCATGGTCGTCGTTTTCGACGTTGAAAATAGTGTCATTGCTGCTATCGGTCTCGATTTCGGCCTGCTTACCGTTGAAATTGTTATCCCGCAGCGACAGCGCCAAATTGAATTCCTGCGACAGGCCCGCATAAGCGACCTGAGACAGATTTGCACCGCTGACGAGATTGGAAAACAGTTCGCGACGATCGATACCGTCTTCTTTACCTGCGTCGCGCTGTTTTTCGCCGCCGCTGGTGGCGTAGAGGGTTTCGATCGGAGAGACGTTATTTGGAACGTTCATGGTGACACCCGAAATTATTATCCGCCCCCATTTCAGCAAGCGCCGGGCCAATCACATAACTAATTGATATTAAATAAAAAAGTTTTGAAATTTCGAGAAATAGGCAGGCAAAACTAAGCGCGCGCGGCAAATAATACACGCACGTGACGGCAGAAATTGCCTTTTGGGAGCAGGTTGCGGGAACGCGATTCTGCCCCTCCCCAACTTTTCGCTGCCTGGCGGGTTCTCCGCCTGGCCACCTAATCTTTCACGAATGGCTTACTGCATCATTCGGTTGGGATTAGGGTTAAACCTCTTCGTCTACCGGTCCGGCGCCGTTACGCACCTCTTCCAGTGATTCCGGCGGTGCGACCTGTTCCTTGAGTTGACGCACCAGTGCTTCCGGCGGAATGGTTTCAACCACTTCGTCGGTTCTGGTGTCGACTACTTGCAGGAACACCCGGTTTAGCTCGGAATTGAAATTAATTTGGGTCCGGCGACCGGTTAGTTGCAGATCTTTGATCGCTTCCTGAACATTGACGGCCTGTTCGAACTCCGCGCCGAGCCGGTCTTGCTGGCGATCACCGCCAGTACCACCGGTTTCGGCCGACAAGTTCACGGTCGTAGACACATCGGTCTGCAACGCGTTCGAGCCGACACTGACTTGGGAAACCGAACTATTGTTCTGCGACTGACCCGTCTGGTTTGCTAGTGACGGTGCTGTCGTAATTGGAACTTCCATTTTAACCCCCCGAGTTAGCCTTCTGCCACCTCATGATGGTCAAAAACGCAGCCGTTCTTGAAAATAAGCCCTCTGCTACGAACTGCGCATCTGGTTGCGTTTGCTCTCCGTTTTGTGACTTTCTCTCACGCTCCTACAATCTTCCATGGCAACCGCTATCCGCCGACGATCGCGCCATCGTCCAGCGCACAAGCCACGTCATCAGTAAGGATGAACTCGGCGCCAAGATACTTGCCGCACTTAAACCCGAATTACCGCGATCGGAACGCTATTCTATGAGTTTCGACAATCGGATCGCCGAAATTCATTTGCCAACCAATATTCCGCCTTCGCTTTCGGTCGAAAGGGTTACCCGCGACAGGATCAGCAATCGCTTCTTCGCGATATTGGTTGCATCGGAAGGAAGCCATCGCCACACGATATCCGGCAAGCTTTTCCGCATGGTTGAAATTCCAGTTGTTACAAGGCGCGTCCGCAAAGGCGATATCGTCGACAAGGAAGACGTCCGTACGATCACTTTGCGTGCCGATAAACTAGGACCAGACGTGCTGATGTCGACAGAAGAACTGGTCGGCAAGGCGCCGCGACGGACTCTCATCGAACATAGGCCCGTGCGGGCCAGCGATGTCCGCCAGCCGCTGCTCGTCAAGCGCGGTGGCCTCATCACCATGATCTATCAAACTCGCTTCATGCGCATTTCCGCGCGCGGCAAAGCGAAACAGAGCGGCGCGCATGGCGACACCGTGCGGGTCGAAAATAGCGGAAGCAAGAAAATAGTCGAAGGGGTCGTTACCGGCCCCAGCGAAATAACGGTGACGTCGGCCCGTCCGATCGCCATGAAATAGGAGTTGCCATCCATGCCACGGAATTATCGTTCGCTCACCCACCGGCTCACCGCCATTCTACTCGCGGGCACCATGCTTGCCGGCTGCAACGCGCTCGACAGGCTCGCCAACGTCGGTGAAGAGCCTTCGATGACGGATATCAAAAACCCCACCCATAAGCATGGTTACAAACCCGTAAGCATGCCGATGCCGAAACCGGTGATAGCTCATCGCGAGGCGAATTCGCTTTGGCGTCCGGGCTCGCGTGCCTTCTTCAAGGATTTACGGGCGAGTGAAATAGGCGACATAGTGACCGTCGTCGTCGCCATCGACGACAAGGCGGAACTGGAGAACGAAACCGACCGCACCCGGACCAACACCGAAGACGCATCAGCTACGGCATTTCTCGGGTATCAAACCCAACTTAACCAAATTCTGCCGGAAGCGATCGACCCGACCAACCTTGTAGACCTCGACAGTTCGAACCGGTCGAACGGCCGCGGCGAAATAGAGCGGACCGAGGAAATCGAGGTCAAAGTCGCTGCCGTCGTCACCCAAGTGCTGCCCAATGGAAATTTGGTTATCCACGGGCGCCAGGAAACACGGGTCAATTTCGAGATGCGCGAATTGCAGGTCGCCGGCGTCATCCGACCGCAAGACATCGACAACCAAAATACGGTGCCATTTGAGAAAATCGCCGAAGCGCGCCTCGCCTATGGCGGACGAGGCCATATCACAGACGTACAGCAGCCGCGCTACGGCCAACAGATCGTCGACGTCATATTCCCGTTCTAGCCGAGGGATCATCGCGTCACATGAATTCTTAACGGCTTGACGAACTTAGGAGTTTTGCGTCGGTCTTTTCCTCTCCTACTCCTCCCCAACGCGCTAGACCGTCGCGAAAAGAGGCCGGCACCTAAAAGGTGCCGGCCTCTGTCATTTTGATAATCGACTACGCCCGGTCGTCGCGCCTTGTCCGCTCCAACCGCTCATGGCGTTCTTGAGCCTCAACACTCAAAGTGGCGATCGGCCGTGCCTCCAAACGCTGTAACGAGATTGGCTCTGCCGTTTCTTCGCAATATCCGTATGTACCATCCTCGATGCGCTGCAACGCCTCGTCGATTTTCACGATCAGTTTCCGTTGCCGGTCACGGGTGCGAAGTTCCAATGCACGGTCGCTTTCGTTTGTGGCACGGTCGGACATGTCCGGCGCCGCAATACTTTCGCTCTGCATGCTTTGCAATGTTTCATGGGATTCGCGCAGCAACTCTTGGCGCCAATCGAGCAACTTTTGGCGGAAATATTCACGCTGCCGCGAATTCATAAAATCTTCCTTTTTGGAAGGCTTGTAATCCGGCGGAATAAGCGGGTCTGACATGAAGTTGACCGTGTGAAGCTTCAGCGCGAATGCGCCGGGACTATATCCAAAAACATCAACACCTTACAAGGCCCGACGTCACACTTTCGGGAATTCTTTATGATTGGGGGTAGGTGCGCTGCGCTGGTGGTTTAACGGCGATATTTAGCGAGCTCGACCCGTGCCCGAAGCTCGATTTCATCGAGAATATCATTCAAGCCCGGATCTTCCACATCGCCCCGGCCTTCATCGAGCATTTGGGTGACTGCCTCTAGGTCGGAAGGGGGAATGACCCCGCCGATCAGCCCGATACGCAACTGTTCCAGCTTATCGAGCACGCTTTCGCCCCACCGGCGACCTTGGCGCGTACGACCGTCTACGGCGTCGTCAACTTCCTGAATTGCCAGCAAGGCATCAACGGCTTGGGTCGGTCCGGCGCCACTGACACCGGAAACACCACCAGCTGTCTGATCCAACGAATCGCTAAATTTCGCTTGGCCGGCCTTGCTGGCCTTGCCACTGCGCTTTACCCACGTCGTCGGGCGAACCGAGCCTGTCCGTTCGATCTTCATAGCTGCGCCATAGCCCTTTTTGCGACATTGCAAAACTGCATTCGCATTGGCTCGAACCATCGATTTTCAAGCAAATCGCGTCGGGCAATCTTTGCCGGGCCGCTCGGCAGTGCTTGCCTGAACGCACGTGCGATTGGAAATCCGATTCTCTAAATCCCTAAAACATCATTATTTATCAAATAATTATTTAAATCCCGAACTGGCACAGCCTTCGCTTTTCTTAATACCGAACAAACACGCCCGATGAAAGGCGAAAGCAATGCTGGAAACGGCAAAACAGAAAGTTGGCCTCGAATTTACCGCGATTTGGCATCGGTTGCGCCAAGGGGCGGTCTTTAGTCTGTTCGGCGCCGCACTGCTTGTTGGTATGGCATCCGGGGCGCACAGTCAGTCCCGAATCAAAGATATCGTCGATTTTGAAGGTGTGCGCGAGAACCTGCTCGTCGGGTACGGTCTCGTGGTCGGCCTGAACGGCACTGGGGACGGTCTCGGCAGCGCGATTTTCACCAAGGAAAGCCTAATCGGTATGCTCGAGCGGTTGGGCGTCAACGCGCGCGACAACGCTCTCGATACCAAGAACGTGGCAGCTGTTATGGTGACGGCAAAACTGCCGCCTTTCGCCCGCCAAGGAACCCATATCGACATCACCGTCTCCTCGCTCGGCGACGCGACCAATCTGCTGGGGGGCACTTTGCTGGTGACCCCGCTTCTCGCCGCGGACGGCGAGGTCTACGCTGTAGCGCAGGGCAATCTGCAGGTCGGTGGCTTTTCGGCTCAGGGCGCGGCCACCACGGTGGTCAAAGGCGTGCCCACCAGTGCCCGTATCCCGAACGGTGCCATTATCGAACGTGAAGTCCCGTTCAAGCTCGCGAGCCTGAAGCGGGTGCGTTTGTCGCTCCGGAATCCGGATTTCACCACCGCCCGCCGCGTCGCACGCGCCGTCAACGCGTTCGTCGGCTTGCCTGCATCCCGGGTCACCGACCCGGCGACCGTGCAGCTTGTCGTACCCGACAATTACAAGAATCAGGTCATCGAACTGTTGACCGATATCGAGCAGCTCCGCGTCGAGCCCGACCAAATCGCCAAAATCGTCATCGACGAGCAGTCGGGCATCATCGTCATGGGCGAGAACGTGCGTATTTCCACGGTCGCCATCGCACAGGGCAATCTCACCATCCGTATAACCGAGACGCCGCAAGTTTCGCAGCCGCTCCCCTTCTCCAATACGGGCACCACGACCGAGGTGCCGCGCACCAAGGTCGAGGTTGAGGAAGGCAAGGACCGCAAGCTGACAGTGCTTGCAAACAGCGTCACTCTTCAGGAATTGGTTAACGGCATTAACGCGCTCGGCATCGGCCCACGCGACATGATCAGCATCCTGCAAGCCATCAAGGCCGCCGGCGCCATGCAGGCGGAAATCGAGGTGCTGTGATGGATCTATCGACCAGCCTTACCAAAGCGCAGTTCACCAGCGCTCAGAAACCCGAAACGATCACCGCGGCCAAAGCCAAGGCACTCAGCCAGCAGCAGGCCCGCAAGGCGGCGGAGGAAGTGGAATCGTTTTTCCTCAGCCAGGTTTTCGAAACCATGTTTGCCGGCATCCGCACCGACGGTGCGTTCGGCGGCGGACAAGGCGAGAAGGTGTTCCGTTCGATGTTGATCCAGGAATACGGCAAGGCCGCGGCCAAGTCCGGCGGCTTTGGCATTGCAGATTCAGTACAGCGCGAAATTCTACGCTTACAGGAGGCACAAAAATGAACCCGAACGCACGCGCAAGCGAACTGATCGATGCCACGGAATCGATCATCACCATCATCGAGCAGGAAAATACCCTGCTGAAAGAATCCCGGGTCGATGAGATCGAGCCATTGGTGGAAACCAAGAAATCGCTCGTCGACATGTATGAATATCAGGTTCGCGACGCCGCTCAGCACAAGGGCTTTCTCGACGAGATCGACGCCGACATGCGGACCAAGCTCGAGAAATCGAACGAACGCTTCGAAGATGCGGTTCGTAAAAACGTCAATGCGCTTCGCGCCGCCATGACGGTCAATCATCAAATCGTCGAAACGATCGCGCGCTCTATCGAGAACCAGCAAGTCGCGCCGGCCGGTTATTCGAGCAATGGCCAAGGTGGCCGCGCTCAGGCCGACAAGTCGAAAATGGCAAGCAAAATTGCCTTCACGCTCAACGAAGAATTCTAAAAACGACTATCAGCACCGTGTCATAAGGGAATCAAGAAATGAGCCTAACACTCGCCATTCAATCTGCGGTCAGCGGCCTGCAATCGACCCAAAGGGCGTTGCAGACCACGTCCGACAATATCGCCAACGTCAATACCGAAGGCTATTCGCGCAAAGACGTCACCTTTTCGTCGATTACGATCGATGGCGTCGGAAACGGCGTCGAAATCGGGCGGATCACGCGCTCGGTCGACGAATTCCTGTTGCGTCAAATTCGCGACACCCAGGCCATCACCAACAATTTCGAGATCCGCGATAAGTTCCTGCAGGAAATCCAGGCCCTGTTCGGCACGCCGAGCGACGACAATTCCATCGCCACCGGCCTCGCCGACCTTAAAAACGCTTTCGAGGCAGTGGCTTTGACGCCTGAAAATCAGGCCTTCCAGTTCGAGGTTGTCGGCGAGGCGCGCGAGTTGGCGCTGCGAATGTCGGAGCTTGCCACCAATGTCCAACGGCTCCGTACCGAGGCCGAAAGCGAAATCGCACGGTTGGTCAGCCTTATCGATGCGGGCATCGAAAACGTCTCCGACCTCAATGTCCAAGTCGCCCGCAACGAAATTTTGGGTACCGACCCTAGCTCCATACGCGACGCGCGGGACCGGGAATTGGAGGCATTGGCCGAACTGATCGACATCCAGACTATCGAAAATTCCGACGGCCGCGTCGATATCTTTACCAAAGGCGGACGCACGCTCCTGACCGGTAGCATCGCCATCGATATCGCTCATACCGCCGCCGGCGCACTCAACGCAACGACACAGTATCTAAATCCTACAGATCCCGGCTATCCGGGGGGTATCACCGGTATTTTTCTCAGCGGCTCGACAGCGGCAGCCGACGATATTACACCGGAAATCGGCGGCGGACAGTTGCAAGCGCTGATCGATCTCCGCGACGAGTTGCTACCAAACCTGCAATCCGAGCTTGACCAATTGAGCAAAACAATCCTCAACGAAGTCAATTCTCAGCACAACACCGGGACCGCCTTCCCGCCGCCGAATAGCTTCACCGGCAGCCAAAGCTTCCGGACCACCGATGTTTTCACCGCTACCGGCGCGGTGCGTATTTCGGTGATCAATCGAACCACCGGCGATGTGGTAGAAAATTTGGACATCGCGGATCTCAGCCTTATCACCTCAGCGGGGGCCGTCGTTACCACGTTGGATGGCATGGCAAACGCGAGTGCATCGCTCGACAGCAACGGTAATTTGGTCTTGAGTGCCGACGCCGCTGCCAATGGCATCGCTATTAACGTCAGCTCAAGCTCGGTAACAACGGTGGGTGCGAATACGCGCAATTTCGGCCACTATTTCGGTATTAACGACCTTTTCCAGTCGGTCACCGACAACTCGGACTACAATTCCTTCGTATCGGGGCAGCAGGCGAATAGCACTACAGCACTCGGTATCGCGGGCACTTTGACGTTCAACATCGACTCAACGCCCACCACAACCGCAGTCGCCTATGCCGCCGGCGACGATCTCGACACTATTGCCGCTAACATTACTGCCGATGCTACTTTAACGGCGGCCAATATCAGCGCGTCGGTAGTCAACGACGGTACTGGCCGACGATTGGTAATCACTGATTCCGATAATCAAAACTTTATCGTAACCGATAGTGGTACCTTATTTTCATCGATTAATATGGATATCGACGATCGCCGGTATTCAAATGTTTTCACCGTACGCTCCGCCGTTGCCGACGACCCAACGCTGGTTTCCCGCGGCACGTTGAGTTTGACCGCAGGCGTTGGCGCCGACGGCATAGTCTCCGGCGACGGCACGGCCGCGAACAACATCGCGGGCCGCTTCGATGCCCAAATAGCCTTCGATTCCATTGGCGGCCTTTCAGGCACCAACACCACGATCTCCGGCTACGCAGCGCAGATCCTGTCGTTCCAAGCCTCCATCGCCGCCGAAGCGCAAAATCAGTTCGAGTTTAATGACGCTTTCCTAGATTCGCTCAAATTCCGCAGCGATGCGGACAAAGGCGTCAATCTCGACGAAGAGCTTTCCGAGCTGGTCATTCTAGAGCAAGCTTTTAACGCGGCAGCTCGCGTCGTTTCCGTCGTCGACACCATGTTCGACGAATTGTTCAACGCCGTCCGATAGGAGATTCAAGAAATGGTAACCCGCATCGGATCATTCGCCCAAAGCCAAGCGGTTCTGCAAGCAACCCTCCAGACGCAAAACCGCCTGTTCGAAACCCAGACGCAAGTCGCCACCGGCAAAAAGACCCAAAGTTTTTCCGGACTGGAAGGCGATTCACAGCGCCTGCTCAACGCCAAGGGCGATCTCGCCAAGACCGAACAATTCTTGGAGAACATCACCATCGCCGAACAAAGGCTCGATCTCATGCTGTTCGCGGTCGACCGAACAGACGAAGTCGCGCGCGAGATGCGCTCGCTGTTCCAGAGCGTTCAAAACGGCGACGCGGTCAATGTTCTCGATATTCCCGGGATTGCCGGCCAATTTCGAGATCAGGTAGTCGACCTTCTAAATTCCAAAGACAATGAACGCTTTTTGTTCGCGGGCGGCAAGACCGATACACGCCCGGTCAACCTTGGCAACGGCGTCTATACCGCACCGGCACCGCCACCCTTCGATGCCGGGCCGGATACGGGCTACTATGAGGGCGATGCGACGATCAACACAGTCCGCATTGATGACAACTTCACCGTACCCTATGGCGTGATTGCCAGTGCCGACGCTTTCGAGCGCGTAATCCGGTCTCTCGACAATATCGCGCAAATGACCTTTACCAGCCCGCCGACGGCAGCCGAGCTTGCGGTCGTCGACTCCGCAATCGCCGAACTCAATCAGGCGATCGAAAACAATGGCGTCAATCCAACAATTCAGGATATCGCTTCGGAAATCGCGCTCGACCAAAACCTGATTGGTTCGCAACGGGCGAGGCACGATAGCGTTAAGGTGTTCCTAGAGAATAAGATCGCCGACATCGAGAATGTGAATACCGCGGAAGCAGTGGCACAGCTCAACTTCGAACAGGTTCAGCTCGAAGCCTCGTATCAGGCGATTTCACGTATCCAGACCCTATCTCTGAACGCCTTTCTTTAGGCGTTAAGCCGCTCAACTGATTACCGGGCACCGCGGGCGCCATTGACAGTGGGTCCGGCGATCCCGGAAAGTGCATGATCCATGCACGCGATGTGAGCTCGATCCAAATGGCGCCACCGTCTTCCGATGATTTGCCGGACGGATATTTCGTCGGTTCCGCCAATCAGGTCCTCGACGAGGTCCTGGCACGTATCGAACAGGGCGAGCATGACCAGGCTGAAACGATTATTCGCCAACTCATTCGACAGCGGCCCGGCCATGCGGAGACCTGGAATTTACGCGGTGTGAATGCCCTAAAGGGCGGCAGCGCTGATTTTGCCGTTCAGTGTTTTACGGAAGCCTCGTCACTCGACCGCGAAAGTGCTGATTACGCCGCCAATCTCGGCCATGCGCTTGGGATGGAGGAGAGATGGGAGCAAGCTGCGGGCGCCTGGTCGCGAGCGGTCTTGCTGGCGCCGGATGACGCCGACTACCAATTAGGCTTGGCGATCAGTTTGCTCCAACAGGGCATGACCGACGAAGCGCTGGAACACGGCGATAGGGCACTACAAGGCGACCCCAACCCGGAAGCGATTTTTTCATTTGCCAAGGTGTTGTTCGAGCGTGGCGAAACAAAGTCGGCAATCAATGCCTATACATCTGGCCTAGAGCGTGCACCGGAAAATGTGGATGGCCAATTTCACTTAGGGCTTCTATTGCAGAAGATCGGCAGCCTCGAGGAAGCGGCGAGCCATTATCGCACGCTGTTGGTCGACCATCCGACACATGCTGATGCGCTCTGCAATCTGTCCGCCGCCGCACGCGAATTGGGCAAGCTAGATGAGGCAATCGACACGAGCAAACGTGCCTTGGCGTTAAAGCCGAATTTTGCGGAAGCGCATAACAATCTGGGTCTAGCGCTCTGTGCCCGTCGCGAAGAGGCAACAGCGATCCCGCATTTCGAGGCCGCCCTTAGGGAGTCCGAGGCATCTTATGAAACACTCAATAACCTCGGGGTCGCCCGTCAAGCTTGTGGCGACCTCGTAGGTGCCGAGCAAACCCTACGCGAAGCTCTCGCCTTCGAATCATCCTCGCCGGCAGCGGAACGTAACCTCGGCAACGTATTGCGCGAGGCCGACCGGCTCGACGAGGCTGTAGAACTCTATCGGCAAGCAATCGGAAAAAGTCCTCTCGACTTTGCAACGTACGGGAATCTCGGTCTGGTTTTGATCAATCTTAATAAGCCCGACGAGGCAATCACGGTCTACGGAAAAGCGCTTTCGCTGCAACCCGATTTAGCAGCACTGCGGAAAAGTCTCGGAATTGCACAATTGATGAAAGGCGACTACACGGCCGGTTGGCAAAATTACGAAGCTCGGCTCGAAGAAACGCCCTGCTCTTCCAGCCTTCCACGCTGGCGACCTCGACACGACGCTACATCTGTCCTCGTGAGCGCTGAACAGGGCTTCGGCGATAGCCTGCAATTTTGTCGATATTTGACTCGTCTGGCGGACCTAGGCCTTGACGTCACTTTCGAATGTCAGGCGCCGCTTACGCGTCTAATGACTTTGTTGGATCCACGCCTGCGGATTGAAACGATCGGCAACGCAGAACATAAGGCGGATGCGCACATTCCGCTGCTGAGCCTACCTCTCGCCTTTGAGACCACATTGGAATCCATACCGGCCGATGATCCTTATCTTGCTGCGGATCCCGAGCTTATTCAGAGGTGGGCCGCTCGTATTACCAGTAGCCGCGGTAGAGTAGGCCTGGTGTGGTCCGGCAATCCCGGTCGCCAGGATGACCGGATGCGATCCTGCCCTCTTCCATTGTTAAAGCCGATTTTGGAGTCCGACAGATTCGATTTTTACTCCCTGCAAAAAGAAGGCGTACCCCAAACTCTAGACGAATTGACCGATCTCTCCCCACATCTCGACGACTTTGCCGAAACTGCGGCTGCCATCGCCAATCTCGATCTGGTGATCACGGTCGATACCGCCGTCGCCCATCTCGCCGGCGCACTTGGCAAACAGGTATGGGTTATGCTGGGGTATTCGGCCGATTGGCGATACCTATTGGCGAGGAATGACAGTCCTTGGTACCCAACCATGAGACTGTTCCGGCAAAAGCACCCGGGGGATTGGGCCGGGGCAATCGAAACCGCCGCCGCCGAACTATCAAAGTGGCAACCGGTAAGGGAGACCCGCAAATGAAGATCAAAGATGTGCAAGTCGAGGTTCTGAAAGTAACGCTCGACCGCCCCTACGCCGCCGGCGGACGTAAAGTGGACGGTAATTGGCATGTCCTGGCGCGTGTAACCGCCGAGGACGGCACTAAAGGCTTCGGCTATGTGGTCAAACAACGCGAGGACCTTGTTCGCGCCATCGCAACAGCCACCGCAGAACTCGGCCAACACCTAATTGGCCTCGACGTACTCAACGTGGAGGCGGCTTGGGAAACCCTCGCCAATCGCGCCGATTGGGTCGGCCCGGGTGGATTTCTGCATTGGGCAATTGCGCCACTCGACATCGCCATGTGGGATGCAGCAGGAAAGATTACGGGACAGCCGGTCTACAAAATGCTGGGCGGATATCGGGACGGAATCGAGGCCTACGCCAGTGCCGATCTTTGGTACAGCTTGTCGCTCGATGAGTTGACTGCATCGGCGGCAAACCATGCCGAAAACGGATATTCGGCAATCAAGCTACGGCTGGCCAAAACCGCTGCAGCCGCCGAACAGGCTGAGCGCGTAAAGGCTGCGGCGGCC